>CBDCXC010000001.1:0-95324 GCA_965223655.1 Phycisphaeraceae bacterium
CGTCGCTGACAAATAAGCGTGTCTCGCACAGACCACGTTGCTTGAGGTGACGCAAGAACCCCAGCCACGACGCCTTGTCTTCCTTGGCCCCTTCGGCGATGCCCAGCACCTCGCGATAACCGTCGCGCGCCACGCCGATCGCTACCAGGATCGCCACGTTCTTCACCTCACCGCCCCAGCTCCGCTTGAGGTATGTGCCATCGAGGTACACATACGGATGCTCGCCTTCAATCGGCTTGTGCCGCCATGCATCGATCTGCTGATACACCTTCTGGTTCAGCTCGCTCACCGTCGAAGGCGATACCTTCGTGCCCCACAACGCCTGGGTGATGTCTTCGACTCGACGCACACTCACGCCCGCCAAATACATCTCGATCAACGCCTCCTCCACGCTGCTTTCACGACGCTTGTAACGCTCAATGATCTGCGTCTCGAAAGGCAACGACCGCAACCGGGGCACTTTGAGCGTCACCTGGCCTGCCTTGGTCTGAAGCTTGCGATGGTACGAACCGGCCCGGGTATCCTTCCTGGCATCGGTGCGTTCATACCGGCCGGCTTGGCACAACGCCGCGGCTTCGGCATCCAAAAGCCCGTTGAGTGTCTGCTCAACAGACTCCACCACAATCCGGTCGACGTGACCGCGGACCTGAGCTTCGTCGATCCGAAACACGTCTTTCATCCCGACATCGTTTGCCGTAACATCATCCATCGTAGCTCTCCTTGGTTGAGGGTACTGTCTTTCAACAACACCATCCGCCGGGAGAGCTGCCTTTTCAAATGTGCGCATGATTTAGGACGTTATCACACGGCTACGCACGAACAACCCGCTGGAACGATTGATGCGTGAGATCAAACGCCGCACGAAGGTGGTGGGTGCATTCCCAGATGGCCACTCGGCGGTGATGCTGGCTTCGGCGCGGGTGCGTCACGTAGCCGGTACGCGTTGGGGGACACGGAAGTACCTGGACATGGATCGACTTTACGAACTCGAACGTGAGCGAGACCACGAATCGGAAGAAGAACGATTGAGCGTGGCGGTGTAGCCACGCAATGGTTGGCTGGCCCTTCGTTCGGGCTCGCTACGCTCGCCCTCACTGCGGCCCAGCCAACCAGCCATCCCCCGGAGACTGCTTAACCAAAGTGCGCAACTTGACGGACACTACCCCATGAAGCTTGAGATAAATAGGCAAATAACCTGGTGAATCGGGGTTAAATTCCGCCTCTTTGCAATCGCGTTCAGAAACAATCCGGTGGTATTCGCCTTCACCAAGCTCATCTGCAAGAGATTGGTCTAAAAGTTCATCAAAATTAAATGTAATAATCGCATCAATAAATCGATGCTTGAGAATCTGACAATACTTGTCTAATTTTTTTTCCGCCTGAATAGGTATGCGCCATGGCAGCCAAACGAGTTTCAAATGAGTCCTTATGGAATCCGAATATGCGACATAAACGAAGGAGTTCCGTTTTCGTAGCATGTGGAGAAGAATCTTCCTTTTCAAGCTCGTCAGCTAGTTGCTCACTGAGTGGGGCCATAGGGTGACTAGCCCCAGCTCCAACAACAGCGATCACACGAGATGGTGCTAGTGTTTCTTTAAAATAATCGGAAGAAGCAGATCCAACACCTAATTGATCTTCCCGAAATTCTTCTGGGATACATAACTGAAAATGACGTATTAATAATCGACGCGCTAGATTCTGAAGAATTTTATCATCATTTGGGCCACGATTTGTACCTTCAGACACATCAACAAAAGGGTTCTGTGTTTGATTCATTATTCCACCATCCGGGTCGAAACCTTCGCCTTTAGGCGTAACCGCTTGAGCGTATCTTCTTGAGGTAAACTCGATGGATGTCCCCAACCGAATATCGTCACGGAGCCCACACGATCTACGACGTCAAGTACCACTTGGTGTGGGTGACGAAGTATCGGTATCCGGTGCTCACGGGGCAGATCGCGGTCCGGGCCCGGGACACGATCCGTCAGGTCTGCATGGCCAAGGATATCACGATACTCAAAGGGCACGTGAGCCGGGATCACGTTCACCTATTCGCGTCGATCCCGCCGCGGATGTCGGTGGCTCTTGGTGTGCAATACATCAAGGGTCGTTCTTCGCGGTTGCTCCAGCAAGAGTTTTCGGAGTTGAAGCGTCGGTACTGGGGCCGCCACCTCTGGGCCCGGGGTTACTTCTGCGCCTCGTCGGGGACGGTGACGGACGAGATGATCAAGGCGTATATCGAGCATCAGCAACAACCTCCAGACGACGGATTCACCGTAGCCGACGAGTAGCTTTAGCCGGCTTCAGGCGAGGCTTGAGTCGGCTTTAGACGAAATAGCGACTTTCAGTCGCCGGGAAACCTACCGGCTTTAGCCGGTAGTGGTTTAGTTATTGATCCTCCATTCCCACAAAACTCCAAGTTGCGCCAGGTGCCTGAGGTGAAGCACAGCATGTCCCAACCACCCAGCCCCCATGTTACGGACTGCTTTACCCCACCGTCAACGAGTCGTACGCATACCACGGCGAGGGGTCTAAGACGTCTGCTGGGCGTAGGGGGTCGCCGAGGATGGCGATCATCAGGTCGTTGAGGCGGTGTCCGACTGGGCCTTGGTTTGTGTCGGGCTGGTAGACGCGGCCCTCGTTGGCCATCCAGGCTTCCCAGATCCGGTCGACGTTGCAGTGGTTCAGGAAGAAGACGGGGTCGTTGGGCGAGGTGCCCGGGCTCATGTCGCCCCCGACCCAGACGTGGACGAGGTTGTGCAGCTGCGGGCCGTCGACCCAACCTTCGAGCCGATTCCGGTGGCTTTGGCGCACACTTTGAGACCATGGGGCTCGGTCGTACTGGGTTTCTTCGAGCGCACGCTGGACGTGCGTCGGCCTTGGGAGCGTACGGTTCCTGGGGTCCTGCCCGGCTTCGCGCTGGATGGGGCGTGGTTCGACCGACAGCAACACCCCCTGCCAGTGCTGATAGAGGCGCACACGCATCTGCCCCAGCGGCCCGCTGCGCACCGCGCCGCGCGCTTCGCCCAGCTGATTGGGGCCCCACAGCGGTGTCTGCCACTGGCTAACCGGGGGCAGCGTGCCGTCGGCGGCCCAATCCCAGTAGGGCAGCCCGAACCCGGGGTCGCCCAGCACGCGTTGGAGCTCTTGCTCGAGCCGCAGCAGGTACATCCGATGCCAGGGCAGGAAGATCGGGCCGCTGTGGGCGCCGTTGCCCGGCGGCATGGGGATGGTCATCGCCACCACGTGCCACAGCACAAACAGATCGTAGATCGATAGCTGCTGGTTGATCCCCTGCATGGGCAGCGGGATCTGGTTGTTGTTGAGGAACTGGAACACATCGGCTGCGGTGACGCCCGGCATCTCCTGATCCAGCGCGACGCAGCCTTGGAGGAATTGCTCGCGCGCCGCCGTGCTGGCCACAATGTTTTCACGCAACCCAGCCATCAGTGGTGCCCTCCATGATGATCGCCGTGGTGTGTGCTGCTGTGCTTGCCTGAGTCGGTCGATGGTGAGCCCAGCTCGTTCTTGGGCATGGCGATGCCTGATGCGTCAACGATCTTTTTGGCCATGTCGATCGCTGAGGGGAACGAGTAATTGGGGAACGCGTGGCAGTGGACGGTCCCGTCGTCGAGCACCATGGTGTGCGTGGTGACCGGCTGGTCGTCGATGGTGATCTTGTAGGCCGTCTCGATCCGGATCGCCTTGCCGCGGTAGGCTGCTTCCCGGATGGTTGTGAAGGTGTCGCCATGCCCGTGGTGGTGCTTGGGGATGGTGTAGCCTTGGGGCAGTTCTAATTTTTTCGATTTGATCGCTGTGGCGTCACCGCCGCAGCCCGCGTGGGTGGGGTTTGCAGGTCTCTTCATCGTAGCCTCCCAGATAGGTTGGGCGTCCCCGAAAAAAAATCTGTATGGATAGAGTATACCCGAAAGACACCCAACGCGTGCACCGCCCACCACCACCGCCAGCCCCGCCGGGTCTTGAGACAGACCCCCGCTTGAAAATCCAAGCGTCACACCCCAGACTCCCCGGACCATGGCGTTACTAAGCGTAGCCAACCTCACCTACTCGATCGGCGATCGGCCCATCCTCACCGGGGTGAACATCACGGTTGAGCCCGGCAAGCACGTGGGGCTGGTGGGTCGCAACGGGTGCGGCAAGTCCACGCTGCTCAAGCTGATCGCGCGCTGGGCCGGCCTCAAGCCCGACTCGGGGCAGGTCCAGCTGGCCCGTGGCGCGTCAGCGGGTTACCTCACCCAAGACCCCAACCTCGACCCTCAACGCTCACTGCGCGACGAAGCAGCCAGCTCGTTCCAACACCTCCACACCCTCCACCAACAGCTCGAAGACCTCTCACACCAGATGGCCTTGGCCCAGGGCGATCAGCTCGATCTGCTGCTTAAACGGTACGAGCAGACCGAGGCCAAGGTCGAAGCCGCTGGCGGGTACGCCGTCGACCACCAGATCGACGCGACCCTCCACGGCCTGGGTCTGACCGACCCGTTCTTTAGCGTGAAGGTCCAAGACCTCTCCGGCGGGCAAAAGGGCAGGTTGGCGCTGGCCAAGCTGCTGCTTGGACGCCCCGATGTGCTGCTGCTCGACGAGCCCACCAACCACCTCGACATCGCTGGGCGCCAGTGGCTCGAAGAGTTCCTCAAAGACTACGCCGGGGCGGTTATCCTCGTTAGCCACGACCGCTGGCTGTTGGACCGCGTGGTCGACACCATCTACGAGCTCGAACAAGGCCAGCTCGTGGAATACCCCGGCAATTACCAGGCCTTCCGCGAGCAACGCATCCAACGCCGCCTCACCCAGCAACGCCAGTACGAAAAACAGCAAGACAAGATCCGGCAAGAACAAGCCTTTATCGACCGCTACCGGGCCGGGCAACGCGCTACGCAAGCCCAGGGCAGGCAAAAAAAGCTCGACCGGTTCAAGCAAGACCAGCTCATCGACCGCCCAACCGAGCTCGACGCCATGGCCCTTACCCTCGCACCAACCACGCGCAGCGGGGACATGATCGTTACCGCTGATGCCATCTCCAAAGCCTACGAAGGCAAGACACTGTTCAATAACTTCTCGCTCCGCATCAACCGCGGCGACAAGGTCGGCATCATCGGCCCCAACGGAGCCGGCAAGAGCACGCTGGTGCGTACGCTGCTGGGCGAACAGCCGCCCGACCGCGGTAGTGTGCGCGTCGGGCAATCCGTCAATGTCGGCCACTACCGCCAAACGCACGAAGGCCTCGACCTCAACGCCACCGTAGTCCAATACCTCCAACGCCTGGTCCCCACCGGGCTCGATCAGGATGCGCGCAACCTGGCCGGTGCGTTCCTTTTCTCGGGTAATGAGCAAGACAAACCCCTGGGTGTGCTTAGCGGCGGTGAGCGCAGCCGGGCGGTGCTGGCGGGGCTGGTCGTGGGCGGGCACAACCTCCTGGTGCTCGACGAGCCTACCAACCACCTTGATATCCCAAGCGCCGAGCGCCTCGAAGCCGCACTCAAGTTGTTTACCGTACCGCCCAAGGGCTTTGGGCAGACGGTCAGCGGCGGGGGCACGCTGATCCTGATCACGCACGACCGCATGCTGCTGGAGGACCTCGTCGACCAGCTGATTGTTTTGGATGGTCAAGGACACGCCCAACACGTCTTGGGCACCTACAGCCAATACACTGGTAGCCTCAATCGAACGCCACCCATCACACCAAAGCCACCGAAACCAAAACCCACCAATCAAAACAAGCCGCCCCAATCAACCGTCAAAGCCAAAAACAGCAACTCGAGCCTGTCCAAACTCAACCAGGCCGCATTGGAGCAGCGCATCGAGAAGATCGAGTCGCAGCTATCCCAGGTCGACCAAGCGCTAGCCGACCCCAACACCTACCGCGACGCCCAAAAAGCCAAAGCACTCCAAGACCAACGCACACAACTCACCCAAGAGCTGGCCCCCCTAGAAGCCGAATGGACCCGCCGGGCAGAGCAGTGATCGTTCAGCCACCAAGATGCGATGCGTCACCCCATGTGGCGCATCACCCCGGGCGCTGGTCGTCCACCTCACCCGCTGGGCCAACCCGGGCTCTGCCAGCCCGCCCCCGCGCAATCGGGCCTGCGGCTCCCCACCCCGACCACAAGCCGTATACTGACCGCCATGACCGACCCACAACTGATCCAACGGATCCGAGAGACCGCGTTGCTGCAAGGCGAATTCACGCTGCGCAGCGGCCGCAAGAGCAACTACTATTTAGATAAATACTTTTTCGAGACCCAGCCCGACATCTTGGCGGCGCTGGGCGAACGCTTAGCCGCGTACGCCCGCGACGAGGTCGATCGATTAGCCGGCGCCGAGCTAGGCGGGATCCCGCTGGTGTGCGCCGCGTCGCTGGCTTCGGGCAAGCCAGCCGTGCTGGTACGCAACCAGAAAAAAGGATACGGATCCGACAAGCAGCTCGAGGGCCGGCTTGAGCCCGGTGATCGGGTGCTGCTGGTCGAAGACGTGGTGACCACCGGCGGGCAGATCATCGAAGCCGCCCGATCGCTGCGGGCCTGCGGCGGGTCGGTGGTGCGGGTCGTGGCGGTGATCGATCGGCTCGAAGGCGCGCGCCAAAACATCGAGCAAGCCGGGCTGGGGTTCACCAGCTTGTTCACCAAAGCCGACTTGGGGATCGGAGGCTAAACACCGCTCGAGGGTTGGCCGATCAGCAGGGGTTTGAGTTCGGGTTTAGCGCGTGGCGGGTTCTGTTTCCCGCGGGTCGGCGACCGCGGCAACGGCGACGGCGATGTGCTTGGCGCCCGCGTGTCGCAGCAGCCTTGCACAGGCAGCCAGGGTCGAGCCGGTGGTCATGACATCATCCACCAGCACGATGCGCCACCCGTTTAGGTCGATCGGTTTGATCCCAAACGACCGCCGGACGTTCGCGGGCCGCTGGGCGATCGGCAGCGTGGTCTGCGGCGGGGTGTATCGGGTGCGGTATAGCAGCTGGACCAGCGGCCATCGGCGTGTTTTGGCGATCGCGGCGGCGATGAGATAGGACTGGTTGTAGCGTCGTCTTAGCCGCCTGGCCCAGTGCATGGGCACGGGGCAGACCGCGGTTCGTTCGTGTTTGTAGCCGTCGCGATCAGCGCTGATGTTGGTCTGGGGCAGGGCGAGATCGATGGTTTCGGCGAGGCGCTGCCCAAACCACCGGCTCCACGGCCAGGCGTGGGCGAACTTCATCGACACCACCC
Source organism: Phycisphaeraceae bacterium (assembly GCA_965223655.1). Lineage (GTDB taxonomy): Bacteria > Planctomycetota > Phycisphaerae > Phycisphaerales > Phycisphaeraceae > CBDCXC01. Next base: position 7,224 of record CBDCXC010000001.1, read on the forward strand.
ATCGGTCCATGGGCTGGGTGTAGCGGCTTAACCGGGTGGCTTGATCCCAAGGCAGGCGGCGGCTGACACAGGCGGCGCATCCTGCTGGCGTTGTGCTGCCGGGCCCTGCCGATGCACCGCACCGGGGACAGTACGCGTCAACCGGGTCGATCCGCCAGCCGGCGTCATACGCCAACGCCACCTGCGATTCGCACAGCCGAGGCCATAACCGGTCCAGCGCCTGGCAGGCATGCTGCGTGATGTTGCGAAAACCATTGACCATCGTTCAGCTGCGTTGCAATGGGGGACAACAATAAACGGTTAAACCCGCGGTAGGCAGTGCGGGTCAACCTGAGGCGCACCGGGTGTTACAGTTTTTACCGGCGGTGGAATTGTTTTTCCATGTCACGCTGGGTGATGCGGATCGCCGTGGGCCGGCCGTGGGGGCAGGCGCTGGATCGCTCGATCTCCTCCTTCTTGTCTAACAAAGCCTGTATCTCTTGGTGGGTCATCGTGTCGCCGGCCTTGACCGCGGCCTTGCAGGCCATCATGTCCAGCACCTTGTGGAGCACCGCTTCTTCGACCAAGGGGGGGGTGGTTTCGGTGTTGGCTTGGGTTTGGGCTGGGTCTGGCAGCGGGCCTAGCTGGCCGGCTTCGGCTTGTTCGAGCAGCTGATCCACAAACGTGACGGGGTCGACCCTCCGGTCAAACAGGAACGTGGGGAACGCGTGGACCGCCACCGCGTCGGGCCCGATGGGGCCGGCCTCGATGCCGATGCGCTGCGTCAGCGGCTTGAGCTGGTCGAGCAGCGCCAGCCGCTTGGGTGTGGCCTTGATCACCGCGGGCATCAGCAGGCGTTGGCTCTCGAGGCTCTGGCTGGCCACCAATACCCGCTGACGCAGCTGCTCAAACATCACCCGCTCATGCAACGCGTGCTGATCGACGATAATCAAGCCCTGGTCGTCCTGAGTCACCAGGTAGGTGTCATAAACCTGCAGGATCGGTTCATGGGTGGGTGTCGCCGGCGCGGGTGGGCGCGGGATGGCGGCTTGATCGGCATCGGTGTGTGGCGGTGGCTGTTGCGTGACGGGTGTGTTGCCGTGACTTGACGCGTCGGGTTGTTGTGCAGCAGCGGCCGGGTCCGTCGATGTCGGTGTGTCGGTCAACGCTTGCTTCACTTGATCAAAGTCAAACCCTTTTTGTGTTGGGCCAGCGTGTTTGAGGTAGTTGGCCAGCGCCTGGTCAGCCGGCTGGGGCGCAGGTGCGCCGGGCGGTGAGGCGGGGGTCGAGCCGTAGGCTGCTGTGGGTTGGTGTGCTGTATTGGCCTGGCCCGCGTCGGGGTCGGGCGGTGTTGGGTCGACCGTGGGTGACACGCTGGGGCTGGCCAGGGTGGCACGGGGTGTCAGGTCGCTGCCCAGCAGGCGCTGGCGCATCGCAGACAGGACGAGGCCATGGATCCGCACGCTGTCGCGGAACCGCACCTCGGCTTTGGCGGGGTGGACGTTGACGTCCACGGCTTCGGGGTCGACCTGGATCATGACCACGGCGACGGGGTGTTTGTCTGGCGGGATCAGCCCGCGGTAGGCTTCTTTGACCGCGTGGGCGGCGCTGCGGTCGCGGATGGGGCGGCCGTTCACGCAGAGGTATTGCGACCGCGTGGTCGACCGGGCGATCGCGGGCAGCCCAGCCAAACCCCAGACCGACGCAAGCGGGGCGGCGGGGTCGATCCCGTCGGTCGGTGTTGGCGGTGTGGATTCAAACTCCAGCAGCGCCTCGTCGAGCTCCTGCCCAAGCAGGGCTACGCAGCGTTGGCGCTTGGTTTGATTGGCGGGCAGGTCCAGGCTGGTGCGTGAGCCGTGGGTGAGCTTGAACGCGGCGTGTGGGTGTAGCATGGCGATGCGCGAGACGGCTTCTACGATGTGGCCAAACTCGGTCGCAGCCGTGCGCATGAACTTGCGCCTGACCGGGGTGTTGTAGAACAGGTCGCGGATCTCGAGGGTCGTGCCCGGGGCGCAGCTGGCGGGGGTAGGGGTTGAAACCTGGTCGCCTGTGGCTTCGAGCGTGGCCCCGGCTTCGTCGGGCTGGCCGTGCTGCGTGGCGCGGCTGGTCAGTCGTAGCCGGCTGACGCTGGCGATCGACGCCAGCGCCTCGCCCCGGAACCCTAATGTGTTGATCGATGCCAGTTGCTGGGGGCTGGTTAGCTTGCTGGTCGCGTGGGGGGCCACCGCGAGGTGCAGCTGATCAGCGGGTATCCCCTGGCCGTTGTCCGCCACGCGGATGAGTTTCTGGCCGCCCTGCTCGATGGTGATATCGAGGTGGGTGGCGCCGGCGTCGAGGCTGTTTTCGATCAATTCTTTGACCACGCTGGCGGGGCGCTCGATCACCTCGCCCGCAGCGATCTGATTGACCAGCAGCAGCGGCAGCTTGCGGATCGCCATGGGCGGTATGGTAGCAGATGGCTGGGGTCGGTCCTAAGGCCCCGCGTTGATGTGCGGGGATGGTGTAGGCGTGTGTGGTTGGGGTTATGGTTGTGTGTCATGGTCCAAACCTTGTCACAGATCAAGGCGATGTTGGCTGCCCACGGTCGGCGTCCCAACCGAAGGCTGGGGCAGCACTTTTTGCACGATGCGAACCATATGGCACGCGTGGTGGAGGCCGCTGGGGTTAAGCCAGGCGATGTGGTGCTGGAGGTGGGTGCGGGCACCGGCGGGTTGAGCGGGCTGCTGTTGGATGCGGGCGCCTGGCTGGTCGCGGTAGAGATCGACACACACCTTGAGCCGATCCTCCGCAGCCAGCTGGGTCATGCGGGTCAGCGCGCCACGCTGATCATCGGGGATGTGTTGGCCAGCAAGCATGTGATCAACCCCGAGGTTGAAGCGCAGCTGCACCACGTATTTGCTCAAGCACACCGCGGTCCTACAACTCACGAGCGTCAGCGCCAGCCCCTCCAACACCCTCAGGCTTCGCAGGGCCCTACCCGGTTCAAGCTGGTGGCGAACCTGCCATACAACATCGCCTCGCCGCTGTTGGCCAACCTCGCGATCATTAGTTTTGGTCGGCTATGCCTGACCGATGCGGTGGTGATGGTGCAGCGTGAGGTAGCGCAGCGGTTGTGTGCGCCGCCGGGCGGCAAGGACTACGGCCCGCTTGGGGTGTTGATCCAAGCGGTGTACCACGTGGAGCCGATCGCTACGGTCAAGCCGGTGTGCTTCTGGCCCCAGCCGAAGGTCGACTCGGCCGTGGTCCGGCTCACCCGTCGGGCCGGGCCGCTGACCGACAACCCCCAGGCGTTGAGCCAGACACTAGGGCGGCTATTCACCCACCGCCGCAAGCAGGTCCGGTCGATCCTGGGCGTAGAGCAGGGGTTGCCCGCTGAGATCGATCCTCATGTGCGGCCCGAGCGGCTGACCGTGGAACAATGGGTGGCGTTAAGCGGTTGGTTAGAGCAGATGGCGTAATCATTTGCCGGTTAGTCGATAGCCCCACGTGAGATATACCCATCGGGTATGAGTTTGCCGCGTCGAAGACACAAGAACATCGAAAATTGACCTTCCGCGGACGAACTGGACCCCGTAAACCTGATCGGGACTGGTATAGATGGAAGAACCCACTTGCTTACGCGCGTGGCTCGTTGTGGACGCAACGGGTATCACTGGCAAAAAATGGTGCCTGTTGCTCTAGAGGAGGCGTCCGCGCACGATTGAATCACCCGATCCGATGGCCTACCATCCCAGTAATCTCTAACCCAAGAGGGCCTGCCTATGCGAGTGCTGGTTGCGATCCCCGTTTACAACGAGCAGCAACACGTGACCGCGGTCTTGGAGGAGGTCCGTCGCTACGCCCAAGATGTGTTGGTGATCGATGACGGGTCGACCGACGATACACCGCTGCTGCTGGCGCGCCAGCCGGTGGAGGTGATCCGCCACGCGACCAACCGCGGTTATGGGCAGACGATGATCGATGCGTTCCGGTGGGCGGGCTGCTACAAGTACGACTGGCTGATCACGATGGATTGTGATTTTCAGCACGAGCCGGCCAGCCTGCCGGTCTTCCACGCGGCTGCTGAATTGGGTGACACCGACGTGGTCAGCGGCAGCCGCTACACGCCCTGCGCCATCGGAAACGGCAACGGCATGCCCCCCGCGGACCGGCAGCAGATTAATGCAGCCATGACCCAGCTGATCAACCAGCGGCTGGGTCTGGGGATCACCGACGCGTTTTGCGGGTTCAAGGCCTACCGGGTTGCCGCGGTCAACAAGCTGACGTTTGATGAGCCGGGGTACGCGTTCCCGCTGCAGTTTTGGGTGCAGGCAGCGGCCCATGGGTTGGCGGTGAAAGAGGTGCCGGTGCGGCTGATCTACAACGACCCCAACCGCAGCTTCGGTGGCCCGTTGGATAATGCCGACCACCGGCTGGCGCATTACCAACAGGTCTTCGCCCACGAGCTGGCGAAATTCCCCGATCGGTTTGGGGCGCCCTGCAGCTGTGGGACGCACCGATCGGCGGATCGCCTGGCTCAGCCCACCGCAGATTCAACCCTGCTTGGCCACCCCGATCCCGCACTGGCCCCCGGCCGCGGAGTGTAGGTTAAGTTGTCTGGGCCGCCGAACACGCCTGTGCAGGTCACAGCAGAGCCACCGTTAGCGCGTTGGGCGTTAGGGGCGTCCCAATCACCTCCTGCTAAGTCACCTTTGATTGATCGCACTGCATTAATGAGCTTGCTTGGGGCCAACGCGCACCAGCTTGGCACCGCGGTGCCTGCCGCGGGCAAGCCTTTGATCGCCACGGGTCACCAGGCGTGGCTATGGCACCCGGGTATCTTGGCTAAGGATTTGGCGATGGCTGGCGCCGCGGCGCGGCTCAACGCCGGTGCGTTCCATCTCGTGGTTGATCAGGACGTGCACGACGCGCTGAAACTGGAGCTGCCTGTGGTGCGTGATGGGTTGTTGGCCATTGAAACGATCCACTTAGCACCAGCCGATCCCACGATCCCCACTGGCTGCCACTCACCGGCCGATCCTGCGGTGGTGGTGCAGCGGTTGGATCAGGCCAAGCATGAATTAGGCGATGCGTTGGCGGCCGATATGAGGCCGATCGCAGACGCATGGAAGGGGTTGGGGGCATGCTATAGCCTAGCACAGCAGATCACGGTTGTACTGGGGCGGCTGCGGGCAGTGGTACCCCATAGCAAAGCAATCCCTATATTATTAGCCACCCAGCTGCCCCAGCTGCCGGCGTATCAGGCGGTGGTCCAGCAGATGCTGGCTGAGGCGCGGCGGTGTGTGTCGTTTTACAACCAAGCGGCGAGGGATCACCCGGATGCAGGGGTGGCGCCGCTGCGGGTAGAGCGGGATCGTGTGGAGCTGCCGCTGTGGGCGTTGCAATGGGGGCGGCCAAGGGCGTGTGTGTTTGCGGATTTGGCCGGTAGCCCGCCGTTGTTTGTGTTAGAGGATGGCCAACCGATCCAGCCTGTTGACCGGCTTGACCCGGATAGCGCCAACCCGGGTGGTGACCAATATGTGTTGGCTCCGCGTGCGTTGCTGATGACAGCGGTGATGCGCAGCGTGTGCTGCGAGGGGTTCATCCATGGCCGCGGTGGTGGGCGATACGATCAAGTGACCGAGTCGTGGTGGCGTGCTTGGCTGGGCCGGCCGTTGGCGCCGATCTGGGTGGTCAGCGCCGACCTGACGATGGGCTTTGATGTGCCGGTGGCCGACGCAGCTGAATGGCGACGCGCCCAGTGGTGGCTGCATCATTTGCCACACAATATTGATCGTGCGGTGCCCCATGACACGCTCGACCCGGCTCAAGTCGCGGAGAAACGCCGGCTGATTGACCACATGGATGACGACCGTGACACGGCGCGTCGGGCGGCGGGTTTCAATCGGCTGCACCAGATCAACCGCGGGTTGGCCCGGGCCCACCCCGGGGCGTTCCAAGCCGCCCAGCAGCGCTACGATCGAGCGCGCTTGGGGGTGGCCAACCAGCGTGTGGCGGGCAAACGGGATTGGTGTTTCGGGTTGTACCCGCTGGGCAAGCTCCAAGCATTGGCTGAAGCGCTTGGGGTTGGTGTGCCTTGTGGCGGCGGTCTCAAACCCTGACGCTTTTTCTATACCCATCGGGTATGGCTCTGCCGTGTGAGGATCACCCAAACGCCCAAGGTTTCCCTGCCGCGGGCAAACCGGGCCCGGTCAACCTGATCGGGGCTGGTTTACCCAGCATCAGGCGGCCCATCTGTGTATAATATATACCCATCGGGTATGAGTTTGCCGCGTCGGTGACACAAGAACACCGGGGATTTGCCTGCCACGGGCCAACGGGGCCCCGTCAACCTGATCGGGATGGGTATAAAACCGACGCTCGTTTAAAGGAAGGTGACCGGTATGCGATACATCAAAGGGTTTTCTTGTGGCGGGTTGAGCTTGGCGTTGATCCTGGCGGGGTTGTTGATGGTTGGTGGCTGCAACACGCCACATCAGGCGTACTCCGAATTGGGGGATATCAGCCCTTATTTTGAATCGATTACCATGTCTGGGCATCAGCGGCGTTTTAACCATGCGCGGACGCTGGATCTCAACGCCCGGGCATTCTGGGATGACCTAGACCACGTGTTTTACCTCGATCGGCCGCGGTGGCTGACCTACCACACGATCCCTTGATCCATCTAGGGTGTCCACGTGATGGGTGAGCCGATCGATCGGCGCCCCCCTTTTGGCCTTGGGCGTTCGATCAACGACGCGCTTTTGCCATTGGGAGATCGTGGTCGGGTAGCCCTGTAGCGGTGAGGGCCACATATCTGTTTTCGCCTTGAGCCTCCCTGCCTATAAGGGCTGCCCGTAGGCGCTGGTATCGTCGGGTAGGTTTTATGCCTGTTGTGGTGTGATGCGCACGGCGTGTCCGATCGCGGCGTCTAGTGCGTTGGCGGCGTGGCCGTTTCGGATGGCGATCTCCAGGCGCTGGCTGCTGCCGAAGTAGGCCACGGGTTGGCCGATGTCGGTGTCGCTAAAGGTCTGGCTGATCCGGTCGATGCGGTGATCGCCCAGGCGGATCGTGATGGGGGTGTCGTTGTCGAGGTGGTTTTCGCGCCACTGGTTGTAGCGTTGCGGTGTGAGATCGGTCACCAGGTTGCCGAAGTGGTCGACGTAGATCACGTGCAGCTCCAGCGTGTCGCCGATCGTGTTGGGCGTGGGGCGTTCGATCTGGGTTAGGTCGGTGAGCGGGCTGCCCAGGTTGCTTAGGGGCGTGCCTTTGGCCAGGTGCGCGGCTGCGGGCGCGAAGATATCACGCCCATGGAATGTGGGGCAGACGGGTTGGCGGTGGTACTGGGGGTTGTCGAGCTTGACCGCGACCACGGATGACGATGACGCCAGCGCCGCGGTGAAGACGCCGTTGTCTGGCCCGACAAAAAAGTAGCGCTCGGTGAGGACCGCGATCGGCGCGCGGTCGCTGCCCACGCCGGGGTCGACCACGGCGACGTGGATGGTCCCCGCGGGGAAGCACTCGGCGGCTGATTCCAATAGCAGCGCCGCAGCCAGCGTGTCTTGCGGGGGGATGCCGTGCGACAGGTCGACGATGTTGGTCCCCGGGGCGATGCTGAGGATGACACCTTTCATCACACCGACGTACGCGTCGGTGGTGCCAAAGTCGGTGGTGAGCGTGATGGTGGGCATGGCGTGTGGTGGGGTATGAGTCAAGTGGTGTTGGGGTTGAACGTCAATATTGTTTGCGTTGGCGCGCGGTGGGGATGTTGAGTTGTTTGCGGTACTTCGCGACGGTCCGCCGGGCGATGTCGATGCCGTTGGCTTTGAGTTTCTCGACCAGCTGGTCGTCGCTTAACGGGTTGGCTTTGTCTTCTTGTTCGATGATCTGTTCGAGCTTGGCTTGGATGGCGGCCCAGCTCATCTGGTCGCCGGTTTCGGTTTCGGTCCCGCCTGAGAAGAACATGCGTAAGGGGACGATCCCGCGAGGTGTATCGAGGTATTTTTCGTTGACCGCCCGGCTGACGGTCGCCACGTGGACGCCCAGCTGATCGGCCACGAGCGTCATGGGCAGTGGCTTGAGGAACTGGGTGCCGTGGTCGAAGTAGTCGCGCTGGGCTTCGAGCACGACGTGGATCACGCGTAGCAGCGTGCTGTGGCGTTGCTGGATGGCGTCGATCAGCCACCGGGCGGACTGGAGGTTGTTGCCCACAAACTTCTTGGTTTCGGGGTTCGTGTTCTGATCGCGCATCATCTTGAGGTATTGCCGGTTGATGCGCAGGTGTGGGACGCGTTCGTGGGTGAGGCGGGCCACGTAGCGGTCCTGGTCGTCGTCGTACTCGATGGTGGCGTCGGGGGTGATGGCCCGGGGGCGGTCTTCGACCAGCAGGCGCCCGGGGTGGGGGTGGAACTGGCGTAGGTTGGTGATGGTGGCCTTGACCTGGTCGAGCGTCATGCCGGTGGCTTTGGCGATGCGGGGCAGTCGGTTGGCCTCGATGTCCTTGAGGTGATCGGTGACCAGCTGGCGCTCGTGCGCCAGCGGCTGGCTGTTGGGGCTGCTTGGGGTGTGTGGCAAGCCGCGTGTCTTGGCGTCGATCTGCAGCAGCAAGCATTCTTGCAAATTAGCCGCACCCAACCCGGGTGGTTCGAGGTGGCGCTTGATCTGATCCAGCGCTTGATCAAGGTGATCGGGCGTGATGCCTGGGGGCGCTTGGGCGACCAATGACTCCATATCCGTGCGGATGTACCCGTTGCTATCGATGAACCCTATTAAATACTGACCCGCCTGGTCGATCTCCGGCGCGGTTTCAATGAAGCGCCACTGATCGAGCAGCTGCTCGGCCAGGCTCTGGGTGCGTGCGGCGGTGTTGGCCATGGCGTCGAGCTTGGGGTCCAGCTCGCCGCTGGCGTGGGCGCGGCGGTAGCTTTCGCCTGACTCGTAGTTGTTGGCTTCCCAGGCGTCGCCGTAGGCTTCGACGATGTTGGATAGCCGCTCGAAGTCGTCGGCGTGGCTGGGGTCAACCGATTCGTCTTGGACTACTAGCTCGCGCTCGCCTTCGAGCGCGTCGCGCTCGTCCTGGGTGCGTTGCGATTCGATCTCTTGTTGATCGGGGCCTGGCTCACGCAGCTCAAGGGTGGGGTTGCTGGCCAGCTCCTGCTCGATACGCTCCTCCAGCGCTAACGCGGGCATCTGGAGGATCTCCATGGATTGGATCATCCGTGGAGCCAGCTTCATCCGCTGGTCGATGCGCAGGTGTTGTCCGGTGTCGATCCGCATGGTGCTTAAAGGTTATCGGGCGACGGGTGGTGGTGCTGACCGCCAGAGGCTCTGCCTAGAGCCTATACCTTTGAAGATCGGTTATCACCTGCTCTTAATCAATCGGCAGGGGCTGTCGGCCTTGGATCGAGTCGGACAGCACGGCTTTGGAGACCATCTCGAGGCTCGACCCGGTGGGCATGCCCCGGGCCAATCGGGAAACCTTCACCTCTAGCGGTCCGAGTCGTTGAGCCAGGTACAACGCGGTGCCGTCGCCTTCGAGCGTGGGGTCCATGCCCAGGATGACCTCACGCACGGGTTGGCTGGGTCGGTGGTTGGCTGGGTCGGCGGAACGGGGAGGGGGGCCAGGGGGGCTGCCGTCGGCTGGGTGTGGGTCGGGCTGGATCCGCTGGATCAGCGGCTCGATGTTCAGCTCACCCGGCCCCACGCCGTCTAGTGGTGATAGCCGCCCCATGAGCACGTGGTACAGGCCTTGGTAGATCCCCGCCGCCTCGAAGGTCGCTACATCGCTGGGTTGCTCGACGACCAGGAGTGTGCTGGCGTCGCGCTTCGGGTCGGCGCAGACGGGGCAGGGGTCTTGCTCGCTGAGGTTGAAGCAGGCTCGGCAGTGGCGCACGTTCTGCTTGAGGTTGGCGATGGCGGCGGCGAGGTCCTGGGCTTCTTCGGGTGGCTGCTTGAGCAGGTAGAACGCCAGCCGCTGCGCCGACCGCCGCCCAATCCCCGGCAGGCGGCTAAGCCGGTCGATCAAGCGGTTCAACGCAGAGGGCTGGTGGGTGTGGCGCGGCATGGGTAGGTCATTTTATACGTTCTAGGGCGGTCCTATGAAACCGGGTTTGTCAAGGTTGAGGTTTGGCGGGATCGGTTCATGATCCTATCCGAGCTTTGATGGCAGCTTGGTATGACACACCGGTGGCTGCCTGCCCACTTAGCTATACGACGACGCCCATTGTTATGTCCCGGGCTCGATGGCCCCGCGCCCTACCGGGCTGTCGCCTTCCGATCTTGCCGAACCTCTTGCCTTACAGCCACCGTTTCGTCGTCTCAACCTTCTCTTCCAGGGGGGAGCCAGGGGGTTTGGGGGCTGGCGGCGAAGCCCCCAAAGTAGCCGCTCGTATTTTCGTTTCCCTGACCCTGACACCGTCTGCGTCTATCGGCCTACCCACTGGCCGGGATCGCCACGATTGGGGTTGCATCTTTCCACGGGGTGCCGTCTCGCATCATGGCCCAGCATCGCACCAGCAATCGTCGGGCTAACCCGATGATCGCGATTTTCGTGCGGGCTTTGCATCCGCGTTGGAGATGTTCAAAGGTCTGCTTCGACCAGCTGTTGTGCTGTCGGCCCAGCCAGGCGACCTCCACCAAAAGCGACCGCAGCAGCCGATGGCCCTGTCGCGTGATGTGGCCATGCCGGTTGGTGCTGCCCGATTGGTATTGGCTGGGGACCAGGCCGATATAAGCGCTGACCTGTTTGCGGTTGTCAAACCGTTTGGGATCGTCAATCACCGCCACGAGCGTTTCGGACAGACGTGGCCCCACGCCCGGGATGGTCCGTAACAACTTCACGTGCTCATTCTTTTGGGCTTGGGCGTCGAGCTTATCCTCGACCCGTTTGATGTGAGGTTGGATCTCAGCCAGTCGCTTGAGCTCGATCCACAGCTGGCCCTGCCAGAGGTTTTGAGCGTCGACTTTCGCGATCGGTTTGGCCATGCGACGCAGCTCACCTATTTTCTGCTTAGACCAACCCTGCGGCCCCGCTGGCCAATGGATCCCTTCGCGGGTCAGGATCGACCGGATCTGATTCTTGATCCGTGTACGTTCCCCGATCAGCGTGTGACGGTACGTGATCAGCGAACGCCACTGGCGCACTTGCGGCGACGGCATGTAGACCGTGGGCAGCTGGTTCATCGCCGAGAGCTGAGCTAGCTTGAGGGCGTCGAGCCGATCGGTCTTGCGTCGGGCGCTTCGCCATCGCCATGCTTGGTGGTTTGTGTTGGCGACCTGGACTTCGATCTCAAGAGCCACGATCAGATCGTGCACCCAGCCCGCCGATGGCCCGATCTCGATCACTACCCGGCCGGGCTGTGCTTCGACCACCAGGTCATGGATCTCACCGGGTGTGGTGGGAACGGTCCAATACCGTTCATCACTGGTCTGAGTGTCATACAGCAACCCGACGCTCTTCCGTTGTCCCAAGTCGATCGCGAGAACATGCATGATGGGTCTCCTTCTGTTGAAGTTTCAATGAGCGGTCCCAAAAGCCGAGATCCATTATCCCGACGCAGACTACCCACCGGAAGACCCGGTTTGCATAGCTTGTTGTGTGCAGCAGTTTCCGCAAGCCTCGGTCCCCGCGGTTGTACTTCCAGTGAGCCCAGTAGTCTTTCAAGTTGGCGGCGGGTTCGAAGTCGCCTGGGACCTGGGCGTTGCCGTAGCGGCCAACTGGGCCGCAGGTGTTGTCGGCGTAGATCATGTCGCATAAGCCGATGAAGAGGTCTGGCTTGAATTGATTGATGGCGTCGAAGATAGGGAACCCTTCCTGGGCGTCGCGGCAGACATTCTGTCCCGCCAAGTCGCCCCCGAATGCCAACGACACGGCTTTGGCTTGGTCGCGGGCCGGTGCGGTGCGGAACCGGCCCTTGGCTGTCTGACCCGACCGACGCCCACCGCGATCACTAAACCACACGACATAGGCGTACGGCGTATCGGGTTTCAGGTCTCGGACGAAAATCTTTCCGGTAAAATCGTGATCGGCGTTCACCCGGACCGACCGATGCTTGGGCTTGCCCGCCTTCTTGCCTTGCACCGAGACGTGCATGATGGCGTCGTGGTTGGTGCGTGACCAGATCACAGCGGTAGAATCGGTGACGTCACCCACGGACACGCCGTGGGTGACCGGGAATTGATCGGATTGATCGGATTGATCGAATGCCCGGCGTTTTGGTTCTGCCTGTGTGTCATGATGCAGCATTGGTGATCCGAGCAGTGCCAGCGGACAAGCGGCAATCAAAACTTTGCTAAGCCGGGTCATTGATTTCATCGATTACCTCTCTTTATCAAGCAGTACATGGGGGCTAAAATAATACTTTGCGTTTTATATCGATCGAATATTTCCGTTGTATGTGGCTGCGATGAGTCTTCGGTCAAAATCATCGGTTTTCTCTGAGACCTACCATCACGGGTTCAAATGCTTATGAGGCTGGCCTTATGAGTGTCTTGCTGATCGCGGTTGGCTCGGGCCTGGCCTTTGTCGTGGCGTACCACACCTACGGGCGGTGGCTTGGCAACAAGATCTTTAACCTCTCGGTAGATGCGGTCTGCCCGTCGTGCCGGCTCAACGACGGGGTGGACTACGTGCCCACGCCCAAGGCGGTCGTGTTTGGGCACCACTTCACGTCGATCGCGGGCACCGGCCCGATTGTGGGCCCGGCGATCGCGATCATGTGGGGCTGGCTGCCGGCGTTGCTGTGGGTGATCCTCGGGTCGATCTTCATCGGCGCGGTGCACGACTTTGGGGCGCTGGTCGTCTCGCTGCGCAACAACGGGCAGACGGTGGGTGATATCGCCGGGCGGGTGCTTAACCGCCGCGTGCGGTTCTTGTTCTTGCTGGTCTTGTTCCTATCGCTGACGATCGTGCTGGCGATCTTCGGGCTGGTGATCGCGGCGGTGTTCAAGCAATACCCTGCTTCTATCTTTCCTTGCTTGGTGCAGATCCCGATCGCGGTGGCTATCGGCCTGTGGCTGCACCGCAAGGGGGTGGGGTTGCTTGTGCCTTCACTGATCGCGTTGGGGGTGATGTACGCCACGGTGGTCTACGGCGACACCGGACCGCTGCATACGGTCAACACCGCCATGAAGCAGTGGTCCATTATGAGATGGGTCGTGATCTTGCTGGCGTATTCCTATGTGGCGAGTGTGTTGCCGGTTTGGACGCTGCTGCAGCCGCGTGACTACATCAATTCATTGCAACTGATCACGGCCTTGGGTTTGATTGTGATGGGGATGTTTGGGGCTGCGTGGCTTGGCGGGGCGCCGCCTGTGGAGGGCGCCCCGCGGCCGCCGCTGGAGATCGTTGCGCCCCTATGGCAGTTTGAGCCGACGGGCGCCCCGCTGATCTTCCCGTTCTTGTTTATCACGATCGCCTGCGGTGCGATCAGCGGGTTCCATTGCTTGGTGTCCAGCGGCACCAGCAGCAAGCAGCTGACCAATGAAGCCGATGCGCGGTTCGTAGGGTTTGGGTCGATGCTGACTGAGGGGTTCCTGGCGACGCTGGTGATCTTGGCCTGCGTAGCGGGTCTTGGGTTGGGCGTAGCCGGTGAGGATGGTGGGGCTATCTTAGGCCAACAGGCCTGGCAGACACGCTACGCCTCCTGGGTCACCGCAAACAGCCTGGGCGCTAAGGTGGGGGCGTTTGTCGATGGGTCGGCGAACTTTCTTCAGGCGATCGGCGTCCCGGGTGGTGTCGCGGTGGCGCTGATGGGTGTGTTGGTGGCTTCGTTTGCGGGCACCACACTCGATACCGCCTGCCGGCTGCAGCGCTATGTGGTTCAAGAATTAGCGGCTACGGCCTGGCGGGGCGGCGCTGCCCCGGCCGGGGTGCGGACGGATGAGCAACAAAGCCCAACACTCAAATTCCAGCCGACGATCAACCCACTGGCCTGGCTGACCAACAAGCACGCGGCAACGGTCTTCGCGGTGCTGGTTGCCGCGTTGATGGCCAGCCTGCCGCTGCCCGGGCAGGCCTGGTCGCTGACCCACGCCGGCAAGGGCGGTATGATCCTCTGGCCGATGTTCGGAGCCACCAACCAGCTGCTGGGCGGGCTGTCTTTTTTGGTGATTGGGTTTTACCTATGGCGGCGGAACAAGCCGGTTTGGTTCTTGGTCTTGCCCATGGTGTTCATGCTGATCATGCCCGCCTGGGCGATGCTGGTCCAGCTGCGCCACTGGAGCCAAGGGGACAACCCCAGCCTTGCGTTGATCGTGGTCGCGATCGCGACGCTGGCGTTGGAAGCATGGATGGTCATCGAGGCGGTGCTGCTGTGGCCTCGGATCAAGGGCGTGCTCGAGCCAAGCCTCGGCGTGATGGGGCCCCAGGCCCAGCCGGTGGCGGTCGAAGCCGACCGCAGGGGCGCGCGTTGATCAGGCGATCCCCTGCTATGCTGCTGTATGGGTTGCTGTTGGCGTTATGGCTGACTCTGGGTAGCGGGTGCCGCAGCACGGACAAGATCGAGCAACCCTTTGTACGCGTGCTGGGCATGGCGGTTGTGGGCCACACCCCAGACGGCGTGCGGCTGGAGCTGACGCTGCTAGTTGAGAACCCCAACTTCGTGCCGCTGCCGCTGATCGGCTGCAACTACAACGTCACGATTGATGGGGTGGGCCAATCTGCCTTTGCGGACCACCCGCATCGCACGGTCCCCGCGGGTCTTGAAACCGGCGGCAACCGGTTCGGCAAGCAGACCCTGCGCCTGCCGGTAACAATCGGGTATCACGGCACGAGCCTCAAAGGGACCGCGTACCGTGTCAATGGTACGGTGGTCTACGACCCGCCGGGGCAGATCGATAAGATCCTGGCCGAGTCTCACCTGAAGCGGCCCCAGATCTCGTTCCGCGGGGCGGGTCGGATCCAATAGGCTTGGCAGGCACAAGAACCGTTGCGCCACGGCTTGCACCGAAAGCTTCCTGATGTATCCGTTGCTTGATAACAGACGCTACCTGATCCCATTCCGTTCGGCGCTATTGCCCCAGATTTTTACCGATGTGCTGGTGATCGGATCGGGCGTCGCGGGCCTTAGCGCGGCGTTGGCCGCAGCGTCCAACGCCGATGTGATCATGACGGCCAAGGGCAGCCTTGAACAATCCAACACGTACCTGGCCCAGGGCGGGATCGCCGCGGTGATTGGCGCGGGTACGGATCCCTCACCGCCGGCACCCACACCGACTGCCCCCGACCCAGCTGACCACGACAGCCTCGACCTGCACGTAGCCGACACCCTCAAGGCCGGCGCCGGGCTGTGCAACGAACAGGTTGTGCGGGCGGTAATCGATGCAGCGCCGGCTTGTATCGATCAGCTAGTGGCATGGGGGATGCGGTTCGATCGGGCTGATCCAGACGGGCACCGCGGCTTGGCCATGGGTCGCGAAGGCGGGCACAGCATGGCTCGGGTGCTGCACGCAGCGGGCGACGCCACGGGCAAGGAATTGGTGCGCACACTCGACCAACAAGCCCGGGCGTGCGAGCGCATCCGCCGATTCGACCACTGTTTTGCGCTGGACCTGCTGACGCTCGACGGGCCCGCGGATCGGGTAACGGCGGCAGGCGCCTTGGATCAACCGATCAACGCAGGGCGGTGTGTGGGTGCGATCACGCACCACCCGCGTTATGGGTTGCAGGTAATCTGGGCCGGCGCCACGGTTTTGGCCTGCGGCGGGTGCGGGCAGGTGTTCCGTGAATCGACGAACCCCCCTACCGCGACGGGTGACGGCTTAGCCATGGCGTACCGGGCCGGTGCGAAACTGGCGGACATGGCGTTCATGCAGTTCCACCCCACGACCCTCTACATCGCCGGAGCCGCACGGTCGCTGATCTCCGAAGCGGTGCGCGGCGAAGGCGCGCTGCTGGTGGATCGCAGCGGGTACCGGTTCATGCCTGACTATGACCCACGGGCTGAGCTGGCGCCGCGGGATGTGGTGAGCCGGTCGATCTTAGCCCAGCTGGCCAAGACCCACTTCACGCATGTCTACCTCGACTGCCGCCCGATCGGGACCGACCGGTTTGCGAAGCGTTTCCCGGGGATCTTTGCGCTGCTCAAGCGGTTCGGCCTGGACCCGGGCAAGGACCTGGTGCCGGTCCACCCCTCGGCTCACTACATGGTCGGCGGGGTGCACACCGACACAGAGGCACGCACCAACCTCGCGGGGCTGTATGCCTGCGGCGAGGTGGCGTGTACGGGTCTGCACGGGGCGAATCGGTTGGCCAGCAACAGCCTGTTGGAGGGGTTGGTCTTTGGCCGGCGGGCCGGGCAGGTCTGCCTCGAGATGCTCAACCCCAACCGATCAGAGGGCCAGGCGGGTGATCGGCCAGCGAAGATCGTCTCGGATATCCGACCCTCGGACCGCTCGGAATTAGACCTGGATGATGTGCGATCGAGCCTGCGGTCGGTCATGTGGCGGCACGTGGGGATCGAGCGCAGCGGTGATCGGCTAGCGGAGGTCGCCGAGATGTTTGATTTCTGGGCACGCTACACGCTAGACAAGATCTTCGACGACAGCCACGGCTGGGAGGTACAGAACCTGCTGCTGGCCGGTGCGCTGATCACGCGTGCGGCGGTGTGGCGGACCGAGAGCCGCGGCACGCACTACCGGGTGGATCACCCGCAACCAGAAGATACATTCCGCTGCCACGACCTGTGGCGACGCGGTGCCCCCAAGCCCGATACTCTGCCGATTGAGCAGCGTGCGCCTGCGCCGGCGACGTAGCCGGTAGCGCACAAACCGACAAAGCGCGGTCACGGCTACCGATCGTCTGGAGTCTACGCATGGGGTATGGCGTTGCCGCGTTGGGCACACCAAGACACCGGTCGTTCCCTGCCACGGCCGGCCGGCTTTGGGGAAACACATCGGGAACGGGCACCACCCAATGCATGGGTGTACGGCCGGTGCTAGCCGGCCAAGCCCTCAAATAGCGGGGTCGATAGGTAGCGTTCACCAAAACTAGGCAGGATCACCACGATGATCTTGCCCTTGTTTTCAGGCTTGGCTGCGACCCGGGCCGCCACGCAGGCCGCCGCCCCGGAGCTGATCCCACAGAGGATGCCTTCTTCTTTGGCCATGCGTTGGCCCCAGGCAAAGGCATCTTCGTTCGTGATCTTTTCAACCCCGTCCACGATGTTGGTATCCAGGTTTTTAGGGATAAAGCCGGCTCCGATCCCCTGGATCTTGTGCGGCCCGGGGCTGCCACCCGAGATCACATCTGAATTCTCCGGCTCGATCGCGATGGCTTGGAAGCTGGCCTTCTTAGGCTTGATGTGCCGTGCCACACCGGTAATCGTCCCACCCGTCCCAACCCCCGACACCAGGATATCCACCGCCCCGCCGGTGTCTTCCCAGATCTCGGGGCCGGTGGTCTTCTCATGGATCGCGGGATTGGCAGGATTCTCAAACTGCTGGGGCATCCAGGCGTTCTGGGTGGTGGCCACCAGTTCGGCGGCCTTGCCGATCGCCCCCTTCATGCCTTCGGGGGCGGGGGTCAACACCAGGTTGGCCCCCAGCGCCCGCAGCAGGGCCCTGCGTTCGAGGCTCATCGACTCGGGCATGGTCAGCGTCAGCTTGTAGCCCTTGGCCGCACACACAAACGCCAGCGCGATGCCCGTGTTCCCGCTGGTGGGTTCGATGATGTGTGTGTCGGGGGTGATCGTCCCGTCGGCCTCGGCGGCCTCGATCATTGCCCGACCGATCCGGTCCTTGACGCTCGCCAGCGGGTTAAAAAACTCACACTTGGCCAATACGGTAGCCCCGCCGGCGGGGATCACCCGGTTGAGCTTGACCAAGGGTGTGTTAAAGGTTGTCTCCGCGATGCTGCTGTAGGATTTCTTGTGCAGCACGGCAAATGCATTCGCGATGGTTGACATAGCCCAAAACTCCTTACTTACGGTTAGCCCCAGCCTAATTATGTGAGGAGCCAACCCACCATCCGGAGTCTACTTTACCACCTGGAACCCCAGGCGCCAAGAAAACCGGATCCAGCCCCAGGGCGTGGGGCGCGCGCCCAGGTTTGTGGTCCCTCTTATTGGCCTTTGAATATTCAAGTAAACTCCATGAGCATCACCGATCACTTGATGATGCATGGGACAGTTAAGCAAGCAGGGTGGGATAAGCACAGCGCATCCCACCATCGAATGTCGTTGGGGTAACATCGGCGGGTTTTGCTTGGCTCTACTCACCCTACTTGCTACTTGCTGGATGCACCTGCCGAGTGATGAGTTGTATACACACCGTGTGTCCGTTTGACGCGTCGGTAGCGTCCCAAGTCTTTGATGCTGTTGCTTCCGCGTCGCCGACCATCGGACAGGCTTAGACGATGCAGGTATAGCAAGCCGCATTTTATACCCATCGGGTATGCGTTTCGCGTGGGGATCGCAAGAACACCGGGTATTTCCCCGCCGCGGCCGGCCGGTACCCCGTCAACTCGGTCGGGGCGGGTCTATTTATCCGGGAGGGGTGTAATTTTTCAGATAATGCAACAAGGCAGTCACCCGGCGTTTGATCATTGTGGTTCGATAACCACCGCGCGAGATGGCTGAAGAGGTTCCAAAATTTTCTGCTGTCCAGTTTAGCGCGATGAACTCAAACTCCGCGTCTCGGTATTTTAGCCACTGCCGCTGTGCGTTCCGTAGTTTTTGCTGTGCGTCCTGATCCAGGCGTTCCATCAATAATTGGTAAGCCTTGTTGAGCTCCTCGTCCAGGAAGTGTTCGTACGCCGCGTATGCGGAGATGTAGCCCTGCGTGCTGTGCGTTTTTTTTTGGATTTTAGCCTCATGGGTTTGGGCGCGGCTTAGGAACGCGGCCACATCATCTGGCGCATCGGGGTGATCGATGGCCGATGCCGGTGCACCCAAGCCGATCAAAGAGCAGATCAGCGAGATGGCGCGCAGGTATTGTGCTGCCGTGCTTTTCATTTGTCTCACCATGTCTTATAGATATTTTTGGAATAGATATCCCATTCGGCCTGGCGTCGATTATTCAATCCCTTCATCACCTTGCCCTGGGACTTGTTCCAGGCTTTCCAGGCCGCTTCTAGGCTTGAATAGTTGGTCTTTGCCGTTGGGTCATTCACCAATTTCAGCACAGAAGAAGTCCTAAAGGCGCCCCTGCCGATGTTAAAGGTTAAGATCACCAGAGCATCAAATTCGTTCTGCGAGAGCTTGGTCTTGACCTTCGATTTCACTTCATTGGCATAGGGCGAGAGGTCTTGTATGAACAAGGCTTCTGCTTCTCTCTTGGAGATCCCATTTTTGTACTTGTTCCATTCGCCCCGGTTGATCAGATGGCCGTAGCCGACGGTAGCGCCTTCCACCCAAGAAGAAATATCTTTGCCCGTTTGGTCGTCATAGGGCTTGAGTCGGAGTCTTTCAATAGATTTGAGCAGCTCCATGCCCTTGCTGCTTATTTTGTGGGTGTTTTGGGGTTTGCTCAAAGAGGCCGTCTGATTTAATATGCGGAGGGTTTTGCCGTTTGGGTCGACACGGCCATCTGGGCGGCTCATTTTAAGAATCGTCTTCTGGAAGGCCTCGATCCGTGTGATGGTCTTGGGGCCGATGATGCCATCGGCTTTCAAGGGTTTGGGGTGCCCAGGGATCTGATGCTGATTGAGTAGTTGCTGGACAATTTTGACATCTGATTGACGGTTTGCCCCACCGCGCCCGACCGAATCAGAGATTCTCTGCATTGTACGACCTTATGGAATGGAGAAATTATCTTCGATCCTCAAAGCAAGTGTACGTTCATTGTGTTGCTTAGCCGTTGACGCTGCTAACGACGGCGGGCGACAGGTATGAAACGAACATGCCGTAGTATACCTTCTCTCATTCAATGTGATTACCTCGACCGCTAATGATCGAACATCTCTTTCACGGTTGGGCCATCAGTATTCAAGCGTCAACAGCCGATCTAAGGATGCCCCAACACACATCGTTTCTTTACCTTATACTCATAGAAGATCATGCAGGCTCCCATCACACCGCGAGATCGATGTGTCGCCACGGGTGACACGACGCCCAGGGCGTGCCCCCCGTATGGGTGGCTTTGGCTTGGGCAAGCAGGGGGTTAACGCATCGGGGTGAGCGGTTCGATACGGATGGGCTGGCATAGCCAGGCAGGAGGATGACGATCTCATGAGCATGGGAACCATCATGTCAGATACCGAAGGAGAGCCCAGCACCCCGCCGCGCACCATGGCCACCGCCACCGCCGTGGGGCCAACCTTCCCCAGGACGACGGAGCATGCCCTTGATCGGGCCGTTGAGCAGCTGTTCGCTCAGCAGGTCCCCGAAGGGCATTGGTGCGCGGAGCTGGAGGGCGATTCGATCCTCCAAAGCGAGTACATCTTGCTGAAATTTATTATTGAGCACGAAGACGACCCGCGCCTGCCCAAGATCGCCAACTACCTGCGTAGCCAGCAGCGGCTCGATGACGGGGCGTGGGTCCAATACCCCGGCGCCAAGCCCGACCTGAACGCGACGGTCAAGGCGTACTTTGCCCTCAAGCTGATGGGTGACGATATCGATGCCCCGCACATGACCAAGGCGCGATCTTTGATCTTGTCGCTTGGCGGGGCGGAGCGATGCAACACGTATACCAAGTTTTATCTGGCTGCGCTTGGCCAGATGCACTACGACAGCGTGCCCACGATCCCCCCGGAGATGGTGCTGCTGCCCAGGTGGTTCTTGTTTCACTTGGACAAGGTCTCGGCTTGGTCGCGCACGATGATCATGCCGTTGTCGATCATCTCCAGCTACCGGCCATCGCGTCAGCTGCCCCAGCCGATGGGGATTATGGAGCTCTACACCAACCACGACTACCCCCACCGCCCGTTTGTGGATTTCGATAAGCGGCTGGTGAGCTGGAAGAATTTGTTCCTGGCGGTCGACAAGCTGCTCAAGGTCCTGGCCAAGAACCGGCTCACCCCGCTGCGTCGCCCCGCGATCCGGCGGATCGAGCACTGGATCCTCAAGCACACACGCCACTCCGATGGGCTGGGGGCGATCTTCCCGCCGATGGTCTATATCATCATCGCGCTGCGCTGCCTGGGGTATGACAAGACCGACAAACACCTGATCCGTGCCGAGCGTCAGCTCGACGAGCTGATGATCGAAGAGGGCGACACGATCCGATTCCAGCCGTGCTTTAGCCCGATCTGGGATACGGGCCTGGCCGCCTACGCGCTAACCGAGGCGGGTTTTGATACGCGCAACGGGCTTCTGAAGCGGGCGGTCGATTGGCTGGTCAGCAAGGAATGCAGGATGGCTGGCGACTGGAAAGCCAACGTCGGCCAACCCGTCGAGCCCAGCGGGTGGTACTTCGAGTTCAACAACGCTTATTACCCCGATGTCGACGACACAGCGATGGTCGCCATGGCGCTCAAGCAAGCGGGTGGGCACGAGGCGGTCGCGGCCGCGAACCGCGGTGTGAACTGGATGCTGGCGATGCAGAACGACGACGGGGGGTGGGCCGCGTTCGACCGGACGATCCACCGCCCGATCCTCGAGCACATCCCTTTTGCCGACCACAACGCGATCCAAGACCCCTCCTGCCCCGACATCACCGGGCGTACCCTTGAATGCTTGGGGCACCACGGCTTCAAACCCACCGATCCAACCGTGGCCCGGGCGTTGGAATTCTTGAAGTCAAAACAAGAAGAGGAAGGCTGCTGGTTCGGGCGGTGGGGGGTGAATTACATCTACGGCACGTGGCAGGTGGTCTGCGGCCTGCAGACCGTGGGGGTGGACATGACCCAGCCCTGGATCCAGAAAGCCGGCCAATGGCTACGGTCGGTCCAGCAACCCGACGGCAGCTTCGGCGAGTCGGCCGACACCTACGAAAACCCGGACCTCAAAGGCCAAGGGCCCGCCACACCCAGCCAAACCGCGTGGGGCGTGATGGGGCTGATGGCGGTCTTTGGGCCACACGACCCCGCGGTCTTAAAGGGCATCCGCTGGCTGTGCGACAATCAGCTTGAGTCTGGCACGTGGGATGAGCCGTGGTTCACCGGCACCGGCTTCCCGCGGGTGTTTTACCTGCGGTACCACCTCTACCGGCTCTACTTCCCGGTGATGTGTTTGGGGCGGTATGTACGGTCTAAATCGAATGGCGTATGAGTGTTGATTCGACCTGGTCAGGTCGGATCCATGAGGATGGATCCAAACCATGAAAGTCCAAGCAGCCGCTATTTCGTTGCAGGGTAAACCCTTCGCCGTGGTCCTGGTCGGGATGGATCTACTCAAAAACCAAAGCGAAGCCGACATGGCCATCGATCGGCTGGGGCCCACCTTTGGCCAAGTGCCGGTGGTCCTCATGGCGCAGAATGAACAGGGCTCGCCCCGGTATTACGGCGGCCAGGAAATGGTTGAGCTGTTACGGGGTGTCCCGGTCGATGAGATGCCGTGGAAAGAGTACCCGGTTCGCTAGGTCCAGCGCCGGCTAACGGTGCTTACTCACCGTGCACACCCACATTTCCTAGTCATCCCAGCCGGGCCCTGCCGCAACACGCCAGGCAGGGGGCGTCTGACCGATGGGGTAGTCCGGGTTACGGCAACCGCGGCGAGCTGCCCGGGGGGTATTCCGGGCCGGGGCGGTAGCTGACCTTGATGATCAAAGGTGTGCCCGGCAAAGCCAGGGTCTCTTCGTCCAGGGGGTCATCCTTCAAGCTGTGCCCGTACAGCTTCCAGGTCAAGTGGGTGGGCGGCTTGTTTTGAACCTGCTGGAGTTCATTTTCATCACCGCGGTCAAAATCGAGCTCCAGCGTCTGGCCTACCGGGACCTGTTTGATCCAGACCGGTGTATCCGACAAGGGATCCACCAGTGCGATGTTCGTGGGCCGTTCGACACTGCTGTAAAAAAGATGCCGGTCTTCGCTGCAACCAACACCAAACAAAGACAGCGTCAAGGTGATTGAAAAAAGAAAACAAGCCGTCGGTCGTACGGTTCGCATGGATAAGGCCCTTCCAGTTCTGCTATGCAATTGATTCAGACGCTTATTGTATACCCATTGTCAATCGATTGGCTGTATCAGGGCGACAAAAACGGCTAGCCTGCCTTTGCCACGGGCAGACGGCGCTGCGTCAATTGACGCGGGGATTGGTATAAAGACAGTCATGGCCCCCAGCCAGCCGCCCAATCTTCCACCCCAACATGGCATTCAGCCGCCGCCGATAGGCCGGCGGGAGCTGTTGCGTAAGCTGCTGGCGCGGGGCCTGGACCGGCTCGAACAAGCCGGTCAGGCCGTGGGGCGCCGGCTCGAGGCGGCTCAAAGCCCACCCCACCCCCCAGGTCAGGCCGACCCAGGCACGCCCGTCTACCTGCGCCCACCCGGTGCGTTGCCTGAGCCTGGGTTTGCTGATACCTGCAGCCGATGCGGCGACTGTGTGCGTGCCTGCCCCGCGTCGTGCATCGTGCTGGATCGGGCGGTCGCAGGGGGGTTGCCCCACATCGTGGCGCGCCGCTCGCCGTGTGTGGTCTGCGAAGACCTCAGCTGCATGCGCGCCTGCCCAACCGGGGCGCTGAAGCTGGTGGATCGTGTCGAGCAGATCCAGATGGGCCTGGCCCGGCTCGACGCCGACCGGTGTTGGCGTACCCCAGCGGTGGGTAGCGCCGACCGTAACCGCCCTAGCCATCGGGGCCATGACCCTGGCTGTATGTTGTGTATCCACGATTGCCCGCTAGGCGAAACCGCGATCCGTTTGGCGGCCGACGGGGCGGTTGAGGTGCGTGCGGGTTGCGTGGGATGCGGGGTATGCGAGCGGGTCTGCCCGACGCAGCCAGCCAGCTTGGTCGTCCAACCCCATCTATCGAGTGGGGTGGTCCAAAACGGCGGCTAAGATTGCTCGCGGTACTGCCGCGGCGTCATACCCACGACCCGCTGGAAGGTGCTGGTGAAATGGCCGTGGCTAGCGAAGCCCGAGCGCGACGCCACGGTCCCGATCGAGAACCGGCTAGAGCGCAGCAACCATTTGGCAACCTGCAGCTGCTTGCGCTGCACGTAGTGCTTGGGGCTGATCCCCACGTGCTTGGTAAACAAGCGATGAAAATGGAAAGGGCTGACACTGACCGCCCCCGCGACCTGCGCCAAGCTGGGGGATTGGTGGTAGTAATCATGGATGTACGCAATCGACTGGGCCACGCGGCGGTCTTCGATGGACCCGATGGTCGGCAGGTCTTCGGGCTCTAGCGGCCGCAGCTCGACATACCAGTGTCGGCTGGTGTCATCATCTGCCTGGGCTTGGCTTTGATGGAAGCACACCCAGTAGGGCTTGCTATTCAAGTCAGTGGCAAAATCGCGCAGCTGTTTGCAGGCATTGTTTCCCCACCGCTGGCTTGCGACGGGGTACAGCGTGTCGCGCAGCTGTTGGAGGATGTGGGGCGACTGGGCAAGCTGGACTTGTGTCCAAGGGTCGGCGTGGATCAGCCGGCCGTCGTGGCCGATCAGCAGCCGCCCCGAACCGGGCTCCGCCAAGCAGTTAAACTGCGTCTGCCACTGCCGCAGCATCAGCGAGGCGACTTCCTGCTGGTAGGCGGTGAACGGTTTGCGACCACCCACCGCCAGCCACCACCAACGCCGCTGCGAGAGCGATTCAGGCAGCATATGCACCATGACACAAGCGTGTCCGTAACGACACAACGGCCCATCGGATGGTTTGGGTTTATTGGTTGTGATCGCGGCACCACGCCGCTTGGCGATGCGGTACATCGGGTCTTGGCGATAACCACCATCGCACCAGCTGGCCAACGCTTCTTTGGGCCAACCGCTGGCTGCCAACAATTCATCCAGACACGGTTTTCGATCGCTAAGCAGCCCGATCGCGATCGCTTGACACCCCAGCTGTTTGCCGGTCGCCTTAAGAAATGGCTCAGGATCAGGCGACCAGGGGACTTGGTGTATGGGCCGCCCATTTTTTGAGTGAAGATCGTTTTTTTTCGGGTCAACGGCCGCCCCCACGGAAGACTTACGACGCATTGGTTGACGGAGGCGTGTGGTTTTATTCATAGTTTATTAAAAGCTTTAACCAAAAGGCGCCACAGGGCCATTAAATTGATGTGGGGCCTGATTTTATGCCCAAGTGATTCCGAAAAAAGAATGCCACGATAAGAGCCCCTAACACAAGGGCCTGATTTGTTACCTGTTTGCAGGCCGTTAGATACGAAAAACCCAGAGCATTAGGGATTCTAACATTAGAGGTATTATAAACTAATTGGTTTTAAAATCCACTCTGGTCTAGGTGATGTGGCCCGCGCCGTTTTTATTCCTAAAAGCTTTATTTTTTTTGCTCAGGCCCGCCATCAAAAAAAGTGTTTGGGCCAAGGCCATACAAGCAAATGACCGCATAACAATCGAAACCGGCCATCCACTTTGATTGAGGAACCTCAGTAGACAATCAAGACAGTCGCTACCCTATGATTCGCCCCACAGCAGCGTCACGGCGATGCCCATCATCGCCACGTCGCCCAGGATGTGCGCTACCCACGGCGCGACGATCGAGTCGGCTTGGGCGTAGAGCTTTTGTACAACCAGCGCAAACACGAACAGCCCACCTACCGCCATGGCGAACGGCAGCGGCGTGACCCAGTGGTAGATGAACAGCATGTGCTGCACGGTAAACGCGGCAGCCGGCAGCAGCCAGCCCAGTGGGCGGTGCTTCTGGACCAGCAGCCCAAACGCGAACCCGCGGTAAAAAAACTCTTCAAGCAGCGAGTTCAAAAAAATCGTGACCGGTGCGATCAGAAACACCGTGCGCGTGGTCACGCTGAACTGATCCCCGATCTTGTCAACGATCATCGCTTTGTCCAGCAGCAGATCACCCAGCAGGGCATACGCGCCCCAGAAGATCAACACCGCCAGCCCACCCAGCCCGGCGGCCGCGGGCAGGCATCGCCGCCAATGGTGAAACTTCAGGATGTCGTTGGGCAGGCTTATCCCCTGCAGCCGGCAGTAGAGCAGCGGCGGGATCAGGAAAAAAACTTTGTAGAGCGAGTAGCCCAAGATCCCCAACACGCGATCCAGGTCCAGCGCTAGCTGGCCCCCAATCGCAGCCAGCGGCAGGAGGATCAGCGCGACAAGGGTAAGCATCGTGAAGGCTTGGCGTAGGATGGGTGAAAGATTGCAACCATCGACCGCATGGCAAGATTCTATACCAATCCCAGATCAAATGACGGCACGCCGTCAACCCGATTGGGGTTGGTATCAATGGATGATGCAAAGACTCATTCAAAGGATGACCGCTTTGAGGCGGTCGGCTTCTTGCTTGTCGCGCACGCAGCGGCTGAATATCTTGAGGTGAAAACTCAAAACCGTTCATGCGTGTTTGTATCAGACAACGCCCGGTAACCACGCGATTCTTTCCGGGTGGGGCTTACATCATTCATCCGGGACAGGTTTAAAATCGGTCGCGATTGATGATATCAGCTGCTTGCCCGGATAACCGATACAACCGGTACAGCCGTCTTCTTATCATGATGATACGGGCCCGCCATGATCCAGCCCCAGCCTAGACACCCCTCCCCTTCGCATCCTCAACCCCCCGACCCCGTTGACGGAGACCAATCCATTGCTTCTACCACGGCGCTCTCAACCCCCAAGGACCACATCGTTGGCGCCGACGGCATCCGCGCCCTAGCCTGCCTATGGGTATTCGCCTGCCATGTTATCGCCGTCAACGGAACACTACCCCGCGACCACCCCTGGCTTCGCTGGCTCGCCGCCGGCTATATGGGCGTGCCCGTGTTCTTTGTCCTAAGCGGCTTCCTGCTTTCGCTGCCGTTCTGGAAGGCCTACGCCAAGAAAGCACCTATGCCCAGCTTAAAGGCCTACGCCTCCCGGCGGTTGGGACGGATCGTCCCTGAGTTTTACGCCTGTGTCCTGATTATGGCCGCCCTGTCGGGGTCGCTCACGAACCAACAAGGCCTGTGGCAGACGCTAAGCTGCCTGACTTTTACCAATACATTCTTCCCCGCTACCTACCTGCCCCCTTGGGACGAGCCGCTTTGGTCGATCGGGATTGAGATGCAGTTTTATCTATTGTGGCCCCTAGCCGCCTGGGGCTTGTTCCGCATGCCTACCCGGTGGTCCGCCAGGCTGTATATCATTGCCCTGATTGGTGCCATCGCTCTGGTTCAATATGAATTCGTCAGCGCCGCCCCCGCCATCGAACACTGGGTAGGCAACAAGCACTTATTCAACGCACGCGCTTTTTCGACCGGAAGAAACTCGCTCATGTTCTTTGCGCATTTCCTGCTGGGGGTCATCGCCGCAGACTTTTATTCATGGCAGATGAACATGCCGTGTGAGGGACACAAAAAAACAGGGGGTTCTCCTGCCGCGGGCGGGCGGTGTGCCGTGATTTCATCCGGGACGGGTAGCTATACCAGACCCGATCAAGTGAACAGGGCCAAGGCCACCCGTGGCATAAGGATCTTCGGTGTTTTTATGTTTCCGACGCGACAGAACGATACCCGAACGGTATGCTTAAGCCCGCCAACCCCAGCGCGACGCAAGCGAGCTAACCGATACGATCTACTCACCGCCGCCGCGGTGTTGCTGCTCATCATCCCGCTGGCCACCACCGCGTTCGAGTTGCCCCACATCGCGTACATGCGCTACAGCTGGCCGACTTTCGGCTTATTGGTAGCAGCGGTTTTGGTCTGTCTGCCGCGTAGCTCCATCGCCGGCTCCTGCCTGGATACCAAACCCTTTCGCTCTACCGCCGAGCTGTCCTATGGCCTTTACATGTGGCACATACCCGTTCTGTACGGCGTCCATCGATTCTGGCCCGCCGCCGCGATCAGCGGCTCCGGAGAGGTCGGGGTTTCCGGGGGCATCGGTGTTGTGGCCTACGGGTTGGTCTCGCTAGCGTTCACATGGATCATCGCCGCCATCTCGTATCGACTGATAGGCCGTCCGGCAATCCAGTGGGTCCGCCGCCAGAGCCGATCGCCCCGTGACCCCGCAGGCCCTCTTCCCTTGTTTGCCTGAATCGCGTTGCCGCTGAGGCGCGACTCCCCTGCGATCCCCCCCGTCCCGGATGAGTTTGCGGGATCCCGCAGACTCGGTCGGGGTTGGTATCACAAACAAACCAAGTGGCAGTAAGCCAAGCACCTCACACCACCGATCGGGTTTGGCCTAGACCCCCACCCCGTACGCCACCTCGACCGCGACGCTCCCCAGGCGTTGCTTGAACCACGCCGCCAGACGATCCAGGTGCGCATCGGTCAGCGGCGACACATACGGCTCAGCGGTCCAACGCGCGGTGGTGTACAGCTGGACCAGCTTGATCTGGCAGCCGCCTTCGAGCAGCCGCTCGATACGCCCGAGGTAGGCTGCGAATTCATGATCGGGCAGCGGCTGGTCACGCACCTGCATGAACAGCGATTGGATCACGATCGGCCGGGCACGCCCGCACGTCAAGATATTCGTTAGCACCTTGTCGAGCGGGATTTTAGTACGGTCGACCAACTGGTAGTACGCCTGTGTGCCTGCGTCGAGCTTGGCCCAGACCTCGCCGTTGTGTTGGTCTAGCAGTGTTAAACCGCGTTGCACCGCGGGCCGATCGAACAGCGTCGCGTTCGTGATCACGATGAGCTTCACCCCTTGGAGCCCGAACGGCTGTTTGGCTTCGATGGCGATTTGACACGCTTCATCGAACCGGGGGTAGGCGGTCGGCTCACCGTCTCCAGAAAACGCGATATCGTTGAGCCGGCGGAATGCAGGCTCGACACCGGCAAACGCGTCTTGCTGCCAGATCAC
Organism: Phycisphaeraceae bacterium; assembly: GCA_965223655.1. GTDB lineage: Bacteria > Planctomycetota > Phycisphaerae > Phycisphaerales > Phycisphaeraceae > CBDCXC01. Next base: position 35,968 of record CBDCXC010000001.1, read on the forward strand.
CCCGCTGGTCACCAGCCCCAGCATCCCGGTTAGCTCGTCACGGACCTGGTCGAGGTCGACATCCCGCCGCGCCGGCTGGACCGACCGATCCACGCAGCAGTAGAGGCAGTCGAAGTTGCAGGCTTTATCGATGTTGAGGTTGATCCCGATCGACAGCCCCTTGCTGCGGCGGCTGATCACGGGGTAGACGTAATCGTAAGACCGCCACCGCCGGGCGTGGTCGGTAAAAACCCGCCCCATCCCCGGCCCAGACGACACGGGCAGCGCCACACCGCGCAGCGATAGACCAGCGCTTGTGACAACCGGTTGGGTTGGTTCATCCTTGTGATCGCCAGCCATCGGGGGATTATAGACCCCCGCTACCAATCCCGCGGGAGGTTGCGGCGAACGATCTTCCCGGTGGGGTTGCGGGGCATCGTCGCGATCTGCCGGATCTCTCGGGGTACCTTATACCCCGCGACCCGGTCGCGGCACCACGACCGCAAAGCGGTTTCGTCGAAGGTGTGGCCTTGGCGTAGCTCGACATACGCGATCGGCAATTCCCCACGCACCCCGTCTGGCTTCCCGATGACCGCCGAGTCCTGCACGCTTTGGTGCTGGTTGAGCACCTCCTCGATCTCGCGGGGAAACACGTTCTCTCCGCCGATGATCAGCATCTCTTTTTTCCGGCCGGTGATGTACAGCAACCCATCCTCGTCGAACCGCCCGATATCCCCGGTGCGGAAGAACCGCTTGGGTTGGCCTTCTATCCCATTGTCATCGGCGTGCCTGTCTTGGCGGTAGGTGATGACCGCCCGTGTCTGATCGCGCAGCTTGTAGTACCCCTGCATCACGTTTGGCCCGGCGATGAGCACCTCACCGTCCTGCCCCGACCCCAGGGGTTGATCGTTTTGATCTACGATCAGCTGCGTAACACCCGGCAGGGCCGGCCCCACCGAACCGCGCTTCCAACGCCGGGGCATGCTCCAGTTCGTGATCGGGGCGGTCTCGGTTAGCCCATACCCTTCTTGTAGGCGCAGCCCGAATCGGTCTTGGCAGGCTTCAAACGTGGCTTGTGGCAGCGGCTCGCCCCCGGAGATGGCTAACCGGATCGACGCGAAATCTTCGGGGCCCGCGTGCTTCAAGCTGAGTAGCGCCCCATACATGGACGGCACAGCCAGGAACACCTCCGGCCGGTGCTTGCGGATCAACCCCACCACCCGCTTGGGTATGAACCGTGCGGAATACACCACCTGCGCACCCATGCGCAGCGGCAGCAGCGTCAACGCGGTGAGACCAAAGCTATGGAACTGGGGCAGCACGCCCAGGAACGTGTCGGCCTGGGTGAGGCCCGCATGCGCGATGGTGGCATCGACGTTGCTGCGCAGGTTCCCGTGCGACAGCATGACCCCCTTGGGCCGGCCGCTGGTGCCCGAGGTGTACAGGATCACCGCCAACGCATCGCGGTCAACCACCGGGGGCCACCGCAGCGGCGGCAAGCCGGAAAAATCCACCCCTTCGATTTTCAACAGGCGGATCTCCGGGGGGATCGTGTCCGACGCGGCGTTGCCTTCCTGGGTCGGCGCGTGGCCTGGCCTATGGCCTAGGAAATCCAGCATCGCCCCGGCGGTGATAATCGTATCGATATCGCTATCGTGGATGACATACCGCAGTTCTTGGGGCGACAGCAGGTAATTGAGCGGCACCACCACCCGCCGCGCCAGCCACGCGCCAAGCAACGCCATCACAAAACCACCCCCGGTGGGCAGCATCACCCCCACGTGGCGCTGGGGCGTGACGCGTTCGATGGCTTCGGCCAGGAACATCGCCCCGCCTACCAGCTGACCGTAGGTGTATCGGCGCTGGTCATCGATCACCGCTGGCCGGCGGGGCGTTAGCGCCCCGTGGGCGATCATTGGCCATAACAGACTCATCCAAAGCTCCGATCATCAGCGTCAAAGAGCGCGGGTTTTCATTTTTGCTTAGAGCCCCCCTTGCCTGGGTCGGTTAAACTATACCGACCATGAACCCGACCCGCACACACCGCCACGCAACACCCCGGGCGCTGGTGGCGATCGCAGGTATGGCGTTAAGCATCGTTTGGGGTTGTGGGGCACAGGACATATCGCGGCTGCATGCGCTGCGTACCGCGTACCGCCGGGGCGACTACGACCAGGCATACCAACAGGCCCAATCCCTGATCCACGCCGGATCACTGGCGCCCAAGTATAAGGCCGAAGCGGCTTACATCGCGGGTTTCAGCGCTTACCGGCTCAAGGCGTGGGGCAATGCTCAAGAGAGCCTGCTGCTGGCCACCCACGGGCCGGACACGGCGCTGACCGGTGACGCGTTAACTATGCTTGGGCTGATCTACCTCCAGCAGGGCCAAGACAGGCTCGCTGTCCAGATGTTGCTTGATGCGACGCATCACCTGGCTCACCCCAGCGACCGAGCGCGCGCGTACTTCTACGCGGCAAAAACCCAGCAACGGTTGGGCCAATGGGCCCAGGCCCGCGTGAGCCTTAGCCTCGCACGCAGCAATACCCAAGACCCCAACCTCAAGGGTCGCATTGCGCACCAACTGGGCGTCACCGGCTTTACCCTCCAGGTCGGGGCGTTTACCGACCAAGCCAATGCCCGCCGCGCCGCGGCAAAATTGAGTACCCAAGCCACGGGCCACACCTTAGGCCCGCCCCGTGTGTTGCCCGCGATCGACGCCCACGGCAAGCAGCTGTTCTTGGTTCAGGTTGGGTCATTTTCGGACAACGCATCGGCCGATCGCGCCCACCGCACCCTGGGCCAACCCGCCGCCATCGTGGTCCCGCTGACAGCACCGCCGCGGTAATGCTCATCGTGGGGTTAGCGATTCGAGTGGGTTTGGCGGCACAGCTCAACCAGCTGCTGGACGAGGTGATCGAGTACCGATAGGTCGTGGGTGGTCCGCGCGGTGTCGCGTAGCGTGCGCGCGTGTTGGGCGAAGTGGATTAATCCGCGGTCTTGGGCGTCTTGCTGGAGCTGATCGGCCAGCGACGTCAGCGACGCCATATCATCGCGTTTGAGGTGGCCGTGCAGCTTGTGGACCTGTTGGGACAGCGCTTGGACATACTCGGGTATCCGCACCGGGTCGATCGGATCGTGGTGCGCCGGGTTCGTGGTGGTCGCAGGCAAGGCCGCGGGCGGGTTAGCGTGGCGGGGTTTTGGGGGCTTGGGCTGCTGGGTGTGTTGGTAGATCATCTCAAGCAGCGTGCGGCGTTGCACCGGCTTGGTGGCGTAATCGTCGCAGCCGGCGCTGATGCATTTATCCCGATCGCCCGCCATGGCGTGGGCGGTGAGTGCGATGATCGGGCCCTTATAGCCCTGCTCACGCAGCTTGCGGGTGGCTTGGTACCCATCGAGTTCGGGCATCTGCATGTCCATGAGGATCACGTCGTATGGCTGGCCCTGGCGTAGCGCCTTCATGGCCTGTTCGAACGCGGCTTGGCCGTCTGGGGCGATGGTCACTTCCGCGCCGGCTTTACGCAGCACGATCGAGATCAGCCGCTGGTTGTCTAGCCCGTCTTCAGCCAGCAACACGCGGCAGCCTGGCAAGGCGGTGAGGGCGTTGGGCTTGGGGATCGACCGGTCGTGTTTTTGGAAGGGGTTCCCAAAAGGATCGATCATGGCGGTCTCTTCAAGCGGCCCGGTGTCGATGGTCACGCTAAATGACGAGCCTTCTTCCGGTGTGCTGCGGGCCTCGATATCACCGCCTAGCATCTGCGCTAACCGCTTGGAGATCGTCAGCCCCAGCCCGGTTCCTCCGAACCGCCGTGTGGTGCTGGCGTCGGCTTGTGAGAACGGCTTGAAGAGCTTGGCCTGCTGCTTGGCGGTCATACCGATCCCGGTATCAAGCACCTCAAACCGCAGGTGTGGCCGGGCGGGGTCGACACAGCGGGCCATCTTCATGATGACGCGGATGCCGCCTTCCTCGGTGAATTTGACCGCGTTGCTGACCAGGTTGGCGAGGATCTGGCGAAGCCGGGTCGGGTCGGTTTGGATGGTTCGAGGGATCGGGCCGATCCCCTCTGCGTTGAGAGCCAGGCCCTTTTCTTTGGCGCGGTGGTGCATCAGCGAGATCACATCGGACAGGATCTGGTGGGGTGAGCACGCCACGCGTTCAACGTTCATTTTCCTGGCTTCGATCTTGGAGATGTCCAGGATGTCGTTGAGGATCGCCAACAGGTGGTGGCCGTTGCGCTGGATGGTTTTGATCGCCTCGACCCGTTGAGGGGGGGCTTTTTCCAAGCCCTCTTCTTCTAGCAGCAGGTCGGCGTAGCCCAAGATCGCGGTCATGGGTGTGCGGATCTCGTGGCTCATGTTGGCCAGGAACTCGGTTTTGGATTGCGTGGCGTCTTCCGCGGCTGACCGGGCGTGTTCGAGTTGCTGGGTTTTGGCCGCTAGCTGGGCGGTGTAGGTTTCGAGGTGCAGCTTGGTGGCTAGCAGGTTGTTGGTTTGTTTGCGTGCGGCTTCCTGGCTTTGCTTGTGGTCTGTGATATTACGGATCACCGCGCTGAAGCTGAGCATCGGGCCCAGTTGGATCGGGGTGATCGCTAATTCGGCGTCGAATTCGTGTCCGTCGCGGTGCAGGGCATGGATCTGGCTGATGGGGTGTTGTACCCCGGCCGCTGGGCGGTCGGTCTCCAGCCGCGCTAGGTCTTGCAGGTACGCCGCCCGGTAGCGATCGGGGATGATGGTGTCGGCCAAGGATTGGCCCAAGATTTCTTCCCGCTTCCACCCAAAGGTTTGCTGGGCCTGCTGGTTCCAATCGGTGATCCGGCCGGCTGCGTCGATCATCACCATCGCGTCGCGTGCGGTATCCACAATCGCTCGGGCTTGGGCTTCACGGGTTTTGAATTCGCGTAGGGCTTTTTGGTTGCGCCAGTAGAGCACCAGCAAACACCCCACCATAAGGGTGAGCAGCCCCAAGGTGCTGCTGATCCATGGCATCCCGGTCATCGACACCGCTGGGATGGCGACACGGAAATCCAACGATGGATGAGCAGCCCACCCACCCACTCCAGCCGAGAGGGTTGCGATCGTTAGAGCGTGGCTCCAAGTGTATGGTGGGTTAGGGGCGTTCACTGGGACAAGTTTCTATCGGTGTTGGCATTGGCTCATTCGGCACAATACCTAAGAGCACCCTTTTTTCGGTCTAATCGACTGTTTTGACAGGGTTTAGATGGTTTTGCGGGCTTGTTGTGCTAGCCTTAAATCCCCTATCATCCCATTTCATATGTATCGGGTGTTTCAAGCGGCTGATGAGGTAGCCCAAGCAAACACGAGGCAGGGTCACGAGGCTTACAACCCCGCTGACAAGCGGTTCTCGCCAGGTTGTGGATAATTCTCTTCCCAACAGGTGAAACAGGGTATTAGAAAGGCAAGGTAGGCATAAAGATTAGGTTTAGATAAACCAATAGGCTTGTGGATAAATTGGCCAAATCGATCATTAGGCCATATTTGGGAAGCGATTACAGTGAGGTCCGTAACATTAAGGAAAGATTAAACAAATCTACCTTATTTTTAAAGCCGGGGTTGTGCCAGATGAGGCTTAGAATGTCAACATGTTGTGGATAACAATTCTAAACTCCCGTTGCACCGTAGGACATGTGAATGGGCACAAGACACCCTGATCAGGGTATTGATGAGGGCGGTCCTATCGGCTTGCAGGCGGGCGTCAAGATGGTCGTGTTGAGGCAGAGATACGTCGCTGAAGGCAGCTGGATTAGACCACCTTCCGGGTCATGCCTCTGCGGATCTCGCGGTCGGCGTCGCGGTCTTTGATGGATTGGCGTTTGTCGTGGGCTTTCTTGCCCCGTGCGACGCCGATCTCCAGCTTGACCTTCCCGCGGACAAAGTACATGGCTAAGGGGACCATGGTGGTGCCCTTGGCGGTGGTGTGGCCCAAGAGCTTGCGGATCTCCCGCTTGTGTGCCAGCAGCTTGCGGCTGCGCAGCCGGTTGGGGGCCTGGGTGGGGCTGGCGTGGGTGTAGGGGGCGATATCGACTTGATAGAGGAACAGTTCGAGTGTGCCTGGCTCGATGGCGACGAACCCTTCAGCCAGTGAGACCTGCCCTTGGCGGATGCTTTTGACCTCGGCTCCGGTTAGCGCGATCCCGACCTCGAGCGTCTCGAGGATGTGGTAGGTAAACCGTGCCCGTCGATTGACGATCCGAGCGGTGGCATGGGGTTGGGAGCGGTGGCGTGCCATCATGACACGCAAAGCATAGACGATGGGGCGGTGGGTTTCAGCGAATCATTGATCGGTCATGGTGCTGAGGTGTGGCTTGAATGGTTGGCCCCGGCGGTGATTGACGAACGGCGTGCATCGGCTTGGCTTGCGTTTCATTTGCCGATGCAGAACGTGGCAAACACCCGGCCCAGCACGTCGTCTGGGCTAAGCCGGCCGCCGAGTTGGCCTAGCTCGTCCAGCGCCTGGCGCAGCGTGGCGGCGATCAGCTCGGGGTGGGTGAGTGCCGGGTGGTTGTGCTGATCGGCGACAAGCCGGTGTGCGGTTTGGAGGTGTTGGCTCGCCTGTCGCAGCGCCGCTTCATGGCGGGGTTGCAACGCGAGCGCCTGGCCCCCGATACTCACCGCCCGATCGCCCAGCCGCTTGAGGATCAATGCGCGCAACGCTTCGAGGCCTTGGCCTGTTACCGCGCTAACCGCGATATCGAACGGTTCAGCGGTTTGGATCGGGTTTGGGTCGTCATGGATCATTAGATCGGCTTTGGATCGGATGCGGATGATTGGCTGATCCTCTACCAGATCATGGGCAAGCGCATGGGTATCGTGATCGAATAATTGGAGTATCAAGTCTGCTTGCTCGATGGCCTGCTTGGTTGCGGCTTGGGCTTGGCGGTCAAGGTCAAGGGTGGGGTGTTGCTTTGAGGCGTCGAGCCCGGCGGCGTCGACGAGCATGATCTCGATCCGTTGACCGGAGGGGTTTTGTAGTGTGAGCGGTTCTTCGAGCACGTCGCGTGTGGTGTTGGCCCACGGCGAGCTGACGGCACGCTGCTGGCCAAGCAGCGCGTTGAACAGGGTGCTTTTGCCGCTGCTGGTGGGTCCCACGAGCACGGCTTTGGGTAGCGCCTCCAGCGCTCCCCACGGTTGGCTTTGTGACAACAAACGGTCGACACGCTGCGTCAATGCGGTGAGGTTCTGGTGCAGTGTGTCGGGTGAGATGGGGACCACATCGTCTTGGTCGACGAAATCGATCCCCGCTTCAACCAGCGCCAGCTGTTGGGCCAGCGTATCGACCAGCTGGGTGGCTAGTTGCCCCAGTTGGCCCTGGCGCAGCATGGCGGCGGCTTGGAGCTGGCTGTCGCTGGTTGCGGCGATGGTTGCGGCGACCCCTTCAGCCTGGGTCAGGTCCAGCTTGCCCGCGAGGAACGCACGGAACGTGAACTCGCCGGGTTGGGCCAGGCGCGCGCCAAGCGCGATCACCGCCTGTACCAGCCGGTCTAACAGGGCAGGGTTGCCGGGGCATTGGATCTCGGCCAGGTCTTGGCTGGTGTAGCTGCGTGGGCCCATGAACCACGCGATCAACGCCGGCAGCGGCAGGGGCGGCCGTGGGTCGGTCGATGATCCCAAGTCAGGCGTTTGTGGCAGCATCAGGCGGCAGGGCACCAGCCGCCGGGGCACTGGCCAGGCTTGGACGTGTTCGATCGGGCTATCGGGCGGCTTGAGCAGCTGCCCGAGGATCGCGGTGACCTCGGGGCCGCTGATACGGATCAAACCGCGTGGGGATCGGCCTGGGGGCGAGCTGACCGCGACGATCGTGTCGTGGGTGCTGCTCACCGTTTCTTGCGTTGTTTGCTTGGTTTGCCGGCTAAACGCTGCTGCTGTTCTTGCATCTGGCGTTGTTTGGCTTCCACCGTCTTGTTGATGCGATCGATCAGCCCGCCTGGCTTGGGTGGCTTCTTCTCAAAGAGTGTCCCGGCTTGTTCTTGTTCTTTGACGTGTTTGCGCACGAGGTAGCTATCGACGATCCCGGCGAAGGTTGAGGCCAAGATGTACAGTGTCAACCCGCTGGGTGCGGAGTAGAGCATGACGGGGAACAGCAGGACCATGAACTTCATCATTTTTTGCTGCTGGGCGGCCTGCTCGGTGGCCGGCGGGGGGGTGGTGAGCTTCTGCTGGAAGTAGAACACCACAGCCATCAGCATCGGCAGCAGGTTGATGCCCGCGAATTTGGGGTGGATAAAGATCAGGTTCAGGGTGTACCCCTCGCCGCCGAACCGGATGAAGTTGTCGGGCCGGGACAGGTCGCCCAGGAACGCCCATGCGTTGTTGCTGACCGCTTGGAACAGTCCGTAGAACGCCGGCTGGTGGCGCAGCTCGATGGCGAAGTAGAGCATCGCGTACAGCGCGACCCAGATGGGTGTCTGCAAGAACATCGGCAGGCAGCCGAGCATGTTGAACGGGTTGACCCCTTTCTCACGCCAGAGGCGCAGCTGCTCTTGCTGGAATTTTTGCTGATCGTTTTTGTATTTTTTCTTGAGCTTTTCGATCTCCGGCTGCAGCGTCTGCATCTGCTTGCTCATCTTGAACATGTTGATCTGAGATTTTTTGGTGATCGGGTGCAGCACGAGCCGCACACACAGCACCAGGATCACGATCGCCACGCCCCAATCCCAGACCAGCCCATGGATCACCTTGAGGAATCCAAGCAGCCACTTGGCCAGCCACTGGAAGGTGCACATCGCGCAGCCCAGCTCGTAGACGATCAGCTTGGCGAAGCTCAGGGCTTTGTAGGGTTGCTCGTCGAAGACCTCGCTTTTGCGTGGCCCGGCATAGAGCGACAGGTCGAGTTGCACGTGCCCGTTGGCGGGCAGGTCGATCGGTTTGGTGGCGAGCGTCATGACCATCGCGCGCGGGTCGTCTGGGCCGTTGCCGATGGCGCCCTGCCCGATCACCTGCATGCCCAGGCGGGTAAAGGTGCTGTCCAGCGCAGGCACGATGGTAAAGGGGTTTGACCCATCGGATACCCCGGCTCCGGATTTGATCCACGGATGCGTCACGGCGGCGAAGTAGCGGTTGAGCCCGCCGAACCATACCAGCTGGCGTTGCGCCGGCAGGTCCTCGTTGCCGTGCCACAGCGGGGTGCCGTCGAGTATCTCCTGCCGGGGCAGGTAGGTGTCATCGGTATAGATGAACTGCCGGCTGGGGTTGTACTCGAGGTGGTGATAGCCCACGACCAGCATGCGCTGATCGCCCAGGTAGCCCGAGTCATCCTGGGGGATATCGCCTTGGGCGTTTTGTTCCCACACGATCTGGGTTGGGGTTGGGGTGAGGTTTTCGATCCGCTGCTCGCAGCGCAGGTCATAGGGCGCACGGTTTTTGGCGATCGCGTAGCGGCGGGTGATCCGGATGGCGGGCTGATTGTTTTCATCAATCAGATCGATCTGGTAGGCGCCGGGCTGGCCGTCAAGCCGTGCCCATCGTTGGGTGGCTAGATCCACGCGCTGGCCGTTGACGGTGATCGCGACAGCGGCAAAGGGGTAGAGGCGCAGGGTATGCCCGTCAGGTGTCTGGGCTTCCACGGGTGCTTGGACGACGTAGGGCTGACCGCCCTGGGCGGTCAGGGTGTAGTGGGCTAAGCGGATGTAACGCACGCCCGCGCCCCAGCCGGTGAGCTCGGCTTCGAGCTTGTAGCCATGGTTGGGGTCGACCGACCCGAGGGTGCTGGTCTGGGCCTGGGGTGCTGGTTGGGCACGCAGCGGTGGGAACGGATCATGGTGCGAGGGGGGCGTGGCGCGAGTGGGTGTTTTATTGGTGTCGGCTGGGGTTGCCGCATGGTCGGTGGTCGGTGCGGGGTCGGGCGGGGTGGCGTCGATCGCTTTGGGCATCGATGCCGTGGGTGATTCGGGTCGTTTTGACGCGGTGGTGTCGGCTGTGGCGGGGTCGGACGCGGTGGGCGCTTCAGCGGGGCTTTCCGGGGGCTGGGGGCGGTCGCGTAAGACAAAGGAGACAGCAAACAGCAACCCTATGGCTACGGCGATTAAGGGGACCGCCACCCGAGCGGCGGAGTGCTTCTGGCTCTGATTCGACTTGGGTTTGGATTCTTTGCTCAAGGCAACCCATCTTTACCGCTGGGGTTCTGGATAGACACGCAAAACAAGACCGGCAGTATATACCAGTCGCGGATGAAATGGACCCTCCGGTTACCGATGGGTAACACGCGGTGAGACAGAGCCGGCGACTGTGTCGCCGGTCCGGGCACGCCGTGCCCGGCTCTGATTATTGGAGAACCGTACGCGTGGTTGGTTGTTACATCCCAAGCAGGAGGCGCTTGGCGTCGTGGAACAGGGTGAGCAGGAAGACGCTGCCGATCAGCGCCAGCCCCACGACCGTGGCGGCGTTCTGAACACGGATGCTCACCGGCGAGCCCTTGAGCTTCTCGATCGCTAGGAACACCATCAGCCCGCCGTCTACGATCGGGATCGGCAGGAAGTTGATCACCACCAGGTTCACGCTGATCAGGCCCAAGAAGAACATCAGGTAGGGCCAGCCCTTCTTCGCGAAGCTGGTCCCATCGTCGGCGATGCCCAGCGGGCCGCGCAGGTGCGATGTCTTGACCGTCCCCTGGAACAGCCTCAGCAGGGTGACGTAGGTCTGGAGCATGACCTGGTGTGTTTTTTTGATGCCCAGCATCATGGCGGCCACGGGGTTGGCGGCTTTGAGCGGGATCAGCAGCATCTTGAATGGGCCCGGGCCAAGCGGTTGGGCCCATTGGGCCTGGGCCAATTGTGCCACGGTTTGGGCGTTGAGTTCGATCGTGGCTTGGGTGGGTGGGGTGTTGGCGATGTTGGCTTGGTAGCCGATCGTCACCGCTACGGTGGGCTGCGGCGTTTCGGCGGTTTTAGCGCCTGGGTCTGTGCCCGGCTCTGAGGCGGGGGTGGGTTTTTGTGGGGTTACGGTTGGTTGGGCCGCCGCGGCCAGCAGGCGTTGCAGGTCGGCGTAGCTGTTCACGGGTTGGCCGTTGACCGAAAGGATCTTGGACCCCGCGTTGAGGCGCAGCGTCGCCAGCGGGCTGGTGGCTAGCACCTGGGTGACCCGTGGTTCATCCAATGCCAGGCCGAAATAGATCCCGATCTTCCCGTTTAAATTGGGTGTGACCGGTTTGAGTTTTTTGAGTTGCCCGTCTCGGATCACTTCCAGCGCCAGCGGCTGGCTAGGTGAGCCGTGGACAACCATTTCAAGCTGGCTCCAGCTGGGCCAGGCGATCGGCCCGATCCGTGCGATGATATCGCCGGGTAGGATCCCTGCTCGGCTGGCTGGTGAGCCCTTGCTGACAAGCGGCACCTGGATCGCGGGCACCAGCCCGAAGATGTGCGGTGGGGCGTCCTCGGCAACGGTTAGGTTAGGGATTGCGGACAGCTGGGCTTGAGCCTGTTTGTGGGTCTTGGGGTCTTCAAAGGTTACCTGGACGGGTTTGCCTTGTCCGGCGGCAACCGCGTCTTGAAACGCTTGGTAGTGGGGGATCGGTTGGCCATTGGCCGCGACGACCCGCATCCCCGGTTCAACACCCGCCTCCGCCAACGCTTTGGGGAACTGGCTGGGGTTGGCCGGTTGACCTAGGGTCAGCGAGATCGGCGGGCTAACCCCCAGCGCTAAAAGTTTGGTATCCGGGTCTTCTTTGGGGGACACCCCATAGATCAGAGGCTTAGATTCCCCTTGGCGTTCAATGGTTAGCGTTAGCGTCTGGCCCCGAGTGGCCAGGGCGGTATTGACTGCGACGTCCGCAAAATCGGTGACCGGCTGGCCATCGATATGCGTGATCCGGTCCCCGGGCTGGAGCCCTTGGTAGGTGTTGGCCTGTTCGTGCCCATTGGCGTATGTCGTCGCCGCGGGGCTGCTGGGTCGCACGGCCCCAACAATCGCAGGCGGGAACTCCACGCCGGCCATGAACGCGATAATGAAAAAAATCACCCCAAAGATGAGGTTCATCACCACCCCGGCGCTGATCACGCAGGCACGCGCCCAGATCGGCTTGCGGTTAAACGATCGCTCGTCTTCTTCCAAGCCGGCCTCGGGGTTGAGGTCTTCTTGGCCTAGCATCTTGACGTACCCGCCCAGGGGCATCCAGTTGAGCCGGTACTCGGTCTCGCCCATCGGCGGGGCTTGATCCTCGGGGTCGGCTAGCCGTTTTTCATATTCCGGTTCCGTTGAGCCTTTGCGGAAACCCAGGCCACGGCGCCACGAGACCACGCTGGGCCCAAAGCCGATCGCGAATTGGGTGACCTTGATCCCCACCCACTTGGCGACCAAGAAGTGGCCTAGCTCGTGCACAAAGATCAAGAAACCGAATCCCAGCAGGATCCCGAGCAGCGCCCACAGCGTATGGAATTGATTAAGCCAAGTCAGCATAAAGGGCTAACAATCATAGCGTGTTTGTACCCACCGCGTTGGTGTGGATCAGGCAGGCTCTGTGAGCCCACCCAACCTTCGTTAACAGAGCCTAAGGCCCAAGTGCAGTTGGTTGGGGTTGTTATTGATACGCAAAACGGTCAAGAAGGTTCACGCCTCCATCTGCCTGGCGACCCACGCCCGGGCCTGTTGATCGGCTTCGAGGATCGTCTCTAGGCGGTCTGCCCGCTGGGGTGGGATTTGGTGCACCGCTTGGGCGACCAGCTCGGTGATCTGCCCGAAGCGGATCTTGCGATCCAGGAACGCGGCGACCGCGGCTTCGTTGGCTCCGTTCAACACCGCCCCGGCGGTGCCTCCCATCTGGATCGCCTCATAGGCGAGCCTCAACGCCCCAAACTTATCGTGGTCGGGCTGCTCAAACGCCAGTGTTTGTAATGTCGTCCAATCCAGTGCCTGGCTGCAGCCCGGGGTCCGATCGGGGTAGGTCAGCGCATACTGGATCGGGGTCTTCATGTCCGGCGGGCCCATCTGGGCCAGGATCGAGTTATCGGCAAACTCCACAAAGCTGTGTGCGATCGATTGGGGGTGGATGATCACGTCGATCTTGTCACCGGGCAGGCCAAACAACCAATGGGCCTCGATGATCTCCAGCGCTTTGTTCATCATCGTGGCAGAGTCGATGGTGATCTTGGGGCCCATGTCCCACGTGGGGTGGCGTAGGGCTTGTTCGACCGTGGCGTGGTGCATGGTGTGCTTGTCAACGGTGCGGAACGGGCCGCCCGACGCGGTGAGCACGATGCGCTTGATCGGTGCGTGAGTGCGGTTGGCGGTTGCTTGGCCGGCTTGGCCCGCCAAGCATTGGAAGATCGCCGAGTGCTCGCTGTCGACCGGGATCAGCTTTGCCCCGTGTTGCTGGGCCAGCTGGGTGACCAGCGGGCCGGCGGCGACGAGGGTTTCTTTGTTGGCTAAACCGATGGTTAACCCTTGGCGTACCGCGGCTAGCGTCGCGGGCAGCCCGGCGCTGCCCACGATTGCGGCGCTGACATCGGTCGCGGGTGTGTGTTCGACAAGCTCTAAGGCTGCGTTGGGACCGGTGTAGATTGAAATGCCAGGCAGCGCATCACGCAGCATAGTACGCTGCTGATCATCAGCAACCGCGACGGCTTGTACGTTAAACCGCTTGGCCTGCTTGATCACCGCTTCAACCCGTCGACCAGCGGCTAGCCCGACCACCTGGATCGCACCGGCCCCGTTGGGGCGTGTGGCGTTGAGGTGCTCGACGACCTTGAGGGTGTTGACCCCGATGCTGCCGGTCGAGCCCATCACGATCAACCGGCGAGTTGCGGGGCCTGCTGGGTCCATGGGTGGGGAAGTGGTGGGGTGCTTTCTGCTTTGGTGTCTAAGCGGTCACGGTGTCGGTTTTGACGGCGTGGGTCTGGGCGATCGGTTTGGGTTTGGCCGACGACCGTCTGCGGCGTGGTTTGCTGGTGCGGGTGGTCTTTTTCTTCTCCGAAGCGATGGGCGTGGCCGCTGGTTGAGGCGTTTGGGATTCCCCGCTGGTTGAGGCGGTTTGGGCTTGGGTAGCCGACCGTCCCCTGCCCGACCCGCCGCGGCGTCGGCGTCGGCGGGGGCGGTTCGTGGTGGCCTCAACCGATGAATCGCCATCCTGGGCCGACGCAACAGCTGGCTCAGCTTCAGAGGCGGTTGCTTTTTTTGGCTTGCGGTTTGGCGTGGGTGGTTTTTTATCGCTGGCGGTCTGGGCTTGGGTTGGTGGGCTACTGTTGCTTTTGGATCGCCCGCCCCGTCTGCGTCGCTTGCGGCGGGTGGGCTTGGGGGCGGTGTCGGCGTCCTGATCTTGTTGCGTACGCACGGCATCTTCGGGTGAGCTGGGTGGGGGTGCATACCCCGCCGCGGTGATGGGTGTTGGGGATTCTTGCTGCTCGTGCAGGGAGTCTTCAACGGATTTGAGGCTCTTCTCGTCGACGGGGTCGACCTTTTCGGCATCGACCTTCCCGCCGTGGGTGTCGAATGCGTTGAGCTCGATGTAGTCAACCGTCCTGCCACCCACGCGCACGGTCACGGCTTTCTGGTGCTGCTGTTCGAGCATCGCCAGCTGCCGCCGCCAGTGGTTGAGCAGCTGGAACGCCACGTCGGGGCTGATGGTCAGTTCCACGTGTACGACTGACTGATGGTGCATCGCGACGGCTAGGCGTCGCATCACGTCGAGCACCACGGATTCGGGTGTCTTGACCTGGCCGGCGCCGTGGCAGGCGGTGCAGTCGGTGTGGACCGCTTTCTTGAGCGATGGTCGCATGCGCTGGCGGGTCATCTCGAGGATCCCAAACTGGCTGATGGGTGACACCTGGGTGCGAGCGCGGTCCCGTTTGAGGTTGTTTTTGAAGCGCTGCTCGACTTCGCGTCGGTGTTTGACCGATCGCATATCGATCAGGTCGATCACGACCACCCCGCCCAGGTCTCGGAGCCGCAGCTGTCGGCAGACCTCGTCTGCGGCTTCCAGGTCGGTTTTGAAGGCCATGGTCTCGGCGTCTCGGCTGTCGCGGCTCTTGCCGCTGTTGACATCGATCGCCACCAACGCCTCGGTGGAATCGATCACGAGTGATCCGCCCGATTTCAGCGGCACGACCCGGCCGTGGATGTTCTCAATCTGCTGCTCGATCCCGTAGCGGTGGAACAGCGGGATCGGGTCGTCGTAGACCACCACGCGCGACCCGGATCGCGGGCTGGCGACCATGAGGAAGCTCTTGACCCGGCGTGCGGCCGACACGCTGTCGACGATGATCCGCTGGATATCGCTGGAGAACACGTCCCGGATCGTTCGGATCACCAGGTCTGATTCGGTGTATAGCTCGCCGACACCGTTGAGGCTCTTGAGCCGCTGATCGATGGCTTTCCACAGCCGCTGGAGGTAGGCCAGGTCGCGCTTGATCTCCATCTTGGTGCGGCCGATCCCCGCGGTGCGGATGATAAACCCGAATTCTTTGGGTGGGTCCAGCTCGTTGAGGACCTTGCGCATCTGTTGTCGGGCTTCGTCGTCTTCGACCTTGCGTGACACGCCGGCCCGCTGCATGTAGGGCAGCATGACCAGGAACCGGCCGGGGATCGACAGGTAGCTGGTGAGGGTGGGCCCTTTGGACCCGATGCCCTCTTTGAGGACCTGGACGAGGATCTCTTGTCCTCGGCGGAGGCAGCTTTGGATCGGGGGGCGCTCGCGGTGGGGGGTCTTTTGTCCGACGCGCTCGGACCCGTCTTTCGACCCGCTGTTAAAGTACCTCGGGTGCAGGTCGGAGATGTGCAGGAAGCCGCTGCGCTCGAGCCCGAAATCGACAAACGCGGCCTGGATGGCCGGCTCGATGTGGGTGATACGGCCTTTGTAGATATTGCCCACGTGCGACTCGGCGCTGGCGCGTTCTTGGTAGAGCTCATCGAGTCGTCCGTTTTCGATGATCGCAATCCGGCACTCCTGGCCGGGTGTGTCGTTGATCAGCATCTGTCGTTTATGCATGGTGGTTGGGCGGCGTTCTGGGTGGATGCTGTTTCAATCGGGCGCGCATCGGCGGGGTGTCCGATCAGTTAATAGGAGGCGGTTGAACGGGACACGACCGTTTCGGGCAGGACCTTGAACACCTCGTCTTTGAGGTAGTTTAGAACCTCGCGGTCGCTGTCGAACCCGCTGGCTTTGCGTGTCACGCGCCGGCATTGATCGATACTCACGGAGCGGATAATTTTTTTGACCTCTGGGATCGCCGGTGGGGTGATGGACAAGCGGCGCAACCCCAGGCCCAGCAGGAGCATCACAAACTCGGGTTGGCCGGCCATCTCGCCACACAGGCTCACATCAATCCCCGATCGGGTGCCCGCCCGCACCACGTCTCGGATCAGCTGGATCACCGCGGGGTGGGCTGCGGAGTATAGGCTGGCGATCCGCTCATTGCCGCGGTCCACCGCGACGGTGTATTGGATCAGATCATTGGTGCCGATGCTAAAAAAATCCACTTCTTCGCTAAATACCTTCGCCTGCAGCGCGACCGAAGGCACCTCGACCATGATCCCGATTGGGATTGTATCACTAAACGCAATCCCTTGCTCTTCAAGGTCTTCTCGCACATCATGAAAGATCATCTTGGCCTGCCGAAGCTCCATGATGTTGCTGATCAGGGGGAACATGACCCGCACGGGCCCCAAGGCGCTGGCGCGCAGGATCGCACGCAGCTGGGTCTTGAATAGCGGCAGGTTCTGGAGGCACAGCCGGATCGATCGGCAGCCTAAGAATGGGTTGCGCTCGCTGACCGCGGCGCTATCGTCGTGCTGGGCGATTTTGTCGGCCCCCAGGTCGACGGTGCGTATGGTCATCGGCCGGCCCTCGAGGGCTTCGATGGCGAGTTTATAGTTTTCGTATTGCAGTTCTTCGGAGGGTTCTTCGGGTACCGACAGGTAAAGGAACTCGGTGCGGTACAGCCCCACGCCGTCCGAGGCGCCTTTTTCAATGGCTAGCCGGGCTTCGTTGGGGAACTCGATATTGGCCATGACGCCGATCAGCGTGCCGTCTTTGGTCTGGGCCGGCAGGTGTGCCGCCTGATCGAGGCTGGTTTCAAAAGCAACCAGGCGGCGTGCGGCCTGGCGGTATTCCAAGAGCTTGGCTGCGTCGGGCTCGATCACAACGATGCCCTTGTTGCCGTCGATGATCACGGTATCGCCTGGGTTGACCTCAGCGGTAAGGTCTTCTAACCCGACGATCGCGGGGATCCCCAGCGCGTGGGCGAGGATCGCGGTGTGGCTGGTGCTGCCCCCGGCGTCGGTGGCCAGGGCCTTGATCTTGTTGGTGTCCAGCGCCGCGGTTTGGCTGGGCGTCAGGTCGTGGGCGATGATCACGGTCTCGTGGTTGAGGTGTTCCAGCTCGGCGCGGGTGTTGCCGATCAGGTGGCCTACGACGCGCTGCTCCAGGTCCCAGATATCGCCGGCCCGCTCGCGGAAATAGCGGTTGTCTTGCTGCAGCAGCGTCTTGGCCATCCGGCGCATCGCGGTATAGACCGCGTATTCTGCGGTGACCGATTCGGCCTGGATCATCTGGCGCACCTGCCCGATCAGGTGCTCGTCGCGCAGCAGGCCCACGTGGAAGCCGAAGATCTTGGCCAGGTCCGTGCCGACCCGGGCGGTGGCTTGTCGGCCTAGCCGTTCGATGTCCTGGCCGCTGCGGGTCAGCGCATCGTCAAGGCGTTTGAGTTCGTGATCGACGCGCGACGCGGGCACCACCCGTTTCGGGACCGGGACATCCTTGGCGTCGATGACCAGGGCCCGGCTAATCGCCACGCCTGGTGAGACCGGGATGCCTTTTTTGATGCGCATGGTGGCTGGGCGGGTCGTTTGGTCGAATCGTTGGCGGTGGCCGCGGTGTACCCGATCCATGGCCTTGCCCACGGTCGCGATAGGGAGCGCCCGGGGTGGGTCGATTAGCCGGTTGGCTTCATTTATTTTCGGCTGTTGGCGGCCTTGGCCAGTTTGGCGGCCATATCGGTCTTTTCCCAGCTAAACCCGGCCCGGCCGAAGTGGCCGTGGCGCGCGGTTCTTAAGTAGATCGGCCGACGCAGCTGAAGGTGCCGGATGATCCCCTGGGGGGTTAGCGGGAAGTGCTGCTGAACCAGCTGGCTTAGCCGCCGCTCAGAGATTGCCCCGGTGCCCTGGGTGTCGACCAACACGCTTAGTGGGTTGGCTAGCCCGATGGCGTAGGACAGCTGGATCTCGCACACCTCAGCGAGCCTGGCTGCGACGATGTTCTTGGCGATATATCGGGCCATGTAGCTAGCCGATCGGTCGACTTTGGTGGGGTCTTTGCCCGAGAACGCCCCGCCCCCGTGGCAGCCCCGGCCGCCGTAGGTATCCACAATGATCTTCCGCCCGGTCAGGCCGGTATCCCCGTGGGGCCCGCCGATCTCAAACTGGCCCGTGGGGTTCACGTGGATCTTCACCTTCTTGGGGTCGTACAGCCGCTTGGGCATGCACGGCTCGATGATGTGCTTGATCACCTGCTTCTTGAGCTTGACCTGATTGGCTTTGCCGTTCCACTGGGGCGTGTGCTGGGTCGACAGCACCACGGTGTGGATCCGTGCGGGTTGCCCGCCGTTGTATTCCACGGTGACCTGGCTTTTGGCGTCCGGGCGCAGGCCCTTGATCACGTTGTTGTTGCGGATCAACGCATGACGCTCCACCAGCCGGTGTGATAGGTAGATCGGCATCGGCATCAATGCCGCGGTCTCTCGGCAGGCAAAGCCGAACATCAGCCCTTGATCGCCGGCGCCATCGCGGTCTACACCCATGGCGATATCGTCTGATTGGCTGTGGAGTGTTCGGATCACCGCGCAGCTTTCAGCGTCGAATTTCATGGTCGGGTCGGTGTACCCAATATCGCGCAGCGTTTTGCGGACGGTGTCTTCAATATTATCTAGAGCTTTGATAGCCTTAACGTTATGGACGGTAACCTCGCCGGCGACCACCACCAACCCCGTGGTACACAGCGTTTCACAGGCGCAGCGCACCTTCGGGTCGGCCCGGATCAGGCTATCCAATACCGCGTCTGAGATCTGGTCCGACACCTTGTCGGGGTGACCCATCGAGACCGATTCGCTGGTGAACAAGTGCTTCCCACTGCTGTAGTTAGCCGGCATATGCGATCCATCCTTCTCAAAGAGTAGCATTAATGATCCATCATCTAATCCTTCATTTGTACCGCGCCATACCCACCCCAGCAACGCGTATGGGCTTGTCACCCGCTGTTTAGCGCTTCGGGTTCGGACCGGCTTTCACACGGGTGCTAAGCACCCTCAACGCATCGCTGGTTTGCCGCACGAATCACAATTACTCATCCCAAGCAGCGCAGAGACTGCGCTGCGTCGGCAATCCCTGCGCAGGCGCGTTTTTTGCGCAACGGGGTGTTTGGTCGGCGATTGATCGGGGGTGATCCAGAGTTAAAACCATACGTAAGACGTAGGGGAAAAATAATTTAAATAGATGCGCCATGGCCGGTGTGATGTCTCTACACCGCCGTCTGCCCTGCTGGCATACCCGTTGCCTGACAAACCACCGTGTGGCAACGATGCGCCCGTTCCAAAGAGTGATCGACACGACCGAAAGGAACCCAAAGCCGTGAAACAAGCCGTAGAACCCAACGTGCGAAACATCTTTGATCGCTCAAACGACACCCACATCGGCCAGACACTGGTCCGGATGGCGCGTTTAGCGGCCAGCGCACACCATTATGAAGTCTATGAAGCGGTGAGGAACGAAAGCGATCCGCAGGTAGCGGGTCAGGGAACAGAAACAATCAACGAAGGCGGCGGGATCGCAGGCGGCATCGACAGGCCTTGTTCACCATCGGTTCAGCCGGCCGGCACGGACGCGGGCCCGATCCATACGGAGGTGGGCCGGTGAACTACGGCCTGTATCTTTCCGCTTCGGGCGTCCTGACGAACCTGTACCGGCAGGACGTCTTTGCCAACAACCTGGCGAATGTAGAGACCGTTGGCTTCAAGCAGCACCTGCCTAGCATCCGCCAGCGCGACCCCGAGTCGGTCGAAGACCAATTCGGTTCGGACGTCAGCAAACGGCTGCTGGATCGGCTAGGCGGCGGTGCCCTAGCCGGGCCCCAACGCATCCAGTTCGGGGCCGCTCCACTTCAAAAAACCGACAACCCGCTCGACGTGGCCTTGGACTCGCCCGATGCGTTTTTCGCGATCCGATTACCCGATCAGGGCGATGGGCGGTTGCCCATCCGCCTGACGCGCGACGGCCGGTTCACCCGCAACGATCAAGGCGAGCTGGTCACCCAAACCGGGGGGCACCGCGTCCTGGATACCAACGACCGCCCGATCCGGCTCCAAGACGACGCCACCGTGCAGATCGACTCCGCCGGACGCGTGCTCCAAGACGGTGATGCCGTAGCGCAGCTACAAGTTACCGCGGTACGCAACAAGGACCAGCTGATCAAGCAGGGCCAGAACCTGTTCCGGTTCCAAGGCGATCAAGACCTGCGCATCCCCACCGGGCTAAGCACCGTGCGGCCGGGCTTCTTGGAGTCCAGCGGCGTCGACCCGATCCAGGCGTTGATGAAGATGATCGCCGCAACCAAGTCGGTGACCGCCAACGGCAACCTGATCCGATACCACGACCTGTTAATGGACCGGGCGGTCAATGTCCTGGGGCGGGTGGCATAAAGGATAACACCCAGGGGCAACTCGCCCCCACCACGTGAAGGGTCTAATCGATGGCAGTGATGGCTTTGCATTCAGCGGCAACGGGCCTGTCGGCTCTGTCGACCGAGATCGACGTGATCGCCAACAACCTCGCCAACGTCAACACGACCGGCTTCAAGTCCTCACGCGCCAACTTTGAAGACCTGATCTATCAAGAAAAGGCACAGCCCGGTGTGGAGAACGCCAACGGCGACCACCGACCCGCCGGCCTGTTTGTGGGGCTGGGCACACGCATCAGCAACACACAGTTCGACTTCTCGATCGGCTCGCCGGTCGATACCGGCCGGCAGCTAGACGTCATGATCGACGGCAACGGCTTCTTCCAGGTCAGCATCCTGCCCGAGATCGGCGACGGCACCGGGTACACCCGCGCCGGCAATTTCTTTGTCAACCGAGACGGCGACGTCGTGCTGGGCAACTCCGATGGGCCACGCATGGAGCCCAACATCAACATCCCACAAGACACACTCCGGATCGAGATCAGCGCCGACGGGAACGTGTCTGCCTTCCTCCCCGGCCAGGTCGAGCCCAGCAACGTCGGGCAGATCCAGCTGACCAGCTTTGTGAATCCCAACGGCCTCAAGTCGATCGGCGGGAACCTGTATGTCGAGTCCGCCGCCTCGGGACCGCCCATCCAGGGCAACCCCGGCGAGGGGACGTTCGGCACGGTGCTCCAGCGGTTCTTGGAAAGCTCCAACGTCGACCCCGTGCGCGAGCTGGTCTCCCTGATCAAAACCCAGCGCGCCTTTGAGATGAACAGCCAGAGCATCCAAGCCGCAGACGAAGCGCTGCAAGTCATCGGCAACCTGAGGCGGTTCTAATCATGATCGGTAGTGCACGTATAACTTTTTTGCTTGATGCTAACCGGCGTGCCACTGGCGGCTTGCCCGCCAGTGTGAATAACCGATTGGTGAAGGCAATGGCGGGCAAGCCGCCAGTGGCACGCAACGCAAGTGGTATGGCGTGGCGGATACGTTTTGTTGTAGTCGGCCTCGTGTTTGTATTGGGCTTGGTGGCGATAGCTGAGGCCAGCACCAGCAAGGCCCAGCTACGCGACGCCACAGCCGTGCGTACCGCGCAAGTCACACTCCAAGACGTGGCCAAGCTCACCGGCGACTACGCTCAAACACTAGCCGATCTTGTGATCACCAACATCGACCCCACACAGCGCACCGCCACGGTGACCCTCGGGCAGGTGCGCGAGAAACTCACCCAAGAAGGCGTGAACTGGGGCACGCTTTCGCTGCGCGGCTACACCGCTTGCCGCGTGACATGGCTAGCCGACCCACCCACACCCCCCGTTAGCGACGACGCACCGGCGTTGGCCAACCCCATGCAAGAGATCGGCCTGCGATCGCCATTAACCCTGCGCGACCGGGCGATCGAGATGATCCAGCGGTTCGCGTCGGTTGACCCCAGCGACCTGCGCATCACCTTTTCACCCAACGACGCCGACACCTTGGCCCAAGGCGCTTGGCAGGATCGGTACGAATGCGAGCCCCTGGCCTCAGCGCCGCTGGGACGCGTGCCGCTGGTAATCCGCCGCTACCGCGGCGATCGGTTGGTGGCCACCTACCGCATCACCGCCGACGTAGCCCGGCGGTACTTGGCGGTCGTGGCCACGCGCTCGATCGGTCGTGGCCAAACGTTTGCGCCAGGCGATGTCCAGATCCAAGAGCGCTACCTCGACACCAACACCGCCCCGCCGCTGACCGACTTATCCGACGTCATCGGCCAAACCTCGGGCACCGTCTTGCGGCCCGGCCTGCCGGTCTACGCCCACCACCTGCGCTCGCCCCTGCTGGTCCGCCGCGGCGAGCTGATCACCGTGCGGTCCATCAGCGGCGGGCTGGTGGTCAAAGCCATTGGACGCGCCGGTGAAGACGGCGAACGCGACCAAGTCATCCAGGTCCGCAACACACGCTCACGCGACAGCTTCGCCGTGCGTGTCACCGGCCCCCAAGAAGGCGTCACGGTCGATACCGATCCTCAAAACACGTTGACACAAAATCAACGCGTTGATCCCCAGCCCCACAGGAGCCCACCGCGATGAGGCGGATCCAAAGTCAATCCAGTTTGCTGGTCGGTGTGCTTGCGCTGTGCACGGGTACGGCGATACGGGCCCAGAGCTCATCGCTCTACGTCGACCCCGCCGCCAGACCCCAGCAACGATACGTCACGATCAACGGCGTGGCCGACCGCTTATCACCCCAGATCGCCACCGCCAGCATCGCCGCGGTGCGCCTACCCGAGCCACGCCAGTTCGCCGTACACGACCTGATCACCATCATCGTCCGTGAATCGATCGAAAACGAATCAGAATCGGAGATCGAATCGGAAAAAGACGTGTCGATCCAGGGCTTGATCTCGGCCTGGCCCAACATCCAGCTACGCGATCTAGCCGACTTACAGCTGGGCCAGGCCAACCTCACCGACGGCCGACCCCAGGTCGACCTCAACCTCAGCAAAGAATTCGAAGGCGAAGGCGCGTACGAACGCCGCGACACCTTTACCACCCGGATCACCGCGCGCATCATCGACATCAAGCCCAACGGCACGCTCGTGCTCGAGGCACGCAAGTTTATCCAGAGCGACGAAGAGTCCGTCAACGTCGTGCTCACCGGCACCTGCCGCAAGCAAGACATCGCCGCCAACAACACACTCCTGTCGACCCAGATCTACGACCTGCGACTGGTCAAAGAGCACACCGGCGAGCTACGCAGGGCCACCAAGAAAGGCCTGATCACCCAGTTCTTTGACCTGATCTTCAACTTCTAAGGATGCCCATGGGATCGGTTTTAAAACAACCCGCGGTGATCACGCAGCAGCAGGGGTGTCTAAGCCACGGGCCGCTCTCATGGCGGGTACCACACAGCACGCCAAAGGCTGCTGTGTGGCACCCGCAATCTCAGTTCACGGCATTGGGTGCCACTGGCGGCTTGCCCGCCAGTGCAAAGACCAACAATCTAGGTCTCTTCACTGGCGGGCAAGCCGCCAGTGGCACACTTAAAAGTCCCTGGAAAGGGCACCTGCCTTTACTGATCGTGCTCACCCTGGCGGGGATCGCCCAAGCGGTCCAGATCCAAGACATGGTCCGGCTCAAAGGCGCGGAGTCGAGCAAGATCATCGGGATCGGCTTGGTCGTGGGCCTCCAGGGCACGGGCGACGGGGGCAACTTCCTGCCCGCCATGCGCCCATTGGCCGCGGTCGTCCAGCAGCTGATCGACCCCAACGTCGTCGCCGCCGAGCTAGCCAACGCCAAGAACGTCGCCCTGGTCGCGATCAGCGCCACGCTGCCCGCGGTTGGCGTGCGCGAAGGCGATCGGGTCGATGTGCACGTCAGCTCACTGGGGCCAGCCAAGAGCCTCGCCGGAGGGCGGCTGTTTATGATCCCCATGACCGGGCCGCTGCCGGGCGCCCCCATCTACGCCTTCGCAGAAGGACCCATCACCGTCGAAGACGACGAAACACTCACCGTCGGCGTGGTCAAGCAGGGCGCCCAGCTTGTCCGCGACGTCAAGGCACAATTCCTTGACGACAGCGGTCACATCACGCTTGTCGTCAACGACGCCAGCGCTTCGTGGCCCACCACGAACAACCTGGCCAACCTTATCAACGGCGTCATGGTGCCCGAAGGCCCCGAAAACATCGCCAAAGCGCTAGACCAGAAAAACATCCGGGTCCAGGTCCCACCGTTTGAGCGGGAAGACCCCGCGGCGTTCATCAGCCAGATCCTGCGTTCCTACGTCGACCCCTCCCAGATCAGCACCGGTGCCCGTGTCGTGGTCAACCAGCGCACCGGCACGATCGTGGTGACCGGGGATGTGCAGATCTCACCGGTCATCATCTCTCACAAGGGCATGACCATCACCACCATCACCCCACCGATCGAACCCACACCACGCAACCCACGCCAAGAAGACGTCGCCTTTATACCCGTTGACCCCCAAGCCCGGGGCGGGGCCAAGCTCGGCGACCTGCTGGCTGCGTTTAACCAGCTCAAGGTCGAAGCCGACGACCGGATCGCCATCGTCAAGGAGATCCACCGCAGCGGGAAGCTGCACGCCCAGCTGATCCTGGAGTAACCGTTGGGAGGAGGGTGGTAGAGACGTGAGCCCACGATGAATATCACACCACCTAGCTTGGCTGCTACTTCCCTTAGCCGTGCGGCGTCGTTTCCCGACGGCTCATCGGCATCGCGCTTGATCGCTAAGCATACACCACAAGACGCCGCGACCGACCGAACCCCAGCCAAACCAGCCGACCAGGTATACCAAGCCGCCCAGTCGCTGATCGCCATCACACTCGTCCAGCCGATGCTCGCACAAGCACGGCAAGACCCGTTCCGAACCGACTTGTTCCATGGCGGGTTTGCCGAGGATGCGTTCGGCGCCAAGCTCGACGCGATCATCGCCGAGCGGATCACCCAAAAGACCAACCTCCCCATCGTCGCGTCGGTCTACAGCCGGATCATGAACCAAGGCCAACAACCCCACTCACCACAATACACCCAACCACCCCAACACATCGACACCCATGGATAAGCAGCTCGAACAACTCGAAGCCATCTTGAAGCAGCAAACCGCAGCCCATGAGAAGCTGTTGACGCTACTCAAACGCAAGCGTGAGGCCGTCCGAACCGCCCAGCACGAACAAGTCGCTAGCCTGACACACCAAGAAAACCAAGCCGTCCAAGCGATCAGCGACCTCGAAAAACAGCGGCTGGCCCTGGTGGGCGAACTCACACTGATCGTCGACCCCGCCGCCAAACAGCCCATGCGATTAGCCCAATTAGCCCAACACTTGGAAGAACCCACACGCGGCCACCTCCTGGTGCTGCGCCAAGAACTGGCCGATCGCTTGAAGCAGACCCAGCAAGAGACCGCTGTCGCCAAACGGGTCACCGAAACGCTGGTCCGACACATGCAGGGGCTGATCCAAACAGTCGGCGGGGCGATCACCGGCGTGGGGGTCTACAGCCGGCAGGGCGCCGTGCCTAAAGAGGCGCTGGCGGTTAATACGTTTAACGCCACGGCGTAGGGGTTTTAAATGAGCCGTTGCCTGAAACGAGCCGTGACCGTCAGGGAGCGGACCTGAAAAACCAAGTAGGCAGATCACACGGCTCACGATGAATCGTTTACCCAGGGCCTAACCACGCCGACCACAGGACACGACCAACCATGGGCTTAGGCGCCTCACTCCAGATCGGCCGCTCGGGGCTGCTGGCCAGCCAGACCGGGATCGAAGTCACCGGTAACAACCTGGCCAACCTGGCCACCCCCGGCTACCACCGCCAATCGGTCACCCTGGCCCCCACCCAGTCGCGTGAGCTGCAACGCGGGATCTTCCTAGGCCAAGGCGTCCAGGTCCAGCAGGTCGTGCGACACGTCGACGAAGCGCTGGAGGGGCGGATCCGCAGCAGCACAGCCGACCAATCGTTCTCCCAGATCCAGCACACCATCCTCTCACAGATCGAAGCGCTCCAGAACGAGCTATCCGATATCGACCTAAGCACCAGGCTAGGCGAGTTCTTCAACGCCTTTAGCAATCTGGCCAACACACCCGAAGACAACGCCGTACGCACCGTCGTGATCGAAGAAGCCAAAACCCTGGCCGACTTCGTGCGCAACCTCCGATCCGATTACACCCAGGAGCAGCTCCAGCTCAATGCATCCTTAAACAACGCGGCCCTGGCGGCCAACGACCTGTTGGATCAGATCGTCGAGGTCAACCTCCAGATCGTCAAAGCCGAGCGCGGCGCCGGGGGCGCACACGGCCTGCGGGACGAACGCGACGTGCTGCTGGGCGAGCTATCACAATACCTGGATATCTCCACGGTCGAACACCCCAACGGCACGCTGGACATCTTCGTGGGGTCACTGCCGATTGTCCTGAACAACGTCAACCGCGGGTTGGAGCTGCACAATGAAACCGTCAACGGGCAGGTCCAAGTCCAGGTCCGGATCCAGGATGACGCTAGCCTACTCAAGCCCACCACGGGCAGCATCGCGGGGCTACTGGATGCACGCGACGGCGACCTGGGCGACGCCATCGACGCCCTGGATCAATTCTCCGCTCAGCTGATCTTCCAGCTCAACCGCGTCCACTCCCAGGGCCAGGCGCTGCAAGGCTTCGAGCAAGTCACCGGGGCCTCTCAGGTCATCGACGCCACCGCCGCGCTCAGCGCCACCGCGTCGGGGTTGGAATTCTTCCCCCAGCACGGCAGCTTCCAGCTGCACATCACCGAACAATCCACCGGGCAGCGCACCACCACCACGATCCCCATCGACCTCGATGGGATCGCCCCGGCCGGCGATACCACGCTCACCAGCCTCGCCGCGACCATCAACGCGGTAGCCAACATCACCGCGTCGGTGACGACCGACGGCCGGCTGCAGATCACCGCGGCCAGCAACCACGAACTAAGCTTCAGCGACGACACCAGCGGCGCACTGGCGGCGTTAGGCATACACACCTTTTTCACCGGGCACAACGCATCCAATATCCAGCTCAACAGCGTGGTCCAGCAAGACCCGGGCATGATCGCCACCGCCCAGCAACACATCCCGGGTGACAACCGCACCGCCCTGTCGATCGCAGGGCTGCGCGAGCAATCTATCGCCGAGCTGGGCAACTTCAGCCTCACCGAGTTCTGGAGCCGCCATATCCAGGACATGGCCGTACGCACCGGACAAGCCAAGCAAAACCTCGAAGCCGACACCATCGTCCGCGAGAACCTACAAGCCCAGCAGCAGGCGGTCAGCGGCGTCAACGCCGACGAAGAAGCGATCAACCTCCTGGTCTTCCAGCGCGCCTACCAGGGCAGCGCCAGGTTCATCAGCGTGGTCGACGAGCTGCTCGAAACACTGTTGTCGCTGCTGTAACAAGACCCATGAGACCCATGAGATCGACCACACACCCACTTGGTGAGACAGGCCGTTAACGATGTCACAGTTCAACCCCATCGCCGGCCGGACCACGACGCTGCTGAGCACCAACCAGCTGCTGACGTCGCTGCGCCGCACCCAGGCGTCCATGCTCAACAGCCAGGAGCAGATCTCCTCCGGGCTGCAGGTCGCCAAGCCGTCCGACCAGCCGGCTGATGCATCCGCCATCCTCAAGCTCCAGGGCCAGATCGAGGCACGCGGTCAATACGAACAAAACCTCCAATTCGCCCTAAGCCAACTCAACAACACCGACCAGGCCCTGGGCGATGCACACGACATCGTCCTCGAAGCCAAGGGGATCGCGTCCAGCCAGATCGGCATCGGGTCAAGCCAACAGGAACGCGAAAACCAGTCGCTCGTCGTCGATGCCCAGATCCAAGCCTTGGTCCAGATCGCCAACCGCAACGTCCAGGGCGTGGCGCTGTTCGGCGGGCGACGCAGCAGCGTCGATAGCGGACCGGTCTTCATCGAGCAGCTGGGCGGGATCCGCTACGTGGGACGCGTCGAAGACATGAGCAACGACATCGGGCTAGACCGGCCACTGACCTTTACCAGCAACGGGCAAACCGCATTCGGCTCGCTGTCGGCACGGGTCAAAGGCTCGGTCGACCTGGACCCACAAGCCACACCAGCCACCCGACTAACCCACCTCAACGGCGCCCAGAACCAGGGGGTCCGAGCCGGCTCGATCGCGGTCAACGTCGACCTCACACCCGTCATCGTCGACCTGACCACCGCCGAAACGCTGGGCGATGTCGTCACACGCGTCAACGACGCGATCAACAGCGTCGACCCCACCGCCGGCTCGATGGTCATCAGCGGCGCGGGCTTGGACTTCACCGCCAACCCGGGCAAAACCCTGGGCATCACCGACGTGGGCACCGGGCAGACCGCCTCGGACCTGGGCATCGTCAACACCGTCACCGGCAACACAGCCGCCGGGTTAGACCTCGACCCACGCCTCACCCAATTAACAGACCTCACCGCATTGGGCGCGACCGTAAACTTCGCCGGCGGGCTCAAGATCACACAAGGCAGCCAAACCAAGATCGCCGACTTCTCCGCCGCGACCAATATCCAGGACATGATGAACACCGTCGATCAGCTGGGCCTGGGCCTGCGCTTGGAGATCAACGACACCGCCACAGGACTGAACCTGATCAGCGAGGTCAGCGGGATCGAGCTATCGATCGGTGAGAACAGCGGCGGAACCACCGCCGGCGACCTGGGCCTGCGATCGATGGGGATGCCCACCCGCTTAGAGGACTTCAACCACGGCCTGGGCGTCAGCCGCGCCGTAGGCCAAGACGACTTCGCGTTCGAGCTACACGACGGCACCACCTTCAACGTCAATATCGATTCAGCCACCACCGTCGCCGAGCTGATCACCACGATCCAAGCCGCGGCCACCGGCGCCGGGCTGACCGTTGGCGCACCCGGTGGAGGCGGGGCCGACTTCAACCTCGGCCTGGCACAGGACGGCAACGGGTTGCTCTTCGAAGACAACACCGCCGGCGCCGCATCGTTCCGCGTGGTTCAGCTAGGCACCTCGCTGGCCGCCACCGACCTAGGAATCAACATCGACGCCGGCGCCGGCAACACGATCACCGGAAAAGATGCCGCCAAGGTCCGCGTCGAAAATATATTTACCCACATGATCAATTTACGCGACGCTTTGGTCAGCAACGATTCGCGTGGCATCACATTTGCAGGAGAAGGGATAGAAGAAGACTTAAGCAGCCTGTCTCGCGCAAGAGCCGACGTCGGGGTCCGCTCCAGGCAGGTCGAACAGCAACAAGAAAGGTCCACAACATTGAAGATCTCCGAACAAGCCCTGCTTAGCGAGCTACGCGACGCCGAGCTCACCGAGGTGATCACACGCTTCACACAGCTCCAGCAGCAGCTGCAAGCCAGCCTGCTGGTGGGCTCGCAGAACCTGCAGCTGAGCCTGCTGAACTTCTTGCGCTAGCGGCGCAATGTTTGCGCGGCTTGGGCGGCTTACGGCCGGCCCCCTAGCCCTCACAACGACGGTTGGACGCCGTCACCGGTCAACGCGACCCGCGGAAACCGGACAGCATCCAGGACGGATGGCCGCGAAAGGAATCGTCAGATGATCGTCAATACCACCAGATTCGGCATGATCGAAGTCGACGACCAGCGCGTCATACGCTTCGACAAGGGGCTGCTGGGGTT
Organism: Phycisphaeraceae bacterium; assembly: GCA_965223655.1. Lineage (GTDB taxonomy): Bacteria > Planctomycetota > Phycisphaerae > Phycisphaerales > Phycisphaeraceae > CBDCXC01. Next base: position 65,756 of record CBDCXC010000001.1, read on the forward strand.
CCCCAAGTACACGCAGTACGCCCTGCTCCAGCCCGACGAGGACAGCTTTTTCTTCTGGCTGCATTCGGTCGAAGCGCCGGACCTGGCGTTTGTGGTTACCGACCCGCGGCTGTTTGTCTCCAGCTACCGCGTCCCGTTTAAGCACGAGCAGATGCAGGAACTGGGGATCGAATCCTTGGATGACGCCGAGGTCTTGGTCATCGTCAACAAGCACGACGACGTGCTCACCGGCAACCTGCAGGGGCCGCTGGTGGTGAATGTCCACACGCGGCTCGGCCAGCAGCTGGTGCTCTCCGACCGACGCTTCACCACACGCGTGCCGCTGGTTGAGCTGAGCATGGGTGTCGAAGCGATGTCGGCGTAAGACAAGTTTAAGATCGGTCAACACCCGCAGATCTGCGACGTGGGTTGAGGCGCACGGAAGCGCTACGGACAGCTACCCACCGGCCGGGCAACCGATTGAAGCGGCCCCGCAAGCCGGTCATGGCCCAAGGAAGGAGCCACCACCGATGCTCGTGCTTTCACGCCAAAGAGACGAGACCATCATGATCGGCGAAGACGTGGAGATCACCGTCGTCGACATCCGAGGCGACAAGGTACGACTCGGGATCAACGCCCCGAGGCAGATCCAGGTCCACCGCAAAGAAGTATTCGCCGCGATCAAACGAGAGAACACCGACTCAACCACCGTGGGCATGGATGATCTAAGCACCGCAGACAACAACCTGCGGCGGCTGGGCAAGTCGCCATCACCCAGCCCGCGAAAAACCCGGAACCGGTCGGGGCCATTGCCATTAGGCCCTCACCACAACAAAGGTATCGCAACGTAAGTTTATGGATTAATGGATGCCCCCCCTGCCTGAAGTGTTGTGAAGGGCTTGTGGCCCAACTGGCAGGGCCGAACCAATGGAACCAGACAATCAAGGAGGATTGTCATGTCGAGGATTAACACCAACGTACCTTCGCTGTTCGCCCAGCACCGGCTCCAGCGGTCCAACGCCGACCTGGCGGTACGCCTCCAGCGGCTCAGCACCGGCCTGCAGATCAACCGCGGGGCAGACAACCCCGCGGGCCTGATTGTCTCCGAGCGCCTGCGCAGCGAGATCCAGGGCATCACACAAGCGATCGGCAACTCCGAGCGAGCCGTCAACGTCATCGCCACCACCGAGTCGGCGTTGTCCGAGGTCTCACAGCTGCTCAACGACATCAAGGGCTTGATCGTCGAAGCGGCCAACACCGGCGCGTTTAGCAAAGCCGAGATCGAGGCCAACCAGCTCCAGATCGACTCAGCCGTCCAGTCGATCACCCGCATCTCCAACACCACCACCTTCGCCAACCTCCAGCTGCTCAACGGCTCGTTGGACTACCTCACCAGCGGCGTCGACAGCACGCAGATCCAGGACGTCAAGGTCTTCAACGCCAACTTCGGCACCGCCTCCACCATGCCGATCACCGTTGAGGTGCTCAACAGCGCCACCACCGCGCAGCTATTCATCTCCGGAAACACCGCCGGGTCGCCCGGTGCGCTGCTTAGCAGCGTCACCTTCGAGATCCAAGGCTCCAAGGGGGTCGACGTCGTCTCATTCGTTAGCGGTGTGACGCTGTCGGCTGTGGCGTTTTCCATTAATCAGCGGTCCGACTCGACCGGCGTCTCGGCGGTCTTGGCCAACCCCGCGGATCAGACATCGGGGCTGATCCTCGGCAGCACCGCGTTCGGCTCCGAGGCGTTCGTGAGTGTCAAGAAGCTCAGCGGCGGGTCCTTCTTCGAAACCTTCGATCAGCAAAACGGCACAGCCGTCAACCGCAACGTGGGCAACGACGTGCTCTCGCTGGTCAACGGGAACCTGGCCCTGGGCGACGGCACGCAGGTGAGCCTCCGGTCTAGCACGCTCAACATCCAGATGAACCTCACCGTCGCAGCGGCCCAGACCCTAGCGACCAACAGCTTTACGCTGACCGGTGGCGGCAGCATCTTCCAGATCGGGCCCACCGTAAACTCCAACAACCAGGTCGGGTTTGGCGTCCAATCCGTTGCAGCTTCCCGACTAGGCACCGAGGCATTGGGGTTCCTCAACACGATCGTCACCGGCGGCGACAACAGCCTGGTGGGCGGCAAGCAGGCCGAGGCGGCGCTGATCGTCGATGCATCGATCGATCAGGTTTCCCGGATGCGTGGCCGGTTCGGGGCCTTTGAGCGCAACACGCTTCAGACCGCGATCCGAGGGCAACAGATCGCACTAGAAAACCTCACCGCCTCGGAGAGCCGCATCCGCGACACCGACTTCGCCGCCGAAACCTCGCGCCTCACCCGCGCCCAGATCCTGGTCAACGCCGGCACGTCCACCCTCGCGATCGCCAACTCCACCGCACAGACCGTCCTGTCGCTGCTGCAGTAACCGTTGCGCCGTTGACGACAGCCACGGGCATGCAAAAAATCGATCGCTTCACACCACCGCGGTATCTTGCTACGGTGGTGCGCATGGGTGACCGCTAAAATGAAAGCTTGTATTGAGACGCTGCGTGGCACGATCCGATCGATGCCCCGGCTACGCCGCGTCGTCATCAGCTCACTGTGCATCTACCTCGTCGTGCGATTCGTGTGCTCCACGTTCCTGATCAACCGCGTTGCGTTCTACCCCGAGCCCGGCCAGCCCTCCTGGTCGAGCCCGCTGCCCCAAGCGGTCGAGGAAATCTACCTCGAAGCCCAAGACAAGACGCGGCTACAAGCCTTCCTCATCCGCAGTGAGGGCTCGCCGCGCGTGGTGTTATTCCTCCACGGCAACGCCGGCAATGCCTACTACCGGCTGCCTGATGCGTTAGACCTGGCCCAAACGGGAACCAATGTCTTCCTGTTGAGCTACCGGGGCTACGGCAAGAGCGAGGGATCGCCCTCTGAGTCGGGCGTGTACCAAGACGGGCAAGCCGCGTTGGATTACCTCCAAGACCAGCTGGGGTTTGCAGAGCACCAGATCTTCATCCTGGGTCGGTCGATCGGGTCCGCCGTTGCCATGGAGATCGCCCAACACCGTGGGTTGGCGGGCCTGATCCTGGTCACGCCGCTGTCGACCGGGCGGGATGTGGGGCGCGCATCGGGCCTGGGGTGGCTGCTGTGGCTGATCGGATCCCCGTTCGATTCACTGGCCAAAGCCCCCCACGTCAGCTGCCCCGCCTTGTTCATCCACGGCGACGCCGACCGCGTGATCCCCTTACCGCTTGGACAAAAGTTATTCCACGCGCTGCCCACAGGCGCCAAAACATTCCATGTTGTCCCGGGTGCGGATCACAACAACCTGATCCCCATCGCCGGCGCTCAGTACTGGCGTTGGATCCGCGGTTTCCTCAACAACCCCCACGCGGTACCGGCGGCCAACGCAACGCATCAGGCCAGCTGAACGGCTCGGGCGGGGGATGGTATGCTACTTAACCAACGCGACCGTCCCACACGCCAACCACACGCCTTAAGCCAAGCAGCACGCATGACAGAGTACGAACGGCTGATCCAGAAGCTCCACCGGATCGAAGCACTATTCGCTGGGGCTAAGACCAAGGGCGAGCGCGCCGCGGCCCAGCACGCGATGCAGCGGATCTTGGCCAAGGCACGCGATTGCGAGCAGGCCGACCCGCCGATCGAGTACCGGTTCTCGCTGTCCAACACCTGGTCGCGTCAGGTCCTGATCGCGCTGCTACGCCGCTACCAGATCCGCCCCTACCGGTACTACCGCCAACGCCGCACAACCGTGATGGCCCAGGTGTCACCCATGTTCGTCAAGGACACACTCTGGCCCGAATTCGAAGCGATCAACGACGCGTTGCGTGCCCATTTCGACCAGCTGACCGATCAGATTATCCACGACGCCATCACCCAGGAGACGGGCGATATCGACGAAGTGCACGATCCGGTTCAGGTCAAGGCGTTGCCTGGGACACACCACCCCTGACGCCTTTGCCAAACGCGATCAGACAAAGATGGATCAACCCTGCGCCGCATCATCGATTGAAGTCATGCGTATACCAATCCCGATCAGGCTGACGGGGTCCGGGCCCGCCACGCCGTCAGCGCTGGGACACCGCTTTGAGCTGGTACACCTTGCTGACTAGGTCCTGGACGTCGCGCGGCGGGTCGTCGTCGCGTGTGGCCTGGTCGATCCAGTCGACCGCCTGCTGCCGGTTCTCGCCTAGCTGCATCAAGACCTCCATGGCCTCACGCGCGATGCGCGAGGGCGGTGTGGCTGGGGTGGCGCTGCCGGCCTCAGCGGCCCCAGGGCTAGATGGCCCCATGCTCAAGAACCGATCGACCTTGTCACGCAGGGTGACAATGATCGTCTCGGCGGTGCGCCGGCCGATCTCGGGCAGGCTCTGGAGCACCGCCACATCGCGGTCCGCGATCGCACCGGCCAGCTGCCCCACCTCCAACGCCATCGCGCGCAGCGCCTTGCGGTGACCGATCCCTTTGCACGTGGTGAACAGCTCAAAGAACTGCTGCTCTTGGAGCGTGGGGAAGCCGGCGAGGCGTGGGAACAGCGTCGAGCCCTGACCCTGCGACTCGACGTAATAGAGTGTCGAGAGCGTGACGGCTTGCCCGATCGAGCCCTGCAGCCGAGCCGCGGCGTACGCCGGCAGCAACACCTCGTACGTCAGACCCGGCGCTGAGCCCCCACCGGTTTCGATCAACGCTTTGCCCTGCTCGATCGACCGCAGCACGCCTTGGATCTTCGCAATCATGGCCTTAAACCCATCACGGATCATCCGGTGGGGCGGGCATCTTGCCCGCCAGCCCGTGTGCCGCCGTTTATACCTTAGTCGCACATGTGATGGTAGGACCACCGGGCTCACAGAGCCCGGCTCAGATGATAGGGGGATACGGCAACTCAGCTTATTCGTTTGGGGGCTCTTCGGGCACGGCCTGGGTCTGGGCCTGCCGATAAGCCAGCAGGCGGTCATTGATCGCAGGGTCGGATAGCGCCAAGATCGCCCCAGCAAACAGCGCCGCGTTGACCGCGCCGTGGCTGCCTACCGCAAACGTCCCCACCGGGATACCCTTGGGCATCTGCACGGTAGCCAGCAGCGCGTCGAGCCCGCCCATGAGCTTGCCGTCGATCGGCACGCCCAGCACCGGCAGGTGCGTGTGCGCCGCGGTCACCCCCGCCAGGTGGGCCGCCATCCCCGCAGCCGCGATGATCACTTTCAAACCGCGGTCCGCCGCGGTCGTCGTGTAATCAAACGCCCGCTTGGGCGTGCGGTGAGCCGAGATCACCTTCATCTCATAGGGGATCGCTAACTCCGTGAGCACCCCGCCGGCCCGACGCATCGTCGGCGCGTCGCTGGCGCTACCCATGATAATCCCGACCAAAGGGTTTGTGATGGTATCCATGGTTAGGATTATACCGACCATTGAGGATTTTTATTGGATCGATACGAATCACGAATCATGGCGGCGAAGCAGAGCAAGCCACCCAACGGCTAAGACCGCGAGCGTAGTGGGTTCAGGGATCGTAGCATCAAACAGGTACGCTGAACCAGCCTGGTAACCATTCTCGTGGTCGCTGGGTTTCCCGACAATGACAGTATTTCCGCTAATCGACACAGAAGTACCAAAAAAGCTGGAAGACCCTTCGTCATCCGGAAGAAACCGAGCCATCTGGGTCCCTGTGGTCACATCAAATAGGTACCCCCAACCAGACTGAAAACCATGGGCATCGTGGCCGCTGCTAAGTGTCCCAACAACGGAGGTATCGCCGCTGATCGACACAGAAGTGCCAAATCGATCTCCGGATGACAGGCCGTTCTCTGAAAGAATCTTGGCGATCTGATGGCCGGTGGTCACATCGAATAAATACGCCGAGCCGGAAGCAAAGCCGTTATCATTGTCTCCCGGTGCGCCTACAATGGCGGTATCGCCGCTGATCGATACGGACCAGCCAAATAGGTCTCCAGCTATCCCGTCGTTCGGTCGCAGTTTTGCAATCCGCTCCCCGGTCGAAGCATCGAACAGGTACGCCGAGCCAGAGAAGATGCCGCTGTCGTCATCGCCCCACGCCCCAACAATGGCCGTCTTGCCACTGATCGATACGTGAGTACCAAAAAAATCTTCCGCCGTGGGGTCGTCGGGCAACAGCCTAGCAATTTGGCGACCGGTGATCGTATCGAACAAATATGCCGAGCCCAAACGATCGCCGGTGTCATTTTGATACTCTGCCCCAATCACCACAGTATGACCACTGATCGCCACAGAAGAGCTAAAACTGTCGGTCTCATCAACATTCGGTAGCAGCTTAGTAATCTGATCCCCGGTCGCCGCGTCGAATAGGTACGCCGAACCAAACCCAAGACCATCGCGGTCGTCACCACGCGCCACAACCACGATCGTATCCCCATCAACGGATACGGACGAACCGAAAGCATCGCCCGCCGCACCGTCGTTGGGTAGCAGCTTAGCGATCTGATTGCCCGTGGTCGTGTCGAACAAGTACGCCGCACCAGAGTTGAAATTAATATCGTCCGGCCGACGTCGTTAAACGATGCCCCAACAACAGCGATGTTCCCGCTGATCGACACAGAAGACCCAAACCAGTCACCGGCCGTACCATCGTTTGGTAACAACTTAGCGATCTGATTGCCGACAGTAGCGTGTGTGAATTGGGGCGTCAGACCAGCTATCGTGGCTAGCCACGCGGTCACGGGGACGAGCCAGAAGCGGGGTGGGGTGGGTATGGTCATGTTGTTTCTCCTTATCCTTTGGTCGTGCTTTGGCACGATCTGTTTAGCCGAGGATCTGGCTAAGTGAGTGAACAAGAATGATCTCATTATACGCGTCTCAGATGGATTTGCCGGCATGCGGCGAGCAAGATGCCCGCCGCACCAATTAGGTTTGTACTGTTTGACTCGGCTCCGTCCAAAAACGGTGTGGTGCGCCACTGGCGGCTGGCCCGCCAGTGCGGGAACCCTAGGGATTCACTGGCTGACAAGCAGCCAGTGACACACGAACCGAGCCTTAAAACGGCTTTTCAGACGGAACCTAGCTGCCAGAAATACACGCTTGAGCTATTTTTGCGGTTTTTCAATCGACGCCAGCACTTCTAGCAGTTGCTCAAGATGGCTGTCTTCTAGGTCGGCGCGCAGGCTGATGCGTATGCGTGCGGCCCCGGGCGCGACGGTGGGGGGCGGATCGCGGGCGCGAAGAAGCCGTGCGAGGCGAGGTGGTCGGCTAGCTCTATTGCCGCCTGAGCGGAGCCGACCACGATCGGGATGATCGGCGGGTGGCTGGGGCTAAGCGTAGCGTGCCCCAGACCCGAGGACGTTCGGCTGTGGCGCGTCGTCCTTTGGCCGACTTAGCCACAGGCCCCCATCATCTCATGGATTTTCGAACGACACCGGCATGGCATCAATCTTCACTTGTTGACTGGCCTCGTCGCAAACCCCGGCATACCAACGGGCACTGGACCATGACCAATCCGTCGCTTTGTCGACCAGTCCGCGTCGGACGGGGTTTTCGTGGATATAGTCGGCGGTTGCCTCAAGTGTTTTTGGCTCGGTGATGTTACGGTCGTAACCCCCGCCGGATTGCCAGAACAATCGCTCCGTTTTTTTACCACGGGTTCGGGTGAGTTTCGGCAGCCATTGGGGTTCATGCTTCTGTAGGTATTGCATCGCTCGACGGGATACCGGTTGTTTCACCGCTCGGGTGAACCTTGATATGTCATATTGTCTGTGGGTGGCGAACACAAGCAGATGAACGTGCTCAGGCATGAACACATAGGCCAGCACATGGTATTCAAGTTCGGCTGCGGCTCCGTTGATGGAATCAGCGAGTCACCGGCATGTGCGTGGACGACTCAAAAACGGATATCCCCGGTAGCAGCTGAACGTCAAGGCGTGAGCATGCCCGGGGATGTTGAATGCTTTGCGATGCCGACGTGGATGGATAGTGGGTTGATTCACTGGGATATTGTATCCGCTGGGGCACGTTCGCTTACAGCGAACTTAGCCCCAGCCACGCCCGAACCCTCACGGGGCGGAGTCAGGAGTAAATGTCTTCACCCTGGTAGGTCCGAGCCTACCGCTAGGGTTTGTTTTGAGCCTCCACGACGACGACGTTGCCGTGGGCTTCGGTGACGATGATGCGCTGGTTGGGTTCGATCCATTCGCCTTGTGTGATGACGTCGATGATCTGGTCGCCGAAGATGGCTCGGCCGCTGGGGCGCAGGTGGGTCTGGGTTTGCCCGACGCGGCCGGGGGCGAGGGTGGGTTGCCCCAAAGCGTCCTGTTCGCCCGCGGCTGACGCGGTGGTGGGTGATCCGGCGGTGGCGTGCGCTGGGGGCGGTGTTTTTAGGATCAGGCGGTTGAACAGCGGCAGCGAGCCGAAGTGTTTGACCAGGTAATAGAGCCCCACAAAGCTAGCGACGATGCCCACGAGGGTGAACATAACCGAGTCGCGTAGACGCTGGGCGACTTCGGGTGCGGGCATGGGCATGGGCCCCTGTCCGGATGAGGGGACGACCATCAGCACCAGGCCGATGAACATACACACGATCCCGCTGATCCCCGCGACGCCGAACCCGGGGATGACGAAGACCTCGGCCAGCAGCAGCAGCAGGCCGATCAAAAAGAGCACGACGTGCCAGACCTGGGCCAGCCCCACGAGGAACGGCGCGATCAGCAGCAGCAACAGTGAGATGGTTGCGATCCCCCCGGGCAGGCCGAGACCGGGGGCTTGGAATTCCAGGTAAGCGCCAATGAGCATGGCGATCATGAGGATGGCGCGTACCCAAGGCTGGGTGAGCCAGTAGGCGGCCAGCGCCACGCGGCTGGGGTGGATGCGGGTGGTGCTGGCGGCGCCGAGGTATTGCTCGAGCTGGGTGTCGGTTTGGATGATCTGGCTGGCCAAGCCGGTGTCGAGCGCGCGTTGCTGGTTGAGTGTGAGCAGCGTGGTGCCGTCGTGGATTTTTTGGACGAGCTGCCATTGGCCGCGGTCGGCTTGGGTAGCGACGGTGATGGTTGCGGCGCCGATTTCCAGGGTGGGGGGGGTGGGGTTGAGCGTGGGTGGTGTATTGGGGTTGGGCTGGGTCGCGGGTGGTGTTGAGGTTGGTCTGGGTGTCGGCGTTGGATTGGGTGAGGCGATCATGTTTAGCGGCTCGCCGTCGACCATGACCGCGTAGTCGGCTTGGTTGACGAGTCGGCGTTGCCCGGTTTTGGGGTTTTCGATCTGGAAGACCTGCACGCCCAGGACGCACATGGCGTGGAACATGGCGTAGTCGTAGCCGTTCTTGCTGGCTGAATCCCGGAACTCTTCGAGGATGGGCGACAGGGCTTTGGCGCGTTCGGTGGGTGAGAGGTTCATGCCCGGGACGATCGGTGCGCAGTCGCCGGTGGCGGCCGATGGAGCCATCACGATCTCGTCGCAGGCCGCTGCGATCATGATGCCCGCGGAGTAGGCTTCGGCGTTGATCCAGGCGATGGTCGGGGTGTTGAGGCTTTTGATGTACTTGCTGATCTTCAGCGCGCTGTCGACCAGGCCGCCGGGGGTATCGAGCTCGATCACGATCAAAGATGCGCCGTTTTGTGTGGCTTGGGTGACGCGCTGCTTGAGGCTCTCGAAGGTGTAGCCGTAGATCAGGCCTTCGACTTTGATGACCGCGATGTTCTGGCCGGTGGGGAGCGTGCTGGTGGCGCTGAGAGCGCCGATGGGGGTGGGTGTTAAAAAAGGGATCGGTTGGGCCGTGGGTGAGGCGGGCTGGGTGGCTGGTGGGGGGGGCGGGGGATCCAGCGATTCCGGGGGTGGTGCTGGTTCCTGGGCTGAAGTGCCCCCGGTCAAGGCGGTGAATAGCCAAACGCTGATGAGCCATAACACCACCACCGCGTAGTGTCTTGGGGTGGGTTGTGACAGAGCAGAGCTCCGCTCCCTGACGGTCACGGCTGGTCGTGAGGGTTTCCTTAGATTCAATAAACGCTTTAGGCGTTCGAAATGGACCATGGTGTATCGATCGGGCTGGGGCGGTGTGAACATGGATAAATTATCCGGTTTTTCCTTGGTGATGGCCAGGGAATCGTTGGGCTGGGCTGGCTGATGGCTTGCCCTGGCTGGGGGTGGTGGTACTCATTGCTTGTCGAGAGCCCCCTGTGTCGTGTGCGGTCGCTGCGTGATCGTAGGTGTACAGCCGTGGGGTGCTTCAGCCAGCGATGGGGAGACATCATGAAGCTGCAATTGGTTGTGATCCAAGGCCCGGACTACGGGCGGACGTTTGATCTTCAGGCCGAGAAGATCCACCTGATTGGGCGGTTCCGCAACTCGGTGTCGTTGAATGATACCGCGGTGTCCCGGATCCACGCGGAGCTATCGGTGCAGGACGGGCGGTGGCAGATCAGCGACGCGTTCTCAACGAATGGGACGTTTGTCAATGGGCATCGGATCAGCGGGAAGACAGCGTTGCATGAGGGCGATCAGCTCCAGATCGGTCAGACCAAGATGATGGTAAAACTCTCGTCGCCCACCGGCAAGCGATTCGGGCACCTCCCGCCTCAACCCCACGCCAATCATCAGGCTTCCACACGCCGTGTTAAGGTTGGGCGGCTTGATTCCGATCCCGGGGACGAATCGCCTCGCCCCGAGCAACCCCACACGAGCCGGCCGAAGATCACGCCGCTGTCGTACTACCGGAAAGACGAGCACCCCAACGCGATTAAGCGTTTCTTCCACGGTGCGTTCCGCCCGCTGAGCTTGGCGCTGGTCGCGATCACCGGATTAGGCAAGGTTGCCGTGGCGGCCAATCTCTACCACAACGGGAAGGTTTGAGCCACCACCAGTCGATTGGCATCGTCCCGCCATGAGCCTACGCCACAAGGGTGTCAAAACCAGATCAGGTAAGCGGTGCTCCTGGATCTGCCCTATGCTTCCGCGAGCGGATCGGGTTGATGATCCAAGAACGAGCTGAGGCCGGGGCGGAAGACGACCTTGTCGTCGACCACAACCAACTTTTCATCCAAGAACATCTGGGTGGCGGTACTGAGTACCTGGGCTTCGAGCGCTTGGCCCTTGGCTTTGACGTCTTGGGCGGTGTCTTGGCCGACATCGATGTGGAACACGTTCTGAAAAATAATTGGGCCTTCGTCGAGCACCTCGGTCACGAAGTGTGCGGTGCAGCCGGTGACACGCACCCCGCTTTCGTAGGCCTGCTTGTAGGGCGCTGCGCCCGGAAAGAATGGCAGCAGGGAGGGGTGGATGTTGATGATCTTGTAGCGGAACGCCTCGACCACGTCGGCGGTGAGGATCTGCATATACCGGGCCAGCACGATCAGGTCAACGGAGTATTTCTGAGTCAGCGTTTCTAAAATCCACTTCATATGAACGGGCTTGTCCTTGGCGGTCAGCCACTCAAACGGCAGGCCCGCGGCTTGGGCGACCGGCTCGAGGTCGGGGTGGTTGGCTAGGACGCAGGCGATCTGGCCGCGATCCTGAAAACACCCCGAGGCTTGGTCCTCGATCAGGCGGTTCAAGCATTGGGGCTCTTTGCTGACCAGGACCGCGATTTTTTTCACACGCGGCTGGTTGTGGAGCGTGACGCGCACCTGCATCTGGATCTGCTTGCCCAGCTCCAGCAAGCCGGTGATGATCTCGTCCAAAGGGATTGTTAGCTCAGCCATGTCCACGAGCATGTCCATCATGAAGTGGCCGTGGACCACGTGCTGCTGGATATCTTCGATGTTGATCCCGTGCTGGGCCAGGTAGGTCGCGAAGCGTGCGACCACGCCTTTCTGGTCGCGTCCCATCACGCTGACAACGGCTTTGACCTGATTCATGATGGTGTTCCGGTTAGCCCGATCGAGACCAGAGGCCTGTGGCAGGGGTCCGCAAGTATCGTGTGGCGGCATCAATCAAACGGTGTGGATTATATACCCGTCTTCGATAGAATGGCGTGTCGTAGCCGGCTTCACACCCGTAGCGCTTGAGGGTTCACCGCGATGAGCAAAAACGAAATGTTTGATCTGGTGGTGATCGGGGGCGGGCCGGGCGGGTATGTGGGTGCGATCCGCGCGGCGCAGCTGGGGCTGTCGGTGGCGTGTGTGGAGCGTGACAAGCTGGGCGGGGTGTGCCTCAACTGGGGCTGCATCCCCACCAAGGCGCTGCTGTCCGCGGCGCAGCTGTACCATCAGATCAAACACGAATCCTCGGATTGGGGGATCAAGGTCGGCTCGGTGGGTCATGACTGGGAGCGTGTGATCGGCCGATCCCGCACGGTCGCGGGCAACCTGAACAAGGGGATCGGGTTCTTATTCAAGAAGCACAAGGTCACGCACATCCAGGGACACGGTCGGATCGTGGCGCCGGGTCAGGTGCAGGTCGCTGATGCGTCGGGTCAGACCGGTCAGGTGCTTAGCGCCAAAAACATTTTGATCTGCACCGGTGCATCGCCTCGCCCATTGTCGGGTGCAGGCTTCGACGGCGAGACGATCATCGGCGCCAAGGAAGCGATGAGCCTCAAGCAGCAGCCCAAAAAATTGCTGATCGTGGGGGCCGGCGCGATCGGGATGGAGTTCGCGTACTTCTACAACGCGTTTGGCACGCAGGTGACGGTGATCGAGATGATGGACCGTTTGCTGCCGGTTGAAGACCACGAGGTCTCCAAGGCGATCGCCAAGGCGTTCCGCAAAGCCAAGATTGACTGCCGCACCGCGACCAAAACCTTGGCGGTCAACAAGACACCCCACGGTGTGGAGCTGACGATCGCCCCGGTTGGGGATGAGTCAAAGACGCAAACCGTATCGGGTGACAAGGTGTTGGTCGCGATCGGTGTGCGTGGGCGGTACGACGGGCTGTTTGACCCGTCGCTGGGTGTTGAGCTGGTCAAGGATCACATCCAGGTCGACCGGACAAGCTATCAGACGTCGGTGCCGGGGATCTACGCGGTAGGCGATGTGATCGGCCCGCCGTGGCTGGCGCACGTGGCCAGCGAAGAGGCGGTGGTTTGTGTTGAGCGGCTGGCGGGTCACCACCCGGTGGCGATCGATTACGACGCGATCCCCGGCTGCACGTACTGCCAGCCGCAGGTGGCCAGCATCGGGCTCACCGAGCAGCGGTGCAAAGATCAAGGGATTGCTTATCGGGCGGGCACGTTCCCGTTCCAAGCCTCGGGCAAAGCCCAAGCCGCGGGTCATACCCAGGGGTTTGTGAAGATCCTGGCTGACCCCAAGCACGGAGAGATCCTTGGCGTGCATATGGTTGGGGACGGGGTGACGGAGCTGATCGCGGAGGCGGGCCTGGCCAAGCGGCTTGAAGCCACGGCCCAGGAGCTGATCGATACGATCCACGCTCACCCGACACTTAGCGAAGCGGTGCACGAAGCGGCACTGGGCACCCAGGATCGGATGCTGCATTTCTAAGAGCCCCTAACACAATGCATTTTGGTAAATGCGATGGCAGATCAAGATGCAGCCGATGGTGAGGAACGCTTCGTGGATGTCGCGTCTTCGTTCGTAGCGGATGCGTAGGCGGCGGAATTGGTGCAACCAGCTCAGCGTGCGTTCGACCACCCAGCGGTAAACGCCCAAGCCGCTGCCATGCTCCGTGCGTCGTTTGGGGATCTTGGGCTCGGTGCCGATGTCACGCAGCGCTTCGCGGTCGGGTTCGCTGTCGTAGGCGCGGTCGGCGTAAAGCTCATCGAAGCGATAACGCGGCGCTCCGGGCTTGCCTTTGATCGCCGGCACGTCGTTGACCAAGTTCAGCAACTCGGTGACATCGTGGCGGTTGGCCGCGGTGGTCTTGGCCACGATCGGCACGCCGTTGGCGTCGGTCAGCACATGATGCTTACTGCCCGGTTTTCGCCGATCCACGGGGCTTGGGCCGGTTTTTTCGCCCCCCCCACCGCGCGCACGGTCGCGCTATCAACCACCGCCCGGCTAAAGTCTAGTTTGTCGGCCTCACGCAAGTGGTCCAGTAGCAGGTGGTGGACCGTTTTCCAGGCACCGGCTTTTTTCCAGTCGCGTAGCCGACGCCAACAGGTCATGCCGCTGCCGCAACCCATCTCTTGGGGCAGCATCTCCCACGGGATGCCCGACATCAACACAAACAAGATCCCGGTCAGACAAGCACGATCGGGTACAGGTTTGCGCCCTGGGTTGCGCTTCCTGCGCGGCCGCACCGGGATGTACGGTTCGATGATCGCCCATAACTCATCTGAAACAAGTTGCTTAGCCATGAACAGGTCTCCTGATATAAAAGTTCATGGCATACACAATGCACACACCGTGCCATTGTGTTAGGGGCTCTTAGGCAATGCCACGGCCGTTGTGGTAGCGCCAGTGGTAGCAATCCCTGCTGATTCAGCTACTACCGACCACGATCTAGCCCGCCTGATCGACGCCTGGCCCAACCTGCCGCAACCCATTCGATCAGCCATAAGGGCGATGGTGGAAGTTACTTTGAAAAGTTAAGCCTGTTTATTTTTTTCCTTGTGAGCTATTCGTACCCCCCCCGCGTGGTACCCTCCGTGATTGAGGCCTTGGATGTCCATATACGCTCTCGAAAAAAATGCAATTTTACCTTCAATACCCCTGCCGTCCCCTATATTTGTTGCGGTATATCTGTCGAATGGAGGTGTGATATACCTCTCGGGCATAAGCTTATCGCGTTGGGGAAACGAAAACATCGTAAATTTTCTCGCCATGGTTGAACGGAGCCCCGTAAACCTAATCGGGATTGGTATAGATGATAGAACTCAATGATTCGCACTGATCGCGCTGCCAACAAACCTACTTGCGCAGCAACAGCATCAATCCTTTAGGGCAAATCAGAAAAATTAGAGTTGCATTTTAAGCAAGGTTGACGTATAGAGGACCGGTAAAGATTGCTGCTGAAAATTCCAGGGGCTTATAGCTAAACCGGAGGCAGAGGCGTTTTTAGGTTTTCCTACGAGAGGCTACTCACAGCAAGCCACTGCATCATTCTGGGTTTTCACAGAGTCTTTTCTTAATCAGGAGAGGGTGCAAAGGAGAATGAATGCGTATTCAGCAGATGCTGAGTGCCGCGGTTGTAGTACGCGCTTAACTTCTTGGAAGGGGTTTAGCGATAGCCGTACGCGTGCCAAACCGATCCACTTGCCTGGCAGTGAGGCTGTCTTGTCTGGGACGCCACAACCCTGCCATTGTTGTTTTATCGTCTAACAACATCTTTACAAATCAATTTTTGATCCCATCAACAACCGATGGAAGGATGGTGTTCTGTGTCTAGGGGTTCCCGCGCTTATAAGATCCTCAATTCGTTGTACCGCAGTGTGTTGTCACACCAGCGCCCGCCGCATCCTCGTCGCGGCCAACGCTCGATCCCATCCAAACATCTTCCTGTCAGCCTCGAGCCACTAGAGCAGCGTGTCTACCTCAATGCCGATCTGTCCGGCTTACACTTGGTTGATCCTGATCTTGACAATATCAGGGGGCAGGTCGTCTACCTGGACTTTGATGGCGAAAAGGATGTGACCTATGACGGCCCGGTGCGCGTTGATGGGATCGATGTGCCTGCGTTTAGTGCCGAGCGTGCGGGCCTGGGAGGGTCGGAATCGCAAATTATCGATGCAACAGTGGAGGCGCTCAATGCGCAATTTTCTGAGTTGGGCGTGACATTTACAGATATCCAGCCTGAGAACGACTTGGAGTACTCCACGATTTATGTGGGTGGGGATGATTCAGCTTTTTCCGAGTATGGATCATTCAAAGGGCTAGCAGAGAAGGTAGATATTGGGAACACGGATTACAAAGATAAAGCATTCCTCTTTAGCGATAACACATTAGTTGATGGCATGTCTTTTAGTGACGTTTCATCCGCGCTGGTTGACGCGGTCGGGCACGAAACAAGTCACCTGCTTGGCTATCGACACATCGATGACGATCATGTGAGCACTTTTGGTGACGTTGCTGTTGAAATTAATGTATTTGAGGAAATTGAGGAAACCGTTGATACCATTAAAGAGAAGATTGTAGAAGTTGTTAGAGATTTAGATAACAACCTTAGAGACGAATTTGATAACAGTAACCGACATCCTCTGATTGGCCTAACAGTCGGCTATACTCATGACGTCCTGCCTGCACTGGGTGGTGTTGGTAAATTCCTGTCGGCGTTTCTAGATCTTGGCCCAAACGTATCGTTAGATGTCTATCTCGACCTCGGGGATATGCTTGGTTGGACACAGGATTCATTGGACGGTTATACGACATTAACCTTGGTAGGAAATACGTCACTTGCGTTAGGAGTCGGGTTTGAAAATGTTGGCCCCATACCTACAGTTTTATTTCTTGACGCTCCTGTAAATGGCGACAGTTTTTTTCTCGATGAGCCAGATATCCGAGACACTTCAACAGCATTACTGCAGACTGGTTTCCTGGGCTATAGCGTAAGTGTGGAAGATACCAGTGACATAAATACACGTTTCCAGTTTGGTCTTCCTCAAATACAGGCCTTCAAGAGTAGTGGTCGTCTTTTCTCCATTGATGTCCGAAATGATGTGCTTGGTTCACTGGTCACCCAAATATTTGACTCCCTTATTAACTCATAAAACCACGGCCTCTGGCCGTGCGACCCGAATAGCTTCGAGCGATTCGGGGTGATGTTAGTCCTGTGGATGCGTAGGTTCTCCTTTCGGGAAGACCCGTTGGGGCAGAAAGGAGAACCTGACGAGTCATCAATGGTCTAGCCAATCCCATGTGCGTTGGGATTGCATCTATCACATCGTGATCGTACCGAAGTACCGCCGGAAAGTCTTCTTCGGCAGGAAGCGGGAGAAGGTCGGTCTGATCCTGCGACGTCTGTGTCGTCAGAAGGGGATCGAACTGATCGAGGGCCATGCGATGCCCGACCACATCCATCTGTGTCTTCGGATCCCCCCGAAGTTCAGCGTGGCGTCGACGATCGGTTTTCTCAAAGGTAAGAGCGCGGTGCGGATCCACCGAGAACTGATGCGGGAAACCCGGATGACCGGCTTGCATTTCTGGTCCACCGGTTACTGCGTGAGCACCGTGGGCCTCGACGAACAGAAGGTCCGTGCTTACATCCGAGATCAAGAAAAACTGGAAACAGGCCAAAACCACCTCGAACTTCATTAACCGTTGCTAACGGCCCCAGCGGGGCCTTCCCTACGTCCAACGGCCCCTTCGAGGGGCCTTCCCCAATACCACGGCCTCTGGCCGTGGTCGATTATTTCACCTGTTTTGATTGGTCCAGGCAATCCTTTGGGAGTAGGCGGATCAGCGACGATTATCGCCAATAATCTTCGAAAACAAGCGATCGAAGCAGGCTTTGATCTGATGTTTGATGCCATTGCATCTGCAACTGGGGTGAACTATCAAAAGCAACAAGCGAATATTTCAATTTTCTTGGAATTTCTTGAATCAGTATTCGTTGGAGGGGTTGAAAATCCACCTATTAGGCCAGCGATTACACGTGGATTGATTTCTTCGGTCAGAGGAGGATCAGATGTAAATTTTGATGGAATTCAGGACCTCGTGTATCCAACCGGTACTGTTTTTTCCGAACGATTTGGATTTATTGACGTGGACGGATTTTTGCCTGATGCAAATCCGTATTCCACGATAATTAATGTCGAAAACCCCACTAACAAAGAGCAGGATTATTTTGTTACCTTACGCGGAGACGTTCCTAGAGGTTGGCATATAGGAGCTAAGGATGGCTATGTGCCTCTAGGAATTAATCCTGTCGACGTAGAAGACCAAGTATTCACGATTAGCGTCCAGCCGGGAGAAACAAAGCCAACGGAATGGAGTGTTGTGGCTGACGCATTGATTCCTGCTAAAGAGCGAGCCTCAAGTCAAGAGATTGTTTTCGATCTGTTTTATGACGGCCCCTTGAAACTTAATACATGGTTGGGGTCATTCACAATAACTATTCATGCGGATGATTCCAACAAAACTGGCGACATCGCCATTGTAGACCTCAAAGAACATACCTCTAACAAGACTTTCAATGAAAAACAGCTTCAGTTTGAAATTGTTTCCGGTAGTGAGCATTTCGAAGTAGAGGCCAGGCGCGATCCGTCGAATCCAGCCCGAGGAGATCTTAGGCTAAATGTATTGGTTGAGGATAAGGATGGAAAGAAGAAGCGTGGCCCCATATTGGGACACATTATCTTTTCGGAACGAATTGCCGGTATTGAACGACCGTTTGCTAATACTGGTCAATTTATCTTCGCACCTGGAACGGCAAATAATATACCAGGTGATATTGGCCTAATAGATCCTGGTTTTCAAGGGTCAATCCGCGTTAGGTTTGGTCCCAACCCGGATGATATAACCTCAATTAGTATTGATTCTGGTTACTCCGCAGAAGGGATAAATTCGCTTCTACGGGAACTCAATACAGAAGCTCGCCCAAATCAAACTGGTGTCATCAATACTGCCAGACTGCAACAGCGGCTAAACCACTTTGGTTATTTCGACTCTTCGAAGTCAGATGACGAAGGGCCTGTCTTTAAGCCATTGGTGGTAGACGGTATTTATGGACAACGGACGGATTCGGCTCTTGAGTTGTTTCAACGGTCCGTGTTTGACAAGGTTGTGCCGCTTACGATTCGTGACGGATTGGCTCAATTAGATGAAACGACCGTAAATTGGCTGAATTTCGAAGCAGCCCCGACCTGGAAACAGCTTCACTCGGAAGAAGACCGTGTCAACGCGGGTGATTATAGTTACGGGGCTAGTTGGCTCATCGATGCTATCGAATCAGTGGCTCAGCCATTGGGAATAGTTGTACGCAGACTTAGCACTATTGATGGGCGTGCATTGCCGCCCACCCTTCAACAACAGCGGCCAATCGAATTTACTCATCAAGGTGGTATGGACCTGGAGTTGGAATTGGCGGGAGCGACCACCGATGAAGTTGCCGGTTACTTGGCCGATCTTGAGCAGGCTGGCACTGATCTGAAGGTTGAACTTGTGGTCGTCCCAGGGGAAGAGTTTGCTGCAACAATCGATGCCGAGTTTGGTCGAAACGTTGCTACGTCTGATGTGACAGAAACGCATCCTCTAACTCACATATTCGTGAAATTCGTTCCATCCCAAAAGCCTGTGGCGAGGGAAGTTATTCAGGATCTTGAGCCTCAGTTTGCAGACGTGGTGGCGAAAATAAAGGAGTCTGAAAAGACTGGTTCTCTAGGTAATAACTTATTGGCTTTTGGCCCACAGGCACCAAGCGGTAACGCAGGTGCAGCGGCATTTTTTGAATCAAACACTTCTGTTGCCGCTTTGGCTTCTCCGGCGGACGCTTCAGAACTTGAGCCGTTGCTTGAATCATTTGATCCTTCTAAGCCGGTTACGCTTGGCAACCTGATCGATCTGAGCGGGACGTTCGAATCACATATCCTCAATCCGCTGAACGATTTCTTTGATTTCGATAACACGCCCACTGTGGAGGAACTGGCGGCACATCTTGAATTAAATAGTTCTTTCATTAGCAACGCTCAGGGCACTTTTGATGATGATGTGATGCAGGTGTCGGTCACATTCGACATCGATCGGAGGATTGGGTTAGGGCTTGATCTTTCGGATCTGTTAGGCGGCCTGCTAGGCGACGTTGAAGCTAATTCAGACCAGTTCGAACTCGACCTGGGCATGGAGTTTGGCCTGACGTTTGGCTTAGACCTAAACACACCGGGTACCGCCAATGACCAGTTCTTCGTCAAGATCGACCGGATTGAACCGACACTGAGCCTTGTGGCGGACGATATCGATTTTGGGGTCAATATCGGCATCCTTGAGGCGGGCGTTAAGGGCGGGTCGTTGGAACTGGGCATCGGGCTAGAGATCGAATTCAACAACCCGGACAACGACGATGATGGGCGGATTACACGTTCAGAACTTGACGGGATGCTGCCCGAAGAATTGGCCAGTGTTAATTCTGATGGCAATACAAATGTCAACACAAAGCTAATCGCCACACTACCGGTTGAAGCGAGCCTCGGGCTGTTTAGCACCGCGGACCTACCAACGCAGCCAGAAATCGAGATCGCCATCTTTGGTGAGGATCTTTTCAGCGGTAATTTCATCGATACGATTACGAGTAATGACGCTAAAATGGTGTGTGACAACTTGGATCATCCTTCGGATGAGGGGCCGTCACGCATATGCTTCCACGATTTTAAGGAACTACTAGATTTCCGAGGGTGGACGTCTGACGGTTTTCTTGGGTTGATGGTGCAGCTGGGGGATTGGTTGGGGCAATTCAAGGATACCCCGGTCTTTGATACCAAGATCCCGTTCACCAAAAACACCACAGTGGGTGACGCGCTGGACCTGGGAACAGCTTTCGCTGAGAAGGTTTTGCACGTGCTGGTGGATGATGAAGGGGTGCCTACCTTTACCAGTGCTCAAACATTTGCTTCGCGTCTACAAGAAGCGTTGGGCAGTTCAGCGAAGGTTGACTATGACGCAGAGCGGAATTCGGTCTTGATTGATCTGGATTTTGGGTATAGCCCCGATGCCCTGAAGACTGAGCTCGGGTTCGACGTCAACCTAGGCAACTTTGTGGAATTTGACACGAGCACAGAGTTGGCACTGTCGGCAGGGATTGATGTTGACCTGGACTTGGGGATTGATCTGAACCCGCTCAGCGAGGTGACGGAGGGGACTGAAGTCGGCAAGCTCAATGGTGGGGTGGGGATTAAGGCGCTGTCTGGGAAGGACGACCTGCTGATTACGCTGCGTGATGGTTCTACGGCTGAGGTTGATCTGCACGGCGCTGAGACAGTTGGCGATGTGATTTCACGGCTGAGCGGCGCAGCGGGGGGTATTACAGCCAAGCTGGCAACCGATGAAGAAACCGGCCTCAAGCACATCGAGGTGATTGACAGCACCACGGGTGATGGGACTTTCACGATCGAAGCGGCGAACGACTCTGTGGCGGGTTTTGCCTTGGGGCTTCTGGGAGAAGGGAAAGCTAATGCTGATGGCAAGCCGGCCATCATGGGGGCGATGCTGTCGGCCGATTCCATCATTGACCGGTTATTCATCCGGGACACGTCGAAAATCGGAGGGACTTTTGGCTTAACAGCCAGTGACATTGACGCCGAGGCGCGGTTAGGGTTTTTGGGTGTGCAGCTTGGAAATGGTGACGACGACACCAAGCCAGCTGGGAACGGGGCGATCAGCACCACAATTGAATTTGGCATCAATGATCCGGACAGTGGATCAGAAGGCCCCATAGACCATCGAATCTATTTTAGGGAACTCCAAGAAGGGTTATTCGTTGCGGATGTCATTAAAGAGGAGGGTAAAGAAGATGTTGAGATTCATGGGTCTGAAAAGCTCATAAGCGGGCCCATATTGACCGGATCTGCGGAACTGTTCCTGCCAATTTCGCCAAAAGGGGAGTTCTTAAAAAACGTGGTGGGTGACAAGGAACCGTCGGTACAGATCTCATGGTCGAAGGTATTTGTTCAGAACGATGATGGCAAGCCGGTATTCAACACAGACCCAGGTTCCGAGGGTGGGCTGGTTATTACAACCAATGATTTCGATGACCTGCTTAACTTTGAGGATATGGATTTTGGGACGATCATTGCAGCCCTTGAAGATCTTGCCAACTTCTTGGGAACGCTAGAAGGGCTTGATTTTCTACAAGATGAAATCCCGCTGATCAACGTGAAACCGGCAGAGCTGATCGGGTTTGTCGGTAAATTTCGTGAATTCATCTTTGAGTTAAAAAATAACCCGGTAAATAGTATTGAAAAGATCGAAACAGGGATTAAGGATGTTTTAAACCTTTCCGACAACGCGCTAAAACTCACATTACTAAAAACTGAAACCGGAAACGTTCTTCGGATTGATCTGAACTACAAGCCCACATTCGAAGAAGACCACAACCTCAATATCAATCTTGACGAAGTTCTCCCGGATGGTCTAGATCGTATTGTCGATGTAGAAGGGCAGGCAGCATTGACAGTTAAAGCCGGGGCAGATTTAAATCTGGCATTTGGGATTGATTTGGGCAATCTCGATGGTGACGGAAAGCCTCGTACGTTTCTGTTCGGTGGTACTGACACCGACGCTGGAACGCGTATTGATCTAATTGCTAATGCTGTGGCGGCAGATGTCAATTTCGATGCGTCTATTGGTCCGTTCGGTGCATTTATTCGAAAAGGTAGTGCGGGGATTAGTCAGAACGAGACTAAACCGAATGACCCTGCACGGTTTGGCTTCACTTTCGACAGCTTGGCAGACTCAGAGGGCAGGATCTATCTTGGTGATCTCGGTGGCCTTAATTTTAATGACACCCTAACGATTGAAGGCCAAATCTTTGCTGACCTGCCAATTAATTTCCCCAATGATAGTTCGCCAATTATTAATCTATTGTCAGAATCGGAACGAGAAGGACATTCGAGCAATATTAAGTTCACATTTGACCTTAAAACTGGAACCCTTATAGGTGAGCCGACAGCACCACCATTCAATAAACTACTTGACAATTTAAATATCAGTGACCTCCTAAATGGGCTTGTTGGTGGTTTCGACAACATCATGATGCTCGTAGAGGATTTCCTTGGCGGAGAGGTGTTTGGGATCGAGCTTCCTTTTATTGGCAACCAATTCAGCGACGCGGCTCGGTTTGTTGAGGATATCCGTGCAAAGATTAACGATAATTTTATTAACTCATAAAACCACGGCCTCTGGCCGTGCGACCCGAATAGCTTCGAGCGATTCGGGGTGATGTTAGTCCTGTGGATGCGTAGGTTCTCCTTTCGGGAAGACCCGTTGGGGCAGAAAGGAGAACCTGATGAGTCATCAATGGTCTAGCCAATCCCATGTGCGTTGGGATTGCATCTATCACATCGTGATCGTACCGAAGTACCGCCGGGAAGTCTTCTTCGGCAGGAAGCGGGAGAAGGTCGGTCTGATCCTGCGACGTCTGTGTCGTCAGAAGGGGATCGAACTGATCGAGGGCCATGCGATGCCCGACCACATCCATCTGTGTCTTCGGATCCCCCCGAAGTTCAGCGTGGCGTCGACGATCGGTTTTCTCAAAGGTAAGAGCGCGGTGCGGATCCACCGAGAACTGATGCGGGAAACCCGGATGACCGGCTTGCATTTCTGGTCCACCGGTTACTGCGTGAGCACCGTGGGCCTCGACGAACAGAAGGTCCGTGCTTACATCCGAGATCAAGAAAAACTGGAAACAGGCCAAAACCACCTCGAACTTCATTAACCGTTGCTAACGGCCCCAGCGGGGCCTTCCCTGCGTCCAACGGCCCCTTCGAGGGGCCTTCCCCAATACCACGGCCTCTGGCCGTGGTCGATTATTGATGAAATCATCAGAAATGGTCCACTCAGTTTAGGCGATACGGCGCAGAAGAAATTATTTGAAGCTGTTGGCCCAGGAGGTCTTGATTGGTTACAGAATCTAAATGGGGATTTAGATGAGCATGGCAATCCAATAATTGATCTAAATGACATCGTGATGTCCGGCGGGATGTCTGGTGACGAGTTTGTCGAGTTCAACATGCATTTGGCGTCAGAGCTGTTCGAAGTCAGCGTGCCTTTGGATTTTGATATCGGCTTGCCATTGTTGGGGCTGGATGTTGATGGTGACATCAAGATGATGCTCGGGTTTGATCTTGATTTGGGGATCGGAGCCAATAAACAAAACGGGTTTTATCTGAAGCTAAATGAACCTGAAGGTGACCCTGAACTTCACGTTAACTTTGAAATTAGCATCCCGGTGTAAACGGCGGAGTAAAAGTGCGGCGGGTGGCGGGGTAAAAATGCAGCGCCCGGTGCGTAATGTCACCCGCTCGTGGCGGGACGTCAAGTTCCTTTTATGGCCGCTTGGATCGGCGTCGTCTTTGTCGTTGCTTGGATTCGCGTAGCCGGTAGCTCTCACCGTTGGCTTCGAGGATGTGCACGCGGTGCGTGAGCCGATCCAGGATGGCCCCGGTGAGGCGTTGGTTGCCACAGACCTCGGTCCACTGCTCGAACGGGAGGTTGGTGGTCACGATGACGCTCACCCGCTCGTAGGCTCGGCTGATCACCTCGAACAGCAGCTCGGCGCCGACCTTCTTAAACGGCACGTAGCCCAGCTCATCAAGGATCAACAGGTCCTGACGCTCCAGCTGACGCAGGGCGCGTTGGAGCTGGCGGTCGTCACGGGCTTCGGTCAGCTGGGTCGCCAACGCGGTGACGGCCCCGAACCGTACCCGCCGACCCTGGGTAGCGGCGATAAAACCCAACGCCGTAGCGATGTGGGTTTTGCCGGTGCCGCTCTTGCCTACCAACAGCACGTTCTCATGATGATCGATGTATTGGCCGGTGGTCAGCTCACGGATCAGCGGTTCGTTGAGCGATGGCTGAGCTTTGAAGTCGAAGGTGTCCAGCGTCTTGATCACGGGGAACTTCGCGGCCTTGATGCGTCGCTCGGCGGCTCGCTTGTCGCGGTCAATCAGTTCTCGTTCGGCTAGCCTCAGCAGGTAGGTCGGGTAGTCGCAACGCTCCTTCGAGCACGACGCGGCGACTGAGGCGTACTCCCGCAGCATGGTCGGCAGCTTCAATGTCTTGAGGTGATGCTCCAGCAGCACCGTGGGTTTCTTGGCCTGGCTCATCGATCACCTCCCACGCCCAACAGGCTGCGGTAATCATGGACATCCGTGGACGCGACGTGGACGTGACGCAGGTGATCGCGGCCATCGAGGCGGAAGGTGGTGCGGCCCCAGGGTTCCGGGGGGTGGGATGTACTGGGCGATGCAGTCGCGGCTGTGAGTGCGCATGGCCAAGCCTTGGCGGACCGCCCGTTCCAGTTCCCTCATCGGGTGAAGTTCCAGAAGACGCAGCACACGGATGTACTCACGTGTACCTTCATGATCTTGCTCGTCTTCAAGGCGACGACGCAACACCCCAAAGCACGAAGGCAAGACCCAGCCCTCTAGCGGCCGGGCGTGATCCAATGCCCCGGGCTTGCGTTCCAACAGCGGCAGGTAGTGCTTCGGCTCGAAACGCACCTGCTGGCGATCCCAGCAGCGACGGTGCGTGGCGATCACCTTTTGCTGGTAGCCGATCTCGACCCGGTCGTAGTAACCCCGCACCGTCACCGGGTGATGGGCATACTCCACCGGGACCGAGTAATCGTTGTCGTCGAAACGCACCAACGACTCGCTGTTGGCCCGGCCGGGCCGCACCCGGCACGCGGCGAACGGGGCAGCCGGCAGCGGCCGAAACAATGCCCGTTCCTCGGCTAGCAACTGCCCCTTGCTCACGGATTGACCCCGCAGTCGACGCGTCAGATCTGACCGGCACGCTTCCAACAGATAGGCGTTGAGTTCATCCAGGTCTCGCACCTGTGGAACCGGCACGAAGAAGTTGAGACGCGCGAACTTGACCACCCCCTCGACCACGCCCTTCTCATTAGCCCGTCGCACCAGGCAGAAATGATGCTCGAACAGGTAGTGGCTCACCAGCTGAGCAAACCCCTGGGTGATCTGTCGCTGGCGGCAGCCTACGATTTTGCTCACCGCCACCTTAGAGTTGTCGTAGCTGATCCGCGTGGGCACGCCCCCGAAGAACTCGAACGCCCGCACGTGGCCTTCCCAGAACGTCTCCGTGCACTCCCGCTCGAATGCCATCACGAACATCGCGTCCGAATACGGCAAGGCCATCGCGAAGAATGCCACCTTCCGCAGCACCCCGTTGACGTTGGCCAACGCGAACCCGAAGTCCACCTGCGCTTCACCCGGACGGTGCACCAACGGCATGAACACCTCCCGGTGACGGGCTCGATGTTCACGCACCGCATCCTTGACCGTCGTGTAACCGCCTTCGAAGCTGTCTTCAGCCACCAGCCGCTGCCAGATCCGCTTCGCCGTGTGACGCTGCTTCTTGGGCAATGACGTATCCGATTTCAAGATCGTCTTGATCTTCGAGAGGTGGGGGCCAATCGTCGGCTTCTTGGGCGGCTGGCTACGCCGATACCCCGGTGGTTGGCTGTGATTCAGAATCTTCTCAAGCGTCTTCCAGTGCATCCCCGTCTCACGAAGGATCTGACGCTTGCTCACCCCTTCCACCAATACCCGGCGGCGGATCTCTATCCACTGGGTCCATGTCGCGGTACACTCCTGGGCCTCCTGCCTAATGGTGGTCTCGGCCGCCACCGTGGCCGCCGTAAGACCCACATTCTCAGAAGACCTCTCATGGGGTGCCGCACTTTTGCTCCGCCCCGCCACCCGCCGCACTTTTGCTCCGCCGTTTACAACACCGAGATCATCCGCACCTACAAAGACAAAGAGGGTAATTATCACGACACCCACAGCGTCTCTGGCAGTGAATTGCTCCGACACTCACGGTTATCTCTCAAAGCTTACGACCGTGAGCTAGAGCTTCGGGCAGAAGATTACGCAAACAAAGAAGGCTCATAACGAACCTTCCACCACCGGCGGTAGGGCGGACCGGGAATAGCCGCTCTATCGCCTTTTTTTATGCATCTTCCGGGGCAAACTCGTCCAACTGGTAACACCAAACATGATGGCTGGTTTCTTGTAGGCAATCGGGGCGGGGCGTCGTGGAGGTTCATTGCTCTTGTTTGTGTGATGTCCCTCAGCCTTTGGGTAGAGGGAACATCCCAAAACAAGGAGCTTGAAGCCATGAAAACCACGACCGCCACTAATCCGAAGCCTCAGAACGAAACTCCCAAGCCCACATGCCAGGTGCAGTGTGTCCGGTGCGGCCAGCCAATGCACCCGCAAGCTAATCATTGCTCACATTGTCAGGCTCCGCGTTGTGTCGGTTGCGGTGAATAGTCATCGTCCTCGGCTACCAGTCAGCTGTTTAACAACTTCTGTAACAATGTCATTTTTAATTGCAATAGGATCAATCTGACACCCCAAGATAGTGGAGCATGTTGGGCAAGTGTAAGTAATTCCATTCCATTGTTTGCCGCCAAGCACGCCGATTTCGATACCATTACAGTTGGCATGCATAACGAGGTTTCCGCATCCGGGGCACTTACCAGCCATATGTCTTCCTTACGTATTTTGGATCAATTTACCGCCACCCACGGGAGTGAGCGTTGAGCGGATAAGGTTATTGTCTATATCGAGAGTTTGCGGTCAATTGTCGCATAAAACATTGAATGTTTAAGCGACATAGATTAAAATACGGGAAAAGCGACACGATCGGGCCGGTTTTGGGCTGGTGTTAAGGGTGTCGCTTAAACGGTCGTTAAAGCGACAATTTATCCTAGGCACGGAGGCCCTATGAAAATCGGTTATGCCCGCGTATCCAAATCCGACGGTTCCCAATCTCTCGATCTTCAACGCGACGCTTTGAAAAAAGCGGGCGTGATTAAAAAGAACATCTATCACGACACAGCATCCGGCAAGAAGGATGACCGGCCGGGCCTGGATGCGTGCCTCAAGGCCCTGCGTAAAGGTGATGTTCTTGTGGTCTGGAAGCTCGACCGATTAGGCCGCAGCCTTCGGCACCTGGTTAACACCGTCCATGACCCTGTCTGATCGTGGCATCGGTTTTAAGGTGATCACCGGGCAGGGGGCTAATATCGACACCACCACAGCGAGCGGGAAGATGGTCTTCGGCATCTTCGCATCACTGGCCGAATTTGAACGTGAAGTGATTAGTGAACGCACAAAAGCGGGGCTTGCCTCAGCCAGAGCCAGGGGCCGCATCGGCGGTAAAAAACACGCCCTAAGCAAAGCCAGTTAGGTTGGCTCAAGCCGCGATGGGCAACACTGAAACGCACGTCGGTAATCTCTGCGAAGAGTTGAAAATCACGCGATCGACACTTTACCGGTATGTCGGGCCGGATGGGGAGCTACGCGAACGCGGGAAACAGGTGCTAGCGTCCAAATATATAAGAGCGGATACCAGACCTGCTAAGCATAATACCCATTCTAGGACGGTATGAATTTGCTAATTAAATAGTTACGATTAATTAGTAAAGGGAAATGTTGGACTTTGGGAAGAGTGCGGTAGCAATTCATCAAAATAATAATACTCGTTAATCGGTTTCCCGTTATACTGATTGGCCACATACCAGGCGGAGTTGTCTGGAGAAAAGGTCACGGAAAAACCTAAGGAGAGTGTTACATGATGTCTTGTCGAAAAATATTGGGCTGTCTTAACGTTATGGCTGTCGCCTTTTGCATCAGCTTATCTAGCACTGCTCAAGCAGTTTCCGTTGCTTCGAGCATCATGGATGACAACGGTGAATGGACTTTAGAAACGACACAACTCGAATTTATCCCAGCAGGAGAGGGTATCACGCCTACAGCAGGTGTCGAAACGATGCACTTCAACAACTCGTTTGCAGGTCAATTTGCAGGTACTAATTTTGTTGTTTTCCCCACTGCCCTAGAAGTTGGCATTTATACCGCAACAATTGATGTATCTAATTACAATAACACAGGCCTAGCGACTATTGGTGATGTGGGAATGACCGTGGGTGGAACACAGCCTGGAACGGTCGGTACACTGTTAGCGCCAGATGCCAGTTCGACCCCCTTGCCTGCGTTGGGGGCTACTGAGCAATGGTTATTCACTTACGACATACTTCCTGGAAACCCCAATCTGGGCTCGTCGATTGGATTCGCGATCACTGTGCCATTTATTTCGGGCAGCGTGACTGCCAACGTTGGATTTGACAATTTAAATATAGACCTTGAACAACAAATTGTCTCACCTGGTGGCGTTCCGGAACCTCTCACGGCATCACTCGGAGTGATGAGTCTAGGAGCCTTGGCGATTAAGCTACGTCGCCGTGCGGCTTGAACCTCAGACAGCTATATCAAAACTCAATGACAACCCCCGGCGTCCATCGTCAGGGGGTTGTTTTTTCTGTGGCTGGTCTAGGCGGCAATGTTTGGAGTAGTCAGATCAAAAGCATTATATCCATAGCAATTACAGGTGTTTAATCTTGATAATATATTTTATCAAGAGTAAATCAGAGGGTAGGGGGCACTCTTTTTAAGCAAAAAATACTTGACAATATCGCCTAAACACGATATCGTTTATATACGATAATAGGGAAGGCACGGATGCCCCAGACAGAAGTTTGTTTTTACTGTGAAGACGATGGCACTGTGCCGGTCCTGGAATGGCTGGAGGAGATCGAAAGCCGTGATCAAAGGGCCATCAACAAATGCCAGGCGGCGATTGAACGCTTGGCGGTGATGGGCCATGAGCTTCGACGGCCGGAAGCGGACATTTTAAGGGATGGGATTTACGAGTTGCGTATCCGTGTACGCCGGGTGAATTACCGCATCCTTTACTTTTATCACGGCCGGGGCGTTGCTTTTCTGGCCCACGGTCTGACCAAGGAGAAAGCGGTCCCGAAGGCCGATATTGAGCGGGCGATCGAGCGTAAACGAAGGTTTACTGCCAATCCGAAAGCCCATACGTACAAGGAGTGAAAAACATGATCAAGAAGAACAAAACCAGTGACGCTGCTGAAATCCTCAGCCGTAAATTTGGTAGTGATGCTGACCGTCGCAGCGAGATCGAGCAGATCAAACAGGATATGGAGGTGGGCACGCTGATCTATAACGCCCGCCAGGCTGCCAATCTGACCCAGCAACAACTC
>CBDCXC010000002.1:0-23761 GCA_965223655.1 Phycisphaeraceae bacterium
GTTTGTAAAGCGTTTGCACCGGCGGCCAGACGGCCTAACAAGTCCTGCGGTGTTGTGCTTGCTGCCCCTTGTCCTGCCGACGGTTGATCGCCGGGGAGGGTGTTGAACAGGTTTGCGGCCAAGGCCCCATCCCCAGCGGTGCTCGCAGATGTGGCTTGATCGGGTGTGTTGCCTTGAGCGTGCGAGGGTTTGTGGGGTCACCACGCCACCCAACTGCCCGTCGTGGGCTTGGGGGGACTGATCGATAGGCGGCGTATCGATCGGGCCAGTAGAAGCTGCGTCAAGGGTTGGTTTTGAGCCACGGGTTTGCTTGGTGGGGCGCTGGGGATCGTTGGAAGGGGCCGCTTCGGGTTGACGCGATGAGTTTGACGCTGGTGTTGGCGGTCGGTGTTGTTGCGGTCGATCCGGCCTGTCCGCGGCACGCGGGTGTGAGTCGGGGCGTGAAGGATTAAGTGGATCGGAACGGCGCTGTGTGTCTAGTCGATTGACCGTGGGGCGTTTCGGTATTGCTCGCCGCGTGTTGCGATGGGCGTGTTCAACAATTTTTTTAAATAGATCGTTGCCCCCGGGTGTTGACGGCATGCCTGGGCGGCGCAAAACCTGCGGCTGGGGTGTCGAAATTTGCGCGGATCATGCTCAAGCGTGACCTGCCTTGACCGGGGTGACGCCATGGCTAGAGCCCCTCAGGGCCACCCAGGCCGTCGAGTTCCATTGGGATACCTCGCTCACGTAATTGCTGTAGCAAATCGGTTGCCTGAGCGATCTCCTGAGGCGATTTGAATTGCTTGAGTACCCCCGCGGCCTTGCGCAGCTGCATCGCGGCCAGGTACTCGACCACCTGTGATTGCTTGCCCTGCTGGATCAGGCGTTGGAACATCTGCTTGGCTTGCTTGGGTTTGACCTGCTGGTACATGCGTACCGCTTGCTGGAAGTCCTGATTTTCTTGGAGCTTGATTTGCTTTTCGATCGCTTGCTCGAATGCTTGGCGTTGGGTGGCGAGTTCTTCTTCTTGCTTGGTGAGCAGCTGTTTGGCTAGCCGCAGCTGCCGACGGAGATCCTGGATCTCCCGGCCCAATCGCTCGACCCGCTGGATGGCCAATTCATCGCCCTGCTGCTCGGCGACCAGCCGGTCGGCCAGCGTCACGGGCCCATCGCTGACCGACTCGAGCCGTGCGACTTCTAATGCTTGCTGGCGTGTCTTTTCCGCTAATTCTTGGGCTTGCTGTTTTTCCAGTGTTTCTTCTTCGATGGTGAGTTCGAAGATGTCGCGGACCTTGTCGATCCGCCCTTGATTGAGGCGGCCGTCTTGGTACAGCCACCCCACCACGCCCAAGATCGCTAAGGCGTTGATGACCAGGAGGGTCATGATGATCGTCCAGATCGCTTTCATTCAACGGCTCCGGCGATCATGTTGTAGGCATAGCGCATGGATGCGATCTCATCGAGTTGGCGCGCTTCTTGACGTTCGACGATGCGTTTCCACTGCTGGTACCGCTGCTGGCGCAGCAATTCCAAGGCTTTTCGGGCGCGGGTGGCTTCCATCAGCCGGTTGCGGGTGGCCTGGATCTGCTGCTCGACGCCGGCGAGTTTCATGACAAACGCGTGTGCCCGCTGGGTGACTTGTCCGCTGTAACGGGTGAACTCTGAGATGCGGCCCACGTCGACCGCCCCGACCAATCCGTCTGCGAGTTGCTGCTTGGATTGGGTGATGGTGTGCTGCATCTTCTGGAGCTGGTCCTGGAGGATCATCCGCTGCCGCAATGACTTGGCCAGGTCACGCTGGCAACTTTCTTCTTGGGCCCGCCGCTGGGTCAGCACCGGTTCGAGGCGGAATTGGAATTTTTTGGCCATCTGTTCATCGCTCCCTGGCTACTGGGTTAGGCGGTCACCGGCGTTGGCCCACCCCATGGCTTTGCAAACCGCG
Source organism: Phycisphaeraceae bacterium (assembly GCA_965223655.1). Classification (GTDB taxonomy): domain Bacteria; phylum Planctomycetota; class Phycisphaerae; order Phycisphaerales; family Phycisphaeraceae; genus CBDCXC01. Next base: position 1,925 of record CBDCXC010000002.1, read on the forward strand.
TGCCGGTGGTGAGGAAGGGATGGGGCGCCGGTGTGACACCTTGGTTGATCGCATGCCTTTGAGTTAAATCGCGACCGATACGCCACGCCAAGAAACCCGCTCCCTTACGGTCACGGCTCGTCGGGGTCGACCAAGGGTTCGCCTCATGGGGTTGATGTGTTATTCGATCGACCATTGGGGTTCCGATCCGTGCTTACCGCGGCCCGGGTGGTTGTGGGCTGGCGGTACGCTGGGCCAGCTTCTTGCGTGTGTCTTGGATCACACCGGCTAAGGCCAGCAACTGTTTGCTGGTGGTTTCAAAGTCGGGTGCCCCGGCTGTAGGCGATCGACCCTGCTGCAGCAGCTGGTCGATCGCGGGCTTGCAGGCGATCGCCAGATCGAAATCGGGGTTGCTGCCCGCGGCGTAGGCGCCGATATTGAGCAGATCTTCGACTTGCCGGTAGGCGTTGGTCAGGGTTAAGACCTCGCGGCAGGCGGCTTGGTGCTGGGGTGAGGTCACGTCGTCGGCCACCCGGCTGATCGAGTCAAGCACATCGATTGCCGGCCAATGCCCGCGGTGCGCTAGGTCGCGGCTAAGCTGGATATGTCCATCGAGGATGCCGCGCACCGCGTCGGATACCGGCTCGGTGATATCATCGCCCTCGACCAGCACCGAATAGAAACCGGTGATCGATCCCTCGGGTGTGCGTCCAGACCGTTCTAGCAGCCGCGGCAGCATCGCGAACACGCTGGGGGGGTAGCCTTTGGTGGTCGGCGGCTCACCCGCGGCTAGCCCGATCTGACGCTGCGCGTGGCACAGGCGGGTGACGGAGTCCATGATCAGCAGCACGTCATGGCCCTGGTCACGGAAAAACTCAGCCACGGTGTTGGCCACCATGGCGGCGCGCAGCCTCAGCAGGGGCGGCTCGTTGCTGGTCGCAGCAACGACCACGCTCTTGGCCAACCCGGCTTCACCCAGGTGGTTGTTGATAAAGTCGCGGACCTCCCGGCCCCGCTCGCCGACCAGCGCGATGACGGTGACGTCCGCGGCGGTGTGGCGTGCCATCATGCCCAGCAGTGTGCTCTTGCCCACGCCCGGTGCGGCGAACACCCCCACGCGTTGGCCCCGGCCGATGCTGATCAACGCGTCAACGGCCCGCACGCCCGTGGCCAAGGGGGCATCGATCGGCGGCCGGCGCAGCGGGTCGACCGGTTCGGGCGTCAGCGGCATCGGTGCGGCATCGGCCAGCGGGCCCAGTTCATCGATGGGTTGGCCTAGCCCGTCAATCGCCCGCCCCAACAGCGTCGGCCCCACATAGACCGTTTGCGTAAAATGATCCGCGATGACCTTGTCGCCGCGGCGTACACCGTCGATTGCCCCCAAGGGCATCACCACTGTCTGGTGGTGGTCGAAGCCCACGACCTCTCCAGCCAGCACCGACCCACCGCCGCGGCCGGTCAGCACCCGTACCATCGAACCCACGGGGACCGGTAGGTCTTCAACGTAAATCGCCATCCCTTTGACCTGGAGCACCCAGCCCTGTACCCCCATAGGGGCGGCTTGGTCGAGCATGGCGATCTGTTGTGCGAAAAGCGGTTTCATGGGCGTCAAACCTGGTGTGTCTTGGCGCGATGATTAGGATTGGCCCTGCCCCCTGATGATCGCGGCTGGCTTGAACCGTTGTTCTCATGCAAACCCTACGGGCTTGATTGACCGTCTTTTGGTGCTGCGTCCGGGCGATCGTTGTCGAGCGATTCTGGAGGCTGCTCTAGGCTCTGGCCCGGCGCTATCAACTCCGCTAACCGCTGCAGCTGGGTCTGGATGGTGGCGTCGATCTGGCCTTGACCGTAGCTCACCCGACACCCGCCCCGGTTAACCGCGGGGTCGTCGACCAGGTGGGCCTGCTGGATGTGAGAGAAACCGGCCATCAGCTGAGGCATCGCATCTTCCAGTACCGCGCGGTCGTCGCCGTTAATATGGACCGTCACTTCCGTTGACCGAAGCACGTGCGATAGGACCGCTGACAGCTGATCGACCACCACACCCGGGTCGACCTGGATCACCCGGTACACCAGCTTCTCAGCTAGCCGCACAGCCAACTCCAAGACCGCCCCGCGTGCGTCACGCAACAGATCGTCACGCTGCTGGCCCCACTGCTCGAGGGCTTGCGACCAGGCTTCTTGAAGCTGCTGGAGTTGCTTGTTGGATTGGTCGAAGGCTTCTTGGCGGCCCTGCTCGAGGCCCTGCTCCCGGCCTTCCTTGAGCCCTTGCTGCTGGCCCTGCTCGAACCCTTTTTCGAGCGTCTCGTCGAACACGGATTTGCGTATCATCTCGGCATCGCGCTGCGCTTCAGAGACGAGGCTGCGTGCCTTGGCTTGGGCGTCTTCACGTATCTGTTGGGCCTGCTTGATGACATCGCCCAGGTCCAGCACCAGGGCTTCTTTGAGCAGTGTCTCGGCGTTGTGGCTTTTGATGATGGCCATAATCGGGGTGGTGCCAACCAAGAGCGTGGGTTAGCGCTAAACCACCATATCCTCCCCACGGCCGGCGATCATGATCTCGCCGGCGTCGACCAGGCGACGCACCACGTCCACGATCCGCTGCTGGGCGGCTTCCACATCTGCGACGCGAACCGGGCCCATGAATTGCATGTCTTCGGCGATCAGCTGCGATGCTCGCTCGGACATGTTCTTGAAGATCTTCTCGCGCAGCTCTTCGCTGGCGGTCTTGAGCGCCAGGGCCAGCTCGTCGTTGTCGATTTCCTTGAGCACCGACTGGATCCCTCGGTCGTCGACCAGCAGGACGTCTTCGAACACGAACATGAGCCGACGGATCTGCTCGACCAGGTCGGGGTCTTCGGCTTCTAGGCCCTCCATCACGCCTTTCTCGGTGGTACGATCGGTGAGGTTGAGCATCTCCGCGACGGTCTCAACACCGCCGATCTTCTCAAACGATTGGCTAAGCAGGTTCGACAGCCGGGCCTCGAGCCCCTGCTCGACTTCTTTGATCACCTCGGGGTTGGTCTGCTCCATGTTGGCTACGCGCTTGACCACCTCGATCTGCTTGGGCCCCGGCAGGCCCGCGAGGATCTCGGCGGCTTTGTGGTAAGACAGGTGGCTAAGGATCAGAGAGATCGTCTGGGGGTGTTCATCTTGGATAAATGTCAACAGGTTCTGGGTCTCGGCTTTCTGCAGGAAAGAAAATGGTGTGCGTCGTACCTGCTGGCTAATCTGCTGGAGGATGCGGTCGGCTTCTTTGTGATCCAGGCTTTGTTTCAACAGGTTGCGGGCATAATCCAGGCCGCCTTCGTTGATCCAGCTCTGGGCCATGGCCATTTCATAAAATTCTTTGAGGACGGTTTCTCGCTCTCCCTTCTTCACCTCGCCTAGGCTGGCCAACTCACGCGTGACATCTTCCACCGCCTTCGAGGTCATCCGCTTGAGCAGCAGCGCCGCGGCGTTCTGTTCGATCCCCAGCAGCAGGATGGCAGCCTTGCGCAGACCGCTGATCTCGTCAACAACAGGAGGGGCCTCGGATTCGTTTTCCATTGTCCTTACGCCTACGGGTTAAGGGTTGGTCAAGCGGAGTGTTTTTATTGTTCTTCTGTCGAAATCCATCGGTTGAGCAGCGTGGCCGCTTCAATGGGGTTGTCCTTGATCAACTCAGCGATCTGGTCGGCGATATGGCGCATCTCCATTTCTTCTTCGGACAGCTCTAAACCGATCATGGTTTCGTCTGCCTCGGTTGCCTCGCCGGCGACTTCTTCATCGCTGGTCAGCTTGGGCGGGACGCCCGCGAGTTCTTCGATCGTAGGCAGCGTGGGCTGCTGGGTGGCCTTGCGGACCATCCCGAACATGATCGCCAGGCTCACCAGCGCCAACGCGGCCAGCCCCGCAGGCTTGGCCCAAGCCGATTCGAGCACCCCTTCAATCCCCCCAGCCCCACCGCCCACACCCGCCGCCATCCCGGTTAGCGCCAACAGCTTCTGGCGATCCGGGATCATGTGGGCGCGCACCTCACCGGGGTTTTGGTCCACAATGATCAAGGGCTGCACCTGGGCGGTGATCTGCGCTAGCTGTTCATCCACGATCGGTTTGATTGTTTCTTCGTCGGGTTCTTCGGTCTCTTCACCGCCCTTGCCCTGCTTGTAGACGCCGACGAAGTAGCTGCGCGGGACGTTGATCGTCACACTAACCTGCTTGGTGGTGTGGCCCGACTCAGTGGTGCGGACGCGACGGGTGAGGTTCTTCTCGTTGTATTCGTTTCGGGTCTCGTTAATGGTTTCAAAGCTGCCTTCCTGCGCACCGCCGGCGATGTCCAGGCCTGTATTGGGCCTGGCGCCCGGCTCGCCGGCGTTGGTGATGTCGCGTCGTTCGGTCTCCCGGCCGAACTCGCTTTTGAGCGGCTCGCTTTCTTCGTAGGCGTACTCTTCCACACGCTTGGTGTGGATCGGATCCACGCGCACGTTCACCGCGACCATCACGCCTGGGATGTAGCTAAGCACCTCATTGATTTTCTCGCGGTACCGCTGCTCGAGCTGCTGGACAACCTCCAGGGTTTCGCCTGGCAAGGCATCGTCGGGGCTTTTGACGGTAAACTGCCGGCCACGGTTGGCGTCGATCACGACCACGCCCTGGGGCGTCATCTCCGCCACCGCACCGCTGACCAGGCCGGCAATCGCTTCGACTAACCGCTTGTCGACACGCTTGGAGCCGCGCATCAAGACATTGACCGATGCGCTGGGCTGGACATGCGTGGCGCCGAAGCCCTGCTTCTCGGGCATCGAGAGCATGACGCTGGCCGAGCGGACCCCCCCCATCTTGCCGATGATCTGCCCCAATACTTTCTGTTTCGCAAGCAGGAAGGCTTGAGCGTTTTGGGCGTTGCTCTGCCATGGCGACTGGCGCGCGATCAGGTCATCGAATGCCGCAGCGGTATCGGTCGCCATCAGGTCGCTGCTGACCAGGGTGACCATGGCCTGATCATACAAATCGGCGGGCACCTGGAGCTGGCCGCCCTGGGTATGCACCGGGATCCCTGATCGTTGGAGCCTGGCGATCGCTTCGGCCTGGCGATCGCCGGCGAATTGGGTGATCGGGACCAACTCGGGCTTGGCCACGTACTGCATCAGCAGCCAGCCGACTAAGATCAAGATGATCAGCAGGCAGCCCATCAGCCACCGGGCGGTCACCGACAGCTCGCTTAAGAAGGCTTGGATCTGCAGCCAGGAGCGTTTCAGAAGTTCCAACCGTCGGCCTCCATGCCGTGGATTGTTCCTCGCCGCGTGCCCATCCATTGGGCCATGGCGGTAGCGGCCACGGGCGGCTGATTCCATTTAGCCGCACCGTGGATCATCTCATGCTTATACCCGCATCTGCCGGACCTCGTCGTAGGCGTCGACCAGCTTGTTGCGCACCTGCAGGAGCATCTGGAAGGCCAGGTCTGCCTTCTGCTTGGCGATCAGCACACCATCAACGTCATCACGCCGGCCGCTGTAGAGATCCTCGATCGCCTTCTCCGCGTCCTGCTGGAGCTGGTTGACCTGCTCGATGTTCTTCATCAAGACATCTTTGAAGCTGGTGTTGTCCGATGAATCAACGACCTTGGGCCCAGCCGGCCCCACCGGGCTGTGTGGGCGCGTCACACCGATGGGTGTGTTCAAGCCGTTAAGCATGTCAAACGAATCCGACACCGGTTACCTCTTATTTTTTAAGCCCCAAACCTTTTGGACTTTGGGACGCCCAAGCCCTGTATCGATGGCTCGGTTCGACTGGGGCACGCTTTGCTTAGCCCCAGCCACACTAGCAGCGGTCATGGTTTGTTGTTCCGTGATACATTTCATACCTTGCCTTGCTTCTTTATGCCAGCAACCGCAGGCTGGTTTGGAGCATCGATTTAGTAGCTTCAGCCGCCGTGACGTTGGCTTCATACGCCCGGCTGGCTTCCAGGGCGTTGACCATCTCGACCGCGCTGTCGATGTTGGGGTATTGGACGTATCCGTCTTGGTCGGCGTTGGGGTGGCCCGGCTCGTAGGCTTTGCGGAACGGGCTTGGGTCGAACAAGATCTTTTGGACGTGCACGCCTTCGGGCGTTCCCGTAGCAGGATCGCCCTGCGCGAAAACCGCTACCCGCCGGCGGAATGGCGCGTATCGGCCCTGTGCGTCGTAGATCGCGTCCTTGTTGGCCAGGTTGGCCGCGGTGACCTCCAGCCTGGTCCGCTGGGCGATTAGGCCCGAGGTTGAGATATCTAGTGATCCGAACATCGTGCGTTTTAATCCTTTTGTCTTTCCTTACGGGTCATGGGGCTTCCCATCCATGGCGTGCCCGCGGAGCTTATGATCCGCCCGCGGCGATCCGATCGGTTACACCCGCTCACGGATCGCGGTGAGCAGGATCGAATACTCGTTACGCAGAAATTCGATCGCGGTGTTGTGGGTCAGCGTGTTTTCTGCCAGGTGCTGCATGGTCCGTTCTAGGTCACGGTTGTTTTGATCGTGGAAGAGGATCCCGTGGTTTGCCGGCTGGGCGTGGGCTTCGATGCCGCCGGGTTTGAAGCGTAGCTGGCGGGTGTCGTTGAGCTCCAACGGCCCGGCGGTGGGGTTGAAGCTGGCCCGGCGGCGGTCGACCGCGTTCCGCAACGAGGCCTGGAACGAATCGGGGTCGAGGTCACGCGGCTTGAAGTACGGGGTGGATAGGTTTGCGATGTTGTCGCTGAGCACACGGTGGCGCTGCTGGGTGAATTGCACCACCCGCTCCAACGCCGGCATCGCCCCGCTGTCAAACATCCCATCGATCATGGCGAATCCTTTTGGGTTGGGTGCTCCTGGCGATACGTTTCAACCCGCTACCCCACGGTGCAGGCAATCGCAATACCAGCGGGCTTGCCTGGCTGTAGGGTTTACACCCGCCGGGCTTTGGGCCCACATCCCATCGGCCGTCCGGTGAGGGATCGCGCAACAATTGCGCGGCTTGGTCCGATGTTGCGCCCCTAGACGGTCTGTGCGATCAAATTCTGCTGCTTCCATTTCTTCAGTTTCAACCCCAGGGTACGCACCCCGATGCCCAGCGATACCGCGGTCTGCTGGCGGTTGCCATTAAATTGTTCGAGTGTCTGCAGGATCTGCTCACGCTCGACCTCTTCGAGCCGTTTGGCCGCGGGCTGCGGGGCCTGGTGCGCCACGGGCTGATCCGCGGTCAGCCACGGCTGGATCGTCGAGGCGGTGATCACGCCGCCCTTGGACAGCACGCTGGCACGCTCACAGATGTTCTGCAGCTCACGGACATTGCCCGGCCAGGGGTAATCCGCGAGCAAACCCATCGCCTGATCGTCAAACCGCTTGGGTTCTCGCCCCTCGCGCCGGGCGACCTGCGTGAGGAAGTGCTCAGCCAGCAGGGGCAGGTCCTCGCGGCGCTGGCGCAGGGGTGGGAGGGTGATCGGCAGGACGTTGAGGCGGTAGTAGAGGTCTTGGCGGAAATCGCCGTCGCGCACACACTGGGGCAGGTCGCGGTTTGTCGTCGCGATAACCCGGACGTCGACCTGCAGCGACAGGCTCGACCCGACACGCTCGAACTGCTGTTCTTGTAACACGCGCAGCAGCTTGGCTTGCAGGTTGGGGCTGATCTCGCTGATCTCGTCCAGCAGCAGCGTGCCGGCGTTGGCCAATTCGAACCGGCCCTTGCGCAGGCTATCGGCCCCGGTGAACGCGCCTTTTTCGTGACCGAACAGCTCGCTTTCAAGCAGGCTGCTTGAGAGCGCGGCGCAGTTGAGGCATAGGATCACGTGGTTGCGTCGCGGGCTGTGGGCGTGGATCGTGCGCGCCACGACCTCTTTGCCCGTGCCCGATTCGCCGCTGATCAGCACCGTGCCGTTGCTGTGAGCAATCTGCTGGATCTGCTGGGCCAGCACGCGCATCACCGCGGACCGGCCCACCAACGCCGGGGGGTCTCTCAATTGGCTGGCCGCGGCTTTGCTGCTACCGATTACCGTGGGGGGGTCTTCTTCCATCAGCTGTCGGTGTTCGACCGCTCGCCGAACCGTCGAGACCAGCTGATCGCCCTCGAATGGTTTTTGGACGAAGTCGAACGCCCCTTGCTTCATGGCCTCCACCGCCGACTCTACCGAACCGTACGCGGTCATGACGATCACGGGGGTCCGATCGTCGCCCTGGCGCAGGCGGGCCAGCAGCTCCAACCCGTCCATCTCGGGCATCTTCAGGTCGGTCACGACGGCGGCTGGTTTGTGGCGGTTGACCATCTTGAGGGCCGCCTGCCCGTTCCCCGCCGCCACCGGCTGATACCCAGAACGCTGAAGGATAGTTCCCACGCTATCCCGCATCATCTGTTTGTCGTCGACGACAAGAATCTTGGTGCTCATGGTCAGCTCCGCTGCCGCGGGTGATGGATCGGATTATTGCCCTTTGCTTCGCCAGGAAGATCGTTCTTGAACTTGAGCCGATACAGTTTGTGTTGTGGCGCGGTGGGGATGGTCAACTCATGCTGGCTAACGCCAACCGATCCGAGTTGATCACGATCGATCCAACCCACACTGCGATGGTCGGCGTTATGTTGTTGGTCATATTCTGATGCCGGTGGTGCTGGCAACGCCGTGTCGGCGCTGTTTTCTGATTGGTTTTTCCCGAACGCCGCGGGGAGGCTTAGCTCAAACACCGCCCCGCTGTTGTTGTGGACACTGATGGTGCCGCTGTGGGCGTCGACGATCCGGTGCACGATGGCCAGCCCCAGCCCGGTGCCGGTGTTGCGGGTGGTGAAAAAGGGGTTGAAGATCCGATCGATGTTATACTCGGCGATGCCCGGGCCGTTGTCGCGCACAATCAACACGCCGTGGGCCTCGTCTTGTCGAGCGTTGAGTGTGATCGTCGGCGGCGTGGTGTGCCCGCCCTTGCCTTGGCTTGCCCCGGCCACCGCTTCGACCGCGTTGCGGATCAGGTTGAGCATGGCTTGGTAGAGCAGCGTGGGGTCGGCGTAGACCGATGCTGGTTTTAAGGTAGCTTCGTCTTGGCGATCCAGGCGCACGACCGACACGCCTGCGGCGTTGATCGCGGGTCGGCAGGCTTCGACGGCCCGGTCAAGCAGCGGCCCGACCGGTACCCAGCTGGGTTTGGGCGACAGCTCGCGGGCAAAGCTTAGCACGTCGCAGACCACGCTGTTGAGGCCACGCACCGCAATGGCGATCTTCTGAGCCATCTGCGCTAGCCCCTGTTGATCCTGGGGCGCCACCGCTGGGTTGGTTAGGTCATCGACCAGCATGCCCGCGTAGAGCTGGATCGCGGCCAATGGGTTGCGGATCTCGTGTGCGATCCCCGCAGCCATCTCCCCCAACGCCGCTAGCCGCTTGGACCGTTGGAGCTTGGCGTTGGTGCTGGCCAGCTCGCGCTGCAACCGGGTGACTTGGGTCTTGAGTGTTTCATGGCTGTGCTGGAGCTTCTGGGTGACCTGGTTGTAGGCGTTGATGATGGCGGCAAGATCATCGAACCGTGAGTCGGGGTTGTGTTCAGGCTGGGGGACCGGCTGGGGCGTATCAACACCCGTGGCGCGGTCGGCTTCTTGAGCGCCAGGGAGTTGGGGCACCGGATTGGCTTGCCTTGCGATCGCCATGCTTATCCTTGCCGATCCGTGTATTGGTTACCGCTGGTGCTTGTTTGGACTTTGTATGCGCGCATGGCAGTGCTGGCGTGTGAGATCTGGTTCATCTGAGTGCTGACCGCGCTGCGTTCCTGCTCCAGGCGTTGCCGATCGGCGTTGTCCTGTTTGATGATCGCGCCAAGCAACTGCTCGACTTTTTTGACCAGCTGGGTGACACGGTTCTGATCCGGCTTGGCCAACCCCCCTAGGGCCTGGTCCCATTGCAAGCGGTAAGGCTCTAGCTCGTGGTTTAGCCGCATCAGCTCATCCACATGGTGCTGGCGCTGGGTGAGCAGCCCCAACAGCGCATCGGACGCGCCATCGGTGATCAGCTGGTCTTGCTGCTGGCTTAGGGCTTGGAGCTGTTGGTAGATCTGCTCCTGGCGTTCCAGCAGCGGGAGAAGCTGCGACAGATCCAGCTGTACGGTATTGGGTTGCTCCTCGCCGGGCGGCGTGGGGGTAGGTGTGGTCATCCGTGACCTTTCGTGTTTGGGCCAACTCGTGAACCCGGGGCCGGCCTGCGGGCGTGGGTGCCTCCATGCACCCGATAGCACTTAAGGTTTTTTATTATACCAAAAATCAGGTCCGCTTGTCGATCGATGTTCCGTTTTGTTTTTTAGCAAGACGGGTTTGTCGTTGCGGCCTTCATGCTTACTTACCGTGTTCCTGTGGCGTTGGCTTGGGGGCCGAACAGGTTCAGCTCACTGGTCCAGCGCAGCCAGTCTTGCCAGTGATCGCGGGTCATGGGGAGCGTCGGGTCATTGAATGCGTCATCGGGGATCCGCTTGAGCTGCCAGCGGGCGCGGTCGTTGGCGACCTTGGCTTCTTGGGTCTTGCCCAGCTCACAGTAGGCGTTGACGATCTGAACCAGCGCCACCAGCGACGCGGGGTGGCTTTCCCACCGCTTGGCCGCCAGGTCGTAGAGCGCGATCGCCTGTTCGAAGCGGCCAAGGTCGTACGCGCAATCGGCCCGGTAAAAATAAGCGTTGCGGAGATACAGTTTTTCAACCGGGGTACGGCTGGCGGGGTCGCGGGCTTCGAGCTCGCTGACCACTTGGGTAAACAAGACCTGGGCCTGCTCTAGCCGACGGGCACGCTCGGTTTGTAAGCTCGATCGCTGGGCCTCGGGCAGCGACTGGCCAAGGGTCTGATCCATGGCAAGGATCGACATGCGGTAGGAATCGGCCAACCGGAACCTCAGCAGCGGCCCAGCTGGGAATCGGCCGTAGCGGTCAACCGATTCGGTAAGCCGGGCGATCGCCTCCTCGTGTCGCTGGATCTGGTGGTAGAGCTTGCCCAGCTCGATCAAAGCTTGCTCGTACTGGCTGCTGTCGGGGGTAATCGCGGGGTGGTCGGTGACCACATAGCGCAGCACGCGTTCGGCTTCCTCGAACTGGCCCAGCGCCCCGTGGCTGCGTGCCAGGGGGACTAAGCTCTTGTAGGCTTCGGGTGTGTTTTTGTGTTCTTCGACCAGCCGCTGCAGCAGCTGGACCGAGGTGGCGTACTGCCCGTTGGATTGGTACGCCAGACCCAGGTGGTTGATCGCTTCGAGCTGCAGCGGGTCGTTGGGCCTGGCCTTGATGAACTCGGTGTAGACCTCGATCGCCTTGTCCCACAGCTGAGCCTTGTCGTAGTTGACCGCTGAGTTCCAAAGGCTTTTGCCAAAGCCGTCATCGTCGTACCCGGTGACCGCGTGGGCGTGCTGGAAGAAGTATTGGGCGGACTTGGCAAAATGGATCGCGGCTTCTTGCATGGCCAGCCGCTTGGCTCCGGACGATGGCGTGGGGGTATCTGGGTTGGTCCCCGCGGTCTGGGGATTCACAAGCGGGGCTGGTTGTTGCTGTGGGTCGGTGTCCTCTGTTCCATCGGGGTCGGAGGGGGTGTAGGCGTCGATCCGCTGCTGGGCGATCTGCTGGTGGATCTGAGCAAACTCGAGCATCCGGTCGGGCGGCATCGTGGCCTTGCGGTATAGCGGCTTCAACAGACTCAGGTAATCTAAGGCTCGGTCGTATGCTTGGCGTGTGGCGTTGAGGTCGAAGTGGGCCCGCACGGTCTCGACGAGTTGATCGGCCTTGCCCTGCGGTGGCCGTGGGTTGTCCACCAAGGCCTTGACCGCCTGCCCGAAGTGTTCGATTGCCTCGGGGTGGGCGCCTAGGCGTGCTTCGCAGTCCGACCGGCCGATCAACGCATCAAGGTACGCCGGGGCCGTGGGGTACTCCATCTCCGCGACGCTAAAGTTTTCTAACGCCGCCCGTACATCCCCTGATTCGGCCAGATCGATCTGCGCCAACCCCACCAAGACATCGGCGTTGAGCGGGTCGGTGGCGTCTAGCTTCTGCTGGGCCAAGCGGTACCACCGCCTTGCTTCATCGTGCTCTGCGAGCTTGTGGAATGCCTTGGCCAGCAGCACGCGCAGCGGCGCCAGGTCGTCGTCGTGGCCTTCAGCCATGAATTGGATCATCTGGCGCTGGAGGTATTCGATCGTCTGCTCGGGCTCGTCGATATCCAACAGGCCCTGGCCCTGCGTGCTGACGGACCACATCTTCTGCTGGCGTCGGATTTGTTGATCGGTCTCTTCGTGGAGCTCGGCTTCGAATCGGGCCATCAGCGGCGCCAGCTCGTGGATGTCGGCCCCCGCGTTGAGCCGCCGGACAATCATGCGTCGGACCACGGCATACCGGCGTTGGGCCGGTGCGTCTTTGAGCTGATCCAGCACTTCCAGCGCCTCGGTGTCGCGTTTCATCGCCACCAGCGTCTCGGCTAGCCGCTGGAGGTGGGTGAAGTCCAGCGACTGGCCCAGGTCCCGGGCTTTCTGATAGTACCGCAGGGTGCGTTGGTGGTTCTCGTATTTATCCCAGTTGTTGGCTTGCTGCTGGAGGTAGACCAGGTCGCCCCAGAGCACGTAATAGGTCGCCTGGTCGGGTGTGGCGGCTTGCTTGATAAACGGCTCGAGGCGGGCCTGGAGCACCGATTGGGCTTCTTCGAGATTCTGAGCCTCAAGGTACAGGACGACCTCTTGGAGCACGTTTGCGAATTGGTTTTCTTCCGGCTGAGGCAGCGCGAGATACACACCCAACCCCATCATGACCAGGCCCACCAGAAAGGCGGGGACCTGCCAAAGCCGTGACCAGCTTGCGGGGCTTTCTTCGATCGGGGTATCGTCGATTGATTCAGCCATCGTAGCCTGACAAATGGTTGGGGCGGCCGCGGTGTGGCGTGACCGCGATGGGGTTTAAGCGGTTTGGAAATTACTGTCGCCCGGCTTCTGTGGGGGCCGGGGGTTGAGTGGTTTGGGGTGTGTTTAGCAAGGTTCGGATCTGCTCGATGCTGCGTGTTGGCCGCAGCGCCATGATCTGCGCCAAGCGTACAAAGACCGATTCGTCATACAGCCGGTGCCCGCCGCTGGTCCAGCCGACCTCTTGGATCAACCCCCATCGCGTGTAGTTGTGCAGCGTCTGCCGGCTTAGGCCGGTGTGATCGGCCAGCTCACCGATCCGGTACCGCTTGAACGGCGCGAGGTTGATGGGTGGGGCGAGCAACATGTCACGGGCGCTCACACGCAATAAGCCTTTGACATATCGTCAAACTCTGACCCGTATCGTGAATTATCGGCTGTTTGGGCATGCCGCATCATTACGATATCCCCGTCCCGATCAGGTGAACGGGGTCCGGTTCGCCCGTGTCAGGGCAATCTTGGGCGTTTTGGTGATCCCCACGCGGCAGATTCCGATGGGTATAGGATGTTGGCCGGATTGACAATGCGTTGCTTGCGGCCACCACCTGTGGTCGTGGGGCTTGGCGTGGGCCGCTATTGTTTGGGGTTTGATTTAGCTCGCCGGTGTAGCTCGGCTTCGATAAAACCCTGGAGCTGACCGTCCATCACCCGCTGTGGGTTGCCCATCTCGTAGTTGGTGCGGTGGTCTTTGACGCGGTTGTCGTAGAAGACATAGCTGCGGATCTGCGTGCCCCAGCCCATGTCCAGCTTCCCGCCGGTGGCTGCGTCCATCTGCTGTTGGCGTTTCTGTTCTTCGAGCAGCTCCAGCTTGCCGCGGAGGATGGACATAGCCCGTTTCTTGTTCTGCTCGAGCTTGCGCTCCGCCGAGCAGACGACCATGATGCCGGTGGGCTTGTGGACCAATCGCACCGCGGTGGCCAGCTTGTTGACGTTCTGCCCGCCCGGGCCCGATGAGCGCGCAAAGGGGGTGATCTCTACTTCGTTTTCGTCGATCTCCAGCCCGCCGGTATCGGGGAACTCGGGGGTGACGTCGACCGCGGCGAAGCTGGTCTGGCGCTTGCCCTGGGCGTTGAAGGGCGAGACGCGCGCCAACCGGTGCGTGCCGCGCTCGGCCGAGAGGTACCCGTAGGCCATCGGGCCCTTGATGTAGAGTGTCACATCCTTAAGGCCCGCCTCTTCGCCGATGGTCTTGTCGATCTCGGTGACGCCCCAGCCCACGGATTCGCAGTAGTGCAGGTACATGCGTAGCAGCATCTCGGTCCAGTCCTGGGCCTCGGTGCCGCCCTCACGCGAATAGATGGATAGGTAACAGTTGTTGGCGTCGTAGGGCCCCGACAGCAGTGACAGCGTCTGGAGCCGGTCTAGCTCAGCCAAGAGTTGATCGAGTTGGGCGTCGACCTCTTCGCGGCTGGCGTGGTCGTCGGCCTCTTGGGCCATCTCCCACAGCAGGGCGGCGTCTTGGATCTCCTGGTCGACTTTGCTGACCGGTTCGAGCTGGGCCTTAATCGATTTGAGCTCTGCGACGACCTGGTTGGCCTCGGCCTGGTCGTCCCAGAAACCCGGGGCAGCCATCTGGGCCTCGAGCGATCCCAGGCGCTGAGCTTTCTGGTCGTAGTTAAAGAGAGTCGCGGATGGTTAAGATCCGCGCCTTGAGGTCCCGGAGGATCGCGGGGATGTTTTCGTGCGTTAACGCCATGGCTTGGACGCATGGTACGCGCCCCAGCGGGTCAACGCCAACGCCTCTCTTTAGAGAAGGCTAAAGCTTAGTACGAACCCAAGCGTCGTCTTGTCATCAGCGCCACCGCGGCGGCCCCGATCGCTAACACCACTCCCGACATCGGCTCGGGGACGATGCGCAAGACGACCCCATCATTGCCTGTGTTTGGCCCACCCATCACATAGAGTTCCCCAAATTCATCTTCACCGATGCTATAGATCCGTTCCATCAGCGCAGCACCGTCTCCATCGATCAGCAGCTTCTGGATCTGCCCTGTCTCCAGATCGCCATAAAACAAGCTGCTGGGGTTGAAATCCCCAAAGATATATTTGCCGTACAGCTGAGGCATCAGCGACCCGCGGTAGACAAACCCGCCAGCCACCGAATGCCCCTGGGTGTGATCGTATTGGAACAACGGATCAACCAGTCCGTTTGCATCGGCAAAATCGCCGTTGCCGTTGCCATCTGCGTCCATATCCTGAGTTAGGTTATTAAAATTGTTCTTATCGAAGATAAATCCGCCTTCTTTGAGGTTCCAGCCGTAGTTCTTCCCCGCGTCGATCTTGGAGACCCACTCGATATTGATCTGCCCCACCACACCGGCGTAGAGGTCGCCCGTCTCTCGGTCAAACCCGATGCGGTACGGATTGCGTAAGCCGTAGGCGTAGATCTCTTCGACCGCACCGTCTTGTCCCACAAACGGGTTATCGCCCGGCACGCCGTACTGACCGTTGACACCGTTGGTGCCAAACGGGTCCACCCGCAAAATCTTGCCAAAGATGTTGGCCAGTGTCTGTGCGTTGTCGGAAAACGTGATGTCTGTCGTACGCCCGGTGTTGTTGCCATCACCAGACGAGATGTAGAGGTACCCGTTATGGTCGAACGCCAGGTCATTGAGGTTATGGTCTCGGCCGGGCTGATCAACCCGCAGCAAGACCCGGCTCGTGCCTGAGAAGGTATCGGCTTGGATATCGTCAACCGTCCATTCGGTGATCACGTCTTGATGGATCTGATCAAGATTAACCACCAGCGATTCGCTGAAATCCGCCACGCCCGCCCCCTCACGCTCGGTGGTCAGGGTATAAAATTTCCCCGATCCGGGGCTGGTGGGGTCCGCAAAACCGGGGTGGAACACCAGGCTTGTCATGCCATACCCAAACCGGTCGATATCTGTATCGGCGTGATTCGTGTCTAGGAAGGGAGTCGCTCGCAATTGCCCTTCGGCACCGACCAGGCGGATCACCCCGCCCTGTGTTGAGACAAACAACCGGCCGCTGCCATCGTTGGCCGATACCAAATCGGTTGGAGCGAATTGCCTGCGGTTAAAAACCGGGTCATTTCCGCTTAGCCCTGTTGCCAGGGTTTCTAATTGAACTGTCACCCCGCCCGGCTCAACCGCTGGCAGCCATACACGCTGAGCGAAAAGCGTGCTGGGGATCCACGCCATAATTAAGAATGCCTGCCACGCCGAAAATCTTCCCATGCCCTGACTCCTCTGGATCTAAACAATGGACAGACTCAAACCTCTATAACATAAACACAACAACATAGATCAAGCATATTGAACGACCGATGTTATTGTTATTGCGAAATAGTCTTCTCCCTAACCCGCAAGAAGGATGAAACGTTACAAAATCGGGTAAATACCCTCTGCCTGCAAACGATCAGACTTCGATAATAGTAGGTTTTTTATTGTACCTCAGTGCGGCTAGATTCCAAAGGATTTTTTGAAGATCTGCCAAATAGACGAATCGCGTATCAAAGGTACCGCGGTTGGAGACATAAAACAAACAGCAGCAATGATCAAGCTGCGAGTGATCGGCTAGCCGTAAACTCATCTGAGATTGGTATCGCTACACCACCGCCTGGATCGCTTCGCACAGTTTGCCCACATTCGCAGGGGTCATGCCCGCGACATTGATCCTGCCAGAGCCCACAATGTAGACCGAGTGTTTCTCACGTAACACCTTGACTTGCGATTGGTTAAGGCCGCTAAAAGAGAACATCCCACGCTGCCGGGTAATAAACCCATAATCGCCGGGTACGCCTTTGGCGCCAAGCGTCTCGACAAACAGCTGCCGCATCTGGTTAATCCGATCGCGCATCTGCTTGACCTCACCCTCCCATTGAGTATGGAGGGCTGGGTCGTTGAGCACGGTGGTCACGATCGCCGCCCCGTGGGCTGGGGGATTGGAGTAATTGCCGCGGATGCACACTTTCATATGGCTCATCACCGCTTGGGCAGCTTGGTCTGACCCAGCGACCACGGTCAACGCCCCGACGCGCTCGTTGTAGAGCCCAAAGTTCTTGGAGAAGCTGCTGCAGATCAGCGCCTCGCTGCCCGGGCGGCACAGGTTCAGCCACCCCACCGCGTCCTCTTGGATCCCGTCGGCGAAGCCTTGATACGCGAAATCGATCAGCGGCAGCAGCCCACGCTGTGCCACAATATCAGCGATCTGCGACCATTGCTGCTGCGTTGGGTCGATCCCCGTGGGGTTGTGGCAGCAGCCGTGCAGTAACACCGCGTCACCCGCAGGGATCTGCTCTAACCCCGCGTGCATCGCATCAAACGCCAAACTGTGAGTTGACGCGTCATAGTACGGGTACGTTTTGACCTCCAAGCCCGCGGCTTTGAAGATATTGCAGTGGTTGGCCCAGGTCGGGTCACTGACCCAGATCCGTGTACCGGGGTGCAGCTTCTTGAGGTAATCGCCCACCACACGCAGCGCCCCGGTCCCCCCGGGTGTGTGGGCGGTGGCGGCCCGGTTGGCTGTCACGATCTCATGATCAGGCCCGAACAGCAGCGCACGCACGGCCTGGCCATACTCCGGTGCGCCGTTGATGGGCTTGTAGGCCTTGGTCTTTTCCTGATCGAATATCCGCTGCTGAGCCTGCCGCACCGACGCCAGCACCGGCGTCTGGCCCTGCTGGTCTTTATAGACCCCAACGCTGAGGTTGATCTTCCCTGGGTTCGTGTCCCGATTGAACGCCTCGGTCAGGCCCAGGATCGCATCGGGCGGCGCCATCTCGACCGCATCAAACATCATGGCCCTTTCCTTCTCGGGATCGACACATCGTGAGTATTATTATTGTATAGTAGCGGTCTGTGATGAACACCCCACCGCCTCACGGCATCAAGATCGTCGCGATCGGCGGCAGCGTCCGTCCCAACAATTTCACGGCCAAAGCGTTGGCCTTGGTGGTCGACGAGGTCCAACAAAACCACCCCGATATCGCGATCGACACGTTCGATCCCACCCAGCTGGGCCTGCCCCTGCCCGGTGCACCGGGCAGTACCCTGGCGCAGGGCGATACCGTCGCCACACTCACCGCGCTCCAAGACGCGGTCAAGGCCGCGACCGGTGTGGTCCTGGCCACACCCGAATACCACGGCAGCTACAGCAGCGTGATCAAGCTGGTCATCGACAACCTGGGGTTTCCCTCCGCGCTGTCGGGCAAGCCCGTAGCGCTGCTAGGGGTGGCTGCGGGTCAGATCGGGGCGATCAAAGCGTTAGAACACCTGCGCAGCGTCTGCTCGCACGTGGGTGCGATTGTGCTGCCCGGGCCGGTCTCGGTCGCGGGCGTCACCCAGGTATTCGACGACAAGGGCAAGTGTCTCGACGAAGCGATCGAGAAACGCATCCGCCGCACCGCAACCAACCTCATCGACTACATCCATAACCACATCTGCCCCAAAGCCGCGCTCGAAGCCATGGTGCGCAGCGAACCAAGTTAAACACCCACCCGCTGTGACCCTTGGCAATCTTGGCCGCCGCAGCCGTGATCGGGTCGATCACGGTGTTGATGTCAACTCATAGTCAATCCAGCTGACATATATACCAATCCCGATCGAGTTGACGGGGGGACATCTGCCCACGGAAGGGAAAGATTCGATCTTTTTGCGTTTCTGACGCGGTAAACTCATACCCAATGGGTATAAAACGCCGCACCAGGCAACATTCCAGCTGGAACAAAACTTGATCACACCCCCATTAGATCTATAATCGCACCCAATCCTTCCAAGGAAAACTGAAGGCACAAACAAAATAAATATTTCAGATCCGGATCCACGCCATGAAAAAAATCACCCCAACCGTCTCCGCGATCGTTGCGTACCTCGTCTTGTTTGGCGTTCAGGCCCGATCGGCGCCTGTGTTGATCAACGGGCCTGTCCGATTGCAGATCCAAAGCCACCTGGGAGCTGGGCATGAGCCTAGCATTGACTTATCAGCGACCGGCGATATCTACATGGGATGGGATACCCCATCCGTTGAATTAACCGGGGACAGCACCATCACCGCAGGGGTTGAAATCAGGATTAGTGCACAGCAGGTCGCGCTTGGTCAGATCGAATTAAACGCGCCCACCGTCGTCATCGATACCACTAGTGAGGGGGTTGCCAGTATCGACCCCAGCCTGATCGCCGCCCCCGTTGAGTTGACGCTAACGCGTTTGGCTTTAAGGATCGATCCCGCTCTTGTGACGATCGACCCCAGCCTGACCGCGGCGGGTGTCACGGTAACGTCTGCCGCGGGCAACGTCACACTGACGGCCGACTCGCCGATCAACTACACCGTCTCTCCCCAGGCAGGTGGCGCTGTCATCGTTAGCGCGGGCAGCATCAGCATCGAAGCGGTTGGCTTGTCAGGCCGCGGTATCACACCGGCCAGCCAGACGGCCGCCCCCCTCCCTGCGGCATCGCCTCAACCCGCCTCAGCGGTACCGCTGGATCTATTCTGGCCCTACCCTTTGGCACCATCCATGGCGTTGGATGATCAAAACCCTATCGAGGTGACCGGTGATGTCCTGCTGCTGGTCGATTCGCCGATACACAACGCCACATTGAATGCAGACGGGAGCATCTTGGTCCAACACATCCCCGAACCCAGCACCGGGGCGGCGTTGGGCCTGATCGCGCTGGGGATGGTGGGGAGGAACACACGGCGTCTGGTCGCGTAAAATCAACGGTTACAATGCATCAAGCCACCTGCCGGAGTCGAACCGGCAACCTACGCATTACAAATGCGTTGCTCTGCCAATTGAGCTAAGGTGGCAGGGTGTTGGCATCAGCGCTGAGTCGGCCAAAATCCTCTGACGCGAGAGACCCAATGGCTATCCACCCGTCGGGTATGAAGCGCCATGCTACCAAGCGCTATCGAAAGTATCCGCGGGAGGGCTCGAACCTCCAACCTTCGGCTCCGGAGGCCGACGCTCTATCCAATTGAGCTACGCGGACCTAGTCAGCGGTTATTGTAGCATCTGTGGGCACCCTGCTGTGGATGCCAAGAGCCACGATGCCTGTCTCATCCCTCGTTTCTCACGGTTCGTCATAGGTTTAGCCACCGGCTGGATCATCAGGCGGTGCCGGGTGGTTGGGCATTAATCGATTCACCGTCGGCCACGGTGAACACTGAATACCCGTGCTGGTTATTCGAGGCCTACACAGACGCCGCCAGACACCGCGTAGCGATCCAGCTACACGGGATGACGTGTAGGTAGAGTCAGCCCTTGGTTGAGTGAGGCACCTGTTTGAGCCTGCTAGCCCAACTGTTTATGATAAATGCCGGTACGGTTAACGCCCTTTTGGGAGCGTCTTGATGGAACCCTTAATCTCTGTGGCGATCTTTCTAGGGTTTGGCCTGGGGTTTGTGTTGTTGAACCTTCTTGTGGGCAAGGTGTTGCGGCCAAGCCTGCCCAACCGAGAAAAGAAAGCGATCTATGAGTGCGGCGAGCCGACGATCGGCGGCAGCTGGGTGCAGTTCGACCTGCGGTTTTATATCGTTGCCTTATTTTATCTTGTTTTTGACGTTGAAGTTGCGCTGATCTATCCCTGGGCGGTGGTCTATCGGCAGTTCCCCACCGAAGCGCTGGTGCTTGGGGCTCCGTTCCTGGGGATCATCATCATTGGCTATGCTTACGAATGGTACTCAGGCAGCCTGGATTGGGTGCGTAGCAGCGTCAATACCACGCTACAATCCCGTAGCCGGTTCGATATGGCGGCGCTGGCGCGGCGGGACCCGGAGGTGCTGGAAGACCAAGCCGCTTAGCAGATCCCACTTGGCTAACGCACCCCATAATGATGAATCGTCGTGATTTTCAGGAGGGATCAACACCACTACTCTGTTGCATCGATTGAGTCAGCCGGCTTGCCACCGACTAGAATGACCCACGGCCTATGGATACACGCTACAAAACGGTTTTGTTGTTGGGCGCCCCTGGGGCAGGCAAAGGCACGCAGGGCAAGATCCTTGGGATGATCCCCGGGTTCTTTCATTTCGCCTGCGGCGATATGTTCCGCCAGATCGATATCAAAAGCGAGCTGGGCAAGATCTTCTATGAATACAGCTCCCGTGGCGAGCTGGTGCCCGACGATGTCACGGTCAGGATGTGGGCCGAGTCCATCCACGCCCACACGATCTTGCAAGCGTACAAACCCCACCGCGACCTGCTGATCCTCGACGGCATCCCCCGCACGCTAGAACAAGCTAAGATCATGGGCCGGCACATCGACGTGATGCAGGTGATCCACCTGGTCTGTACCGATCAAGACGAGATGGTCGAGCGGCTACGCCGCCGCGCACTCAAAGAAAACCGATTTGATGACGCCGACGAAAAAGTGATCCGCAACCGGCAAACGGTCTACGAGTCACAGACACGCCCGGTGCTGGATCACTACCCGCGCCAAGACCTGGTGGAGATCAGCTCCGTTGGGTCGCCCGCGTTGGTGTTACGCGATATCTTGGATGTGGTGGCCCCGATCCAAAACCAAGTCTTCGCCGCGTTTGAAGAGTAGGCCTCTATCACCCCGCTCACCGCTTACGACCACGCGTCACCTTGCGATCGCTTTTGCTTTTACGCTTGAGCTTCATGGTCTTTTTCGTTGCTGCCTTGGCGCCCTTGGGTTTGCGGCGTTTGGGCGGGGTTGGGGTGGTGGGTTCGACGATGACCAGCTCCATGCGCCGGCTCACCGGCTTGACGTTGGCGACGCGGACCGTGAACCGATCCCCGATCGCCATCGTCTTACCCGATCGCTGCGCCACCAAGACACCCGTGGAGCGGTTGAGCCGCCACCGGTCGCCCGGCAGGCCCGACGAGGGCAACTCGCTGATCGGGATAAACCCGTCGACCAGGTAACGGTCGATCTGCACAAACACGCCCGTGCCGATCACCCCGGTAACCGTGCCTTGGAAGTCTTCACCCAAGTGTTGGCTAAGCAGCTCCAAGACGAGGTAGTTACGCAGATCACGCTCAGCCGCCTCGGCG
>CBDCXC010000003.1:0-151105 GCA_965223655.1 Phycisphaeraceae bacterium
ATTTCTACGAATCGATCGGCGACACGCCCAACGCCATCACCGCCCTGCGACACGCACACGCGATCCAGCCAAGGGATGAGCAGCTGCGGGACCGCCTGCGCCAACACGGCATCGTCCCAGGACCCACCGCCGCCCTGACCCCCGCGAGGGATCAGCCGCCCTGGGGCGACTAAGATTGAGTTAGTCGGATCCAAGGGTAACCAGGAAGCGCCCCTTTCGGCCTGGATCTGTCTGGGAGAATGAGCCACACCGCCCACGACGATTATTTGACGCTGACCCTGTGCCCGGGGTTGGGCCCGGTGCTGACCCACCGCTGCCTCAAAGCCATGGGGTCTGCTGGGTTGGTGGTGGCATCGCGTCTAACCGATTTGATGCAGGTCGAAGGGATTGGGCGTAAGCGTGCTGAGGCGATCCGTCGATCGCTGGATGGGCTATCCGATGGTGTGGTGGTGGAGCGTGAGAAGCGGCTGATCCATGATCATGGCGTCACGGTCGTGGTCATCGATGAGCCGGGTTACCCCCGTTTATTGCGTCACATCCCTGACCCGCCGCCGTTGCTGTATGTGCGGGGTCGGCTGCGAGAAGAGGATGCGTTGGGGCTTGGGGTGGTGGGGACGCGGCGTTGCACGGCGTATGGCCGGGAGCAAGCCGATCGGCTTAGCGCGGTGTGTTCGCAGGCGGGGCTGTGCATCATCAGCGGTGGTGCGCGCGGGGTGGATGGTGCGGCGCATCGGGCGGCGCTGCGTGTTCAGGGGCGTACCATCGCGGTGCTGGGCAGCGGGCTGGCCAAGCCGTACCCTCAAGAGCATGAAGCGTTGTTTGATGCGATCGCTGGTGGCGGCGAAGCAGGCCCGGGTGGGGGTGCGGTGGTTAGCGAGCTGCCGATGTCGACCCCCCCGATCGCCGAGAACTTCCCTCGCCGCAACCGCATCATCTCGGGTCTGGCGCTGGGGGTGTTGGTCGTTGAAGCGCCCCTTGGTTCAGGCGCGATGATCACGGCTCGTTTGGCCGGTGAGGACCATGGCCGCGATGTGCTGGCGTTGCCGGGGCGCGTGGATTCGCGTCTATCGGCGGGTTGCCACAAGATGATCCGCGAGGGATGGGCCACGCTCGTGACTAACGCTGCGGATATCCTCGATGCGCTTGGCGATGCGGGTCGGCTTTTGAAGGCAGGCCTGATGGAGGATCGGGATCCTGCGTCCAACCCGCGGCCTAAGCCGGCGTTGTCGGCGTCGTTGACGGTGTCTCAGCGTTGCGTCTTGGGGGTCCTGGGTCAACCCCGGGCGCTGGATCAGATTGTGGCGGCCACCGGCTTGGCCGTTGGGGTGATCCAGGGTGATTTGACGGTATTAGAGATCCGGGGCTTGGTGACGCGAAGCCAAGGGTTTTATGCGCGGCGGGATTGAATCGGGGGTAAGGGCGATGCTTCACACCGGGGTTGTTCCGGTCGTCTTGGGGTGCGGCGTTTGGGTTACGCGGCCCGGCTGATCGGGTGATTGTGTGGATCCAAGCCGCGTAGCGCTTGGGTGAGCGCATCACCGCTTTGATCGGTCGTTGCGTAGCGGTTGAGGAACGCGTTAGCGCCCCCGATCAGGTGTCTGCGCCTGGCTTGGGAGCGCAGCAGCTGGACGCAGTGAGCGATCCAGTCGCGTCGCCGCTTGCTCAGCAGCAGCTGCTGGCCGTGCCTGAGGCCTAGGTCAAGCCGGTGGATCGCCGGTTCGCAGGCCACCACGGCGCGTTGCATGGCCAGCGCCTGGCATACGGGTAGCTTGGCGAAGGCGGGGTAGGAGTCGGGGCAGACGACCACGGTGGCGTTGGCCAGGCTGGTGTATGGGTCGGCGGCGGCGGGTCGGGTGACCCACAGCTGTGCTTGTGGCACGACGCGTTTCACGGTGGGCCAGATCTGGCGCTGGAACCATGACAGCACTCGGTGGGCGTGGGGGCGGTCCCAATCGCAGTGCAGCGCTAAGCCAAGCTCAGCCTGCGCTTGGGGTGCTTGGGGCGTGGTGTGGCGTAAGGTGATGAAGTAGTGTGGGTCGATGGCTGTGGGGATCACCATCGTTTGGCAAGGCTTATGGGTGAATAGGTGTTGGTCGGTGGATCGGTTGAGTGTCACGTGGCTGCACTGGGATTCGATGAGATGTTGGTTGGGGTAGTGGCGTCTGGATCGTCGGTTGTGTGTCCGCCGCCGCCTGCGGGCAGAAGATGCGGGCAGGTCGCAGACGCGTCGGTTGGCTTGGATGGGCTGTGCCTGTGGCCACAGCGCGGGGTGTGTACAGACCACCGCGTCGAATGGCTGGTCGCCGGCCCACTGTTCGATGGGTTGTGTGAGGTTGGTGTGTGCCAGGACCCGCTGCGCGGATCGGCCATCGAGCCACCCTAGCCACTGGTGTGCGAGCCTGGGCCAGAGGAAGCTTTGTTGGATCGCCAGCTGCTGGGTTTGCTGCTGGACGATGCGCCACTGTGCGAGGTTCACCGGCCGATCCAGCACACACGCCAAGTAAACGCGGTGTGTCCGTGCGGTCAGCCTCAGCAGCTGCCAGGCGCGGGCACGGTCGGGTGTGCCCACGGCGTCGGGGACGCAGTGGCTGACGATTAAGGCTGTGGGTTGCTCTTGGGTTAACCGTTGGTCCATCACTTTTACCCCTCAGGTTCCACCTGACGGATGTCGGGATCGCGTCTGAGGTGGTTGGGTCTGACACAAAAGATGTTACCGGATTTCCAGCCGTGGGCGGACGGAAAGCCGCGGCGTCGTCCATGACCGGTAAGTTACGATCGATTCCCCTTACCGCCCCGTTGTCGTGAAGCTTGGTCGCCGTTGATGCGTTGCCATGTTTGTTGCGTGGTTCATCCTGAGGTTCCTTTGTTGGTTGTGGTGCCTTAAGCGGCTTGCTTGGCGCTGTAGGCGTTGTCGTGGTAACCGTATGAATACTTGTAGCCGTACTTGTAGTAGAAGCGTCGCTGGGGCCGGTTCTGATCGGTGGCGATCAACCCGCCCACCGAAGCGTTGTAGCTGCCGAGGGTACGGATGGCCTGTTCGACCAGGGCCTGGGGTGTCCGGTTCATCCGTGCGATCAGCAGGACCTCGTCGCAGGTTGCCCCGAGGATGCCCGCGTCGGCCAGCTCGACAACCGGTGGGGTGTCGATGATGACGTGGTCGTAGCTGCTGCGCAGTGTCTTGATGAGGGTGGACATGCTGGACCCGGCCAGCAGCTGGGCGGCGTGCATCGAGTCGAGCCTGCGTCCTGCGGTGATCACGTGGAGGCGGTCGTTGGCCAGGCGGTGCACCGCCTGGGACAGGGTGGCTTTGGATTCCAGCAGGCCCACCAGGCCCGGTGACCGGGGCAGTGTGATCATCTTGTCGAATTGGGGCAGGCGCAGGTCGGCTTCGACGACGACGGTTCGCCGGTTCTTGAGCTCGGCAAAACTAAAGCCCAGGTTGAGCGAGGTGATGGTTTTGCCTTCCTGGGGCGTGGCGCTGGTGATCATATGGACCAGGTGCCGCTTCTGTTGCCAGCGCGCCAGGATGCCGGTTCTGATCGACCGGTATTCCTCGGCCATCACGCTGGCCGGTTCGTTAAACGCCACGAGCCGCTCATCGGTGATCAGGGACCCGTTTTCCATGACGCTGGCGTGGTCGCCGAACTTCAGGGGTTGGAAGGGGGGTGTGCCCTGTTGGGTGAAGGGCATTGTTGAGCGGGGTGTCTTGTGTTGGTCGTGGGGTGGTCGATCGCCTTGAGCCGGAGCGGTTTGGCCCTTGGTGGGATCGGGGTCAGGCGTAGCGCCGGGCCCGGGGTTGGCGGGGTTCTTGATCCGGTTGAGTGCGTCAAAGATGTAACCCATTAGAGATTCCCTGCCAGGCTAAGGTTGTTTTGAGTTTCGTCGTTGGTTTGGGGGCATTCGTCAAAGCGTGGGACCATGTCTTGGACCACCCGGTGGACGATCGTTGGGGTGATCTGTCGCGTCTCTTGGACCGATCCCAGCAGCAGGCAGTTGTCGCAGGCGATGTTAATCAGCCGTGCGATACCCCCGGTGGTGCGGTGGATCTCTTGGATCGCCTCGTGGGTGAACGAGGGCTGGGCGTTGTGGGGGTCGCGGCTGGCCACAGCCAGGCGGTGGTTGATATAGTCGGCGGTTTCCTGTTCTTGGAAGGGGTGTAGCTGCTTGGCCATCACGATCCGTTGGCGCAGCGCGTCGAATTGTGGCTGGCGGATGCGTTGGCGCAGCTCGGGTTGGCCGATCAACACCGCTTGGATCAGCTTCTGGTTGTGGGTGTCGAGGTTGGTGAGCATGCGTAGCTCTTCGAGCGCGTCGTCGGCTAGGCTTTGGGCTTCATCGACAAACAGCGCCACGGGGCGTTGCTGGGTTAGCTGCTCAAGCAGGTAGGTGCGTATCTGGTGGAGCATGCTGGCGTATCGGTTTTCGTTTTCAACCGGCAGGCCCACGGATTGCAGCACCTGTCGGATGAGGTCCAACCCGGTGTTGTGCCGGGGGGTGAGGTGGAGGATGGTGGCTTGATCGCCGCAGTTCTCACACATCATCCGCCCGACGGTGGTCTTCCCGGACCCGATCTCGCCGGTGAGCATCACCACGCCTTTGCGCATGCGGATGGCGTACTCGACGGCGGCCAGGGCTTCGCGGTGCTGTTCGCTAGCGAAGAAGAACCGTGGGTCGGAGGTGTTCTCGAACGGCAGCGAGCTGAGTTGGTAGAAATCTTCGTACATGGGGGTTCACTCCTTGCCGACGACCTGGGTGGGTTGGGGGCTGTGGCTGAGGCGTTGGCTGATGAAGGAAGTGGGGTTATCCTTGAGCCGCTGGTAGAGGTGCGGTTTTTCGAGGTTGAGGTAGAGCAGCCCGACAATCATCACCAAGATGGCGGCGATGGCCGAGGTGTTCAGTGGGTAGAGGATCAGGTTCTTCATCTTGCGTTCGGTGCGCTGCTTCTGGGAGATGATCTCGCTGACGGTTCCCATCAGCGAGATATTGAACGCCTCGGCTAGCTGCTCGCCGTCTCGGAACGATTCATCGGTTCGGTAAGCGAAGAAGACATTGACCGCCCCCGAGGCCACGCCCAGGACGACCGCGGCCATGAGGATCTGAAACAGGTTGGGTGATACCGGCTTGCTGATGGTGCTGCAGGGCTTCACGAAGCGGAGCTGGATCCCCCGGTTACCGGTTTCCGCGGTGCGTGCCATCGCGACCCGGTGTAGGTTTTCTTCCCAGAACGCCAGCTGCCGCTGGGAGTGCTCGATGTCGCGTGTGAGCTTGCGGTATTCGCTGCGGACCGGGAACAGCTGAGACGAGTTGACGTTGAGCCGTGCCATCAGCTGTTCAAGCGACTGGGTCCGCTGCTGGGCGGCTTGGAGGGATGTGGTAGCTTCACCCAGCTGCACCTCGAGGTCTTGGCGTTTGCGGTTGACCGCGACGTGTTTCTGGGTGATGACTTCTTCGGGTGTGTTCTGGATCTCGGCTTCTACCGCGGCGATCTGCTGGCGTATCGCCACCAGGTCGGGGTGTTTGTAGGTCATTTTGTACACACCGGTGTACTGCTCATTGGTTTCGTTGAGCTGCTGGAGTTTCTGTTCAAGCGCTTCGATCCGAGGGTTGCGGGAGGTGTAGACCTGGGGGGTGTGCTTCGAGGTTGATTCGATCATCTGTTTGAGCGTGTTGACGCGCATGGCCAGGGCGTCGCGTTCCTGCTGGAGCTGCATGAACTCTTTCTGGACCTCGGAGAGCCGCACCTGGATGCTGCCGGGGTAGTCGGGCAGCAGCTCGGCGTGTTCGATCTCAAAGTTGAGTTTCTTGTTTTCTTGCTGCTCGATCAGGCGTCGGTTGCGTTCGACCTCGGATTGGAAGAACCGGGCGGTCTGTTCGAGCCGGCCGTCGATGAGCTTGCGTGTGCGCAGGATATAGTTCTCCACCAGTGTGTTGACCACGGTTCGGGCCAGGTCGCGGTTGCTGTGGGTAAAGCTGACGCGGATCCGGTCGAATTCCTTGGATCCGATGTCGTAGGTGACGTTGATCCGCTTGGACAGCTCGCCCACGAGGCTGTCGAGCTCGAACGGGTTGAGGGTTTGGATGATGTTGGGTGTTTTGGTGTGTTTGAGTGTCTCGATCATGCTTTCGATGGCGATCTGTCCGGCGATCTCCTCGGCCAGCGGCCTGGTGCGTGCATCGCGGAGGGACTTGGAAGCGCCGTGGCTGGTGATCTCGCTAAGCACCATGTCGGTGTGGCGTTCAAAGATCGCTTCGGCTTTATATTTGCGTGGCAACAAGAAGCTGCCTAGCAGCACCCCGGTCATCACGCCGAACATGGCCAGGACAAACCGCCAGCGGAAGCGGATTAAGGCTTCCCAGGCTTCAAGCAGTGTCTTGGTCTGGTCGGGGTTTTGAATCATCGCAGCACCTATCCTTTTTCTTTGCCCCGCTCCGATGATGTTATGGATTAGCTGGTTAGCTGGTTCGGGCCTCATTCATAGGGTGATGAACGGAACGAATCATCCAAGTCGACAGGGTTTTGAACTGTTGACGCGGCGGGCTGCAGCGGCAGCAGGACCTGCTGCAGCGCCAGCCCGACCGTGGCCAACGCGTTGGGTGGGACATAGACGATGTCGCCTTCTTCAAGGACCGCGTCGAGCGCGGTATCGCCTTGCTTGACCATCTTGTCGAGGTTGATGGTCATCCGGCGGATCAGCTGATCGTTTTTGTTGGGGCGTAGGATCTGGATCCGGCTGGGGTCAGCCAATCGGGTGGGCTGTGCGGCAGCCAACGTCTCTAGCACGGTGTTGGCCCCGTCGTAGGCGTACGGGCCGGGGGACGACACTTCTCCAAAGACAAAGATCTTCTTGCTGTGGAAGCCCACGACGCGTACGGTGATGTCGGCGTCTTCATAAAAATCTTGGGACATTATTTCTAATTCATCGCTGAGCTGATCGGTGGTTTTCCCGGCTACGAAGACGCTGCCCAGCAGGGGCAGGGTGACCTTCCCATCGGGTCGGATGGTTTGGCGGTGGTTGTTGAGCTCACGCACCCGTTTGGAGGCGATCTGGATCGCGTCCGGGGGCGCTAGCTGGTAATCGGTGAGCGTGACCAGCGGCCGGGGCTCGGAGATGAACGCGCTGTAATCGGTGTAGTAAGAGCATCCGAAGCTCAGGAGCATCGCGGGGATCAGGGCGGCGATGGTGGCCTTGGCGTGGGGGATGGTGGGTTGTGGGGTCGTAGGCATCTGGGTTTCCCTTGGTTGTCCCCATCCGGATCACATCGCGGCTTGGTCCCAGACTTTTGGGACGGTGGCCAACAGCAGCTGCAGCTCGCGGCCGACCGATCGGTGGCGGAGGTACTGCAGGTCGTAAGCCAGTTTTTTTCTGGCGCCTTTGGTGTCGGTGGTGTATCCGTTTCGGATCTGCGCCAGGCCGGTGAGGCCGGGCTTGGCGACGAGGCGCCGTTCGATCTTGGGCATTGATTGGCGCAGGCGTTCAAGGATCTCGGGCCGCTCAGGCCTGGGCCCGATCAGGCTCATCTGGCCCTTGAGGATGTTCCACAGCTGGGGCAGCTCGTCGAGGTGGCTCTTGCGCATCCAGGCGCAGCCGCGTAGTATCCGCGGGTCGTCGCCCTGAGCGAACCGGGCCTGGCCGTCGCTTTCGGCGTCGGTGGCCATGGTCCGCAGCTTGTAGAGGCGGAATAGCCAACCGTTGTGTCCGACCCGCCACTGGTAATAAAAGACAGGCCCGCCATCGGCGACCTTGATCCACACCGCGGCCAATACCAGCAGGGGTGCTGCGAACACCAAGCCCACCACCGCACCGATCACGTCCAGGACGCGTTTAAAGGCCTCAAACCCGGCGCTGGTTGCGGATAGCCCAGCAGGTAATCCGGCTTGGTAGGGGGGGTGTGTTGGTGTGAGGCTCATGTTGACCATACCCTGATAGGCGGCCCGGATCGGCCGCATCAGTTGGGCATATCGTCGTGATGGTTGGTCCACTTAAGCCGATTATGCGGTTTGGGTGACTTATACCTGTCCCGGATGAGTTTCTCCCTGCCGCGGGCGGACGATACCCCGTCAACCGGATCGGGATTGGTAGATAAGATAGAGCGATGGCGAGCCTGGACTGGGTCATCGGTCAGCTGCGTGGTGTGGTGGGCGATAGGGGGGTGTTAGCGGACGCCAACGAGCTGGTGGTGTTTGCGTGTGATGGGTTGCCGATCGCCAAGGGCTTGCCCCGAGCCGCGGTGTTCCCCACCGATACGCAGCAGGTTGCCCGGTGTGTGGGGCTGTTAGCCAAGCATGGCCTATCGATTGTTCCCCGTGGCAGCGGCACGGGCCTGACCGGCGGGAGCGTGGCGTTTGATGGGGGGGTGGTCGTTTCAACTAGCCGGATGACGCGCATCGAATCGATCGATTTGGCGAACCGCGTTGCTGTTGTGCAAAGCGGTGTGCGTAACCTCGACCTGACCCGTGCGGTTGCGGCCAAGTGCGCCGCACAAACCTCAACGACCCAAGGCGGGGATCTTCAAGCAGGCGCACTACGGTTTTCACCCGACCCATCGAGTCAATCGGTGGCGACCATCGGGGGCAACGCGGCGACCGACGCGGGTGGGATCAACACGCTCAAGTATGGCGTAACGGGCAGCCACATCCTGGGTATCGAAGCCGTGCTGGCCGATGGGTCGGTGGTTTGCACACGCGGTGGCCCGCTGTGTGACGGGGTCGGCCCGGACCTGCCGGGGCTGCTGTGCGGCAGCGAGGGGACGCTGGGGATCGTCACGCGGCTGTGGTGTCGGCTATCGCCAAGCCCGCGTCACCTCCGCACACTCTACGCCGTGTTCCACGCCACCGCTGATGCGTGCGACACGGTCAGCGAGGTGATCGCATCGGGCATCGTGCCCGCGTCCATGGAGCTGCTCGACGGCGCGATGATCCGCGTGGTGGAAGAAGCGTTTCAATATGGCTTCCCCGCGCAGGCCCGGGCCATGCTGCTGATCGAGATCGACGGCGTGGACGGGCTGCTGGATCAGCCGCTTGAACAGATTGTCGCGATCTGCCAGCGGCATGGGGCCCAGGACCTTGAGCACTGTGCCGACCCAACCCAGCGGGCCAAGCTGTGGGCGGTGCGCAAGCGTGCGTTTGGCGCGATCGGGCGGATCAGCCGCAGCTACTGCACGCAGGACGCGTGTCTCCCACGTTCCAAGCTGGCCGAAGCGATTGAGCGGATCGGCGCGATCGGCCAGCGATTCGGGCTGCGGATCAGCAACGTGTTTCATGCCGGCGATGGGAATGTCCACCCGATCTTGCTGTTCGACGAGGACGACCCCGCGGATGTGCAGCGGGTGCTGGCCGCCAGTGAGGCGATCCTCGAATACTGCCTGAGCATCGGCGGCACGATCACCGGTGAGCACGGCGTGGGTGTCGAGAAGCTGCACCTGATGCACAAGGCATTCAACCCTGACACGCTCGACACGTTCGACCGCATCAAGAAAACATTTGACCCCGATCGGCGGATCAACGACGGGAAGCTGATCCCCAGCGATCGGCTGAAGATCGAGCTTAAACAACCGATCTCGCCTAACACCCCCGGCGGGCTGTGAAGCGGATGGGCTGACCGCATTTCCATGCATGCCGTTTCGTAGGGCGGGTCAATGACCCGCTGCTGGTCGGCTTAGCTCGAGCCGCCCGAGCTTTGTCTTGGGGGCGTTAAGGTTTGGGTGGCCACCGTCGTTAGACCGGTGATCGCCGCGGCTTGATGGGCGAGCTCTTGGCTGGCTGGGGCGGACGGCGTGACCAGGAACAGCGTCGATCCCGACCCGGTGATGTGGACCGGTTGCTTAAGCGCATTACCAAGCTGATCCAGATGCATTTTTAATTCAGGCCGCACATCGCATGCCGGGTTGGCTAGGTCGTTCCACAGCGATGTTGACGGCAAGGGTGTTTGTTGCGCTAACGCACGGATCGGCTCTGGATCGGGTGGAGTGTGCGTGCCGGGTTGTAGCCGATCAAGCGCAGCATAGACCTCGCCGGTTGGGCACACTAAGCCGGGGAAGACCAGCACCAGGTAGATCGGTTCCAACAGCGTTAGCGGCTGGATCTGTTCGCCCAACCCGGTGACCAGGGCCGACGGCTCGCCGCGTAGCGCATGAACCATAAACGCGACATCGCTGCCCAGCCGTTGGCTGAGGCGGGTCAAGGTATCGCGGTTGAGTCCCAGGTCGAACAATTGGTCAAGCGCTACGAGCATGGCTGCGGCGTTGCTGGACCCACCGCCTAGCCCGGCGCCCGCGGGGATGCGCTTGCGGATGTGGGCTTCGATGGGCAGCGGTCGGCCCAGGTGCTGCTCCAGCAGCGCGTGCGCGCGGTAGGCCAGGTCTTGCTCTAGCGGCCAATCCACGGCGACTTTTGGGTTAGACCCGGGCGTGATGTCGAAGCGGCTGGCGGTGCCCTGGGCTTGATGCAGCGTGAGCGTGTCGGCGAAATCGACCGCGACCATCCAGCTGGCCAGCGGGTGCAGCCCATTGGCCGCGGGCGGACCGACGCTTAACGCGAGGTTCACTTTGGCGGGGCACTGGCGTGTGATGGTATTGGCCGCGTGCATCTACGGCTGGATGACGAGCGTGCTGTGGGTTTCGACCAGCAGGTCATAGACCAAGGCGATGTCATCGGGCAGCATGCGCACACAGCCCATGGAGACCTGCCGGCCGATGGAGGATGGCTCGATCGTGCCGTGGATCCCGTAGCCGATCAGCCCCTGGGTGCGGTCGTCTTGGCCTTCGAGCCCGATCCAGTACTCCCCGATCGGGTTTTGGGGGTCGTCGGGCGCGAAGACTTTCCCGGTGCGTGGGTTGGTCCAGCCGGGGTTGGCCACTTTGCCCGCCGATCGCACCCGCCACGCGCCAACGGGCGTTGAATTGTCTTCGCCAAGCCCAACCTTAAAGCTGCGCACGTAGACCAGGGTGTTGTCGGGCCCGGGCAGGAACACGTCCATCCGGAAGTCAGACTTATCGACGACGGCGTGGAACGGCCCGTTGAGGACCTTGATCTTTTGACCCGCCCGGATCCGCCTGGCGCTGATGCCGTTGATCCGTTCAATCAGCTGGTAGGTGATTCTGTACGGCGGTGCGACACGCGAGAGCAGGTCACCGCCTTGGATCGTGTACAGCTTGGATAGCGGGTCGTTGGGGATCACACGCGAGGAGAAGATCAGGATCTGGTTGAGCTGCGCCAGCTTGGATCGGATAGCGGCTGCGTCATGTCTGGGTGGCTGTCTTACCGAGCCATCATCAACCAGACGAGTATTTAAGATCGCTCGGGCCTGGAGCAGCTTGCCTGCTTCGATCAGCTGATTGGCTACCGGTAGAGGGCTGGCCGAGTCATTGGGAGCCTCAAGTGGTACACGCGTGACAGGGGTTGGCTGGGGTTGGGGCGGGGCAGTAGGCGCAGGCGGATCTGGTTTGAGCTCAACCGGGTGCGTCCCATCTGTCACAGCAGGTGCCTGGGGGGCGCTGTCGGGTAGAGGTGAAGCCATGGATACAGCCGGCGGTGGGGTTTCGGATCGTGGGGTGGCTACGGCTGGTTGAGGTTGGGGCTGCGGTGCTGGTGGTATGTTGGTATGGGCAGCCGTGGCTGAGGGATCAGCATCTGCTGACACAGGTTGATCGCGATCCCACCAGAGCCACACCCCCACGCCAGCAACGATCGTTAACAGCAGCACCAGCGGCCACTTTGACCCTCTTCGGCGTCGCGACATATAGCGGCGGCCTGTGCCCGCCCGAGCCATCTGAGAGGACAACACCATGGGGAAAATACTCCTACGGCAAAGATCGAACGGCTGGGTTCACAGCGGCCGATTCAACGGGCTTGCGGTGGATGATTCGCTTGGGACGCCGGCCCGTCGATCGTCCGATTTTGGGTACCCTCAACCATACCAGATCAGTCTTGTTTTGCAGAATCGCCCAATCCGCTTGGGGGCGGGGTGGTTGGGGGCGGTTGGTGGCGTTGCTGGGCGATCCAATCCAGGTAGCGGCTGATCTGCTGCTCGTAGCCGCGGTCGGTGGGTTGGTAGTAGGTCTTGTCAACACCCAGGTAATCCTGTGAGACATACCCGGTCGGGCTGTTGTGGGCGTACTGGTAGCCCTTGGCGTGGCCCAGCTGTTTGGCGCCGGGGTAGTGGCCGTCGCGCAGGTGGCGGGGGACGGGGATGGTGCGGCCTTGCTGGATGTCTTTTCGTGCCGACCCAATCGCGGTGGTGCAGGCGTTGCTCTTGGGTGCGGTGGCCATATAAATCACAGCTTGAGAGAGCGTCAGCTGGCACTCGGGCATGCCGACCCGCTCGGTGATGTCGTAGGCCGAGGCGGCGACACAGATCGCTTGGGGGTCGGCGTTGCCGATGTCTTCGCTGGCCAGGATCGCCACACGCCGCGCGATGAAGCGCGGGTCTTCGCCGGCCTCAAGCATCTTGGCCAGCCAGTACACCGCGGCGTCGGGGTCGCTGCCACGCATCGACTTGATCAGCGCCGAGGCCGCGTCGTAGTGGTCGTCGCCGGTGGCGTCGTAGACCACCGCCTTGCGCTGGATCGATTGCTGGGCGACATCCAGGTCGATCAGGATGGGGTTGGCCTGGGCTGGCTGGCCATCTGGATCAGGGAGCACCACAGCGGGATCCGTTTCGGCTGAGTTAGGGTTTGATGGCGTCGCGTGCTTGCCGCCGCTGATCACCGCGATCTCTAACGCGGTCAGCGCCCGGCGTGCATCGCCGTCGCAGGCCTGCGCCCAATGCCGCAATGCGTCGTCGGTGATTTGCAGATCCAACCGGCCGTAGCCGTGCTCGGTGTCGTGGATCGCGTGTTTGAGCAGGGTGATGATCTGCGGCTCGTCGAGTGGTTGGAACTGGAAGATCTGAGACCGGCTAACCAGGGGCGAGTTGATCGCGAAGAAGGGGTTCTCGGTGGTCGCTCCGATGAGGGTGATGACGCCCTGTTCGACATCGCCCAATAGCACGTCCTGCTGGGCGCGGCTGAAGCGGTGGATCTCATCTAAGAAGAAGATGGTGCGCACCTGCTCGTCTTCGAGGGCGCGCCGGGCGGTGTCGAGCACCTGTCGGACTTCTTTGACACCCACGGCGGCGGCGTTGGCCTGCTCGAAGCGGCGGCGGGTGTGCTGGGCGACCAGCTGGGCCAGCGTGGTCTTGCCCGTGCCCGGCGGGCCATAGAAGATCACGCTCGTCAGACGGTCGGCGGTGAGCATGCGCCTTAGCAGCATGCCGGGGCCCAAGAAGTGTTCTTGCCCGATAAACGCCTCGAGGCTGCGTGGGCGCATGCGCACGGCCAGCGGCTGGGCTGCGCGGCGGTTGGCTTGGCGTCGGCTGTCCCATAACCCAGGCATCACGTCCAATCATATCCGCACCGCGTATGCCATTGCCGCGTCGGGGGCACAAAAACCTCGGGTCTTCCCCTGCCGCGGGCGGTCGGTTTATCGCAGACTCGTCCGGGATGGGTATGGCGAACCACCACAGCCCCGGTCATGGCTTGGGGTCAAGCGTTTTTCTTGATCGCGTCCGTGTGATGAGGCTGGTTGACCCCAAAAGCTTCTCCCGGGAAAGTGGTCGTGCGGTTTCCATGTCATCGGATGCGTTGCTCGTCGTCTCACGGGCGGTTGTCATCCAGGTCGGGGTGCTGCGGCACCCGATGATAGCGCTTCGATGTATTGGAACACCGCTTGGTTGGCTTGGGGCTAAGGCAGCCCCTGCTGGGTCACCATCTTCACGGTCTTTTTGGGAAATGGTTCATTATTCCACCATCCGGGTCGAAACCTTCGCCTTTAGGCGTAACCGCTTGAGCGTATCTTCTTGAGGTAAACTCGATGGATGTCCCCAACCGAATATCGTCACGGAGCCCACACGATCTACGACGTCAAGTACCACTTGGTGTGGGTGACGAAGTATCGGTATCCGGTGCTCACGGGGCAGATCGCGGTCCGGGCCCGGGACACGATCCGTCAGGTCTGCATGGCCAAGGATATCACGATACTCAAAGGGCACGTGAGCCGGGATCACGTTCACCTATTCGCGTCGATCCCGCCGCGGATGTCGGTGGCTCTTGGTGTGCAATACATCAAGGGTCGTTCTTCGCGGTTGCTCCAGCAAGAGTTTTCGGAGTTGAAGCGTCGGTACTGGGGCCGCCACCTCTGGGCCCGGGGTTACTTCTGCGCCTCGTCGGGGACGGTGACGGACGAGATGATCAAGGCGTATATCGAGCATCAGCAACAACCTCCAGACGACGGATTCACCGTAGCCGACGAGTAGCTTTAGCCGGCTTCAGGCGAGGCTTGAGTCGGCTTTAGACGAAATAGCGACTTTCAGTCGCCGGGAAACCTACCGGCTTTAGCCGGTAGTGGTTTAGTTTAGCAGCAGCCGCTGGATGTGGCGCAGGTCGAGGCGAGCGTGGGCATGGATCTAGGTGCAGGTTTGACTAGCAGCAGATCGAGGCTGGCGACATGGGTGCTGCCGTCGAAGCCTTCGGGGAGTTTTTCCAGCAGCTTGCCTGCTTCGGGGCTGCAGCCCAGGACGGACATCACGTCGTACCCTTTGCGCGCGGCCCGGGCGATGTCCAATCCTGCGATCATGGCGTGGCCGAGGTAGTCGCCCACCATCAAGGCCCCTGCGACACAGCCGATGTAGGCCTCAAGGTCTTCCAGGATGGTTTTGGGCAGCGGCTTGAGCAGGACGATATCGCTGATCGCGGCCTGACCGCCGGGCTTGAGCACACGCGCGATCTGGCGGAACACCGCGGGCTTGTCGGGCGAGAGGTTGATCACGCAGTTGCTGATGATCAGGTCGACGCTGGAATCTTTGAGTGGCAGGTCTTCAATAGTGCCTTTGCGGAAATCAACATTGTCGTAGCCGTGCTTGGCTGCGTAGTCGCGTGACTTTTCGAGCATGGCATCGGTCATATCGACGCCGATGACTTGGCCGGTCGGGCCGACTTTGGGGCTGGCCAAGAAGCAATCGATCCCGGCGCCGCTGCCCAGGTCGACCACGGTTTGGCCCGGCTGGATCAGCGTCAGGCTGGTGGGGTTGCCGCAGCCCAAGCCCAGGTTCGCCCCTTCGGGCAGCGCGTTGAGCTGTTCGGGGCTGTACCCGATGGCTTGGCCGTGCCCTAACAAGCTTTCTGTTTGGGGAGCGGGCCCGCAGCAGCTGGCCCCACCGGTTGCCGCGATTTGGCCGTAGCGTTTTGAGACCGCGTCACGGATATCCCCAGCCGCTGGGGTGTTTTGGTTTCCCATGATGCTGTTCCTTGCAGAATAGGGTTGGGGTGTCACTAAGTTGCATTGGTGGAACTATTTTATACGCCGGCCACCCCAAGTGCTATGGAGCCATCAAACTGCTTCCATTGCTTGCAACCCGCTACCGAGTGGGATTATTTCCATTCGCCGGGTGCTGCTCACTATCCGGGTGGGATCGGGGTGTTGGAATCCGCCACCGGGTGGCTTACAATCGCGCGCGTTGTTTTGCCCCGTCAAAGGTTAGGGGGGGACTCAAAGGAACCGTTTGGCTTACATGCAGGGATGATGGGCTCATCTCGTTACGCAGAGAACAAACCCCTCTTGATGGACAGGGTTGGGAGACTTTGCAGGCATGAAATACCGGACAAAAGTGACGCTTTTTGTGATCCTGCTGACCGTGTCGACGGCCGGGGGGATCACCGCGATATCCTATTTTTTCGCGCGTAGCCTGCTGGTGGCTCAGATCCAGAGCCAGGTCTTATCGATCGCGGCGACGGCGGCGACATTCGTTGATGGCGAGCTGCACAAGCAGATCCGTGAGCCGGCCCACGAGCAGCAGCCGCCTTACCAGATCCTGGAAAAACAGTTGCGCAGGGTGCGTGACGCCAACCGAAAAAACAACGTTGAGATCGGCTACGTCTACACCATGGTCGAATCAGATGAAGCCCAGAGCGGCATCGCGTTTGTGGTCGATGCCGAAGAGGCGGGGTCCGAGGACAAATCCCATGTGGGGGACGTCTACGAACCCCAATCCGATGGCATGGAGCCGCTGGATATCGAGTCGTACCAGATCGACCCGTTGATCGAAGACGAGTTTGGCACGTGGGTCAGCGCCAACGCCCCGATCCGCGATGCCCAGGGGAAGGCCGTCGGGGCCTTGGGGATCGATCTCTCAATCGGCCAGGTGCTGGATAAAACCCAGACGCTGCTGGCCAACAGTGTGACGGCGGCGCTCGTGGCCTTGGCGATCGCGGTCGGGGTGTCGGTTTATCTCTCCAAGCGGGTGGCCCGGCCGGTGGAGGTGCTAAGCCAGGCGGTGGAGCAGATCGGCCGGGGCAAACTCGATACACGCGTGCACCTCAACAGCCGCGATGAGTTTGCCCAGCTGGGGCAGGCGGTGAACCGGATGGCCCAGGCGCTGGATGAAACCAAGACCCTGCGTGGGGCGCTGGCGCGGTATATCTCTGTGCAGGTGGCTGATGAGATCATCCGATCGGGTGTGATGCCATCCCTCCATGGTGAGCGGAAAAAAGTCACCGTCTTATTCTTAGATATCCGCGACTTCCTCAACATGACCCACCCGATGGACCCCGAGTCGGTCGTGGGGATCCTCAATGAGTTTTTTGATCGGATGGTCGAGGTCGTGTTCCGCCACAAGGGGACGCTGGATAAATTCTTGGGCGACGGGTTGATGGTGATCTTTGGCGCACCGCTGGATGATGCCGATCAAGAGCAACACGCGGTGCAGGCGGCGTTGGAGATGCACGCCGAAGCCAAGAAGATCGATGAGCGGTGGCGGTCCAAGGGGGTGGGCAGGCTTCGGATCGGGATCGGGATCAACACGGGCGTAGCGGTGGTGGGCAACATCGGGTCGGCTCAGCGGATGGACTACACCGCGATCGGCGGGACGGTCAACCTGGCATCACGCCTGGAGGCTGCGACCAAGGCGTTCGGCCAAGATATCCTGATC
This sequence comes from Phycisphaeraceae bacterium, assembly GCA_965223655.1. Lineage (GTDB taxonomy): Bacteria > Planctomycetota > Phycisphaerae > Phycisphaerales > Phycisphaeraceae > CBDCXC01. The sequence goes on from CBDCXC010000003.1 coordinate 16,962, forward strand.
GCAGAGCCGACGTACCGCATGGTGAAGGATCGCTTCCCAGCCACGCGGATCGGTGATGTGCGGGGGGGCCACGACCAGCCGCCCATGGACGTGTATGCCCTGCAGGACGCATAGAAAAAAGATGATCAAGAGACTGTTTTCATCCATGCCATTGGTGGGCAAACGACCCGGATGCGCGACGTATCTAAGAGCTGTGTCACACCCCGCGCTTTGGTGTGCGGCGGCGGTGGCGGTGATCCCCGTAGGCGTGGTGGCACAAACCCACGCCACCCATTTTCTAGGGTATGGATTAGCCGGTGCAAGCGGTAGCGCTAGCCCCGATCGACCACCCTCCCACCACCACCCGCCCCCACCCACTTCGGCCGATCCGGGCCCGGAAGGAGGCAACCCGTTGTGGCAGCGCGGGCGGCTCATCGGGGATTGGGGTGGCGCCCGGGGTGAATTAGAGAAGACCGGCATCCTGATCGAGCCGTCGCTGATTGTAGACTGGTCTAAGAATGTCCGCGGCGGTGCGGATACTCAGGGCGATGCGTTCCGCCATATTTTCTTATTACACGCCACGCTTGACCTCCCAACCCTGATGGGTTGGGAGTCGGGCACAATCTTTGTCGATTTCCACAACCAGAACGGCCAGAACGGCTCGGACGAGGTGGGTGACATCCAGTTCGTCAACAACTGGGACGCCGATGGGCTGACTCAGATCGGCGAGTTTTGGTTTGAATACGAGCTGAGCGAGGGTGATATCCGCTTGAAGATCGGGAAGGTGGATGCGAACAATGAGTTTGCGTACACCGAGTTCGGTTGGGAGTTTGTCCACGGGTCGGCCAGCTATCCAGCCACGAACTATGTCATGCCCACCTACCCCGACCCGGCGATGAGCGTGAACGTGTTCTTCTACCCCGATGGTGATACCTCGATCGGTTTTGGTCTATACGACGGCTCGCTGCAGGAAGGTGTGCGCACGGGGTCGCGTGGGCCGCACACTTTTTTCAGCACGCCGGCAGATCTTTTTTTGATCGCGGAGCTAGAACGCCGCTGGTCACTCTCAGGCCTGCCGGGGCGGTTGGCGGTGGGCGGGTGGTACCACAGGGGCGACTTCGACCGGTTTGATGGTGGCGTGGATGCAGAGACCGGGGGATTCCATCTGGTCCTAGACCAGATGCTGTGGCGGGAACAACCCGCGCAGGAAGAAAGCGGCGACGGTGATTTCTACGACCAAGGCATCGGTTTCTTCTTTCAATACGACTTGGCCGACGCCGATGTGATCTGCACCGACCAGCACATCGGGGTGGGCGTGACTTGGCGTGGGATGCTGCCTGGGCGCGACGATGACCTGGTGGGGATGGGGGTCTCTTGGGTCCATTTCAGCCACGACGGCAACGCCGGGTTTACCGATGGCAGCGAAACCGCGGTCGAGGTCTTCTACAAAGCCACGCTGACGCCTGCGATCCGTGTTCAACCCTATGTGCAACATATCGCGAACCCCGGTGGGTTTGGGCTCGAGGACGCGGTCAACCTGGGTGTGCGATCAGAATTTTTGTTTTAGGCTCCGATTTTAGAATATGGAGTAGAAATAACTCCTGTAAAAACCTAGTATTTAAATCAAAATATAAAATTTATCGAAAATTTCGTCCACGCCCCTTGTAGCCAAGGAAAAAAGAAGTTAAAGTAGAGGGCTTGGGATGTGGATTGGCTGCGCGGGTGATCCTCATAAGGTTTTATTCCATTTTGATTTAGGCATTCTGGCTCGAGGTGATCGATGCTCCTGAAGACGGTGCGCGACTACTCCAAGCGTGGAGATGCTCTTCCTGTTCCTAACCTGATCAAGATCCAGCAAGCGGCTTACCAGCGGTTTATCCAGCTTGGGATGGATGCGGATAAGCGCAGTGAAGATCTTGGGTTAGAATCTCTTTTGAGAGAGATTTTCCCCATCGTCAGCTACGATGGGAACATGCAGTTAGAGTATCTTCGTTACACACTCGATGAACCGCGTTACACGCCCGACGAGTGCCGTCAGCTGCGGCTGACCTATGGCCGGCCTTTCCGGGTGCGGGTTCGTCTGGTGCGCAAAGACGTAGCGGAGATCCCTGAAGAGGAGATCTACCTCGGTGAGATCCCGGTGCTGATGGGCGGGGGTGAGTTCATCATCAACGGGGCTGAACGCGTGATCGTGAACCAGCTGCACCGCTCGCCGGGTGTTGATTTTTCGATCGCATCGGCCGAGGGTGACCGCCCGCTGCATTCGGCTCGGATCATCCCAGAGCGAGGCTCGTGGATCGAGCTGGAGGTGTCTAAAAAAGACGTCCTGCACATGCGGATCGATCAGTCGACGAAGATCCCCGCCACCACGTTTCTGCGCGCGATCGACGAGCAATACGCCACCACCGAGGCGATGCTGCGTAAGTTCTACGAAGTACAGGCCTTGGACGTTAAAAAGCTCAAGCCCGGGCACGTGGCGGTCACCCCGATCGTCGACACCGAGACCGGCGAGGAGCTGGTCAAAGCCGCGGGGGTCATGGGTGAGCAGCAGATCGAGACGATCCTGGCCTCGAAGCTTAAAAAAGTCGATGTGGTGGCCAACCTCACCGACGAGCTGATCCTCAACACCATCGCTGAGGAGCAGCAGCTGGATCTGGAGTCGGAGGTCTCCGAGCATGAGGCTGCGTTGCTGCAGCTTTACGCCCGGCTACGCCCCGGCAACCCGCCTCAGGTTGAGAAGGCCAGGCAGCTATTCGCCGAGAAGTTCTTTGACGCCAACCGCTACCGCCTGGGCAAGGTGGGCCGGTTCCGGATCAACCGCAAGTTCGACCTGGATGTCCCTGAAACCGACTTGCAGCTGCGGTGCGAAGATTTCCTGCACGTGATCATGTACATCCTGGATCTGCGCAACAACCGCAACAAGGCCCACGTGGACGATATCGACCACCTGGGCAACCGCCGGCTGCGGACACTCGATGAGCTGGCGGTCGAGGAGATGCGCAAGGGTTTCCTGAAGCTGCGGCGGACCGTCCAAGAGCGGATGAGCGTGAAAGACCCCGACGAGATCGCCAAGGTCGCCGACCTGATCAACTCCAAATCGATCAGCTCCGCGATCGACCAGTTCTTTGGGCGTGGCGAGCTGTCGCAGGTGGTCGATCAGACCAACCCGCTTAGCCAGCTGACGCACGAACGACGGCTTAGCGCCCTGGGCCCCGGCGGGTTGAACCGCAAGCGGGCCGGCTTCGAGGTGCGGGACGTGCACATCTCCCACTACGGGCGGATCTGCCCGATCGAGACACCCGAAGGCACGAACATCGGCCTGATCGCGTCGCTGGGGATCTATTCCAAGATCGATGAGTACGGCTTCCTGCTTACCCCCTACCAGCCGATCAAGGGCCACAAGGTTGCCTCCGGATCCGCTGAATACCTGCGTGCTGATGAGGAGATGAAGGTTACTCTGGCCCCAACCAACGTGCTCGATGATAGCGGTCGCGTGATCAAGGGAGCGATCCTAGCGCGGGTCGACGGCGACCTGACGCAGGTCGACAGCGACGAGGTGCAGTACATCGATATCAGCCCCAAGCAGATCGTGGGTGTGTCGGCTGCGTTGATCCCGTTCTTGGAGCACGACGACGCCAACCGCGCGCTGATGGGCTCGAACATGCAGCGGCAGGCGGTGCCGCTGATCAAGGCCCAGCCGCCTTGCGTGGCCACGGGCATGGAGAAAGAAGTCTCCCGGTATTCGGGGATGGTGGTCTGCGCCAGGAACGGGGGCACGGTGACCGATGTCGACGCCACGCGGATCGTCATCGACAACGCCGATGAGTACGAGCTGCGTAAGTTCGTGGGCCTCAACGAGCGTACGTGCCTCAACCAGAAGCCGATCGTGAGGCTGGGCCAAAAGGTCAAGCAGGGCCAGATCATCGCCGACGGCGCCGCGACCTATCAGGGCGAACTGGCGCTGGGCAAGAACGTGCTGGTGGCGTTCAACACGTTCGATGGCTACAACTTCGAAGACGCGATCGTTATCTCCGAGCGGCTGGTCAAAGACGACGTGTTTACCTCGATCCATATCGAAGAGTTCGACGTGGAGATCCGTGAGACCAAGCTCGGCCGGGAAGAGTTTACCCGCGACATCCCCAACGTTAGCGAAAAGACGCTGGGCATGCTCGACGAGCTGGGGACGATCCGGATCGGCTCCTACGTCCGGCCCGGAGACATCCTGGTAGGGAAGGTCAGCCCCAAGTCTAAGAGCGAGCTGTCGCCGGAAGAAAAGCTGCTGCACGCGATCTTCGGGCGAGCCGGCGAAGACGTGAAAAACGATTCGCTGGAGGTCCCCGCGGGCACCGAGGGGATCGTGATCGGCGCCAAGCGGTTTAGCCGCAGGATGCACCTCTCCGACGAGCAGAAAAAAGCGCTGCGGCGCGAGATGCGCCAATACGAAGCGAGCATGGATAACCGTACCACCGAGCTGTTCCGCCAGATGGTAGACCAGATCAACGAGGTCAGCGGCTCGGCGATGGTCGACCCCAGCACCCGGCAAAAAGTTGGGGCTTCGGAGATCGCCGAAGTGGTGATGGAGCAGATCGAATCGTTTTCGCTGAACTGGATCAAGGGCTCCAAGGCGGTGCGTCAGCAGGGCGAGCAGATCCACAGCCAGTTCTGGCCCCGCATCCAGGCGCTGATCAAAGAGAAGCAACGCAGGCTAGCGCACATGAAGCGGGGCGACGAGCTGCCCTCGGGTGTGCTGGAGATGGTCAAGGTCTACCTGGCGACGAAGCGTCAGCTGTCGGTGGGTGACAAGATGGCCGGCCGCCACGGCAACAAGGGCGTGATCGCCCGGATCGTGCCGGTTGAGGATATGCCGTTCCTCGAAGACGGCACGCCGGTCGACGTGCTGCTCAACCCCCTGGGCGTGCCGTCACGCATGAACGTGGGTCAGATCCTCGAGACCCACCTGGGCTGGGCCTGCGGGGTGCTTGGCTTCCAAGCGGTGACCCCGGTCTTCGATGGGGCGACCGAAGAGCAGGTCCACGAAGCGATCGAAGAGGCCAACGCGCATGTCGATAAGCGGCTGTCGGGACTGGTGTCGGCCAACCAAGCGCCCGAGGCCCATGAGATGCTCACCAAGATGCCGCGCGGCGGGAAGGTGCAGCTGTACGATGGCCGCACCGGCGACCCGTTCGATCAGCACACCACGGTGGGTTATATGTACCTGCTCAAACTCCACCATCTGGTCGACGACAAGATCCACGCCCGGGCCACGGGCCCCTACAGCCTGATCACCCAGCAGCCGCTGGGCGGCAAGGCACGCACCGGCGGGCAGCGGTTTGGGGAGATGGAGGTCTGGGGTGTCGAGGCGTACGGGGCGGCCTACATCCTCCAAGAGCTGCTGACCGTGAAGAGCGACGACGTCGAGGGCCGCACCAAGATCTATGAATCCATGGTCAAGGGCACCAACCTGCTCGAGGCGGGCATGCCCGTGGCCTTTGATGTGTTGTGCAATGAGATCAAAGGCTTAGGCCTAAACATCACCATGGAAAAAGCCCACTTGGAAGGCGGCAGCATCCTCTAGCGGCACACGCTCATGGTTGGGTCTAGCCGGCCGACGCATGGCGATCTTCGGTGATCCAGAAACACGTTTCGCGGCACCTTATTTGTTTAGGAGCTGAGGACTACGATGGCAGAGTCACTTTACGACCGTGTGAACGACTACGGCTCGGTGAAGATCCACCTGGCTAGCCCCAACGATATCCGTTCGTGGAGCTTCGGCGAGGTCAAGAAGCCCGAGACGATCAACTACCGGACGTACCGGCCCGAGAAAGACGGGCTGTTCTGCGAGCGGATCTTTGGGCCCGAGCGCGACTACGAGTGCGCCTGTGGGAAGTATAAGGGCACGAAATTCAAAGGCATCATCTGCGACCGCTGCGGGGTCAAAGTCACCCACTCGCGTGTCCGGCGCAAGCGCATGGGGCATATCAACCTCGCGGCCCCGATTGTGCACATCTGGTTCTTCAAAGCTATCCCTTCTCACCTGGGCAACCTGCTGGGGATGAAGACCAGCGATCTGGAGAAGGTGATCTACTTCCAGGACTACGTGGTCGTGGACCCCGGCGACACCCCGCTAGAGCCCCAGCAGCTGCTGACCGAAGACCAGTACCGCCAAGCGGTCGAGGCCCACGGATCGTCCTTTACCGCGATGATGGGCGCCGAGGCCGCCCGTGAGCTGCTCCAGCGGCTAGACCTTGACGCGCTCAACGAACAGCTGCGGGCCGAGCTCAAGGGCACGCGGTCCAAGCAGAAGATCAAGGAGCTTTCCAAGCGGCTCAAGATCGTCGAACAGATCCGCCACTCCGAGAACAAGCCCGAGTGGGTGGTGATGGACGTGGTCCCGGTGATCCCCCCGGACCTGAGGCCGCTGGTGCTGCTCGAGAGCGGCAACTTCGCCACCAGCGACCTCAACGATCTGTACCGGCGGATCATCAACCGCAACAACCGGCTCAAGAAGCTGATGGACCTCAACGCCCCGGAGGTGATCATCCGCAACGAAAAACGGATGCTCCAGCAATCGGTTGACGCGTTGTTTGACAACGGCCGCTGCCGCCGCCCCGTGCTGGGCTCCTCGAGCCGACCACTCAAGTCGCTGACCGACATGATCAAAGGCAAGCAGGGCCGGTTCCGTGAAAACCTGCTTGGCAAGCGGGTGGATTACTCGGCCCGGTCGGTCATCGTGGTCGGCCCCAGCCTCAAGCTCCACCAGTGCGGGCTGCCCAAGAAGATTGCCCTGGAGCTATACCAGCCATTCATTATCCGCAAGCTCAAAGAGCACGGCTTGGTCGATACGATCAAGAGCGCCAAGAAGATGATCGAGCGCCGCGACCCGGAGGTGTGGGACATCCTCGAAGAGGTGATCTACCAGCACCCGGTGCTGCTGAACCGCGCCCCGACGCTGCACCGGATGGGGATCCAGGCGTTCGAGCCGGTGCTGGTCGAGGGCAACGCGATCAAGGTCCACCCGCTGGTGTGCACGGGTTTCAATGCGGACTTCGACGGCGACCAGATGGCGGTACACCTGCCCCTGTCGGTCGAGGCCCAGGCCGAGGCGTCGATCCTGATGCTGGCTACGCACAACATCTTCAGCCCCGCCAACGGCAACCCGATCATCTCCCCGTCGCAGGACATCGTGCTGGGGGTGTACTACATCACCGCCATGCCCGAGCCACCCAACGACGTCAACCAGTGCCCCCGGTTTAAAGACATCGCCGAGGCGTTGCTGGCCTATGAGATGAAGAAGATCAAGATCCACCAACCCATCCTGGTGCGTATGCCCAAGGAGCGTTACACCCAGATCGTCGAGGAACAGAAAGGATCGCCCAAGCCGTTCCCCGAATCGGGCAAGCTGGTGACCACGATCGGCCGGTTGCAGATGAACGATATCCTCGAGCCGGGCATGCCCTACTACAACTGCCCCCTGGGCAAGAAGGGCTGTTCGCGGGTCATCGACGACACGTACGCCACCCGCGGCCGGCCCGCCACGATCGAGCTGCTGGACCGGATGAAGCAGATCGGGTTCAAGCAGTCCACGGTCGCGGGCCTGTCGTTTGGGATCACCGACCTTCGGATCCCCGGGCGTAAGCAGGAGATCATCGACGCCACCCAGAAAAAGGTCGACCGCGTCGAGAAGGCCTTCCACGCCGGGGCGATCACCGACCGGGAGCGGTACAACCAGCTGCTGGACCTGTGGACCCACTGCCGTGAAGAAGTCACCAAAGAACTGCTCAAAGAGCTCCAGCACGACCGGCGGGACGACAACGGCAACCCCCTGCCACTCGACTCAGCCAAGGGGCAGATCTATCTTAATCCGGTGTGGCTGATGAGCGACTCAGGCGCCCGGGGCAACGTCAGCCAGATCCAGCAGCTGGCGGGGATGCGTGGGCTGATGAGCAAGCCTTCGGGCGAGATCATCGAAGCGCCGATCCGCGCCAACGCGCGTGAGGGCATGAGCGTGCTGGAGTACTTCAGCTCGACCCACGGGGCGCGCAAAGGGTTGGCCGACACCGCGCTCAAGACCGCCGACTCGGGGTACCTCACGCGTAAGCTGGCCGACGTGGCCCAGAACGTGTTTGTCAGCGAGCCGGACTGCAAGACCAAGAACGGGGTAACCAAGAAGGCGATCTACAAGGGTGAGGAGATTGATGTGCCGCTGCGTGAGGCGATCATCGGCCGCACCGCGCGCGAGACCATCCGCAACCCGATCACGGACGAGCTGATCGTCGCTGAAAACCAGATGATTACCGACGAAGCGGCCCGCAAGATCGAAGCGCTGGGTGTCGACAGCGTGGTGGTGCGTTCGCCCCTGACCTGCGAATCCCGCCAGGGGCTGTGCGCCACGTGCTACGGGCTCGACATGTCCACGGGCATGAAGGTCGAGCTGGGGCTGGCGGTGGGGATCATCGCCGCCCAGTCGATCGGCGAGCCGGGCACGCAGCTGACCATGCGGACATTCCACACCGGCGGGATCGGCCACCGCACGCTGATGGAGACCGATTTCCGCGCCACCCAAGGCGGCACGGTTGAGATCCGCGACGCCAACGAAGTACCCAGCCAAGACGAAGACGGCAACGACGTGCTGGTCACACTCAAGCGCAACGGCGAGCTGGCGATCAAAGACGCCAAGGGCCGCGAGCTGGAAAAATTCAAGATCAGCTACGGCTCGTATATCGTGGTCAAGCCGGGCGATACGGTGAAAAAAGGCCAAATCTTGGTCAAGTGGGACCCCCACCGCACGCCGATCCTCGCCGAGAAAGAAGGCATCGTCCGGTTTGAAGACATCAAGGTTGGCGAGACGGTTCGGCCCGAGCAAGAAGCCTCGGGCACCAAGAAGTCCACGGGCAAGAGCGAAGCGTTGGTGGTGATCGAGCACAAGGGTGAGATGCACCCGCGGATCGTGATCGAAGACGCCGACGGGAAGATCTTGGACTTCCACTACCTGCCGGCCAAGGCCCGGATCGAAGTGGCCCAAGGCGACCAGATCAAAGCCGGGCAGATGCTCGCCCGCCAGCCGCGTGAGGTCTCAGGCTCCAGCGACATCGTCGGGGGTCTGCCGCGGGTAACCGAGATCTTTGAAGCGCGCAAGCCCAAGGACGCGGCGGTGATGGCCGAGCTGTCGGGCACGGTGGAGCTGCGTAGCGACCGGCGTCGCGGGAAGATGACGATCATCGTCAAATCCGAAGGCGGTCTGGAAGCCGACCACCACGTACCTCAGGACCGCCACCTGCTGGTGCACACCGGCGATTACGTCGCCGCGGGCGACCCGCTGATCGACGGGCCGCTGGTGCCCCAGGACATCCTGCGGATCAAAGGCGAAGAAGCCCTATTCAACTACCTCCTGGACGAGGTCCAGAACGTCTACCGCGCCCAGGGCGTGCCGATCAACGACAAGCACATCGAGATCATCGTCTCACAGATGCTGCGCAAGGTGCGTATCGACAACCCCGGCGACACCACGCTGCTGCCCAACGAGGTCGTGGACAAATTCAGGTTCCGTGAAGCCAATGACACGGTGGCGCAGATGGGCAAGGTCAGCGATCCGGGCGACAGCAGCCTGCCCAAGGCCACGATGGTCAGCAAGCAGGAGCTGCGTGAGATCAACGCGAAGCTGGAGGTCGACGGCAAGGCCCCGGTCAAGTGCACGCGCACCAAGCCGGCCACGGCCACGACCCTGCTGCTTGGGATCACCAAGGCCAGCCTGCAAAGCGAGTCGTTCCTGTCGGGTGCGTCGTTCCAAGAGACGACCAAGGTGCTCACGGAAGCCGCCCTAGCCGGGCGCACCGACGACCTGGTGGGCCTCAAAGAAAACGTCTTGCTGGGCCACCTGATCCCCGTGGGCACCGGCTTCAAGCCCTACACCCAGATGCAGGTGGTCAAGCTCAGCGAGCCGCCCGATCAGGACATGCCCACACGCGAGGAAGACCTCATGGATGCCGCGGCGTTAGCGATCGCCAAGGGCGCCGAAGAGCCCGATCAGATCATCAAGACTGTGGGTGAGTCACGCTTGGTGGCCCAGCTGCTTGGCGAGATCCCCGCCGATAGCAACCCCACCCCCAGCAGCTAAACCGACCAAAGGCTCCATTGGCATTGGCTTCATCGGTATAGGCCTTCCCGTGGCGGGATTACACACGGTGGCCTGTATCCTCGATACGGCATTTGATACGCGCTAGAGGGATCTCTGTCTTACGGCCGGATGGCCGCTGTGGTATCTACCATCGTGATGTTGTGCATGCGTAGGTCGGTCCGGGGTGTAGTCCAAGTTTGTGGTGCGTTGACCAAAACTGATGGGTGCCTGGGGCTAAGCGAAGCATGCCCCAGCCCAGCGCCCCACGGATCCCCCGATCCTGGGGCATGTTCATCTTCGATGAACTTAGCCCCAGCCACCCATCACCACAAACTTGGACTACACCCGTCGGCCTATCAGGTTAGCGGGCTGTAGTTGGTGTCAATGGGCCTTGGGTTTCGTCGCCGACCCGCTGTTGGGCTCTGCATGAATGACGGCCATGACGCCGCCCGCGGGGAGGTTGACGGTGTCGCTGATCAGGTGCGGCGCTGCATCGAGGTCTTCGGCCCCCATGAGCGAGGCCACGCGTTGGAGGGTCGAGAGGATCAGCAGCCGTTCCCATTCTTCGAGCCGCTCGAGCTCTTGCCGGAACCGGTCTTGGAGCAGCGAGGGGGCGGTGTCGAGCAGGCGGTTGCCGTCCGGGGTAATGGATACCACGACGGATCGGCGATCGGTAGCGCTGCGTTTGCGGGTAATCAGGCCGCGCCCTTCGAGCCGGGTCAGGATCCCCGTGACCGTGCCTTGGCTAAGGTGGACCGCGCGAGCGATCGCGCTGGCCGAGGTCGGGCCCAACCGCTGGGCTTCCCGCAGCGTGAGCAGCTGCGGGCCAGTCATGCCAAATGCCTCAACAAGTCGGCGCGAATGCAGGTCGACGGCCCGCATGATCTTGCGGAGCGAAACAACAATCTCTTGTTCAGACGAAAGGGGGTGGTTCATGATTGAAGCCTTCGATTTTTCTCCGATTTTATGATGAAGGGCAACTAATCCGCTCGATGAGTCGGATCAGCAGGCTCAGGCTAACCGCCATGACCGCCGCGGGCACCGCCCCCAGCAGTGTCAGGCGCGGGTCATTGCGTGCCAGCCCGCGTGCGATGAAGTCGCCCAGTCCGCCGGCCCCAATATAGGTACAAAGCGTGGCGATCCCCACCGTCAGGACCGTGGAAGCTCGGATGCCCGCGATCATGACCGGTGCGGCCAGCGGCATCTCGACAAGCCACAGCCGCTGCCGGCTGGACATCCCCACACCATCCGCAGCCTGGATGACCTGGCGAGGCACCTCGCGCAGGCCGGTGAATGTGTTGAGCACAATCGGTAGCAGCGCATACAGCACCAATGCCGTCACCGCAGGGACCGGGCCAAGCAAGCCGTAGACCGCAAACAGAAACGCGAGCATGGCCAGGCTGGGGATGGTCTGGATCACCTCGACGGCCCCAAGCACTAAGCCGCGCGTCGATGCGTGGCGGTGGATCAGGGTGCCTAGCGGGATCCCTAAGATCATCGCGATCAACACACCCAAGACCGTGAGTCTCAGGTGTTGTAAGGTCTTGTGGGCGATATCGCCCCGCCGTTGGACCGCCAGCGACCAGACCGAAGCGCGTCGAGCACTTGGGGCCCCAGGTTGTTGTTTCACGATCGCTGAGCCTTTGGGCGTCTTGCCTGCTCGCCGATCCAGCCAACGACGAGCGACATCAGCCGGCTCGTGTTTGAGCACATCCACGGCGTGGTTCATCAGCCGCATGTCGTCATCCGAGATGGTCCCAGCCAAAGCCGCCAGGGCGTCACGGACTTCGGGGTGCGCGCGCAGCCACTCACCCCGTACGATTGGGGCCGCATCGTAGGGCGGGAAGAACCGCCGGTCATCGTCCAGGACACGCAGGCCGTACTCGGCGATGCGGCCATCGGTCGCAAACGCGCAGATCACGTCGACCTGCCCCCCATGGAGGGCTTGGTACATCAGCCCCGGGTCCAGGTCGACCGTCGACCGTAGCTTTAACGCATAGGCTTGGCGTAGGCCGGGGTAGCCATCGGGGCGCTCCATGAACTCTGCGGTAAACCCGCCGCGGAGCCGATGGGCATGGCCTTTCAAGTCGCTGACCGTGGCTAATCCCAGTTGCTCTGCCTGATCGCCACGGACCGTGATGGCGTACGTGTTGTTGAATCCGATGGGCGCAAGCCAGTGCAAATCGAAACGGTCCCGATATGCCATAGCGACAACGCGGAATGCCTCGTCGGGGTTATTGATCACCTCGTGCTTGAGCACGTTGAGCAGCGCCGTGCCGGTGTACTCGACGTAGATATCCAGTTCGCCGCTGACCAACGCGGCATGGCAGATGTCGGTGCCCCCCAGCCCGAACCGCCGCTGGATACGCAAATCGGTGTTCCGCTCGATCAGCTGCGCGACCAATTCGCCCAAGATTTCTTGTTCGGTGAAGTTTTTGCTCCCGATACGGACGACGGCATTGGTCTGAGACCATGAAGGTGTTCCAAGCCCCAGTACGAGGATGGCCAGGCCAAACCGGCTCATGCCCGTGCCCCCGGCCCCAACAAGGCGGCTTGCCGGGTGGCGTGGCGGAACAGGTCTTGGACGTATTGGGTGGCCGGGTGATCCAGCAATTCGTCCTTGGTCCCCACCTGTTCTAACCGCCCCTGGTTCATCACCGCAATCCGATCACCAAGGCGGATCGCCTCGAATAGGTCGTGGGTGACGAATACGATCGTTTGCCCAAGCGCTTGTCTGATGCGTATGACCTCTTCTTGGAGCTGGTCTCGGGTCACCGCATCCAGGGCCCCAAAGGGCTCGTCCATCAAGAGGTACTTGGGGTTGGACGCCAGGGCTCGGGCGATCCCCACGCGCTGCTGCTGGCCGCCCGAGAGTTCACGCGGGCGGCGGGCGGCATACTCAGACGGGTTCAGGCCCACCAGGCGCAGCAGCTCCACGCCGCGGGCTGATCGCTTGGCCCGGTCCCATCTGCGCAACCTGAGCACAATTGTCGCGTTGTCGAGCACCGACATGTGCGGGAACAGGCCGATGTCCTGGAACACGTACCCGATCGATCGGCGGAGTTCGAGCACGTCTTGTTGGGCGATGTCCCGCCCGTCGACCAGGATCTGCCCCGAAGTCAAGGGCACAAGCCGGTTGATCAGCTTCAGCGTGGTTGTCTTGCCGCAACCCGAAGCACCCAATAAGACTAACGTCTGCCCCTCTGCCACATCTAGGGATAGGTTTTTGACGGCAAATCTCGTACTGGAATCAAAACGCTTGGATACCGCGCGGATTGAAATCAATTGATTCTCTCTAAAGATGTTACCAATATCTAAATAGATTATATGGGGTTTCCAGTTAATCACTTCTAACACAAATTATCTGATGGCTTAACAAGGACGACAATTTACGCATTAAACTCAAAATTTGGTTGACTTGCGGTGGAATCAAAGACAAAAAAGGGGCTTAGTTGCAGAAAGGTACTTTCTGCCATAAGCTTTGTATTCAAAGTATTAGGCCTGGGTAGGATCGATGCGATCGTCCGTGACACTGCCCCAAGCCGGTCACATTAGATAAGGTTAACAATGAGCCAAGCTGTCAGCGAACCCTACGCACCGCATCTGCATAAAACGGTTGAATCACTGGAATTAGCTCTGCCCGCACCGGGTCACGCCATGGATCAGGACGAAGAATGGGTCGTGGTCAATACCAACCGTGGTTGGCGTAAGATCCGGCTGCATGACTACGGGGATGTCTATGAGGTACCGGGTCTGTACGAGAAGTGGGTCTACGACCTGTTTCAGTGCCGCTCACCCCAAAAAGTCGCCGACCTGCTCTTGCCATTGACGCAGGAAGCAGGCTTAACCCCCGAAGACCTAACGGTCCTGGACCTGGGGGCGGGCAATGGGTACGTCGCTGAGGTGCTCAATCTGCGGGGCGTCGAACGGTTCGTCGGGGTCGACATCTTCCCACAGGCCGCCGCCGCCGCCAAGCGTGACCGGCCGGGCCTGTATATCGATTACGTCATTGGCGACCTGACCGATCTGCCCGAAGAGCAAGAGGCGATCCTCAATCAGCACCGCTTCAATTGCCTAACCTGTATCGCGGCGCTTGGGTTTGGGGATATCCCTCCGGAGGTCTTCGCCTCAGCCTATAACCGGGTGGTCGATGAGGGGTGGATCGCGTTTACGATCAAGACACACTTTACCTCAGAAAAGGACCGATCCGGCTTTGCCATGCTGATCCGCCGGATGCTCGACGAAGGTGTCCTAGAGCCCGACGTCCGTCAGCCGTTCGTACACCGCGTATCCACAGACGGTCAGGAACTGATCTACGAGGCATTCATTGGTCGCAAGCGCAGGCCGATCCCCGATCAGTGGCTAACGGGGATGTAGGCTCGTTTTGATGGCGTGAAACAAGCCTTTATCGCTCACTGCTTTTGTCTTTTCGATACGGCCTCTTTATGCCTGATGCCCCATGGGTATAGCCATCGGGTATGAGTTTGCCGCGTCAGAATCACAAAAACACCCAAGGTTTTCCTGCCGCGGGCGAACGGGACCCCGTAAACCTGATCGGGACTGGTATATGGCCCCCGGCTTATCCTTTCACCACAATATTAATCATCCGGCCTTTCACCACGATGAACTTGTGGATGGTTTTGCCGTCGAGGTAGGGCTTGATCTTGTCGTCGTTGCGGGCTGTTTCTTGGATAGCTTGTTCGTCGGCGTCGGCGGGGACGGTGATGCGGCCCTTGAGCTTGCCGTTGATCTGCACGGGGTACTCGACCTGCTGCTCGACCAGCTGATCGGGGTCGTAGGTTGGCCAGGGGTGGTAGGTCAGCGTCTGGTCGTGCCCCAGGCGCTGCCACAGCTCTTCACAGATGTGCGGCGCGATTGGCGCCAAGCACAGCACCATAGGCTGGGCGACCTCGCGCGGCACCGTGGTTAGACCCACCAGCTCATTGTTGAGCTCGATCAACGCCGCGATCGCGACGTTGTAAGACATCGATTCCATCGCGTCTGTGACACGCTTGATGGTCTGGTGCAGCTTGCGGCGGATCGTGGGGCTGGCCGGTTCGTCATTGACCAACAGCTGGTCGTCATCGCCGACCATGTTCCGCCACAGCCGCTGCAAGAAGCGGTGCACGCCCACGATGTCGCGGGTGCGCCACAGCTTGGATTGGTCCAGCGGCCCCAGGTACATCTCGTAGAGGCGCAGCGTGTCGCAGCCGTATTGCGCGCAGATGTCATCGGGCGCGATGGCGTTTTTGAGGCTTTTGCCCATCTTGCCCAGTGTGGCGTTGACCGGCTGGCCTTGGTAGGTGTATTGACCCTCTTTCTCTTGGACCTGGTCCGCGGGGATGTAGACGCCGCGGTCATCGGTGTAGGCGTGGGCTTGGATGTACCCCTGGTTGAACAGCCGGCCGAACGGCTCGGGGGTCGACACGTGCCCCAAATCAAACAGTACCTTGTGCCAAAAACGCGCGTAGAGCAGGTGCAGCACCGCGTGCTCGGCTCCACCGACATAGAGATCCACACCCTCCTGACCCCCGGATCGGGCCGGGCCGGGTTGCATCCAGTAATCCTGGGCGTCTCGGCCAACGAAGCTTTCTCCGTTGTGCGGATCTAGGAACCTCAGGTAGTACCAGCAGGAGCCGGCCCACTGAGGCATGGTGTTGAGCTCACGCGAGTACTGCACCCCCCCACGCTCTACAACGCGCCACGACTCATCCGCCCGCGCCAACGGTGGCTGGGGCGGGGCGTTGGGGTCTTGGCTTGCGGCGGGCTTGAAGTCGTCCATCTCCGGCAGCTGCACGGGCAGGTCCGATTCGTCTAGTGCAACCACCTCACCGTTGGGCCCGTGGAGGATCGGGAACGGCTCGCCCCAGTACCGCTGGCGGCTAAACAACCAGTCACGCAGCTTGTACTGCACCGTGGCGTGGCCAAGCCCGTTGGCCTCTAGCCAATCGGTGATCGCCTGCTTGGCCTGGTCGGTGGGCATCCCATCGAGGCTGATCTGGTCATTGGTGCTGTTGGCTGCCAAGCCCTGCTCGGTGATCGCGTCGTCGAGCCGCTCGATCAGGCGTCCTTGATCAGCGGCCTCCAGCACAGCGATGGGGCCGTCTTGGCGGACGAGGCCGTCTAACGCGTCGCGCCAGATGGTGGAAACCGACCCGCGCGCGGAGATCCCGGGGTCGCCGGTGCTGCCGGGCTGGCGGCGGTTTTGGATCGCGTCCCACACATGGTCGTAGTCTCGGCGGGATTGGTTGACGCACAACCCGACAAAGTCGACCAGCATCTCAAAGGCTCGGGTGGCGTCGAGCCCGGCGCGATCCGTACGCTTGGCTAACGCATGGATCGCTTCGAGCACCTGGTTGTAGACCACATCGCGGATCGGCAGGCCGTGTTGCTTGGCGAACGCGAAGTCGCGGCTGTCGTGCGCGGGCACCGCCATGATCGCCCCGGTGCCATACCCCATCATCACATAGTCTGCGATCCAGATGGGGATACGCTGGTTGTTGACCGGGTTGATCGCGTAAGCGCCGGTGAAGACGCCGGTTTTTTCTTTGGTGTCGGCTTGCCGATCCAGGTCGGGTTTGTCCGCGGCTTGGGCACAGTAGTGATTGACGGCCTGTGCCTGGGGCTGGGTGGTGATCGATTCGACCAGCGGGTGCTCGGGGGCTAAGACCATATACGTGGCGCCAAAGAGCGTGTCGGGCCGGGTGGTGAACACGGTGATCAACGCGTCGTGCCCGTCGATGGCGAAGCCGACCTGCGCCCCTTCAGACCGGCCGATCCAGTTGCGCTGCATGATCTTGATCGGCTCGGGCCAATCCACGAGATCCAGGTCTCCGATCAGGCGCGGTGCGTAAGCGGTGATGCGCAGCATCCATTGGCGCAGGGGACGCTTGTAGACCGGGTGGTTGCCGCGTTCGCTTCGGCCTTCTTGGGTGACTTCTTCGTTGGCCAACACGGTGCCCAACGCGGGGCACCAATTGACAGGGACCTGGGCGCGGTACGCCAACCGGTAACGATCCAGCACGTCGCGTTGCTGGGCTGCGTCGAGCTCGAACCACTTGCGTGCGCCTATGGGCGAGCCGGCGATCGCGTCGAGCCCTTCGTTGGCGCCGGCGTCGATCAGCTCGTCCTCGGGGCCGACATACACCTGTTCGGATTCGAGTTGCTGGATCAGTTCCTTGATCGGCCGGGCACGGCCCGCAACGGGGTCGAACCAGCTGTTGTAGAGCTGCAGGAAGATCCACTGCGTCCAGCGGTAGTAGCCGGGGTCGGTGGTCGCGAAGCAGCGGTCCCAATCGTAGCTCAGGCCCAGCTGCTTGAGCTGGCGGGTCATGTTGGCGATGTTCTTCTCGGTTGTGATGCGCGGGTGCACGCCGTGCTCAACCGCGAACTGCTCGGCGGGCAGGCCGAACGCGTCATACCCCATGGGGTGCAGCACGTGATGGCCGGTCATGCGCTTGTAGCGGGCGACGATGTCTGTTGCGATATACCCCAGCGGGTGCCCCACATGCAGCCCGACCCCCGAGGGGTAGGGGAACATATCCAGCACGTAGAACTTGGGCTTGGCCGGGTCGAAGCCGTCATCACCGGGGTTGGGTGTGCGGAACGTTTGGTCCTGGTCCCAATGGTCTTGCCAACGCTTCTCGATTGTTGTGAAATCGTATGCCATCTTAAATCTGGATCCAATACCCTCTCAATCCATACCGTGCTCTACGCCAGCCGAGTGCCTACTCGTACCAACGATCGAAAATCATGGGGTTTTGTTTGGTGTATGCGGCATGGCCCTGTAAAGCGTTAGGCGATCTCGACACGGTCAGAACATACGCCAATGCGTCTAAGCCTAGTGTAAATATAACGTATTTTTGTATACGCATCGCGTATACAAATGCCGCGTCTGGAACACAGAAACCCCGAGTATTTCCCTGCCACGGACGGTCGGCTTGTCGCAGACTCATCCGGGATGGGTCTATTGATGGTTATTGGCGGCTTGGCCAATCGCACATCCATGGCGGCTTAAAACCGGACCATGATGCCCGAGTAGATCATCCCTCCGTCGAAGCCCGGGTTGCGTTTGGATCCGTCTTTGTTGGCGTTGGAGATGTGCAGCCAGCGGGCACCGCTCATCAGCTTGACGTGTGCATCCAAATCCAGTGTAAAACCCAGGCCGGCCTGGGGCCTAAAGTTGAAGTGCGAACCCGCCGTGGGGAAAGGCCCGCTGCTTTGATGCAGCCCCACACCCGCTTCAGCGTAGACCGACCAAGGCCCATCCCGCTTCAAGAACCAGCGGAACAGGAGGTCTAATCCAACCACGGCAAGTGACTCTTGGTGGCTTTCGTCGATCTCGATATCGCCTGCGATCAGCTCCAAATTGATCGAGCGATCGTCCTGAAAGAAATACCCCCCGCCGGTGTGAGAGGTGAACACCTCGCCGGAATTGTCTCCAAATGTAGCCGATCCGTAGGTTTGGAAGCTCCAAGCCCGCGGGGAGGCCAAGCGGATGGATTGATCGCTCGCCGATGGCCAGACAAGGGATGGTTCGCTGGGCTGGAAGGTAGCGGGTTCGAGTCGATCCCCGGGTCGGGATGCCCCAAAGTCAGCCGCCTGGGCACTCATCGCTAAACAACCACCCAACACGACACGCCACCCTATTTTATCTATACTTAATATATGCGACATGCTTAAGTTATGGCCATGATCCATTGAAATGCCTGGGCCTCACACAGCGGACGATCTTAACCAGAATCGTGAATCGATCAAACACCTCACCAGCGTGTTGCTCGACAATGAGCGGGTATTTGCGATACGGTGGGGTGATCGATTTTCGAACAGGGCCTTGCATAAGCCCAATGGCTTATTTTTCAGGAGGGCCCGGATCGATCCATACCTTTCACAAATCACTTGCCGCGTGTACATTGGTTGGGTTCAAGGGCTGTGTGCTCACCCCGTGGCGTATGGCCATGAAGACCAAACGGTTCACCCCCCACCCCATCAGGATGACGTTTCATGGGTACGGAACACCGCAGCGTTGACAATCATTCCCAAACAGCTATCGGATCGACCCCAGGCCGGGTCGGGTTGATCGACTGCTCACTGCGGGACGGCCACCAATCGCTGCTGGCTACCCGGATGAGCAGCGAGCAGTGCCTGCGTGTGCTGCCGATGCTGCGTGACAGCGGGTATTCCATCCTCGAGCTATGGGGCGGGGCCACACTAGACTCAGCGTTACGGTTTACCGGCGATGATCCGTTCGAGCGGCTCGATCAATTCCGCCAGGTGCTGGGTGGGGGCGATGGGGGGATCGCGATCCGCTCGCTCTGCCGCGGTCAGAACCTGTTTGGCTACAACCCCTACCCGGACAATGTGGTGGTTGGGTTCCTCAAAGAAGCGGTCCGGTCGGGCACCGGGCGGATCCGTGTGTTCGATGCGCTCAACGATTACCGCAACCTGATCACCGCGATCATGGCCACCAAGACCTTCAACGGCCACGCCGAGGCCGCGATCTCTTACACCACCAGCCCGGTCCACGACATCGATCACTTTGTCAACTTCGCTCGCCGGGCGTTGGATGCTGGGGCCGATTCGTTGGCGATCAAAG
The DNA here is from genome assembly GCA_965223655.1 of Phycisphaeraceae bacterium. Classification (GTDB taxonomy): domain Bacteria; phylum Planctomycetota; class Phycisphaerae; order Phycisphaerales; family Phycisphaeraceae; genus CBDCXC01. Next base: position 36,650 of record CBDCXC010000003.1, read on the forward strand.
ACATGGCAGGCCTGCTGCACCCCGCCGACGCCTACGACCTGATCGAATCACTTAAGAAAAACTTCCCCGGCGTGGAGCTGACGCTGCATTCGCACTGCACCAACGGGCTGGCCGTGACCACCTACGTGGTGGGTATGCTCACAGGCGTGGACCACCTAGATGTCTGCTACGGCCCGATGGCGGGCGCTACAGCCCAGCCACCCACGGAGCTGATCGCGTTCTTCGCTCAAGAATTGGGCATCGCAATCAACGCCGACATGTCCCTGGCGCCCAAGATCGGCCAGCAGCTGCGTCAGATCCGCCAAGAGCTGGCGTCCGTCGACAAAGACCCGGACCACATGGGCCATCCTTGGCCCGCGGAGCCCGACGCGGACATGCGCCTCAAGATCCGCCAAGCCGTGAAGCTCATCAAGCAGCGCGACCCAGACAGCCTCGATCAAGCGATCGCCCTGATCGAAGATCAGATCCTGGTCCCCCAAGGCTACCCGCCGATCGACCGGCGTCAGCTCGAAGCGCAGGTGCCCGGTGGGATGCTCTCAAACCTGCACAACCAGCTCAAAGAACAGGGCAAGCTCGACCAGCTTCCCCAGATCCTCGAAGAGGTCCCGCGTGTGCGCAAGGCGGTGGGCTATGTCCCGCTGGTCACCCCCACCAGCCAGATCGTGGGCACGCAGGCGGCGTTTAATGTGATCCAGGGCAAGCCCTACGGGTTTGTGAGTGAGCCGTTCCGTGACCTGATGATGGGCAAATACGGCCGGCTGCCGGGCCCGGCCGACCCGGAGGTCTTTGAGATCGTCGCCTGCGGGCAACCCGCAGCCACCAAGCGACCCGCAGAGTATGTCGACACGATCGACCTCGAAACAGTCTACGAAGCCAACGCCGACCTGATCCGTTCCCAGCGAGACCTGCTGCTGCTGCTGCTGTTCCCCGCACCGGCCAAGCAGTTTCTGGCCAAGCACCACCAGCCCCAGGAAGAAGCGGCGGGGGTACCCTAATTTAACGGGGAAACCCGCTTTGATTAAGTGAAGACCGGGCTGGACATGGTATGATAACTGGCCTGATCGATCCCTTCCCCCCTAGCAGGAGTACCCACAGATGGCAGAGCAAAACACAGGCGATCAGCCTTCGGTTCCAGCGTTGGGGGTGACACTAGAAGACATTGGTCCGGCACGCAAGTGCTTGACGATTGAGGTCCCAGAGGAACGCATCAGCCAAAAAATGGAGTCCAACTACTCCCAGCTCCAGACCGACGCGGTGATCCCCGGTTTCCGCAAGGGGCGGGTGCCTAGGAAGCTGATTGAGAAACGGTTCGGGTCGGCGCTGCGCGAAGACACACGCAAGCAGCTGATCGGCGAGTGCTACACCCAAGCGATCGAGCAGGAAAAACTCGATGTGCTGGGGGAGCCAGATGTCAAAGACTTAGAGGAGATCAAGCTGCCCGAGAGCGGGCCGTTGTCGTTCAAGGTCGAAGTCGAGGTCTCGCCCGACGTGGCGCTGCCCGACTTAACACAGATCCCGATCAACAAGACACCGGCTGAGGTGACCGACGATGCGGTTGATCAAGAGGTCACCCGCTTATGCGAACGGTTCGGGGAGATGGAAGAAGCCCCCGACGGGGTGGTCCAGGAAGAGGACTACGTCAAGGCCGATGTCCGCATCCTCGCGGGCAAAGACGCCAAGGACGACGCCCAAGAAATCAAACAGCACACCGACACGTGGATCGTCGTCCACGGCAAGCAGCAGGATTACAAAGGGCACGCCGCGGGTATCGTCGTGGAAAAACTGGGCAAACAGCTGATCAAGAAGAAAGCCGGCGACCGGGTCGCGGTCTCGCTGACCGGCCCGGCCAGCCACGAAGACGAACGCATCAAGGATCAGCCGATCACCATGCGGATCCAGATCAACGCGGTCGAGCGGGTCAAGCCGATCGGCGTTGAAGACCTGGTCGAGCGGTGGGGCGCCGAATCGCCCGATCAGCTGCGTCAGAAGCTGCGCGAGATGCTTGAGGACCGCGCCCAACGCGAACAAAAAGCCGATATGCACAAACAGGTCAACGACTACCTCATGCAGCAAGTCCAGCTGGAGCTGCCCGAGGGGATGACCAGCCGACAAACCGAACGGCTGCTGCACCGCCGCAAGCTGGACCTGGTCTACCGCAACAGCGCCAGCGAGCAAGAGGTCGAGGCAATGGTCGCCCAGATGCGGGAAGAAAGCGAAGAAGAAGCGATCAATCAACTCAAGCAGTTTTTCATCATGGACAAAGCCGCCAAGGCATTGGCGATCGACGTCTCCCAGGCCGAGGTCAACGGGCGGATCGCCATGATGGCCATGCAGGACGGCCGCCGCCCCGAAAAGCTGCGCCAGGAGATGGTCAAGCGTGGCGAGATCGAATACCTCTACCTGCAGATCCGCGAACAGAAAACACTGGATAAGATCCTCGAATCCGCGAAGATCACAGAGGTCAAACCCACCGACAAGGGTGACACCCAAGAGGCATCAAGCGGCCAAAAAACCGGGAAGAAGAAGCGCAGCAAACCCAAAAGCGCAAAGCAAAAAGCCGGCTCGAAGGGTCAGTGATACAGGCCGAGATGAGCCACCGCACGTGTACTAGTCACTACTCCATCTGACTACGAGCGTTATCTGGCAGCGACAAGATTGTCGCTTTGAGTCTTGTTCGTCCGCGCCTCGGTTATGCTTTTTGATGGCGGGTATGGATGCTCATTGACGGCTCATGGCCTAGGTCGGGCACAGGGAAGGTGGCTCGCCAAAGCAGGAGGATGCGTTCGAAGCTGACCAGCTCCACGGTGATCGTTCGATTCAGGGGGTCGCCGGTTAAGATCGCCCGCTCCACGCCGAAGGCTTCCGGGCAGATAAAGTAATCGCAACGCCCTTGGTCGTCGGGCCCCGCCAACAAAAAAGCATACGGCCCGGGGTGGGCGGGATCGGTAGGGGGCCGGAAGGCCGGATCGTAATCCATCACGGTCGGCCTAGCCCCGTATCCGAAGCGGTGGATGGTGGAGGGTGTGGGGGACGCCAGGATCGCTTGCAGGTCAAGGTTGCCCAACACGACGCGTCTGAGTTGAAACGCGCCTTGGTTGCCGGTGTGTTGGAACTCTAGCTCATAGGGTTGTCCTTGATGCCCGCTGTGTGCGATGCGCCGGATCACACACGCGTTTAACGCGTACAGCCAGCGGTGGCCATGGACGCAGACGCGTGATGCGTGGTTGTAGATCCCCACGGGTTCGAAATTGGGGAGATTCAATTCGTGCCACGCTTCGATATCCGAGTAAGACCCGGGCAGTTGCTTTTCCTCTGGGCCGCCTTGAGACCGGCGGATGCTGTGGGACAGCCCCCGTATCTTGGGTTTCTCGAAATAGGGGCTCTTTTGACCGTACCGGTCATACACAATGGCCCCGCGGTCGATGTTTGAGCCCGAGAACGCCACGGGGATCTCGTGGGCCGGGGCGAGCGACCGGTACCGGTTTAGATCAATGCGGATGGTGTTGCCGGGCGTGAGCGAATCGTAGCCGGGCCCCCAACCCTTGCTGGCGCCGTAAACCGACGTTGGCCCAAACCCGAACACCCGCGACTCACCGGCGTATCGCGGGTCGCCGGTGGTCAGTTCGTTGGATTGCATGGGCAGGCTCCCGGCTTGCCGCTCAGATAGCCGGCGGTAGAACGCGCTAAACGCGTCGTCGACTTGGATGCTCCCGTGGTAGCTTCGGCCGTTCATGGAAACCTTCCATTCGAAACCGGTCGTTGTCGTGCAGTTGTTGACCAGCTCGATGTGGGATAGCCGGTCGCCGCCTGTGATGCGGGCGCCTCCGATGGCTTGGTTGTTTTTTTTGAAGACGATGCTCCACCGCCACGTCTCGGCGTGGGCCAGCTCGAGGCGGTATTGCGCGTCGGCGAAATCGGCCCAATACCCGCCCTCTTTGGGGGCCCAGAGATGGTCTGGCCCGATCCAGCCGTTTTGGTACCAATCTTTTTTTGGCATCCCAGAGGCCAGGAATTGCCGCAGCGACACGTCGTGGATCACCAGCGGCGGCAACCCGCAGCCGCGGGTGGGTCGCAGCGCGATCGTTGCGTGAAGCGGCTGGGTTGTGGATGGCTCAAACGTGATCTCTGCGTAGAGTGATTTGAGCGGGAGGCCGCCGTAGCAGTACTCCATCGCGATACCGCGTAACGCATGGGCGTGATGGCTGCCGATCCCAAGCCACTGGGCGTAATGGGATTCGAATGCTTGGAAATCAAATGGATCGGCGAACGGGTATTCGATTCTGGCCATGAGGGCCTCCAAGCGGTGCGCATCGGGTATGGTGTTTGCCCAACGGTTGAGCCCCTCCCATTTTTTTGGAGGGCCTCAGTGTATCATCCCACCATGTTCGATACACCGCTTGGGTTATCACAACCGGGGTTGTTCATCACCGGCACCGGCACGGGCGTGGGCAAGACGGTGATCACCTGCGCGGTTGCCTGGGCGTTGCGGCAGCGGGGCCTGTCGGTGGGGGTCTGCAAGCCGTTCGCGACGGGCTGCCGCCGCGAACGCGGGGGCCTGGTCAGCGACGACGCCGAAGCGCTGGCGCACTTCGCCGACTGCCGCCAGCCGCTGGAAGTGATCAACCCCATCCGCTACGCCCCGCCCTTGGCGCCCGCGGTGGCGGCGGAGCAAACCGGGTCGCCCTGGGGCGTGGGTCCGATCCGGCGTAGCCTCGAGCTGCTGGGCAACGCCAGCCAGGCCTTGCTCATCGAAGGGGTCGGTGGGCTGTTGGTGCCGCTCGATGAGCACCACACCGTGTTGGATCTCGCGGTTTGGTTGGGGTACCCCGTCTTGGTGGTGACCCAGGCGGGCTTGGGGACGCTCAACCACACGGCGATGACGGTCCGCCTGCTGCGCGACGCGGGTTGCTGTGTCGCGGGTTTGGTGGTCAACGGCTACGGGCCCGACCCCGCGCTGCATACCGACCCCGCGATGGCGACCAACCGGGTGTGGCTCGAGCGGATGAACCAGACGCCGGTCCTGGCCACCGTGCCGGTGTGTGAGCCCGACACGGTTGGCCCCCAGCAGGGGCGGATCCCCCCGGGGCTGCTCGAAGCGGTTGGTGTGGCCTACTGGCCCCATGTGTTGGCGTTGCCACGCACACCCGAGACCGGTGCGTAATCCTGCTTCTCTGGGGAGCCAAAGATCTCCGCCCACGACTGCTTGAACCCTTGGAAGCTGGTGGCCTCGGGCTTGGGGTCGGCCAGCGTGCCCTTGACCTGGATGCTTAACAGCTCGTCTTTAAACACCCCCAACAGCTCGGACAACGCCCCGAGCTTTGGGCTTGATGGGTTGCGCGTGTGCAGCAACAAGTCCAATGCGAGTGTGTCGTATTGCATGGCGCCCCATCCGACGATCTCGATCGTGGGGGCCTCAAATCGGATTGCGTCAAACCAGATCTGGTCATCTTCGATCAGGTAGCTAGCCGAGGCGCGGTCAAACGAGCTGGCTGAGGGGAAGCTAAGATTCAACAGGTGCATCAGCGCCAGCGACAGGGGCACCTCATAAAGATTGGAGTTTCGGATCTCCATCTGGCCCCGCCCGCGGCGGCGGTTGGGTTGATCAAGCGACCCCTCGATGTCCAGATTCGCGGCCAAGATGCCGGTGTAGGGATCCTCTGGTTCCGATGGTTCCGACGCGGGCGCCGGATCGGTGTTGTGCAACGGTCCGGCGTGGGGTGAACTGCCGGTGTCGGCGGTGGGTGGATCGGGGTATTTCTCTGGCCGAACAAACGGGTCCATCGCCACGTCCTGAACCACCAGCTTCATCTGGTAGTATCCGCCCTGGCCCAGTTGGACCCGCCCCGAGCCCAGCAGCGTCCCGCCGTAGCAGGCACCACGCAGATCGCGGATGTTCAGCAAGTCGGATCGATCCGCAGCGGTGGCGATGCGCAGCGACAGCGGGCTGGTGAGGCGGTTGGCGGCCCGAAGCCGCTGGGCGTCGAACCGCAGGTCGACGCTGGGCCACTGCGAGCCATCTTGGCTCTTGGCATGGATCGATAGGCGCCCGTCCATGTCGGTAATCGGCACGCCAAGCGCAGCGGTTGCCCCGGTCAGCTGAGCCTGGCCACGGAATTCAAACTCAGGCGGTTCGGCTTCGGGGTGGTGCACCAAGCGGGCCTGTTGGATCTTGTAGCCGCCGTTGAGGCTCAACCCTTCGATCACCTCACGCACCGCTTGGGGCAGCATCGCGCGTGTGACCGGTCCGATCTGTTGGGATCGCGCGTCGAATGTCAGGTCGTAAGACAGCTGGGGATCAAACGCGGCTTGCCCCCAGGCTCGGAATTGACCGGTGTCCAACGATCCGCCCCAGCCCTTGAGTGCGATCCCTGTGGCGGTCGCGATGAGGCTGCCTTGGATGTCGGTTAGTGTGATGCGCTGACCCGACAGCTCAACACCCAGCTCGTGGAGCCGCAGATCGATCTTCATGTCTGGGGGTTGATCGGGAACAGTGCGGTAGGTCACATCGGTGTCGAATAACCCGGTGGGTTGGTGCTGGGCGAAGCGCTGGTGGAGTGGTGGGGCCTTGGGGTGATCGGGCGGGAGCAGGTCCAGCAGGGCTGCGTCGATGGGGATGGCTTGGCCCGACAGGGTCAAGCCCAGCTGCGGTGGGTCTTGGCTCCAATCGGCGTGGCCTTGGAGGCTAAGCCGGCCCGATCCGTAACGCCCCGCCAGCGTATGGACCTCTAGCCCGCTGCGTTTGAGTGTGGCGTTGCCCACCAGTGCTTCGACTTTCAGCCGGCCACCATAGGGCTGGACCCCACCACGCTGAAGATCGATCTGGATATCGAAATCGATCTGGTTGTGTGTGTCGCAGCCGATACGGCCCGCTGCGTGAAGCTCACCGGTCAAGCCCAGGTCGCTTAGCCACTGCCCGTGGGGCTGAGGCAGTGAAGCAAATAGCACCGGGTCACTGGGCATCGCGTCGATGGCCAGCCGCAGCTTGGGGATCGGGTAAGGGCGCTGATCCGATGGCAAATCGATGCTGCCGTTGATCGTGCCCACCGCACCGGTGATGCCTTGGACCTGGATCTGATCGACGATGACCCGATCGGGTTTGATCAACAGCCGGCCGGCTCGGCCCCGGATCGGGTAAGGCCAGTAACGGTATAGCCCATTGGCCTCAGCCAGCGACAGCCCGATGGTGGTGCGGAACGGGTTGTCGTGCCCCATGGTCCGCTGGGTCTCGGCGACGACCGTCGTGCGTCCCCCCAGGTCGAACACCGGGGTTTCGATGAGCTTGCGTATCTGATCCAGCTGGGCGTCCAACGAAGCCAACACATCGCGGTTGGGGGTGGGTTGTTGGGCCAAGTCGTGCCGGTGGGCGCGCAGCAGTTCGAGCTGGTTGAGGCGCTGGGTTTGCTGGTGGGTGGTTTGGATCAAGCCTCGGTCAATCAGCCGGTCGTACCCCGTCTGGTAAAAGAACGTATCGATCATGTCGCGGTGCTGCTGGGGGATCGCCTGGCGCAACACCGAATCGATGGGGGCATTTTGGGCGGTGACCACGATGTGAACGGCGGCGTCTTGGCTGGGGGGGGCGATCCGGCCGCTGACCGTGACCTGGGCGCCGGTTTGGCCTTGGCCTTGGAAGTTGATCAATTCGATCTGCTCATCGTTAAACCGCAGCAACCCCCGTACATGGTGGAGCGGGTACTTGAAGTGTTCGAACAACATGCGAGCGTCATGGACCTGGACACTGCCGTCGTAGGTCAGCTGCCCCCCGGGTTTGCGGCGCTCAATCTGCACCTGGGCTATAAACGTGCCTTGCGGCGAGAACCGGCGGAATTGCTTCTGTACCGCGGTGGGCAACGCCAGCAGGTAGCGCGGCTGATCGGGGATCGCAAACCGTTGGGTCTGGGCGGACAGCGTGAACGGCGCGTCGTGGCTAAAGCCCTGCACCCGGCCGCTGATGGTGTACCGCAGGCCTTCAATCTCCCCGGTCAGGTCCGTTACTTCGATTGTTTCATTGGCGATCGAAAACCGACCCGACACCCCGGTCATGCGGGAGTCCAGCTCGCCATAGGGCAGCGTGATGGCGATATCATTCAGCTGCAGGTCGGCGTAGAAACCCACCTGAGGGTCGGGGTTGTACCCGAACTGTACCGAAGGCAGCGAGCCCACCGGCTCAAGCAGGTCCCACCAACGGCGCAGCCGGCGTGGCAGCATGCTGCGTTGGGGCGAGCCAAAGGTTAGCTGTTCCACCCCGGCTTCGACGGTGAGGCGTTGCAGATCCAGCTTGCCGGCGAGCACCGGGCCTGGGTGGGATGACGAGGCCTGGGTTGGCTGCTGTCGCAGGGAAAAGAAATAGACCCCCCGCCGATCCACCGCGGGCAACAGGTTCCCGCTGAGTTGGACCGTACCCAGGGTTTCAAAGCGGCCTGCGGCGACCTCCCCAAACTGTATCCGGCCGTTGCGCAGCCGGATCTCGGGCAGCTCCTGGGGCATCGTGGGTGCAGCAGATGGCGGCCCGGCCTGACGCTGCTCGTGTAGCCGCTGAAAATTAAACACATTGGTGTCGGTCAATTCGGTCAGGTGCAGCGTCGGGGTGATAAAGGTCAGCAATTGGGGGCGAAACCGGCCTCGGAAAAGGCTTAACAGATCGTGCTTAATCAGCACCTGAGGCGCATCGAATAGCCGGCCCGCGTCGCCGTGGGCCTCTGCGACCCGGATCTCTAGGCCCTGGAGCATGATCGTGCCGTCAAAGCCGAAACGTGCCCACTGGATCCGCACCTCGGCGCCGGTCATCCCCGCTAGCAGGTCCCCGGCCAGCTTCGCGACCCGGCTTGGGCTAGCAAAATAGAGGTAGCCCCCAAACAACACGGTGGCGAGGGCAAGCATCGCGATCATCAGCCCGCGTCGCCATCCCCGCGGTCTGCCGAACCGACCCGATAGATGTGACAGCTTGGCCAAAAAAAAACTCCTTAGGGGGTCATGCCGCGATACCCTCGGGGGTATGTTAGGGCCGCGATGGTTTTAGGGCCCTGCACCATGGTGGCTGATCCGCTATCTTCATTATTCTTATCTATCGGCGTACCGTGAACCTGAGATCGGGAGACCCACGATGCAGCTCAAGCCCACCATCACATACGATCAATTCGTCCAGCTGGACCTGCGTGTTGCCACGGTGTTGTCGGCTCAGCACCACCCCAATGCCGATCGGTTGCTGAAGCTGCAGGTTGACCTAGGCGGCGAGCAGCGGCAGATCTGTGCGGGGATCAAGGCCTTCTACGACCCGCCGTCTGCCCTGGTGGGCAAGCAGATCGTGGTTGTGGCCAACCTCCAGCCACGCACCATCCGCGGTGAACCGTCCAACGGGATGCTCTTGGCCGCGTCGTCCCTAACACCCGGAGGCGAGTCGGTCGGTGATTTAGCGGTCCTGGAAATCACCAAACCCCTGCCCCCGGGGTCGTCGGTGGGGTGAGCCGGTCGTGTGCGGCGTGGCCACGGGCCGGCGTTCCGTTGGCCGCTCTTTTCAGGCACGGGCGTTGTGTGTCTGGTGGTGGGTGACGCGCCGTTGGCCTGCGACGATTGGCAGGGTGTGCCCACAAAAAAAGGCGCCCCGTTTGGGGCGCCTTGTTCTGTGCTGGCTCCGAGGCTTAAGACGGGTTTGTTTGAGGCAGCCGGCCTAGATTCGGAGCGGCCGGCTGCTTCAAACCTTGGGGTAGCCGTTCCACGGCCACCCGACGTCACAACGGTGTTACCTAGACCGTTTGGTGGTTTTCTTCCGCTTGGTCGCCTTTTTCCGCTTGGTGGCTTTCTTGCGGGTGGTTTTCTTCCGCTTGGTCGCCTTTTTCCGCTTGGTGGCTTTCTTGCGGGTGGTCTTCTTCCGCTTGGTCGCTTTCTTACGAGTCGCCTTCTTGCGTGTGGCCTTCTTACGTGTGGCCTTCTTACGTGTGGCCTTCCGCTTGGTTACTTTCTTCCTCGTGGCTTTCTTCCTCGTGGCTTTCCGCTTGACCGTTTTCCGAGCGGCCTTCTTGCGGGTGGCCTTCTTTCGCGTTGTCTTTTTCTTTGCCATGGCTTGAAATCCTTTCAGCAAACCTCGGAGCTAGGAGCAACTGTAACGTGCTAAAGAGAACCGTGTCAACCACAACTCTTCAACACAACAGAATTCCTATCGGCATCGTCGCCAAACTGCCTTTAGCAAAGCGTCAAGAGTTTGCGCGAATCCTTGATCAATCGATGGGGCGAACAACACGTTGACAGGTGATCCATATCGATTGAAAGCCGATGCGGAAGCGCTTGATTCGATACGGTGTTTGGAGCGCAGCGGTGTGCATAGCGCTGGGTTTGATCGTACCCGTATCTGCTTGCACCGGCCCGTCACCACCGCGTGGTTGATCCATTAAGCCAGACACCGCGCCGGTGTGTTGGGGGGGCGCAAGCCTGTGGTGTGGTATACGGGGGCGGCCGCTATTGGGTTGGGTCAAGCCGGTACTGTTTGATCTTTTTGTACAGCGTGGTGCGGTTGATCTCCAGCTGTCGGGCGGTGGCTTGGCGGTTCCAATGATTGGCTTGCAGCGCGGCTAAGAGGATCTGTCGCTCGGGGGCTTCAAGCGCTTCGGCCAGGGGCATGGGGGTCCATCCGCCGGCCAAGGCAGGGATCACGCTTCCGCTGTTAGATGTTTGATTAGAAGGATTTATACCATTGTGGCCTGACGGTTCACCCGCGGGTTGGCCCCGGACAGACTCGGGCAGGTCGTCGACGTCGATCATCGGCCTGCGGCTAAGCACCACGGCCCGTTCGATCACGTTTTCCAATTCCCGCACGTTACCGGGCCAGCTGTGGCGGCCTAACACGACCATCGCTTCTTCGCTGATCGTGCGTTCCTTACCGGTTTCTTTGGCGTACTTGACCAGGAACGATTCGACCAGCAAGGGGATATCGCTGATCCGCTCACGCAGCGGCGGCAGGTGGATGTTGACCACGTTGATGCGGTAGAACAGGTCCTCACGGAAAGAGCCCGTTTCGACTAGCTTGGCCAGCGGCTGGTTGCTGGCTAGCACAAACCGGACATCGGCCTGGATGGTGTTGGTTGAGCCCACGGGCTCGAACTGTTTTTCTTGCAAGACGCGTAGCAGTTTGAGCTGGAGCGTGGGTGTGGCGGAGTTGATCTCATCGATAAACAGGGTGCCGCCTTGGGCGGCCAAACATTTTCCCGGTTTGTCTTGATCGGCGCCGGTGAAGGCTCCTTTGACGTGCCCGAACAGCTCGCTTTCGAGCAGGGTTTCGGGGATTGCGCCGCAAGAGAAGGTGATGAAGGGCCCGGCGTGGCGGGGGCTGCGGGTGTGGATCGCGTGGGCGACCATGGACTTACCCGTGCCGCTTTGGCCCTCGATCAACACGGTGGTTTTGCTCTCGGCTACGGCCTCGATCAGGTCGTAGACCTTCTGCATGCGGTAGTCGGCCCCGATAATATTGTTGATGCCGTACCGTTGGATCAGCTGGTCTTTGAGCGACTGGTTTTCGACGAGCAGGGCGTGCTGCTGGATGGCTTTGTTGACGGCGATACACAATTCTTCGTCGACGATGGGTTTGGTGAGGTAGTCGACGGCGCCTTGCTTGATGGCCTCGACGGCCGACTCGATCTTGCCGAATCCGGTGATCACGATCGACGCCACCGAGGGGTGGGCCTTGCGGAGGTCTTTGATCAGCTGGATGCCGTCGCAGCGGGGCATATTCAGGTCGGTGACCACCAGGGCGAAGCCGGGGCTGTTGCCGTTGCCGTCGGAGGCTTTGGCTGCGGTGTCAAGCAGGGTCAGCGCTTCATTGCCATCGCCGGCGGTCGCGGTGGTGTAGCCTTCCCGTGATAAGAACTCGGCTAGGCTCTCGGCGACCACGGGGTCGTCATCGACTACCAGGATGCGTGATGTGATGACCATAGCGATCGTCTAGGGGAAGCCTTATGAGGTCGGGCTATCGGGTGAATGCCTCGTCCAATGGGTATCGCGCGGTAAGCTGAGCGCCGTGTGGGGTGCGGTTGCGTAACGACACAGACCCGCCCAGCGCGTTGGTGATGTCATGGATCAGGCACAGGCCGATCCCGTGCCCGTTGGGTTTGGTGGATTGGCCCAATCGCAGCTGGCCTTGAGCATCAACGATGGTGGGGTGCAGGCCCGGGCCGTTGTCGCGGACACACAGCTCCAGGCTGCGCCCGACCGCTTGGGCCTGGATTTCGATCCACCAGCCCCCGGCGCCGTCGCTGGGCTCAAGCAGATCGGTGGAGACGATGGCCTGGACGCTATTGCGTAGCGCGTTGGTGAGGATGGTGTAGGCTGGGCCGGCGGGCAGGCCCGCGAGATGATCGGGCAGCTCGACCCGGATCTCGATCGCGTGTTTGGTGGCATCGGGCCCAACCAGCACAGCCGCGTGCTGGGCGGCTAACCCCAGCGACGACGGTCCCCAGGCCGGGGAGGGGGTGTGCTTGTGGTGCTGTTGCCAGTGGCGGATCAGCGAGGCCATCTGCTGCATCGCATAGCCTGCGGCTTGGAGCCGATCCAGCGGCTCGGCGCTTTGTCCCAGGTACATCGCTTTGTCTGGTGTCGATCCTTTGAGGTCGCCGATCGCCATCAGAACGTTGCGGAGGCTGCCGTCTAATAGATTCGCCAGCTCGTGTACCAGCCGGGGCAGGCTGTGGGTGATTGGCGTGGGGTCTGCTGGGCCGGGTTGCTGGGATGCAACAATCGGGGGCGGTGGGCTGTTGTCTGGGTGCGACATGGCCTGATTCTTATCGACACCTCACCGGCCCGGGTTGAGGGCGGTGTGGCCCAAAGGCAACACCAATCCCCCGGCATGCTGGTGTCTTGAGGCATCATGTTTGAATGGGTGCGGATCGCGTGTTCCCTGACACGGGCGGTCGGTTTGGGGATGGGCTCATCCGGGACGGGTATATCCCCATCGGGTATAAGTTTGCCGTGTGGGCATCACCAAAACGCCCAAGGTTTCCCTGCCGCGGGCGAACGGGATTTCGTTAATCTGATCGGGACGGGTATCACCCCCATGCTATCTGACTCTCAACCCCCAATCCGGCGAGGTCGTTTTGATGCGGTGGTGATGTCCAACCACGCCATTGGCCAAGAGCATTTCACGTTGCGGTTACGCGTCCCCGCGTGTTTTCCCGAAACCCAGCCGGGTCAGTTTGTGCAGCTGGGTTGTCGGCCACCCAATGGCGGATCGATCCCCGCAGGGCCGCTCGATCGCGTGTTGGCATGGCAAGCGGGTGGGGGGCGTGTGGCGTTGGGTCAACCGGAGCTGTGTGCGCGGTTGGCGTTGCTGCGTCGGCCGTTTAGCCTCGCGGGCCGAGGCGATGACGATCGGGGCGCTTGGATCGATATCCTCCACCGTGTGGTTGGGGTGGGCACGGGTTGGCTGGCGGGGCTGAGGCGGGGCGATCATACGGATCTGATCGGCCCGCTGGGCAATGGGTTCACGCTGCCGGCGGGCAAGTCAATCGGGTTGCTGGTCGGCGGCGGGGTGGGGCTGCCGCCGATGCTGTACCTGGCCCAGGCGATGGCCCACGCCGGTTGGGACGCGGTGGGGTTTGTCGGGGCGATGACCAGCGACCTGCTGGCTGTATCGCTACGATCAGGCGTTCAACCCGACCCAGAGGGGCGCCCTAACGCCTGTGTCGAGCCGTTTGCTGAGTCTGGTTTCCCCGCGGTGGTGACGACCGACGATGGGTCGGTGGGGCTGCAGGGCCGAATCACCGATGGGTTGGCGCGGTACCTCAGCGCCATGCCCGCTGAGGGTGCCGCCCGGGCGGTGGTCTATACCTGTGGTCCCGAGGCGATGATGCAGGCGGTGACCCAGTTGGCGGGTAGGCACGGGGTTGACTGTCAGGTGTGCTTGGAGCAGGCGATGGGGTGCGGGATGGGGACGTGCCAATCCTGTGTGGTGAAGATCGAGTCGCCCCACGACCCGCAGGGCCAGACCGGATCGGGTCGGCCGTGGCGGTATCGGCTGGCCTGCAGCGACGGCCCGGTGTTTGCGGCACCTGAGGTGGTGTGGTAGCGGCACCCTGGATCATGGCGCTGGCTTGATTGGGATGGTTGGGGGTGGGCGCTACACGCGGTCTTTGGGTGACAGTGGGCGCATCACCTTGAACGCGCGGTTGCCTTTGTGCTGCCCCAAGTGCCCGATGTACTTCCGGCGGTTGCCCACGGTGAGTGTCAGCGGGGTGGACGCGGGCTTATCGGTGAGGATCACGTCGCCGACCTGCAGGCTCCGCAGCTCCTGGAGCGTGATGGTGGTATCGGCCAGGATCCCGGTGACCGTGAGTTTGGCCGCGTCGAGGTGTTGGGCGACGCGGTCTCGCAGCTGATCGCCGCGGTTCCGCTTGTACGCGGCCCAGGATTGGTTGCTAAGCTTATTGATCACCGGCTCGATCACGTTGTAAGGGATGCACAGGCTCATGGTGCCGGCGCGCCCGCCCATCTTGATCTCAAACCCGATCACCACGACAACCTCGTTGGGTGGGACGATCTGGACCAGCTGTGGGTTGCTTTCGGTATCGACTAGCTCAAAGGCGATCGTGGTCACGTTCGCCCACGCTTCCTGGAGGCTGATCGTGCCCCGGTCGATGATTTTTTTGACCAGGCGCAGCTCGATCGCGGTCAGCGGCCGCTGGGGGATAAACAGGTCCGCGTTGGAGCCCCCAAGCAGCCGGTCGATCACCGGGTAGATGATCAGCGGGCTGATCTCGAGGCAGATGGTGCCGTCGAGCGGATCGGCTGAGAGCAGGTTAAACGAAGTGGGGTTGGGCAGGCTGTGGGTGAACTCGCTGAAGGTCATCTGCTCGATGTTGGCCACCTTGACCTCGGTGATGGTGCGGAGGAACCCCGACAAGGAGGCGCCAAAATTGCGGCTAAAGTTTTCGTGGAGGTTTTCCAGGGCCCGCATCTGGTCTTTGCTGACCCGCTCGGGTCGCTTGAAGTCGTAGGGGCGGATCTCGACATCTTCCAGCTGATCGCCCTTGCGCCAGCTTGAGAAGATTTTGTTGTCCTGCTGACCGGCGGAGCCGCCGCCCAGGTCGCCGCCTTCTACCGCGGCCAATAAGGCGTCAACTTCACTTTGATCAAGCAGATCAGCCATCGAGATATACCCATCGGGTATGCGTTTGCCGCGTCGGGATCACCAAAACGCCCAAGATTTTCCTGCCGCGGGCCAACGGGACCCCGTCAACCTGATCGGGATTGGTATAAGCCCCAATGTGGGCTTGGGAATCGGCCGGTGTTGTTAGCAGTTTTAACTTATAGCCAATCGGGGCTTCGCGTATATTATCGGGTGATCGCGCTTTGCCCCTCCAATTGTCGGTTACGCGGTAACGGGTTAACCCCATGACGGTTTTGTGTTGTCATCGTAGACTTTTGCCTGGTTGGTTGGTTGGGGCGCTTGTCATGGCGGGGTGTGTGGGTACGGCATGGGGCCAGCAGGCAATCCCTAACCCGGTGGTCGGTGTGCGGTCGGGCTTGTTTGTCCCGGTGCCGGCCAGCGCGGAGCGGTGCGTGCTGGCGGTGGTGTTGGACATCCACCCGGGTTTCCACATCAACCCGCCCAAGCACCAGCTAGACGATGATTCGCTGATCCCCACCGCGTTGCGGGTTATCCATAGGCCTGTGGGTTTGTGGATCGACCCGGTGCGTTACCCCCCGCCAAAGGCGGTGACCGTAGGCACAGACGATCAACCCCGGCGGGTCACGGCCTACGAGGGGCGGGCGGTGCTGTACGTCCCGATAGCGGTGGTTGGGGACGCTAAGCCGGGTGTGAAGCAGGTTGAGTTTGAGTTGATCTACCAAGCCTGCGATCGCACGCAGTGCCTGCCGCCGGTCACAGTCCCTTTGACGGTCAATCTTGAGGTCGTGGGCCACGCTGTACGGTTCGATCCTTCTGCCCAGGCCGAAGCGGATATTGTGTTGGGCTTCACCGCCACGGCCGACAGCCCCAGCCAGCCATCGGTTCAGTTTGATGCGTTTGGGTTGCGTTTTTCGGTGGTTGTGGCCAGCTGGTGGGGCTTTGGGGTGCTGCTGTTGGTTGCGGCGATGGGCGGGCTGCTGCTGAACTTCACGCCCTGTGTGCTGCCGGTGATCCCGCTGAAAATCATGGGACTAAGCCACGCGGCGACCAGCCGGGGGCGGTGCTTGGCGCTGGGTCTGGTGATGGGGGTGGGGGTTGTTGTGTTTTGGGTGGCGCTTGGGGCGGTGATCGCTGGGGTAAGCGGCTTTACCGCGACCAACCAGCTGTTCCAGTACCCCGCGTTTACGCTGGGGGTGGGGGCGTTGATCGCGTTGATGGCGGTGGGGATGTTTGGGTTCGCCCCGGTGCGCCTGCCTGGGTTGATTTATCGGTTTGACCCCAAGCAGGGGACGCTGACCGGTTCGTTTGGGCTAGGCGTGATGACCGCGGTGCTCTCAACGCCTTGCACCGCTCCGTTCATGGGCGCCGCAGCGGCGTGGGCGGCTACACAGCACCCCGCGACCACGCTCGTGTCGTTTGCCGCGATCGGGTCGGGGATGGCGTTGCCCTATTTGTTGCTTGGGGCGTTTCCCGCATGGGTTAGCCGCATGCCGCGCACGGGCCCAGCCAGCCAACTGATCAAGCAGGTGATGGGGCTGCTGCTGTTGGCGGTAGGGGCGTACTTCGTGGGTGTGGGGCTGGCTGGCGTGCTGGTGAACCCGCCCGATCCACCGACGCTGATGTATTGGTGGCCGGTGATGGGGTTCATCGCCGCTGCGGGTGGGTGGCTGGCGTACCGCACGATGCGGATCACCGATTCGATCCCCCAGCGCGTCTTGTTTGTTGGGGTAGGGTTATTGGTGATGGCTGGGTCGGTCTATGGCGGTATGCGGCTGACACAAACCGGGCCGATCCAATGGGTGCCCTACACGCCCCAGCGGTTCACCCAAGCGTTGCAAGATGAACAGGTCGTGGTGATGGACTTCACCGCGGAGTGGTGCCTCAACTGCAAGTGGCTCGAAAAGAACGTGCTCAACCAGCCCCGTGTGGCGCAGCGGCTCAACCAAGCGGGCGTGGTGGCGATGCAGGTCGACCTGACCGGGCGCAACGAGCCGGGTCGGCGGATGCTTAAAAAAGCCGGCCGGCTCACCATCCCGCTCTTGATCGTGTTTGATGCCAACGGGCAGGTGGTCTTCCAAGGCGATTTCTACACCGCCCAACAAGTCCTAGATGCGATCGAACAAGCCCAAGCGGTGTCACGCCATGCGGTGAAACAACGAAACGAAAGATCAATAGACCCGGGCCTACGTGGCTTGGCGCTGCGTACGCCGGAGCAACAACACGCCCATACCGTTTACCAGCAACAGGACGCTGCTTGGCTGAGGGACGATCTCAACCATCGCATCCCCAAGTTCGAATCGTGGAGCGATTGAAATACCCTCGTCAACGATGTCGACTTGGCCAGGATTGACCGACACGCGGGCTAATCCCTGGCCGACGATATCATAATCGACTCGAGCAAATAACCAAGCATCCGAGATCGAATCGTAAAGCGGGTCGAAACCCTTGACATCCGGATCCAAGCCAAATCCCTCTGTGACACGAACACCAACCAGATTGATAATCGATCGATCTGAAACCGTGCCTTGCCCCACACCCTGCCAGCGGTTGCCCGAAAAACTGGGGACACCCACATCGATAAACGGATTGACGACTTCTGCGCTAGAGAAAGCGATCGCATCGCTATCGATGTGTACATCCAGAGCCAAGGTCTGGTTCACACGCTGCTGCCCAGTAACCCAAAGATAGAGTACGCCAGAGGCATCGGAAGCGTCGTGTGTGACCTGGAATTGCCCGTCTACGGTGACGCCGCCGCCCGGTGTTGCGACATCTGAGAAGAAGATTGTCTGAGCCTGAGTCGTGCTAGCACAAACCAGAACGATTATGGCCCATAAAGGCGTATTTTTCATTGTTGCATGGAAAGCAATCATTCTGTGGCCCCTTCGATCAAACCGCGCGATCATCATGATGTTAAAAATATATCGATGCCGTTTCGTTCAAGTTGAATCTTCATAATGCTTCTAGAGCATGCTGGCCAAGCCACACTCTTTTGATGAGAGGTTTAAGCAGCGTACCACCGCCGCGAGCACCCGAAAAAGACAGCAACGCCCCACCCCATCGCCACCGCGCTGGTTGGTTCGGGTACGGTTAAGGATCTGATCTGGTCTTTTAACGACGCATCGATCCCGGCCGCCCCCGTACCGATCAGCAAATCCACAAATGGCGAGATGTCTAACCCGGAAAGCACCGCATCGCCGTTGAGGTCCCCCACCAACGCGGGGTCGAGACCCGTGGCCGTAGTGAACTGTTCTGGATCGGTTAACGCGACGATAAATCCGTTGATGTCCAAGCCGCTGATCAAGCCGTCTTGGTTGAAATCAGCTTTTTTTACCACGGGGTCGGTAACCACGGGAGCGGTATTCAACAAGGCGTAGGATGTTACCAACGAATCGCCCGAAAAACTGCTGATCGCCACGAAGAGTTCGTCGTCCAACACCCCCGCTGGGAGGCTGGCAAACACGAAATTCCCCTGTTCCCGCAGCTCTTCAGGCAGATCGCTAAGCTCGCCATCCAAGATAATGATGAAATCTTCAAAGAGTCCCTCGGTTGGATCGACCGGATCGATCGGGTCGATGGGGCAAAAGGGAACCGTCAGCGGGTCACAAGGCGGTGGCGGATCCGTGGGGTCTGGGGGCAGCAGGGATCGCCCTAGGGTGATGTCAGCAAACTCGGTGACGCGGATCAACGATCCATCATCAAAAAACTGGTTAAAGGTTTGTCGGTTCAGGTCATCCAACCCCAGGTTCAGCCCGCCAGCGGGAGCGACCCACAGGTCGAACACTTCCGCGGTACCGGCTGGGGCGATGATCTGGATACCGCGGGCGACGGCTTCCGAGTTGAGCCGGCTGACCAGGCCTTGGTCTGGCGAGGAGCCAGACCGATCCTCTCGGACCACCGATTGGCTCCAGTTGTGGATCGTCATCAAAGGCACATCGTGTTGTCTACCATCTGGGGCAGTGGCCTGAGCGGCGACGACCTCCCAGTCCCAAACATCTTGTTCCAGGCCTACGTGCATGACGTCCCCACTTGGGATCACACCCCCGATCGGGTCTTCCCAGCGGTGCAGCAGGTCGTCTTTAAAATCCGGGCCCAGGGTGTCGTTCTTGGCTAAGGTAAAAGCACGGGCTGTGTTTGTGTTGTCAAACCGGAACAGAGGTTCTTGGTTGTTCGTCCCGGTGGTCTGAACCTCCAGCTTCACGGTGTCGCTTCGTGAGTTGATGACATCCCAATTCAACGCTAGCGTCTGAAAACCCATCGGGGAGGTTGAATTCTGGTTAAAAAGAATCTGGGCTGTATCGATACGCCCACCTTGGGAGCGATCCGTCGGAACCCGTGCCTGGCCATCGGGAGGTGCCAGTGCCCATGAAGAACCGAAACCTAGAAAAGTGCCCAGCGTGATGTCCGCGTCTTCACCCATCTCAACCTCTTGGAACCGAAGGTTCGAAAACGAATTGTTGTTTCGGCCGTCGTAAGCAAAGCGGAATGCATCCAGTTCATCGTTAGACAGCACATGGTTGTACTGGCCTGCTTCGAATGAGCTATGCATTAATTCGACCTCAAATTCGTTGCCCGTGCCACGGCCATCGGGCGCTTCGAGGGCGCTGGCGGGCCTCCACACACCGGAATCATCGGGGCGAAAGTTATTGCCCATACCTTCCGCTTCATCTGGATGGTCGAACCCCAGCACGTGGCCGATTTCGTGTAACGCGATTGTTCGGATATCCCCGAACGGCTGCAGGCCGTTGTCGCGGAAAAATGAAAACGTACGAGAGGTCGTTCCGTTGGCGGTCACGGCCGCCTGCTGCCAAGTCTGCAACGCTAGCCGTACCTGGTCGTGGATACGCGTGTCGGGGAACGCATTGAGAAAGTTTTGATCAAACTTGTACGTGATTGGAGCGTCCGTATTCCAGGACCAGGTATTGTTGGGTTCGTTGACGATGTTGGCATTGGTGCTAAGCCCCCCCAGGGGGCTTTCTGCGAGGAATGCCGCCCCTTGTGCTTTCTGGCCTATCCCTATACTGCTAATCAGACCGAATGCCATTACCCCACCGAAACCCGAAATACAGCCCGCGCGGATCATCTTCAGTTCCTCCAAAGGTCAAAATACTGTAAGGAAGATAAATTCTTGTTTGGCTGATTATTGCTCTTTTTACTTTGTCCTCTCTCAGCCTGATGGCATATTGCGTATTCTTTTCACAATACACACATTACCAAAGTGAGGGTATTTTCACAAGAAAAAATTCGTGAATTATTTATAAAATCATGGTTTTCTCGCTGGGCGGCCTTTCAATACGCGGGGTATTGGGGCGGGTGACCGCGCAGCACCGCGGCCACGTCGCGCACCACCCAGCTCATGTTCTGCATCGCTTGGGTGGTGCGTGACGCCAGGTGCGGCATCAACCGGACATTGGGCAGGCCATAGAGCGGGTAGTCAGGCGGTGGTGGCTCTGGGTCGTGGACATCCAGCACGGCTTGCCCGCCTTGATCGGCCACAGCACGCGCCCAATCGGCAAGAGCGGCTGTATCGATCACGCTGCCACGGGCGGTGTTGATCAGCAGGCAATTGGGTTTGAGTTGGCTTAGGGCATCAGCATCGATCAGGTGGTGGTTCTCGGGCCGGGCGTCGGCGTGGATGCTGAGGATATCGCAGCCGGCGTAGAGCTGGGGTTTCTCTACCCACTGAAACGGGTACGTCACGGCTTGGCGCAGCGTTGATGCGGGCAATAGATCGTTGACCAGCAGGTTTATGCCCAGTGCGTGGGCAGCGGCGCCTAGGCGTTTGCCGATCCGCCCCAACCCCAGGATCCCCAGCGTGCGACCAGCCAGCTGTGTGCCGATGTGCTGCTGGCGCAATGCATGGAATGCCTGCCCATCTACCCCGCTGGTCAGCGTCACCCGTGGTCGCACCTGATCGAGGATCAGCGCGAGGGTGTACTCCACAACCGCGTGCGTGTTGGCCTCTGGGGTGTAGACCACCTGGACGCCGCGGTCTTGGCAGGCACGCAGGTCAATGTTTTCCAGCCCCACACCCGCCCGGCCGACTACCCTTAGCTGCGGGGCAAGATCCAACAGAGACGCGTTGACTTGCGTGTAGGTGCGCACGATCAACCCTTGGGCTTGGCTTAGGTGGGCGGCCAGCGGGTCGGGTTGGTCGTATCGGCACCAGACCACCGTGGCCTGGCCCGCTAGCCAATCGGCGCAGCCCGCGTCTAGTGTCTCGGTGATCACCACGGTGGGGGTATTCATGGGGTAGGAGGATTAATCTATAGAGTCATCCGCTTATGGGCACTGAAGCGGATCGGGTTTCGTTTTTCCTATCACGGTTTAGATTGATAGGGCATTGGGCGTATCATAATGAGATATACCCATCGGGTATGCGTTTGCGACAAGCCGGCCGTCCGCGGCAGGGCAAGACTCAAGGTTTTTGTGTTTCCGACGCGGCATTTTTATACGCGATGCGTCTAAGGGTGCCCAGCCAACCCGGAGCCCGCCATGCCCCATACCCACACGGGCAGTTCGACCCGGACCGCCGTCGCGCTAGAGATCCTGCACATCTTGGCGGTGTTGGTCGTGACCGGCTGGATCGGTTTCCAAGCCATCGATGCGGGCCTGTCATCGGGGTTCGTTCAGGCGTGGTGTATCGGTTTGGGGTCGCTTGTGGCGGCGCCGCGGTTTCCCGCGGTGGGGTTGTTTGGGTTTGTGGCGTTGGTCTATGGCATGCCGCGGTATGACAAAAGCTTTTTCCATATGGCTCAGCTGGGCGTGCCCAATTGGCTGTGTGCGCTAGCCGCAACAGGGGCGATGGTGTGGATGGTGCGTCACCGCCGCTGGCCTGCGCCGCCGCATTGGGTGGCTTGGTTGATGCTTGTCTTCATCGCCTGGCTGGGTGTGGCGATGGTTGCCGCTTTGGCTGATGGCCAGCCCTGGCGCCCCCACTTCAAGCACCACCCCCAGCAATACGCCCAGGCGTTGGTCATGTTCCTGCTGGCGGGGTATACGCTGGCCGACCCGGGCCGGTCGTGGCAGATGGCGCTGGCGGTGGGCGGGGCGGTGTGTGTGCGTGCGATGCTGGCCGGGCGCGAGGGGGTCTACCTCGAGGGCGATCTGTCTGCGTTAACCGTTATCGCGATCCCCTTGGTTGCCCTAGGCGGGCAGGTGATCCAGCCGCGTCAAGCCGCCTGGGTGTTCGTGCTGCTAGGGGCGGGCTTGGTGTGGGTCTTGAGCCTGACCTATAACCGCGCCGCCGCGGTGGGGTTCGTGGTGATGCTGGCCGTGGTGTGGATCCAAGCCAAGCACAAGTGGCGTGCGTTGGCTGTGGCGCTGCCCGTGCTGCTGATCGGTGGCGTGCTGTTTTTTTCATCGGGCTATTGGCAGCGGTTCACCGGCATCTGGGAACGCACGGATGACCGCAACAGCGTGGATCAGCGGCTGATGATCTGGGAAGCGGGTTGGGCGATGTTCCGCGACCACCCCCTGACCGGTGTGGGGCCGGGCAACTTCCACAACCACGTGCAGCGCTATCAGCCCAAGCTGCCCGAGCCCTTTGCGGCGCACAACAACTTTGTCAGCGTCCTAGCGGAGTCTGGCGCCCCGGGTTTGGTGCTGTATGTTGCGTTGTTCGCTGGTGCGCTGGTGGCCCTGTGGCGGTTGGCGTGGGTGGTTGGCCCCGAGTGGCCGGGTCCGGCGGCCAAGATGCTCATCGCGTCACTGGCGGCCTACCTCACGGTGGGCCTGTTTATCAGCCGGCAAGACATGGTGCTGGCCTACCTCCTGCTGGGCTGGGCGGCGGCGGTACAAACCGATCTGTTTGGCCCCCGGGCAACGCCACCAGGCGTGGGGAAGGTCCGCTGGCGTGCATGAGGGCCTTGGTTCCAAGCGTCTACCCGTCCCGGGTGAGCTGGTGGCACGCGGCCAGCGGCACAGCCGTTCTCACACACGCGTTGTTGCCTCAGATCTGCCACAATACCCGCTGAGCATAAGGATGACCGATGGCGTATGAGTTTGGATTGATCGGTGCGGGCAACATGGCCGAGGCGATCGCCAGGGCTGCGATCGATCGATCGGTGCTCGGCGCGGATCAGATGATTGCATCAGATCCTAGCGAGCGCCGGCGGTCGGTCTTTTCACAGCTGGGGATCATGGCTACCGCGGCCAACGCCGAGGCGATCAGCCAATCCAAGCAGGTGATGGTCGCGGTCAAGCCGCAGATGATGGATCAGGCGGCGCACGACCTGGGGCAGCACGCGCCGTCGGACCAGGTGGTGGTGTCGATCATGGCGGGCGTGAGCACGGCGAAGCTTGGCCAGGCGATCGCCGCAGGGGGACGGATCAGTCGGCCTCGGATTATCCGTGTGATGCCCAATACGCCGCTGCAGGTGGGCCTGGGTATGGCCGGGGTGGCGCTGGGGCGGTATGCCCAACCCGGCGACGAATCGCTGGCGATGCGCCTGTTTGCCGCCGCGGGCAAGGTCGTGCGGGTCGAAGAGCCGATGCTCGATGCGATTACCGCGGTGTCGGGTTCGGGTCCGGCGTATGTGTTTTACTTAGCGGAGGCGATGGCCCAGGCCGCCCAAGAGCTAGGGGTGGGTGAACATGCGGCGTCACTCGTCCAGCAGACTGTTCTGGGTGCAGCCCAGCTGTTAACATCCTCCACTCAGGCGCCCGCGGAGCTGCGCCGCCGCGTGACCAGCCCCGGCGGGACGACCGAAGCGGCGATCGGGCACATGGACGCCAATGGGGTTAAGCAAGCGATTGTTAACGCGATCAAGGCCGCCCATCAGCGATCGATTGAACTAGGGGGGTAAAGGAAAAATGGCTATGAAGATTCAGTATTGGAGGCCCCTTGTGGCGTTCGCATTGATGGCGTGCCTGGCGTCATGTGTGGAACTCACGGGGCAGCGGATCTCTTGGTTCTATGATCAGCCGCGGGATGAGCTGCGGATCCTGATCCACTACGACGGTGTGCACGACTCGGGCCATCATGAGCATGGCGAAGGCGCCCAACAACTGGGGTCATTTGTGGAACATGGCGACATCTTGTTCCTGGATTGGCCGTTCCACCTGAAGATGAACGAGGCCCGGGAGGTGGCCCAAGACCCAGAACAACCGGAGCATGAGCGGCAGCTAGCCGAATTGATCGCCTCGGGGATTAAGGCCTCACCGATCGGGCGCTACCAAGAGCCAGGCGGCAGCCACGGCGCGGCTCAGCTGGTGGCGATCCCCAACGCGTCTGGGTTTGTGAAACAGCTCAACGGGCTGATCAATGGGTGGCTGCTGGACAACGCATCCGAGGGAGCCGGTGACGACCGGTGGTCCCGGACTTTCCAACGCGCCCAAGCAGCGGCCCAAGCGGGGCACGCGTGGTTCCGGTTGTCGCCAGAGGCCATCACGCTTCAGATACCGGTCGATGAGTACGAGTGGGCCTTGCAAAAGGGGCGGTTGGTCAAAGATTTTTTAGAAGATCTTGAAAATGCAGGCTCACGATCCCAGATCTGGTATTGGCTAGGTGCGCTAAGCTCGGGGCCGATCTCGTACACGCTCTTAGACGGCGCGGTTGAGTTTTCGATCCGGCAGAGCCCGGGCCAAAACACGCTTCGTTTTGCCTTGGGTAACACCTACGAGCCCAGCCTTGAAGAAGCGCTGGCCCAGGCGGTTCCCGCAGACCTGGATCAGGCTGTAGCGCAGGCGTTGTTGGGTGAGGGCGGCCCGGCTCCGGCTGGGGTTGAGGCCGTCATGGCGTGGGGGCCGGCGGAGGATCAGCCCCGGGCGCTGATCCACGCGATTCAACAGCGTAAAGCCGAGGAACAACAAGCCGCCGTAGCACGCTTGGAGAAGTGGGCCCAGTCGTGGAACCAGACCTACCGCTTCCCGCCCGCCCCGGAACCCATGGAGCCGCTGGAGGACTACCTAGCGGCTTGGTCGGTCTGGTATCGCCAGATGAAGCGGTTCCCCATGTTCGATCCACGGGTGGAAGAAGAACCGGCGGATGAAGGGCACCCCGATTCAGGCTCTGAGCAAGACCCCCAGCAAGATCCACAGCCGGGCGAAGGGCCAACCCCAGGCCTAGATCATCCTCAGCCCCGACCCGGATCAGACGGCGCCTCGCCGGCCACGCAACCAGAGTTAGACGGCGGCAGGTGACGGGTTGTTAGGGCACAGAGATCGGCTATAGAGCGTGGTTAACTGGCATCGCAGGGGATGTTGTGGCGCCTGGCCCAGTTGGCGAGGCTTTGGAAGACAAAGTCGTAGTCGCGCTGGAGCCGGGCGTTGAGGTAGATCGGGGACTTGAAAGAGGCCCGCTGCCGGCCCGCATACACCACAAAGTACCGCCGCCGCCCCCCCAGCAGCTGGACCATAAGCCCCAGCGCCCCTACACACGCGGCCAACAGCACCAGCAGAGAAATCACCTGCGGCATCTCCCGCCCCACCCAGAACAGGCCCGCACCAAGCCAAATCGTCGAGCCTAGGAATGGGATATTGAATACCGGCCAGGAGCGGCCGATTCGCACTTTTTTGATTTTCTTCTGATCGATTCGTTGATACTTTGGGAACCAGTTGCCGATCTTGTGGTAGAGCGCCTTGTCGGTGTAGACCAATCGGATTTTGCGGTACCCGATGTTGAGGCGGCGGGACCACCGGTGGGCGGTGATGCTGGCGTGCCCTTCGATCTGTTCATCGGCCGGGATGATTGAGGGTGGTTGCATGGGTCGGATTTGGGTTGGCCGATGGTAAGCGGTACACGTTTAAGCATCAACGCCGTCGGGCCTGCTTGGGTTTAGCATTTGGCGTATGATGAAGGGGCGTTTGATGGCGGCGGGGACGATTGATCGCAGGGGGGGCTATCGCCATCGGGTATGCGTTTGCCGCGTCGGGAACACCCAAACACCGGTGGCGCCCCTGTCGCGGACGGGCGGCACCCCGTGAACTTGATCGGGGCGGGTATACCAGAGCGTGATCCTATGAACCCTACTCCAGGGGCCAGCTACGATGACGGTCTACGAAACCATCAACCACGAGCAGATCCGGCAATGGTGTGAATCAAATTCGTACTGGCCGGGTTGCCTGTCTGGCCAACCCGACCGGATCCGGATCGGCGGTTCACCTTTTGCCGAACCCGAAGCGTTGGACCTGTTGGATTGGGGGGACTGGTTTGTCGCCTTTGAGAAGCGCCAGCTCAAGTTCGTCTACGACCCCAGCAAATTTTGGTTCGACCTGCAGTCCCGCAACGTCCGCCCGGATTGATCGGTTCTGCTAGGCCACCAGCCCCAGCATCGGGTGGCGATGTGACCCGGTGGTCAGGAGGGCCACCGGTGTGCTCACACCAGCGGCTGGTGTCCCCATGGCCGTGTTTGGGCTTAGGCCACCGTCGATCGGTCACCGGAGATAAACTGACTAGCCATCTCAATCAGCCTGGGTTTGTTAACCGGCTTGGTGAGGTATTCATCACACCCGGCATCGAGGCACTTATCCCGATCGCCGGGCAGCGCGTGTGCGGTCAGCGCGATGATCGGTCGGGTGTACCCGCTGCGGCGCAGCAGCTGGGTGGCGCCGTATCCGTCGAGCTCGGGCATCTGCATATCCATGAAGATCAGGTCGTAAGGCTGCCCTGCGTTGAAGGCTTGGATGGCTTTTTCGTATCCGATGCGGCCGTTTTGGGCCAAGTCGACTTGAGCGCCGGCTTTCTTGAGGATAAACGAGATCAGCCGCTGGTTGTCGGGCCCGTCTTCGACCAAGAGGATCCGCCCGGTTAACCGCTCTTGGGATGGTGGTGGCGGTGTTGGTGCTGGGGGTGTATCCGTGCTAAGGGTGGTTGGCGGTGGGGGTTGGTCGATCATGTGGATGCCTGCCAGCGGCCCTGTCTCAATAGTCAGCAGGAACACGCTGCCTTGGCCGGGCGTGCTGTCGATGGTGATATCCCCGCCCAACAGTTGGGCCAGCCTGCGGCAGATCATCAGCCCCAATCCTAAGCCGCCGTATTTGCGTGTCGAGGAGTCATCGGCCTGGGAGAAGACCTCGAAGATCTTGGCCTGTTGCTGTGGGGTGATGCCGATGCCGGTATCGATCACCCCCAGCCCCAGCAGTGGTTGGGGGTGATCGACCGGGGTAGCCATTTCGAGCGCCACGCGCACGGATCCGGATTCGGTGAACTTGATGGCGTTGCCCACCAGGCTTAAGAGGATCTGCCTCAACCGGACCGGGTCGGTCTGGATGGTGGCCGGGACCGAGCCCCGGTGTTGGGTCTCGAGCCGGAGGTTTTTGGCCTGGGCCTGGGGGCTCATCCTCGCGATCACTTCGGCCACGATCTGATCCGGCGAACAGCTTACCCGTTTGATGGTCACCTGGCCTTGCTCAAGGCTGGAGACTTCCAGGATATCGTTGATCACCGCCAGGAGGTGATGGCCGTTGCGGTTGATCACCTGGATGCTTTCGGCCCGTTCTTCCGGGGATTGCTTGGGGTTATCGAGCATCTCCACGTAGCCCATGATCGCGGTCAGCGGTGTGCGTAGCTCGTGGCTGATGTTGGCCAAGAACTCCGATTTCGATCTGGCTGCGGCTTGGGCGGCGACGGTTGCGGAGGCCAGGGCGGCGTTCTTGGTCACCAGCTCCTCATTGAATTGGATCAGCGTGCTTTCCGCTTGCTTGCGGTCGGTGATGTCCATCAACGACCCAGCCATGCGCGTGGCTTGGCCGTTGTCATCCCACATCGCCTGGCCCAGCAGGTGGAACCACCGGTAGCCTTGTGGATCGGTGCGTATCTGGCACTCGATGTCCAGCGGGGCATCGCGGTTGAGGTGGGCCTTGATCGCAGCCATGACCTGCTCGCACTGGTCGGGGTGGATCCCCGACTCGAAGAATCCCAATAGGCTTTCTGGTGGGCTTGCATCCTGGATTCCCATTAACTTCAAGAAGCGGGGCGAGAAATAGGCTTTATCGCTGAGTGTGTCCCAATCCCAAAGCCCCGCGTCGGTCCCTTGGACAGCGAGTTGGTACCGCTGCTGGCTGGCGCGTAGGCGGTCGTTGTCTTTCTGGGCGGCTTCTTTTTCGAATTGGAGCCGCGTTTCTTGGTGCACTTTTTGCTTATAGATGAGGCACAGGGCCGTGGTGATCCAGATCGCACCAATCGCCAAGCCGCGGTTGATCAGTACCATCCAAGGCATCCCCCCCTCCGATGACAGCACCCATCCCAGCAGCGTGAGCATGGTCCCCACCGCGGCAGCCCAATAGGTGTGGCTAGGCCGAGGCGACCAGAGGCTGATCAAGACCAGCACAATGTAGGGCACACCCGCGGCCACGCCCAAGGGGATGGAAAAATCAAAAGCCAGGATAGCCACGGCCAACAGCAGCCCGGTAATCAAGAGTTTGGCCAGGTGGGTGTGGTCGGCCGGCGAGGCCGAGCCGTACTGATTGGGGGGGTAATGGATGCTGCCAACCATGACGATTCATCTCTGCCGTGGGCGCTAACGCCGCAGAGAGGCAACGCGAGGGAGCAAAACAAGAACTTGTTTTTCGTTAATTAGTCTACACTATGATTTATCGTTTGAGTGGTCTCGGTTGCTTAACCAAAATCGCTCGATTACCCAATCAGGGGTACGAAGATCGCAGCCGTGGTCAGGGCGAGTCTGGCTGGGCTTGGGGCCACTGGGCGGCCTGGTGGAGCTGGTCTTCGGGCATTGGCTGGTGAGACAACACGACCGTGACCGGCCAGGTGAGGTACCGCTGAGCGATCGCTTGGAGCTGCTGGGCGCTAAGCCGCTGAACCTGTTTTCGGAACCGCTGGGGCTCATCAAGGCCCAAGCCGTACAGCTCGTTGAGTGCCGCATCGGTGGCGCGGTCGGAATGGGTCTGCTTGTAAAGGAACTCGTCGGCCAGGACCTTGGCTTTGGCTGCGGCGAGGTTGGCGTCGTCTAGGGCGACCCGGTGGAGCTGTTCGATCACCGCTAGTGATCGCCCCAACGCTTCGTCGACGCTGCTGGGTTGGGTGTTGAACAGCACCGCCAAATACCCCGGGACCAACCCGGTAAAGGGCCCGGCACCCACCGCGTAGACCAACCCGGGGCCTTGGCCACGCAGCTGCTGCTCCAATAGCCCGCCGGGGAACCGGCTCAAGGCGTTAGCCAGCACTTGCAGGTCGGCGTAATCCGGCTCGTGGCGCGCGGGGATGGGGCCGAACCCGATCTGTACCGCGGCCAGCGGCTTCGAGGTCTGGTATTGCAGGACCCGATCTTTGGTGGGGTTGGGCTGGCGTGGCTCAAACGGCTGCTTGGGCTTGGCTGGCATTGAGGCAAACAACCGCTCCACTTGCTGGTAGACCTGATCCGGGTCGACATCGCCGATCACCGCCAACACCGATTGCGAGGCGGCGAGTTGGTGTTGATAGGTTGTGCGCAGTGTTTCGGCGTTCAGCGTTTCGACCATGCTCCGCTGCCCGGCTGGGGTGTGAGCCCAGACGTGATCGCTGAAGTACGCTTCGCGGAACCGCTTGCGCAGCTCGCCCGACCAGGTGTCGGTTTGCCGATCGATCGCGGCCAGCAAGCGTGGCTGGAGCTTCGCCCATTCATCATCAGGAAACGTGGGGTTGAGCGTGACGTCCGCCACCAACGCTAACACCGTTGGCCAGTCTTCTTGTAGACATACCGCTCGGGTAAAAGAAGTGTTGTACCCGCTGGCGGTGTTGAGTGTCGCGCCTAGGTCTTCGACCTGCTGGGCGATCTGCTGGGCGGTGCGCGTGGCAGTGCCTTTGATGCGCATGGCGGCGGTGGCGTGGGTAAGCCCCTCTTGGCCCGGTGGATCGGCCAGCAGCCCGCCGAGGTGATACATCTGGATCGCCACCGCGGGCACCACGGTGCTCTGCCCCACCAACAAGCGCAACCCATTGGGCAAGACGTAACGCCGGATCGGTTCGACCGCCATCGCGGCGGCTGGGGCGTCGTGGGCCTGCGTCGCCGACACCAGGCGTGCCAGCAGAGCCGCGTTGTCCAGATCGACCGGTTCTTGTTGGGCCGGTGGTTCGTCGGTGGGTGGCTGGGGCCGGGTCAGCGGCTGGGGCTTGGCGTCTGCGGGCTGGGGCAGCAGCGTGACGGTGATCATGGCCTCTGGGCGCAGGTACTGCTTGGCGGCGGCGTGTAGCTCTTGGGCGGTGATAGCCTGGATCGCCTGGGCGTAGCGCTGCAGGTAATCGGGGTCACCCATCCCGATCAGGTCACGCGCCAAACGCGACGCGATCGATTGGGCTGACTGGGCGCTGTAGACCACCGAGGCCATGGCCTTGCGTTTCGCGCGATCCAGCTCTTGGTCGCTCACGCGGCCTTGGGTGATCGCTTGGAGCTGGTCCAAGATCGCCTGCTTGGCTGATGCGAGGTGTTGGTCGCGCCACTGTTGGGCGGTGGTGTTGTCATCGGACGGCTGGGGCGGCACAGCCACTTGGGCGTCGATACCGACAAACCCCTGGCCCCACGGGAAGCTGAGGTTGTAAGCGTCGATGGTGTTCACCCGCCGCTGTTCGTCGCGCACGGTGCGCACCAGCCGGCTGGACTCGCCGTGGCCTAGGATGGTGGTCAGCAGGTCAAGCGCGTAGTCGTGCGGCCCGCCCAGGCGTGTGCCCGGCCACGCCAAGCGCAGCCGCGGCTGGTCGATGTCGGCTGTGCCGGTCAGCTCACGCGGGGTTGGGGGGCGCGTCTCGATGGGCAGCTGGAGCTTGGGCAGGTCGGCTGGCTCTTGGTTGGCCCAAAGCGAGGCGATCTGATCCACCACGCGCTGCTTGTCGATATCACCCACCACCACGAAGACCATGTTGTTGGGCACATACATCCGCTTATAGAAGCGGTAGATCTCGTCGCGGGTGATCGTGAGGAACTCATCGAGATACCCGATCGTGGGGTGGCGTGCGGGGTGGACGCGGTAGCGGGCTTGCTGGGTGAGCTTCCACAGGATCCGCCGGGGGTCGCCCTGGCCCATCGAAAATTCTCGCTGGATCACCGACCGTTCGCGTTCGTATTCCTGGTCGGTGATGAGGCTGTGTTGCATCCAATCGCTCAGCAGGTCGATCGCGGTGGCGGCGTGCTCGCTGGTGGTGTTGATGTAGTAGCGGACGGTATCGAGGCTGGTCGCGGCGTTGGTCTGGGCGCCGATCCGGCTAAGCAGGTCGTTGTTTTGCGCTTCGCTCCGCGTCGCGGTGGTCCCGCCTGAGATCAGGTGCTCCAAGAAGTGCGACAACCCAGCCCCGACGTGTTCCTGCTCGTAGATCGAGCCGGTCTTGACCCACACCTGGGCAGAAACGACGGGTGCGGCTTGCACCCGGGCCACGACAACGATCAGCCGGTTGGGCAGCTGGGCGATCAGGCGGTCGGAGCGGTCTTGGATCACACGGTACTCCGGTGCATCATGGTGAGCGAGGGGTTTGGCGCCGGGTGGCCCAGAAGTCTGTTGCGGGCCACCACAGCTATTGCAGCATATAACTATGAATAAGAGGATCGCGAATTGTTGTGCCTGAAAGAGCAGTTTCATGATGATCGATCCTATCGGGGTTGTGTTGGCTGTGGCGAATCATACCCGATGGGGGTAGCGGGATCTGCGTATCGATGGATTTAAACAGGCCCAGCCAGGATGAGGGTGCGTTGCCGGTGGCGATGCTGGCGGTGAGCCGGCGGCGGCGACGGCGGGCGCGGTGGGTGTGGCTGTGCAGGCTGATCGGGGTGGCTTTGGTGGGGTGGCTTGGGGCGATCTTATTTGACGCGGTGGTGCCCTTGGCAGCGGGTGTAAGAACGGTCTTGGTGACCACAGGCATCGTGGGCCTGGCCGTGATGGGTTGGAAGCGTTGGCCACGGTCCGGACCAGCCGACACCCAAACGCTGTGCGAAGCACGGCGGGTTGAACAACACTATGGGCTTAAGCACAACCCCTTGGTGAACGCGTTGTGGCTGGCGCCTGTGGCTAGCCGTGAGACAGGGACGTTCGCCGCGGCGATGGCTGGTCGGAGCATGGCTAACGCACAGGCGGCTCTGGGTGGGGTCAATTTAGATACCCTAGTCGACCGCATCCCGTTGCGACAAGCGATGATGCGCATGAGCATGGCGGTGCTTGTGGTATGCGGGGTGTACCTGGTTCAGCCGCGGCTGGTCGGCACAGGGGTTGCCCGCTGGTTAGACCCGTGGGGCGATCACCCGCCGTTTAGCTTCACCCAATTCGAGGTGATCGTAGAGCCCCACCCGGTAGTCGTGGGCGATCATGCGGAGATCCGTGCACAGCTCCACGGGAACGTACCCTCGCACGCAGCGTTGGTGGAGCTAGACGATCAGACACTGCGCGAAACCCGGCGCTGGCCGATGGCACGCATCGGGCCCGGTGCGTTCCACCACCGCTTGATCAGCCTGCGTAAACCCATTGTATTTAGGATCGAAGCGGGGTCGGGCTACTCACACCGCTACCGGATCAAACCCACATCTCGCACCCCACCACCTGTACCGCCAAATCCGCCACAGCCACAACACACAGACATGTCACCCCAAATAACCGACACGCCAACAGCCACACCCATCCCCGATCCGCTGACCCTGACCCGGAAGATACTGGCAAAACTGGAACACCTCGCCGACGAAGCGCAGCGCCTACAAGCACGCGCCGATCAGTTGGCCAGCCTAACCCAGCAAACCCACGATCGCCCAGCCTTGGCCGATGATATCACCAGCGCGCTTGAGTCGATTAACCAACAGCTGTCGCAGTTCACAGCGCATGGTCAATTACTATCAACCAACCTATCCAGTCAGCAACCACAGGCTGCTCAACCCGCGGGTGGGTCACGTCGGTTCTTGTCCGATGCATGGAGTGGGATCGCCGGGCCATTCGATCAGTTGATGCTGCCTCGGCTCACGCCCTACGATTCAACGGGTGCCGGGTCGCCCCAATCGGATAGCGGGGGCGTTGGAGACACCCATGCGATGCAAGCCTGGTTGGAACATCTGAACCAGGCAGCCAAGCAAGACCACCAGCTGCTGAATCAGTTGATCGCTCAAGTAGATCGGGCGTTGGCTGGGGCGGTGGGGGTTGGTCGCGGCGGCGAACGGGCGGAGGATCAAACAGCCGATGTCACACCCCGTGGCGCGGCCCAAGAACAGCGGCCGGCGGGTACCTTGAGCTCCGATCAGCTTGAAGCGATCATCCAGCAGGCGCCCCAGGCTTACCAAGAAGCGGTGGCGTGGTACTTCCAACGCCTCGCGAAGGAGCAAGCGGAACATGCCCAACACAAGCCATAAAGGCACACTCTCGTTAGGATGCGTATGGATCATGATGGTGTTGGTGGGCATGGCGTCGCTGGCGGTGGCCGATACGGGTCTATCGCACGAAACCGTGGCGCAGCCTACCGCTCGACCCGTAGCTGATCCGGGCTACCCGATCCGGGTCGGCTCGTTGGTCTACGCCGGGGGAAAGACCGCGTTGTGTTTTTCTTCGGGTTTTTTAGCCACCGTTGATCGCCAAACGCGTACCCAGGTTAGCCGGCGGCTTGAGCGGGTGGGCTTGGGCGATGAAGCGATTTTCAGCTACCCCTTGCTGGTGATGGCGGGTCAGGGCGGGTTTGCGTTGTCGGCTTCGGAGACCGCCAACCTGCGCGCTTACCTGGATCGGGGCGGGCTGCTGATCGCGTCGGCGGGGTGCTCGGACCCGGAATGGGCCCAGGCCTTTCGTCGTGTGGCGCAGCAGCTATACCCCGAATCGGCCATGGAACGGTTAACCCTGGATCATCCGGTCTTCCACACGCTATACGACATCGATCGGCTGCCGACACGCAAGGCGTCGGCACAAGAAGCGCTGCTTGGCCTTCGTGTGGGTGATCGGCTCGCGGTGGTGTTCTCCCCGCTTGGGTTAAACGATACGGACCGTGCCGGGCCGGGCTGCCGGTGCTGCTGCGGCAACGAGCTGCGCAACGCCCGGCTGATCAACGCCAATATCCTGGTCTACGCATTGACGCATTGACAACGCGGGGTGGTGGTCTTATCCCTGAAAGTCCTTTTCAGACTGCGGCCAAACCGCGGCTATATTTTATGAGCCGGAGATCTGGTTCAACACCCCCAAGGCCAGCTCTTTTTGTTCCACGTCGTGCAGCCTTGGGATAGCGGCCGATAGCAACTCAGCCGCGCGATCGGGTTGGTTGAGGTAGCGGCCATAGACCAGCCCGAGGATCAACTCCACCTGTTCGCGCTGGGCATATGACCCATAGG
This sequence comes from Phycisphaeraceae bacterium, assembly GCA_965223655.1. Lineage (GTDB taxonomy): Bacteria > Planctomycetota > Phycisphaerae > Phycisphaerales > Phycisphaeraceae > CBDCXC01. The sequence continues at coordinate 70,970 of CBDCXC010000003.1, forward strand.
TCTTGAGGAACAGCTCATACGCCCAAGCCGCGGCCTGGTACTGCTTCTGGGACATCAGCTGGTTGGCCAGGTCCAGCTGCTGCTGGATGCTCATCACCTGGTTGGGGTCGACCTCAAGCAGCTGGGCGTAGGCCTGCGCCGCGGTGTCGAGGCGGTGCTCACCGATGGCTTGGCTGATTTGAGACCGGATGTCCATCACCCGCTGCTGCAACTCAGTAGGCGGTGTCGGCTGGGATTGTCGACCACTCCGGGTGGCGGGTGGGGTGTGCGACCACGGCTGATACCCCTTCTGGGTCAGCGCGGCGAACTGGGCGCGGCGGCGGCGGTGGGCGATCATCGCCAGCAGATCGTACGGCTCGCGCGGCAGCAGCCGGGTGCGCAGCAAACCCATCCCGATCACAAACCCAAACGCATAGCCCGACAGGTGCGCCAAATACGCCACCCCGCCGAAGTGGGCCACATACATCACCGCGTCCTGGGCGATCTGGAACAAGATCAGCAGCATGCTGGAGACCTCAAACGTGCCGATGAAAAAAAGAAGATACAGGATCGTGACGTTGCTCATGGGGAACAGCACCAGGTACGCCCCGCTGACCGCGGCGACCGCGCCGCTAGCACCCAGCACGGGGTTGAGCTCAACCATCGCGTGCCCCAGCCCGGCCAGCACCCCGCCGGCCAAATAAAAACACAGGTACCCCACCTTCCCCAGCCGATCCTCGACGCTATTCCCAAAGACGTACAGGAACAGCATGTTCCCCAACAGGTGCTGCCAACCCGCGTGGAGGAATTGATAGGTGATGAACTGGTGCAGCTCGGGCAGTGTGGGATTCAGCCAATAGGCTGGCATCGGTCGGACCACCCCCCGGCTGGTGGTCATCAGGAACACCGCCACATTCACCGCGATCAAACAATAATTCATCACCGGGGTGTGCTGGAGCCGGCGGTCGGTTCGGATCGGAAAAAACATACGTCGGTGATCCCGATGAGGCAGGCACCTGGGCGATACCGGCTTCAGATGAGGCGGCGCCCACGCCATCAAAAACTTTCTGGGGTGCGGGTATCTCTAACGCGGCCAATCATACCCGATGGGGTGATCCGACACCGTGGCTTGTTCGCCGGCCGGACTGAGATGAGCTGACGCCGAACCGGTTGGCGTGTTCAGGCATTGCGTTAGATGACCCCGATGATTTTGCCGAACACCAACACGGAGCCAAGGAACAGATGCACCAACGCCACGTACCCCACCGCGTCACGCGCCGCTGCGGGCAGCTTCCGGAATGGGCGGTTGATCACCATACACCCCTGCCACACCACCTGTTGGCCAATCTCCACAGCGGCGGCCAGCCCCCGCTGCTTGGAGCCGGCGTCTGGGGATCCGGTGGCCTGGGCTTGCCCAGCCCCTGCTATCTGGGTGATCGGGATGGTCTTGGTTTCGGGCTGATGTTCTAACCCTTGGGCGGCCGCATCGGCATCGTTTCCATCCGCTGCCTGATCAGGGCCTTGGGCGTCTGAACCCCCGACTGTTTCGGCTGGGCTTGCCTCATGCTGCGAGGATTGGGTCTGGTCCAGCGTGACCGGTGTCTCGTCGAACCCGGCTTCTTCATCAAGGGCCCCCGCCGCTTGAGCGGCTAAGAGCTGATCGATTTCATCTAGGCTAAGCGATTCGGAGGACGCTGAATCTGATTCAGCTTGTGTTGCTTCAGCTCCATCCTGCTGTGGAGAATCTTCCTCAGCTGCGGCCGGTTCTGCTTCATCTCCTGTAGCATCCGCATTGTCCAGCAACGCCTGGAGCTGGTCGGCTAGGTCGCCGCCCCCACCTGAGGGTCCCGCAGCTTGGTCTGGGTCTGGCGGTGTTGACGGTGGCTCGCTAGACGGCGCAGTGTCATCGGCTGCAGCGTCGCCGCCTGACACGCCCGCGTTGTCCAGCAACGCCTGGAGCTGGTCGGCTAGGTTACCGCCCCCACCTGAGGGTCCCGCAGCTTGGTCTGGGTCTGGATCCGGTGTTGGCGGTGGCTCGCTAGACGGAGCGTCGTCGGCTGCAGCGTCGTTGCCTGACACGCCCGCGTTGTCTAGCAACGCCTGGAGCTGGTCGGCTAGGTCGCCGCCCCCACCTGAGGGTCCTGCAGCTTGGTCTGGGTCTGGCGGTGTTGGCGGTGGCTCGCTAGACGGCGCAGTGTCATCGGCTGCAGCGTCGCCGCCTGACACGCCCGCGTTGTCTAGCAACGCCTGGAGCTGGTCGGCTAGGTCGCCGCCCCCACCTGAGGGTCCTGCAGCTTGGTCTGGGTCTGGCGGTGTTGGCGGTGGCTCGCTAGACGGCGCAGTGTCATCGGCTGCAGCGTCGCCGCCTGACACGCCCGCGTTGTCTAGCAGCGCCTGGAGCTGGTCGGCTAGGTCGCCGCCCCCTCCCCCAGCAGCGCCGGCGGCCACTGGGGTAGCGTCACCGGACGATCCGGGAGTTGAGGCGTTTTGATCGGATTGCTCGCTGGCCACAGACCCAAACAACGCGTCGATCTGAGCGCCGATCTGGTCCTGGCTCAATGGTTGGGTTGACGCATCGGGTTGGGGCGATGCGTCCGTTGCCTGGTCTTTGGGTTGATCAGCAGGCGATGATGCCGCGGTGTCTTCTGGATCCTGACCCGCTAGCTGCTGTTGGAGCAATGCATCGATCATGTCCGCGGTGAGTGTTTCTTGAGCGGATTCGGATGGCGGCTGCGCAGCAGGGGGTGTTTCGGGTTCGGGCTGCGGATCGGCCACCGGTGGTGTGGGGGCTGGGGCGATCGCCTCGGATTGGGGTTCAGGTTGGGGTTCGGGTTGGGTCATGTGTGAAGGGTCGGCTTCATCCAACTGAGCTTCGATCCGATGGCTGAGCAGCTGGTCTAGCGGATCCGTGATGGGGGTTTGCTCAGCGGTGTCTGCTGCTGGGGCCGGCGGCTGATCGTTAGCCGGCCCCACGGCATCAGGGGCGGTGGGCTTGGTTTGGGCCTGTTGGGGTTGTTGGGCCTTGGCTTGGGGTCGGAACGGTGGCGGCGGCTTTTTCGGGATCAGGCCCGGCGGCAGCAGGTCGGGTTCCAAGTTATCCAACTTCGTAAGCAGCGCATCTAGCTGCGATTCTAGGTCCAGCTCTAAGTCTTGTGCTTCGTCCGGGATCGGCTGGTTTGGATTGGGCACGGTGTTGTGTCTCTTGCTAGGTCTTTTTCACCTCCTGGTTTGACTAGACACGCTGTGTCTAGGGGATCAGCAACCTCAATTTATGAGGCACACTACCCCATGTGTCGTCTAACTCACGGGATCGGCTTGCCGATCGATTTATCGGCTGGTCCGTACCTTCACTGTAACCGTGGGATCTCACTTCACACCCCCTCAAACGCACAAAAAAGGGAGCCATTGAGCCGATCGGCGCCACGGGGCACCCGATCGACCAACGGGTGCTGATCCTGAACCGGTCAATCGGGCGGCCCATGCATTGGGGTGGTTTCATCTGAGACGGGTATACCCTACATTTTAGGCTCGATGCCTCGTTTTTACTGCCCACAGTGGCCGGTTTCAGATACGACGACGCTTGGGGCCAAGCTGCCCCGTGGTGATACGCGCTTTTTATCGGGTGTTGTGGTGGCGTTGGACGCCGATCAAGCCCACCACGCCCAGCGCGTGCTGCGGCTCCAACCCGGCGATGTGGTGGAGGTCTTCGACGGCCGGGGCACGGTCGGCAGTGGCCAACTTGAACTCAGCTCGGGTCGGGTTAGCGCCCGAATCACCCAGGCCAAGCGGGTCGTGCCGCCCCAACCCACAATCGATATCGCTGCGGCCGCCCCCAAAGGACCGCGTGCTGGGGATATGGTCAACCAGCTTAGCCAACTGGGCGCTACCAAGTACCTGCCCTTGCGCACCAGCCGCAGCGTCGCCCACCCCGGCCCCGGTCGGCTCCAGCAGCTGGCACGCGTCGCGATCGAGTCGGCCAAGCAGTGCGCCCGGGCCCACCTCATGGCCATCGACCCGCTGACCACGTTGAACGCTGTCTTGCTCGACGCCATCGATCAATACGACCTGCGCCTGATCGCCACCGCCCCATCCACGCCTGATTCAGATCCTCCCGCGGCAATGCCCCCGGGCTTCGATGACCGGCTCAACAGCGCCAAGCGTATCTTGGTGCTGATCGGGCCAGAGGGTGGGTGGACCGATCAAGAGCGCCAAGCCGCCCAGCAAGCCCGGTGTGTGCCCTGGTCGCTGGGGCCACACGTGCTACGCGTTGAAACCGCAGCGGCGGCTGCGGTGGGGGTGTTGCGGTACCTTGCGACCCATGGAGATTGAAACCGCATCTAGGGCACTTCGCCTCGTCAGTGCCCCATCACTGGGATACAATCATGTCAGTTGGCGATGAACCTCACCGTAAACGGCGAAAAGACGACGACCGTGGCCGACCAATCGATCCATGGCTTGGTGGTCCAGCTGGGCTTGGCCGGGCGGGCGGTCGCGGTTGAGGTCAACGAAGCGGTCGTGCCACGCAAGCAACACAGCCAGACGCAGCTCAAGGAAGGCGACGTGGTGGAGATCGTCACACTCGTCGGCGGGGGATAACCCTTACCCAGATGACCCATGAGCCAGATCAAGATCATCAAGCCAAACTCGCCTCCGCAACCCGCCCCAGGCGATCGCGATGCGCCGCTGCGCATCAGGGGCCGCACGCTGACGTCCCGCCTCATCGTGGGCACGGGCAAGTACGCCGACTACGAGACCATGCAGCACGCCCTGGACGCCAGCGGCGCCGAGGTGATCACGGTGGCGGTGCGGCGAGAGCGGCTGATCGACCCGCAGGGGCGGTCGTTGCTGGATTTTATCGATACCGACCGGTACACGATCCTGCCCAACACCGCTGGCTGCTTCAACGCCAAAGACGCGATCCGCATCGCCCAGCTGGGCCGGGAGCTGCTGGATCAGCTCAACAACCCCGGCAGGGATTGGGTCAAGCTCGAGGTGCTGGGCGATAAAAAAACATTGCTGCCCGATCCCGTGGGCACGCTCGAAGCCTGCCGGGCGCTGGTCGAGGATGGGTTCGAGGTGTTGTGCTACACCTCGGACGACCCGGTGATGGCGCAGCGGATCCGCGACGCCGGGGCGACCAGCGTGATGCCCGCGGGCTCGCCCATCGGGTCGGGCCAGGGCGTGCTCAACCCCAGCAACATCTGCTTGATCCTTGAATTGCTCAAAGACCCCGATGCGGGCGGCAGCGCCGATTACCCGGTGATCGTCGACGCGGGCGTGGGCACGGCCAGCGACGTGACCATCGCCATGGAGCTTGGCGCCGACGGCGTGCTGCTGAACACCGGCATTGCGCACGCTAAGGATCCGGTGCGCATGGCCCACGCGATGCGTCACGCCACCGAAGCGGGCCGGCTGGCGTACCTCGCGGGCCGGATCGACAAGAAACGCTACGCCACCGCTTCCAGCCCGTGGACGGGGGTGATTAGCTATATCCCGGGGGAGTGAGGGTGTGTGTGACCGCGGGGCTAGCCCGCCGCAAACCGGCTGCGCCAGGATCAAACGCCGAAGCACTGGGGCATGTTGTGCTTGGCCCCAGGCACCCGGCGAATAATGAAGCCGTGGGCCTCGGGTTAAGCGCAGCGTGTGCCAGTTCAGTGTCGTGGCTGGGGCGCGTTCATCGTTGGTGAACGTAGCCACAGCCGGAGGCGAGCGGTCTGATACGCATCGCGTATGAAGCTGTGTCGGAGACACAAAAACAGCGGAAGTTTTCTTGTCACGGTCGGCCGGCTTGCCGTCAATTCATCTAACAAGAGGTATATCAAGGATTGTTTGTTGTGTGTGTTGGCTGTGCCAGGATTAGCCAGCAGCACTTTAACGGTTTCCAAATCAAATCCTAACGGTCTTCTCCTATGATTATTGATGATTGGGTAAGTGTTGGTGGTGACGCCGTTGGGGTGTATCACAAACTGCAGCAAGCATTAGCTGGCCTGATCGTGGTCTTGTTGTATCGTCATTCATCATGATTCGGTATAAAACAAGAATGGCGTAGTTCTTGTTATAGGTAAGAGAAAAACGATGTTTAATGAAAGGCCCTGTTTGATGGAAAATACCCGATTTTACCGCGTGTTTGGTGGTGTTTTAATGGTTGGGGCATTGCAGGCAGCCGTGGCGGTGGCGCAGGTGCGTGTCGACTCAAAGCTGAGCTCCTACCAGCCGGTGCAGGGGGTTTCGGGCAGCATCAAGAGTGTGGGTTCGGACACGATGAATAATCTGATGGCGCTGTGGGCGGAGAAATTCACCAAGATGTACCCCAATGTCTCGGTGGAGATCGAGGGCAAGGGCTCATCGACAGCGCCGCCTGCGTTGATCGCTGGTGCCTCGAATTTCGGGCCCATGAGCCGGCAGATGAAAAACAAAGAGCAAGACTCTTTTGAGTCGCGTTTTGGCTACAAGCCCACACCGGTGCGTGCGGCGATCGATATGCTGGCGGTCTATGTCCACAAAGATAACCCGATCGCCAAGCAGGGGCTGACGCTGGCCCAGGTGGACGCGATTTTTTCCAAGACCCGCAAGGGTGGCTACGCCAAAAACATCAAAACCTGGGGAGATCTGGGGCTAACCGGCATGTGGGCGGACAAGCCGATCAGCATCTATGGCCGCAACTCGGCGTCGGGGACCTACGGCTACTTTAAGAAGCACGCTTTGTTCAAAGGCGATTATAAGGATTCGGTGAAAGAGCAACCCGGCAGCGCGTCGGTGGTTCAAGCGGTGGCCAGCGACAAATTCGCTATTGGCTACAGCGGGATCGGGTACAAGACCGCGGACGTGGCGGCCATCTCGCTGGTGCCTCAAGGCGGGGATCAAGCGATTGAAGCCGACCCCGACCAAGTCTCTGAATACCCGCTGGCCCGGTTCCTGTATATCTACCTGAACCACCGGCCGGGCTCTGAGTTGGACCCGCTGCGCCGCGAGTACCTGAAGCTCATTTTCTGCCAAGATGGGCAAGAGATGGTGATCAAAGACGGCTACCTGCCGGTCAGCTACGCGATTGCCAAACGCGATCTGGCCCGTGTTGGCATCGATATCGATCGCGATTATCTTGTAGCCCATTAAACAGTTATTCTGGTGTGTGTCGGGCTGACACAGGGGGTAAAACCGAACACACCTCTAACTCGAAGGAATCAACAAGCCGGTGGTAGCGATCCTGCCACCGGCTTGCATTAGATCAAGGCATCGACCTGTGACCAAAGGCAGTTTTTTTACGGGTCGGGCACGTAATCGCAAGACGAGGCGGAGTATCTGGCTAGCGGACGTGGTTTCGCGGGCGCTGATTACAGGCGGTGGGCTAGGCACCATCCTTGTGGTCGGGCTGGTGTGTCTGTTCTTGGTCGCCGTGGTGTTGCCGCTTTTCCTGCCAAGCAAGGTCGGGCAACCCAACGCGGTGCCCCAGGCGGCATCGGGGCAGCGGCCGCTGTATTTGGCCGTAGACGAATACCAGCAGATGGGGGTCGCGGTACGGGGCGATGGGCGGGTAGAGGTATTCCGGCTAGACACCGGCCAGATCCGGTTTCAGAAGCAGATCGTTCCGCCTGGCCAGCTGACGAGTGCTTCTTTTCTGGTGGACCGCCCCGAGGCCATCTTGGGTTACGCCGACGGGTCGATCCAGCTGGCCAAGCTGCGGTTTGCGGTGCGGTTCTTTGAATCGGATCAGCTGCCGGCGGATGTACGGTCACAGCTCGACGCCGGCGATGAAGCGCAGGCGGTGGACTTTGGCCAGGGGATCATCCAGCGTACGCCCGATGGCCAGTACCGGCTACAAGAATTTCAGATCGAGCTGCTGGAGCGGCGTCGGGTGTCGGACGGTCCGGTGCGGCTGGTGGACCACGTCATGCGCTCCTCGGGGCCGTTGATCTGTGCGATCACCCAGAGCCAACCGGGTGACGCGTATCGGCTCGTCGCGGTCTCGGGTCGGGAGGAAGAGGATTTTCTTAGCGGGGAGATAAAATTCGTATTTAACCGACCGGTGGATCTGCCGCTGGAAGCGGTCTCGCCTGAGATGCCCAAATACCTGGCGGTGTCGGGCCCGGGCAGTGATATGTTTGTGGGGTGGGAAGACGGGTCGCTGGTGCGTGTGCGTTGTGGCGATCTGAAACAGGCGTTTATCGCTGAAAAAGGCAGGCTCACCCAGGGCGGTGCAACGCTGACGTGTTTGGCGTTTATGCTGGGCAACAACACGCTGATCTGGGGGGATTCGACTGGGGCGGTGCGGGCGGGGTTCTTGGTTGAGCGTACGGCTGAATTTGATCCAGCACACGGGTTGGGTGAGCCGTGGCATGACCCCATCAAAACCAGCCATGCCTTGGCCATGACCAAACAGCTTGTAGCGCCCGGCGGCCCACCGCTGGTCTCGGTGGCGTCGTCGCAGCGCAGCCGGTTGATCACGGGTGGCTTCGCCGACGGTGGGGTCGGGGTATATAACGTAACGCTCGCGTCGCCGCTGGCGCGGCTGGAGCTGCCGGTCAAGCAGCCGGTGCTGGCGGTGGCGGTCGCACCCAAAGAAGACGGTTTGCTGGCGCTAACAGGTCAGGGTCTCTACCGCTGCGGGCTTGAGCCGCGGTACCACGAGGTCAGCGTGTCGTCGCTGTTCATGAAGGTCTGGTACGAAGGGTACCCCCAACCCCAGCACACGTGGCAGTCGTCAAGCGGGGACGACGAGTTTGAGCCCAAGCTGGGGTTGATGCCCTTGGTGTTTGGGACCCTCAAGGCGACGGTGTACTCGATGTTGTTTGGGGCGCCGATCGCGCTGCTGGCGGCGATTTTTTCAAGCGAATTCCTCACCCCTCAAACCAAGGCGGTGATCAAACCCACGATCGAGCTGATGGCCAGCTTGCCCAGTGTGGTGCTTGGGTTTTTAGCGGCGTTGGTGTTTGCGCCTTTTATTGAGAAGGTGGTGCCCACCACACTGATGGTGTTTGTGGGTGTCCCGTACGCCTTTTTGCTGGGGGCATACCTCTGGCAGCTGCTGCCCCAGGGCGTGACGCTTCGCTTGATGAAGTGGCGGCTGCTGATCCTGGTGATCCCCGCTGGGGTGGGGATGGTAGCGGCGGCCTGGCTGGGGCCGGCGGTGGAGCGGTGGTTCTTTGCCGGCGATCTACGCGGGTGGCTGGCGTGGGACGGCCGGGGCGCAGACGCCCACCCGATGAGCAGCGCCACAGGCGGCTGGATGATGCTGATGCTGCCGTTGAGCGGGGTGGCAGCCGGGATCGCGATGAACCGGTGGGGCCAGCCTTGGCTGCGGAGTCTAGGGGGGCGGCTTGAACGGCATCGGCTGGCGTGGCTGGACCTGGGGCGGTTTCTGGTTGGCACCGCGGTGGCGGTGACGCTGGCTTGGGGGGTATCCTCTCTGCTAAACGGGATGGGGCTTGACCCCCGTGGCAGCTACATTGATACCTATGTGCAGCGCAACGCGCTGATCGTGGGGTTTGTGATGGGGTTTGCGGTGATCCCCATCATCTACACGATCGCGGACGATGCGTTGTCGGCCGTGCCCCAGCTGCTGCGGTCGGGGTCGCTGGGTGCGGGGGCCACAACGTGGCAGACCACGGTGCGGATCGTGATCCCGACCGCGATGAGCGGGCTGTTCTCGGCGTTGATGGTCGGGCTGGGGCGCGCGGTGGGTGAGACCATGATCGTGCTGATGGCCGCGGGCAACACCCCGATCATGGAGTGGAACATCTTCGAAGGGTTTCGGACCTTGTCGGCCAACATCGCGGTGGAGCTGCCCGAGGCGGTGCGTAACAGCACGCACTACCGCACGCTGTTTTTGGCGGCGTTGGCGTTGTTTGTGATGACGTTTTGTGTCAATACCGTCGCCGAACTAATCCGGTTGCGGTTCCGCAAGAGGGCGTATCAGCTATGACACAGCAGGCTACGCCAACCCAACCGCGGCCGGTGTCGATCACGGTCCCGACCGAACCCGCTGGGACGGGGCCGGTCGATCAACGCCCCCGTGTACGGCGGACGCGGGGAGGGACATCTTTGTTCGCCGCGGGCGAGCCGATGGTCTGGATCACCGGCGGGGCGCTGCTGGTGGCGGTGGGGATGATCCTGGGCTTGCTGGTCTTGGTTTTCTGGTCTGGGGTCTCGACATTCTGGCCGCTGCCCGTTGTGAAGGTCGTTACGAGCAATGGGCAGGTCTGGATGGGGGAAGTGACCCGGCAAGAGTCATACCGGCCTTCCTCGCATCAAGCCGGGCCTGAATCTGGCTTGGACCAACAACGGCGTTTAATCCGGACGGGTAACTACCGCCTCACCCAGCAGCACTTCCGCTGGGTGGATGACAACACCATCGCCCAGGAGGCCAAGCCCCCGTGGGCGGTCGTCATCGAGCGGATGGAGTGGGGGCGGTTCTATGGGTTCCCTCAGGCGTTTGTGCTGATGGAGTTTTTCAAATCCGGCGGCCCAAGCCGACCACTGGATGACCTGAAGCAGCTGGCCCGCCAACAGGTCGAGGCGTTTGTCCCGAAAAACGGGGGCCAAGCGCGTGTGTTGGCTCAGGCGTGGGTGGATGGGCAGACCCGGCAGGTCCTGCTGCCCGTCGAAGACTTGGGGTCAGCAACCCAGATCCTGGGTGTGGCGGAGGTGGTCCAAGGCCCCCGGCAGGCGTGGGCGCTGTTTGAGCAGCACCATGGGCTGGTGCGGCAGCGGTGGTGGGAACGGCGCAGCTTGGAGAAGCACGACACCGGAGCCATCAACGCGAAGCTCGAAGCCGCGAGGCTGGGCGTGCGTGAAGCTGAGATCCAACTCAAGAAGCTTGAGCAGCGCCACGGCCAGGCGTCGGATCAACAGCGTCAGGCACTGCAAGATCAGCTGGCCCAGGCTCAGGCACACCACCGGGAAACCCAGGCGTGGGGCAACAACGCGTTCGACGCGATCCGAGCCCAGATCAACCAGATCAACCAGACCAACGCGCGCACGCAGCTGCTGATGCAGACCGCCGGTGAGGGTGACACACCGCCCCAGACGGTGCTGGTGCCCCTGGATCAGGTGGTGCGGGCCTACCCCGCCAACCAGCTGACCTGGTCCGGGAAGGCGGGGGTGTACCTCTCACGCTGGTGGGAGTTCCTGGCCGACGAACCGCGGGAAGCCAACAGCGAGGGCGGGGTCTACCCCGCGATCTTTGGGACCGTGGTGATGACGCTGATCATGTGCGTGTTGGTCGTGCCGTTTGGGGTGATGGCTGCGCTGTACCTGCGTGAGTACGCCAAGGCGGGTCTGATCGTTAGCGCGGTGCGGATCGCGATCAACAACCTCGCGGGTGTGCCCAGCATTGTGTTTGGGGTGTTTGGGTTGGGGTTCTTTTGCTACGTGTGGGGCGCGTCGATCGATAGCCTGTTTTTCGAGGCCAACCTGCCCAACCCTACATACGGGAAAGGCGGGTTGATGTGGGCGTCGCTGACGCTGGCGCTGCTGACGCTGCCGGTGGTGATTGTGGCGACCGAAGAGGCGTTGGCGGCGGTGCCCAACTCGATGCGGCAGGGGTCGTACGCGTGCGGCGCCAGCAAGTGGCAGACGATCCGGCGGATTATCTTGCCCCGGGCCATGCCGGGGATCATGACGGGGATGATCCTGGCCATGGCGCGGGGGGCGGGCGAGGTAGCGCCGCTGATGCTTGTGGGGGCGGTGAAGCTGGCCCCGGAGCTGCCGCTTGACCGGGTGTTCCCCTACCTGCACCCGGACCGCAGCTTCATGCACCTGGGCTTCCACATCTACGACGTGGGGTTCCAGAGCCAAAACTCTGAAGCGGCCAAGCCGATGGTGTTTACCACGACCCTGCTGCTGATCGCGATTATCGCGGTTTTAAATCTCGCGGCGATCTGGCTGCGTACACGGCTGCGACGCCGGTTTGTCACAGGTCAGTTTTAATGGAGAATGTCATGCCGCAATCGGTTCCCTTGGCAGGTGTGGGCCACGACGAAAAACCCCTTGAGGTGGTCATCAAGATGAACACGCCCCCCAAGCCAACCCCATCCCCCCAGACGGACCAGGACGTTAATCGCCTGGAGACGATCACCAAAGGCGGGCGCGTCGACCCGGTGATCCATGAAAGCGCGTTGGCGGAACAGGCCGAGCTGGAGATCAAACAATTCAGCCTCTGGTACGGCCAATCCCAGGCGCTGTTCGACGTCACCATGCCGATCCCCAAGAGCAAGGTCACCGCGTTGATCGGGCCATCGGGCTGCGGCAAGTCAACACTGATCCGATCGGTCAACCGGATCAACGACCTGGTCGATAGCGTGCGTGTCCAGGGCCAGATCCTCCTCAACGGCCGGCCGATCTACGACCCCGCGGTGGATGTGATCGAGCTGCGTAAGCGGATGGGGATGGTGTTCCAGAAACCCAATCCGTTCCCCATGAGCATCTATGAGAACGTGGTCTACTCGCTGCGGGTGGACGGTGAGCGTAAGCGCTCGGTGCTGGATGCGGTGTGTGAGCGGTCGCTGCGCGGCGCGGCGTTGTGGGACGAGGTCAAGGACCGGCTCCAAGAGAACGCGCTTGGCATGTCGGGCGGCCAGCAGCAGCGGCTGTGCATCGCCCGGGCGATCGCGGCCGAGCCCGAGGTGCTGCTGATGGACGAGCCCTGCTCGGCCCTAGACCCGATCGCCACCAGCAAGATCGAGGACCTGATCCAGCAGCTCAAGGGCGAGTACACGATCCTGATCGTGACCCACAACATGCAGCAGGCCTCTCGGTCCAGCGACTACACCGCGTTTATGTATCTGGGCCAGCTGATCGAATTCGGGGCCACCCAGGATATGTTCCAGACCCCCCGCCTGAAAGAAACAGAGGCCTACATCACGGGCCGATTCGGATAAGGTGGAGACCCGTTTCGATCAATCCGTTGACGGCGGTGGGCTTGCCTACAGCCATTCAAGTCAATCATCGCCACTCCGCTGAAATCACAGACTTTTGTATTACGGCTTGTTTGCCGGTGGGGCGGACATCTTGCCCGCCAACAAGCAAGCCATAATCCCAGAGCATGTGGAAATGATTGACTTGAATGGCTCTAAGCGAGGGGAAACTTTGGTGGCCACCTCTAATCATCCTTCTCTCTGCGTATAAATTTCTGTTGTCGTGTTGATGCGGTGGCATGAAGGCGGTTGCTTGTGGATTTGAGGTTGGGTCTTTCGAGTCTGCCAGCGGGCATCGGTGTCTTTTGGCCTGTTTTTGGCGGGGTTTTTAGCGGCTGCAAGGCCAACATCTTGAACATCGGCAACATCATAAGGCTTGCGTCCCGCGTTGGACTTGCGCCGCTTACCGCGGACCGCTTGCAGCGTGGAACAGGAGGCTCATACCCGAAGGGTACAGTTTATCCTACAGGGAAAGAGGGTTTTTAGAGGTGTCCGTATTTTTTTTGTTGGATGAAGCAGGGCAATTGTTATAATAAAACTGAATTGCGGGTTGTTGGGAATTAGCGCTGCTTTTCAAAAGGGCTGGTTTCATTTTGGCAGCGTTGTTTCTGAGGGCGTGATTCGATGGTGGTTCAAGAAAACAGGGCAATAGCAAACGCTTGGAAATAGCCGCAAAAAGGAGCTTGTAACGGACAATAAAGGGATTGAATGGGTACGGCCTGGCGGCTGGGGTTTTGGCTGTGGTCACCAAGTATGAACGCGAACCTTGAATCACCCCAAGACCTGGGGCACGCTTGGCCTACCAGGAAAGGAGCCTTGGCATTGTCCCAAGTGCCTCACTCAGGCACACCAGCGGTACGCTACGGACGAGATGGATTGGTTTTACCCAGAAGACGAGAGGAAAGGACAAAAGATGCAGCCACACCGATTTTCATGGAGACAGAAAAGAACCGCTTTCACGGCCCTGGCCTTGGCTTCGTGGTGCTGGTCGGCGCCCGCCCACGGCCAGACATCATTCCAATTCCACGCGCTGGCCCAGATCGGAGCACCGTCGACGGATGACAACCCGTTCCAATTCCGGGCCCTGGACCCGTTCCCGTCGATCGACGGGTTGGGTGTGGGGTTTGCCGCGGGCACGGGTTTTGGCACTGGCGGCAGGCCCCTGGGGGGGGTCTACAAGGGCTCGATTACGTCGAACAACACCGGCCCGACATTCCGCGTCCGGTCCGTGGTTGATGATCAGACCGGGATCTTCACCAGCCCCACCTCCATCGACAGCGGGCGGACCTTCTTCCCCGGGACACGCGACATCTCGTCGACTTACGGGATCTGGCCCAGCATCGCTTTTGTGGATCGAAACGCCAACTCTCAGGCGTTCGTCGACGACAACGACGTGCTTCCCACCAGCGACCCGAGCGTGATGATCCCCCCCGACCCGTCGAGGAGATTCACCCATTGGTCAATCGGCGGCACGCAGAAGCTGGTCCGGGTCGAGCAATCCTTTGGGACGCCCTCGGGGCAACCCTATGTAGGGCTCTATAACAACAACACCACGGCTCCCGGTGTGTTTGGCGTGATCGCCGACACCCTGATGCAAGATGACACCGGCAACACGTTGTTCTCCGAAATCACGGGTGGGGACGTCGACCGTGGGGGGAATATGGTCTTCTACTCCAGCGGCGTCCAGGGCAGCGGGTTGACCCACCTTTCGGCCAGGTCCGGCGACCCCTTTGCCGATCGGGAGCTGCTGGACGCGGGCAGCTTCGGGTTGGTCCGCAATCCCGTCGTGGCTGGGACCCAGGTCGCCTTCCGGGCTGCCCCACTGGGTTTTTCGGGTGGGGTCTATAAAACGGTCCGTGGCGGTAGCGGGGCCACCGTTGTCGCCGATACCAGCATCCCGATCCCCAGCGGGACGGGCAACTTTAATGACTTCGGCCAGTTTATCTCGATCGACAACGGGGATATCGTGTTCACGGGCAGTTCCGATCCGACTTTAACGAGGGGGCTATACCTAGCGCGCAGCAATGGGGCGCTAGTCAAGGTCATCGCCCCCGGTGATCTACTAGACGGCTTGCCGGTCATCGACGTGAGCATCGGCCCCGAAGCCATCAGCCACGATCGGATCGTCTTCCAGGCCACCCGGCAGGGTGAGAGTACCCAAAACGGAGGCGGGATCTATCTCGCGACCTACGGCAACGGGCACCTGGATCTCACGGGCGCCACGCAGACCAACCCGCTGCTGCCCGTGGAGGTGGCCCCGGGCAATTTCATGTTCACCAACGCCCCCACCGGCCAGTGGGTCGACCCGCCCTTGGTACCCGGGTACGAGTACATCATGGACAGTGCCGATACCTTGTTCACGGCAATCCTCGAGTTCCCCATCGGGTTCGACCAGCCGTTTGAGGTCGTGGCCGACGGGGTGGTGCTCGGGTCGTTCGACGTGGATGAAGGTGTCAATTTTCTCGATCTGCTGGGTCACGGGGTCGATCGGTTTACGGTCCGGGGGATCTCCCCACTGGTCGACGCGGAGGACCCCGCCGGATTCCCGCTTCGGATCGCGTTTGACGCCGATACCGCCAGCTTCCGCATGATCGCCATCCCCGAACCGGCAAGCGGTATCCTGCTGCTTGCCATGGCGGCGGGGCTGTGGCAGTGCCGACGGCATAACCGTTGCTAATCCTTTCATGACAAAAGACCTCCCGGCTTGGCTCCTAAGCGCTTGCGGAGCCGTCGTACCCGATTCTCGACCGATTGACGTATTCGCCAGAAGGCAATCCGTCCTTGGTCGAAATCCAACTTGGTTAAGCTAACCCACACTTAGCGTATAAATTGATACGAATCTGGGCAGTACCCGTAGCAGAGCATTGCCTTACAGCTTAAACTATAGCCGCGATACCTACTTTCACCCGCCCGGAACTCTTTGAGTCTGCCATGCCCGAATCCACCATGACGACCAACCCGAACCCAACCGCCAAGCTCCAACTTGTCGACAAAACCATCGACCTGCCCGTCGTGATTGGTACCGAAGGCGAACGGGGCATCGACATCGCCAAGCTGCGCCCCCAAACCGGGTACATCACACTCGACAACGGCTACGCCAACACCGGCTCGTGCCAATCCGCGATCACCTACATCGACGGTGAGAAAGGCATCCTCCGGTACCGCGGGATCCCGATCGAACAGCTAGCGGAAAAAAGCACGTTCATCGAAACGTCGGTGCTGCTGATCAACGGCGAGCTACCCAAGACCAACCAGCTCACGCGGTTCCGCCAGCTGCTGACCGATCACGAGCTGCTGCACGAGGGGCTGCACAGCCACTTCGACGGGTTCCCCTCCAACGCCCACCCGATGGCGACGCTGTCGGCGATGATCAACGCCTGCAGCTGCTACCACCCCGACATCGTGGAGATGGAAGACGAGTCCACGTTCGAGTCGGCTGCGGCCCGGCTGATCAGCAAGGTCCGCACGATCGCGGCGGCCTGCTACAAGACCTCGATCGGCCACCCACTGATCTACCCCAAGCCCGACCTGCGCTACTGCCCCAACTTCCTGCACATGATGTTCTCGCTGCCCAACAAGCCCTACGAGCCCGACCCAGACGTGGTCGAAGCGCTGAACAAGATCCTGATCCTCCACGCCGACCACGAACAGAATTGTTCGACCAGCACGGTGCGCATGGTCGCGTCTAGCGGTGCGAACCTGTTCGCCAGCTGCGCCTCGGGTGTCTGCGCGTTGTGGGGCCCGCTGCACGGGGGCGCCAACGCCGCGGTGCTGAACATGCTCCAGACCATCCACGATCAGAAGATCGACCTCAAAGACTACGTGGCCAAGGTCAAAGACAAGGCCTCGGGTATCCGGCTGATGGGCTTTGGGCACCGGGTGTACAAAAGCTTCGACCCCCGGGCGCTGATCTTGCAAAAGTCCGCCGACCGGGTGCTGGCGACCTTGAAGGTCCAAGACCCGCTGCTGGATATCGCCCGCCGCCTCGAAGAGGTCGCGCTGGAAGAAAGCTACTTCAAGGACCGCAACCTCTACCCGAATGTCGACTTCTATAGCGGGATCATCATGCGCGCGATGGGGATCCCTGTGAACATGTTTACCGTGATGTTCGCCATCGGCCGCATGCCCGGGTGGATCGCGCAGTGGAAGGAATCGCACGACAACCCCCACAGCCGGATCAACCGCCCCCGTCAGATCTACACCGGCTACAACCAGCGTGACTACGTCGCCCTCGGCCAGCGGTAAGCCGTGTCCGCAAAGGCGGTGCCCTCCCAGCCACACCGCACCACCGCTGCCACGCCACCCCCGATAGGGATATCCTGATAGGCGATGGCCACGCACACCCCCACACCCCCCCACCCCGCCGCCCCGCTTGGGTCAGGTGGTGGTATCACGATCCAATCCATGGCGTCACACTTGATGCTGCTGGGTGGATCGGGGTTGCTGCTGATGTTGGCGTTCCCCAAACCGGGGTGGGGTCTGCTGGCGCACGTGGCGCTGGTGCCAGCCGTGGTGGTCGCCGTGCGATCAGCCAACGCCAAGCGGTTGGTGTGGACCAGCTACCTCGTGTGGCTGGCGTGGTGGCTCATCGGGTTGCGGTGGCTGGTGCCTGTGACCGGAGGTGGGTACGCCGCGTTGTCAGCCTATTTAGCGCTGTACGGATCCACATCACTGCTGGCTGTGCGGTGGTTGGATCGCGGCTACCCCAAGCTGTCCTACACCGCCACACTACCCGCGGTCTGGGTGAGCCTCGAACTCATACGGTCGTTCTTCCCTGCCGGTGGATTTAGCTGGTTCCTGCTGGGCCACAGCCAAGCGCCTTACCTTGAATCACACAGCCCCGGGTGGTTGATCCAGGTCGCCGACGTGCTGGGCGAGCACGGCGTGAGCCTGATCGTGGCGATGACCAACGGCTTGCTGGCCGACCTGCTGTGCCGCCCATGGGTGCGACACACGCCATCAGGCCGAAACCGCGCCAACCCATCGCTACGGTACGCCGCAGCCGCGTGGGGCGCCGTGATGATCGCTGCATTGGGGTACGGTGCTTACCGTGTGGATCAGACCGATCGTCAACTCGGCTCACCCCAACTGGAAGTGGTGGTCATCCAGACCAACGTCCCCCAAGACAACAAAAACAACCCCAAGCCCCAACAGGTCGTCGCCGATTGGATGGCGATGATGCAGCTCACACGCGACGCCGCTCAACAACACCCCAACGCGCAGCTGTTCGTCTGGCCCGAGACCATGGTCCCAGCAGGGTTGAACCCCAACGCCATCGCACGCTACAAATCGATTGGCTCGGGGCGCGAGGTGTTCCACCACCAGATCCAAAGCCTCGCCAAGACGCTCCAAGCCCACCTGCTCGTTGGAGCAAACGCGTACCTGGACTGGAAAACCGTGGCGTCACCCGATGGAGCCTCGCATTTCGATGTGCCCGGTCGGCGGTTTAATTCGGTGTTCCACTACCGGCCCGACGGCGCCCAAGCCCCGCGATGGTACGACAAGATCCACCGCGTGCCGTTTGGCGAGTACCTGCCCTGGGTCGAAAATAACCCGTGGCTTAAACAGCAATTCATCCGACACCTAAGCCCCTATGAAGTGGACTACACGATCTACCCAGGCAAGCAGTGGACGGTCTTCGAGATCCCCGTTAGCGGCCAGGGAACCGATGAAACCGATCATCCAAGCGTTGCCGCGCGTATCGCCACACCGATCTGCTTTGAGGACGCCGTGGCGCGGGTGACCCGCGCGATGGTATACGGACCCGACGGGCGCAAGCGTGCCGACCTGCTGGTCAACCTGACCAACGACGGGTGGTACGCCGGCACGCATCAAGGACCCCAGCACCTGCAGATCGCGGTGCTGCGGTGCATCGAGAACCGCGTGCCCATGGCGCGCAGCGTGAACACAGGGGTCAGCGGTTTCATCGACGCCGCCGGCCGGGTCGGGCCGCTGGTACGCGTCGATGGTCGCCACCAAGCCGTCCAGGGGTTTGCCAGCACGTTGATGCGGGTCGACCCCCGCCGCACGCTATTTAGCCGATGGGGGCATTGGCCTGTCGGTATGATGGCTGGGGTGACGCTAGCCTTGGCCATGGGGGGGTGGTTCAAACGTATCCGTTCATCGCCCATACGTGACGGTTAGCCGCAATCGCAGGGGCAATCGGTATATGATGAGTAAGGCCTATAGACCCCATGGCGATGTCCCTGACCCTTAGAACCACACGGCTTCAATGAGTAGACATCATCCGTTGCATACCGAGCCTGATCCGCGGCCCAACGCCACGAGCCGCGACCGCCAGGCAGCGGGTTGTTTAGGTAGGAGGATCGATCACCGATTCAACAAAAAACGGATGGATCCATGGCAAAGCTCAACCCATGATCGACCAATGGGATGGGCGATCACGCTGCTGTTGGTGCTTGTTGAGCTGAGTGGGGGTGGCGTGACCAATCTCTTCGCCGATGAGACCGCGGCCCAAAACCCGGAGGCACCATCCCCCCCCCCGTGGATGGAAGCCCGCGACCGGGCGATCGAGCAGATCGTAGCCTGCTCACGCAGCCAAGACCCCTTCGTACGCGCCAACGCGATCGAAGCCGCCCAGTTGATGCCCCGCCGCGTGGTCCCCATGATTCAGCTGGGCATCCAAGACGCCAACCCCGCGGTGCGGTTCGCCGCGCTGGTCACCATCGGCAAGCTGCGGCTCACCGAGATGGCCCCGACCGCTCAACGACTTACCGATGACCCCTCTGCATCGGTGCGTGCCGCTGCGCTGTTCGCCGGCTACCGGTGCCAGCAGCAGCCCGACATCAGCCCATTCGCCGCGATGCTCACCAGCGTGAACCCCACGGTCCGGGGCAACGCCGCGATGCTCCTGGGCCTCATGGACGACCGCGGCGCCGTGGAGATGCTTAAAGAACTGGCTGCAACACCCATGCCCCGGGCTAACCCCGTCCAAGAAGCGATCGTACGCCTCCAAGTTGCCGAAGCGATCGTGAAGCTGGGAGACGACTCAGCATTAAACGCGATCCGCGCTAGCGTCTATTCCCAATTCGATGAAGTGCGGGTGCTAGCCGTGTCCATGCTAGGGGGGCTGTCGGACCGCCGGATGGAAAAAGCACTGGCTCAGCTGCTGCTGGAACCCCCGATCGAACTGCAGGTCGCCGCAGCCGGGACGCTGACACAGCTGGGGCGCCCCGAAGGGCTGCCGGTCATCTTACAAGCCTGCGGGTCGCCCGTCCCCACGGTCCGAGCCCAAGCGGGGATCACGCTGGGCTATTTCCGCAGCCGGTCAGCAGCCCAGGCTTTGTTAGCATTGCTTGAAGATCCTCACCAGGCTGTACGGCTATCGGCAGCGGCGGGGATCCTGCGGGCCACAGACCAACGGTAGTTGACAAGTCACCGCCACAACGGTAGATATACACTTTGGATATGAAATATGAATAGATCCGATCACCCACTTAGCTCAAACCCCAAGTGTTGGCCTGATACGCCCGAAGCCGGGGTCTCCGCTATACCGCGTGGTTGGTCATCTGTATCTTACTATGCAATAATGTCTCATCACGCCGATAGGCCGATAGACGGGAACAACCGTACAATGGCCTGGCGAGCTATTCTGGTATCTTGTTAGCCGCGACCGGCATAAGAGGAGTCTACCTTGGGAGTTCTAACCAAAGTCTTTGTCGTCCTGGTCAGCATGATGTCGGTGCTGCTGGTGGCCTTGATCGTGCCTTTCGTAGCCAACACCGAAAACTTCAAGCAGCAGCTCGACGACGCATCAGCGGCCAAAACCGCAGCCGAAGAGTCCGCCCGTCTACGCCAAAACGAACTCAACGCCGCCCAGAGCACCGAGAGTGAAAAAGTCACACTCCTCAAATCACAAGCCGAAAACCTCATCACCCAAATCAACCTGCTCACCCAGCAGCTAGCCGAAAGCGAAGCACGCGCCCAAAGCGAAAGCGCCAAGCTCTCGAAGTTCGAGTCCGACTGGAGCCGGCTCAGCGCCGCCAACCAGCAGTACGCTCAGATCACCAAAGAGCTCCAAGCCGAACTCAAGCAGCGGCGTGAGCAGGTCATCGACCTGCAGACCAAATCGATCCAGCTAGCCGACCGCAACAACGAGATGGAAAGCCAGCTCGAGGCGCTGACCCGCCAGGTCCGACGTGTCCATGAGAAGATGACCAACCTCCAAGAGCAGAACGCAGACCTCGAAAGGCGGATGGCCCAGCTGCCGCCCCAGTGGCAAGCGAAACTCCTATCCGAAGAAACTCAGGTCACCCCCTTCGTGCCCGAGACCCCCATCCGCGGGCAGATCACCCGTGTCGAGCAGCTCGATGACGAGGTGTTTGTCCAGGTCAACGTCGGCAGCAACGACGGGGTAGCCACCAACATGAAATTCCTGGTCCACCGCGGCAGCCAGTTCCTGGGATCACTGATCATCACCACCGTCGATGAGCAAACCGCCGCCGGCCGCATGCAGCTGCTCCAGGGCAACGTCGCCGTAGGAGACCTGATCCTGACCGGCGGATACTGATTGGCTAAACCCGCTCGATTGTGGTCCGTCACGGCATGGCCTTAGTCTCAAGCTCAATGCAAACCCCAAACCGTTGAATCGCATGACGCCAAGACCCCTCCCAAACCCAAGAACAAGGCCGTTGATGCCGGGACGGATGGATATCTACACCCTGCTGATCGTTGTCGCGTTTGTCGCCCTGGCGATTGGGATCGGGTTCGTGTGGTACCGCAGCGGGGTGCTGTTTGATACAGCCAGCCCATTTGAGGTCATCTCAACAGCCGCCGCGAGTTTACCAACCCACCACCTACCATCAGCCATGCTGGGGTAATACCGGTCAGATCCAGGGGCTTCCCATCGATGCCATGAGGTCCTTGGGAAAATAGGATGACCGCATCGGATACAAAACATCGACCCATGCCCTGCCCCCAGGCCCATAGACCCCTGCAACCTCATCTGAAACTGGTATATTCAAGCTCGATTGGCATGGATCCTTGTGTGGTAAGCCGCGTAAATAGGTAGCATCAAAGTTGATCGTCATCGTCGATAACCTCCTAAGCTGGTTCAGCGTCGACATGGGGATCGACCTAGGCACGTGCAACACTCTTGTGTGCGTTCGTGGCGAAGGGATCGTCCTCAACGAACCCAGCGTCGTCGCGGTCAAAAAAGGCACCAACCAGGTGCTCCAAAACGGCAACGCCGTGGGCTGGGTCGCCAAAGAAATGCTTGGCAAAACGCCCGGGTCGATCACCGCCATCCGCCCGCTCAAAGACGGGGTGATCAGCGACTTCGAGATCACCGAGGCGATGCTTAGCTACTTCATCCGCAAGGTCAACGGCCGCCGCCCGTTCGTCAAGCCACGAGTCGTCATCGCCGTGCCCAGCGGCATCACCGCGGTCGAAAAGCGGGCCGTCCTCGACTCCGCCGAACGCGCCGGAGCCAGACGGGTCTACCTCGTGGAAGAGCCCATGGCCGCCGGCATCGGCGCCAACCTCCCCATCGTCGAGGCCACCGCGTCCATGATCGTCGACATCGGCGGGGGGACCACCGAAGTCGCGATCATGAGCCTAGCCGACATCGCCCAGTGCGAATCCGTGCGTGTCGCAGGCGACGACATGGACGAAGCCATCATCAACCACATGAAAAAAGCCTACAACCTCATGATCGGCGAGCAGACCGCCGAGCGCGTCAAGATCGAGATCGGATCCGCATCAGCCAACCACGAAGAACGATCGATGGAGGTCCGCGGGCGGGACATGATCTCCGGCCTGCCACGCAAAACCGTCATCACCTCCGACGAGATCAACCAAGCGCTCCAAGAGCCGCTTAGCGCGATCATCGAGACCATCACACGCACGCTCGAACGGGCCGAGCCCGAGCTCGCCGCCGACCTAGTCGACAACGGGATCGTGCTGGCCGGAGGCGGGGCGCTGCTGCGCGGTATCGACGAGGTCATCGCGTCGGCCACCGGCCTAGACACACGCGTCGCCGAAGACCCTCTCACCTGCGTCGCACGCGGGACCGCGATCTACCTCGAACACCTCGAGGAATGGAAGAACACACTCGAAAGCGACATGGTGGAGGTCTAGCAACACCCCTTGAAATGGGCGTGAGCAGCATGCAGATACCGGGAATGTGTGCCACTGGCGGCTTGCCCGCCAGTGTATTCAACCTACACCTAGCGCACTGGCAGACAAGCCGCCAGTGGCACACCCCGTCTTATACACTTCCTTACTGCCAATAAGGGCCCCCCTACCCGGGCACAACGATGAAGAAACCGCTGCTGGGTCCGCGTCAGGTGCTGCTGATCGCAGTGGTGTTGCTGCTGATCAGCAGCATGCTGCCCGCACGGTGGGCGCGGGTCGTATCGAACCAACCACGCCAGCTGCTGCGCGCCGCGGTCGCACCCGCAGACCACATCCTCAAACCACTAGGCGACAAACTCCGCCGACCGCCCGACCTGCCCGTCGACCTGGGCAACCGAGAAGAGTATGAACGCGCCAAGCAGCAGGTGATCGAATTGCAATACCGGCTAAGCCAAGCCAACCAGCGCCTGGCCGAGCTGAGCCAGATCCGTAGTCAGCAACAACTCACCGGCGTGGGGCTGCTGCCCGCAACGGTCATCGCCTGGTCGGCTGATCGGCTCAACCCAACGCTCACGATCAACCGCGGCACGCGCCACAGCCTAGCGCCGGGCATGCTGGCTGTGCGCGGGTTCCAACTCGTGGGGCGCATCCTCAACGCCGGACCGGTTACCGCCACCATCGGGCTCATCACCGCACCCGACACACACCTGGTCGTCAAAGCCATGCCGCCCCAAGACCAACACCAACCACGCTCGCTTGTCGTGCACCTGACCGCGGTCACAGGCAAGGACATCTTCTGGGCCGACACCAACGCCCACGACCCCATCCAGATCGACGACCTAGCCTACCTCTACGACGACGCCTGGCCCACACGCGCCCGCGGCTTCGTTGTCGGGAAGATTACCGATATCAAACCCCACCCCGACGACCCCATCCTACGCCGACGCATCACCGTCACCCCCACGCGCTCGTTACCCCACCTCGACTATGTCACCCTTATCGTCCCCACCAGCTCCCCCTAAAAATTTCCCGCCTGCCGACCCAAATTTTCCTTGACCCACCACCGGCTTCCGTTATATTGATAAAAGCTGGGAGGCAAGCCTATTCTGTACCCCCCCTCAACCCACCACCACCCTAAACCCCTGGAGGCAATCCATGAAGGCACCACGCCACCGCCGCGCCAAGACCACTGTTGCCATCACCCTCGCCACCACCGCCACACTGCTGCTGCTCAACCCACTAGCCCACGCAGAACAAAAAACTGCGATCTGGAATGCTGGCAGCGGCAACTATAGCACCCCAGGCAACTGGGACATCGCCGAAACCCCGCTGAATAATACCACTGACACGTTCACCGTCCAGATCCCGGGTAACCCGACGGTGACCTATCAAAACCTCAATGGGGTGATCGATAGCCTCATCCTGGGTGATACGGCCACGCTTAACTTAAATGACGACAACCTTGGGGTCGATACCAGCCTCACGGTCCTAGGCGCCACCCAGATCAGTGGCAACATCAACGCTACAAACGCATCGTCGTTCACCGCGACGGGCGCGGGAACGGAGTTTCTTGGCAACACAATACGGCTGAGCACGACGAATGGAGGAAATATTGAGATTGGTGCCACGGGGTATTCTTCGACGGGGTTGTTTTTTGGTGGCGAGATCTTTTCCTCTGCGGGGTCGGGTTCGATGTTGGATTTGTCGACATTGGAGGAGATCAACGCGGGGTTCGATGATGGGTCGAATACGGCACGTGTTCAGCAGGTCAACGCGACCGGTGGTGGCGTGATCGACTTGTCGGGCGTGACGGCGATCACGAAGCCGGCGCGACCTGAGGACCGGGTGGATATTAATGTCAACAGCACAGGTCACTTGGATCTATCGTCGTTGGCGACGGTATCTGGAGCGGGTCGGATGATTGTGACAGTGGATGGAGGGATCTTGGATCTGGGGCCATTGGCGACGATGGACCGCTCGACGTTTAGCGTTTCGGGTGGTGGCAGTGTGTCGACGGTTGGCACGGGGATAACGGGTGGGGGTTACACGACAACGAGTTTTACGGGTGGCGGGGTCATGCTGAGTTCGACGGGGGCAGGATCGATCCTGGATCTTTCGTCGTTATCGAGTATCAACGCGGGGTTTAATGACGGATCAGGCACGATACGGGCTCAGCAGGTCAACGCGACAGCGGGTGGCGTGATCGACTTGTCGGGCGTGACGACCCTCACCGCCCCAGCCCGGGCTGACGATCGGATCGACTTCAACGTCAATTCGGGGGGGGACGTGAATTTATCAGCGTTGCAAACAATCATCGGTCCAGAGTCTGGACGCGGCCAGACACGGTTTACAGTGAATGATGGGACGGTGACGTTGGGCCCGATTGAACGCATGGACCGGTCGTTTTTCAACCTTGCCGCCGGAGCGACGGTGACGGCGGGAGGATTTGCCGGTGCGGCGGAGGTGACCGACTCGACGTTTGTGGTTCAGGAAGGCTCGGTGCTCAATGCCAGTGCGTTGGCGGGGACGTATTCGTCGTTAGGATTTCCTGGGGGCGGTGTGATCATGAGTTCGAGTGGGGCAGATTCGGTTTTGGATCTTTCGTCGCTGTCGAGTATCAACGCGGGGTTCGA
This sequence comes from Phycisphaeraceae bacterium, assembly GCA_965223655.1. Lineage (GTDB taxonomy): Bacteria > Planctomycetota > Phycisphaerae > Phycisphaerales > Phycisphaeraceae > CBDCXC01. Next base: position 96,588 of record CBDCXC010000003.1, read on the forward strand.
TGATGGGTCGAATACGGCACGTGTTCAGCAGGTCAATGCGACCAGTGAGGGTGTGATCGATTTGTCGGACGTAACGGCGATCATGACCCCGGCTCGGTCTGAAGACCGAGTTGACATCAACGTCAATTCGGGGGGAAGAGTTGATCTTACATCATTGACGACGATCACGGGTGCGGGTCAGGTGTTGATGACAGTCGACGGAGCCAGCGGAGGGGCGACGGTGGATCTAGGTTCGTTGGCAACGGCGCACCGAACATTTGTTTCACTAACGAACGGGGCCATGGTCCGCGATGGTGGGGGTATGCCAAGCAGCGAACCGGGGCTGATCAGCGACTCAACATTCTCGGTATCGGGTGGATCACAGTTTGTAGGAGCGACGATTGCCACGTCGTATTCTTCGACGGGGTTGACCGGAGGTGGGGTAATCTTTTCTTCGACGGGGGCAGGATCGCTACTGGACCTCTCGTCGTTGTCGAGCATCAACGCGGGGTTCAACGACGGATCAACCACGCCACGGGTTCAGCAGATCAACGCGACCGGTGGTGGCGTGATCGACTTGTCGGGCGTGACGGCGATCACGAAGCCGGCGCGACCTGAGGACCGGGTGGATATTAATGTCAACAGCACAGGTCACTTGGATCTATCGTCGTTGGCGACGGTATCTGGAGCGGGTCGGATGATTGTGACAGTGGATGGAGGGATCTTGGATCTGGGGCCATTGGCGACGATGGACCGCTCGACGTTTAGCGTTTCGGGTGGTGGCAGTGTGTCGACGGTTGGCACGGGGATAACGGGTGGGGGTTACACGACAACGAGTTTTACGGGTGGCGGGGTCATGCTGAGTTCGACGGGGGCAGGATCGATCCTGGATCTTTCGTCGTTATCGAGTATCAACGCGGGGTTTAATGACGGATCAGGCACGATACGGGCTCAGCAGGTCAACGCGACAGCGGGTGGCGTGATCGACTTGTCGGGCGTGACGACCCTCACCGCCCCAGCCCGGGCTGACGATCGGATCGACTTCAACGTCAATTCGGGGGGGGACGTGAATTTATCAGCGTTGCAAACAATCATCGGTCCAGAGTCTGGACGCGGCCAGACACGGTTTACAGTGAATGATGGGACGGTGACGTTGGGCCCGATTGAACGCATGGACCGGTCGTTTTTCAACCTTGCCGCCGGAGCGACGGTGACGGCGGGAGGATTTGCCGGTGCGGCGGAGGTGACCGACTCGACGTTTGTGGTTCAGGAAGGCTCGGTGCTCAATGCCAGTGCGTTGGCGGGGACGTATTCGTCGTTAGGATTTCCTGGGGGCGGTGTGATCATGAGTTCGAGTGGGGCAGATTCGGTTTTGGATCTTTCGTCGCTGTCGAGTATCAACGCGGGGTTCGATGATGGGTCGAATACGGCACGTGTTCAGCAGGTCAATGCGACCAGTGAGGGTGTGATCGATTTGTCGGACGTAACGGCGATCATGACCCCGGCTCGGTCTGAAGACCGAGTTGACATCAACGTCAATTCGGGGGGAAGAGTTGATCTTACATCATTGACGACGATCACGGGTGCGGGTCAGGTGTTGATGACAGTCGACGGAGCCAGCGGAGGGGCGACGGTGGATCTAGGTTCGTTGGCAACGGCGCACCGAACATTTGTTTCACTAACGAACGGGGCCATGGTCCGCGATGGTGGGGGTATGCCAAGCAGCGAACCGGGGCTGATCAGCGACTCAACATTCTCGGTATCGGGTGGATCACAGTTTGTAGGAGCGACGATTGCCACGTCGTATTCTTCGACGGGGTTGACCGGAGGTGGGGTAATCTTTTCTTCGACGGGGGCAGGATCGCTACTGGACCTCTCGTCGTTGTCGAGCATCAACGCGGGGTTCAACGACGGATCAACCACGCCACGGGTTCAGCAGATCAACGCGACCGGTGGTGGCGTGATCGACTTGTCGGGCGTGACGGCGATCACGAAGCCGGCGCGACCTGAGGACCGGGTGGATATTAATGTCAACAGCACAGGTCACTTGGATCTATCGTCGTTGGCGACGGTATCTGGAGCGGGTCGGATGATTGTGACAGTGGATGGAGGGATCTTGGATCTGGGGCCATTGGCGACGATGGACCGCTCGACGTTTAGCGTTTCGGGTGGTGGCAGTGTGTCGACGGTTGGCACGGGGATAACGGGTGGGGGTTACACGACAACGAGTTTTACGGGTGGCGGGGTCATGCTGAGTTCGACGGGGGCAGGATCGATCCTGGATCTTTCGTCGTTATCGAGTATCAACGCGGGGTTTAATGACGGATCAGGCACGATACGGGCTCAGCAGGTCAACGCGACAGCGGGTGGCGTGATCGACTTGTCGGGCGTGACGACCCTCACCGCCCCGGCCCGGGCTGACGATCGGATCGACTTCAACGTCAATTCGGGGGGGCATCTTGGCCTAGGATCGCTTAATGCTGTGAATGGAGCAGGGCAGATACGATTTACGATCTCTGGAGGCCAACTCACCATGGGCCCGCTCACCACCGCCGATCGGGTAACGATCGACCTGGATTCAACGTCGATCATGGACGCCCCCGGCGACCTCACGCTGGGATCAGGGGTGACGCTGCAGATGGATCTTAGCCCGACAGATCGTGCTTCGATTGACGTCACAGGGACGGTCACACTAGAGACAGCGCTCAATCTTGAGCTTGTGGATAACCTCATCCCCGAATACGGCAATACGTTCGACATCCTCACCTATGGCGATCGCAGCGGGGTGTTTACGCAAGTGACCGGTCACTTTCTTTCACCTGTGCTGGCGCTGGGGCAGTTCTACGACGACGCCAATGGCGTGCTGCAACTCCTGGCCACCGCGCCCGGCGACGCGAATGGCGACCTGATCGTCAACATCTCGGACTTCGGGCTGCTGGCGGGCAACTTCAACCAGCCCGGGTCGTGGGAGCAAGGCGACTTCAACGGCGACGGGGTGACCAACATCACCGACTTCGGGTTGCTGGCGGCGAACTTTAACGGCGACTTCAACACCCTCATGGCCGCTGCTGCGGAGCTGGGGATCACCACGATCCCCGAACCCGCCACCGCGACGCTGCTGGGGGTCGTGGTGTGCGGGTTGGCCGCCAAGCGGCGCCGGGTGTGAAATCACTCGCATCCAACAGGGCCTTCCATCCTGCGGCGAACCGGGACGAGGTTATTAAGAAGCCGGGGGTGTTTGATCCGAGGCCAACGCAGCCGGGTCGGGCGGTGTGGGTGGCGCGTCACCGGCTGGCTCTTGGGGGTGCAGGTGGATATCGCCCTTCAATAAGAACACCGAGCCCAGCAGCGAGTAGAACATCTGGTACAGCCGGGTTAGCAGCAGCATCCCCACGATCTGGTTGGGCAACGCCATGGGCGACCGGAGCATGCTCACCGCGAACAGTTCCATCACCCCGATGCCCTGGGGCGCGATCGGGATCGCCCCGACCAGGAACGACACGGGGATCACGATCAGCATGAAGCGGAACGGCGTGGTGATCCCCAACGCGTAACCGGCGATCGCGGTGGCGGTCACCAAAAACAGGTGCAGCCCCACGCTCATGACGAACACCGTTAACACCACCCGCTTGTGGCCGCGGTACGCCAACGCCGCAGCGTCGATCGAAGCAAACAGCTGCTGGCCCGGCAGCCGTTGGATCAGCCAATCGATCCCCATAGCCCGGCGTAGGCTGCGCGAAAAATACACCCACGCCCCAACCACCACACCACCAATGATCCACCAGATGTAGACCGTGACCTGGCGCGATAGCTGATCAACGCGCAGCCCTTGGGCTCCGTCCGCCCCGCGGACAGCGGCTTCTGGATCGCTGCCCATCAGGATCGCCCCGGTAATCCCCGCTAACACCAGCAACCCCATGAGCCCGCAGACCCGGTCGACAATAACGCTCATCACCGCGTCGGCCCGACGGTCGCTGCCCTTGGCGGCGTAGTACGCCTTGACCAGATCGCCGCCCGTCGTCCCCGGCAGGCAGAAATTGAAAAAATTACCCACCATCGTCAGCCGGAACGCCTTCCACAGCGAGACACTCATCCCACGCGCGCGCATCAGCAGCCACCAGCGCACCATCAGGATCGGGTACAGCAGCGACACGACCATCAGGCCCAGCACCAGCAGCCGGACATTGGCTTGGCGCATCATGGTGCCCAGCCCGGGCAGGAACCGCAGGTCGTTGGGCCCGCCCGTCATCGCTGCTTGAGGGATCGACATGTTCACCGGCTGGTCGGGGTCGGTATCGATCCGCACCACCAGCTCGCCCGATGGGTCAGCCGGGTTGTAGGAACCCCGGACGACCTTGAACGAAGCGGCCTGCTCCAAGCGGTGACCATTGGGCAACACCGTCCCCGCGGGCACCTCGACCCGGTCGGTGAAATCAACCATCCAAACGATGTACCCGATCCCCAGCAGCGCGATCAGGCTGCGGATGATCAGCGACAAGCGTTTCTTCGTGCTTCCTTGACCCATAATGACGGTAACCCGTGATGCACGCCCTCAAGCCTTACTCACTGATGGCCAGGCAGCGGCTTCGACAACGCATTCGACTAACGTTAGTTATCGTCTCTCCTGGGCTTGGAATCAACCAATGGCTTGCTTGTCGAACACCGCCGGCCGAGCGTGGCGGTTCTCGTTTTCCTTCGACGGGATCACCGGCTGGATACCCAGTGCTAAAAGAGATTCATCGATCCACGCCGCGCGGTACCCCTTGTCGCCGGCCGGCGCCACCGGTCACGCGATCAGATCATCTGACACTTGAAAACTTTCCCGCGTCGATCGCGTCTGGTTGATCCTCTCGGCGCCCTGCGGCGGCACGGCTTCCGCCACCGCTCGTTCGACACGCGTTGACGGGGTACCGCCCGGCTAGGGCAGGCCAATCCTCGACGCTTTTGTGCTCTGGACGCGGTCTATTCATACCCGGTGGGTCTGTGGCGATCCGTTCTTGGCCCACCTCTGTGATCAGGGTGCGTTGACGGCGAAGTAGGCGCGGATCGCCTCAACGATGCGGCCCGACGCACGCCCGTCGCCGTAGGGGTTGACCGCTTCGGCCATCTGACGGTACGCGCCGGGGTCTTCCAACAAGCAAGAAGTTGCGGTCACGATCCGCTGGGCGTGTGCGCCTACGAGGCGGACGGTCCCCGCGTCGACGCCCTCGGGCCGCTCGGTGGTGTCGCGCATCACCAACACCGGCTTGCCCAAGCCGGGGGCCTCTTCTTGCACGCCACCCGAATCGGTCAGCACCAGCTTGCAGCCGTGCATCAGCGCCACGAATTGGCTGTAGGCCTGCGGCTCGATCAGCCGGATATTGTCTAGCCCTTTCAGCCGCTCATAAACCGGCTGCCGCACGTTGGGGTTGAGGTGGACCGGGTAGATGAACCGGTGATCGGCGAATCGCTGGGCCAGCTGGGTCAGGGCCGTGCAGATCTGCTCGAACCCGCCGCCGAAGTTTTCCCGCCGGTGACCGGTGATCAAGACGTAAGGCTTGTCGGTGGGGTCGAAGCCAAGCGCTTCGGACAGCCCACGGTGGACGCTGTCACGCACCCCGGGCTGGCGCTGGCGTTCGATCTCCAGGTGCAGCGCATCGATGACGGTGTTGCCCGTGACGGTGATGCGGGCGTCGCCGATCCCTTCACGCAGCAGGTTCTGGCGTGACGTTTCGGTGGGCGGGAAGTGGAGGGTGACCAGCGGCGAGGCCAAGGTCCGGTTGGCTTCTTCGGGGAACGGCGCCCAGATGTTCCCGGTTCGCAGCCCCGCTTCAACGTGCCCGATCGGGACGCGTTGGTAGAAGCACGCCAGAGCCGCAACCAAGACCGTTGTGGTATCGCCTTGGACCAACGCCAGGTCGGGCTTGACGCGGCCAAGCAGCCGATCGATCGCGGTCATGAGCTTGGCGGTCAGCGACGCCAGTGTCTGGTTGGGCTGCATCACCGCCAGGTCGTGGTCGACACGGACGCCAAACAGATCGATCACCTGCTGGAGCATCTCCCGGTGCTGGCCGGTGTTGACCACGACCGGCTCAAAACCCGCCGCGGCCTCCAGGGCTTTGATCACCGGCGCCAGCTTGATCCCCTCGGGCCGGGTGCCAACAAAGACCGCGATTTTTTTCATCCTCTGCTTCCGTTACCTGGGTGTCTCGGTGCGTTGATACCCACCGTGTACGGACCATCACAAGCCTGCTTTCGTGTACGGCGTGTTATACCACCCCCGATCCGGTTGACGGGGCCCGGTTCGCCCGCGGCAGGGGGATCCCCGGTCCCGCCTCGCCCATCACCCTCTGGGCCGGCACCGCCATCTCATCCAACCCCATCGCTGCCAGCCCGGCCTGCAGCGCCCGCTGCAAATCCCTCAATCCCCGTGCTTCTGCCGCAGCCGGCCGCTAAGCCGCAGCAGCAGGTGGACACGCTCGATCTGGTCTAGCCAATCCTGGAGTGTCGCCGCCAGCTCGTCGTCATCGACCGGCGCCCCAGGCAGTGGGCAGCTGGCGCCCAGCTGCCGGCCCGCGACCGCCCGGTACCGCGACAGCGTCCGGTCGCCGTACCACCCCACCAATTCATAGTCTTCAGCACAAAAGAGGAACACCGGCACGCGTGCCCCGGCATTGATCTTGACCTGTGCTTGCAGGTCGCTGTGCTCGTCGCGGTCCAGCCACCGCAGGTTGATCGATTCGGGGTTGGCCTCGGCGATCCGCTGGACCAGCGGGCACTGCTGGGCGCAGTCGCCACACCAGATCCCCGACAAGCCGATGATGTTCACCCGGCGTGTCAACGACCCGATCAGCCGCTGTTGATCATCTGTGAGGCTGGCTTGATTATAGATCTTCTGCCAGCTGGCACGCTGCGATTCATCGCCGGTGGCCAGGTATTGATCAAACGGCTTGCCCGCTTCGTGTTTTGACTGGAGGTATTGGCTGTCCATCATGGGCTGTCTCGGTTTAAGGGTATTGTGGGTCCGGTTTAGGTTGAGGTTTAAGATAGGGGCTTGAGCATACCCGCCTGGGTGGCGTACTCAAAGATCCCCCCGGCGTCGACGATCGGCTTGACATCGCCCAACGGGTTGAGCGGGTAGGCCTGGCCGGTACGCAGGTGCGTCAGCGTGTTGGCTGCGGTATCGACCCGGCATTCGTCGCCCGTGTGGATCACCCCCACTAAGCGTTGATCGCATTCGCAAGGCAGCAGGTAACCGCCGTTGACACAGTTGCGGAAAAAGATCCGAGCGTAAAACTGGGCGATCACGACCTGCGCCCCCGCCTCGGCGATCGCCAGCGGGGCGTGCTCACGCGAGGAGCCGCAGCCAAAGTTCTTCCCGCCGATCACGATCTTGTAATCCGATTTGAACCCACCCTCGGGCACGAACCGGACGTTGCCATCGGGCAACCCCGATTGCTTGGGCGGCACGCCCGACATCGCGTACATCCCAAAGTACTTGCGTTCTTCGGGGTCGGCTGGGTTGTAGGTCAGGTACTGGGCGGGGATGATCTGATCGGTATCGATGTCGTCACCCAGCACGTACGCCTTGCCCTCGATTGTGGTATTCGCCGTCATGGCGTGGTTCCTTGTTCGCTCAAGTTTGAATCGATCTGCCCCTGCAACCCCAACCGGTGTTACAGGCCATAGTCTGAGATCGTAGGGATCTTCAGGTCAGGAATCGACTCGGGCGGGGGTGGCGGGTTTTCGCCGGCGGGCTGGCCCTCCGCGGCCTGCTCCAATTGTTGCTGGAAATCGACTAGCCGTTTCTGCAACAGCTTGGACGCGCGGTGCCCCAACAGCAGCTCAACCTCGATCAACAGCTGCTTAGCCTGGTCGGCCTGCCCACCGGCGACGTAACGCTGGGCGGTATCTAAGAACGACTCGAGCACCGCGTCGATCAGGGCCGTATCGTCACCCGCCTCGGGGTTCTCAGATAGGATCGATCGGACCCACCCGATGGCTTCCTGAGGCTCGCCCTGGTTCAGCCGCACATGCAATACCCCCAGCCAGTAACGCCGACGCTGCTCAACGCTTTGCGTATCCTCCAGCGATCCCACCGATTGATAATCCAGCATGGCTTGCGTTGTATCGCCCGCTTTTAGCCGTACACCGGCCCGCGCTAATAGCAGATCAACAAGGTAAGTCAGCTGGGCTTGGGGTGGCGCCTTGCTGGGATCGCCGTTAGAGCCGGTGGGTGACTGCTTAGTATCACCGTTAGGAGACGGCACGTTCCCCGCGGTCGGCAGCGCCGCATGGTCAATCATGGCGGTGAGGGCTTTTTCTTGCAGGCTCAACGGATGGCCTTGCTGGGCGATCTGTGGATACACCCCCCAAGCCACTTGGTGCTCTACCCGCCCGATCACCGCCACCACCGCCTCTTCCCACGCCACCGCAGCCTGTTCCTGGTCGGGTTGATGCTCAATTAAGGTCGTGAATGTTTCGGCGGTCTTGCCGCGGTTGCGGGCCGCGGCGATCACCGTTTGCTGGATCAGAGGGTCGTTGAGGTAGCCCAGTAAAACCCCCAGGTCTTGGGATGAATCACCCCAGACCTGAGCCGCGGTCTGCTTGACCGTATCGTGGCTGCTTTCAAGCCAGCCGGCGATGCGCTGCCAATCTTGATCGTCACCCACCTGGCCCAGCAGCTCGACCCATTCGGGGTCCGGTACCTGTTCTTCACGCAGCGCAGCACGCAGCTGTTGGGCGGCTTGATTAGCCTGATCGGGTGTGAGCAGGCTTTCACCCGCCGCTGCGGTCAATGCACCCGCAGCCTCAGACCCGACATCAGGGTCATTCAGCCACGCCAACGCCCGCTCGACCGCTGCTGCACGGGGCAACCGAGCCATCATCAGCAGGTACGCCCGTTGGACCCCTGGGGCGGTGGGCGGGTCTTGGTTTAATCGCTGTGCGATCATGTCGGCGGCGGATTTGTCCGCCAGGTCACGCAGCAGCAAGGCCGCACGCTCGCGGTTCCCTGTGGCAGGATCATCTAGGCTCGCCCGCAGCGCCTCACGCAGCGGTTCTTCGATCGGCTGGGTATCGATCAGCCGCTGCACGCACAGGTTGATCGCCAGCTGACGGACCGATCCCAGCGGATCACCCAGCATGACCACCAGCATCGCGGGCCGATCGGCTTGGGGCATCATCCGGTACAGCTGACGCTGGACTTCGACCAGCCTGTCTTCGATGTGCTGGGCTTGCTTCGAGAGGCGTTCGTTACGCCGCGTAAGGTAATCCACCAAGGCTTCTTGCCACTGCAGCTTCGACAGCCGCTGGTGTTGTGCCCACCACCGGGTCCACTGGTGGGGCGCCTCGTAGTGGTCGATCCCGGTGAGGTTCACCAACGCCTTGCCTGCGGCCTCGCGTACCGCGATGGGCGTATCGGATTGAACCAACCCCACCAACGCCCCGGCCACCTCTTGCTGGCGGTGGTAACCCAGCGATAGGATCACCCCGACCCGCAGCTTCACCGCGACCGAAGGGTTCTGCGCCACATCAATCAGCTTCTGGATCAGCTTGTCTTCTTGGAACCGACCCAGCGCTTCGGCCACCTCACCCAGCAGCGGCTGCTGGGCCACCGCCAGCAGCTTGAACAACGCAGAAGCAAACCCAGCCGGCGGTGTCTGGGGCGTGGTCACCAGGGCTTGGGCGATCAGCTGCTGCGTATAGGGATCGCCCGCGGGGTCTAACGCGTCGAGCAGCTGTTTTGTGGCCTGGGGCTGATCCAATTCGATGAGCGCCTGGGCCGCCTGACGCCTGCGGTACGCATCGAGCTTGGGTTCATGGAGCATCCCAGCTAGCAGACCAACCTGATCGGCCTGCGCTGGAGGATCGTCGACCTGAAAAGGAGACGGTGGCTCCTGAGCCAAACAGGCCACCCCGCCGATGCTATGCACCCCTGCCCACACCGCCAAAAACACCCAAGCCTGTTGGCATGCGCTCAACAACGCGCCCGATCCGCACAACCGGTTATCCGTCGGTGCACCCAACGTGGGGCAATGCCCGCGGCTAAGCTTGATCCTCATATGCCTTTGCCCATACCCAACGGTTCAAAACAATATCCCCAACCCACTGGATCAAAACGATTGAGGTATGACGCCAACGAACCATATACCCATCGGGTATGAGTTTGCCGCGTCGGAATCACAAACACGCCCAAGAGTGCCCTGCCGCAGGCGCACGGGCCCCCGTCAACCTGATCGGGACGGGTATTAAAAAGCATCGATCCGCGAAAGCCCTGTAGGGATGATGCCATCACGGCCTGCAACGGGCCTCCATCATCGGATGAAGAAACCCTTCGTGGTGCTAGGCCTGCGAGGTGCTCCGCTTCGACCGACGGGAGTCGACCACCCCGAATCGGCCCTCTATCAACCGTTTGCCCGCGGCAGGCCAACCCGATGGTTTTTTTGTGCCCCCGACACGGCCAACCCATGCCCAACTAATCTATAATACAGGGTTAGTTACCGATTTTCATCTACGCCCCCACGGGGACGACAGCCCGTACCGATTCGGGGCCTAGACTGGTCCCTCTGATGGATATCCGATAATGTACCTAGGCAAGATCGCCTCTTGAGCCAGCCGATAACCCAGTCATGAGTGTCTCAAGATGAACGATTGGCACAGCGCAGAACGGCACGCCGAAAAGGCCCACCAGTTCTATGAGGCCGGCCAGTGGGCCAAAGCCCTAGCCGAGCTCAAGCGGGCCCTGGCGGTGAACCCCGAGCAAAGCGACTGGCACTTCGGCATGGGCCTGACGCTCGAGGCGATGCAACGCTACGACGAAGCGGCCGAGAGCTTCCGGCAGGTGCTGCGCCTCCGGGGCGACGACACCGAGGCCATGCTTCACCTGGCTGTGGCGCTGATCCGATCCAACCGCCACCACCAAGCCATCCACACCCTAGAACAGATCGCTCGGTTAGAGCCGGGCAACGAAGCGGCCTACTGCTACCGCACCGCGGCCTACACCCAGCTGGGCGATCACGATCAGGCCGAGCAGATGTTCTACCTCGCTCAGCAGATCAACCCCGACTGCCCCCAGTGCTTCGACCACATCGCGATGAGCCTGGCGTTACGCGGCGACCTGGACCGGGCGATCTGGTGCTGGAAGAAAGTCCTCAAGCTCGACCCCCACTACCCCGACGCCTACGCCAACCTCGCACGCGCCCACTGGCAGCGGGGCCAGACCGAACGTGCCCACCAGATGTACATCCTCCAGCTGCGCGAAGACCCCGGTGATATCGACGCACTGCTGCAGTGGGGCAGCCTGCTGGTCGAGATGGGTCACCACAGCCAAGCGCGCGAAAAATTCACGCGTGTGCTGGAGCTCGACCCCACGGTCACCGAGGCTTACCTTCGGCTAGGCGAGCTGTCGCTGCTCAAGGGCCGGCTCGATACCGCCGCTGCTGAGCTGGAGATGGCCAACCGGCTCGACCCCGACCGGCCGGGGATCCAGCTCTACCTGGCCAAGGTTGCCCAGCACAGAAGCCACCCCGCCGCCATCCGCGCCCACCTGCTAGCCGAGCTGGACCGCCCGGGCCGCAACGTCCCTCAATCACTCCAGCTAGCGCATATGCTGATCGAGCACAAGCTGCCCCAACAAGCCGAAGAAGCGATCGCCCCCCTAATCGATCGGACAGCCGACGCACCCACCCTGGACGATGACCAGCTGGCATGCGCGTTGTTCTACCGCGGGGTGGCGTGGGTGATGGACAGCAAGATACAAGCCGGGGTGATGCAGCTGCGCCGTGCGCTGCGCCTCACCCCGCAGAACGCCGCGATCATGCAGCAGCTGGTGCTGGCCAACCTCCAGCTGCACCGGCTCAAGCGGGCGGCCTATTGGCTTAGCCGCATCAAACAACTCAAAGTCGACAACCGCCTCCTACGCCGGTTCCGGTACCGCCTGTTTTGGGCCTTCTGCACCGCCCCGTTCGCCGGTGGCTGCCCAAACACAAACACAAACACAAAAAATAATACGCGATTGTTCGCTACCCCAGGGCCCATTGGTTTGATCGACCCTTGACCCGTTGATGCATACCCATCGGGTATGAATTTGCCGCGTCAGAAACACAAGAACACCGGGTATTTCCTTGCCGCGGCCGGCCGGCACCCCGTAAACTCGATCGGGACTGGCATAGAACGCTTCACAAGGCTACCCCGCGTACTGACGATCTTACTTGAGCATTGAATATTCCGATCAACGAGCCGCGACCGTTAGGGAGCGGAGCCATAGGGTTTTTCAAGGCAGATGATGTTGACTGGAATATTCAATGCTCAATAGCAGGTGTTGTTGGCCGTGTGTGCGTTGGCGTGAGCCGTCTTGCGTCTAATGATGGCGCAGCGGGTTGATCATGTCTGATCGGTACCCGCATCGGCGGGTTGGCGCAAGAGGTTTTGTCATGGGTATGCGCCGCTGGAGGTGATCCCAAGGCGCTTCTTCACCCCCTGGGCCAGGCCAACCCCAATGACGACCCATTTGCACGCACCGCTTTCGCGGCGTGCGTGCGGGCCTTCAAAGCGTAACCGATGATCCGCTGGTCCCAAACGATACGTCATTCTCGCGCGCCACCTGCGCCTGGGGCTGGGCCCGACACCCGCAACGCCACGGCTTGAAACCCACGCCGCTGTGCTTGCTTGCGTGAACCGGTGTCGGGCATATACCATCCGATCGGTTTACAGCTCGATGGATGATTCAAGCGACGATGATGATGACCTTGCAGGATACCGGGGCTTTTTGCCGTGGGGAATCGGCTTGGGGGCAATCCGATCGCGGTTAGTATGAGTAGAACGTTGGCCGATGCAGACCCACCCGGACAACCCGCCTGTTGCCCTATCACCGCCGGGCCCGACGTGGCGTAGCCGGGTGACCCGCTGGGTGTTTGGGCTCAAGCCCGCGGACAAGATCCTCCGCCAGCGGGCAGAAGACCTGCTGAATCGGCTGCGCTTCGGTCAGCACCTGAAGCAGGGGGGGGTGTACGTTGACATCGGCAGCGGCACGGGTCACAACGCGGTGCAGGCGGCGCGCATGGCGTGGGGGAAGGACGCGAAGTTTATCTGTATCGACCCGGTGATGAAGCCAACCAAGGCGGTGATGCGTCGTATGCGGCGGCGGACCGAGTGTCGGCTTCAATTTATCCGCGCAGTCGGGGGCTGCCTGCCGCTGCCCGACGCGTCGGCTGACGGGGTGACGGTCCTCTTTGTGCTCCACCACATCCCTTACCCCGTCCAGCTAAGCGTGTTGGCGGAGGTCCAACGCGTGCTCAAGCCCGGTGGGTTGCTGTTCATCTGGGAAGACACACCCCAAGACGAGCGCGAGTTCAAGATCACCGAGGCACGCGACCGGCGGCTGAATTTCGAGTCACGCCGCGAGCCGCATTTCTACCGGAGTCAGAGCGATTGGCTGGCCCTGTTTGCTCAGCACGGGTTTGAGCCGGTTGAGCAATCCTACTTCGAGGCCCATTCCCGTTGGCGCAATGAGGGGATGACAAGGCACACCGGGTTTGTACTGCGGTATGTTGGGGCGGGTTGATTATGGATTCAGGAAGATCGTGTGCCGCCTGTCAATGTCAAATGTCAGAGGAAACCCGTTCCCTTACGGTCGCGGCTGGTTGTGGGTGTTGATGGGTGAATCTGGATTGGTATGGCTTGTTACAAAGCGTATGTACGACGCGATGGGCTTGAAGCCGAGGGACTGGTAGAAGCCGATCGACGGGCAGCCGTCGCAGCGGACGAGCAAGACCTGCTCCATCTGGGCGCGGGCGCAGTGGTCGAGGGTGTGGGTCAGGAGCGTGGTCGCGATGCGTTGGCCGCGGCGTTGGGGATCGGTGTAAGCTGGGTTGATCACGCCGATCTGCCCCAGCGTGGTGACGCCCACAACCCCCACAAGCTGGCCGTCAAGCCGGCCCACGAATAGCTCGAGTCGAGGCTCGTCGAGCCGATCCAGCAGGGTTGGGGTTAGGGTTTCCTTAAGCTGCGGCTGATCGCGAAACGCATTGGCGGCCATCGCATCGTAGAACGCTTTGAGCTGCTCATACGCGGCACGGGCGGGGATGATCTGCAGATCAGCATGGATCGGATGATCGGGTTGGTAGCCGGCGAGTTGGAAGACGTGTTGGGTTTTGGGCTCAAAGCCGCGCTGCTGGGCTTGGTGGGCCAACGCGTCGGGCCAGTCTGTCTCAGCCGATTCCATGGCATGGCAAATCGTGTGCTGCTGCCGGAAGTGTGCCAGCAGCTCGCCGATCACCGTTTGAGCGGTGGTGCCTTTGGGCAGGTGCAGGTCGGCAGCATAGTTGACGAATCGCACAGCCCGCCGGGATGGGCAGGTGATCGCGGCGGCGCCGGTCAGGGGTGTTTCGGTGGCTGCGGTGCGCGCGAGGATCGCTTGGGCTCGCTTCACCGCGCGCACCATGGCGTCAGGCGAGGGCTGGTAGCTTTGCTGGGCGATCGGTAGGTTGATGGGGTTAGCCATCGGAGGCTCCGGGTTTGCGGGTTACCACCATTGCAATACGGATTGGTAGATTCCAGCCCCGATCCGGTTGACGGGGTCCGGTTCGCCAGCGGCAGGGAAACCGTCGGTGTTTTGGTGATCCCCACGCGGCAGACGCATACCCGATGGGTATATCACGGAAAACCTGAGAGGCCAAGCGGCGCCTGCCATAGCGATCAACGGCAACACCACAAACCTGCCAAACACAGGCGTCGCTTAAGCGAGGCTCAGGCTCTAGCCACTCGCCGAATGGCTAACCCGGCCCACGATTGTTTTGCGTGTTCACTTGGGGTTGGGGATGACCCCGGGGTGTCGTCCAAGTTTGTGGTACCCGCCGGTCAATCCATGCGCACCAGGAAGCTAGGCTGCTCGCCCATGGTTTGGCCGCGGACTTTTTCGATGATCGTTAGGCCGTTGCCGAGGTTGTAGGGGTATTTCTCCTGCAACGCCTTCACCTCCGGGCCGTAGCCGCGGATCGTGCCCTGCTGCTCGAAGTCGGCATCGGTAAATAAGCCCAGCGTCACCATGGAGCGGTTGGGGCCGTGGCAAAAATACGCCTCTTCGCCCTGCTTGCGCAGCGCTTGGGCGGCTTGTTGGGCGGCTGATCGGAAATCGGACCCGAACGCTTCATCGTAAAACCCGATCTGCAGCGAGTACATCCCCGGGTGTTGGCGCAGGTCCAACGCGCTAGCCTCTGGGGTGTTGTTTGTATCACTGAGTGACACCAATGCCGCGGTCGATAGCACCGACCCATCGCTGAGTGTGATGCTTCGTGTTTGCTGCAGGTCGCTTATTGCACCGGGGTCAGCCGACCCCGGGTATCGGCCGCGGTAGACGCTGGTGCGCCCGCCATCGTCGTGCATCCACAGATCGGGCATGCGCTGCTGGGTTTCCAGCTGGTGGATTAGGGCTTGGGCGGCGTGTTGGCGCTGATTGCCTTCAAAGGTTTGGATCAGGATCACCCACGGCTGGTGGTTGGGCAGTGCTGATGATCCGTTTTGCTTTGCGTGCAGTCCGTGGGGGCCAGGGGCGTTCCCGTTGATGCCTGGTGAGGGGTTTTTCGAGCCCGCCATGCGCTTGAGCGGCGCCCACCCGTCATGCACCACGCGGGTATAAACGCAGCCTGAAGCCGATACCACGAGGCTGACCAGCAACGCCTTCTGCCAGAGCGCGGTTGGGGGTCGGATCCTCATGGTTTAATCCTAGGCAGGCATATTAACCCAAACCAACAGATGAGTTACACGGGATCCAATCCAGCGGGTTGTCAGGGCTGTTTAATTCTCGAAGGTGGAGATGTCCGATGATGTCAAGGTGTTGTCCCCCCGTGGTCATGGAGGACCTGAAGATGGTGAATGAGCCTTTATGTGTTGTGTTTGACCAGATCCCGGACCCACGGAACCCGTCGGGTCGGCGTCACCCATTGTCGGCGATCTTGACGCTGGCGGCGGTGGCGATGCTTTCGGGTGCACGCAGCCTCGAGTCGATCGCTCAGTTCGCACGGGATCGCGGCGATCGGTTCACCCGGCTGCTGGGGTTCACCCGGGATCGTCCGCCGTGCAAAGCCACGTTCCATAACGTGTTCAAGGCGCTGGACACGACGGTGTTTGAGCGAGCGATCAGCCGTTGGCTACGCGGCCGCCGGGCATCGGGTTGGGAGGCGATCGCGATCGACGGCAAATGCTTGTGCGGCACGCAGGGTGATCAACTGCCGGGGGTGCATCTGTTGGCGGCGTATGAGCACGAAGCTCAAGCCGTGATTGGGCAGATGGCGGTTGATGCCACAACCAACGAACACAAAGCGGCGTTGGCGTTGCTGGACCTGATTGACGTCGAAGACGCGACGGTGACGGGTGACGCGATGTTCTGTCAACGGGATCTATCGCAGAAGATCCTAGACAAAAAGGGGATTACCTCTGGGCGGTCAAGGGCAACCAATCGCAACTCAAAGAAGCGATTGTTGAGGCGTTCTCGAGCGAACACGACGCGGGGGCATCGCCGCGTGAACGCCGGTTGAAGCAGCAAGAACAACAGGCCACCTCGAGCTTAGGCAAGGGCCACGGCCGCGTCGAAACCCGCAGGCTCACCAGCACCACAGCGTTGAATGGCTACCTTGATTGGCCAGGCGTCCAACAGGTGTTCCAAGTCGAACGTCAACGTACGATCCGTGGGCAAACGACCACTGAAATCGCCTACGGGATCACCAGCCTGTCGCGGGATCGAGCCGATGCTGAGAAGCTGATGGCACTAACGCGTGGCCATTGGGGGATCGAAAACCGCTTGCACCACGTGCGTGACGTGACGTGACGCTGGGCCAAGACGCTTGCCGGGTGCGAACCGGCCACGCGCCCCAGAACCTCGCAGCCATCCGCAACCTCGCCATCACCCTGCTCAACCAAGCCGGCTTCAAGAACAAAGCCGCCGCCCTACGACGGCACGCCGCCCACCCAAACCAAGCACTCGCACTCATCCGCGGTTCACCCGAGAATTAAACAGCCCTGGCGGCTCGCTGCGGTCATGTATGGTTTTACCGGAGCCTGCCTTAATCCTCGGCCTTCATCTTTTCGGCTTTGGCTCGTGCGTCGTCGAGGGTGCCCACGTACATGAATGCCGACTCGGGTAAATCGTCGGCCTCGCCGGCGCACAGGCGTTTGAACGAATCGATCGTGTCGGCCAACGGGGTGTAGATCCCGGGGAAGCCGGTGAATTGCTCGGCGACAAAGAACGGCTGGCTGAGGAACCGCTCGATCTTGCGGGCGCGTGCTACGATCAGCTTGTCTTCTTCCGATAGCTCGTCGACGCCGAGGATCGCGATGATGTCTTGCAGGCTCTTGTACCGCTGCAGGGTCGACTGGACCTGCCGAGCGATCTGGTAGTGCTCCTGACCCAGCACGCCGGGCTCAAGGATCCGACTGGTCGAGGCCAAGGGGTCGACCGCGGGGTAGATGCCTTTTTCTGCGATGCTGCGGCTAAGCACGACGAACGCGTCGAGGTGGCTAAACGTGGTGGCCGGTGCTGGGTCGGTCAGGTCGTCTGCGGGGACGTAGATCGCCTGCACGCTGGTCACCGCGCCCTTCTCGGTTGAGGTGATCCGCTCCTGGAGCTGACCCATCTCGGTCGATAGCGTGGGCTGGTACCCCACGGCTGACGGCATGCGCCCAAGCAACGCCGACACCTCTGAGCCGGCCTGGGTGAACCGGAAGATGTTGTCGATGAACAGCAGTGTCTCTTTGCCCGACCGGTCGCGGAAGTCTTCGCACATGGTCAGGCCAGACAACGCGACGCGGAGCCGAGCGCCCGGTGGTTCGTTCATCTGCCCAAAGACCATGGCGACGCGGTCGAGCACGCAGCGTGTCTCGCCTTGGGCGTCGGTGTATTGGGCTTCCTGCATCTCCAGCCACAGGTCGTTGCCCTCACGCGTACGCTCACCCACACCGGCGAACACAGAGTAACCCCCGTGCTCGCGCGCGATCCGGGCGATCATCTCCTGGATGATGACGGTCTTGCCCACGCCCGCTCCGCCAAACAGCCCGATCTTCCCGCCACGCACAAACGGGCACAGCAGGTCGACGACCTTGATCCCGGTTTCGAGCACCTGGGTCTTGGGGTTCAGGTCGGTAAAGGCAGGCGGGTCTTGGTGGATGGCGCGTTGCTCGGAGGTCTCAACGGGCCCACGCTTGTCGATCGGGTCGCCCAGCAGGTTGAACACGCGGCCCAGCACGGCTTCGCCCACCGGGACCTGCACAGGCGAGCCGGTATCGGTCACCGCCATGCCGCGGCTGACCCCATCGGTCGACCCCAGTGCGACGGCCCGGACCTGCCCGCCGCCCAGGTGCTGCTGGACCTCGCCTACGAGGTTGATCTTCAGCCCGTTATGCTCGCCGGTGATCTGTAACGCGCTGTAGATCTCTGGGAGGCTGTCTTCGCTGAACCGAGCGTCAAAGGTCGAGCCGATGACCTGACTGATGGTGCCTTGGTTGGCCATGGGGGTGTCGCTTTCGTATGCCTATAAACAATTATTTAAATAGACTTTATGTTCTTTCAAGCCAAGCAGGGTTAGGGTTGGCGTGGCGTGTTTTCCTTCAGGACCCGTTCCTGAGTCAACAAGGATAATGAACCGCGGATGGCTTGCCAAGTCCGTTGCAGTTAGGCCCCGTATCGTCTGGGGTGCTTTGAAAAGCGTACCAACAATCGATTTCATCACAGGATCTCCATCTGTCAACGGTACCAGATTTTTTCCATTTTGCGTGATTATTTTGATTGACAAAATAGGTAATTTAGATAGACTAGTCGAAGAACTGCATTTTCAAGGTTAGCCCGGTGGGTTAATTTTAGCTCATCCCCCAATGCACACATCTTGTTTGGGGGCTAGAGAGTAAACAACACTTCTTTTCAGCTGTTAGGAGAATCGACATGTCTAGCATTTTGAAAGCCTCAATGGTCAGTGCGGTTTTGGCCGTATCGGGGACTTCTGTGCATGCGGTTTTATTGAACGAGTTGAAAGTCAACCCACCCAACAGCCGAGCCAACACGCAGGCAGAATTTGACCACGAATACATCGAGCTGATCGGATCGCCCAACGAACCGCTGACCAATGTCTACCTGGCCCAGGTCCACAACAACCGCGCCACCAACCTGCCGATCCGGGGCAATGCACCGGGGCGTATCGACTGGGTGCTGAGCTTAGACGGCTTGGCGCTTGGGGATAGCGGCTTGATGATGATCCAATCACCCACCGGGGCTTATCCGTTGCCAACAGGAGTATCGGCTGGTCCGGCACTGCCCGACCGCCTACGCAATAACCGCCGATCGTTCCTCTTGATCCAATCCACCAACCCACTGGCTGTGGGCAATGACCTGGATCTGGACAACGACGGGCTGTTGGATTTTGGCGGGTCGTTCTTGCCGTTGTCGGCTCAGCTGTTGGACGGCGTGGGTTGGTCGCAGCTGGGCCGTAACCCGCATGACATTGTGTATGGCGCGGATCTATCGGAGACATTTGTGCCCGACGCCGCCACGCGAATCAACGGGTTGACCCACCCCAATACCGCCTCAGACTGGTATTGGGGTGAGCTTGCCGGGGGCAACGCCAACGGCCGGGAAGCATCCAACACTTTTCGGTCCAACCCCAGCGAGCTGTCGAGCAACTTCCCGATCGGCGAAGGCCAACTCACCCCAGCGGCCGCCAATGTTCCCACCAGCGCACCGGTGATCGTCCCCGAACCGTTGCCCGCTTCGCTAGCGGGCCTAGCCACCCTGGTGGTGCTGCTGAGCCATACACGGCGAAGGGCGGCTTAAGCCTTTTTGAGCTGGCGCTGTGTGTGGCGTTTCATTGCCGTTCAACGCCCTTCTTTTCAAGGCTGGCTGGGGCGTGATAGGGGTGGAGCCCAACATCTACCAGCCCCGATCCGGTTGACGGGGTCCGGTTCGCCTGCGGGAGCGAAACCTTGGGCGTTTTGGTGATCCCGACGCGGCAAACCACCCGGTGGGTCTATCCATCAGGCGGTGGTATAGGGCCTTGGGGGGTGAGGGTCTATTGATCTAAACACGCCTCCAATGGCAGGCTTGCCCTATGGGGCTGGGTTGCTACCCTTGGCCTGCGATGAAGATCAGCTTGGATTGGCTTAACAGCTACCTGGACAGGCCCGTCGTTTCTGATGAGGCCCAGCGGTTGTTGACGGATCAAGGGTTGCCGATCGAAAGCTGCGAGCCCATCGCTGGTCAAGGCCAGACCACCAGCGATGTGCTGCTGGATGTCGAAGTGACCAGCAACCGCAGCGATTGCCTTAGCCACCTGGGTTTGGCCCGGGAGGTCGCCGCCGGCGCCGGCCGCACGGCCACACCCCCGGATGAGGCGACCCAGCACCCACATCATACCGGTGAAGGCCAGGGTGGTGAGGAAACCGATTCGGTCACCTCGGTACGCAATGAAGCGCCTGCCGCGTGCCCGGTCTATACGGCGCGCGTGATCCGCGGGGTGCGGGTTGGCCCCAGCCCGGGTTGGCTGGTCCATCGGCTGGAGTCGGTTGGGCTACGCAGCGTGAACAACGTGGCGGACATCACCAATTTCGTGCTGCTTGAGCTGGGCCAGCCCTTGCACGCGTTTGACCTGGACCGCTTGGCGGGTCGGCGGGTCGTGGTGCGCGCCGCGCGTGATGGCGAGTCGATGGCCGCGATCGACGGGTCGCAACACCGGCTACGCCGCGACATGCTGGTCATCGCCGATGCGGAACAGCCCGTGGCGCTGGCGGGGATCATGGGCGGGATGGGTAGCAAAGTCACCGACCAGACGACCGAGATCTTGTTGGAATCGGCCGTCTTTGACCCGCTATCGGTCCGCCGTACCAGCCGGGCGTTGAAGCTGGCCAGCGACTCCAGCTACCGTTTTGAACGGGGCGTGGACCCGCTGGGTGTGGACCGCGCTAGCCGGCGTGCCGCTCAACTGATCTGTGAGCTGGCCGGTGGGGTGCTGGTGCCGGGGGTGATACGCGTGGGTCAGCCTGCCCCAGCGCCCCGCGCGGTGTCGATGCGCATCGATCGCTGCAACCAGCTGCTGGGTGTCAATCTCAGCGCCCAGCAGATGGTGGCGCTGTTTGAGCGGATCGCGTTTGCGCCCCGGCTTGACGCAGCGCAGCGGTCGATCCGCTGTACGGTGCCGACCTATCGGCTGGATGTGTTGCGTGAGGTTGACCTGATCGAAGAGGTCGCCCGGCTGGCCGGGTTTGATGCGATCCCGGTGCTGGACCGGATGCCGATCGTCGCCCGGCCGGTCCAGCCCGAGGTGGCGGGTCGACAGGCGCTGGCCAACATCATGGTGGCACACGGGTACCACGAAGCGGTCACCTTTAGCTTCCTAAGCCCCAAGCACGCCCAGCCGTTCGTCCCGCCTGACCATCAGCCCGTGCAGATCGAGCATGAGCGTCGCAGAGGTGAGCCGGTGCTGCGCCCGTCGATCCTGCCTAGCTTGCTGGCTTGCCGGAAGTCGAATCAGGATGTCGGCAATACCATGGTGCGCCTGTTCGAATGTGCGCAGGTATGGTCCCAGCACAAAGGGCAGATCGTTGAGCGGTCCCACCTGGCGATGGCCTGCGACGCCCCGCAAACCGCCCAACACGCGCTGCGTGAGGTGCGTGGCACGATCGGTGAGCTAGCCCAGCAGCTGGTTGGCCCGACCGGGCTAGGCTTTGTGCCCACGCCGTGGCCGAACTGTTCAACCGCGGCGGTGATCCAGCTAGGCGGCCGACAGGCGGGGTTCATGGGTGTGGTCGCCCCGGACGGCCTGGGGCTGTTCGACCTCCAGACGCCGGTCGTGGTCGCGCAGCTGGACCTGGGGATGCTACTAGAAGCCTACCCCCCGACCCGATCGCCCGGTGCGCTGCCGCGGTTCCCGGGGATCGATCGCGACTTGTCGGTTGTCGTGGCCGAAAACGTTGCGTGGGCACGCATCGAAGAACAGGTGCGCGCCACCCACCCAGCGATGCTCGAAGATATCCGGTTCATGGGCGTCTACCGGGGCAGGCCCGTCGCCAGCGGGTTCAAAAGCGTTAGCTTCCGGTTGCGGTTCCGCGACCCCAAAACAACGCTACGCCACGAGCAGGTCGATCCCCAGGTGGCGGGCGTGGTTGACCGGCTCAAGCTCCAGCTAGGCGCCCAGCTGCGAGGGTAGCACCCTGTCTTTGGTGGCCTGACCCCCGAAATCTGGTCCTGTTCGTATGAGAGTCTCAACGGGCCTTGTGAGCCAAGAAGACTTTCGATGTCGGGACGACGAAGCCGCAAGCGACAAGCCCCGATCAGATGATCCGCAAGCTGCGTGAAGCCGATGGGATGCTCTCAGGGGAATCGGAGATCTGCCAGGTCTGCCAGAAGCTAGAGGTTTCGGAAGCCACGTTTCACCGTTGGCGGGCTAGTGCTTCCCCCCGGGATAATTTTCGTTGATTGATGATGTTGTCCGATGATCTGTGATGGTACTGTTCACCCCGATCATGGAGGATCATCATGGCTCAACGTCGAAACAGGATCAGGCATATCGTTCATCTGACCGGAGACGAACGACACGAACTTCAGCAATTGGTGCGTTGTGGCCACGCGGCCGGTTGGAAGATTCAACGGGCCCAGGCGTTGCTCAAGTGCGACCGAAGCGATGACGGGCCGGGCTGGACGGATACCCGCATTGCCCAGGCCTTCGATGTGACCACGCGTAGCTTGGAGAGCTGGCGTAAGCAGGCGGTCGAGCGGGGTCCGCTGTCGCTGTTGGAACGCAAGAAGCGTGACGGATCCAAGCAACGCAAACTCGACGGTGCCGGCGAAGCGAAGCTGGCGCAATTGGCGTGCAGCCAGCCGCCCGAGGGCCGTGGGCGTTGGTCTTTGCAGATGCTGGCCGACGCGTTGGTGGCCTTGGAGGTGGTCGATTCGATCAGTGACGAGACGGTTCGTCGCACGATGAAAAAAACGGCTTGAAGCCCTGGCGTCGGAAGATGTGGTGCATCCCGCCGGATCAAGACGCCGCGTTTGTGGCACAGATGGAGCAGGTTCTACAGGTGTATGCGCGTCCTTATGATCCCAGGCGCCCCGTGGTTTGCATGGATGAGCAACCCAAACAGTTGATCCGTGAAACAAGCCAACCGATCACGACGTCGAACGGCGAACAACGCGTCGATCATGAATACATCCGCGAAGGCGTGTGCAACGTGTGGATGTTCGTCGAACCCTTGGGCGGCTGGCGCCGCACGCCGGTGAGTGATCGACGCACCGCGATTGATTGGGCGCATCAGGTGAAAGCGTTGGTCGATGATCCGCGTTATGCCGATGCTTCACGCATCACGCTGGTGTGCGACAATCTCAACACGCACAAGCTCGCGTCGTTGTACGCGGCATTCGAGCCGACCCAAGCGTTACGGATCGCCAACCGGATCGAGTTAGTCCATACGCCCAAACACGGCTCGTGGCTGAACATCGCCGAATGCGAGTTGAGCGTGCTCAGCCGCCAATGTCTCAACCGTCGGGTTCCAGAAACACGAACGATTCGCCACGAAACCCAAGCCTGGTCGTCCCAACGCAACGCCAGCCAAACCGGCGTCGATTGGCAATTCACCACCGCCGATGCCAGAATCAAACTCAAGCGCCTCTACCCGAAAATTATGACGTGATGAAATACTAGTACGGTGGGATGAAGATGGATCAGGCCAAGCCGCTCAAGGAGCTGGAGCAGGGGGGACCGCACTTTTTTTGTCGTCTTTACGACAACTCCCTTTTGCAATATTCCGATAGCGCTATTCAAAATTCGTTGGCCGGGCCATTGACGATCGACGCTGCCAGGAAGTAAAACCCGCCATCAGTGCCAACCAAGCGATACACCCGCTTGGCTCGGGGATCGGGGGCGCTTCGTCTGGCAAAGAGACGTTGTCCTCATCCACGGGTTCACCCGCAACGTCGGCAAACTGGGTTGGGCCAAACGTCGGAGAAACCAGTGACAGCGTGAAGTCCCCGCTTGTAACCCCCTCGGTGCTAACGGTGACGGTAGCTAATAAGCCGTTGGCTTCAACATCCGTGACCGCACTGTTTAGGTCAAAAACGATGATCTGGAACTCGCCTTCGCTGATCGGCAACCTGGTCGAAAATCCGGGGAACGGTGCGGGCTCGAAAACCGTGCCATTGACAAGATCTACATCCGTGACAACGGCTCCTGACCGGCCATCGCCGATAGCCAAACGCAGGATCACGCCTGTGATACGCTCGTCGCCTGTGACCAGGATGTCGATCTGTTGATCGGGGGTATCGGGGAGGATCTGCTGATCTTCGAGTGTCACAATAATCTCACCAAACGCTGGCGCCCCACAAAGCAACCCCACCAATAGGCTGGCGATCCCTCTCATTTGCATCTTTTTCATCTTCATGGTTCCGTACCTCCTGCTGTGCGTTTTACGGGTTAGCTGATTGAAGGTTAAGTGTACCAAAGACCTATCTGATACGCATCGATAGATCAATCATTCTTTATGACTCATCTCGCAGGAGCACCGGCGTGGCTCGGGTCAGATCGATGAGATTCAACGCGGTGTCGGGTGTGGTTTGACGGTTCCTGGCGATCAAAGCGTCGAAGATATTGACCAATCCGTCGCGGTTGAAGTCGTACGGATTGGTGATCCTCGCCGGGTTGGCTTGGGTGCGGAGATTGGCGAACACGCCGTCGATGTCGGCCGCATCGACCTGGGCGTCTGCCTTAGAGTTGCCGGTTTCGCCGATCGCGTTGCCGAAGAAGAATAAGTCTTCGGCTCCAAGGCCGGTGTTTTCTGTCGCTTTCACTAACACCGAAAGCCATCGCTGCTCTACGTCGTTGTCTGCCCAGAGGATGGTCACCCGGTCGGACCCACCAACGCCGGCGCCGTGGCGGACCGATAGGCTCGTGGGTGCGACGGCAAACGCCCACGTTTCTGGCGTGTTGTTGTTCCCGATCCGGAACTCGAAATCGGCGGCGCTCAACGCGTCTGGGTTGCGTGGATTCCGGATGTCGACCATCACCCCGTTCATGCCTTTGCTAAAGCTCGAGATATTCTCAAACGTCGCGACCTGGCCGGGCAGCAGAGCGGTTTTATCAACCGCAATGGCTTGGTCATCGGCTAAGTTCACCCCGGGATCGCCGCCGTCGAACTGTGAATCATTGAAGAACAGCAGCCGGCTGACCACCTCGGCCGCCTCGGTAGGCACGATCCCTTCCACCGGCACGGTGATCAGCTGCAAGGCGGTTAGCTGCGTGGTGGCGTTGTTTCTCGCGGCCAACAAGTCAAAGATGTTGACTAACCCGTCGCGGTTGAAATCGAAGATGTCATCGATCGGTGCGGGGTCGATGGCGGTCCGCGGGTTGTTGCGGGCGCCCAGCAGGTCGAAGATGTTGACCAGCGCAACGGTGTCGTTGTTGCCCAGGCCGGTCTCCCCGATCGCGTTGCCGAAGTAGAAGACATCGTCGGCTGCCAGGCCGGTGTTTGGCGTGGATCTCACCCGCACCGAGAGCCACTGCTTCTCGATGGCGTTGTCGTCCCAGATAAGGGTAACCCGGTCGGAGTTGTTTTCGCCTCCACCCACCCGCACGCCGATCGTCGGCGCCGGGGCTAGCCCCCACTGGCCTGGGCTATTGTCGTTGCCCACACGGAACTCGAAATCGTCAAGCGTTAGGCCCTCAGAAGCCAGGCCGTCTATATCAATCATGATCCCGTTGATCCCGCGGGAGTAGCCGGTGTAATGCACGAACGCAGCGGTTTCTCCCGGCAGGAGCGCGGCTTTGTCAGTCGCGATGGCCATATCGTCGTCTTGGTTGGCCGCTGGGTCGTTGTTATCAAACGACGAGTTGTTGTAGAAGATGTGCCGCCCCACGACCGCGGCGGTTGGTTCGCCGACGTTGACCGAAACAGCCGCCTGCGCCACCCCGCCGTCGTCATCGCGGATGGTGATGGTGGCTGGGATCACACCCGTCAGGTCAGACGCGAATGTATGACCCACGCTAAACGCCCCGTCGGGAGCAATCACCAACGGGAGGCGGGACCCATCACCAAAATCGATCGTGCCTCGTAGTTCATCGCCCGCCCCCACATCGGCGGTTGAGCCCGTAAAGGTCGTCACGGTTCCCGCAACCGTGTTGACCACGAGATCGGTTGACAAGGTGGGGCCGACATTTTCGGCGTTGATCAGTTGAACGTCTTGCCCGGTGTCTGCGTCTGAATCGGTCACCACCAGCGTAACGACATAGACCCCGTTGTCGGCCGGGGTGAATTCGAACGCCAAACCGGTCCCGTCGGCGACGGTCTGCCCGGCGTTATTATCCACTTCCCACAGGAACGTGCGTGTGTCGTTGATGCCCGCGTCCGTCACGCTGGCGGTTAGGGCGACCCGGTCGCCCTCGTTAACCGATAGGTCATCGCCAAGCTCGACCACCGGGGCGGCGTTTTCAACCACGATCTGCAGCGAATCGCTGGCGGATTGGCCGTCGTCGTCGGTGACGGTGAGTGAGATTGTTAATGCGCCGTTGTCGATGGGCGTGAAGCGGAGCACCCGATCCGTTGAAGTGAATAACGCCTGCCCGTCGCTGTCACGCGTAACCTCCCACAGGAAGGTGTGCGTATCGCCGTCGCCCGCATCGCTAAACGGAGCGGCCAGCTCGATCAGGTCGCCCTCGGTCACCGTCATGCCGGTAAGGAGATTCGCCTGCAAACCGACGGTCGGGGCTGCCAACGCCTGGCTTCCCAGCCCTTGGTTCAGATCAATCACCGGCGGAACATTCTCAACCGTGACCGCCATTGAATCACTGCCAGGTTGGCCGTCGTCGTCGGTGACGGTGAGCGAGATCGTCAATGCACCGTCGTCGATAGGCATGAAGCTGAGAACCGAGCCCGTCGAGGTGAATAGCTCTTGCCCATCGCTGTCGCGCGTGACCTCCCACAAGAACGTGTGTGTGTCGGCACTGCCCGCGTCGGTGAACGGAGCGGTGAGTTCGATCAGGTCGCCCTCTTCAACCGTTAGATCGTCGCCCAAAGCCACAGCCGGTGCGGCGTTGTCAACCGTCACGACGAGGGTATCTTCACCGGTATCGCCGTCGTCGTCGGTGACCCGCAGCGTGGCCGTGTAGACCCCGTTGTCTGACGGGGTGAAGCTGAAGTTCTCGGTCCCCGCAGCGGGAATCAACTGCCCGTTATCAGCGACCACCTGCCAGTCGAACGTGTACGTGTCTTCTGTACCCGCCGCGTCGGTGAACAGCCCGGCCAATTCGATTAGATCGCCCTCGGCGACGGTTGTGTCGGGCCCAAGATCGACCACCGGGGCTGCGTTGTTTACAGTGATCGCGATGGAATCCGTATCGATCCCGCCTCTATCGTCCGTGGCGGTGAGTGAAAGTGTCAGGGCCCCGTTGTCGACCGCGGTGAAGCTGAACACCCGGTCGGTGCTCTGCGTGATCAGGCCTCCATCTTGGGTTAACCGCCACTGGAAAGCATGCGGCTCAACGGTCGCGGGATTGGCCAAAGCGGCGGTCGCGTCAAACGTGAATGGCGTGCCTTCGCTGACAACCCGATCCGACCCGAGGTTGAGGTCCGGCGCTTCGTTCAACGCGGTGATCAGCACGGTATCGGTGAACTGCGTGCCGCCGTCGTCCTCGTCGGTCGCTGTGAGGCGGACCGTATACAACCCGTCGTTGTCGGCGGTGAAGCTGAAGGTGTCGCCCGTGCCTGTGTCTGCCTGACCGTTGTCGGAGGTCAGCTCCCAATCCAGGGTGAAGTTCGAACCGTTGGACGGGTTGGGGTCAACAACCTGAGCGGTAAGGTCCACGGCCTGGCCTTCGGTGATAGCGGCCTGAGCCGGATCGAACAGGATCGTCGCGACGCGCTGGTTGCCGAAATTCACACCGGCTGCGACCGGCACGCCCGCAGACAAGGTGATCGGAACAACACCGTTGTTCGCAGACGGGTCTGGCTGGGTCTGGCGCGACGCGGCCCCCGCGACCTCACCCACATCGAACGTCCCGAGCGTTAATTCGGTGAACGCGTATTGCCCGTTGGCGTCGGTGAACGTGAACCGCTCATCAGAATCGAGTTGGTTATTGGCATTGTCGTCTAGGAAGATCGTTACGCCTTCTAGGCCCGGCTCACCGGCGTCGCGGGTGCCGTCGCCGTCCAGATCGTGGAACTTGGTTCCGAAGATCGCGCCCTGGCCGAAGCTGATATCGAATGACCGCGTAGCCGTACGGCCCCGGAAGTCTCCATCAAAGCTTGGCCCGTCGTGGGCGGTGACGGTGACCCGGGCGCTGCCTGCGAACCCGGGCTCGGGCGTGGCGGTGAGCCGGCCACCATCGATCTCAACGCTAACCTGCGGATGGCCGCTGACCGCGCTAAAGAAGACCGAATGGCCATCGGCGTCGGTGGCCAGCGGCCCTAAATCGACCACCACGGCTTCACGCGGCGGCCCCTCGATCCGGCTGGGCTGCTCATCGGGTGATCCGCCGACGGTCCCGAGCGTGCCGCCGAACCCGTTACCCGAGGTGTCTTCCACCGCGTTACCCGAGGTCTCTCCAAACAGCCAATACCCGATCAACCCGGGTTCACCCCTGTTAAGCTTGCGGTCTATATCGCGCTGGACCTCTTCTTGTGTGCGTACGGTGTTCCAGATGCGCAGCTCGGCTAGATCGCCATGCAGGGCTCGGCTCGTATCAAACCCACCATTAGCCACCGCCTGGGCCTGGCCCACAAACAGTTCTTCAATCTGCAAGCCCGTTCCTGCCCCGGTGTGGTTCGTTGCCCCCTCGTCGGTTTCACCGTCGACAAACACCGTCACCGCCCCCGCCGACGCGTCGATCACCACCGCCAAGTGATGCCAATCCCCGTCATCGAGCCCCTGCGTCGACACATCCACAAACACACTCACATCGTTGAGCTGCACGCGCACGAACTCCCCATCGGGGGTGATCTCGATGCTCAGCTCATTAGGCTGTGCCGAATTCGTCCCGTTCAGGATCGTGTGCGTCACCGTCGGGTCATCCATCCGGAACGCGAACTCGACGGTCAGGTCGCTAAGCCCATCAACCGCCGCATCCGGCAGCTCGACCACGTCATCGTTGCCGTCGAAACTCAGGCCCGCCCGAGCGGTCTGCTGCGGATCAATCGGCCCGAGGCTCGGGGCGGTGGGGTTCGGGTCGGACGTGAGGTTGTCGATCGGTGTATCGATGATCGAAATGAACGCATCGTGGGCGAGGTTGTCTAGCGGGTTCCCGTTGAGGGGCAACGTATCGAGGTTTTCACCCAAAGCCGGGCCCTCGACGCTCACCAGCCGCACCGCGTCCGCAGCCAAACGCCCGTCACCGGCACCGGTCAGCTCGACCACCAACCGCCCGGTGGCCACATCAAACGCCCCGATGGACTGCCACGGGCGGTTCCCGAAGAATTCGCCGCTGGGCGTCAGCTTCTGATTCACATCTGCACCGCCCAGATCGGTTTGACCATCAAAGACGCGGTAGCTGGCGATCGCAGGCCGGACTGCGCTCTCGGGCCAAGTCGTCAACACCTCGTAACGCCCTTCGGGCAATGCATCAAACCGCCACGTGGCGATGGGGCCGGAGGCGAGCTGGTCGTCGTCGAAGGGGTAGTACCCAACCAGGTCAGATTCCGTCCCCGTGAGGCGCTGGTTCATCAACGCGTTGATCTCGGTGTCGCTGCGCGCGCTGCTCCAGAACCGCAGCTCGTCGATCTGCCCGTCTAACGCTTCGGTGATTTGGGCTTGATCGTCGAGGCTCAACCCGACGCGGATCGCGTCGACCGCCAACGGGGCTAGGTCAAGCGTTCCGCTGCCCAGGCCTTGCGATTGGCCATCGATAAACAGCGTGGCCTGGCGGGTTTCGTCGACCGATACGGCGACGTGATGCCATTGGCCATCGTTGAGTACGAGCGGCAGGCCTTCCCACTGGACGCCTGTTTCGTCGATGTTCAGCCGCATCACGTTGGCCCCGGCCAGGTTGAATACGAACGGGTTGTCTCCCGTGCCTTGCAGCAGGGCTTGGTTATCCGGGGCGGTGGTGTTGAGCCACAACTCAACCGCAAAACTCGTGAGGCCTGCGACCGCTTGGCCCGGGAGCTCAAGCAGATCGTCTCCGTCGAAGGACAGCGCGTTGCCGGGCTGATCAACGGGGGCGGTGCTGGCAACGATTTGGGGGACGCGGTCGGGCGTAGCCGAGACACCCCCAAGCACGCCGTGGTTGCGGGCGGCGGTCGCGTCTAGCGCGGCCTGTGCGTCTGCACCGACGGAGGCGGTGTGCACACCCTGCTCAAACGCACCGTCAAACGGGTTGAGGTTGGTTTGCCACGGGCCGACAGCTGTGAATGCGCTATCGCCGTCATCGGCAACCCTCTGCCCCGCTACCAGGGACAGATCATCAACGCGGTTGCTGTGCAGGGGCAGCGTGTTGAGGTTGTTTAGCCCGGCAAGAGGCGCTAGATCTGTCACCTCGTTATGGGCCAGGCTTAGGATTTCTAGTTGTGTTTGCTTGGCCAACCCGCTTAGATCACTCAGGCCCGGGCCATCAAAAACCGCCATGAACCCGACACGGCCCCTACCATCCGGAGACCCGACGAGGATATCGTCTCCCGCCGCGGCCAAACCGGTTCCAAACAACGCATCGATACCCCCGCTAGGCGCAACGGGGTTATCAAAGGTGTTGAGCAGCTGCCCGGTCAGTGGGTTGAACAGATACGCCGCTCCCTGGCCGTCATCTTCGCGCGGCGCGCCGATCAAGACGTTCGACCCGACCACTTCAAGGGTTTGCCCGAACCGGTCGCCCGGAGTGGGCCTTGGGTTCTCGAGCGTCTGCACCAATTGATTGGTCTGCGCATCGAACACATGGACCACGCCGCCCGCATCGCTGCCACCGGTCAATAGCGACGGCGCCCCGACCACGATCAGGTTGCCGATCACCGCTAACGAGGTCCCGAACAAGTCCCCATCTTGGGGTTCGGGGTTGAGGATCCGATGGGTGATCGCGGAATCGGGCTCGAAGCGGTACACAATCCCCTGATCTTCGAACGCCCCGTCCGTGCCCGGTGCACCGGACACGACTTGATCACCGATCACCGCCAGGCTCGTGCCTAGCTCAGGCCCCAATCCGGTGCCGGGGTTGACCGCGTTGGCGTCCGGGTTGGAGAATCCCCGGATGGTGTCGCCGTTTTGCACATCCATCAGCCGGACAAACCCAGCATTGGGCTGGCCGGCGTCGGATCCGGGGGCCCCGATCGCCAGATTCTGCCCAACCTGGACGATGGACGAGCCGAAGAATTCCGTCGACAACCCGGACGGGTTGATAAGCCGCGCGATTTCCACACCGGTCCGCGGGTCGAACACGTGCACCTGTCCGGTCTGCACCGGCCCCAACGTCAACCGGGGGTGTCCGATCACGAGGTTGTCATCAAATGTGGCTAACCGTTCTCCAAAGGCCGTCCCGCCACCGACGCCCTCCGGTTGCTCGATAACGTTAACCACGTCCCCGGTAAACCGGTCGAGAATAAACACCACCCCGGTCTCGAAGATATTCGTGAACGTGTTCGGAGACGAAACCGCTACCAAACCCCCGACCACTTCTAGCGATGCTCCGAACCCGCGGCCGTTGCTGGTCGGATCGATGGCGTCAATCAAGCCACCCGGGATGAATAAACCGTCACCCTCGCCCCCCGATAGCACCGCCGGCAAGCCATCAATACTCAAGAACTTCAACCCGGTCAGAGCAGCTAGCTGACTCACATCCGTGATGGGGTTTTGGTCGAGGCTCAACCGTTCCAGGCCGCGCAGGTCTTGGAGCGGAGCCAGGTCTGTCACCTGATTGCCGTCGAGGTTCAACGCCCGCAGGCCGGTAGCAAACTCCAGGCCGGCTAGGCTGGTGATCCCTTGGTTAGACGCGTTGAGCTGGGTGAGTTTGGCCAGGTCGCTGGCACGGATCGCTTGGGTGAGGATGGGCCGGCCGTCAAGCTCGGCGAAGTTTACGGGGATGTTCAGCAGATCGGCCAACACGACACGCAACGCGGCGTCGGGGATATCCACCTCGGGGTCTAGCGATTCAAACGGGTTGTCGACGATATTTTGCCCGGGAACGGGGCCGTCGATGAACTCCTGGAGCTCGCGATCGCGTACCTCAAAAATCTGGGCAGTGAACCGGTCTTGGCCGCTTTCGCCGCGGATGCTATCGAGGTCTTGATTGCCATCGAGCACGTCGTTGCCATCGCCGCCGGCGATGCGGTCGCGATCGCTGATCGGGTGGTTCTGGCCTGGGGCTGGGGGTTGGATGGCGATCGTGAATGGGACCGCGTCGGTCTGGCTGGCCGCGTCGGGGTTGTAGACACGCAAGAAGAAATCACCCGCATCGATCGTCTGCAGGCTGATCGTGTGTTGGGCCCCGGCAAGCAGCCGGCCAGCCCCGTCGAGCAGGTCGGCCACCACCCCGTCGCGCTGCCCAACCGAGACCTGCAACGCGGTGTTTTGCGTCGGGTCGAGGCTGCCGATCGCCACCTGGGCGGTGGTGACATCGATCTCGGCTTTGAGGGTCAGTTTCGTCTTGCCTGTGGCCAAGGCGTCGCGCACGACCGGCAGGAGATCAACGTCGTCAAACAGATTGGCTTGTGGGATCTGGGCGATCAGCGTAGCCGGGGCGAGTGGATCGAGAGAGCTGGCCAGCCCGTCGCCCTCAATGTCCAACACGCTCAGGCGCAGGGAGGTGATGTTCTCGGGGTTGGCAACATCCGAAACCAAACGCGTGAGCGTGGCCTGCCCAACGAGGTTGGGCTGATCCATAACGCCCAGCAGGCTCGAAAGGTCCAGCTCGACGATCACGACCGCGCCGGCGGTATCGCCTACAACCGGCAGCGGTTGCGTGTCAACGTCAAACCCGCCAAAGCCATCGGGGACGAACGCCCCAATATCCAAGACCGGCACCTCAAAGGATTGTGCCTCGGTAAACGCCGGTGTAAGCCGGATCTGATCACCGGTCTTGCCGTCGCCAAGCGTGGCCAACCGGAACCACACACCAGACTCAGCGTCGGAAGCGTTGAGCGCCCGTTCAAACGTGACGGGCCGGCCGGTTCCCGGATCGACCAGGAAGCTGCCGCTGCCGGTGACTGTTAAGTTGGCCAACCCCTCGATCCCCTGGGCTGGGGGTTGCACCGCTGCCGGGCTTGGCGAGCCGTAGATGGCGAACACCTTGCCCGCGTCACTGAGCACGTCGCCAACAAAGACGTCCGCACCCGGAGCCCCAACAAACAGATCGGTAAAGCCATCGAGGTTTGCATCGAGGCCCGGGGCCAGCGGGAGCACGCCAAACTGGTCGAACGCGCCTTCCCCTTCGAGGGTTGCGCTGGCGTCGGCAAAGGTGAGCTGGCTGTTCCCATCACCAATGGCGCTAAACACGGCGACTTGCCCGCGTTG
The DNA here is from genome assembly GCA_965223655.1 of Phycisphaeraceae bacterium. Lineage (GTDB taxonomy): Bacteria > Planctomycetota > Phycisphaerae > Phycisphaerales > Phycisphaeraceae > CBDCXC01. The sequence goes on from CBDCXC010000003.1 coordinate 129,997, forward strand.
ATCTTGCGTGATGACCTCGTCTGGGTCCGGCTGGGCGCCAAATGTGGCGGTCAAGGCGCGGGCCGGCTCGCCCACGGCCAGGTCCGGCTTCCCGTCGCGGTTGAAGTCTCCCCCGGTGACGTACAGATCACCGGCCAGGAACAACCCATCGGCTAAGGCGTCGCTGCCCAGCCTGCGGATGCTGATGTCGGTGTTGCCGGTCAGGCTCTGGGGGTCTTGGTCGTCATTAAGCTTGCGAACGTCGCCGGAGACCAGGCCGTCTGTGGGTGCCCCGTGGAAGATATGGATCGAAGGCGATGCATCGAAGAACACGCCCAGCCCGCCGGCGGGACCGGTGACGAAATCTTCCAGCCGCCGCCCGATCGCGAAGTCGTCGAACCCGTCGCTGTTGATATCCCCGGTCGCTGCGACCAGGCCACCCAGTAGCCAGTCTGTGAAGGTGGCGTGGGCGGCGTCGTTGACGGCTACCGGTGTGTCTTGATCCGGGCCGGTGCCTGTGGTGCCACCCAGGACCAGATACGCACGGCCAAGGTTCGGAGCCAGGTCGTCGTCATCAAAATCGATCAAGTCCGGGTTGCCGATCAGCAAGTCTTCTCGCCCGTCGCCGTTGACATCGCCAACCACGGTGGCGTGGATGTCGACGCCGAAACCCGCGAATGTGCTGCCGTTGGGTGAGCCGATGAGGTCTAGGATCGTGTTATCGATATCGACATCGTCGAAGCTGAATCGCAGCAGCCGGTCGACCGCCGACGGGTTGCCGTCGGAGCCGAAATTCACCTCAAAGATCTCACCCTCATCGATGGCGTCGTGGATAAAGATTTCGGGCGACCCGAAGCCGTTCCACTCGAGCACAGAGACGCGCGGGTCGGTGTCGAAGGAGATGTTTTGGCCAAACGTGACCACGTCCGCGATGTTCGGCTCGACCGGGAGTTCTGGCGAACCCAACAGCACGCGGAACTGCTGGTTGGCCGCGTCGTAGAACAGCAGGTCCGTGAGCCCGTCGAGGTTCAGGTCGCCCATGCGTTGGGCGGGCTGCCCGAAGACCTGGCTGATGTTGATGATCCCCAGCTGATGATCGAACGCGATTTGGGCAACGCCTGCGATCGACTCGACGCCAGACAGGTCGACCGGCCCTAGCAAGATGTAAGAATGTGTCTGACCGGCTACGAAGATGTCCGAAGCCCCGTCGCCGTTGACATCGCCCAGCTGCTGGACCGCGGCGATCTGGCCAAACAGCTCGCTGCCGTTAAGCCTTGCGGCTTCGTCCACCCGACGCGGTGCAGCGTCGCCGGTGATCAGCGCTACCCCCTCGGGTTGATCCACCGGGTCACTCTGGGCCGGTAACGCCAGGTCAAATCCGACCAACGCACGCGGGGCTAATGCGAGCCCGTCCGCGACGCCGCCGATACCGGGTTGGAATTGCGATGACAGGAACACACGGATGCTGCCGCCCAGCTCGTCGGCTGTGGCAATGTCGGGGAGCGTATCCCCGTCCAGGTCACCGACCGTGCCAACCCGCAGCGGGCGCAGCTGGTTCTCTGTAAACGTTCGGCTGCTATTGGTGGAGAACGAATTGGTGACTACCGGGGTTTCGATCGGCAAGAACAGCGGCTGGTCCGGTTCGATGATCACATCCGGGCGCACCAGGACCAGATCCAGGTCACCGGCAAGCGCCGATTCACCGAAGAATAGCCCGCTGGCCTGCCGTTGGAGCAGCTGACGCCCCTCTGTCAGCGTTGATGTTGTGATGAAGGTCGCGCCGGCGAAATCACCGGTTCCGTCGTTGTCGATATCGCCAATCGGTTCGAGTGACAACTGGCCGGGGATCCTGGCGGTGTTGGCATTGGCGGAGGTTTCAAGCGCATTGAGTGTGTGCTCGCCGGTCAAGCCGCCTTGCCCGAACACGACCACCGCGTGCTGGTTCAACACCTGGCTCAACGAGAAGTCCATCGTAATGATCAGGTCGGAGAACGAATCGCCGTTGATGTCGGCACCGATGAATGTGGGCTTGAGATCGAGGTTGTCACCGCCCACCTCGGTGATCGCCAACACATTGGGCAGATCCGTGACGGTCCCGCCGGCTAGCGGGTTGTTCGCGTCGCCGCCGAATACCACGTACACCCGGTTGCGCTCGCCAAACAGGTTGTCCGTGGAGACGGCGAAATCATCGATCCCGTCGCCGTTGATGTCGCCGACGCCCGCCAGGTCTGCTCCGACCTGGTATGGCGATTCCTGGCCGCTTGAGTCATCACCGACAAGGTCAAAAATGACATCCGCGTTGGCCACATCTTCCGTGGCCTGCCCGCTCAAGAAGCCGCTTCCGCCAAAAAACACATGCACGTGTCCCTGTGTGGCCGAGTTTCCGGAGTGGTCGTCGTCCGCGGCGATCAACAGGTCGGCCACACCGTCGTCGTTGATGTCGCCGCCGTTGGCGATGCGCACCCGGTGGTTGAACCCGGTGATGCTCGCGTCTGCGTCGGTGAGCAGGTTGAAGTCGCTGTCAAACGCCCCGGCGGTGTCATCACCAAAAATGAGGTAAACACCGGCGTTGTTGAAGGAGGTGTTCTCGCCCTGGGGCTTGCCGACCGCGACGGCGATGTCATTGATCCCGTCGTTGTTGAAGTCCCCGGCGGTGATGGCGGACTGGGTATCAAACCGGGACGGCTCGAGCAGCGGGGCTGGCAGCAGCAGCGCGGCGCTGTCGGTACCCAGCGCTTGATCGGTGAGGTCACCGCTGCCGAAATAGATCCTCGCGATCGACGGGGCGATGGTGTCGGCGGAGGTGTCGAACAGCGTGCCACGGTTGTCGCGCACCGCGGCGATGAAATCGTCCTGGCTATCGCCGTTGATATCGCCCAGCGGGATCACCACCGGCTGTTCAAGATCGCCTGTTGGTGTGATCAGGAAGCTGGCATCGGTGCCGGGTGTATGGACCGTCTGCCCCAAACCTTGGTCGATCGAAAAATCGATGGTGTACCGACCCATGGCCGGTGCGGGGGCTTGGGATGATTGGAACCGCTCGAAACCCCAGTCGTCAAACACCGGGCTGGTGACGCTAAGCACCTGGATCTGGATATCTCCGGGGCCGGTGCGCGTGAACGTAAGCCGGCCTTCGGGGTCGATGAAGACGTCGACAAACACGTCGAGCTTGTCGCGCAACGATGGATCGGGCGTCAGCAAAGAGGTGAACGCCAGCTCGTCGCGGATCTGCTCGACCAGATCGGTGGGGGTGGTGTCGCTAGGCACAGCGGGAAGGACGATCGTCCCGCTGATCCCCTCGCCGGGAAGCACAAGCTGGAAGCTGGCGGCCTCTGACGTCAGGGCGTCGATCTTCAGCGGCGCGTTCCCGCGGATCTGTTGGGACCGGACATTCACCACGTGCAACAGGTAAAACTCGGGCACCCCCTGGAACTGATCGGTCGGTTCGGCCGAGTTCACGCGCACGACCCCGCCGGTGTTGTCGACATCCACATTGGCGGCGAAGAGCGAATAATTATTGACGGCTACTTCGGCTGCATGAAAGACCCCGTCGGCGATCGGGTCTTCGAATTGGACATCGATCATGTCGCGCAAAACCAACGCCGCTTCGGCTGGCCCAAACCGCTCCAACGCCTTGGGCGTGCGGAACAGGTACCAGTCGCCCTCATCACCCGGGCTGATCGAGAGGTTCTCCACCACGTCGCCCGGGACGATCGTCGGGAGGACTGACGCCAGCTCGACGCGATCGTTTGTCCCCGAGACCCCGCCTCGCGTCACACCCTCGAACCGATCGGGGGTGACCAGGCCCTGGCCGTTCCCGAAGATCTGGTCCTCACCGGGTCCGCCGATCAGTTCGTCATCATTCTCGCTTCCGGCGATGAAATCGGCGCCGCTGCTACCATCGATCAGGTCACTACCGGCCCCGCCGAATAGTTGGTCGTTCCCCTCGCCGCCGAGGATGGCCAGATCCGCTACTGCGCCTTGTTGAGCGTCGCCGGGGTCGATACCCCATTCGCTTGGGACAAACCCACTGCCATCGGGCAAAGCGAACAAGAACCCAGGATCTGCATGGACAACATCGTCCCCGCCGCGCGTCTGGATCTCTCCGCCTTCAACGCTGTCGGTCTGGAAGAAAGCAAAGTGCTGCTTGAACGCCCCCTGCCCGCCCGAAGCGGTTGTGTCGGTCAGGCCTAGTTCGTTCCCAACGCCCGACACCGCCACATCGATACGCGCCGATACCCCCAACCGGGTTGTCGTGAAGGTCAACACCCCGTTCACAGCCGAAGCGACGATCTCACCCTCCAGCTGGGTGGCCAGGATCGCGTCGTTGATATCGTCCACGAGGTCGGCTGCGTCGGTGTTGGTGGCTGTGGCGTCGGCGGCAACCACCACCCCCACCAGCGGCCCGCCGTGAACCGAAAGACTAAAAGCCGCGTCGGCGTTGAGCACACCATCCGCGGGCAGGCCACCGCTGGCGGATAGAACCGCCGGCAACGCGTCGATCACAAACGCCTGGTTATTCGTGTCCCACACCAGGGTGGTCAGCTCGTGGCGGTGCAGGATGGTGTTGTAGCGAACAGCCACGTGGTCCGGGATCGGCTGACCCTGGCCATCGACATCCCCGCCGAAGTACAGGAACCGGTCTTCGCCCTCACCGCCCACGAACCGGTCGCTAGCGGTTGGGATCAGCGTCTGGTCGGTGCCCTTGATGAAAGGCAGCCCGTCGGGGATCACCTGGAACGTGTCGTCCCCCTCATTGCCAAATAGCAAATCGCTGGCCTGACGATCCCGGCCACCGGCGATGACGTCGTTGCCCAGGCCGCCAAAGATAAAATCTTCGCCCGGTCCGCCGCGCAACCGGTCGTTGCCTGCCCCGCCTAGGATCGCGTCCCGCCGCACCAAGTCTGACCTGACAGCCAGGTCGATCTCACGCGCCATACCGCCGCCTAGATCGAAATCCAATTCGTAAATCGTCGGGACGATATTCGGGCTGGTCACCTCGATCAGGTAATCGGTGTCCGGGTCTAGGCTGCTCAGGTCCAACGGCTGCGGGTTGGTTGGGGTGAGATCCAGCGCGGTGTTCCCGGGCGCCCCAATCACCGGCAGCAGGTCGTACCGACCAGCCGAATCGCCCGATACCCTCAGCCAATAATCACCCGCGGTGAGGCCCGACAGGTCGGCTTCGATCTGGCCATCCTTGCCCACCATCACCCGATCGGTCAGCGGGTTCGAATCGTCTGCCTGATCAAACAACTGGAGCTCGAACGACGCCCCCGCTGCGCGGCCGCGGAGCCTGACCGAGGTGCGACCCGCGTCTGGAGTATCTTCAACCAGGGTTAACTTGTAGAAGTCGATATCGTCCGCGTCGTGCAGTGTGGCGCCGGTGATGCGGGCGATATCCTCGATATTCTCAATGACGAACGCTTCTTGGATGGTGTCGTTGCTGGCGGTATCGATATCTGCCAGATCAAGTGTGGTGACCACCGGCGAGACGGTTGTCCCGTCGGCCAGCGTCAACCCCTGATTGCTTGGGCCGAATACTTGCAGGCTCAGCCCGTCGATCGGGGAGGCACTGGTGAGCGACAGCCCCGCATTGTCCGTAGCCGCGAGGGCGAATCGGTACCAATCCACATCGTTGGGGTTGTCGATCGTCAGCCCGACAAACGTTGTGCTTTGCGTCAGCGCATCGATCCCGTCGTTCTCCGCGACAGAGACCAACCCGAACGACCGGTCGGGGATATCGTTGCGGCGCGCGTTTTCGGTCTGGTCGATCAGGATCGCATTGCCCGCGAGGATCTCGACAACGTCGTCACCCGCGCCCGCATCAACCCAGACGGTCTTCTGCACCGTCGGACCCACGGTGATCTGATCATCCCCGTCCAGCGCGTCGATCACGATCGCTAAGAAATCGCCCTCCGGCGGGAGCAATCCGCCGGTCAGCAGCAGTTCATCAAACGCTAGCTGCCGGTCTTGCGGGTCGGCGTCGGCGAGCCGATCCAGATCGACCAAGACATCGGCGGGATCCCAGATGAGGTTGCCGTCTTCATCGCGTGCGTTGAAGTCCAGCCGGACCTGCAGATCGAACGAGAAATTCCCGTTGTTTTCGGTCAGCCGGGTGACAACGTGGCGATCCACCAGCAGGCCCGGTTCGGTCACGAAGTCGACATTGATAATGTCAGCCGCGTTGGTCGCCCCGACGTACCAGACGCTGTCGGTGCTCTGGGCGTAAGCCTTCCAGGCGTCGCCGGCAAACCCGCCGTCCAGGTCTTCAAACCGCGTGCCGTCGGCGGCAAATAGCTGGTCGTCCCCGCCGTTGCCGAACAGCAAATCAAGACCGGTTCCACCATACAGCTCGTCGTTATTCGGCCCGCCGATGATGCGGTTGAGCCCGGTGTCTTCTAGTTCCAGTGCTCCGTCTTGATCGCCATCGAACAGATTGCCGTTTTCATCGACAAACACACCGAATTGATCGCTGTTCCGCGGATCGATCGACCAGGCGAACAGGAAGTTCACGCCCTGCCCACCGATCAGATCATCGTTGCCTTGCCCAGCAAAAAGGGTGTCTTGATCGGACACGTCGCCCTCGCCGCTGTCGCCAAACAAGCGGTCGTCTCCGCCAAACCCAAAGGCTGTGTCGCTGCCGATCCCACCGTCGAGCCGATCCCTGGCATCTGTCCCCGCGAGCGTGTCATCACCCGGCCCGCCGTCGAGCACGCCCACAAAATCATCGCTGCGCGCAATCAGGTCCGACACGTCCACGGCATCGTCGCCGTCACGGACAATCGCGATGTCGTCGTTCCCGCCCAGCCCCGCGATGCGGAATTGCTCCACCAGCGCGACGCCCTGAGCGTCTCGCCACACGACAGGCACAGTCAAGTCGGAAACGACATTCTGGTTGTCGTCCACCGCGGTGATCTGGACCTGCAGCACGCCGTTCTGACCCGCCGGCTCAGACAACCGGATGGTGTCGTTGTTTTCCGTGCCACGGACCTGGAGGATATCCGTAGCCATGTCGTCTTCATCTTCGAGGGCCGGCTCGGTGATCGCCGGGCTGTTGGTCCCGTGCCCGTCGATCGTCTCGCTGTGGACCGCGAAGCCCGGGTCGGTATCCAGCACCAACAGGTCGATCCCGCCGCCGCCGATCAATGCGTCTTGCCCGTCTTGACCCTCCAGGGCATCAGAGTCCCCACCGCCAAATAGCTGGTCATCCCCACCGCCGCCGAACATGCGGTCTTCGCCGGTCCCGCCGATGAGCAGGTCGTTGGCCCCAACGGTCGCCGCGTCGAGGCTGATGGTGTACCGCGGCCCGGCCAAGAAATCGCCACGGATATCGTCATTGCCGCCGTCCCCGACGAGCACCTCCTGGCGCAGGTTCCCGTGCACCCGATCGTTGCCCGCCCCACCAAACAGCTGATCGCCGATCAACAACGCCTCGGCTGCCGCGTCGGTCGTGGGCGCGAAAGCAAACAGCTGGTCCTGCCCGCCCCCGCCAAACAACCGCTGGCCCGCCTGGCTGCCGTTGTCTGCACCAGCATCGCCAAACACCATGTCGTCCCCGTGGCTGGGGCCCTGCTCGCGACCGTCGTCGCCGTAAACCTGATCGATCCCTTCGTTCCCGTGGACCTGGTCGTTGTTGTCCCCGCCCAAAACCACGTCGTCGCCCAGCCCGCCTAGGACGGTGTCGGGCCCGACGCCGCCATCGGCGTAGTCATCCCCCGACCCACCCTCGAGCGAATCGGCATCCCCACCGCCAAACAACCAGTCGGTGCCTTCGTTGCCGAACAGGTTGTCTTCCCCGTCACCGGTACGGCCCGGCAAGGACATGCCAAACGCCGCAACGGGTGCGATCTCTACACCCGAGAAACCGGTCTGGAATACCTGGGTGTCTTCGAGCTGTTCAAACATCGGGGGCAGCGTGAACATCGCCGGGTCGCCTAGCCCGTTGGGATCCAGGGCTTCGCTGGTCAGCAGCTGATCCCCGCCATACAGCAGGTCGTTGCCGACACCGCCGGACAGGTTGTCATCTCCGTCGCCACCGATCAGCAGATCATTCCCGATACCGCCGGTGACGGTGTCATCACCCCCATCACCAGCCAGCAGGTCCGACCCGTCTTCGCCGGTCACGATGTCGTCCCCGGCTCCGCCGGAGATCGTGTCGTCGTCATCGCCACCAAAGAGGAAATCGTTGTCTGCCCCACCGGAGATCGTGTCCTCACCGGCGTCGCCAAGGATCCGATCACGCCCCGCCTCGCCGTTGAGGATGTCGTCCCCATCACGACCCAAGACCGCGTCGTCGCCGGCACCGGCAAAGACCGTGTCGTTGCCCAGGCCCGCGTCGATCTGGTCTGCGCCCGCGTCACCGAAAACGGTGTCGTCACCATCACCGGCGTCGATCACGTCGTTGCCGTCACCCCCGCGGACGGTGTCTTGCCCGATCCCTGTGACGATCACGTCTGCACCGACACCGCCCTGGGCCACATCGTCGCCGCCGTCATCGGTGATCTGGTCATCCCCCAACCCACCCAAGAGGGTGTCATCGCCATCCCCGCCTTCGAGGATGTCTGCACCGTCACCGCCCTCGAGCGTGTCGTTGCCCGACAGCCCTAGCAGGGTGTCCAACCCGACGCTGCCTCGCAGGGTGTCGTTGCCGAGCCCGCCGTCGAGCAGGTCGTCGCCCTCGCCGCCTTCGGCCGTGTCGTCCCCATCGCCGCCCGCCAGCGCGTCATCACCGGCATCGCCGAACAACAGGTCGGACCCGGACTCACCCTCGAGCGTGTCGTTGCCTTCGCCGCCTTCGAGCCGATCGCTGCCCTCTCCACCTATCAACACGTCAACCCCGAGCCCGCCCTCGAGCGTGTCGTTGCCTTCGCCGCCTTCGAGCAGGTCGTCGTCTTCGCGGCCCTGCAACAGGTCGTTGCCGGCCTGGCCAACAAGGCTATCCTGCCCCAGCCCGCCATCCAACTGATCGTCGTTAGACCCGCCTACCAGCCGGTCGTTGCCCGCATCCCCAAAGAACACCGCCGGGCCCGAACCGGCGAATAGCTCGTCGTCACCGTCACCGCCGCGGACCTCGGTAGGCACCTCGACGCCCCCCTGGATGGTCAGCGAGTCGTTGCCCTGGCCCATGTCACCGACGATGCGGGTCACCCCGTTGTATTCCTGCATCAACCCGAACGCTTCGATCAGCACCCGGCTCGACCCGCCGCCTTCAGCCGGGCGGATCACCCAGACATCGTCCCCGTCCGAAAGATCGCCGTTGACGCGCTGGGCGGCACGGGGACCGACATTGAGTTGCAGTGTCCCATCCACATCCTGGGTGGCCAGGATCGGCTCGGTCGGGTCGAGCTGGCTGCAGCTGATATCGAAGTCGAAGATGGTGTGGCTAAAGTCCTTGCGGAACGTTTTCCCGAACGGCCCTAGCCCGATACGCACGCCCGCGGTCAGCGTCACGTCGAGGCTGCCCTGGGCGTCGAACAGGCAGTGGAACCCGCGGTTGAGGTTGAAGATCGCTTCGTCCAGGTGGACCCGCCCGTCGTCGTTGAGATCATTGAGGTTGAACCCGATCGTAGCACGCAGCCCGCCACCGGCGAACGCCTCGGCGATGGCCGCGTCTAGCGATGCAAGCACCTCCAGCCCACCGACCAGCTCCAGCTCACGCACATCGCTGCCCGACGCGTCTCGATCCACGACAAACAGACCATCGAGGATCGCCAAGAAGTCCGTGAAATCACTCTCGGCAAACGTGCGCAGACCGCGCGTGTCAAACCCGAACCCGAACCGGACGTTCGCCCCGATCAGGCCATTGATGTCGGCTTTCAAGAACGGCGGGATGATCGGGATGCTCGGCAGGTTGATCGGCGCGTTGAACGACAGCGGGGCCATGTTGAACACCATCAGGTCGATGTCTTTGCCCATGATCAGCTGGAAAACACTCGACGGGCTTTCCAGGATCGGGAACTTGAACCCAAAGCCGCCGTCGGCGTCAGCGGCCGCGATCAGGCTGTTGCCCGCCGCAAGGCTGCTCCCACCATTGCCGCCAACGTTTAAGAGGTCATCAAACAGGCCCGCCGCCTGCCCGCTGATCTGCCCCAGCTGCGCCAGCGGGTCTTCCTCCACCGCGTTCTGAGGCTCCAGGTCGCTCAGCTGTGTCTCGGGATCGCGCAGGTCCGACCCGGCGAGGTTGAAGCTGCCCAGGTCGATAAACACGTTGTCCCCCAGCCCCGCCACGACGTCCGGCAGATCGCTGGCCACCTGCACGAGGTCTACCAGCGAATCGATAAACCCGAACGTCGGGTTGCCGTTGTCGAATAGCTCGATCAGGCTCAGCAGCGTGACCTCCACCCCTAGGTCACTAAGCAGCGGGAGCGGTTCTGTCAGCAGGGTTAAGAAGTCCCCAACGGGTCCGATGACCGTATCGATCTGATCAAGGATCGGGGCGACGAAATCACCGAAAAACTCACCAATGCCCAGCTTGACGTTATTGAATGCGATGGTGGGGATGTTGGCGGCCGGGTCGCTGTTGCCGAATTGCCAATCCAGATTGAAGTCGGACGCGATGGTCGGGAAGCTGGCGTCGCCCCCGAAGCTGGTCAAGAGCTTCAAGTTCACGTCGGCGACCGCCGGCTGGGCGGGGTCGTCGGCCGCGGTGAATGCAAAATCAATGATGTCACCGAAGCTGCTGGCCCCGACCAGCTCCTGGAACGACAGCTTGTTGTCGTTTTTAGTCCCCAGGCCGGGGTCTTGTAAGTTGGCACGGAATGCCCCGGAGAACACCGTCGGGGCGCTGGGGTCGTCCGTCACATCCAGGCGCAAGAACCCGAGGTTGCCCGTAGCGCTGAACCCTTGCGGGAGCGTAACCATCAGGTCAACCACCAGCTCATCCAGGTCGTCGAAGACGTCGATGAACACCCCGCCCGGGACGTCCGTGCTGACCCCGATCCCCAGATTCAGCTCAAACCCCAGCTCCATCCGAACCCCGCCATCAACGTCCAGCCCCAGCCCGGGAAGACCGATGTCAAAACCGATGGGCTCGTCCACCACAAACCGGTCGCCCAGACGCAGGTCGAACCGCACCTGGTTGTCATCAAACTCGAACGGGAGATCGTCGAGGTTAATCAACCCGTCCGGGACACCGGCAAGCAGCCCCTGAAGCCCTTGACCGCCGCCCGTATCACCGCCGGCCACGTCTTTGATCCAATTCAACCCGGTCGGGCCCAGGGCATCGAACAAGGCCTGCTGCACATCCTCAACAAACGGGTTATCCGTCAGGCTGTCGAACTGTCCTTGAACCCTCTGACGCAGGTCTGTGATAAAGGTAGCGACCTGGGCAAGCTGATCCCCGATCAGCGGGATGGGGAACCCGAACAGCGTCCCGTCGGTGACTTCTTCAACAAGGGTAAACAACCCGTCCCAGCTCGAGACCAACGAACCAAGCTGCTCGGTGATATCCAGGCCATCTAGCGCCCCGGCAATATCAGGGACACCAAAGGTGGTTGAACCGCCGATGTCGGACAGGTCCGCGATCTGGATAACAATCGCGTTGTCGGGGAACGGGTCGGCGTCTGCCCCATCCTGATCCGAACCACCAAACGGTGTGTTCTCGTCGGGGAAGAACAGGGGAAGCCTTGCCTCGGCCACACCGGTGAGCACCGGGCTAGCAAAATCGGGCAGGCCGGCGAGCAGGTCGAACCGGTTGCCCTGGGCGTCGGGGACATCCTCAAGCCCAATCACCCACGTGGCTGGGCCGGGGCTATTATCATCGCCGTTGTTGATCTCCACCGTCCCGCCACGGACAAACACATCGAAAATCGAGACCCCCGCTTGGAAGTCCAACGGCGTGGGTGTATCGACCTGGGCGCTAAACGTCAGGCCCGAGGTATCCTTAATAAAAATCCCCGGAGACAAGAGATCGGTAAAGTCAATCTCCAGGCCAAGGTCTAGCTCGACCCCCGCTTCGACCCCCACCTCCCCGTCGGCGTTGAGACTCACCAGGTCGCTCAACGCACCGTCGCCCAGAATACTCTGAGCGTCGAAGCTGATGGGCAGGCTCTCGTCAAACCCGCGCGCGAGGTTCAGATCGATCTCAAGGATATTCCCGTTGAACCGGGTCTCGACCCCCGGCGATTCAAGCGCAGCGATGAGCCCGCTATTGGTCCCCGGGAATCCTGCGTTGAACTGATCGGCGATGACCTGGGCCAACAGCTCGCGGAACGCCTGGACCGTCTGGGGGCGGTCTGTTTCGATCCGCTCGATCAGCTCCCCGAAACGGTCCGACAGGCCTAACAGCTCAGCCACATTCCGGTCGATCAGCGGGAGCTGCTGCTGCAACGGGCCGGTGTTCTCGACCGATTCAATAAAGCCTTCGACCGACCGCAGCGCATCGATCAGCTCGCTGAGCGCCAGGTCTTTCAGCCCCTGGACCAGATCGATATCCCCGTCAAGCGTCACGTCTGGGGTGCCACCGAACAGGTCGTTCCAGGTGATCTGTAATTTCGCGTCGCTGGGCTGATTGGTTTCGTCGAACAGGTCCCCGGCAACCACGATCGGGAGGGTAAACCCGGCTGATCCTCCCAGGTCAACGTCGACCAGCGAGGTAATATCACCCAAGCCGGCCAGCAATTCATCGAGCGTGATATTCCCGTCCGGATTGGTGCCGGGCTCTGTCAGCCCTAGCTCGAAGTTTGCCGACAACGCCCCGGTCCCGTCCTGCACACCGATACCCACAAAGTCGACCCTGGCCTCGGCATCGATATCATTAGCCGTTAAATCCACCGAAGCCGAAAGCCGCGAATCCGCATCGATAAAGAATCGATCGGAGAAGGTTTCTCCATGCAGCGGGGAGCCTTCGATCACGCCGTCCCCGTCCCCGCTTTCGTCGCTGTCTTGCCCGAGCACCCCCAGCCCCAAGCCGGGCATGCCCGCCATCGAACCGCTAGCCGCGGCCACGGTGAAGGTAGCCTCTTCCCCATTGGTCTGATCGATCAGCCGCAGGCTCTTGTCTTGATCGTTGATCTGGACCAACACCCGCTGCCCGGTGGCGTCCTGAATCGTGGTGCGCACATCTCCAACGGTGGCTGCCCCGTCCAGATTAACCTGCACGGTGTCCCCGTCGCGCAACGTGATGGCCAGGTCATCCACACCCGCGGCGATCTGCACGCCGGCGCCGGCGTTGAGCTGATCCAGCGGGGTGGTGTCCGTCAGATCAAAATCCGTGCCCAGCCGCCCCAGCGCCACCCCGAACCGCAGCTGGCCCGAGACCTGCGGGGTCAGCGAGACCACGGCGCTGGTCTCGATGTCCGCCACCGGAGACAGGTCCAGGTCAAATTCCAATGGGACGTCTTGTATCTCTTCGAGGAACTGCTCGTTGAGTGTAAGATCGAAGACGAGTTGGTTGGTGGCTGTGTCGAACTCAGCGCCGACCGTTCCAGCCAACTCAGCCAACAGCTCCTGAACCGTATCAAACACGGGGCTCGACCCGAGCTGGTCGGCTGCGAACCCGAAGAAGTCCGACTCCAACGCCTTGAACGCGCTAACGCGGTCGTCGAGTGTGCGGAAGATCAGCTGACCGCTCTTGACCTGCGCCTCGATCGCCCCGGCCAACCCCATCCCCGCTAGCTCACCGGCTAGCGCCTCATTGATATCGGCGACAAGGTCGTCGATGTCGGCGTTGTCGGCTGTGGCCGACTGGGTCATCATCAACGCCAACTCTTCACCTTCGTTAACCACGAAGTTGATCGCCTGGTCGAGATCGAGCTGGCCGTTTGTGGGCAGGCTGTCGATGCCGATGCCGTCGAGCCTGAGCCGGTCAAGCAGGCCGGTGACTTGATCCGCATACGCGGTGGCCAGGTCCACCACCTCGCCCACCGTACGGTCGGTGAATGGGACCTGTTGCTCAAAGACAGACGAACCGCTGACCGATCCTAGCCATTGGCCCAGCTGCACCAAGAGCCCCAGCATCGCCTGGGGCGACATGCTGTCGAAATCGATAAAGTCCGTCACGTCCCCGACGATGTCGAGCCGGCTCAACACCTCAGGGAGTTCCAGGATGTCCTGGATCCGCCCCGCGCCATCCCCATCCAACGACACCAGCAACGAGCCCAACTCGTCGGCCAGCGAACCGGTGGCTTTGATCTCCATCGGGGCGATATCGAACCCCAGGTCGATCCCAGGATCGAGGATCGTGGTCAGGTTTGCAATCGACAGCTCGTTGAGGGTGATCCGGCCGTCGGCATCGCTCGTCGCGGGGTCCAGCAGATCCAGTGTCACCGCCCCGTCGACCACGATGCCGTCCGTGTTGGCTGCATCCTGCGGGGCTAGCTCAACGCCCAAGAACCCGATCGTGCCAGAGGCCTGGGGATCATCCACCTGAGCCATCAGCGTCAGGCTCAGTTCCGGGTCCCCGTTGCTGGTGTCGATAAAGAACCGCTCATCAGCCGACAACCCAGCAGCGGTGCGGATGCCGACATTCACCACCGCGTCCACCCCGGCGTTGATCAAGAGGGTGCCATCGGACCGCAACGACGCGATCGCCCCGAGGTCCAGATCAAAGTTCAACGGGACCTCAATGGGGTCTAGCTCCTCGGTAAACGCCAGCGGGAACAGGAGCACTTCGTCAGCGGGGTTGAACGATCCCCCGCCTGCGGCGGCCAACCGGTCGAGCAGTTCCTGCACGCTAAAGAAGCTTGTGGCCACGGCGATCTGATCATCAATAAACCCAAGCGCTGCGTCCCCGGCGCTGACCGCCAGCGACTCGATCACCTGGCCCGGGTCGTCGATCGCTTCGAGCACCAGCTGCCCTTGACGGATCGCCCCTTTAATGACCCCTGTGGGCAGCCCGAGGTTAGTCAGCGAAACGTCCACCGCGTCGTTGAAATCGCTAGCCAGATCGTCCAGGGTCGCGTTGTCGAGCGTGGCGGCGGCGGGGATTGTGATCGACAGATCGATCGTGTCGTTGAGCTTGAGCGATAGGGTTGCGTCCTCGGTGAGGACCGCGCTATCGAGCAGGTCGGCGGCTAAGACCGTTGGGTTGTCCAACGGGTTGAGGATGTTGTCGAGGAACGCCTGCCCCACGTCGACCAGGTCGCCCAGGGTCTTGCCCGTCAGCGGGATCTCCGTGGCCAGCACCGACGAATCCTTGGCACCGTCTAGGAAGTCGCCCAGCTGCTCGAGCATCAGCTGAACCGCTACCGCCGACAGGTTGTCGAAGCTCAGGAAGTCGTCGAGCCCTTCGATGTTGTTGAGCAGCGTCATGGGCAGCTGCTGCAGCGCTTCGAGGCTATCGATCCTGCCTTCGGCCTGGCCGTCCAAAGAAATGCGGATCGTGTCCAGGCTGTCAGCCACACCGCCCGCACCGGTCACACCGATCTCCAACCCGTCGATGTCCAGGGCCGCTTCAATACCCGGATCTACGATGCTGCGGAGGTTGCCCAGCGAGATCTCACCCAGCTCGATCCGCCCGTCGTCATCGACGCCGCTGCCGGGATCATCCAGATCAAACGTTAAAGCCCCGGTGAGCTTGATCCCCTCGTTCTGGGCCAGGTCTTGCTCTTCAAGCGCGACATCTAAGAACCCGACGCTGCCAAACACACGCGGGTCATCGAGCTGCGCCGTGACGTCGATCGACACCTCCGGGCTGTCGTTGTCGACGATGAAGAAGCGGTCTGCTAGGTCCACCCCGCCCGAGAGCCGCAGGCCAACGGTCAGCTCAAACGCGGGATCAATCGATAGCTCGACATCCCCCGATGTGTTGAACGACAACGCATCCACGCCGGCTGAGAAGTCAAACTCCTCGTTAAAGACCATGGGGTCGGGATCAACCGGCAGGGTGACGTGCAGGCTCAGGTTGTCGCCCTGACCCACCAGCTGCGGGTTGAACCGTTCGAGATCGACGCCCAATAGCCGGCCCAGCTCGCCCAGCAGCTCCTGGAACGTCGGCGCGGTCTGCGCAAAATCGACGATGTCCCCAAACGCCGCTTCGAGCCGGTCACCCAGCCCCCCGCCGGGGAGAACCTCGACCCGTTGGCTGGCGGTGGTGTCCGGGTCCTGGTCAAGCGATTCGTCGAACCGGATGGTGAACTGCCCGGTCTTGACCTGCGCGATTTCCCCTTCGAAGGTTTCTCCGTTGGCCCCGCGGTAACGCACGCTGTTGCCTTCACCGATGCCCAGCATCGCGGGGTTCTGCGATAGCAGTGTGACGTCGAACGACTTAAACCCGTCGGCCACACGCACAGGCGAAACTTCTGCCACCTGGGCCCCTTCGAACACCAGCGGCGCCGGCACCTCGCCTAGCACATCCCCCAGGCTCTTGTTCAGCAGCGGCAGGTCTACCGACATCAGGTCCAGCCCGGTAAACGACTGGATCGTCCCCGCCAACGATGTGAGCCCCGCCACGAAGTCGCTGGCCTTGAAGTTCAGCAGGTCCAGGATCTCCTGCCCTAACCCGCCCTGACTCGAAACTGTGACTTGCAGCGGGTCGGTGATGTCCGCCCAGCGCAACTCGATGATCGCGTCGGCCAGCTCCACCGCATCGCCCACACCCGGGATAAACGGCGCTAGCGACAGCCGGCTGGCGATCACCAGGTCGTCAGCCCCTTGAGCCTGCTCAAGCGAAAAATCTGAGAACGCGTCCCCGCTTAATAAATCAAATTCCGACAGGCGCAGCTTCCCGTCCCCGTCGGCGCCTTGGGGCTCCTTTAAATCAACCACCAACCGCACGTCGGGGTTCACCTGGATTGTGCTTGCGCCTAGGGTCAGCCCCAAGAAACCGGCCTTCCCGATGGCGTCCGGCTCGTCCAGGAACCGCATGTTGCGCAGCACGATCTCCGAATCGCTGTGGGTCGTATCGATGAAGAACCCGTCGTCGTCCACACCTACGACAAAATCAAGCCGCGCCTCGGCGTCGAGCGGGGTCTGCCCCTGGAATTCGACCAGCCCGGCCAACGCATCGATATCCAGGTTCACCAGGCTCTGGACATCCGTGACCACCTGCACATCGAACCGAACCTCGTCGTCGGTTTCGTTGAACGTCACGTTCCCCGCGATATCGTCCAGCGCGTCGAGGCGTTCTACGACCTCTTGCGGGGTGTTCACAAACCCCCCCAGCTCCGAAAACGCCAGCGGCGTGTCGCCCGAAGCAAAGATGTGCGACAGCAGGTTCCCGCCCCCAGCCCCGACCAGCGCCCGAGCCGCGGCCTTGCCCGCAGACCGGGACAGATCACTGACCGGGACCGGCCTCTCGAACGGGTCTTTGAACCCCTCGGTCAGCGACGTGCGGAACCCCGCCACGTCTAACGGGGGAAGAAGCGAATTAGATTGGCGCGCCAATGCCGTGAGCCCATCGCCCACCACCGTCGCGATATCAAACGGCTGCCCGTCAGAGGCGGTCAGCAAAGCCGCATCCGTGGACGCCGACACCGCCAGCGACGCAAACGAGATACCCGCGAAGCTGTCCACAAATGCCGTCTCGACCCGCTGGACCTGGGAACCGCCCGTGATCGTTACGACATCGGAGGCCAGCTTAGCCGTCTGGTTTGGGCCGCTGATCACCTGGATCCGAATCCAACCCCTCCCCGGCAGTAAAATTGATACTCGGGCCCACGATCAACCCGTTGGACACATCCAGGATCAGCTCATCGTTGCCCGTACTGTCAATGATCGATATGGACTCAAGAGAGTCGACCGGGGCCGAGAAATTGGGGTTGTCCGATACGTTGTTGATGAAGATCTCGACGATACGCGGCGTGCTGGGGTTGAGCCGGATCCGGAAGCTGTCGTTGGTTGTCTCGCCCGGATCGTCGATCGTCCCGGTGATTAGGATCGAAGGTTTGTCCTTGAGCGTATTGAGATCGACCGCCCCGCTGCCGGCAAGCGCGTTGGGGATTGTCCACACCCCGCGGCCCAGCGTCCCGGCCAGCAGCACGTCGTCGGTCGCGTCGTAGTGGACGTCCATCACCAAGACGTTGGGCAGCCCGCTGCCGACGATCGTCCAGTTGAGCGTCGCCGGCGTGGCCGGGTTCGGGTTGATCACCCGGTAGACCCCGCCCAGGCCAGACACCAGCAGGATCTGGTCCGTGCCGCTCTGGACCAGCTCGATCGACTGGAGATTCAACGACCGGCCCGCCAGGTTCCCGGTGAGCATGTTCCAGTTCTGCCCAGCATCGGTGCTGCGCCAGACATTGTTTTGGTCCACCACGTAGACGGTCTGCCAGTTTGTGGGATCGACGGCGATATCGCGGATCTGCTGGGCCCCGGGGATCTGGCGTCGCGCCACGGCCCCACCCGGCGGGGTCGAGCGGTGGAACACACTGCCGCCCCGGGCCGCGTAGAACACGTCCGGGTTGGGCGTGCCACCCATCGTCCCGCCATACACGATCGCCGTGACTGGCGGGTTCATGTCGCCCTGGACCTGCGTGACGGTCTGGCCCTGGTTGGTGCTTTCATAAAGCCCAAAGTGTCCCAGCATGATCCGCGCGGGATTGATCGCGTTGATCGCAAACGGCAGCTGCGGCACGAAACCCAGGCGCTGATCTCGTCCGACCAAGCCCGTCAAATGGGATGCGTCTCCGAATAGCGGGTCGAGGATCGTGGGGAATGGTGGCGGAGCCGGCGGCGGAGGGATCGGCCCAAGGTGCGCCGGCGACCCTGGCGCAGCAAGCCGGGCCACTCCTGCGCTGAGGTTCTGGTTGGCCGGCTCCATGAGCACCCCGGTCGGCGATGTCAGGTCTATCGTCGTATTGGAGTTGTTGTATTGAACCCTATAAAAAGCGCCAAAGTTGTTACTCAAGCTGTAAAGCAGCGGGGCAGCCGGGTTGGTGGCCACGTCCACAACCTGGGTATTCCCGTCCGCCTGGTTGAAGAACGGCACGCTCCCCGGAGCCGGGGGGGGCAGCGGGTTGGGCAACGCGCCCAGTGGGACGCTGGTCCACGCCTGGCTGCCCTGGGCGGTCTGGCGGATCGACCCGGTGTCTTGATTCCCCGCAATCGCCACGTTGTTGACCGAGTCGTACGCCACGGTGTACGACTCGGTGTTGGCCAGGTTCCCGTTGAGCGACGTCCACACACGCGCCGCGGCGTTGGGGTTCGAGAGCATGTAGATCCCGCCGTCATCGCCCTCGAGGATGTCCGGCGGTGTGCCGGCCGGGGCCCCGGTCGGCGGGGGCAGGAAGACCATGACCCTTGAGTCGGCGTGAGGGCTCGTCGCGTTGGCCCCGGTGAAGTCCACCTCCAACGCCGCCACCGCCCCGCCGGTCGGAGACGCATCGAGACGGAAGTGTCGGCCGGTAAATTCCGGGCTCATCGCGTTGATCGCCGCCTGAACATCCCCGCCCACAAACACCACGTCCCGGTCGTTGGGGTCCGCCACGATCGAGAAGTTGGTCACCCCCTGCCCGCCGTTGTGAAGCCCACCGGCGATGTTGGGCATCGCGGTCCAATTCCCGCCTTGATTCGTGGTCTGGAACACCGACTGGAGATTCCCGGTCGTCCCGATCAGCTGCACCTCGGTGCCCCTGGGGTAGGTGAAGCTCGTGGGCTGATTGCCGTCGGCGACCACGTTGTTGTTGTCGACCAGCAGCGTGGGCTGCCCCCCCGCCATCGGGTCGCTGGGGTTCACCGCGCGCACCACCAGCGTTTCACTGACGGTCGACACGGTGACCCCTTGCCGGTGGGTGTTGCTCAAAGTCCCAACAATCTGGATCGTCGTCGGGCTGGGGAACCCGACAATGTTGAGAAACTCGCGCGTCGCCCCGCTCAAAATAACAATCCGGGCGATACCTGAGTTCTGGATTGCCATCGAGTTATCGACCTGCAGGATCGAGGTCCCTGCCGCCGCATCCATGGTAAGCGTCGCGATCGGAGCGCCGGCATCGCCAAAACCACTACTGGGGTTCACCCGGATCTGATTGCCCACCGAAAACCCCGAGACGCTCGAGACGATCAGCCTGTTCGTTGGGGCGGTTGTCGCCGGGGTCAGCGTTGTTGTTCTCCCGATCAAACCCGCGAACACCGAGGTGCTAGCGCTGCCCGCCGGCGGGGTAGCCAACGCGATCCGATCGGCCGTCGCCGCCCCGGTCAACCCGGTATTCACGGCGTTCCATGTCAACCCCCCCGTCGGGGGTCCGGAACACCCCCGACCCGATCACCGCGGCGTAAAAAGCCATGTTGTTGGTCGGGTCGGCGATTAAATCGCTGCCCGCCCCGAGTGGCAACGGACCCGCAGCGGTAGACAGGGGAGTCCACGTCTCGGTGACCGACCCATCGGGGTTGTCGGTGATCACCCCGCGGAAGACCCCGCCCCGCTGGCGGACCGTGTTGGTCGCAAGATTGACGTCATCCAACGCCGATACGAGCACCACACGCCCGCCATTCGAGACGATCGAAGTGGGCACGATGCTGGTAATCCGCAGGTTCTGGAACTGCCTGGTCCCCAGCTGCTGCCACGTCGCCCCGCCGTTGCGGGAGCGCAACACCCCTTGAGCCCCGCTGGCGATGATCCCCGAGTTGCTGAAGCTCCCGGTGCCGACAAACAGTTCCGTGCTGTTGGCCCCAGTCGCCGCGGTCGTGCCGGCCCCGATCGCGATCGCACCTAAAGACAGCGACGGCAGCTGATCGTTGAGCTGGGTCCAAATCGGGCTAGGCTGACCACCGGACTGCCTGCGGATATTAGGGGTGTGCCAGATCCCGCCATTGGTTGTAGCGATCCAGACGTCCCGCCCGTTGGGGTGGACCGCGATATCGTGAACCGCCCCGACGACCGGGTTCATCTGAGCAGGGATAATCGCCTGCCCGTTCTGGATCGTGGTCGGGCCGATCGGCTGCCAAGTGGGCACGCCAAACGAAATCAATCCCGCCGGGGTCGCGGCTGCGATGATCGGCTCTTCTTCTTCAGCGGAGCCTGGAGCTTGCTGATTGACGACGAGGGTTGTGCGTTCATCTCCCGCCGCAGTTGATTCAAAATAAAGATCGTCGAGGGTAGCAGTGAGCGGGGTTTGGCTTAGCAACACACGCGGCTCGAGCGATTCAAGCCCGCGGAACGGGCTAACCAAGCGTATGAATCGCTTGCGTGCGGCGATGCGGTTCTTGCGCTGCATGCGCATGCGCGTCAAACGAGCCCATCGACTCCACATTCCCTTGG
>CBDCXC010000004.1:0-64295 GCA_965223655.1 Phycisphaeraceae bacterium
GACATCACCCAGGCGTTGTGGGGCACGAAGGTATCGCCTTCGACGGTGAGCGAGCTGAACCAGAAGGTGTATCAGCAGATCGATGCATGGCGGCACAAGCCGATTGAAGGCGAGCATCCGTATGTGTACCTCGATGGCACATACCTCAAGCGGAGCTGGGGCGGTGAGGTGAAGAACGTGGCGATCCTGGTAGCGATCGGCGTGGCGCGCGACGGTTATCGCGAGGTGCTGGGCATCGCCGAAGGGGCCAAGGAAGACAAGGCGTCGTGGCTGGGGTTCTTGCGTCACCTCAAGCAACGTGGTCTGTGCGAGACACGCTTATTTGTCAGCGACGCGTGCTTGGGACTGGTCGAAGCGCTGGGTGAGGTGTTCCCGGATGGACAGTGGCAACGCTGCGTGGTGCACTGGTACCGCAACGTGTGGAGCTGCGTGCCCCGCAGCAAAGTCAAAGAGGTCAGTGCGATGCTCAAGGCAATCCACGCTCAAGAAGACCGTGACGCGGCGCTGAAGAAGGCCGAGGATGTAGCGGTCAAGCTTGAGGGGATGAAGCTACCCAAGGCTGCGGCGTTCGTTCGGGATTCGGTACACGAGACGCTGCGGTATATGAGTTTCCCACGTGAACACCGGACACGGCTACGCACGAACAACCCGCTGGAACGATTGATGCGTGAGATCAAACGCCGCACGAAGGTGGTGGGTGCATTCCCAGATGGCCACTCGGCGGTGATGCTGGCTTCGGCGCGGGTGCGTCACGTAGCCGGTACGCGTTGGGGGACACGGAAGTACCTGGACATGGATCGACTTTACGAACTCGAACGTGAGCGAGACCACGAATCGGAAGAAGAACGATTGAGCGTGGCGGTGTAGCCACGCAATGGTTGGCTGGCCCTTCGTTCGGGCTCGCTACGCTCGCCCTCACTGCGGCCCAGCCAACCAGCCATCCCCCGGAGACTGCTTAACCAAAGTGCGCAACTTGACGGACACTACCCACCATGGTCGCGATGCTCTTCATCGCCCTGCCACAAGACGCGTGTCCCCACCGGGGAGCCCTTGGTTGGTGATCCGTGGGTTTCGGGGTATCGCATAGGGGGTGTGAATATGGTTATGATATCTGGCCGAAATTGAGAAGAGACCGCCCTGCCAACGGGCGGGATGGGTTCGATAACCTGTTTAAGCGGTAGGCACCGTGGCTAAATAAGGATACCGATGATGCGTATTACGATGGTGGGTACCGGGTATGTTGGGCTGGTGACGGGGACGTGTTTTGCCAACACGGGC
This sequence comes from Phycisphaeraceae bacterium, assembly GCA_965223655.1. Classification (GTDB taxonomy): domain Bacteria; phylum Planctomycetota; class Phycisphaerae; order Phycisphaerales; family Phycisphaeraceae; genus CBDCXC01. The sequence goes on from CBDCXC010000004.1 coordinate 1,279, forward strand.
AATGATGTGACGTGCCTGGATATCGATCCATCGAAGGTGGATAAGCTCAATGCGGGCATCTCGCCGATCTACGAGCCTGGCCTAGATGAGCTGATCAAGCGGAACTACAAGTCGGGTCGGCTGCATTTCACCACGGACAAGGCCAAGGCCTACCAACGCGCGGAGGTGATCTTTATCTGTGTGGGCACGCCCAGCGACGAGCGTGGGCGTGCGGACTTGAAGTATGTGTTGGCTGCGGCGGGCGACATCGGCGATGCGATCGAGGCCGCCCCGCCGCCGGAGGTCAGCGGTGAGCGTCGGGCGCCGATCGTGGTGGTCAAGTCGACCGTGCCGGTGGGCACCAACGCGAAGGTCAAGGCCCAGATCGCTTCTCGCACGAACAGGCCGTTCCGGATGGCGTCGAACCCGGAGTTCCTCAAGGAGGGTGCGGCGATCAACGACTTCAACAAGCCCGACCGTGTGGTGATCGGCTGCGAAGACAAGGGCACGGGCGACCGGCTGCGGGACCTGTACGACCCGTTTGTGCGCCAGGGCAACCCGATCTTTGTGATGGACATCCCGTCGGCGGAGATGGTCAAGTACGCCTCGAACGCGATGCTGGCGACCAAGATCAGCTTCATCAACGAGATCGCCAACCTCTGCGAGGTATACGGGGCGGACGTCGATGAGGTGAGGCGTGGGATGTGCTCAGACAAGCGGATCGGCAACCAGTTCCTCTACCCCGGTCTGGGGTATGGCGGGTCGTGCTTCCCGAAGGATGTGTTGGCGGTGATCTCGATGGGTGAAGAGGCCCAAACCCCAGCGGAGCTGCTCACCGCGGTGCACGCGGTGAACCAGGCGCAGCGCAGCGCGTTTATGGCCAAGATCGATAAGGCATTTGAAGGGCGGCTGCAGGGCAAGCGGTTCGCGGTGTGGGGGATCGCGTTTAAGCCGGGGACCGATGACATCCGCGAAGCGCCGTCGATCACGCTGATCCGCCACTTGTTAGATCAAGGTGCTAGCGTGGTGGCGTACGATTCGGTCGCGGTCGAACCGTGCCAAGCGGTGTTTGGGGATCGGATCGATTACGCGCCCGAGCCGATGGAAGCGGTCGACGGGGCTGATGCGCTGGTGATCTGCACCGATTGGGATGAGTTCAAGCACCCCGACTTTGATCAGATCAAGCAGCGGATGAAGCAGCCGCTGGTTTTTGATGGCCGGAACATCTACCGCGTGGAGATGATGCGCGACTACGGGTTCACGTACCACTCGGTGGGCCGCAACGATGTAAACGGAACAGGCGGGTGATCAAACACGGATCGCCCAGGCCAATCCTGGCCACATCCATTGACGCGGGTCCGCCCGGCGGCAACCGATGAATCAAATCTTACCCCACCAAGATGTAGTAATACCGATCGTCGGCGATCTTTCGGAACGCCCCGGTGTTGAGGTCGCCGTCGTCAAAGGTGTGATCGACCTCTAGCATGTAGGTGTCGTCGCGTGTGGGCCCGGTGCCGTTGAAGTGCACCCCAAATCCCGAGGTGATGCCAAAGGCGTTCAGCTCCATGTCCCACACGCCCCCGATCGGTGTGCCGGCGGTCCATTTCTGTTCCTGGACATAGGGTTCCCACCCCGTGGGTAGGGCGCCCGAAGCCGAGTCCTCGAGGTATTGCCCGGTCTGGGCCCGGTAATAGACCGCGGCTTCGGCGAAGGTTCGCACGTCTCGGATAAAGGCCACCTGGGCGGCGTCGCTGCCGGCGTGGGCCAATTGGGGCAACACGATCGCAGCCAGGATGCCCAGGATGACCACGACGATGAGGATCTCGACCAGCGTAAAGCCGCGGCGGAGATGCCTTCGGACCGATGGCACCCCGGTGGTGCTGTCACACCCTACGCGCCCCGTTGTCCTGATCTTTGTGTGTTGTTGGACCATCGATACCCCATTTTGTTCATCGCTCCACACAATACCCATGGCGTACCCCTGCTCTGATCGGTGATGTGATGAAAATGAACCGTCGGTTTTCTGTTGGTTAAGTTAAAGGGAAGGGATCAAGCTTGTCGAAAGGCGCCCGAGACCACAACCGGGCAACGGATGACACACTTAATTATCCAATATAGATCTCCCCGGGGCAAACCCATGCGATGCGAATCGCGCCATTGGTTATAGGCCACCACCCGCATCGACGGGGCGTACTTATTGGCATCCCCAAAGGGTAGCCAGGCTTTAAAGTAGACCCCTCATCGCGACGATGACACTGCTGCCGTTTGTACGGGTTACGCCGGTTGTAAGGCATGATCCGGGCCCATCGGACACCGCGGGGCACAACGCCTACGCAGGAGAGACGTGTTGTCGACTTCGTCCCCATCGCTCCAAGCCCTGATGCCAAACCCCGCGAAGCCGGTTGCTTCGCACCCCCCGATCAAGACCGTGCTGCGTCCCAAGCGTGGTTGGCAGCTGTGGGGGCTGTCTAAGCTGTGGCGGTTCCGGGAGCTGATGGCGTTCCTGGCGATGCGCGACATCAAGGTCCGATACAAGCAGACCGCGTTGGGGGCGATCTGGGCGGTGCTCCAGCCGTTCCTCATGATGGTGGTGCTTAGCGCGTTCTTCGGGCGTGTCATCGACATGGAAGACAAGACCAGTGGCATCCCCTACCCGATCTTCCTCTACGCAGGCCTGCTGCCTTGGATGTTTTTCTCCGCTGCGGTCACCGCGTCGACCAACAGCCTGATCAGCAACGCCAACCTATTACGCAAGGTCTATTTCCCCCGGCTGATCATGCCCCTGTCGGCCGTTGGGGCGCCGCTACTGGATTACCTGGTCGCGTTTACGGTGCTGCTGGGCCTGATGGGGTGGTACCAGGTGGCCCCGACGATGCAGCTGCTGCTGCTGCCGGCATTTGTCTTGGTCACCATTATCGCAGCGCTGGGCGTGGGGATCGGCCTGTCGGGGCTGACCGTCAGTTACCGCGACGTGCGGTACGTCGTGCCGTTTATGCTCCAGGTGTGGTTCTTTATCACGCCGGTGATCTGGCCGGTCACGATCGTTTCTGAGCAATACCACTGGCTGCTGCGGCTCAACCCGATGGGTGGCACGATCGAGGCGTTCCGCGCCGCGGTCCTGGGCACCCCGATCGACGCCGCGGCGCTGGCGGTGTCAGCCAGTGTGGCGATCTTAGCGTTATTGCTGGGCCTAACTTATTTCAGCTACGCCGAGCGACGCTTCGCAGATGTCGTGTGATCCTTGAATCACACCGCAATGAGGCGTTTACGAAAGGGCAGATGAATGGGTGAGGCAGTCGTTCAAGTGCGTGGTTTGGGCAAATCCTACCGCCTAGGTGGGCACGCCCGGCTAGACCAAACCATGCCCGAAGCGATCAGCGAGGCGGCGCGTCGCTTGCTCCGGTTAGCGCAGCTCCAGCGCCGCTGTGAGCCCGTGTCGGCCGCCCAAGATTTTTGGGCGCTGCGAGACGTGAGCTTCGATGTGAACCACGGCGAGGTTGTGGGCATCATCGGGCGAAACGGGGCCGGGAAATCCACGCTGCTCAAAATCCTCTCACAGATCACCGACCCCACCGAGGGTTACGCCGCCGTTGAAGGCCGGGTCGCCAGCCTCTTGGAGGTCGGCACCGGGTTCCACCCCGAGCTGACCGGCCGGGAAAACATCTACCTCAACGGCTCGATCCTGGGCATGACCAGCCGCGAGATCAAAGCCCGGTTCGACGAGATCGTCGATTTCAGCGGTGTCGAGAAGTTCCTCGAGACCCCGATCAAGCGGTACTCCTCGGGCATGACCATGCGCTTGGCGTTCTCCGTGGCCGCACACCTGGACCCTGAGATACTGGTGATCGATGAAGTGTTGTCGGTCGGTGATGTGGCGTTCCAAAAAAAATGCCTTGGCAAGATGGACGAGGTGGCTCGCTGCGGCAGGACGGTCCTGTTTGTCAGCCACAACATGAGCGCGGTCCGCCGGCTGTGCTCACGCGGGATCCTCCTGGTCGAGGGGCAGATCGAGGCATCCGGGGAGATACAGGATGTCATCGATCGGTACTACCAAGAAGTCCACCAAGGCGCGCACAGGCCACAAATCGATTTAAGCAAGTATCAAAACAAATATGGCGACGGAGAAGTAGAGGTGTTGTCTCTTGAATTGCTCGATCCGTACGCCAATCATTTTGCCATACGCTGGGATCAGCCCGTGGAGCTGAAGCTGCGTGTCCGCGTCAACAAACCGATCCCCGACGCCACGTTTGCCGTTGGCTGCCGGACACCCGACCACGTGGCCGTATTCAACGTTTACAGCAGCGGCACGCCGCACACGGGCCGTTGCAACCTGGGGCAGACAGGCGAGCGCGATATCACCGTCTCCATCCAGCACAACCTAAACGCGGGGATCTACAACCTGGTCATCGGCATCTCCTCTGGCCAGCGTGTTTACTACCACAATGAGATGGCCGCGCAGCTGGAAGTCTTAGGCGTCGGCGAGCAGGAATACCACGATCGGCGGTCGGGGTTGGTTCACTGCCAATCGCAATGGAGCACCTGACATGTTTTTCCCCGAGCGTATCCGATCGATCAGGGAGACCGACCGTGTGCTGGAGATCGGGCCCGGGTCGATGCCCCACCCCCGCGCCGACGTGTTCCTGGACAGGCGGTTCCCAACCCAGCAGATCGCCTACACCCAACGAGGCAACGCCCCCGATGCAGCGGACCCGTCTCGCACGGTGTACTACGACGGTGGCCGATTCCCGTTTGATAACCAGGCGTTCGATTACGTCATCTGCTCACACGTTATCGAGCATGTGCCCGACGATGAGATGGACCTTTTTGTCCGTGAAATCCAGCGGGTCGCTAGCCGGGGTTACCTGGAGTTCCCATCGGTGTTCTACGAATTGATCAATTACCAAAAATGCCACCACTGGATGATGAGTGAGCGTGGCGGTGTCGTGCTGATGTGCGATAAGAAAAATTTCCAATCCAATTTTATACACCGGGTTTACCGCGATCTGTTCTACGCCCCGGATCGGTACCTCTATCAGGCGTTTCGCCGGTACAAGGAGGTTTTTTTCTGCGGATTCGAGTGGCACACATCGATCCGCTACCAGCGGGTCGACGACCCTACACAGCTGATCAACGCCTCTGACTATCGCCGACTCAAGAACTGCCTGGCCGCGCACACCGCGTCGCCCAGCAGAGCAGTGCGGGCCCCGTTCTTGCCCATAAAAACGTGGGCCAGGCGTGGGTTGGGCCTGATCAAGCGTCACGCCCGGGCACACGCCAACCCGCCCAACACCGACCGTCGTACCCTACGTCGCGCCGCCTAACGCGACGCCAGCACCAGGTGTCTGCCATGCGAATCCCCGGCGTTGTTTACCCACATGACGGTGCCCCGGCCAAGCCGGGCGGGAACCACGGACACGACAACCGTGATGAGCCACCGGGCCATGAGGCAATCGATCTGGCCTTATCAACACCGGTCCAGGCATACCGCAGGAAGGCCATCAACCACCGTTTGATCAAGACAGTCCGGTTACAAGAGCCGTACACGATGCCCGCGGCAGCGTGGGAAGATCAGCCCGGCCACCCCGCCAAACCACGCTACGCCAACACCGATACCGACATCAACACGATCGATGTCGAACCACACCCATGGGAGCCCCGACGATGAGTGCCGCGCCTAGGAAATCACTGCTCAAGCGGGTCCCGCCCGTTGTCCGGCTAAAAAACTCACTGGACCACGCCGCCAAGCAACGCCGATTCCGCGCCGAATTTGAACAATTCAACCAGCTGGCCCAAGCTTGCTCAGCGCGATTCGACTGCGATTGGGCCGATCGGTACCCCTGCCTCAACGATCGCACGGCCACCACCGGCTTCGATCGCCACTACGTCTACCACTGCGCCTGGGCGGCACGGATCGTGGCGCAGCTCAAGCCGGAATGCCACGTGGACATCTCGTCGCACTTGTATTTCTCAACGCTGGTCTCGGCGTTTGTGCCCATGCGATTCTACGACTACCGCCCCGCCGAGTTGCGGTTAAGCAACCTCACCAGTGAGTCAGCGGATCTATGCAATCTACCATTTGATGACCGATCGATCGCGTCGCTGTCGTGCATGCACGTAGTGGAGCACGTCGGGCTGGGCCGCTACGGTGACCCCTTGGATCCCAACGGCGACCTTCAGGCGATGGCGGAACTACAACGCGTGTTGGCGCCCGGCGGATCACTGCTATTTGTCGCCCCGGTGGGCCGACCACGCATCATGTTCAACGCACACCGGATCTACGCCTACCGACAGGTCATCGATGCCTTTGATGGCCTCACGCTCGAGCAGTTCGCGTTGATCCCCGACCACGCACACGACGGCGGGCTGATCCTCGACGCCACCGAATCGCAAGCCGACGCCCAGCGATACGGCTGCGGCTGCTTCTGGCTGCGGAGGCCCAACCCATGAGTACGGTCGGCACACACAACGAAGCCAACCGCGTGGCGTGGCTCAAGCACACCCTCAGCCAAGTCCCCCAAGGCGCGCGCATCCTCGACGCCGGCGCCGGTCGGCAACAGTTTAAACGCTTCTGTGAGCACCTCGAATACGTCGCACAAGACTTTGGACAATACGACGGGCAAGGCGACGATCAGGGGCTGCAGACCGGCAGTTTCAATCAAGACGGGCTCGACATCGTCTGCGACATCACCGATATCCCCGAACCCAAACAAGCCTTTGACGCGATCATGTGCACCGAGGTCTTCGAGCACCTGCCCGACCCGCTGGCGGCACTCAAAGAATTTGAACGCCTGATCAAGCCCGGCGGGCACCTGATCATCACCGCCCCGTTCTGCAGCCTGACGCACTACTCGCCGTACCACTTTTACACCGGCTTTAGCCGCTACTTCTACGAGCAACACCTGCCCGCCCACGGCTTCGAGATCCTCAACTACCAAGCCAACGGCAACTACTTTGAGTTCTTAGCCCAAGAGCTGCGCCGCCTGCCCAGCGTGGCGTGGCGCTACACCCACCAGAGCCCCACGCGGCTCCAACGCTTGGCTACCCGGTTGATGTTGAAAGCCTTGGGGCGGTTCTCGAAACATGACCAAGGCTCATCCGAGCTGCTCTACTACGGCTGCCACGTGCACGCGGTGAAACGTCGCCCCGCGGAAAACAAGCTCGCGGCCTAACCGCCAGCAGGCAATCGCATCAGTCGGTTGCCAGGCACAGGAAACACGATGCGTATCCTCTACGCCGTCCACAAATACGACTACGGCCGACCCGAGCAGGGGCTGTGCTATGAGCACCACAATTTTTATCGCTCGCTGGTCGACATGGGCCACGACGTAGCCTACTTCGACTTCCCCACGATCGCCCAGCGCCTCGGGCGTAAGGCGATGAACCAGCGCCTGCTCGATACCGTCCGAGCCTACCAGCCCGACCTGATGTTCACCGTGGTCTGGGGCGACCTGCTGGAACCCGACACGATCCGCGAGATCTCACACAACACCAATACCACCACCCTCAACTGGTATTGCGACGACCACTGGCAGTTCGAATCGCTCTCAAAACACTGGACGCCCTGCTTCAACTGGGTCGTCACCACCGACCACCAGACGCTGGCGCGGTACCAGCAGCTGGGCTACCAAAACGTGATCAAGAGCCAGTGGGCATGCAACCCACAGATCTATCAAAACCTCGACCTGCCCCATCGGTACGACGTGACCTTTGTCGGCTTGCCCCACGGGATCCGCCGGGCGGCGATCCAGGCGCTACGCGATGCGGGCATCGATGTGCGCGTGTGGGGTGCCGGCTGGCCCGCCGGCCGGCTGACCCAGCTGCAGATGATCCGTGTCTTCAATCAGAGCCGGATCAACATCAACTTTTCACAGGCCTCCACCAACGGCCAGCCCACCAGCCGCCTGAGCCGCTGGGCGCACCGCTATCTTGAGAAGCCCTGCCACAAGCTGCCTGGTGGTTGGCGGTTGGCCGCCGCGGGTCGGGCGCTGGCCGCCAAATGCGGTGGCTCCAAAAACACGCCCTCTCTGCCCACACAGATCAAGGGCCGCAACTTCGAGGTCCCCAGCTGCGGCGGGTTCCTGCTCACCGGGCACGCCGACCAGCTCAGCGACTACTACCGACCCGATCAAGAGATCGCTGTCTTCGACAACACGCACGAACTGATCGAGAAGATCCGCTACTACCTCGCACACGAAGACCAGCGTGCCGCGATCGCCCACGCCGGCTACCAACGAACACAACACGAACACACCTACGCCCACCGCTTCCAAGAGATCTTCCAGCGGATCGGCTTAGCCCCCGTGTCGCATGCACAACCCGCGCATCACACCGCCATCGCAGCATAAATAAAACAAGAGATGTCCCACCATGCCCGAACCCGTCACATGCCTGATGCCCGTTAAGGACGCCATGCCGTTCCTGCCTCAAGCGTTGGCATCGATCCAAGCCCAGACGTACCCCCACATCCGGATCATCGCGTGGGACAACGGCTCAACCGACGGGTCGGCCCAAGAGCTGCGCCGGTGGATCCCCACCCACATCCCCGGCCAGGTGATCACCGATCGGCCGATGGGGCTTGGTGCCTGCCTCGCGCAGATGGTGCTGCTGGCCGATACACCGCTGTGTGCGCGCGTCGACGCAGACGATATCAGCCTCCCGGATCGCATTGAAAAACAAGTCGCGTTCATGCACCAACACCCCGACGTCGCGGTGCTGGGCACCCACACCCAGCCGATCGACACCCACAGCCGCCCGATCCCCGGGGCGTGGGACACGCCAACCCATGACGCCCAGATCCGGTGGCGGCTGCGGTTCTGCAACGCGATCAACCACCCCACCGTTCTATTGCGTTGGTCCATGATCATCGCCGCAGGCAACTACCGCGACATCAAGCCGGGTCAGGACTACGACCTGTGGCTGCGCGTGGCCGGCCGGGCGCGCATGGCCAACCTGCCCGATCGGCTCGTGCAATACCGCCGGCACACCGGGAGTGTCGAGGCCACCTACCAGGGCCAATCCGCCTCGGTTGTCCGCCGCATCGCCTGCGACAACGCAGCGATCCTCTTCCCCGATACACCGCCCCAACTCGCGATCAAGCTGCGCGATCTGGTGGCGTGTTGCACCGATGCGCCCGTGTCGTGGCACCACGTCTTAGCGTTCCGCCACGCCGCCACACATGCTGCGCTGGCCGCGGGTGAATGCGGCTCATACTTCCGACAAACCCCGCTCTACCGCCAGCAGCAAAGCTTCTTATGGAAGCGGTGGGTCGGGGGTATCACCCACCGTACCTATCAGCCAGCCCAAGCCCTGCCTCGCCACCCCCAGCCCACCCCCAGCCCACTAAGAAAGGCTGCTTAAACCATGCCCCACCCAACCCACGAACACCACGGCCGCGATGTCACGCTTCTGGCGCTGCGGTTCTGGCCGGACATGTACGGCGGGTTAGAGAAAAAAATGTGGTCGATCGCACAGACGCTAGCTGCGTCTCACCACCGCGTCCATGTCTTAACGGAGGACCAACTTGGGCACGAGCCACACCCACCGCCGCCACCGGGGATGACCATTGAGCGGATCCCGCTTTTAGATTGCGGCCGCCTCTGGCGGTGGCGGTACCTGTTGCGGCTGCGGTGGTGGTGCCAGGCTATTAAGCGCTACGCCAAGCGCGGCACCATCTGGGCCAACGATCCCATGATGGCGCTAGCGGTGATCGCCGCGGGCCGACGCCAAGACCTGATCTACCAACCCATCGCCTGCTTCGATGCGCTCAATGACTTGATCGGCGCCTACCCACAAGCCGCCGCCAAGCCTATCGCACGGTCTCTGCGATGGACGGACCGGCTCGCGTACAACCTCGCTTTGTTTGTCATCTTTGAGTCCCACAACGCACGCGACCAATTCGAGCGTTGCTACGGGAAACGGCCCCGTATCCATGTCCAGATCAACGCCCCGTTTGCCTCGGAAATCCCAGATGAATCGGCCCGGTTTGCAAACCGCGCCAACGCCCGGCGCCATTGGGGGCTTAGCGACCGGCACTGGGTGGTCGGGTTCGTGGGGCGGCTTGACTACTGCAAAGACGTAGGGTTCCTGCTGCGCGCGTTAGCGCAGCAGCCGCTGGAACCCAACGTGCGTGTCTTGATCGTAGGCGACGGGCCCGATCGGGCGCAGCTCGAACGCCAAGCCGATCGAGCCGGGCTGGCCAACCGGATCACCTGGACCAACCGTGTCGACAACCCCGCACAGGCCTACGCCGCCATGGACGCCATGGTCCTGCCCTCGGTTTACGAGGTGTTCGGTAACGTGATCCTCGAGGCGATGGCCGCGGGCGTGCCCGTGATCGGACGCCAAAGAGACACCGACCCACACCGGCCCGTGCTCAACGCCAACCAAGAGCTGATCCAAGACGGCCAAACCGGCCTGCTGGTCGACCCACACGACCCCAACGACCTCGCGGTCAAGCTGCGGATCTTGATGATGTTCCCCGGCGCTCGACAAGCCATGGCCCGCAACGCCCAACAGTTTGCTCGACGCCTCTCATGGCAACAGATCGTTGACCAATACTGGCAGATCTACCACAACCCAAGCCAAGCCCAACCCGAAAAGCAAGCCGCATAACAACCCACCGATACGGGAACGACGATCCGCTTAGGGTTCATCCAGATGCGTATCACACCTAGCCCGGCTTCACCCCCGAGATCAGGAACACCCGGGTATAGACCCCGCTGCCGGGGCTGCCCACTTCAATCCAATTCCACAGCTTCATCTTGAGCCGCAGCACACGCCATAACGCGTAGCGCAGCGTCCCCCCAAAACCGGCCGGCAGGGGTGTGACCTCACGCGGCTCGACCCGCTCAAACCCGCACAGCCCCATCACCCGGCTCAACGCGTTAGACGTAAAGCAGACCTCGTGGGTGAAGTCGCCGTACCGGATCTGGTTCACCCAAGGCGTGTCGGCGTTGGGCGTGTGCAGCACCAGCCGACCACCGGGCTTCAACGCGCGGTAACACCCATCCAAAAAAGTAAACACCTGGTCTTTATCGAAGTGCTCGATGATATCGATCCCCGTGATCAGGTCGTACGCGGCTTCTTGGTCTGCGAGGAACGTAAGGATGTCGGCCTGGGTCACCCGATCGACGACCTGTTTGGCTAGCCGAACCTGCTCGGGGCTGATGTCGACCCCAGCGATCCGCTTGAAACCCAAGCCCTTGAGCATGTAGAGCATGCGCCCGCTGCCGCAGGCCAGGTCCAGCACCGCGGCATTGGGGTCCGCAGGCAACCACCCCCGCAGGTGGTGGGTGTACCGCTTGGCGAACCACGCCGCGGCCGACGCGTTGAACGCCTGGCTCTCGTCCTTGAACGCGCTGGCGTAGCGCTCGTAGATCCGATTGCGGTAATCACCCATCGACCGGTGCTCTCCAACGCAAGGTGTGCGTACAACGATAACCCGCCCCACAGAGGGGGTACGCGCCATGCGTCTTATCGGTCTGCGGGCCGTTATTTCCGCAGGCCTACGGATGGATGGTGACGATAACAACCAGGCCATGGCCCCACGCATCACGAACCATGGGCCACAGACCGATCGCCATGGCCCAACACACGCAGGATGGTGACAACATGAACAACAAACCACGCCTGACCGTCGTGACCCCCAACTACAACGGCGGCTACCACCTCGAGCAAGCCATCTGCAGCGCCTTGGATCAGGGGTACGACAACCTCGAGTACTTTGTGATCGACGGGGGGTCGTCCGATGACAGCGTCGATATCATCCGGCACTATGAAGGCCAGCTCGCCGGCTGGGTCAGCGAGCCCGACCAGGGCATCGCCGACGCGATCAATAAGGGCCTGGATCGCGCCACGGGTGATTTCGTGGCGTTCCTGCCAAGTGACAGCCTGCTGCTGCCGGGGGCGTTAGAAGAAGTAGCCAAGCGGGTTTCGGCTAGCGATCAACCCCAGTGGGTCGTCGGACGCTGTGACCGGATCTCCACCGATAATCAGATTACCCCCAGCACACCGGCCCGGGCGCCGCGTTCGCTGGCGTCGTTCCTGATGCACGATTCGGGGCTGCTGCCAACCCAGGCCAGCTTCTGGAGCCGACGCTTCATCGATGCCTACGGCCCGCTAGACAAGCACCTGCGGTTTGCCTTTGGGTATGAGTACGCCTGCCGCCTGATGGCGCGGGGCCACGCCCCGGTCGTCACCCACTACGCGCTGTCGGCCCGTTACGAGCACCAAGGCTGGCACAGCGCCTGCGACATCCTCCAGCAGGGTTTGGAATACATCACCGCCGCCAACCGGTATGCCCCAAACCTATCATTCACCCAGCGCTGTGCGTTGTGGTTTAACTGCGATACCCGCCGCCGCATCTACACCCTCGCCCAGGCCGAGATGCACAACAAGAACAGCCGGCGGTTCATCTGGCAAAAGCTGCTTTCGCGCCCCTGGTGGATCACCAGCGAGGCGGTCCGGCACGCGCTGCTGCACGGCGTGACCCACACCCTGCCATCGCGTCAAACCGCGATGCGGCCGGCGGCCTAACCCGGCTTGGGGTTGGCCTCAAACCCGTCATTTCACCCAAGATCCATTCCGCTGCTAAGGCAGTGGGTCGTGGATGGTCGATAGAGGAGGGGAGAGGTGTCGCCACCGATGCGTCAGCGGGCTGATCCACACCAATAGACCGGTTAAGTGGGTATCGCCAGCCGTTGGGTTGGAGGCACGATCGAATCTGAGATCCCCCGCAGTGGGTGCGGGTATCACGCATGGATGAACCTGGACCGGTACCGATCACCATGAAACCAGCAGCGGGTCAACCCACCAACCCCTACCTGAAGACCAAGATCCTCACGGCCAGCCCGGAGGAGCTCCGGCTGATGCTCTACGAGGGGGTGCTGCGGTTCTGTCACCAGGCCAAGGCGGCCTTGAGCGCCGAAAAACCCGACTTCGAGACCAGCTACAACAACCTCACCCGGGCTCAGAAGATCGTCCTGGAGCTATCGACTAGCCTGAAGCCCGAGGTCGCCCCCGAGCTATGCGAGAAGCTCAACGCGCTGTACATCTACATCTACCGACGCCTGGTCGATGCGAACATGAACCGCGACCCCGGTGCGATCGATGAGGCGATCGAGCTATTGGCCTACGAAAAGCAGACCTGGGAGATGCTCATGCAACAGCTGGCCCAACAGCAAGGCCAGCGGCCCGCCGATCAGCCACCGGGTGTCAGCAACGCCCAGCAGACCGCGATCAGCAGCTTTTCGGTTGATGGGTAAATAGGAATCACTTGAGCAGGCCTCCTAGGGGCTATTCCCCCTATTTTGTCCTATCTTTACACAGCTCAGCACGAGACCCTGACAGCAACAGGCTTGGGGACGCCTGGGGAACATTCTAGGATCACACCGTGTTATGCATAGACACGCCGCGGGTCGAGGAACACCCCATACAGACACCACCCGGTCGAACTTCATTACCCGTCCTTGAAAAGCCTATGAGCCAGACCCCCAACACGCCGACCAACGAAACCCACGCCTTTGATGAAACCCAACCAGCCTGCAAGACCAGCTGCGGGCCGTGCCCAGGACGATTAAGGGTATGGGCCTGGCTGATCGCCCTAGGAGCTGGGGTCACGCTGGCGTATGCCTGGAGCCAAAGCGGTATCGGTTCTCAACACGCGCTGATCGATTGGCAAGTTGAGCTGGACCGTGCCATGGCACAGTCTGGCGAATCGGGCAAACCCGTGCTGATGAAGTTTACCGCGGATTGGTGCGGGCCGTGCCGACAGATGAAACGCGAGGTCTTCTCAGACCCCGGCGTGGGCGCGTTGATCCAGGGATCGTTTATCCCGGTGGTTGTGGATGTCACAGACCGCAGCGGCCCCGGGCAAGACATCGCCAACCGGTACCGCGTCGAAGCGCTGCCGACCCTGGTGGTGATTGATGCTTACGGGATGGAGCAGGCCCGCAAGATCGGATACATCCACCCACCCCAGCTGCACGCATGGCTATCGCCATTGGCCGTTGCAACCGATACAAGCCCTACCCTTACAGCTCAACCCCATTGAGCTCAAGCGGCTTGGTCAGCCGGCGTTAAGGCAACCAGAAGACCTGCCGATGGGGGGTGACAGCGGCAACTCTTGGTGACACGATAAGGTACCCTTGAAGCGTTGTGGCTCCGCAACACCACGGTGCTAAGATACGCTGATGATGCCTATCGGCGTGGCTCAGATGCACGATCCTCAACTACCCCAAGGAGCAGACCCATGCCCTCACCCCTTGAATCACTGATCGCTAGCGGGACCAAGCTGTGGCTCGACTCGATCGACCCGGACCTGGTGGTCAAGAACCGGGCCATGGGCGCTACCGGCGCAACGTCGAACCCGATCATCGTATCGGACCTGATCAAGACCGGGCGGTTCGACGACCAGATCGCTCAGGGCATCCAAGGCAAACTCGATGACGAGGCGATCGCGTGGAGCGTCACCGATTCGCTGGTCCGGTCCGCCCAAGACGTTTTCCTGCCCGTGTGGAAACAGACCCAGGGCAACGACGGGTATGTCAGCTTCGAGCTCGACCCGCTGCTGGAGGACGCGGAACTGGGCCCGCCCCACGACCAGCGTGTGGCGCGCTACATCGAGCTGGGCAAGCAGTGGAGCCAGGGTCACCAGAACCGGATGATCAAGATCCCCGCAACACCGGCGGGCTTAGACGCAGTCGAGGAGCTGGTCGCCGCGGGCGTGACGCTGAACGTGACGCTAATCTTTTCACCCCGCCAATACATCGCCGCGCGCGACGCCGCGTGGCGCGGCGCCCAACGCCGCGATAGCCAGGACCGGTTCAAGAGCGTGTACAGCATCTTTGTGTCGCGCGTGGATGTTTACACGGAGAAGCACGCGCCTCAGCTCGATCCCGCGGCCCAGGGCATGGTCGGCATTGTCAACGCCAAGCAGATCTGGGCGATGAACCGCGACTTCTGGGCGTCCAAAAACCTGCCGATGCAGCAGGAAATGGTGTTCGCCAGCACCGGCACCAAGAAAGCACAGGACCCGCCCGACAAATACGTCGCTGCGTTTGTCGGCAGCGATATCCAGACCAACCCACCGGCAACAAACGACAAGGTGCAAGCCGGCGGCAAGACCTACCCACCCACCCTCGAGCAGATGCCGCCCGCTGACGTACTGGATCAGATCAACCGCTTGGTCGACATCCAGCACCTCGAAGACACGCTCATGACCGAAGGGCTAGCGAAGTTTGCCGACCCTCAGAAAGCGCTGCTGGCGCTGATCGGCCAGAAGCGTCAAACGATGTCGGGCCAGCCCCAAGCTGTGTCATCGTGAGTGGGTATTTGTATTTAACACGCAAGTGGGCCTGCGGGTCCGCGAAGCCGCAGAAGCAAGGAGCGAAGCCACGGAGAACAACACGATACCTGAAGGCTCTGGGATAAGCGTGAGGGTTATCCGAACCATGGGCTCAAACTCATCTGTCGCTTGGGGAAGTGTGGTGAACGTTTCTCCGTTTGCGAGGATGGCGCCGTTATAGAATGCCAGCTCGCTAAACGGCGTAATGGTGCCCATTTCATCCGCACCGGCGGTCTCATCGGACCCCATAATAAACGCCGCTCCGCCCGCGACCGTTTTGTCGTTAACCTCCGTCCCTGCGTCCCACCACTCGGTCTTCGTTAAAAAGAGGTCTACTGCTTGGAAATTCCCTTCGGCGTCGAAGATTTCAATCTCTGTCGGGCCGTCGTTCCCGTAGAACGAGTCGTTGGACGGCAGAACCATAGCGGCAAAACTGAAATAACGGTGTGCGGTTGGGTTTAGATCAAGCGTCACGTTGGCGGTCAAATGCTCCTGAGTCAGCGGAATTTCGCTGACAACGGCGTCGATGCCACTGCCGAGAAATTGCTGGCGCAGCAGCGAAGGATCACCCAATTCAGCCAAGGCTTCCAGCGATGAACCGGCGGGCTGGCCGGCGTCAAAGAAGTCGAAACTCCCATCATGGAACCCAACCCACATGGGAGTCAACGCCGGCCTGCCGGCCCCTGACACCAATCGATCAACCTGAATGAAAATCGGATCGGCCTGCACTTGGGCCATCGACAAAAGCACACACAGCACGGCGAGCAGCGCCCTTTTCATGGCGTCCTCCTAATCGATTAAGTTGGTCCATCAAATCGTATGCCTGGCAATTCCCGTTTGGCCCGTTCCAACGGCGACACGAATCAACAACTTGCCATCTTATTGGCAACTCAGGACAGCACCTATCCCTATTTGTTGTTTTTTCGATGTTTTCTTTCAATCAAACCCTACCACCTCGGCTAAGACGCTCAAAATTCCCCTGCTAACCACCTAGCGGATTGAGCCCATGTGACCGACCACCTCTCCGGCTTGACCACGCTGTTCTGCCCTTGTTGATCATCCGGCCATCACCAGTGGCGGTGGTACACCTAGCCGCTTGATCCGGTTGAGGATCTGCCGGAACAAGTCACGCGGCACAGCCACGTAGGCCAGTTGGAACGTGACGTACCGAGCGTGACGGGCGATCTTCGCCCCGATCTTCACCAGCTTGTCCCGCATCGTCATCAGCGTTTAATGCTTCACAGACCTCGGCAGCGCCAACCGATGCATAAAATTGCCCAAGTTGTAGGCCAACACGAACAGCTGCAACCGCACCTGGTTGTCATCAAAACGATGGCACGACAGTCGTGTTCAGTTCCCGATAGGCCAACAATCCGGCGTCGCTGGTAATCCTTGCCCCACGGAATTCGAGCTTCAATGGGTTGTCGAAATTGACCCGCAGCGCGTCCTTGCGAGCTTCACCCATGGGGTTCTCCAGATCGGGTTAAACAAGCGAAAACCCCGTGATTTACAGGGTCAAACAGACACGGAGTGTATCATCTGGTGGGTTCAATCTGAGAAATGTAGGTTTAATCTAGATTTGAAATACTCGCCGTTACGCCGTGATCAGCTTCCGGATCGTTGCGATCTGCTTGGCGAAATCGGGGTCTTGTTGGTTGCGGTCTTCGATGGTTTTGACCGAGTGCATGACGGTGGTGTGGTCCCGGCCGCCGAAATGCCCGCCGATCTCTTCGAGGCTAAACCGCGTCTCTTTGCGTGCCAGCCACATGCAGACCTGCCGGGGTTCGGTGATCGATTTGTGGCGGCGCTTGGATTGCAGGTCGCTGAGCTTGACGTTGTAGTAAGCGGTGACGGCTTCGATGATGTCGTGGAGGGTGACCTGTCCGACATCTTTGCGCTGCGTGGGCTCGCCCAGCGCTTCGTAAGCCAGCGCCAGATCGATCGGGCGGTTCTGCAAGGCGGCGTGGCCCTGGATCGTGGTGATCGCGCCCTCGAGCTCGCGCGCGTTGGACTCGATCCGCTTGGCGATGAACTCCACGACCTGTGGCGGGATCTCCAGGCTGCGCAGCTTGGCCTTGGCGCTAACGATGGCCAGCCGGGTCTCGTAGTCGGGCTGGCTCACATAGGCCACCAATCCCCACTGGAACCGGCTGACCAAGCGCTCCTCGAGCTGGGGGATCTCCGCCGGGGGTGAATCACTCGACAGCACGATCTGCCGGTTGAGCTGGTACAGCGCGTTGAACGTGTGGAAGAACTCTTCTTGGGTGCGCTCGCGGTTGGCCAGGAAATGGATATCGTCGATCACCAGCAGGTCGACGTGGCGGTAGTAGTGGCGGAACTGATTCATCTGGCCCCGCTGGACGCAGGCAATGAAGTGGTTGATGAATGCATCGCAAGACAGGTAGCAGATCGTCATGGGCGGGTTGTTCTGGATGATGGCCTGGCAGATCGCCTGGAGCAGGTGGGTCTTGCCAAGCCCCACCCCGCCGTGGATGAACAGGGGGTTGTACGCCACGCCCGGCTGGTTGGCCACCGCAACGGAGGCGGCGTAGGCCAGGTGGTTGCCCGGGCCGGTCACAAAGTTATCAAAGCTGTAGTCGGGGCTGAGGATGATCTGATCGGCGTGCGGCTCGGTGGCGTCGGTGGCGGGATCGGGTTGGGTTGGCCAGCGGGTTGGGGCGCTCGTACGGGTAGGCACCGGGGGTGTAACAGGAAAAGTTTTGATCTGTGCCTCACCCGTGGGTGGCAAAGCGGGCGCCGCGGTGTCCCCCGGGTCATCGTCGGAGACAAACCGCACCGCGACCAGCGCGCCGGTGGTGGCTTGAGCGGCCTCGGTAAACTGATCGAGGCATTTGTGTTGGAGGTAATTCTGCTGAACACCGTTGCTGGTATGGATCTTCAGCAACCCCGACTCCAGCCCCAGGGGCTTGAGCGCTTCAAACCACTGCCGACAGATGGGCGCATGCCGCTGGCGGAGGTACGCCATCATGTCGTCCCAGAGTGCTGAGTCGAGTTTGGCCATACCGATCGAGGGACTGTTTGGCTAAATGACCTTGGGTTACGGAACGCCGCTGCTAGTGTAACATCCATGGGGGTCGCTATAAAAGCGGTCACTGCCGCCCGGTGCGCAGCCTCACGCTAAACCACTGCCCCCACGGGGCCAATCGGTGTTGACCGGTCGATCCGCGAAAGATCTTGCCCTCAAAAAACAACATGCGCCGGCTGGCCGATTCGGGTTTGTTGGAGGTGGGCAAGACGCCGCCGCCCAGCCGTAGGCGTTAGGTGGTCTGAGCTACACGGTTTAACGCGTAGGCGGTGAGGCTCAGCAGCGCCTGCTCATCGAGGTGGCGTACAAGCTCGCGCAGCTCGGGGTCCAAAGGCTGGTTGGCCCACCGCTCGAATGCGGGCAGTTCAGCCAAGACCCGTGCGACGGTGGCGTCGGTGAGGTGGCTGGTGGGCATGGCTGCTTTCTCCGCCCCCGCCCCGTTGTGGGCCGCCGCAGTGGTCAGCCCCGCAACGGTTGCATCGGTCAATCCAGCGTGGCCCTTAATCGCCCTGCGGTGAACTTGATCATTCCCTGTAGCTCGCTACAGGGTTTCCGCTCAGGGAAGATCATGAAAAACCATAGGTGTCTCATCGCCATTTAGAGTTCCTTTTCCGATCCCCCGCGGCTTGCTGCGGGAGGATCATCACGCCCCCGCCCAGCTCGGGGTCTTCGCAGTGCTGCATCAGGGCCTTGCCGGTCATGGCGATGTAGGCCAGCGCCTTGGCCATCATGCCCGCCGACGCCACCGCTTGGCCGTCGTCGGTGAACCCCACCGCCCCGCCGGCGGCCATCAGCCCGATCTCCGCCATCTGCTGACCGGCGCGGGCCTTGGTGATCGCGCCCACGGGGAAGACATTGGCCTGGTTGGCGCGGCTGGCTTGGTGGTAGATGAAGTCGACGCGGCCCTCGTCGTCGATCGCGGGCTGTGTGTTGGGCATGCAGCAGATGGAGGTGAACCCCCCGGCTACCGCGGCGGCCGCCCCGGTGGCGATGGTCTCTTTTTCCTCCTGCCCCGGCTCACGCAGGTGCACGTGGATATCGATCAGCCCCGGGCAGACGATGCAGCCCGAAGCGTCGAGCACGTGGTCGGTGTCGGGCCGGCTGACCTTGCCTAGCTTCGCGATCCGCCCGTCGGCCAGGACCAGGTCGGTGACCTGATCCACGTCGTTGGCGGGGTCGATGATCCGGCCGTGGGTGGAAATTCCGGTGTCTGGGTGTCTCCGACGCGGTACTTTCAGACACGATGCGTCATAACGGCTAAGCGACGAGCAGCAAGCAGACCGCGGTAATCACACCCGCCCCCAGCAGGTTCAGGGCGAACCCTTCCTGCGCCATCCTGCGGAGGGTCAGCCGCCCGGTACCAAACACGATCGCGTTGGGCGGTGTGGCGACCGGGAGCATGAACGCGCAGCTGGCACTCAACGCCGCGGGCAGCATCAGCACCGCAGGGTCGAGCGCGGTTTGGCCCGCAGCCGCGGCGAGGATCGGCATCAGCACCGTCGCGGTCGCGGTGTTGGACGTGACTTCTGTAAGAAAGGTCACCGACAAACAGATGACTAAAACAACCCCCCAAATCGAGCCGTCGGTCAGCCCGACCAATGCCTTGCCGATCACTTGGCTTAGCCCCGATTGGTCAAACGCTTTGGCGATGGCCAGCCCACCGCCGAACAAGATCAGCAGCCCCCACGGCAGGCGTTTGGCGGTTTCCCAGTCCATCAGCCGATTGCCTTGACCATCGGGGATTACAAACAACGCCACCGCCGCAGCCAGCGCGACCGTGCTATCGCCAACGCCAGGCTGTCCCAGCCAGCCGCTCCATCCCCCCAGCGGTGCGGTGCGTGTGACCCATGCCGCCGCGGTAAGCCCAAACACGATCAACATGCGGACCTCCGCGGCCTGCCACACGCCGATCGCAGGCAGCTCGACGCGGTGGGTGCCTCCAACCTTGCGGGTCAACACCAGCCACACGATCGGCAGAAGGATCACGGTAACGGGCAGGCCGACCTTCATCCACGCCAAGAAGCTCAGCTCTACACCGGTCGTTTTCTGATAGACCCCCATGAACACCAAGTTGGGCGGCGATCCGATCGGTGTGCCCAGCCCCCCGATGCTGCCGGCATACGCCACACCCAATAGCAGCGCTACGGCCAATCGTTCGTCTTCAATTTTTTCTAAGACCGCGAGTGTGATCGGCAGCAGCATCAAGACGGTCGCGGTGTTGGAGATCCACATGCTTAGCGCGGCGCTAGCCAGCATGAACCCCATGACCAACCGCCGCCCACCGGTGCCCCCGACCAGCTGCAGCATACCGACCGCCAGCCGGCGGTGCGTGCCGCTACGCTCCATGGCGGCCGACAGGATAAAGCCACCCAAGAACAGCATGATCAGGCTATGCCCATAGGCCTGGGCCGCCTCTTGATGGGTCAGTACCCCGATCAGTGGGAACGCGGCAAAAGGCAGCAATGCGGTGGCGGGGATCGGGATCGGTTCGAAAATCCACCACGTCGCGCACCACACGGTGACCGCGGCCGTCCCACACGCCGGGTTTTCCAGGCCAACCCACCCCCCCCCAGCCCACGCCGTCGCAGCAAGAACCGGGCCGGCCAATAGTGACAGGAGTCTCATGACAGTAGCATCATAAACCCGAAGGGCGGGTTGAGACGCATCGGGAGGGGTTATTGATCCTGAGGCGGTTGCTCCAGCGGACGCAGGGCGCAGACCGCGATGTGGAACCCCACGCCCCGGGCGGGCTGCCCGGTTTGGGGCGGTCCGATCTCGCCGCTGCCATAGAACCCAAACAGCGGTACGGTGCCTAGGGGCTTTCGGATCGCGTCGAGCTCAGCGGGCAGGTCTTGGCCCAACACGCCGCGCCGACCGCCGCAGTTAAACGCAAAAACCACCGCGGGGGGTGGCGTATCGCTGGGCGACCCGATCGCTTGCTGCACCGCTTGGTGGGCGGTGTTGAGGATATCGTCTTTGTTGCGCCCGCCTTGCGTGGCCAAACCACAGGTAAACTCACCGGTCAACAAAATCCCAAGATTGCTGTCGGGGTAGGCCTGGCCTTGGTAGTACACCAGCTCACTGTTGGATGCCGCGCCCCCGACGATGGGGAACGTATCACCCAAGACGCCACGCACCGCGGCAACCAGCTCGTCGTTGGCCGGGACGTGGCACTTACCGATCAGCATCAGCAGCTGGCCGGGGCCCTTGGGGATCTCGGCTGTCTGTAGCGCCTGGCCGATGGCGCGGCCGGTGGCGGCGTAGTCGTCGTTGTGCACGGGTGCGCGCACCACCGTGGTGTTGACCGACCCGCTGATGGCCAGCACGCCTACGGTGCCTTGGTTCCCGTCACGCGTGATCGGGCCATAACCCGTGCAGCCAAACACGATCTTGGGGTCAAATACTTTTGAGACAGCTTGGCACAGCCGGGCGGGGTCGGTGGTTCGATCGAAGACCAAGACCAGCTTGGCCGGTGCGCCTTGGAGCTGCTTGCGGGCAAGCGTAGCCGCTTCGGTGCCAGCGGCCGCGGGGTCGTCTAGCTGCGAGTACCCGGTTGTGCAGACGATCGGGGCATCCCCAAGCTGAGGCATCGTGATGGTGACGCGTTGGGGCTCGTCGCCTTGGTTGTTGCAACCGACCAGCAAGACCAGCAGCAGGCCGGCCAGCGATCGGCCGGTTATGGCGGCTGCACAACCCAGCATCGGGATGCGGTGAGTCGTCACCATCATGTCGACTCATATTATACCAATCATCATCGATCGGAATGGATAGACACCATCCTCAACCGACCCGGGCTCTGCGAGCCAGGTCCCGTGTCAGCGGGTCTTTTAAACCCACGGCAATTTATTTGACTATAAGGGCCATTGTTGCGATACTTGTCATCCGTGTCCCGATCAACGATCACAGAAAGAGAGGAAACCCATGGGTAACACCCCGTATCTCGCTTGGGAAAGATTAAAGTGGTTGGCAGGCGTTGCGGCTGTATTGGTTCTTCTGGTCAGCCCAGCTTGTCGAAGAGTATCCAAGCCAACCAGCGATTCATCCCCGCCAAAATTGCGTTGGGATATCTTCAACCACAATACCAATGAAGCCATACAAAAAATTGGGAACGCGACTATCAATGTCAATAAGGGCGACCGGTTTCGCGTGACGCTGATTGCCGAAGACCCCCAAGGGATACACGAAATCACCCTTGGATCGAGCACGGCGTGGGGTTGTACGAGCGGCTCAGTAGGTCAACAACACGGCCCATCATTGGACGTGCTCGACAAACAGACACTGCAACCTGATAGCCAAGGAAATGTACTGACGAAGATCATTCTTCTCCGTGATGCCAACCTCGGGCCGTTCAACTGTCAGTCAGGCTTCACGTTCACTGGAGGAAATGTAACGATGATGGGTACTGGAAAAAATTATTTTAATCAAACCACCAAGGCAAATCTTGTGTTGAAGGTGCCTTAAGGGGGGTGTGAGAGGGTGGGGTGTAGGAAGCCCACGGAATGAAATCCGTGGGCTTCGTGATCGATACACGCTTTTTAAACAACGACGCCTAAACCCCCGCGGCGACGAGCTGATCCGCAGCGGGTTGGAGCTCTTCGCACAGGTCGGCGACCGAGCCGATGACGCGGGTGGGTTGGTAGGCGAAGTTAGCCAGGTCTTCGCGGTTGGTCCCGCCTGACAGCACCAGGATTGTGCGGTAACCCATCTGGACACCCCCAAGGATGTCGGTCTCCATGGTGTCGCCGATCATGGTGACCTCCGCGGTGCGTAGCGCCAGCTGCTTGCGAGCCATGCGCATCATGACGGGGCTGGGCTTGCCCACGGAGAACGCTTTGGTGCCGGTTGCGGCCTCAAGCATGGCCACGATCGCGCCGCAGCCGGGGCGCAGGCCGTCATCGGTGGGGCAGTTGGGGTCCATGTTGGTGGCGATGAGCTTGGCGCCTTTTTTGATCATGCGCACGGCTTTCTCGACCGTCTCAAACGTAACCGTTCGGCCCTCACCGACCACGACGTAGTCGGGGTCGTGGTCGACGATGGCGTACTGGTTACGGGCCAGGGCGTTGAGCAGCCCGCCCTCGCCGATCACATACGCCGTCCCACCAGGGTGCTGGGCGGCTAGGAACCGGGCGGTGGCCATGGCGCAGGTGAAGATATCGGATGCCTGGGCCTCGATCCCCATGCGTTGGAGCTTGGTGGCCACATCATAGCGCGTGCGCTGGCTGTTGTTGGTCAGGAACAGGTACGGGATGCCCTGCTGGCGCAGGGTGTGGATAAACCGGTCAGCCCCCGGCACCAAGCGGCTGCCGCGGTAGATCACCCCGTCCATATCGATGAGATAGCCTTGTTTTGTATTCATAAGTGGGAACTATAGGCTTGAAAATTCAGTGTGTCTGTCAAAAAGGATCAATTTTTAAATTTGTACGCAAATCATTTATTTTAAATACGTTAAATTTATTTTTAGTGCCCGTCCAAATGAGATCGCGACAGGCGTTATCGACCGGGGGTGGGTGGGGGTTTATTGAAAAAGAAAATTTTTTAGACCTGCCGATCCAGCAGGCGGTATTGGATGGCTTCGGCAATGTGGTGGGGTTGGACGGCGGTGCTGGGTTCGAGGTCGGCGATGGTGCGTGCCACGCGTCGCGTCTTGTCGTAGGCCCGGGCGCTAAGGCCTAGCTCGGTCATGGCTTGCTTGATCAGCTCCTGGCTGGGGGTATCCA
The DNA here is from genome assembly GCA_965223655.1 of Phycisphaeraceae bacterium. Taxonomy (GTDB): domain Bacteria; phylum Planctomycetota; class Phycisphaerae; order Phycisphaerales; family Phycisphaeraceae; genus CBDCXC01. The sequence continues at coordinate 25,364 of CBDCXC010000004.1, forward strand.
GCGGAGCCAGCTGGTCCAACTCACGCCCCGTGAGCGTGCTGTTGGGCCTCATCGGCCCGCCGTTGCGCGCCGACTGAATCTGCCTGGCCGCGATCACCTGCCCCCGCATGGTCGGGGTATCGGTCCCATTGGGCTGGCCCGCCAGCTGCTGGTAGGGCACCGCCGGCACCTCGATATGAATATCGATCCGGTCGATGAGTGGTCCGCTGATCTTGGACAGGTACCGCTGCATCTGCCGGTGCCCAGCTTGATCGGTGGGCTTGTGGCCCTTGGGGGTAGGGTTCATCGCCGCCACCAGCATGAACCGGGCGGGGAACCGCAGCGAGCTATGGGCCCGTGCGATGGTGACGTGGTGGTCTTCGAGCGGCTGGCGGAGCGTCTCGAGCACCGGTCGCGGGAACTCGGGCATCTCGTCGAGGAAGAGGATCCCGTGGTGCGCCAAGCTCACCTCGCCGGGCCGGGGCACCGCACCACCGCCGATCATGGCCACACTGCTAGCGGTGTGATGCGGAGTGCGGATAGGTCGGCGGGTCACCAGCGGCTTGCCCTTGGGGATCTGGCCGACCGAAGAAAAGATCCGGGTGACCTCTAGCGCTTCGTCGCGTGACAGGCGCGGCAGGATGCCGCCCAACGCGCGTGACATCAGTGTTTTGCCCGTCCCCGCCGGGCCGATCATCACGATGTTGTGCGACCCCGCAGCCGTGATGGTCAGGGCGCGTTTGGCTGCTTCCTGGCCGCGCACATCGGCGAAGTCGACCTGGGGCGGTTCATTGGCCAGCATCGCTTCGACGTCGACATCTGGGTGGGGTTCGATGGGGTATTGGTCGTTGAGGAAGCCCACGACGGTGGCCAGGGAGTCGGCTGGGTAGACGTGTATATCGCCCACGGCGGCCGCTTCGCTGGCGTTGGCCGCGGGCACGACCACCCCCTCTAGCCCGCTGGCGCGCGCCAGGATCGCGAGGTTGATCACCCCGTTGATCGGGCGCAGGCGTCCGTCGAGCGCCAGCTCGCCGGCAAACAGCAGGCGCTTGTGGCGCTGGGTCTGGATGACCCGCTCAGCCAGCAGCAGGCCCAGGGCGATCGGCAGGTCAAAGATCGGGCCTTCCTTGCGGATATCCGCGGGCGCCAGGTTCACCAGCAGCCGCGACAAAGGGAAATGGTAGCCGCTGTTGACGATCGCGGAGCGGACGCGCTCGATCGATTCCTTGACCGCGGCGTCGGGCAGGCCCACGATCATGGACTTGGCCAGCCCCTGGTCGGCCACATCGACCTCTACCTCGCAGGCGACCGGGTCGATCCCTTGGAGCACAAAGCTATGGACTTGAGCCAGCACGGTTATACCAGTCCCGATCGCGTTTACGGGGACCCTCCGTCCGCGGCAGGAAAATCTTGGGTATCTTGGCGTTCCCGACGCGGCAAATTCATACCCAATGGGTATAGGGAAGTGTAGACCGGCTATAGGCCAAAGGGCACCCAGACCACCGTGTTGCCGAGGGAAAAGCTACCTCAAGGCGATATCGGCGTTGCAAACCGGTCTTATAGTCGTTACTCTTTTGGTCAGTGGCAACCTAGCAGCAAGGGTGCCCAAGCAAAACAGACAGGGAGTCGATGGGCAGCGGCTTTTGATTTATGATGAGGCAGGATCTAGGGCCACAGTTGAAATTTATATCGATCTTGGTATCAATAGCAGCGACAGCACTAATGTAAAATGACACTCTGGTTGCCAGGTCGTTGTGGATGACGGGCAACATGAAAAAATCATAAGGAGTAACCGTTCATGAGAAGTAACCGATGGATCGTAGCAGTGGTTGGGGCGGCCCTGATCGGAACGGGCGGCTTGGCTCACGCCGAAGCGGTGGGCAGCGAAGACACCCTCCGGGCCGAGCTCCAAGCGCTGCGGGCGCGGATCACCGAGCTCGAAAGCAGCCAAAACGAAAGCTGGCTCACTGAGCGCCGCGCTCAAGAAGTCAAGAACCTGATCCACGAGGTGCTCTCCGACGCCGACACACGCGCCAGCCTGTTGGCCGATGGGCTCGCCGCGGGGCATGACGGGAAGAAGTTCTTCCTGGCGTCTGGCGACGGCAGCTTCAAACTCAAGATCGTGGGTCAGATTCAGATCCGCTATATCTACAACAACCGAGACGCTTCGTCGGATGACAACGAGTACGGCTTCCAGCTGCGCCGGGCGAAACTGAAGTTTAAAGGGCATGTGGGTTCGCCCAAGATCGTCTACGGCTTTGGGCTAACCGCCAAAAGAAGCTCAGGATCCGTCTCACTCGACCACGCCTATGCGGGCTACCAAGTGATGGACGGCGTGACACTGTTCGGCGGCCAAGGCAAAGCCCCGTTCCTGCGTGAAGAGCTGACCAGCAGCTCCGGGCAGCTGGCCATGGAGCGGTCGTTGGTGAGCGAGAACTTTACCACCGGCCGGATCCAAGGCGTGTGGGCCGAGATCGAGATCGACGACAGCACCAAAGCCGTGGTCTCGGTCAACGATGGTGCAAACTCGGGTGAAGCCGGAGGGACGTTAGATTTCTATCAAGACGGGGCCGATATCGCTTTTACCGCCCGGCTTGATCTGAAGCTCGCCGGCGAATGGAGCCAGATGGATGATTTTTCGGCCTGGTCGGATGAAGAGCAGGCGGTGTTCGTGGGCGGTGCGATCCACTACGAGATCGCAGAAACCGGTGGCGGTGCGGTAACCCCGGATGAGTTCCTGTCCTGGACGATCGATGGGTCGATCGAATGCGAAAACGCTAACTTCTTTGCGGCGATCATTGGGGTCCATAGCAACCATGTCGATGGGGCGGCCGACACCGATCAATATGGCTTCGTGATCCAAGGCGGGGTGATGATCATCCCCGATACGCTTGAGCCGTTTGCCCGCTGGGAGCTGATCGATCCCGACGCTTCCCACAAAGTCAACCTGATCACCTTTGGCTTTAACTACTATCTCAATCAACACAACGCCAAGTTCACAACGGACATCGTCTGGGCGTTGAATTCGCTAGACACCGTGGCCACAAGCTCTGGTCTTGGCTTGCTAAGCGATGCGGCAGCCCAGAAAAATCAGACCGCGCTCCGTGCCCAGTTCCAGCTGTTGTTCTAAAGCCGTTCACCAGCCTGACACCGGGCTAGGTGTTGACCTGATTAAAACCGACCGGCCCCAACCGAAGGCCGGTCGGTTTTTTTTGTGTCCCAAACATCACACCTAAACGGCCGCTGTGGAGCAACACCCCTGGGGCCAACCGATTCAAAATGATCCTTGACGGGATGTGGTTCGAGAGGGATAATCGGGGTGATATTTTCTCATCCCCTGCCTGGCCCCGCCTGTTGATCTGGATCAAGATTATTTCGATTAGAATAGAACGTACTCAAAACGGCCGATAAATCATCCATACCCGAGTCGGCCCGTAGCCCACGCTTTTGTATCGCATATGGCCACAACCAAGACCAGCCTTTCCCGTCGGCGTGAGCTGCGTCGCAGCATGCCACGCCAACCCCGGCGGTGGGCCCAGTGGGCACGCCGCAAAGACGTACTCGTCGCAGGGTTGTACGCCTTGCTGTTCACGGCGGTGGGCAGCCTGTGGGCGTTGAGCGCCGATGGCCGGCCCCAGGTCAAGGTGGGCCAGATCATGCCACACACCGTGGTGGCGCGGGTCGAATTCCAGGCCGTCGACCAAGAAAAAACGCTGAAACAAAAAACCGACGCCTTCAATATGGAGCCGGCGGTCTATGTGCCCAACCGCACCTACCTGTCTCAGATCCGGGAGAACCTCAACGCCCTGATCAGCCTCGGGGCCGACGAAAGCATCACGGGTATTGATCAGATCCCTACCCAGACCCAGCAATCTTTGCATCTTACCGCCGAAGCGCTAGCGCAGCTGCGTCGGATGACAAAAGACGGCAAGCCAGATGACAAGTGGCACCAGCTGATGGACATGTTTATCAGCGGTCTGTGGCGGATCGCGGTGTTGGACCCCACCCGCGCCAGCCTCGAGAAAGACCCCAAGCAGTCCAAAGCGTTTCGGATCATCATCCAGCTGCCCAACCCCGCACCAGGCGAAGAGCGGGAGCTGGACCGCTATTACCGCACACTGATCGGGGTGAACGACAACCCCACGATCCTGCGCAACCGGGTGGCCCTGCTGGCCAACCAGTTCCCCTCGGCGCTGCGTAAGAGCATCGTCGAGCTGGTGATGCAAAACCCTCAGCCGACGTATCTCTATGACGACGAGGAGACCATTCGGCGGCGCAAGACCAAATTCGACGACGAACCCGACGTGGAGATGACCTACCCCACCGGCGGCGTGCTGGCCCGGGCCGGTGAGATCGTCGAGCCTTTAGACCTCCAGGTGCTCGCCGCCGAGCGTGCGGCTTACTTCGCCCAGCTCCAGCCGCTTGACCGGTACCTGCTGCAGGCCAGCACCGTTGGATTGATCGCCTTGATCGGCGTGGGGATATGGCTCTACACGCTGGGGTACAACCCCAAGGTTACCCAAAACCCGATGCGGGGTCTGGCGATCACGCTGCTGCTGCTGCTGTGTCAAGGGTTGGCGGTGGTGGGTACGCAGCTGGCGCCTCAGTACATCTATGCGACTTGCGTATTCCCAACGCTGATGGCGGCGATCATCCTGGTGATCGCCTACGACCAGCGTTTCGCGCTGGCGATCGGGGCGGTGCACAGCCTCCTGGTGTTGGTGAGCCTGGATCTGCCGATTTATTATGGCTTGGTCGCCTTCACGGGCGTCGGGGTCGCCGTGAGCCTGCTGCACGATGTGCGTAACCGTTCGACACTGGTGGTGGTTGGGCTTTGGAGCGGGGTGGCGATGGGGGGCACCGCGCTGCTGGTGGGGCTGGCCCAGCGCCCGCTGTACCTGGAAGGCCAATACCAGCTGATCGGCTTCGACGCTTTCTTAGCATTAGCCACCGGTTTCGCCACGGGGATGATCGTCCAGGGGATCCTGCCCACGATCGAGCGGCTGTTCCACGTCACGACGTCGATGACACTACGCGAGCTCAACGACGCGTCGCACCCGCTGCTACGCCGGCTGGCCCAGGAAGCACCGGGGACCTACCAGCACAGCCTGCGCATCGCCGACATGGCCGAGGCAGCCGCCGACGCCATCAACACCGATGGCTTGCTGTGCAAGGTCGGGGCGATGTACCACGACGTGGGCAAGGTGAACAAGCCCATGTACTTCGTGGAGAACCAGGGCGACGGCCCCAACCGGCACACCAAGCTATCGCCCGCGATGAGCCTGCTGATCATTGTGGGGCACGTCAAGGACGGGATGGAGATGGCCCGCGAGTTCGCCCTGCCACGCGCGCTGCGGCAGTTTATCGAGACCCACCACGGCACGACCCTGGTCGAATACTTCTACCACGCCGCCAAGCAGCAGCGCGAAGCCCAAGACAAGCCAGCGCCCGCCGAGTTTGAGTTCCGCTACCCCGGGCCCAAGCCCCAGACCAAAGAGGCGGCGATCCTGATGCTCTGCGACAGCCTAGAGAGCGCTGCGCGCACGCTCGACGACCCCACCCCCACGCGGATCGAGCAGCTGGTGCACCGGATCGCCAACAAGCGGCTGATGGACGGCCAGTTCGACGAGTGCCAGATCACCCTCCAAGAGCTGCACAAGATCGAGGTCTCGCTGGTCAAGACGCTGTGCGCGATCTACCACAGCCGGATCAAGTACCCCAGCGACAAAGCCAGCCCCAACCACGCGCCCTCTACCACCGTCGCCTCCTAAACACACCCAAGCATGGGTTGCTGCACCCTTGAGGCCATACCGGTTCCGCGTGTGTCATATCTTATCACCGGCATCACATGGGCCGCTGTGCCGTTTTAGGGGTTCCCTTAACCGACTCAATCGGGTATACTGCCGGGTATAGTCGAAAGTTCTTTTCTTCAGGCCCAGGGATCGCATCGACAACATCATTCAAACAGGCGCCGCTTTTTAAACCGTAAGCGGCAAGAGGAGCAAAGCCATGTCCAGGGAACGGTTTCGTCAAGGTCGTTATTGGTTTGACAATGTGGCCATCATGTTGGCGGCGGTGTTGGTTGGTGTGTCCACACTCAGCGGTGCGCAGGCGGAGGTTGTGGTGACGGCGGTATCGAATAGTGGTACGCGGTTTACGGTGAATGAGGTGGTGATCTATGCACGCGGAGGTGGGGGCGGAGGTGGCCGGGGGTTCAACATCGCGGTGATCGACCCCGTCACCGAAACCGTCTTAGACCCCGCGGATCCCGCGTCATTAGAACCGTGTACCGACATCGGAAGCTGTGCCCGCAACTTCGATACCTGGATCACACGCAGTACGGGCAGTGCTGCGGATGAGATGATTGCTTTCCTGGAGGGGATCCCAGACGGGTTGGTATTGATGTTGGCCACAAGCGACGAAGCGGGGCTCTACACCAACCCCTCGGCCATTACACGTATGCCTCAGGCCGATTCCATTCTGATGGCGTTGGAGTCGCTTGGCAGCAACCTAATCCGAAGCTACAAATGGCGCAGCTCCTGGGCGATGGTGGTGCAGAAAGGCCGTGAACCCTGGGCCGAAGGGATCGGGCACTGGGACGGGGTTTTTCCAGACGGCAGCTGGGAAACCGTCACCATTATGATCCCCGAGCCAACATCGCTGGCGTTGTTGGTCGGTGGGGGTTTGGTGGTGCTGGGGCGGGTGTCATCCGATCCAGCTGATTTCATGCAACCCCTGTTGTTAGGAGAAGCCCGCTCGGTCGCGGTTCGTGGCGGGCAATGATGGATAAACCGGCGATGCTCTACGCCTTCCCGGGCCAGTCGGGGAAGACGAACTTGCCATCGCAGGAGATCACCTCGCCGTCGACGGTGATCGTGCCGCCTGGGCGTAGGTCGCAGACCATATCCCAGTGCAGGCCCGACTCGTTGTCGTTGCCGGTCTCGGGGTAGCCGGCGCCGACCGCGGCGTGGAACGTGCCGCCGATCTTCTCATCGAACAGCGTGTTCTTCGAGTACTGCTGGATCTGATAATTGGTGCCGATCGCGATTTCGCCCATAGACCGAGCGCCCGGGTCTTGATCGAGCATCTGGGTCAAGAAATCGAGGTTTTTAGAGGCTTTGGCGTCGACGACGCGGCCCTTCTCGAACGTCAGCTCGATATCGTGCACCTCGCGGCCGCGGTGTACCGCGGGGAACGAGTAGCGCACCACGCCATTGACCCCGCCGTCGGGCGCCTCAAGGTTCGGCCCGGTAAACACCTCGCCATCCGGGAAGTTGTGGTGCCCGCAGCAATTCATCCACTTCATGCCCTCGACGTTGACGGTTAGATCGGTGCCGTTGGCGGTCTGGAAGTGGACCTGCTTCTTGCCGTTGAGGTAGTCCACCATTTTTTGCTGGCGTTGCTCGACCTGGCGCCAGTGTGCGACGGGGTCGTCCTTGTCGAGGTGGCCGGCTCCGAAGACGAAGTCTTCGTACTGGCGTAGGCTCATCTCGGCGTCCTGGGCGCTGGCTGCGGTGGGGAACAGCGTGCCGCACCACCGCAGCTCGTTTTTTGCTGCACGCTCCATGAAGACCTTAAAGATGGGTTTGCGCGCCGACGAGGCCAGGCTCTGCTTCTTGGGGTCCACGCGGCTAAGGCTCTTGGTGTTGGTCTCGGACCACAGGCCGATCGAGACGTCGATCGTCTCGGTCTCGTGTTGGACCAGTGGGCTGACGTACTTGAGCTGGTCTTCGTTGGCGTGCTGGTAAAAGATCTCCTGCAACGATCCGGGCGAGCAGCGCAGGTGTGGGTAGGCCCCGGCACGCAGGACACGCTCGTAGATCGCTTCAAGCAGCGGCATCGCCACGGGGTCGCCCGTGATGCGGACGATCTGGCCGGGTTTGACCTGCGTGGAGTACTCGACCAGCACCATCGCCAGCTTATCCAATCGGGGGTGATGCATCTACAACCTCAACTTTCTATGCACAGCAGACAACTTGGATGGGCTTGGCAGCGCCCAATTGATCCATCGCAGGGCCCTGGCCGGTGCTTGGGGGGTCCCCGACGCGGCAGATCATACCCGAAGGGTTGATCGACTGCCTGATTGTGATCGATACCGACCCGGGACGCGGTGTCACCGTCCCCTTACCCTATCGAGTTAGCGAACCTGAAGTTTTACGAGATTTGAAGGCCCCGTTAGGTGCCTGTGGGTTCTCGTGATTTTTATGGTTTCTCCCCATTTTGGGGATTTTTCAGGTTCGCTGAAGGTAAAACCGTGTCGCACCGGTTCCTTTTGGATCGTTAGACATGGAGGTTTTGCCTTGGCCAAGCTACGGAAGGATGATGTTGTGACGATACGTGTTTTGAAAGATAAAGGACAGCCCAATACGAAGATCGCTGAGATGTTAGGGGTCACGGAGGGGACGGTGCGTTACCACCTTCGCCGGGTCGAGGCGGTCGATGGGCGCAAGAAGCGATTTCTGATCGAGCAATGGGGTCTTGTAGAAGTTTGTAAGTCTTGGTGGGATCATCAGATCGAGGTGCTCCCGGAATGCCGCTCGCCCAATGCTCAGTCGTTATGGCAGATGATGTTGGTGGATCATCACGGGTACACCGGTTCGGTTACTACCCAGAGCACTTAATTCTGAACGCTGCCGTATCCGAGTATTAGCGACATTCAACAATAATTGCTTGACCGTATGTTCAGAACAAAGTGCTCCCCTTAGTAAGTCAGTGCGCAAGTATGTGCGTGTTCATTTTCCAAGGCCCCGGTTGCGTGCGTTTCGCCGGATCGAGACGCCGCCGGGTGCGATGACTCAAAGCGACTGGCTAGAGACCCAGGTGGACATCGGTGCCGGCCCCGAGACCTGGCAGCAGGAAAAGGCTTTGCTGCGTCCGTTACCTGCTTTGATGCCCCAACCGTTTGATATGATCCGTGATTGCCCGGTTCATAAGGATTGCACGATCCGGTTCGATGGGCGTACGTATGCGGTGCCGTTTCGGTACGTGGGCCAACGCCTTGAAGCGCGTGGTTGTGCCCAGGTCGTTCAGATCGTTGACTCCAAGCAAGGCCAGATCGTTGGGCAATACCCGCGTCATACCGACTCACGCGTGCTGATCGATCCAGCGTGTTACGAGGGCGACTCAACCCCCACGGTGGCTCGTCCCACGCCGCTGGGCAAGCGATCCCAGGCACTCCAGCAGATCATGGGACAGACGCCTCAAGTTCGATCGATGGATTTATACGCCATGCTGGCGGGGGTGTCGCGATGAGGGCTTACGACACCCGGAAGTTGCTGGCCCAAGGGATCCTGCCCAAGCCCGCGCCGACGCAGGATATGGAAGCCTTGCGTCACCGCCTCGAAGCCTTGCGGCTGGGGTTTGTCGCCCAGGCGTTGCCGGATCTTCTCAGTGATGCGGTCACCCACAAGTGGAGCGCCACGGTGTTCCTGGATGAACTGATCCGTTGGGAGTTAGAGCGTCAGAACGAACGTCGGATCGCCCAATCGCTGAAGATCTCTCACCTGCCCACCGGGCAGACGATCAGCAACTTTGACTTTACCTTTCAGCCGTCGGTTCAACGCCATCAGATCGAGACGCTGTCGACTTGTAGCTGGATCGCCCAGCACCGTTCGTTGTTGATTCAAGGCCCCCCGGGTGTGGGCAAAACACACTTAGCCGTCGCGTTGGCCACACGGGCGATCGAACAGGGTTTTTCGGTGGCGTTTTATCGGATCGACGAACTGTTGCATCAGCTCAAACGAGACGGTGACCTGCTGCCTGCCCGGTTAAAGCACCGCAAATACATGGCGTCGATGCTGCTGGTCATCGACGAGATGGGCTTCCAACGCTTTACCCGTGAGGAAGCGAACCTCTTCTTCCGCGTGGTGAATCATCGCTATCAGAAGGGCTCGGTGTGTATCACGACCAACAAGGGGATCGCCCAGTGGCCGGGGATGCTGGCCGACGATGAAGCCCTCGCCACAGCCATCCTCGACCGCCTGCTACACGCCAGTCACGTCTTAAATATCAAGGGCCGAAGCTACCGACTCAAGGATCTACAGGAGGCGATGGATCAACGATCCGACAAAACGCCCAAGGGCCTTCAGACCTAAATCGCGCCGCCAGTGCCCACCCCGCGCGGGGTGGGCACTGGCGGAACACACACCCACGAAAGGACCAACCATGAACCCAAGACCACCATAAACCCCATTCGTCACACTTCGGGTTCGCTAACCTCGTAAAACTTCGGGGAACTTGACACGTGTTGCGCGATGCAGGCCAAGAACGGTTGGGCGAACGCTTCGAGTTTTTGTTGGCCCACGCCTCGGACTTGTAGCATCTGGGCGTGGTCGCGTGGCTTGAGGCGTGCCAGTTCGCGCAGGGTTTGGTCGCCGAAGATGATGTACGCCGGCACGCCTTGTGCTTCGGCTAGTTGGCGGCGCAAGGCGCGTAGGCGTTCGAACAGCGCGGTGTCGACGCCTTGCCAATCGGCCTGGCCGCGTTGGGTAGCGGTGCGTTTGACGACTTTGGGGCGGCGGAGCGTGACGTCGCGCGTGCCTTTGAGGAATGCTTTAGAGTCTGGCGTGAGTTGCAGCACGGGGAATTCATCGTCGGTGCGGGCCAGTGCGCCCGCGTCGATCAGCTGATCGATGTAGCTGTGCAGCACGGGCGTGGGTGTGTCTTTGAGCAAGCCGAACACGCTTAGGTGGTTGTGTCCCAGCTGGTGGATGCGTTGCTTGTTGGACCCACGCAGGACGTCGACCACGTGCGCGGCCCCGAATCGGCTGTGGAGACGGGCGACACAGGAGAGGATTTTCTGTGCGATGACTACGGCGTCCTGGGCCAGCTGGTTCTCGCCTAAGCAGACATCGCATGCCCCGCACGGGTGGTGGCCGTAGTCTTGCCCGAAATACCCGGCCAGCGCCGCGTGGCGGCAGCGCATGGCGCTGCAGAACCGGTGGATGTGTGTCAGCAGCTGCAGCTGGTGCTGGGGCGGGGCGTCTTGGCCGGCGTCGGCGGCGGACAGTTCCATGAGCTGGCGCCACTTGAATGCGTCGGCCGAGGAGTAGAGCAGGACGCACTCGGCGTCGAGCCCGTCGCGTCCGGCGCGTCCGGCTTCTTGCTGGTAGTGCTCGATTGATTTGGGCATGGCCATGTGCACGACGCACCGCACGTCGCTGCGGTCGACCCCCATGCCAAAGGCGACGGTCGCGACGACGACGTGGAGGCGTTCTTGCATGAAGCTATCCTGGACGCGTTGCCGGTCTTGTGCGTTCATGCCGGCATGGTAGGCCGCTGCGTTGATGCGGTGGGTGCGCAACCACTGGGCGATGCGTTCGGTGTCTTTTCGGCTGATGCAGTAGACGATCACGGCTTGGTTGGTGTGTCGAGTGAGGGCTTCGAGCAGCTGCCTGCGCCCGTCGGTGCGTGGCGCTACACGGTAGGTCAGGTTGGGGCGGTCGCAGCTGCTGATGAGGATCGCGGGGTTGCGTAGCGCCAGCTGCTGGACGATATCTTTTTGCACGCGCTGCGTGGCGGTCGCTGTTAATCCGTGCCAGCTGGCATGGGGGAACCGGGCTTTGAGTTGCGACAGCTGTCGGTAGACGGGTCGGAAGTCGTGCCCCCAGTGGCTGACGCAGTGTGCCTCGTCGATGACGATCGCGTTGACGTTGATGTGGTCCAGCAGCGCGAGTACCCGAGTTGAAAGCACGCGCTCGGGTGCTGCGTAGATGAGGTTGGGCTGGCCGTTACGGATCTGGTATTCCGCGATATCGATCGCTTGGGTGTTCATCCCGCTGTGCAGCGCGACCGCGGGGTAGCCGCAGGCCGATAGGCCGTCGACCTGGTCCTGCATGAGTGAGATGAGCGGCGAGATGACCAGGTCGGTCCCGGGTCGCATGGCTGCGGGCAGCTGGTAGCAGAGGCTTTTTCCGCCGCCGGTGGGCATCACGACCAGTGAGTCGCGGCTGTGCAGCGCCGCATCCACCGCCTCGTGCTGCATGGGGCGGAGGGTGTCGTACCCCCAGTAGCGTTTGAGCGTGGCGAGGATCTCTTCTTCTTGTGCGGGCGTCTTTGGATCCCTCTCAATCACACCATCGGGTTGCATGGGCCCATCATACCCGGTGTCGAACGTGGGGAGATGTTTTTTTCGCAGGTGGCTTACTTAGTGTGTCGATCAGGTGGTCGATCAATGCTTGATTGGCTGGGGGGAAGGGGTAGTCCTGCAGCTCGCTGGGGGTTACCCATTTGTGTTGAGAGACTGCGCGGTGTTGGATCTGGCCTGACCGGTGTGTGCACAAGAACGGGTTGAGTTTGATCGTTCCGTGTGGGTAGGTGTGCTGGATTGTGGGCAGGGGTTGGCCCACGGTGATGTCGATCCCCAACTCTTCTTCGAACTCGCGTGTCAAGCACTGGGGCATGGTTTCGTGTTGTTCGACCTTGCCGCCGGGGAACTCCCAATACCCCCCGAGCACCGACTGCTTGGGGCGGCGGGTGATGAGGAGTCGTTGTTTTTGGCCTTGCCGGTCTACAACAACCCCAATGGCGACGTGGATAACCGGTTCCATAGACGATTTCAGCGGATGGCCCGAAGATTAATTTTTCTTGTAGAGTGCATAAGAGACTTCAGGATATGAAATTACGGCAGATCAATTGCAAGCTCCCTTGTTTGCGCAAGTTATGACAGAGAGCGTGGTTTTGGTCGCAGATTAATTTTCATAAACAGTTTGTTTTCAATCATTTAAATCAAATTCAAAAGTCTCCAAATACCCAATTGACAGCAATAGAAAATTACCGATACGATCTATGGCGATCCAGATGATTTGGGTTGAGAAGCAAGGGAAAAATACTCAAAGACACCATCCCATTGTTAGCCGTGGCGCACCTCCGCCCACAGGACCGGAGCCCTGGGCGGAGGTTTTTTTATATGTCTACGCATCGCGTATGAAAATGCCGCGTCGGAATCACAAAAACGCCCAAGATTTTCCTGCCGCGGGCGAACGGGACTCTGTCAACCTGATTGGGATTGGTCTCTTTCGCACGCGAACAAAGATCGCGGGACAAGCCATAATACGCCAAGTGTATCGTTTGTGCGCGGCGGATCGTCTGTCCCTGTATGACGATCGACACGCGCGTTGGGAAGCGGTGCGTAGATATGAAAAGATGCTTGATGGAACAGAGGCTTAGCGGTCACCGGCCCGTGCTGTCCGCATGAAGTATCCTGGCGATCCAATCGGAGGGAGTTGTGATAGCTCCTTACAGCGTCCGATGGGGCGAATGCCGACTACTGTACATCATCCGTGCCCGGCCATGTCTCTTGGATTTCTTTTGCTTGTTGCGCTGCGGTGAAGCGTTCCCAAAGGATACCATTGACGTCTTTCTCTGCCTCGAACCGCGGTGCTTCTGGGTCTTCCCAGCCGAGGTGGCGTAATGCTCCTGGGGGGCGTGACAGGTCTTGGCGCACCGAGAGGTTGATGGATGGGGTTCGCCAAAGCGCGTATTGGTTTTGAATCACGACGGAGGGAGCGCTCCCTAGCCGTTGCGTATAATCCTTTACTGAGGCATCGAGGTGATGGGTTGAGATAGCAAGGTGTATTTTTTTCATGTGGCGCTGTCGATTTTCTGTCTCCTGGTCGCCGCAGGCATATGGTATACGCCGCCTGCACGGTTTCAAACCAGCGGCTTTGATCTGATCGGTGTGATCGATGGATTTTCTGACGCCGGGCTTTGCGTTGCTCGCCGCGGGGGTTACGGCCCCGCTGTTGCTTGTGTTGTATATGCTCAAGCGTCGTCGTCGTCGGGTGGTGATCAGCTCGACGCTGCTGTGGCGCAAGGCGGTTGAAGACCTGCAGGCCAACGCGCCGTTCCAGTGGTTTCGGCGGAACCTGCTGCTGTTGTTGCAGCTGCTGGTGTTGAGTGGGGTGTTGCTGGCGTTGGCCGGTCCGGTGATCCATGCCGCGGCGCGGCCTGGCCAGCGCGTGATCTTGGTGATCGATCACTCGGGTTCGATGAACGCGACGGACGTGTCGCCGACTCGGCTAGCCGAAGCCAAGTCACAGGCGATCGGCCTGATCGATCAGCTGGGTGATGGGTTTGGCGCCGATGCAGGCAGCGGCGTGATGGTGATCAGTTTTGCTCACAACGCCCGTGTGGTTGAGCCGTTCACCGCAGACCGCGCGCGGCTGCGTGAGGCGGTTGAATCGATCGCCCCGACGGATCAGCCCAGCCGGCTGGAGCCCGCGCTGCGGCTGATCGAGCCGTTTGCCCGCCGCGATACTGCTGAAGGCTCGGGTGATTCGGTGGTGGTGTACCTGTTTAGCGATGGGCGTGTTGAAGAGCCCCGGGGTGTGGTGATGCCGCAGGTGGCGGTGCGGTATGTGAAGATCGGTAGCGGTTCGGAGAACCTGGGTGTGGTGGGTCTGGCGGCCCGCCGTGGTTTGGAGGATAGCCAGCGGGTGTCGGTTTTAGCACGGCTGGCGAATTACAGCGCCGCAACGATCGCCACGAATCTAACGCTCCAGATCGATGGGCGTGCGCACCGGGTGTTGCCTGTGACGGTCCCGGGGCGGGACCCAGCGGGCCAGGCGGGGACCCAGACGGTGGGGTTTGAGCTGGGCTTGGGTTCGACCGCGGTGGTGGGGGTTAGCCATGATTATGACGATAGGCTCGCGGCAGACAACAGCGCGTGGTTGGTGCTTGCTGCGGCCAGCGGGGCGCGGATTTTGTTGGTGACAGAAGGCAACGGTTTCCTAGAGCAGGCGTTGGCTGCTGCTGGCCCCGGGCGGCTGGCGGTGGTGACGCCTGAGGCGTATGAGCGTCAAGGGGCGGTCCACTTTGAGCGTACGGGCGAAACAGGCGTTGATCTGATTGTTTTTGATCGGTATGCCCCGGGGCATGTGCCAGGGATCAACGCGTTGTACTTCCAGGCGGTTCCGCCGGTGGAGGGGTTGCAGTTATGGGTGTCTGGATCGGGTGCCTCAGAAAGCCAATTGATGGTGGATTGGGACCGTGAGCACCCCTTGATGCGGCACGTGGTGTTGGATGATCTGCTGATGGTTGAGCCGGGTCGTTTGGTGCTGCCTGATACAGCCCAGTCGTTGGCAACGGCGCAGGCCGGGCCGGTCATCGCCGCGGTGTTTGCCAATGGGGCGAATCACGTGGTGGTGGGGTTTGACCTGCGTGCCAGCAATTGGCCGATGCAGGTGGGCTTCCCGGTGTTTATCAGCAACGCGGTGGGCTGGCTGGGGCTAGGCCGCCGGCACGAGACGGGGCTGGTGTTTCGGCCGGGGCAGGGCGCGACGATCCCGCTGGGGGGGATGGTCCGATCGCTGCGCTACGCCGGGCCGGTGGAGATTGAAGCGAGGCTGCTGGCCGGGGGGATGGGGTCGGCCCAGGCGGTGTTGCCTGTCTTTGAACGAGTGGGGCTTTATGAAGCCCAACAAGCGGTAGGGGAACCCTGGGATTGGTTGGCGGTGAGCATGCTCGATGCGCATGAGAGCGACGTGGGGCCGCGTGACACGTTTCGCCTTGAAAGTTCGGGTGGTGGTGGGGTTCAGGCCGAGGCGGGTAGGGTGCGGCAAGAGGTCTGGCCGTGGCTGGTATCAGCGGCGCTGGGTGTGTTGGTGTTGGAGTGGGTGGTTTACCTGCGGCGCGTCGGGCGGTAAAGGATGGATTCGCGTTGTTGGTTATCGCCCGATGTATTGGCCCACGAGTTCTATTTTGACTTGATCGACTTTGAAGCCCATTTCGGCTTCGACCTTGGTCAGCAGGTTGCGGGGGATGCTCTTTAAGATTTTTTGGCTTAGGTCGTCGGGGACGTCGAAGACCGCTTCGGAGTCTTCACACCGGGTGTGGACGTGGTTCTGGACGATGGCGTCGTAGCGGGTCGACCCCCCAACGCCGGGTAATTTTTGGGCCAGGTTGACATGGCAAAAAGCTTCAAGGGTATTGTACACCGTGGCCAGGCTCATCCCGGGCACATGCCCGCTGACTTCGTAATACAGCTGATCCGCGGTGGGGTGGCAGGTGCTAGCGGCCAGGGCTTTGTATAGCGCCCGGCGCTGCGCGGTGCATCGCAGCCCGCGGGTGGCAAACAAATTTTGGATCTGGTCGCGGTCTTTACCTGGCATGACTGCTCGATGGACCTTTTTTTAAAGAATCATGCCTGCTAAAGCAGTTGAAAACGGTGAATGGACTTAATCCACCCTCTACCCCTTAAGACCTCTGGAGGGTGGGGGGTGTGTTGAGAATTACCTATAAAGTTTATTCTATTCAGCGAAGCTTGTCACGGTTGGCATGGGGCAAAAGATGATTTTTTTGATTCGCCTGCTGTTATGAGGAGCCAGCGGTTCCCCATGGTTGGGCGTGGGATCTGGTCGTCGGGATCGCTAGATGTGTTGCGCATCAGGGTAATACACCAGTGACCCAATAATCGGCCAGCCACGGGCTGGTTACCTTAATTGTCACGAGGATTGGTATACACTATGCCCCCGTGTCGCCGCGAGCAAAACAACCCATGTCCTACGCCCAAGCCGGTGTCGATATCGAGGCTGGCGAGCAGATGGTGGCGATGATCAAGCGCGACATGCGCCGGACGTATGGCCCGCGTGTGTTGGGGGGACATGGGGGGTTTGCGGGCTGCTTCCGGTTGGACTTTAACGAGAAGCTATTTAAGCGTAACTACCGCGACCCGGTGCTGGTGGCGTGTACAGACGGGGTAGGGACAAAAGTGATGCTCGCAGCTGAGGTTGGGGTGTATGACACGGTGGGTCAGGACCTGGTGGCGATGAGTGTGAATGACCTGGTTGTGCAGGGCGCAGAGCCTCTATTTTTCTTAGATTACCTGGCGGTCCACAAGTTAAAGCCATCGGTGGCGGCAGGGATTGTCCGAGGGGTAGCCGATGGTTGCGTGATGGCCGGCTGCGCGCTGCTTGGTGGCGAGACGGCGGAGATGCCCGATGTGTATGCCCCCGGCGATTTTGATTTGGCTGGGTTTGCGGTGGGCGTGTGTGAGCGTAAGCGGTTGATTACGGGGTCGCGGGCCCAGGTAGGCGATGTGATCTTGGGGTTGGGCGCCAGCGGGGTTCACGCCAACGGTTACAGCCTGGTGCGTGCGGTGATTAAGCAAGCCAAGCTTAAGTTGGGCAAGATTTACTCGGAAGTGAATGACCAGCAAACACTTGGCCGCGTGCTGCTGACCCCAACACGGATCTATGCCAACCCGGTGATCGCGGTGCTGCGTCGGTATCGGGTGAAACAGGTGGTCAGCTCGATGTCCCACATCACGGGGGGTGGTCTTGGTGGCAATATGCCGCGTACACTAGGCGGCCACCTCAACGCCCGGGTTAATCCCCAGGCCTGGCAGATCCCCCCCATCTTTGGATTCCTCCAACGCCGGGGCCAAATCGAGGAACAGGAGATGTTTAAGGTTTTCAACATGGGGATCGGGTACGCCATGGTGGTCCGTCCCCATTTTGCGGACTCGATCCTGTATCAGCTAGATCGGCTAGGCCAAGAGGTGTGGGTCATCGGGAAGATCATTCGTGGCACCGGGCGTGTGGTGCTGGCCTGATGGGCTAAGCTAAGATTTAGATCAGTAGCATCTGTGGGTCCTTCCGCGGAGCCTTAATCGTCATCGTAAATCGTTATATGTAAGTCTTTTTTGTCATCTTCAATTTCTTGTTATGTAGCTGATAGGATGTCAAGGGGGGTATCATTTTTATCCAATTTAAGGCTGTTCTTTCACGGGTAAGGTGCCTATAATGGGGTGTTGGGCTTGAGCGACGCACCTCATAAACACTTTGAATTAAGCGACTTGTTTCGTTTTTGGTGTTGTGGTCTAACAGCCATTGTGGTTTTGAAACGACATCGGGTCCATCGTTATAGGACATTGAGAGGGTTATAGCCATCAAATTAAGTAGATTTAACTGCTTTTAAAATAATGAATTAAATGCCAATTTCAAAAATATTTTGTTCCCCGTTGGTAGTCTGGCAAGGCTCTTGTGATACACTGGGCATCAAATGACAATGAACCACGAATCTCATCGACGGGGAGAAATGACAATGGATGAAGTAACCTTCCACAACAAGCTGAGTGAACTGATGAAAGAGATATCCACCCTGCCCCAGTCCGAGCGTGAAAAGCTTACTGCGATGGCCCAAGAGACCCAGGCCCGCCACGCCAAGCTTCAAGAAACCGTCCACAACCTCCAAGAGAGCTTGGATTACCTGCGCCTGTCGATCAAGTATTTGGTGTTCGATCTCGAAGCGACCCGCCGAGAGAACGCGTACCTGCGTAAGATGATCGAACAGAGCCACGCCGATGGCGGCCACGAAGGCTAATGCCCCATCGATTGATCCGATCCTTAACCGCATAGGTTAGCGGCTGTCGCCCGGATCGATGTAAAGAGAGACCCACCAACGCCCGCGTGTGATACACGCGGGCGTTTTTGGATTGGATCGCCTCCAGAGGGGGTTGGTGGATTCTTCGGGGATCTGTTAACTTCAAGTGGATGATCCCCGAAACCTTGTCATCGATGTTTGAAGCGTTTGGCAACCCCCAGCAGCGGCATGCGATCATGGTTCACCTGCCGATCGCGCTGAGCCTGCTGGGATTTGTGGCCCTGGTGTTGCTGGCACTGACGAGGGGTCGGTCTCGATCGCTGGGGTTGGGTTGTGTGGCGCTGTACGCCTTGGGCACGGGATCGGGGTGGATGGCCCAGCGGTCGGGCGAGGCGGCGATGGACCGCTTAAACCCGATCACGATGGCTGAGCCCGCCGTTGAGCGGCTCGATCAGCACGAGGAGATGGGCGAACGGGTCTGGCTGTTGTTTTTGGTCACCACAGCCTGCGTCGCGTTGCTGGGGATCATTGAAAAACCGCAGCTGCGCGTTGTTGTGATGACCGGTGCGTTGCTGACAGGCTTGGTGGCGATGGGCTACGTCGCGGTCACCGCCCACCACGGCGGGGCGTTGGTGTACCAGCACGGCGTGGGTGTGCCCACCAGCCAGAACAACCTCAAACCTCCTCCGTTTCTCATCCCCCAGGCCGATCCGTCAGACAGCGATTAGGCGTATGGCATCAACGTGTGCTTGGCTTGTGCGGTCTGCGCTTGGTTGGGGACGGATCCGGGCACGATCCAGCCAAGGATTACAGCTCGTACCGGCGGTATCCAGGTTGCAGCGCAACACCCGGTGGGCGGCCCAATGGGGCGGTGGCTTAGGCGCTAGGCAAGACCGTTGGGGGCGGGCGGCGGCGGCGATCCATTGGTTTAACCAGGTGGTGTCGCGTTGCAGCCTGGATGCCACGATCTAAAAGAATCCCGGGTGATTCGCGACAAGCCAGTCTTCAAAATGGTTGAGATCGGTTAGCATCCGGTGGGTGGGCAGGATTGTCCGGGCATGGTCCCAGCACCGCCACGCGTCGGGCATCTGGTATGTGATCCTGTAGAGATCCCCCAGGTCTTTCCACGCCCCAACGATGAGGGGGTTGGCCAGCAGCGCTTGATGAAATAATGGGATGCTCTTGCCGGGGTGGCCAAGCGAGGTATGGGTATTGGCTTCAAAGATCAGCAGGACGTGCTCATGGGATTGGGCGGTTTCTTTCAGCTGCGACAGGGCTTGGATCGTTTGCTTAGCGCCGTTTTTGCTCTTGGCCTTCAACGCCGACATGAGCGTGACCACGTGGGGGTCGGCCACAAGCTGATCGCGTTTGGGCTCAAGCCAGTCGTGCATGTCTTGACCCGTCATGAGGGTGTATTCGAGGTAGGCCAGCATGGCGTCGAGGTGCTGTCCGTTGGTGAAGGCGGCGTCGGCATCGGCCAGGACCTGCTGGGCGGCGTGGTTGATCGCGTCGGGCCCCGCGGGTGGCGCCTGGGCCAAGAGTTGGGTTAGGTCTCCCTTGGGCTGGGTCTCTTCAAGGCCTTCTAGGTTGTACGGCTGGCTGGGCGTGACCTTGTGCGAGCGGTAGGTTAGTGATTTAGATTGAATCCTACCCATGTTGTGCTGTGTGACGGTGAGCTGTGAGGGTATCCCTGTCAGGGC
Organism: Phycisphaeraceae bacterium; assembly: GCA_965223655.1. Lineage (GTDB taxonomy): Bacteria > Planctomycetota > Phycisphaerae > Phycisphaerales > Phycisphaeraceae > CBDCXC01. The sequence continues at coordinate 45,364 of CBDCXC010000004.1, forward strand.
ATTCAGGTGCTCGAGGATCTGGGGGTGCCCTTGTGAAAAATAACGCAGGAACCGGATGAACGCGTCGCGGTGCGTTGGGTCAACCTCGACCACGTCCCGGCTGATCTGGGCCAGCGGCTTGCCTTGCCAGGCATAGACGGTCTGGGTGTCGTTTTGATCGGGGGTTAAGGCCACCGGGTCACCCTCGGCCGGTAGCGAGAACAGGTGCTCAACCAACACCCGGCCATACGAGATTTTTTGGCTCTTGGCCGCCTCAGCGATGTCGAGCACCTCGCCGATCATCATGCGGTTCTTCAGTTCGTACACCCGGAACCCCACGTCGCTGTAGAGTGATCTTTCGGTATAGGTGCCTGCCTTGAGATGGATATCGTAGATGACGCGTTTGGAGAAGTCGCAGATCTGCTGACGCTGGTCATCTTGGAAACTGAAATAACCTTCCCCGAGGGTGAGATGAAGCGGTGTGGTTTCGGTCTCTGGCTGTTGGGGTTGGGTATGTGGCGGATCGGAGGCTTGCTGGTGTGGGGTGGTCTTGACCGTGGATTCAAATTCAAGCTGAAGGTCTGCCCTTGCCACGCAGGCCCCAAACAATAACACCAGGATCTCAATCGCTCCCCGCGTTTTGGGCCGCTGTTTCAACTGGGTTTGTGCCGTCATGCTGAGATCCTTGTGTGACAAGATACCCGTCCCGATCAGGCTGACGGGGTTCCGTTCGCCCGCGTCAGGGAAATCTTGAGCGTTTTGGTGATTCCCACGCGGCAAACCCATACCCGATGGGTATCTCTTTATCCTCATCCAGCCGTGCAGCATACACGCCGTGTATGATAGCACTAAGTTTGTTTATGGCCGCGGCTGGTTAGGGCAAAGGAGCCATCGGTTATACCCAAGAGGAATCACCGCGGGGAGGATGACACCGTTATGGCTTGGCCTTGGCCTTGGGCGTTGTTGACGGAGACGGCCCCGCCTCCGGCTTCGTCGACCGCGATACCCCCGGCGAAGTAGCCCTTGGCCGCCATCACGCTGATATACCCGCCGTTCTCGTCGCCCGCAATCAAGGCCCGCCCTTGGCGCGTGTGGCTGTGGAACGTCGCGATGGTGCCGTCGCCCTGTCCGTTGCCGCTGAGGTGGCACAGCGGCTTGCCTTCGGCTGTGCGGACCACCACCGCCCCGCCGTGCTTCCCGTGCTCGAGGACGACCAGCGGCACGCCGTGGTTGTCCACCACCTCAATCCGTTTGGCACGCAGCAGCTCGTGCACCGCGCGGGGTTTGGCTACTCCAAGCATCCCTGCGACACCGGCCATGATCAGCAGCATTGTCAACCCCCATCGCAGCCGGCGGTTTTGCGTTTCGAGCACGGCGGTGCGGGCTGCAAGCTGTTCAAGTGTTAGAGCCATGGGTCGATTCCTTGTGTCAAATGGTTGGATCCAATGCCTTATGTTAAAGGATCAGCATGGCGTCGCCATATGAGTAAAACCGGTAGCGGTGTTCGATCGCCAGCTGATACCAAGCCTTAAGCCGCCTAACGCCCACGCCCGGCAGGGCCGCGACCATGGCTAGCAGGGTGGACCGCGGCAGGTGGAAGTTCGTCATCAGCCCGTCGGTGTATCGGAAACCTTTGAAGCAAGCAGGCGTGTTGTCCTGGGGTGTTGGCTCTTTAAGCCGGCCTGGGGGGGTGATAAACAGTCGGGTTGAGGCGCAGTAATCCCCGGCATCTGGCAGCCGTTGAGGCAGGCTCTCTAACGCTCGGACCGTGGTGGTGCCCACGGGGATGATCCGCTGCCCGGATTGGCGGGCTTGACGCAGCGCCTCAATCGTCGCAGCGGGGATCGCGATCCATTCCTCATGAATCGGGTGGTCTTCAACCTGCGCGGTTCTCACCGGGGCAAACGTGCCTAGCCCAACGTGGAGCGTGACGGCTGCCCGTTGTATACCGGCATGGGTTAACCGATCTAGCAGAGCAGAGGTGAAGTGCAGCCCCGCGGTCGGGGCAGCGACCGAGCCGGGTTCGGTGGCGTAGACGGTGTTGTACTGGGCCGCGTCCTGGGGCTGGCGCTCAGGCTGATTGTGTAGTCGGCGCTGGCGCCGGATGTAAGGCGGCAAAGGGGGCTGGCCGATCCGGTTGAGCAGCGCCAACCCATCTTCAGGGCTGCGCAGGTCGCCGACCCACCGCCCGTCGCCCAGCGGCTCGATCAGCTGCAGCGTTGACCGATCGTCCAAAGCAATCGACTCGCCTGCTTGGAGCCGGCCGCGTGATTCGAGCATGACCTGCCACCGGCTGCCATCGGCCCCGCAGGTTGACCGCAGGTACAACCCCGTAACCTGCCCTCCCGTGGCGACACGGGTGGCCTTGAAGCAGGCCGGCAACACACGGCTGTGGTTGAATACCATCAGATCCCCGGGGTGCACAACCCCAGCGCCGTGGGGTAACGCCTTGGCCGATACCAGATCCGGCAGGTCGCTCACACGCCGGTGTGTCACCTGATCAGACTGCCGATCAATCACCATGAGGCGGGCGGCATCGCGGGGGTGAGCCGGCTGGGTCGCGATCAGCTCGGGTGGCAGGTCGTAGTCCAGGTCGGTGGTGAGCATAGCTAACCGTCAAGATATATCAATCCCGATCAGGTTGACGGGGTCCCGTTGGCCCGCGGCAAGGAAATCTTCGGCGTTTGGGTGATCCCGACGCGGCAAACGCATACCCGATGGGTATAACGTCCGACACGTACCCGTGGCGTCTTGTTTTCAGCCATGAGGTATACTGCTATACAGCCATGGGGCGTTTTCGGTTTGATACCACTGAGGGAATCAGCCGATCCTTTTGGTCAGGGGTGGACCGTTGCGGGCGACACTGGATGGATTGCAGCACGTAAAGGGTGACACCCATGGGTATTGAAGCGGCGATGCCGACCGACAATTTCTTGACCACGCAGCTGCAGAAAGTGGTGAACTATGCGCGTCGGTCGAGCCTGTGGCCGATGCCGTTCGCCACCGCCTGCTGCGGGATCGAGCTGATGGCCACCGCCAGCAGCCGGTACGACCTGGCCCGCTTCGGGGCCGAGGTGATGCGGTTTAGCCCGCGTCAGAGCGACCTGCTGATCGTGGCCGGCCGGGTCGCGATCAAGATGCTGCCCGTGCTCCAGCGGATTTACCAGCAGATGACCGAGCCCAAGTGGGTGATCTCCATGGGCGCTTGCGCCTCAACGGGGGGGGTGTTTGACACCTACGCGGTGGTGCAAGGAATCGATCAGTTTATCCCGGTCGATGTCTACGTCCCCGGCTGCCCGCCGCGCCCCGAGACGCTGATCGAGGGTGTGATGGCGATCCAGCAGATCGTCGATCGCGACGGCCTGCCGCCCACCGGTGGGCAGCGCCGCCCGCTGGGCATCGCGGTCGAACCCACCCACACCGTAGGCCCCCAACCCGTGCCGCTGACCATCGGCCAGGCGTGAGACGCCCCACCGGGTATCGTCCAAGTTTGTGGCAGTGTGTGGCTGGGGCTACGTTCATCGAAGACGAACATGCCCCAGGCCCGTCTGGTCGTTGACGAGAGGCTTATCCCGCAGGGCGATGCCTCAAGATCCGTAGCGCATTGAGCACCACCAGCACCGTCGATCCCTCGTGGAACATCACCGAGGCGTAGATCGTGGTCTGCCCCAACGCCGCCAACGGCGCCAAGATCAGGATCACCCCCAACGCGATCACCAGGTTCTGCGTGATGATCCGCCTTGTGAACCGCGAGATCCCCATGGCTTCGGGCAGCTTGCTGAGATGGTCGGCCAATAGAGCCACGTCCGCGGTCTCTAGCGCCACGTCGCTGCCGCTGCCCAGCGCCCCGCCGACCGCGATCCCCACAGTCGCATTGGCCATCGCCGGCGCATCGTTCACCCCGTCACCCACCATCGCCACCATGCCGTACCGTTCATCGAGCTGACGCACCTGGTCGAGCTTGTCTTGGGGCAGCAGCTGAGCCAGGCATTCATCCACCCCCACTTGCTGGGCGACCTGTTGGGCGACATGGGTGTTGTCGCCGGTGAGCATGACCGTGTGACAGATACCCGCCTGTTTGAGTTGGGTGATCATGCTCGCAGCGCCGGGCCGGGGCTGGTCGGCCATGGCAATCAAACCGATCGGCTGGCGGTCGACCGCCACGACCATCACGGTCTTGCCCTGCGATTCAAGCTGTTGGGTCCGCTGCTGAGCCGCGGTGTGTGGCGGGCTGTCGGTGGGGGGCGCCGTGTCACCATGCGCCAAGGGCGTTTGGACCATGGCCAGCCGACCCACCTGGACGTGTTGCCCCGCCACCTGGCCGTGGATACCCATGCCCGGGACCTGCCTGATCTTGTTGGCGGGGTGAACCGTGCACTGGCGTGCCTCGGCTTCGGCCACCACCGCCAGCGCCAGCGGGTGGTCGCTGCCACGCTCGATCGCCGCGGCCAACGCAATCACCTGGTTCTTATCACGCTCATGCTCGAGCACCACCACATCGGTCACCTCGGGTCGACCCGTGGTGAGCGTGCCGGTCTTATCAAACCCCATCACGGTCACCCGCCCCAGGTTCTCCAGGTGCGCCCCGCCCTTGATCAGCACGCCGCTGCGCGCCGCGCGCCCCACGCCGCTTAGGATCGCCGCCGGTGTCCCGATCGCCAGCGCACACGGCGACGCTGCGGTCAGGAACGCCATCGCCTGATAAAACCAACCCGCCCACAGCGACGCCTCACGCGCTGGGGCCACACCCAGCAGCGGCGGCAGCACGATCAGCACCGCGGTGGTGACCATCACAAGCGGCACGTACCACTGCTCGATCCGGTTTGTGAGCAGCTGCGTGGGTGACTTGGTCGTCTGGGCTTCCTCGACCAGCTTGATCACCTTGGTCAGCATGTGCTGGTCCGCGGGCTTGTTCACCTGGACCGTTAACACACCCTGCTGGTTGATCGTGCCCGCAAACGCCTCGTCGCCTGCGGTTTTTTCAATCGGGATCGATTCGCCCGTGATCGGCGATTGATCGACCGCGGAGTGACCCTCGACCACGCGTCCATCGGCTGGGATACGCTCGCCGGCCCGGATCAACACGCGGTCACCCACAACCAGGTCTTCGACACGCACCTCCCGCTGCGTGCCGTCGGTGTCGAGCACCGTCGCCGTCTGGGGTGCCAGCCTCGCCAATGCCTGGATCGCCCCGCGCGCACGGTTCATGGCTAGCCGCTGCCCGGCGTTGCCCAGGCCAAAGAGCAATAGCAGCAGCGCCCCTTCTTCGTAATGCCCCAGGCTCGCCGCACCGCCCGCCGCAGCGAGCATCAGCACATCGATATCCAGGTGCAGGTTCGCCAACGCCTTGAACACATCCGGCGCTAGGTACCAGCCGCAGCAGATATAGCTGACGATCAGCAGCGGCACCCACACCCACCCGGGCCCCGTCATGCCGTGCGCCACCGCCCCCACCGCCAGGCACAGACCGCCGATCAGCGTCAGCACCAAATCACGCTGCGATAGCACCGTTTGCAGCCACGGCGGCAACCATCGCCCATCGCCCGACGGTTGTGCCTGGTCGGCCGTCGTCAGGTCGGGTCCCAGGGATAGCCCCAAGCGGTCTAGCCGGCGTACGATCTCCGGCAGCGCGCACTGCCGGCGATCGAACGCCACACGCAGCGTCTGGGACGCAAACGAAACACTGGCCACCACCCCCGGCAGCTTGTTGAGCACCGCCTGCACCGTGTGCTGGTTCTGTGGGGTCAGCACGCCATCGATCGGCAACACCAGGTGCCCGATCGATGGGTCGATCCGCCCACCGGCCTGCTGGAGATGCTGGTCAATCTGGTTAAGCGTCAGGATCTCGGGGTCGTAGTCCAATTCAATCGTGGCGGTGTGGGTGTCGTCACCCTGACCCTTGGGGATCACCCGCGTAGCGAAGATCCCCGGGCGCTTGGCTAGCCGCTGCTGGACCGTATGGATAAACGTGGCCGGCCCGTGAGGGTCAGCGGGGATATGCAGCGGCATTTGGATCGTCTGGCGGGCCATCGCGCGTGGCGTGATTATAGGCCCAGGCGGTCAACGCGTTGAAGTCGCTGCTAAAGCTGGGTGCAAGCGAACAACAGCCCCATCATCAGCACCGGCAGCCGTGACCGATTGCGGGTGTGCCGCCCCGCGGCTAGCCAATCGCTCCACTGCGGCTAATCGTCGGGACAGGTCCATCTCGGTGTTGCCATCCTTGGCTGCTTCAACTCAGAAGCTCAATTTTTTTCAGAGAGTACAGGAATGGATCTATACCCGTCCCGATCCGGTTGACGGGGTCCGGTTCGCCCGCGGCGGGGAAATCTTGGGCGTTGTTGTGATTCCCACGCGGCAAGCTCATACCCGATGGGTATGCCACGGCAGGAGAACAGGAGATCTTGTTTCTTTTTTACAATACCTTTGACCAATCCAGCCATTCTCCATGCGCGGCGTCTTGATCCCATGCGGCTGTCCAAATCCCCCCATCCTGACCCAGCATAAAGAGGTCCAGTTTTTTAGGACCACGAGCCACGACACTGATCGAGGACTCTGGCGCCGCAGTGGCGTTCAAGATACGAGACGGATCACGCCAACGCCCAAAGAAGGAAGGCTCCCATCCGGGGTTAGGTTTCCATGCGGCGGTGTAGATGCCCCCGTCGTTCCCCAGGACAAACACATCCATCAGATACTTGGCTCGTGAAACCGCGGTCACCGAAGCGCTCGGTGTGGCAACCCCCTTATCGATGATGCGCGACCAGCCTTTCCAACGCACCCCAAAAGTAGGCTTGTCTTCGAAAGGAGGCTCCCATTCGGCGGTGTAGACCCCGCCGTCCTCCCCCACCACGAACACATCGAGGTGATGCTTGGCCCGCGACACCGCGCTGACCGATGTGGCCGCAATGCGTTCTCTGATGCGTGACCAGCCACGCCATTGCCCCGAATCAGGCTCCCATGTGGCGGTGTAGACGCCCCCATCCTCCCCCACCACGAACACATCCAGATAATGCTTGGCCCGCGACACCGCGCTGACCGAAGTACCCGGTGCCGCAACCCCCTTATCGAGGATGCGCGACCAGCCACGCCATTGATTCGAATCAGGTTCCCATGTGGCGGTGTAGACGCCCCCGTCCGTCCCTACCACAAAGACATCGAGGTGGTGCTCCGCGCGTGAAACCGCGCTAACCGACGTGCCCGGCGCCGCAACCTCGTCTAGGATGCGCGACCAGTCGGTCCATGTCTCATCGGTAGGCGCCCCAGCTTCGTCGGTCTGTAAAGTACGTGTTGCTGTATAAATCTTTCCCTCTGAGTTGATGCCAAACAAATCCAGATGGGTTTCGCTTCTTGACACCGCGGTGATCGGTGAGGATAGCCGAGGGTTTGAGCCCAGGGGCGTCCAGCCTTCCCATTTCCCATCCGCGGACTGCTGATCCCAAGATGCCAGATAGGCACGTGAGTCATCTGATGCAAACAGGTCGATGCGATCGGCACCGGATGATACCGCAGTCCCAATTTCAGAAAACGAGAGCTTGAACGTGACGTCATAGGTGGTGTCTTGATCGGAGAATGAACGGAAAGAGATCGTCTGGGATTGGCCGAATTGAGATATCGTGACCCGTTTGATGTCGATCACATCGTCATCCCCTTTAGGGGGTGACATATCATCTGAGGCCAGCCCATAGAGGGCGTTTTGGATGGCGGTGAATCCTGTTTCTTTGGCCGATTCGGTGTTTGTGTCGATGCTTCCCGCAACCATCCCCAGCATAGTAGATTTCCAAACCAGGTTGGTTTGTGTTTTCCAGGCGCCGATGGTCCCCCTCCCTGCGATGTCCCTTGACTGATTTTCCTCCACCATCATCACCATAGAGACTCCATCAGGGTTTGCGGTAGCTATTCTCACATCGGTGTGGTGTGTTTCGCCGTTGTCGGAGCTCTCCGAGTCGCTGCTGAACCCGATGACGTTGAGGTCACTGGTGAAAGGAGCAACCGTCTCTCCATGAAACACAATGAAATAAATATTGCCGATACCAACCTCATCGGACCCCTCGGTACGGAGAATTTTGTCCACAACTAAACTCATGGCTTCGCTCCTTTTTCATTTTTGGGGAGAGATTTGCACGCCTGCTTATGTTGTATAGTTGATATTCATTGTAACGTGTTTAGCGTGAGGGGGGCGGGCCTAGCCATCCGCGGCGCAGCAGATCCGGGCTGGCCCGGACACAATGAGCGTTTGGGTGGAAATGTCTGGACAACCCCGAATTTATGTGCTGCCGCTGTTGCGCTACGTCGTGTAGTCGGCATTGATTGTAATGTATTGGCGCGATAGGTCGCAGCCTAACCATTCAGTGTTGGCGCCTTGTGCTAGGTCGATCGTGAGGACAATCTCACGGCTAGCCATGGCTTGGTTGAGTTGCTTTGTGGTTGGTTTGTTGAGGTCGATGGATTGATCGGCGTTGGGAACCGCCCATCCCCATCAAGCTACAAATGATCAGCATCACAGTACCCGGCTCGGGGAAGGTGATGCCAAATGATTCAGCCGCCGCAGCTAGATCGTTGAAGTCGCCGTTGAAGTTCGCGGCCAGCAGGCCGAAGTCGTTGATGTTGGTGATGCCGTTGCCGTCGAAGTCGCCGGTCTCCCACGTGCCGGGCTGGTTGAAGTTACCCGCCAATAGTCCGAAGTCGGAGATGTTGACGATCAGGTCGCCATTCGCGTCGCCGGGCGCGGTGGCCAGCAGCTGCAGCACGCCGTTGGCGTCGTCGTAGAACTGCCCCAGCGCCAACACGGGTGAAATAAAGTGCCCGGTGACCTGTTGGAACACGCCGCTGCGTGTGCCGTAGGTGAGGATGTCGAACGTGTCGCTGTAGTTTGGTGTGAAGCTGTTGAGTAGGGTGATGTCGAGCGTGCCGTCGAGTGCGACGTTGGTCGTGATATTGATCTGGTCGTGGTCGTTGCCCGCTACACCGTTAGCGCTGGCCAGCTCGGCGCGGTACCGAGCCTGTGGCCCAAACGCGACATCCCCATCGAAGTCGGCCACACCGGGGCTGGTGCCGGGGTCCATATCGCCTTCGAGGAACACGGTGCCCGACCCGGTGGTCCCGCCGGTGAGTGTGCCAAAAAAGACCGCAGACGACCCCGCGCTAACTTGGATGGTCCCGCCGTTGTCGGTTACGTCGTTCCAGAAGGTGGCGTTGGAGTTGCCCGAGACGATCATTTGGCCGCCCGACTCGTTTTGGATATCGCCGAACACGTCGCTGGTGCCAAACGACATCGCCAGCTGGCCCTGGTTGATTAAGCCCCCCCCGCCGTTGAACCGCAGGATCGCGTTGCGGGTTGCGATCAGCCCGCCGGTGGTGTTGGTTAGCCCGTCGCCGAATCCCAGGTCGTTCCCGATCACCTCGACCATCCCGCCCTTGGCGTTGATGACGGCCCCGTTGATGAACCCGTCGCCGGTGATGATGTTGTAGTTGGTCAGCTTCCCGTTGACCGTTACATTGTCGGCCACGACCTTGCCCAGGTTGGTCACGTCCGCATCGACCACGCCGTCGCCGGTCAGGATGCCCGTGGGGGTGATCTGGATCGCGTTGGGTGAGGTGATCGCCCCGCCGTTGAGCGATAGGGTCGCAACCCCGTTGTTGCCCCCCACCGTCAGGTGGGTCATCGTCGCATTGCCGGTGGGGCCAAACACCGTCAGGCTCACCGTTGGGTCGATGAACACGTCGTGGGGGTCGCCGGGCAGCTGCCCGAGGGTCCAGTTGAACGTGCTGTCCCAGTTGCTAGTAAACGGGCGGGTCCAGTGGATCTCCGGGGTGAACAGGAACACACCCTCATCGCCGTTGGTGAAGTCGGCGTGGTATGCCAGCTGGCTGAAGTTGTTGAGGCTGCGACCTCTGCCATCAGACCCGCCGGAATCGGGAAAAAGATTCAGGCTGCTGATGGTCCGTCCAGCCAGCGGGTCGCCTGCTCGGGCCACCAACAGGGCATCGCCGTTGGGCCCGTGGATCCAGAGCCCGTTGTCGTTGGTGCTATCCACGCCGGCGAACCCGGTGCGGAGGAAAGCATGATACGCCACCTGGCCCCCATCGTTGAGCACGGGGGGATTGAAGAAATCGAAGACCGCTCCAGCAGGGGTGCCCGGAGCCTGTGACCCTGCCCGGGCGATGAGCGAACTGTCTCGCCAGATGCCACGATCATTGGTGAGATCCACGCCACCGGCCCCGGTGCGGAGGGTGCCCCGGTACGCCACCTGGCCCCCATCGTTGAGCACGGGGGGATTGAAGAAATCGAAGACCGCCCCAGCGGGGGTGCCCGGAGCCTGTGACCCTTCCCGGGCGATGAGCGTGCTGTCCCGCCATACCCCAGTATTGTTAGTGGAAACCACGCCGCCGGCCCCGGTGCGGAGGGTGCCCCGGTACGCCACCTGGCCCGCGTCGTTGAGCACAGGGGCAGTGAAAGCGCTAAAGAGCGCCCCAGCGGGGGTGCCCGGAGCCTGTGACCCTGCCCGGGCGATGAGCAAGCTGTCCCGCCAGAGCCCTTCATCATTGGTGGAAATCACACCACCCGACCCGATGCGGAGTCCGCCCCGATACGCCACCTGGCCCGCGTCGTTGAGCACGGGGTCGAAGAAGCTGTTGAAGACCGCCCCAGCGGGGGTGCCCGGAGCCTGTGACCCTGCCCGGGCGATGAGCGAACTGTCTCGCCAGATGCCACGATCATTGGTGAGATCCACGCCGCCGGCTCCGGTGCGGAGGAAAGCATGATACGCCACCTGGCCCCCATCGTTGAGCACGGGGGGATTGAAGAAATGGAAGACCGCCCCAGCGGGGGTGCCCGGAGCCTGTGACCCTGCCCGGGCGATGAGCGAGCTGTCCCGCCATACCCCAGTATTGTTAGTGGAAACCACACCACCCGACCCGGTGCGGAGTGCGCCCCGGTACGCCACCTGGCCCCCATCGTTGAGCACGGAGGAATTGAAGAAATCGAAGACCGCCCCAGCGGGGGTACCCGGGGCCTGTGACCCTTCCCGGGCGATGAGCGAGCTGTCCCGCCATACCCCAGTATTGTTAGTGGAAACCACACCACCCGACCCGGTGCGGAGTCCGCCCCGATACGCCACCTGACCCCCATCGTTGAGCACAGGGGCAGTGAAAGCGCTAAAGAGCGCCCCAGCGGGGGTACCCGGGGCCTGGTCGTCGGTGGTGGCGATGGTGGTTGTTGCACCTTGAACAAATGGAGCAATCAGGGTAAGACCGCCCAGCCACGCAGCGGCAATAGCGGCCAGCGGTAGCGTCTGGCGAAAATCGATCGTTTTCACAGGCGTTTCTCCTTGCTACGGGGGGGTTGGTATACCCATCGGGTATGCGTTTGCTGCGTGGGGATCATAAAAACACCGAAGTTTCCCTGCAGCAGGCAAACGAGACCCCGTCAATCTGATCGGGATTGGTCTATTACGCCAAGCTTCTATCTCAAACGGTCCCATCATAACCCAAGAAGCTGGATTCCCAAAGAAGAAAACAAGACGGGCAAATGGATACCCATTCAGGATGTGTTTGCGGTTGATCGTCGTGGCCGGCTTGACGTCGCTTTATCCGAGGCTGGTATCACACCGTGCGTGATGATGGGACGCCACACCTTGTCCCGCCCACAGCATTTCAAGGCTGCTTACGATCATAGATACCCCTCGGCGCGCATGGCGTGGAGGATCTGGTTGACAATCGGCCCGGCGACCGCGCCCCCGCTGCCGCCATACTCAACCACGACCACGACGACATATGTCGGCTGGGGCGCCGTGTCGGGCTGGATCAGGCAGATCATCCAGGCGTGGTCGCCCCGACGCACAAGACGGTCAACGCCGCGTGTGAATCGGCCGTCGCTGTTCTCATCGACCCAGTGTGGTACCGCGTCGGCTGTGCCGCTCTTGCCGTAGATCTGTACGCCGTCGATGTTAAAAATCGGCTCGTGCTCCAGCACCGCCAACCCGTGGGCTGAGCCGTATCGCTGGTTGACCGCGTGGTCCATGCCGGTCAGCGCCATCTCGACGCCACGGGGATCCAGCGCTAAGCTGGCGCTGCTAGGCGCGGTGGGCCGATCGCCGACCATCACGAAGCTGGGGGTGATGTGGTACCCCCCGCGTGCCAGGTCGGCATAGGCGCTGGCGGCTTGGAGCGGTGTCCAGCGTACCGGGCCCTGGCCGATGCCCATAAAGATCGCGTCAGCCGGGGTGAAACCCGTGGCGTAGGGTGTGTGGGCGCGTGTGAGGTCAGGCAGGTCGGCGGGGATTTCCTCGGTCAGCCCGCAGCGGGTCACCCGCCCTAAGCCCCACCGGTCGTACCAGCGCACCAGCTGCTTGGCGCCTAACCGCCGACCCAATGTATAGAAAAAGATGTTGCAGCTGCGCGCGATCGCCTCAGCCCCACCCAGCGGGCCGTGTGTGGCGTTGTAGCCTTTGTAGATCCAACACCGGTACCGGTCTTGAAAACCGGGCTCTAAGTGCCCGTTGCAGGTGATCGCCTGGTCGTACCCGATTTGCTGATCGGTCACCGCCGCGGCCAGCACCAGCGGCTTGACCGTGGACCCCGGCTGGTAGGCCCGCGCCACCACGCGGTTGAGGTAGGGCTGGTTGGCCCGGTCCTGCCAGATCGACCCTCGCTGCTGGCGCCACCGCTGCAAGCCAAACCCAGGCACGCTCACCGCAGCCAGCACATCGCTGGTCGCGACGTCTAGCACGACCGCGGCGCCATTGAGCGGTTCACCGAGTTGGGGTCGCAGGGGGTCGCTGGGTGTGTTTTGGGCATGCCACGGCTGAACCGTCATCAACCCAAACCGCGGGTCCATGATCGCTTGGATGCGGCCCTGGAGCCGGATATCGAGCGTGAGTACCACGTCCTCGCCGGGGGCAGGCTCCTGGCGGTCCTGCTGGTCGAGATCAAGACGCGCTACGACCTGCCCGCGCACGCCACGCAACCGGTCTTCTTGCGCCTTTTCAATCCCCCAATACCCCACCCGATCGCCCGGTAGGTAGCCGCCTAAATCAACGGTGGATCGGCCGGCGCGATTGGTGCGGCGGTACGGGCGTCGCTGGACGTCTTCCCGCCACACGCCACGCAGCGCCCCAAGCGTGTGCAGCCCCACACCCTCGACGGTGATCTCGATCGGCGTGGGGTCGCGCAGCGGGGTGGGCAGCGTGTTGCGGTCCAGCACGAGCGTCAGCGTTTCGAGCGGGTACGCCCGGTGGCGAGCGGCTTCGATGCTCACCTGCTGCCACACGGATCGATCGGGTTGGTGGTCGGCTTGGGCGATATGGCTTTGGACGCGGATCAATGCGTCGTGATCCACATTTTCAAGCACCGCGTGGGCGGCGACCTGTTCCCCGATGGGTTGGGAGACATCGGCCAGCGATACCGGTTTGTCCTCTTGGGCCAATCGCTGCTTGAGTCGCCGGCCCCACACCACCGACACGGTTTGCTTGACGCGTCGGACGATCGTGGCGCAGCGTTGATCGAGCGTGGCTTGGTCCACGCCACCCAGCTCACACAGCGCCTGCCAAAGCTGTTGCACCTGAGCATCGAAAGGCGGTTGGTATTGGGCGATCAGCCGGTCGCGTTGCTGTTCATCGAGCTGCGGCCAGGTCGCGCGGTTGGCGCGATACGCCGCCCGTCGCGCTTGGCGGTACGCCCACTCGCCGGTGATCACGGGGTAGCGCACGCCCACGTCGTAGCTGGGCTTGTCCATCGCCAGCACGCGCAGCCGGCGATCGAGGACCTGCCCGCGCGCCGTGGGGATTAAACGGCGCTGGACCAGCGCCGACTCGGCTTTGTGCCGCCACACCGCCGCCTCTGCAACGGTGAGCCGCCACATCTGACTCGCTAACACCCCAACCACACCCAGCGCCCCCCCCGCCAGCAGCCACAGCCGCCGGCGATACATGCTCGGAACCAAACGCCGGATCAAACGGTTGGCGAACGCCATGGGTGCCATATCCCTGCTGGGTACGGAGTTATTGCAGCGGGAGCATAACCATGCTACACTGCTTCTGTAATGGATGGAAGCAAAACAGAACAGCCCCAAAACAGCCAATTGACCTGCGATGAGTCCAGCTGATGTGCTAGGACATCTCGGTTGTAAGCTTCATGCCGAGAAAGGACTCTGATATCAACTCAGGGCGAGAAACAACACCGGTCATGGCCTGGCCAGGGGGAGGCTTGACCCGGCCGCCTCAAGATATACCCATTGGGTATGAGTTTACCGCGTCAGAATCACAAAAAGATCGAAGGAAGATTGACCTGCCGCGGGCAGACGTCCCCCCGTAAACTCGATCGGGATTGGTATAGAAGCGCCACACCTCGTAGACACAAGAGCATTTTCTGTTAAGGATGTTAAGAAAGCAGCTTTTTTATTTTGGAGTCTGGTTGTGAAGATCAAAAATCTGATCGGTGTAGGGGTTGTGTTATGGCTGGGTTCGGCTGCACAGGCGGCGTTGCTGATCGTGGTCAACCCTGGGTTTGAAGATCTGTACTTTGGTGATCTGCCAGCCATCTATGGCGGCGATGTCCCGCCGACCGCGTTCCCCACCGGCCCGGCACCCAATGGCTGGAGCGCCTACGGTGCCGTGGGCAATACGGAGGATGGCACCGCATCGATTGGTGTGCTGAACCCGGGGACCCTGATCGATGACGGCGCCGACCATTTCCCAGAGGGCGCACCGGAAGGGGATAATGTGGCGCTGCTGTTTTATGACAACTCTGCTGGCGGTCCGGAATTCGGGATCGAGCAGACGCTAACGGATGTGCTTGAGCCCAACACGATCTATACCCTCAGCGTCGCGGTGGGCAACATCGCGTCAGGCACCAGCATGGTCGAGCCTTACCAGAGCCGTGGGTTCTTTGACCTGCGCGGGTTCCCTGGGTACCGCATCGATCTGATGGCGGGCGAGACCGTTCTTGTGCAAGACATCGACGGGTTGTCGCCAGGGGAAGGCGAGTTTGAGAATAGCGTCATCCAGTTTACCACCGGCGCCACGCACCCCCAGATGGGAGAGAACCTGAGGATCCGGTTGGTCAGCCTCAACAACCAAGACATCGTCGATGCCGGTATCGACCTTGAAGTCGATTTTGACGACGTGCAGCTCGACGCCACCCTCGTGCCCGAGCCGGGCACGGGGCTGATCTGGATTCTCGCGGGCGCGATGGGTTGTGCGGCGGGTCGCGGCAACAAGTCGTCGTGGTATACCCATCGGGTATGCGTTTGCCGCGTCGGGATCACAAAAACGCCGAAGGTTTCCCCGCCGCGGGCCAACGGGACCCCGTTAACCTGATCGGGACGGGTATAAGTTGCCAGGGGCCCCAGGGCCATCAAACGGGGATGACAGCACACGCCAAGGCGGGGGTAGGGCGGGTAAGTTTTCCAGGCTGTTAGGGGTTGAAGAAAATGGTGGAGGGCCAGAAGGATCTTTGCGCCAGTGGCATTGGGAGTAGCGTAGCGCCAATCCGTTAATCAATACCAGAGATTATTAGGGTGATCGGCTATCCAACAGCCGTCTATGACAAGGAGAGCAACCCGATGTGTACACCCCGCCCGTGTTTGATCGCAGCCGTATTCGCCCTAGCGTGGTGGCCCTCGACCGTGCTTGGAGCACCGGAAGTGCCGAAAAACTTCGGCTGCCATCCCAGCAGCAACTCGAGATCAGACGTAAGAGTTGCGTGGACGGATACGAATGACGGAGACGCCGATTACATCGTCCAGCGCCGGTTGGTCAGCCCCTCTTCCGATTGGGAAACCATTGAAACCGTGCCGGGCAGCGCCACAAAATTTCAGGCCTTCGATGAGGAAAATGTCGGCGTATATGATTACCGCGTGATTGCCACCTTTGGCGGCGGTGACAACGCGCCACCCTCAGACATCTGCCGTGAACCAAGCTCGTGGGACGACGAGGACAGTGATGAGAACGGTGGGTTTCGTATCTTTTGGCGTACCGTAAACTGCCCCCCAGTGGATGACGGCCAAGTCTGTACGCAAGCCGTAGACATCCAACTGTTTGGGGGGGGGACGGTCAACAAACATGCGCATCAGATAGGAGAAACTTTACAGCGGTACCGTGAGACATACATGGGGATGGGGTTCGACGACCCCGCGATATTCGAAAGCGGAATAGATAGTCAACGCATGCCGGTCGATTTGTACCCAAAGAACAGCGGTTTTTTTACTGCGGCTGGTAAAATCCTGATCCCACCTGAGCGCATGGAGGGTCCAGACTACAACCCTGCCACGGGCGGCGGCACTGTTTGGGAATACTCTGTGATGGGGCACGAGCTTTTTCACGGAATCGAGAAAATCTACGGCTGGGTAAATGACCCGTTTGGTAAGTGGGTTCATGAGGGACAAGCCCGGGCGATGGAAGACAAGACCTTCCCATTTACCAACGCCACATGGGGCAACATCTGGGATGATCAAGCCGTCAAGTCGTACGAGGGCCAGATGAAAAAATACCTCGATAAGCCGGAGGTCAATTTGCTGGAGCAATCCTACTCCGCCGCCATCTTTTGGGTAAAGGTGATGGAGGAGTTTGGAAATCCAGCGATCGCCGAGCCGGCGTTCGGGTCGGATGTGATGCTGCGTTTTTGGGAGCAGAACCGGATCAATATTGCAGATGATGAGGATAATGAGGCGAAAGACGGGATCGCAACACTCAACGATATGCTCGCAAACGATGATTGGTTTGTTACGGATCGACGGTTTGTCGACCTTTTCAAGGATTTCGCGGTTGCCAATTACGCCAAAGAATTCATCTCCTTCCCAATCCCGCTTGACCTGAGGAAATACAACTATATCGACGAGGAATCCAGTAGCAGTTACGGGAAGGTAAAGCTAACCCGAGATGAGCCGCTAGGTTTTAACCAGTCTGTTTTTGGCACCACCTTTGTCGATGCTTGGGCTGCGCGGTACTTCGAGGTCCAGCCGGATCCTTCCCTGCCGGTGGTTAACATTAAAGCTGAAGCACTCAACGCAACCCAACACGAACTCTATTTTCATGTGCTGGGGATCGATAGCTTTGGTGATATTGTCCACCAGCATTCGGCTACCGGCACCAGCTACGAGCACAGCGTGTCGTTGATTTCGCAACCGCTTGATCGGGTGGCGTTGGTGGTGGCCGGCCTGGAGTATCAAACAAATTTTGACTACAGCTTCAATTTGAGCGAAGGGATTTTTATCCTGTCACCCACGACGCAGCAGCCGGCTAATGTTGGCTCGGAACTCAGCCCCAGAAAATTCCATCTGCATTTCCAGGTGCTCGATGAGGACCTCGAACCGGTCGCGGGCGTCGATGTCGATGATTTGGTGATCCGCGTCAACGGTCAGCTGCTGTGGCCCTCGGCCGATCCATTGAGCGACCCCCTGATTTCTTCTACGTATGTTGCTGGGCAGTATGTACTGGTCCTGCGCGCACCAAGCTTTCCGGGTTGCGATCTTTGCGATATATCGATCGAATACAACGATTTCGCCGATGCCCAGGCCGAGGCATTGGCTTACGGCGATTCATCAAGAATCGATAACATGGTTGTGATCGATCGGTCCAATAGCATGGAGGGCGACAAGTTTATCGCGGCGCAGGACGCGGGTCGGCTCTACGTCGACTTGTATGACACGGGTGATCGGATCGGTGTGGTTAGTTATTCCAGCTCACCTAAATCTGAATACCCGCTGACGCCCTGGGACCTCACAACCCGCTTGGAGGCTCAAGATGCGATCGATGATATCAATTCACCCAACGGGAATACGGCTACTGGCGCCGCGCTGCGCGTAGCCATGCAGGAACTGATCGATGAAGAGCTTCTTTTAATCCCTCATGATTGGACGATTATACTGCTATCGGATGGTAAAGATTCGGTGGAGGACGAAAACGACCACCTGCCTGCATTTATGGCCGAATATGAGGCCCGGAAGGATGATGGGGAAAAGGTTCCTGTGATCCACGTGGTGGCGGTGGGCGATGACGCCGATGGGGGTGGGCTTCAAAATCTGGCAACCAAATCCGGCGGCACGTTTAAATGGCTTGACGAGGTCGAAGCAGTATCCCCTGCCCCAGGCTTTGGGGTCGCCGCCGCCCCCAGCGCCACGCCTGAAGAATTCACGACGGAACTAGCAGAAATCTACCGTGTCATTGCCGAAACCGTTACCGACGAGCAGCAGATCTACGCCAGGCATGAAAATGTGCCCATCGGCCAGACCGTACAGGTCATTCGGTGGACAACAACGCCAGCCAAGGGGTGTTTGTGCTCAAATGGGCGCCCTCCGCCTCGGCCCAGCCGTTTGTAGTTCTGTCTAACCCAGGCGGTGTCCAGGTCCCCCCAACGCTGACCGCACCGGGGCACATGGTGTGGCGTGTGCCCACGCCAACCCCCGGCAATTGGCAGATGCTCGTCGTCCCGACGCCCAATGATGGTGGTGCAAACCAATTTCTGATCGAAGCATCGCTGATCAGCGATTTGACACTGGACGCGTTTTTGGGTTTGCCGAACGATGAGCGTCTAACCGGTTGGCCTATGCCGGTTGTGGCGATCCTCACGGATGAAGCGGCGATTACCGGGGCCACCGTAACCGCGACGGTGCCGCGCACCGGTGAAATCGTCACGCTATTTGATGATGGGCTGCACGGCGACGGTGCGGCCGAGATCGTCTGCTCGCCGGCGACCTGCGCGAAGTCGCGCACGCGGCGCAGCAGGCGGTTGACGATGCGCGGCGTGCCGCGCGAACGGCGTGCGATCTCCTCGGCGCCGTCCTCGGCGAGGTCGATCTCGAGGATGCCCGCCGAGCGCGTGGCGATGCGGGTCAACTCGGTCGGTTCGTAGTAGTCGAGGTGGTGCACGATGCCGAACCGGTCGCGCAGCGGCGGCGAGAGCAGGCCGTAGCGTGTGGTGGCGCCGACGAGCGTGAACGGGGGAAGGTCGAGTCGCACGGT
>CBDCXC010000005.1:0-188780 GCA_965223655.1 Phycisphaeraceae bacterium
CACCACCAGGTCCGGATCACCGGATTGACCCCAAGCCAAATCTACCGATACACCGTTGAGCAGGGGGAAGAAACCTTCCACGCCAGCTTCAGGACCGCCCCGCGCGCCGATCAACCGATCCGTTTGATCGTGTATGGCGACAGCGAGACCGAACCCGAATCCACAGGCACCGCGGTGCGGTGGCCCGACCCCACTGACCAAGCTCCCAAACGCCGATACCTCGTCGATCAGACCACCGGCTACCAAGCCAACCTCAATGTCATCCGGTCGCGTAAGCCGCACCTGATCCTGATCGCAGGCGACTTGGTCGAAACCGGTGGCGAGCAGCGCGACTGGGACGAATTCTGGCGACACAACCAACCACTAGCCGCCCACAAACCCCTGATCCCCGCACTGGGTAACCACGAGTACTACGCAGGACCACACCAAAAAGAGTTTGAGCAACCCGGCTCTGAACGGGCGGTGGCCAAATACCTGACCTACTTCGACCTGCCGAACCAGGGCATCCCCACCCCCAAACATGCCGAGCGGTACTACCGGCTCGACTACGGGCCCGTCACGCTGATTGTCCTGGATGTCACCAACGGCAAGCCACACGGGTCGAAGCACGATACGAGCTATTACCTCCTAGACGATGGCCAGCCCGGCGGATCGTCAGCGCCCGATTTCAATCCCGGCTCCAAGCAGTACCGCTGGCTAGAACAACAACTCCAAGCCGCACAAACCACCAGCAAATTTACTTTTTTGATGTTCCACTTCACGCCCTACACCGTCGGCCCCCATGGCCGCCCCCCTGGGCAGGGTGAACAGTTTGATCGGCAATCCGGTGTGCCCGTGCAGGTGCTCACCCAGCTGATGCTGCGGCACGGCGTCGACGCGGTGTTCTGCGGCCACGATGAGATGTACGAACGATCCGCCATCGCAGGCACCGAGGTGCTCACCGACGGCGCGACCCGGCCCCACACCATCCAGTTTTACGATATCGGGATCGGCGGCGACGGGCTGCGTGGCCCATTCCAAGACGTGGCCAACCCCCACCAGCAATTCTTAGCCCACACCCACGCCCCAGAGGTGTACGATTCACAGGGCCGGTTGATCGAAGGCGGCAAGCACTACGGCCACCTCGAGGTCGACGTGTTCCCAAACAAAAAAGGCCAGTGGTTCGCCAGGCTCAAGCCCGTCTACATCCTGCCTCGGATCGACCCCGACGGCACGGTTGTAGGCTTCGATCGACGCCGGTACAAAGACACCGTCGTGCTCCAAAGCCGGTAGGGCATCACACGCCCCGGTGCGGTGACTCCAAGAACAGGCCAACACCATGTGTGGCATTAACGGTGCGATCGTCTTTGAAGGCCACCGCTTTACCGTCACCCAAGCCTACCTTACCCGGATGCGGGACACGATGACCCACCGCGGCCCCGACGGCGCTGGGGTGTGGGCCTCACCCGATGGGCGTGTGGGCCTGGGCCACCGCAGGCTGTCGATCATCGACCTGTCCGATCAAGCCAGCCAGCCGATGTGCAACGAAGACGGCTCGCTATGGGTGACCTTCAACGGCGAGATCTACAACCACGCCCAGCTGCGCACCCAACTCAACCAGGCCGGCGACCACCAATGGAAAACCGACCACTGCGATACCGAGGTGATCCTCCACGGCTTTGAGCAGTGGGGCATCGGGTGTGTCGATCGGCTCGAAGGGATGTTCGCCTTTGCCTTGTGGGATGCACGCACCCAGCAGCTGTGGCTGGTGCGCGACCGGATCGGGGTCAAGCCGCTCTACTACAGCCACCACAACGGGCGATTGGTCTTCGCCTCGGAGATCAAAGCACTGCTGCAAGACCCCGACCAGCAGCGGCGGGTCGATGAGCGATCGCTGTACCACTTCTTGTCGTTCCTCACCACGCCACCGCCCCACACGCTATTTGAAGGCATCGACAAGCTGCCCGGCGGGACGTGGCTGCGCGCCAGCGCCGATGGCCAGATCACCCAGCACCGCTACTGGGATGTCTGGGACCACACCCAGCCATTAACCGGTATCGATGAACAAGAGATCAACCAGCGTGTGCTTCATACGCTGCGACACGCGGTACAACAAAGGAAAGTCAGCGATGTACCGGTGGGGGTGTTTCTTTCCGGCGGGATCGATTCGTCGACCAATGCGGCTTTGTTTTCTGAGGGACACAGCGACCCGATCCAAGCATTCACCATCGGCTACCAAGGCCAATACCGCAGCTACCGCAACGAGCTGGACCACGCCCGGACCATGGCCCGCCAGGTACACGCCACGCACCATGAAAAGCTGTTGACACTCGACGACCTGATCGACTTCTTGCCGCAGATGGTCGAACTCCAAGACGAGCCGATCGCCGACCCGGTGTGTGTGCCGCTGTATTACGTGGCCAAGCTAGCCCGAGACCACGGCGTGAAGGTCTGCCAGCTGGGGGAAGGGGCCGACGAGCTGTTCTGGGGATACCTGGGTTGGAAGCGATCACTCCAAGCTCAACGGCTGGGCGGCCTCCCAGCCCCACGCTGGATCAAACGGATGGGCATGGGGGCACTCCAAGCCATCGGCCGCCAAGACGGGATGGTGTACGAATGGCTGCGTCGTTCCGTGATGGGCCGGCCGGTCTTTTGGGGCGGGGCTGAGTTGTTTCATCCGATCCAGAAGCAGCGGCTGATCAGCCCGGCGATGCGTGCACGCTTCGGCCTCGACACCACGTGGCAGCACGTCATCGCCCCGATCCAGCAGCGGTTCCTCGGCCGGGCGTGGGAGCCCAGCGGCCTGCATTGGATGACCTACCTGGACCTGAATATCAGGCTGCCCGAGCTGCTGCTGATGCGTGTCGACAAGATGGCGATGGGTGTCGGCTTGGAGGGGCGTGTGCCGTTCCTCGACCACCGATTGGTTACGCTGGCGTTGAGCATCCCCGAATCGGTCAAGACCCGCGGCGGCCGGCTCAAGCACACGCTCAAAGAATCGGTCCGCGGGTTGATCCCCGATCCGTTGATCGACCGACCCAAGCAGGGCTTTGCTGTGCCGATCCATGAGTGGCTGCTTGGCCGGCTGGGGGATCAAGCCCAGCAGGCGATCCGTGGGCTGACGGATCACACCGGCTTCTTCGATCGGGCGTCCATCGAATACCTGCTCAAACGCGGCCACAGCCAACAGGTCTGGACGCTATTCAACCTCGCGATGTGGTGGCGGTGTTACATCGGTTAGGGGACACCAGACCCGATCGGGTTGAGGGGGTCGCGTCCGACAGCATCGGAGAAATCTTCAGTGAGGTTTGAGGTCCCCCAAGCCCAGGTGTTTGGGGTGACGCTGCTGCGATGCATCGGTCTGGTGCGGGTCGGTACGACAATCAGCACACGAAACCTGGTCTACAACGCCGATCGCTACACCCGCCTAACGGGCCAACGCCACCCCGCAACCCCACCGACACCCCCTGGCAGGCCCGAAAGACCCAACCTCAAGCCCACAAGCAGCGGCCTTCACGCCCTCGCATCAATACGAAAACAAATATTTGCCCCCAGTATAGAAGAATTAGAGGCAGCCAAGTATGATTGAAGGACCCTAAGAGAATGCTAGGGCGTCCTGGGCGAAACGAAGCGTGCCCTCGTCATTTGGGATCCATCATTGGGTTGAGGCGAGACAGCGTACGATTGGTTAGGAATTCGAAGAAAGAGTTGCTACCTTTTATTGAGGCTTAAGAGGATCTTTTTCTATGGATGCCAAAACATTTGTAGCACACATGCCCGATCAGGCAGCGAGCACGACGCATGCGGGCCCTGCGCACCATCTAGTGGATCGCTCTAAGGTGGCCGATGATATCCGTCGGCTATCTGAATTAACCCCTTGGAAAGCTACCTTTGGTATATGCACCCAGTGGGTTATCATCCTAGCAAGCTTTGTTTTAGCGATTAGTCTTGGCCACTGGCTTGGATACCTATTGGCATCCATTGTGATTGCTACTCGTCAACACGCCTTAGGGGTCCTCATGCATGAAGGCGCTCACTATCGGCTTTATCATAACCGCTTGCTTAATGACATCGTCTCCGATTTGTTTTGTGCATTCCCGATTGGCCTATGCACACGTTTTTACCGCATGACACACCTGGCTCACCACCGGCACCTCAATACCGATGGCGATCCTGATTTTGTAGGGCAAAACCAAGATGAAGATTGGTGCTTCCCTAAAGCCCGTATCGAATTTATCAAAGTTTTTTTGAAGGACCTCTTGGGGTTAAATAGCTGGAAAGTCATGAAAGGCCTTTCGGCGATGTGGTCGCCGTGGAAGGGGATGTTTAAATCTCATGACGACCCAGAGAGCTTAACTTGGACAGAGCGTTTGCTGTTGCTGGGATCACTCGCTGTTACAGCGGTATTGTTGGCATTAGCCGGTTGGCGGTTGGCGTTGACGGTTTTAGCGCTTTGGTTTGTCCCATCGCTGACGATTCTAACAGCCATTTTTCGTCTTCGGTCCATTGCAGAACACCGTGCCGTGGCTAATACACATGAGCTCAATGCGTCACGCAATGTGTATCCTCATTGGGCAGAGATCTTTCTGCTTGCCCCCTGCCATGTGAACTATCATTTAGACCACCACCTATTCCCTTCGGTTCCTTTCTATAACTTGCCCAAACTGCATCGGCGCTTGCTTGAAGAAAAATCTTATCGCGAAAATATCCATGTTTCGCATTCCTATACCGGTTTGAGAAGAGGGGTCGCAGGAGAGCTGATACGGTCAAAATCAAAAGAGACCCTTCATCAATCATCCACCGCCATACCCGATATCAGCCGCCCAAGCCAGCCAACCCGGCCCCACCCCCAACATGCCTGATCAAATACGTGTCACTTGATGAACACGCTTATGAGTATTGGGCCACCGGCTGGTTACGCTGGCGTTGAGCATCCCCGAATCGGTCAAGACCCGCGGCGGCCGGCTCAAGCACACGCTCAAAGAATCGGTCCGCGGGCTGATCCCCGATCCGTTAATCGATCGGCCCAAGCAGGGCTTTGCCGTGCCGATCCACGAGTGGCTGCTTGTCCGGCTGGGTGATCAAGCCCAGCAGGCGATCCGTGGGCTGACGGATCACACCGGCTTTTCTTCGATCGGGCGTCCATCGAATACCTGCTCAAACGCGGCCACAGCCAACAGGTCTGGACGCTATTCAATCTTGCGATGTGGTGGCGGCATTACATCGGTTAGGAAGCGGGTCTCTTCCATTGCCAATAAGTCGTAGGCCATTCCCCGGCAGAGTGCCGGGGATCCGTTGTGTACAGAGCTATTGATACGTATTACATATATTTATGATGCGGCGTTGAAGTTACATCTTATCCCCGAACCTGGATCGGTGACCGTCATTCCGTTTGGAATCATGGCGGTATTCAGCCCCGGTGTTTCCCGGGCTCAGCAAGTAGGGTGGGTAGCGCAGAGTGAAAGCCACCAATGTGAAACCCACGATATCCGATGGTGGGATGCGCCGTGCAACGGGGCGTGTCACAAACCCCACCGGCCTTCTTGTGATGGGCTATCGCGCGATAAACGTAACACGGCTTAGGCTGCGCCTGAAGCCGTGGCACCTGGGGTAGTGTCCGTCAAGTTGCGCACTTTGGTTAAGCAGTCTCCGGGGGATGGCTGGTTGGCTGGGCCGCAGTGAGGGCGAGCGTAGCGAGCCCGAACGAAGGGCCAGCCAACCTTGCGTGGCTACACCGCCACGCTCAATCGTTCTTCTTCCGATTCGTGGTCTCGCTCACGTTCGAGTTCGTAAAGTCGATCCATGTCCAGGTACTTCCGTGTCCCCCAACGCGTACCGGCTACGTGACGCACCCGCGCCGAAGCCAGCATCACCGCCGAGTGGCCATCTGGGAATGCACCCACCACCTTCGTGCGGCGTTTGATCTCACGCATCAATCGTTCCAGCGGGTTGTTCGTGCGTAGCCGTGTCCGGTGTTCACGTGGGAAACTCATATACCGCAGCGTCTCGTGTACCGAATCCCGAACGAACGCCGCAGCCTTGGGTAGCTTCATCCCCTCAAGCTTGACCGCTACATCCTCGGCCTTCTTCAGCGCCGCGTCACGGTCTTCTTGAGCGTGGATTGCCTTGAGCATCGCACTGACCTCTTTGACTTTGCTGCGGGGCACGCAGCTCCACACGTTGCGGTACCAGTGCACCACGCAGCGTTGCCACTGTCCATCCGGGAACACCTCACCCAGCGCTTCGACCAGTCCCAAGCACGCGTCGCTGACAAATAAGCGTGTCTCGCACAGACCACGTTGCTTGAGGTGACGCAAGAACCCCAGCCACGACGCCTTGTCTTCCTTGGCCCCTTCGGCGATGCCCAGCACCTCGCGATAACCGTCGCGCGCCACGCCGATCGCTACCAGGATCGCCACGTTCTTCACCTCACCGCCCCAGCTCCGCTTGAGGTATGTGCCATCGAGGTACACATACGGATGCTCGCCTTCAATCGGCTTGTTCCGCCATGCATCGATCTGCTGATACACCTTCTGGTTCAGCTCGCTCACCGTCGAAGGCGATACCTTCGTGCCCCACAACGCCTGGGTGATGTCTTCGACTCGACGCACACTCACGCCCGCCAAATACATCTCGATCAACGCCTCCTCCACGCTGCTTTCACGACGCTTGTAACGCTCAATGATCTGCGTCTCGAAAGGCAACGACCGCAACCGGGGCACTTTGAGCGTCACCTGGCCTGCCTTGGTCTGAAGCTTGCGATGGTACGAACCGGCCCGGGTATCCTTCCTGGCATCGGTGCGTTCATACCGGCCGGCTTGGCACAACGCCGCGGCTTCGGCATCCAAAAGCCCGTTGAGCGTCTGCTCAACAGACTCCACCACAAGCCGGTCCACGTGCCCGCGGACCTGAGCTTCGTCGATCCGAAACACGTCTTTCATCCCGACATCGTTTGCCGTAACATCATCCATCGTAGCTCTCCTTGGTTGAGGGTACTGTCTTTCAACAACACCATCCGCCGGGAGAGCTGCCTTTTCAAATGTGCGCATGATTTAGGACGTTATCCACCTGGCGTTCCTCCAACCAGGGCACGGTTTTTCAGACCAGCACAGTTGACGTACGGTCAGAAGGGCAGTTATACATAAGCCCCGATTAGCGGACGTTCGAGGGCGAAGCCGAAGTTGCCGCAGGCTGTGGTTTGCTGAACGCCTGTAATAACCGGACGACGAGCAGCGGCAAACGACTATTGAATTAAAACCCACGTCAACCGTCGCTCAGGCACAACGCCTTAATCAATTCACATTTTGGCTTCCATTGCGGACCGCACAACGACTTTAAGCATAATGCAGTCACGAGCAAATTCGCCATACGACACCCCCGAATCATACGAAAGAGGTTCCTCTTTTGCATGTGCGACGGGGCACCGGCGTTGTTTGTAGAAATAATCGTTTATGTCGCTGGCGTTTCCAAGTGTCTTAACCAAGTGCTTGAAGTGCAGCTTAGCTTCATTGCAGTATTTCTTCATAACATTGAAGCGTTTGTTGCCATTGGACCTGTCTATTGCGAGAACAGATCTAGGCGACAGATTCGGAACATCGGCAAAAAGTGCTTTGCGTTCGCTGATAGTGGTTAATGATTCAAGACATCGCCAGTAATTAAGAATACGAGAGAACGGATCGAGAGACGTAGCAGCTAGCCGATACACAAACATCGCATTTTTCACGCTGGCTTTGGTGGGGAGCTTGAGCTTCCACCGCAATTCTCCCGGCGTGATTGGATCGAGATGTCGTATAAACGAGTCCAAGCCGTTTTGTGAAGCAATGTCGATGATGTCGGTTTGGCCGCGAAACGGATCATACACTTCTTCCACGATAGGCCCGTGAAACTTTTTGTAGTACGGACGGCATCCTCGTCGCAGTTGGTTGGATTCTTTCTGAAAACACGGGTTGATCAGAGCGCACGGACAATCAAAGGAGTAAGTGATGGCAGATTCGATCAGGCAGATCTCGTTAAGCGTTGGTTTGCGTTTGGTCGCAAACAAATAGTTCTCGTGCGGCGTGTGTGCTCCGAGTGATAAGAGGAAGTTGCCATCGATCTCGATCACTTCGATCGGGTCCGAGATTTGGGACGCGTAGAGAACCCACTGTGATTTCAGTGAGTTGGGTGAATTTGGATAGAGCGACCTATCGACTGGACCTGTTGTGAGCATTGTGCCCTTTGGCTGATAACAGACATCCGACCGCGTTCTTGCGGCCTAAGGCTATCCAGCTATTTCTGCCCTTTGTCGTTCCAAAGCTGGACGTCGTCGAACTTGCCAAAGCCTTTATCAAACGTGGCCATCACGTCGCCTTCAGCGGCCGCTTGTGCCGCGAGCAAACAATCCACGATATCGAGCCTGGTCTGCTTGTAGCGGTATAAAGCATCGATCATGGCCTGAGCCTCTTCGCAGCGTATCCCGGGCTTGATGATCAGCTTGGCGAGGCTCTGGGCAATCTTTTCACGGGGGTGTTCATAGGCCGCCCCCAAAACCCACACGGATTCAACCAAAACGATTTTGTCCAGGATGAGAAGGCACCGACCCTCAGCGGCTTGCTGAAACAACGCATCGGCTTTTTTCGCTTGTTTCCGATCGTCGTGGGTCAGGAAGCGGATCAGGGCGTTGGTATCGATACGGTAGCGGATCACGATTCATGCCCCAGGAAGTTCTCGGCCACATGCCGCCGCGCCGCATCCCGTGCCTCTTCTTTGCTCGCGGCTGGCCGGTCAGACGAAAGGCAACCGGCCAGATCCATCAGAGATTCGCCTTCGGCCCGGATGGTCACACTCTCTCCATGGATTTCATAGAGCAGCCCCTGCCGGGGCTGAAGACCCAAGGCCTCCCGGACCTGAGCGGGTATGGTGGTTTGCCACCGATCGGTCAGTGTCGATCTGATCATGGTTCACCTCATGCACCTGGCAATGCAATTTATCTGTATTGCATTATCGTGCGGAGAGGGGGCTTAGTCCAGCTTTTTTTACCCATCCCGATCGAGTTTACAGGGGAATGTCTGCCCGCGGCAGGCAAACGCCCGGCGGCGTTTTTGTGTGTCTGACGCGATAAACTCATACCCAAGGGGTATATGACCCGACAGGTTTGAGCGCCGTCTGTCGTCTGACAGGTCCGATTGTCACACGAAATCATTGAACATTGATGATGCGGGGCGGGGCGGACGTGATCAATTGAAACTGCGCTAGCGGTTTGTTTGGCGGTAGGGGGCGATCTTGTGTACGCTAGCGGCCCTTTACGCAGAACCCTGTGGGAGCGACAGCTATGCTCAAGATCGCGGTGATCGGTGGGGATGGGATCGGCCCGGAGGTCTGTCAGCAGGGGCTGCGGTGCCTTGAAGCGCTGGCTCAGAAGCATGGATTCGACTACCAAGCCACCCCGCTGCCCTACAGCGGGCAGCGGTACCTCGACGAGGGGGTGGTGATCACCGATGACGAGGTGTCTCAGCTCAAGGCTGGGTACGACGCGATCTACCTTGGCGCGGTGGGCCGACCGGGCATCCCGCCGGGTGTCTTGGAGCAGGGGCTGCTGCTTCGGCTGCGGTTCGAGCTGGATCAGTACATCAACCTCCGCCCGGTCAAGCTCTACCCCGGGATCCAGACCCCGCTGGCCAACATGGGTCCCGATGAGATCGACTTTGTGGTCGTGCGTGAGAACACCGAAGACCTGTACTGCGGGGTCGGTGGGTTCTTACGCAAGGGCACACCCCACGAAGTCGCCACCCAAGAGATGATCGCCACACGCATGGGGGTTGAGCGGTGTCTGCGTTACGCCTTTGAGCTTTGCCGCCGGCAACCCGAACGGCCCAACCGCCCCAAGGCGCTGACGCTGGTAGGCAAGACCAACGTCCTGACCTATGCCCACGACCTGTGGATGCGAGCATTCGAATCGATCGGGCAGGAATACCCCGACATCGCCCGCCAGTACCACCACGTCGATGCGTGCTGCATGTATATGGTGACCAAGCCACAGATCTATGACGTGATCGTGACCACCAATATGTTTGGCGACATCATCACCGACCTTGGCGCGGCGATCGCCGGTGGGATGGGCATCGCGGCGTCGGGCAACCTCAACCCCGCGGGCGGCGGGCCTAGCATGTTCGAGCCGGTGCACGGCTCGGCGCCCGACATCGCCGGGCAGGGCCAAGCCAACCCAATTGCAGCGATCCTTTCCATGGCGATGCTGCTATCCCAGACCGGGTTGGTCAAGCAAGACGATGCGCTGATCGCAGCGGGCAATCTGTTGGAAAAAGCGGTGATCCGGGTCTGCCCGCAGTTCGCGGGTCACCCGATCGATCGGCTGCCCATGGGCACACCACAGGTGGGTGACCTGGTGCTGGCAGCGTTGTGAGCGCGCGATCGGGCCGTGTTTTTCTACTGACCATTGAGCACCATTGAGCTTTTGGGTGAGGTGGTCTACATTACCTGCCCATGCGTTACACCTTAATTATCGCCGGCGGCTCGGGCACACGGCTGTGGCCGATGAGCCGCAAGCAGCTGCCTAAACAACTCATCCCGTTCGTCCAGGGCCAATCGCTTTTGAAGATCGCCGACCAGCGGCTAGCCGAGCTGGTCGAGCCGAAGCGGCGGTACATCTGCGCTGGGCTGTCACATCAGCGTGCGGTGTGCTCGGCCTTGCCGGGGCTTAAGGCGGATCGCTTCCTGGGCGAGCCCATGGGCCGCGACACGCTCAACGCCGTAGGGCTAGGCGCCGCGGTGATCGGCCACCGCGACCCCGACGCGGTCATCGGCGTGTTTACCGCCGACCACATCATCCAACCGATCAAACGGTTCCAGCGGATCGTGGCGCGCGGCTTTGAGCTGGCTGAATCCCAACCCAACACCCTGGTCACGTTTGGGATCCAACCCACACACGCCGCCACGGGCTACGGATACCTCCAGCTCGCCGATCCGATCAAGGGGTCGCACGGCCGGGTCGTCGCCAAATTTATGGAGAAGCCCAAAACCCCAGCGGCCAAACGCTACCTCCGCGCCGGGCCGGATCGTTATCTATGGAACAGCGGCATGTTCGTCTGGCGTGCGGCGACATTGATGGACTGCATCAAGCGGTATCACCCCAAGAACCACGCGGGCCTGACGCGGATTGCCGACGCCTGGCACACCAAGCGTCGCAACGCGGTGCTGGCTGAGGTCTACCCCAAGCTCAAGAAGATCAGCGTGGACTACGCGGTCATGGAGCCGGCCTCAAAAGACCCCGCCGTCCAGGTCGCCGCCGTGCCCATGGATGTGAAATGGCTAGACGTCGGGTCGTGGCCCGCGTTCGCCCAGACCTGCAAGCAGGACAAGAACCAAAACGCGCTGGCCGCCGGCCGGTATGTGGCCATCGATACCCACAACACCCTGATCGCTTCGAGCGACCCCGACCACCTGATCACCACGGTCGGCTGCGAGGGGCTGCTGATCGTCCACACCCCCGACGCCACCCTGATCTGCCGCGCCGACCAGGCCGAGGAGATCAAAGCACTCCACAAGCAGCTGGGCAAAAAGTTCGGCGACGCGGTGCTGTGAACACGCATTGATGCGTGACCGGTTCCGTATCGCGTATACAAGTGCCGCATGGGGTTCCTCAACACCCCGCATCATCTAAACCGGCTGTGCCGTCGCCGCGTGCGTTGTGTTACGGCCCCATGCCCATCGCTTGAAGATTATTTCGAGCCACCATGCCCCCATGCCCCAAGGGGTCCAACGCGATCGCTTGCCTGTATTTTTTGATCGCCTCTTGGGTTTGCCCCAGTTGTTCTAGGATTAGCCCCCAGTTGTTGTGGGCCATTGCGTCTTGAGGGTTGATCTTAAGGGTTGCTTGGTACGTTTCGATCGCCTCCTCAAGCCGCTCCAACCGCCTTAGCGCGTATCCCCAGTTGGCGTAGGCCATCCCATGGTTCGGATCAAGCTCAATCGCTTTTTTGAATCGCTTGATCGCCTCTTCATCCTCTCCGATCTCCCCCAGCGCGTGGCCCCAGTTGCAGTACGCCAGGGCAAGCTTTTGGTTGATCTCGAGGGCTTTTTTAAATCTTGCAGCGGCGGCTTGATCCTGCTCCATTTTCTCTAGTGCGTTTTCCCAGCTGTAATGAGCGATGGCGTATCCGGGGTTAACCTTAATCGCTTGGTGGTACTGTTGGGTCTGTTGCTCGTATCTTTCTAGCTTCCCTAGCGCGTCACCCCAGTAGTCGTGTGCTTGTGCATTTTTTGGGTCGACCTCTATGGTTTTTTTGAATTTCTGAATGGCTTCATGGTACCGTTCAATGTTTCTTAACGCATTGCCCCAGTTGTAGTAGGCCTTGGCATAATCTGGATCGATTTCTGTTGCTGTTTTGAACTTCTCAATCGCTTCTGAGTACTGTTCGAGCTTTCCAAGCGCGTTGCCCCAGTTGTAGTAGGCCTTGGCGTAACGTGGATCGATCTCTGTTACTTTTTTGAACTTCTCAATCGCTTCTGGATACTGTTCGAGCCTCCCAAGCGCGTTGCCCCAGTTGTAGTAGGCGCTGGCGTACCCGGGGTCGATCGCAATGGCTTTCTTGAATTTTTCAATCGCCCATCGATGCTGCCCCTGCTTCCTTAAGACAATCCCCCAGTTGTAGTGAGGCCTGGCATACCCCGGGTCGATCTCGATGGCTTTCTTGAATTTTTCAATTGCCTCGCGATGCCGCTTCTGCTTCATGAGGGCAAACCCCCAATTGTGGTACGCCTTGGCGGGTTTTAGGTCGACCCCGATTGCTTTCTGAAATTTTTCGATCGCCGCTTCGTAACGCCCCAGCCTCAATAACGCGGTCCCCCAGTTCAGGTAGGCCACAGGCAACTCGGCGTTGCGTTGGGTCGATTGTTCAAAAAACACAATGGCCTGTTCATACTGATCTTCTTCCATCGCCAGGATCCCCCTCAGGTTGGGGATCCAGTGCAGCTTGTCATCGCCCTGTTCCAATTGATCGAGCAGGTGCTTGCAGCGGGAGGGATCCTCTTTCGATCGCCAGATCGCCAAGGGATACGGGTTGCGATGGTGCAGGATGTATTGAGCGGCCTCTCTTAACTGCCCTTCGATCTGGCCATCGGGCACGCTTACATCGAAGCGGTCTTGGCCCGATCGCCGCAGCGTCATGCGGAACCCACCGCCCGCTTCTTGGATGATCTCACCCGAAAAGTAGGCCGGCCCGGTCCCCAAATAAAACTGCAAGAATTGCACCAGCGATCGAAGCGACAGCCCCGTCTCGGGCACCTCGATATCCAGGGGTTCGTCCGAAAAATGCTCCAGCCCATACGACAGCTGCGTGTTCACCGCCCGGTCGTGGGTTTTGTCGTCGCCGGACAGAACCGACACCCCCATGGACCGGGCCTTGGCGTCACGCATCGCGAAGGCTTGGATCTCACGGACATAGTCAAAGACCCGCGCGGTCAGCACCCGTGGGGTGTAACCCCGTTCGCTCAGCGCCGTGGGCACGAACGACCACTCGATCTGGACCTTGTTGCTTGCGGGGAGGAAGCAGATCAGCAGCAGCAGCACACCCGCACCGATGATCACCAGGCACCCGATGCCCTTGATCAGGAACGCCCAAAGATGGTTGACCCCCGCGGCGATCTGCTGCAAACGCTCAAGTGTCCAACCTTCCGCCGTCGGGTCTTGACCCTGCTCGTGGACGCGTTCGGTGGGTTGAATGATCTCGCCGCCCGGTGGCTTTGTATCATCATCAGCGGGCCGGGCCGGTGCTTGGGGTGCTGGTTGGGGTTGGGGGGCTTGAGGTTTGCGGCCGTCAACAAAATCATTGACGCCTTCTGTCTTAACGATCGGGTCGGCGTGACCGCCACCCGCTTTCGGTTCCGGTGCGGGCGATGACGGGTGGGTATCCTTGATGTTGCCTGGTGCCTCAGCCATAGCAGCTACCCCAGTATAAAAGTATATACGTATTGGGCCTGACCGTGCCGCGGCAAGAGACAGCTTCTATGATGATGGCAGATGCGCTACCTCGCGATCGATCCCGGCCAGAAACGCGTGGGCTTGGCGGTCGGTGATGACACCACCGGGTTAGCCAGCCCAGCAGGCGTGATCCAAGCCACAAGCGAAGCGCAACAACTGGATGGTATTGCTCAAGCGATCGCGCAGCACGAACCCCATGAGCTGGTCGTAGGCCTGCCGCTGCACATCGACGGCACCCCAGGCGCTGGGGCGCAGGCCGCCCAAGCGTTTGCCCAGCGGCTCAATCAACGCTTTGGGCTGCCGGTACACCTGGCCGACGAGCGGCTAAGCAGCTACGAAGCCGACCTCCAGATGAGCCGCACCGGCTTGACACACAAGCGTAAAAAAGAACGGCGCGACGCGCTGGCCGCCGCGGTGACGCTGCAAGCGTTCCTGGCGTCACGCCAAGCGTGATTACGATTTGATCTGTGACGGGAAGACATGCGCGGCTTATTACAGCCCGCTATCCACAGGCTTGCTTAGAGAAACTGCCAATCGCCGGTCTGCAGGGTATAGACCCACAGCAGGGCGTTGGTGATCCCGTGCGCCCAGCACACCGGGCCCAGGCCCTTGTGGCGCGTCGCGGCCAGCAGCAGGCAGTACGCCACGCCACAAACAATACACCCCGGCCGATCACGCGGCAAGTGGTAGCTCGCAAAAATGAGCGTGGATGTCATGACCCCGAATACGCTAAGCATCCCCAACGGTGTGCGATCGAATTCGCGACCAAACACCGGTGGGTGTCGATCGGCACGCTTAGCCCACGACGTATGCATGATCTTCTCGCCAAGCAGCGGCAGGTCTTGGATAATCTGCAAAGCCCCGATCACCGTGGGCTTGAGGTGTTGCAGGCTACGCAGGATCAGCGATCGGATAAACAATTCTTCAAACAGCGGCACAGCGATCGACATCCCGATTAGCCGTAGCGAAAACGCAGCCCACCCCACCCCCACGCCCATCTGATCAAAGAAGCTGTCTGTCCCCTGATCGGCAAACCGATCGGGGAACGTCGCGACCATCCACTTGCCCAGCCAGATCCACGCCACAAAGACCCCCACCCCCACCGGTACCGCCAACCAATGAAACGATAGGGTTAGCTCCGGCAGCAACCGACGGTATCGCCACAGCAGCCACACCACCAACCCACACTGAAGGGTGTAAAGGATCGGGTAGCTCGCCGGGGCCCATTCACGCATGTAGCCGATGCACAACAACATCACCCCGTAAACCATGAACGGGACAAAACGGGGGTGCCACGGGTGTTCAGCCATCCACCGGTCTAGCACCTCAAGCCGCCCTAAGGGATCATCTTGACCCATACCCTGCGGCCCGGTTTGTTCACGGTTATCCACTTGGGCTACTTCCACCTAAAGTCAATGATGGTCATATGCAACGGGTCAAACCTGGAGGCGGTCATCCGGCGGGATCAAAACATCAATCCACCCTCGCAGATGTGTCAGCAGTGTATTTTAATCCGAAGCCTCGTCCATTGCCAAACCGCTTGCAAGATCATGAGCCTGGCCCGGCTGCTGGTTTCTTGACGCAATCAACCCATCGTCGTGAAATCCTATACACACCAAAAGATCGAATCATTTGAAGGATCAAAATAGGCTGTTTATCCCAAGATCTGGAGCATAAGTTCCGATATATACAATTAAGTGTATCGCGAAGATAGACCAGACCCGGATGAGTTGACGCCCAAGCCGACCGTCCGCGGGATGGAGACCTTGGGTGTGTGGGTGGCCACGATGCGGCATTTTCATACGCGATGCGTATAAAACCTGCATCGGGCACGCGAAAACCACCTCTGATGCTGGGGGCCAAGCGATGAAGGCAGATTGAAATGATTGTCGCCTCCGGTTGCCAAGAAAAACTGTACTTCGACCAGCAGATGTCCCAGCCCCGGCTGTGTCCGATCGCCGGTGGTATCGCCGCTGTGTTTTCTGCTCGATGCCCTGACAAACCCACCTGCAACGAAGACGCCGCGGCGCTGATCCCCATTGACACGGGGTCGGCGGTGCTGATGGTCGCCGATGGGCTAGGGGGCGTGCGGTCGGGTGAGGTGGCGTCGAGCATCGCGATCCAGGCGGTACGCGCGGCGTTGGAGCAGGCGGTTGACAACGGCGAGGAGACGCTGCGGTCAGCCATCCTCGATGGTATCGACCAAGCCAACCAAGCCGTCCAAGCCTTGGGCATCGGAGCGGCAACCACACTCACCGTGGTCGAGGTCCACGAAGGCGTGGTGCGGCCGTACCACATCGGGGATTCGATGATCCTTGTCGTGGGTCAACGCGGCAAGGTCAAGCTCCAGACCGTGTCCCATTCGCCGGTGGGCTTTGCGGTCGAAGCCGGCGTGCTCGATCAAACCGAGGCCATGCACCACCAGGACCGGCACGTGGTCTCAAACGTCCTAGGCGCCCCGGACATGCGGGTCGAGATCGGCTCACCCCTCAAGCTCGCAGCCAGGGATACACTGCTGCTAGCCAGCGATGGCTTATTCGATAACCTCCACTTGGATGAGATCATCGACCGCGTGCGCAAAGGCCCGATCGCCGCCGCCACCGAACGCCTCGCCAAAGATTGCCACCAACGCATGATCCAACCCGACGCTGACCAGCCCTGCAAGCCCGATGATTTCACCTTTGTGGCGTTCCGGCGTCACCCTTGAACATACCCCCCGCCGCGCCCGTCCGGTTGATGCTGGGAGGTTTTGTGCAATGACGCGAGCCAAGGGCGTATTCGGGGCTGCGTCATGGGACGGTCCATCTCATCTTCGGGCTTAGGCTCCGTCCGAAAACGGGGAGGTGTGGCACTGGCGGCTGGTCCGCCATTGCGAAAACCCTGGGCATTCAATGGCTGACCAGCCGCCAGTGCCACCCGAATCGAGCTTCAAAATGGCTTTTCGGACGGAGCCTCGGTTTGTATTGTCTAACCAGCTGCCAGAAATACACGTTTGAGTTATTTTTTGGGTTTTTAAACGGACACTAACACTTCTAGCAGCCGATCGATCTGGTGATCTTCCAGGTCGGCCCGCAGGCTGATGCGTACGCGCGCCGCCCCGGGCGCGACCGTAGGCGGGCGGATCGCGGGCGCAAAGAAGCCGTGCGTAGCCAAATGATCGGCCAATTCAATGGCGGCTTGCGCAGAACCGACCACGATCGGGATAATCGGTGTCACCACCGGCGTATTGGTTTGATCGCCGGCCTGAATCGTTGACGACGTGCTTAAGCCAAGCTGTTCAAGCCCAGCACGCAAGCGTTGCGCTAACGCGATCACCTGCTGGCGGCGCCACGGCTCGTCGCGGATCACCTCCAACGCGGCGCCGATCGTGGCGGCTTGTGATGGTGGGACAGCGGTGGTGTAGATGAACGACCGGCTGTGGTTGATCAGCGTTTGGATCACCTCCTCGTGTGCGGTGACGATCCCGCCCAGCGCTCCCAGTGCTTTGCTGGCGGTGCTGACCACGATATCCACGCGATCGGTTACACCTTGCAGTTCACACAACCCCGCGCCCGAATCACCCAGCACACCCGTGCCATGCGCTTCGTCGACCACCAGGATCGCATTGTATTGATCCGCTAGGTCGCACAGCGTAGGCAGGTTGGCGGTATCGCCGTCCATCGAAAAGACGCTATCGGTAACAATGAACCGCCGAACAGGTCGTGGAGGCCATGCACCGATTGATGGGGCCGTCCCGCCAGATGTGTGGTGGCGTTTGAGCAAGCGGGCAAGCTTATCGGTGTGCAGATGAGGCACGACACGCAGCTGGGCACCGCTGGCGCGGGCGGCGTCGATGAGGCTGGCGTGGCTGAGCTTGTCGATGCAGATCAGGTCACCCTTGCCCGCTAACGCGGTGAGCACCGCGAGGTTCGCCATGTAACCGGTGGGGCAAAGCAGCGCTGCCTGGGCGTGTTTGAACTTGGCGAACGCTGTTTCGACCTGGGCGTGCAGCGGGTGGTGGCCGCTGACCAGCCGGCTAGCGCCACAACCCGTGCCGTATCGCTGAGTGGCTTGGATCGCCGCGGCTTGGAGTCGGGGGTGGCAAGCCAGCGCCAGGTAATCGTTGTTGGCTAAGTTCACGAGGCGGTGCCCATCGTGATCGATCAACGGGCCTCGTGTCGATACGGGGTGCAGCTGCCGCCGGTGGTGGTTGGCTTGGAGATAAGCCAGGTGATCCCGAAGCTGGCCAAGCCAACGATCCATAGGGTGTTGGGCCTATTGGGGATGGATTGATCGCGGTATCACACCAAGCCACCCAAGCATACGCTGCTGTGAGTGGATGATTTACCGCCATTTGATCTGGACGGGTATACCCCAAGACCTGCTGAGTTAGTCTGATCCGTCTTCGTACGGTGGGGTGCTAGCCAGCTGAGGGTTCTCATCGCTGAGCGTCAGCTTCATCAACCGTCCGACTTTGAACTTCACCGTCCGCTTGGGTGGGACGTGGACAGGTTCGAGGGTTTTAGGGTTTTGAGCGGTTCGGGCGCGGCGTTGCTTAACTTCAAAGACACCGAAGTCTCGGAACTCTAATCGGTTATCTTTACCTAGCTCAGCGATAATGCTGTCGAGAAAGCTTTGGATAATCTTCTTCACCACCACGCGCTTTTGCTTGGTCGCGTCGGCGATCTGATCAATCAACTCTTTTTTGGTGATCGTGGCCATACATGGGCTCCCGGTCCACAATGATTAAAAAAAATAGCCTTGCCTACGGGTCGGCGTCAGGGGTGGCTTATGGCTTACAAGTTTAACGGACAATAGATTTTACCACACCTCCCTGTCACGACCAAGTTAGTATGACATCCCGGGGCGTTGGGGTCAAGGTTTATCCCAGCGGGCCCTAGAATCGCCTGATCGCCAACCCCTAAACCCGGTGACCACACAGCCTGGGGCTGCCGATCAGCCCCTCGCCCCAAACCGGCCACAACGGACCCCAACAGCGAGCTTCCCAGTTGACCAACCTGTGCTTGAGGCTAAACGGAAGTGGGTCTAAGATCGTATATAGCCTGTGGATATCCAAATCGAACAGCTCGGGTTGGTGTTCTACCCACACCCCGTGCTGCGCACCAAGGCCAAACCCCTAGACGCTGTCACCGACCAGGTATGTGCGGTGATCAGCCGGATGTTTGAGATCATGCACCAAGCCAAAGGCGTAGGCCTGGCCGCGCCACAGGTGGGCTTAAGCTGGCGCTTATTTGTGGCCAACCCCACCGGGCAGCCCCAAGACGATCTGGCGTTTATCAACCCCACGCTTAGCCAACCCGCGCGTGAGACCGCCGACCATGAAGAAGGCTGCCTGAGCCTGCCGCATGTCACCGCGTCCATACGCCGACCCCAAGCCGTCACCATCGACGCGCTAGACACCCAAGGCCAACCGTTTTCGCTGAGCAGCGATGACCTAGCCGCACGGGTGTGGCAACACGAATACGACCACCTCGATGGGGTGTTGATCCTCGACCGGATGACGCCGATCGATAAAATGGCCAACCGCCAAGCGCTGCGTGAGCTGGAACGGGTCTATCACGACCAGACCTAAGCAGGGTGTGGCGGGCGGTCAAGGGTGTGTCAGGCCCCACCCCCAACGGTCGCGGCTGGCCGCGATGCAACGTTATATCAGTCCCGATCAGGTTGACGGGATCCCGTTCGCCCGCGGCAGGGCAATCTTGGGCGTGTTTGTGATTCCCACGCGGCAAACTCATACCCGATGGGTATAACAAGTAAGCGACAACCCCATGCGGCTGATCCTCCTAGGCTCGGGTGAATTTGGTTTATCCACGTGGCGTGCGCTGCACGAACACCATGAAATCGCTGCGGTGGTGAGTCAGCCGGACCGGCCCGCCGGTCGTCAGCGCCGCCTCACGCCCACCCCCACCGCCCAGTGGGCTCAGCAAGCGGGGCTGACGGTGCTCAAAACCAACGACGCCAACAACCCCGCATTGATCCAGCAGATCACAGCACTCAAACCCGACGCGGGCATCGTCATCGCGTTTGGCCAAAAGCTTAGCCCGGCGTTAATCGATGCGCTGGGTCGGTTGGCGGTGAACCTGCACGCGTCGCTGCTGCCCAGATACCGCGGCGCGGCGCCGATCAACTGGGCGATCATGCGGGGCGAAACACAGACGGGATTGACGGTGATCAGCCTAGCGCAGCGCATGGATGGCGGCCTGATCTACGGCCAATCCGCCACCCCAATCGATCCCTTGGAAACAGCCGGCCAGCTTCACGACCGCCTCGCGGCCATGGGCCCGGCGCTGATGACACAGGTCCTGGATCGATTCACCGCCGGCACGCTGGTGGGCCAACCCCAGGACGAATCGCGCGTCACCCAAGCGCCCAAGCTGCGCAAGGCCGATGGCACGGTCAGCTTCGACGCCGATGCGTGGGACATCCGCAACCGCATCCACGGCCTGACCCCTTGGCCCGGCGCTACGGTCATATGGGTCCAACACGATGGTGATCACACGGTACGGCGGCCGCTGATCCTGCGCCGGGTCGCTGCAGAGCCGGACCTGTCTTGCTTCATCGGGCTCAACCCCACCCAACCGCCGCCCCCGCCCGGCACGGTGCTCGAAGGCGCCGCCGTGGCTGCACGCGACGGCGCGGTGCGCCTCTTGGAAGTCCAACGGCCCGGGGGACGACCCATGAGCATCCAAAACTTCCTCCACGGCCACAACCTCAAACCCGGTGATCGGTTTGAGCCGGTGGTCCCTGATCTAGATTAAGACGTATCATGGATATGCCCATCGGGCATGGGTTTGCCGCGTGGGAATCACCAAAACGCCAAAGATTCCCCTGCCGCGGGCGAACCGGACCCCATCAACCTGATCGGGACGGGTATATTGATGGTGCGGCGTAGGGTTGATCCGTCTTTGTCTGATCAATACCCGCAATCGGCAGATCGATTCAAAACTTTGCGTCATTGGTCTTAGCGCCGCGCTACGACACAAGAACGGAACACCCGATGCCAAACGACCCGACGCCCAAACCGTCCTTTGATTCGGCAGCCACTCCCACGGCGTCTGACCCGGCTTCGCCCGCGGCGCCAAGCACGCCCGACACCCCTGCGCCGCTACATCCTCCGGGGCGTGGCAAGCGCCGCGTGTGGCAGGTGCTAGGCGGGCTGGGGGTGGTGCTGGTCTTGGCCACGCTGTGGGGGTATTGGCAGTGGCGTTCCAAGCCCGAATATTGGGTTAAGAACCAGGCATTCTTGGCTCAACACACGCCCGAACAACTCATGACGATGGCCGAGTCGGTCGAGCAGCGGCTATTGGCCGCGGTGAGCTATGACCCTACGCTCAGCGACCCGGGTGGGCAGGGTTTGTTTAGCCTCGCCGCAGACACCTACGCCGCCTCGGTTGGGGGCCACGGTACCCGGCAGCTGTTCCTGACTGTGGACGAAATCAACGCGTGGATCAACCAGCGTCTTGCGGGCTGGGCTGCCAACCAAGGCCTGACCATACCCGAGTATGTGGCTTATCCGATGATCGCGATCGATGATGGGCGTCTGATCTTGGCGTTCCTGGTCGATAGACCGTCGGTCAACCAAGTGGTGAGCATGGCGGTGCATGTGGCGATACAAGACGGCCAAGACGCGATCCTCCGGGTCGAGGATGTGATCCTAGGCCAGCTGGGTGTACCCGCAGAAAAATGGATCGGGAAAGCAATCCAGCGGGGCGCCAGCCCGGACTACACCCATATGATCGATCAGGTTACCGAGGCCCTTGACGGCATGAGCTTCGACCCGGTGCTGAAGCTCCACCATCAGAAGATCCAGCTTGTCGCGTTCCAGCTCAAAGCCAACGGGGTGTTGCTGACGCTCAAAGCGCCGGACCAACCCTAGGTGTGCCCGATCTGGCGCGTGCACACACGGTGCGTAACCCGTCCCGATCGGGTTGACGGGGCCCGGTTAGCGCGCGGCAGGGCAATCTTGGGCGTGTTTGTGATCCCCACGCGGCAAACCCATGCCCGATGGGTATATAATGCGGGTGTTGCGCGCTCGCGTCGTCATGTATCCGATCCGCTTTCACCGGGCATCATGCGAGAGATGGCTTTGGCTACACACCAACGGATCGTTGTAGGGATCAGCGGCGCCAGCGGTGCGGCTTATGCCCAACGGCTAGTGAGGCTGCTGGTTGCCAGCGGCGTGGAGACGCACCTGGTGGTCTCACCGATGGGCCAGCGCATGCTCCACGATGAGTTGGGGTTGGAGGGGCTTGATTCGGAAACATTGATCCATGACGCATCACCGGGTGGTGGTCCGGCCATCGATGGGCTGGATAGCCGGCCGGGCCGGGTGGTGGTGCACCGCTACCGTGATGTGGGGGCGGCGATCGCCAGCGGCTCGTTTGTGCATCAGGGTATGGTGATTATCCCCTGCTCGTCCAACAGCCTGTCTGCGGTGGCGCAGGGGTCTGCTTCGAACCTGCTGCACCGCGCGGCGATGGTGACGCTCAAGGAGCGGCGGCGGCTGGTCTTGGTCCATCGCGAGACACCGTTGAGCTTGGTTGATATCCGCAACATGCAGCTGGCCACCGAAGCCGGCGCAGTCGTTTGCCCGGCGAACCCCGGTTTTTATTTGAACCCGATGGGGATCGGCGATCTGGTTGATTTTGTGGTGGCTCGGGTGTTGGACTTGCTGGGCATTGAGCATCGCTTGAGTGTACGGTGGGGAGAAGACACAACACCATCTCAGGAAGCGCAGGATCAACCCATCACCGATCCGGCTGGGCCGCGGTGTGTTTAGAGATA
Organism: Phycisphaeraceae bacterium; assembly: GCA_965223655.1. Taxonomy (GTDB): domain Bacteria; phylum Planctomycetota; class Phycisphaerae; order Phycisphaerales; family Phycisphaeraceae; genus CBDCXC01. The sequence goes on from CBDCXC010000005.1 coordinate 22,739, forward strand.
CCCGTCCGGATCGAGTTGATGGATCACCGTCTGACCGTGAGGGGAAAATCCGAGATGTTTTTGTGTTTCCGGCCCGGCGCATTCATACCCGAGGGGTATATTGATGCGTAGTGGATGCCAACGGATGGATCCGAATCCGTGTGATGTGTGTGTCAGGATATGTAGGCATGGCTTCTGTAGCGATCAGCTGCGATAAACCGATTTTAAGTTTTGGCCAACGGGTTGCGGTCTTGACGCGTGACATCAAGGTCAGCCACACGGTTTTTGCGCTGCCGTTTGCGTTGCTGGCGACGTTTATGGCGTCGGCGTCAGTGGGACGGCTACCGGGTTTGGCGGCGGTGGGTCTGATTGTGGTTTGTATGGTGTCTGGGCGTACCGCGGCGATGATTGCCAATCGTTTTCTGGATGCGTCACTGGATCGGGTGAATCCCCGCACGCGTGGGCGTGCGATCCCCTCTGGGCGGCTGTCACGCCAATTCGTGTTCGTTGCTGGGTGTTTAAGCGCGGTGGTGTTTGTTGCAGGGGCGGGTGGTTTTTGGATGCTCGACGCCAACCCCTACCCGTTGATCCTTAGCCCGTTCGTGCTGGCGTGGTTGATCATGTACAGCTACACCAAGCGGTGGACTTGGCTGTGCCACCTGTTTTTGGGCAGCGCGTTGGCGTTGAGCCCATTGGCGGCGGTGATCGCGATCGAGCCGGGCTACCTCATGGTCAGTGGCCCGTATCTATTAGCCGGGGTGGTGGCGTGTTGGGTGGCGGGCTTTGACGTGATCTACGCGCTCCAAGATGTGGACAGCGATCGGGAAACGGGTGTGTTTTCGATGCCCGCCCGGCTAGGGGTAGAGCCGGCGTTGTGGGTTAGCCGGACGCTGCACGCGGTAATGCTGGCGCTGTTGGTGGGGTTGTGTTGGATCAGCCCGATGCTCGGCCGTGGGTTTGGGGTTGGGGCGGCCATTGTCGGGGGCTTGATTGTCCTAGAGCACACCCTGATTTGGCGGTCGGGCACCCGGCATATCCATTTGGCGTTCTTTACGCTCAACGGCCTGGTGAGCCTGCTGCTGGGGGCGTTGGGGGTCTGGGATGCGGTCGCGTTTGCGCACCGTGTCTGACCGCGTGGATCAGCAATCTCTCAATGGGTGTGTACAATACATTTAACCATGAGAGGCCAGGGGTGGGCCATCGATCCCTGGGTGAAGAGCCGTTTTACTCATTTTTTTTGCGGTTTGAAAGGGGCGCATCATGAGAGGTCATTACGGTCTGCTGTTATTTGTGTGGGTGCTATGGATAGGCAACAAGGCGCTGGCCGAGCCTGGGTCGTATCGCGAACGAGTCCGCAACCTCGAGGACCAGGTAAGCCAGCTGGCCGGCTCGGTTGGGGTGTTGCAGCAGGAGCTCAAGATGCTGCGGATCGAGATCCGCTCTCTGCGAGACCGACAAGGCGACGCCCAGCCGGTGACGGCGGCCCAAGACGCCGGGCCGGCTGAACACGGGCAAGGTACTTGGGTCGTCCGGATCACCAGCAACCCCCAGCCCGATACCGACGACCTTGATCAGCAGCTGGATGTTCAGCGCAACCGGCTAACGTCGATCGGTCACCAGCTATCCGAAGCCAGGCAGCGTTTCCAAGAAGTCTCCCGGACCCGACACGTCTGGTCGAGCTACTACGACCGCTACGAAGTCAATCAGCAGTATAGCGCCGAAGCGATCCAGGACGCCAAGCAAGCCGTTGAAAAGCTCGAACAAGAGAAGCGGGAAGTGGAAGCCAATACCGTGCGGCTTGAGCGCAAGATCGCGATCCTCAAAAGTGTGCGCGTGGTGGCGGGTGAGGCCGAAGACGGCACACCGGTCCAGATCCAAGCCAAGGGCACCTCGGCGCAGATCGCCGCAGACATGACCGAGGGCCAGTGGTACCGCGTCACCGGGTTAGGCAGGCAAAGCAATGGCGTGCTCTCCATCGGGCTGCGCACCGCGTCACCGGTTAACCAAGAATGATACGGATTGCGATTCATCGATGGTTCGCCAGATGCTTCGGGCCGCGGCGTTGAGCCGAAGTCGTTCGCGTTCGGCGATCGAAGGGTCGGCTTGGAGCACCGCTTTGAGGCACGCCACCGCCTCACGCAGCGTCACCCCGCCGGGCTCTTGGGTGGCGCACAGGAACCCCGCGAGCATCGCATACACCTGCTGATCGCCGCGGCGGCGGCGCAGGCCAGCGGGGTCGATCATCACCGCTTGAGGGTCGCCTGCGTCACCACCGGCCGAATCGATGACCCAGTTGCTGGGTTTCAAATCGCGGTTGATGATACCCGCGGCGGTCATCTTGCCGATCTGTTGGCCGATGGCCTGGGCGATCCGCCTACGTAAGCGGCGGTCAGCATTGCTGCGGTTTGTTGGCGGCTTCGAATCGGCCAACACGTGATACAGCGATTGGCCTGGCGCCAAGGACAAGATCAAGGTCTGGCCGGTGCTTCGATGCCCCCGTTGATGGACCAGCGCCAGAGGCCGACTCACACAGCAGCCCGCCAAAGCTAGCCGATGTGATCCCAGCCATTCCCGCCACGCCGGTGTTAAGCGAAACACGTGGTAGGCCCATGTCTTCCAGCGTGGCAGCCGGTAGCGCTTGACCACCCACGCCCGCCCGTGGCCTTGAACCACGCACACCCGGGATCGGCTGTCATCTTTAAAAACCTGGATAGCGGGTGTGTGGGGGTTGAGCAGTGTGTCGAGCAGCGTGGCAATTGATTCGGGGTCACCGAGCACGCCGCATTGATCGGCTACCGCGCGGTCCACCCAGCACACGCCATCCTTGAGACGCACCGTTGACACACATCGATCGGTGTGGTGCACAGGGGGGTCAACCGGTCGGTGGGGCAAGGGCGTACCTAAAGGCATGAGGGATTGGTCGATTCATGGCAGGGCCGGCGACGGAGCACGATCAGTGCAAACATCGCTGCGCCGATGCCCATGCGGTCCAGGGTATGCTCGATCAGCCCCCAGAACCGATAGCTCCACCCCGGTTGGAGGCTGCGCATCGACACGCCGCCCGACAGCAGGTACCGCAGCGGCATCGTGGGCTGGATCGTTTCGATCCCCCACTGGGGGAACTCGCGCTCAAATTGGTCCCGGTCCCGGTGAAACAGGATCCAAGGCAGCGCCCCGTTGGCGCCCGATAGCGGCCCGGTGGTGGCGAACTCCCAGTGGTTTGCGTCGGGCAGAAACGGCTCGTGGTGCAGCTTGGTATAGACCCACCGCGACCACCATGTGACCCACGGCTCGATCATCGCGATCGCCCCACCTTCGTGGACACACCGGGCGGCTTCGGCCAAGAACCGACGCGGCTGGGGGATGTGGTGCAGCACGTCCACCATCGCCACGCCACGCAGCGAGCGGTCGGCAAACGGCAGCCGACATCCATCGGCCACCAGCCCAAGGCCCGGGCACACCAACAGGTCTGATGTGATCACCCGCGGGATCATGTCGCCCATGTACCCCGCGCCCGAGCCCAGCTCCAACACGAGCTGGGGGCCCCGGGGCAACGCCTGCGCAATGGATCCATACCACTGATCGTAGATTTTTTTGAGGAACGGCTTGTCAAGGATGATCTGCCGCCGCAGCCTGGTCGTCGTAGGGTCATCGATGTCTAACCCGACGGTCGACGGGTGCGCCAAGCCGCGCTTTAATTTCGACATCAACACACCCATGGGTTAGCCCAGGACTCACACCACAAACCAAAACAACAACGATCTTGCGGTGAGATCATTGGCAAGCCGCCGTGGCAGCAATCTTAGCTGACTCAGCTCGACCCACACGGCTCCAATGCCGCGGGTCTGGATTGGCGTTGATACCACCACACCCCGCACCGCCACAGCCCAATCCCTACGAGGGTATACAAGATCAGCCAGACCGGGACCAAGAAGCGCCCACCCCCACCGACATAGGTCACCATTACCACTAAGCTGTTGTATGCCACGATCGCCCAAAGCACCCCAACCGCCCGCTTTGGCCAGGCCCAACGCAGCCCCAAACACGCGACTCCCAATAATAATAGGCTATAAAATCGCGGCTTGATCCAAAGCTGAATCAGCTTACTCAGCGCCAGCTTTGGCACCTGCAAGGGGTTGGTCAAAATCCATCGAACCGCCATCCGCTGACCATATTGAGCCTGCTGCTTCTCCAACTCGATCCCAGACAGGCCCCGACCGTTAACCTGATCAAAAAAAGCGTCATACCCCCCAAAAGTCTCCAGGTTCACCCAGTGCCCGTTCGCTTGAACCGCTGCGGCGCTGTACCCGCCGGGCAACCCGATCCCCCCTTGTGTGCCCAGCGGCATGAACGCGTCGAGCACCACGCAGTTGCGTACCCACCACGGCAGGGGCACCAGCAGGGCTGTGGTGAGGAACACCAGTACCGCGGCGGCGACCCCGTGTCGGGGCGGATCGGCAGGGCGATCACGAGTGCCAGCCACCCGGGCCAACCCATTGGGTTTACTGTTACCCCACCCAAGCCACACGACCAACCCCAAACCAAGCGGGTACCACAACACAAAAACCGAGCGGCACAACACCAATCCCCCCAGGACTACGCCAACCAAAGCGACATACCGCAACGCCCTGCGTTGTGCAAGCAATACCGCCGACCACGCCAACAGCACCACCCCCAAACACGCCAGCCCTTCAGTTAAGAAGTAGCCAGCGTATTTTTTGAGGATCGGGTCGCACACCCCAAGCCCCGCAACGATCACCGCGGGCACCGGGGTCGCCACCCGCCAGGCCAAACCCACCGCTAATGCAACCGTCAACGCGAAAATCCCACAGTTGACCAGCCGAAACACCAGGAAGTCGCGCCCCCAAACGTTGTAGATCCCCGCCAGCAAAAACGGCAACCCCGGCGGCCGATAGGCCGTGGCGCTATACGGATCGGTGCAGTCCAGGATGCGCCGATAACGGCCGGTCGGGTTGTGATCCACGTAAGGCTCACGCCACTGCGGATCGCCCCAGTTGCGCCCATACCCGTGGCCCTGGGCCAGGTTAAACGCGATGCACTCGTAATCCACCCCGTCTCGGTTCTTCGGGGGCAGGTCCCAGTACCCAAAGAGCCGCACGCTGAGGATGTTCGACCCCAGGCATAACGCAAAGACCAGCGCCATCAGCTTCCAGCAAGACCCTGCCTCACCCCGGTGTTCTTTTTGGCGTAGAGCGCCTTGACGTGGCGCAGCGTCGGTACCCGAAATGCCTAGAGGACCTTCACACACACATGGCTCCCGCCCTGCTTGCGTATCGGAGATAGAGCGATGATCAGGCTGCAATACCGTCACCAAGTTTAGTCATTGTACCGGCATCAACGATATACCCGCCACGATTGTACGTGTTTGTTTATCAAGCAGCCCCTTTGGCGGATTCATATCCGATGGATCAATTGGCCGATACAAGTCAGCATTGGCTCGTATCGCCTACAGCCCAAAGCCTAGCATAGCATAGCGGACCTCTTGCTCCACCAGGTTTCTTGTGATAGGAAATAGGCCATGAAACACAGCCACACCAGCCAGAAGGGATGCGGTCGTGTTGACCCTACGCATCGGGCTTGGGCCGCCGGATTAGCGGGTGTCTTGATCCTCGCGGCGCTGGGCTGCGAAGCTACCGAGACCCACAGCCGATTGGAGGTCCAATCCGTGGCCTCGAAGCACACCGCGTACAACGGCCCCAGGCACAAGCTGGCGATCGGGAAGTTCGTCAACAAATCGCCTTATGGCAAGGGGATTTTCTCCGACGGGACCGATCGGCTGGGGATGCAAGCCAGGCAGATCCTCAAAACCCACCTGTCACAGACCAACCGATTCATCCTGTTAGATCGGGTGAACATGGAAGAGCTCGCCCGGGAATCGGGCATATCGGGTCAGCAGCAGCGCCTGACCGGCGGGGACGTCGTGCTGACCGGGGCGGTGACCGAGTTTGGGCGCAAAGAGACCGGCGGGCACGCGCTGTTGGGGATCCTGGGCAAAAAGAAGAAGCAGACTGCTTACGCCAAGGTATCGATTTCCATCGTGGATACGACCACGTCCCAGATCGTTTTCTCCGCGCAGGGCGCTGGCGAGTATGACCTGTCGAATGAAGAGGTCCTCGGGTTTGGGACCAGCGCCGCTTACGATGCAACACTCAACGACAAGGTGCTGAACCTGGCGATGATCGAAGCGGTCGATCGGCTGGTCGAAGGGTTGGAACAAGGCACCTGGCAGGCGGTGCAAGAGTGAGCCGGTTCGACCACCCGCCTCGCTTCGCGGCCGTCATCGGCGCCTTGGTACTGTGGGGTTGCACCGGCTGTACCAGCACGCTCTACGACTGGGGCAGCTACGAGCAATCGCTCTTAAACATGTACAGCAAAGCCGATGGCTACAACACCGAAGAAGAGATCGATCGGCTATTAACCGAGGTTGAACAAACACTATCCAAAGAAAAGCTGGTACCCCCGGGCAAGAACGCCCACCTGGGGTACCTGTTTTACTTAACCGGCGATACCGCGTCGGCCGCGGCGTACTTCCGGGCAGAGAAGCAAGCGTTCCCCGAAAGCCGCAAGCTCATGGACCGCCTGCTGGAGCAGCTCAAATGATGATGAAGCGACGCTTCGTTTGTGTGATGGCGGTGCTGATGCTGGCGGTCGGGTGTGCCAAACCCACGGACTACAGCGCCTACTTAGCACACATGCCCAGGTCGGTGCTGGTGCTGCCGCCGTTGAACAATTCTGCCGAGGTCATGGCGTCCAATGGGTTCCTGTCGACCGTGACCACGCCGCTGGCCGAGCAGGGGTACTACGTGTTCCCGATGGCGATCGTGGACCAGATGATGAAAGACAACGGCATGCCCACGCCCGGCGAGATGCACCAGGTGCCGCTGCACAAGCTGGGCGAGGTGTTCGGTGCCGACGCGGTGCTCTACATCACCATCAAGGAATGGGGGCAGCAGTACATCGTGATCCAATCCAAGGTCGAAGTGACCGTGGCGTACCGGCTGGTAGATGTAAAGACCGGCCGTCAGCTTTGGGAATTCGAACAGACCGTCGCCAATGCACGGGGGGGAATACACCCTCAAGACCTTATAGCGACAGCGATCCACGCGGGGGTCAGTGCGGTTGCGGACAAGGCACGTGATCTGGCGGCTCAAGCGAACGCGATCGCCTTTACCAACCCCAACCACGGCCTGCTGATCGGCCACTACAACCCCGGCTACGAAGACGATCAGGCCAAGCGCAAAGAAGACCTGCGCAAGCAGCAAGAAAAAGCAGCCGCAGCCGGGGCCGGTTAACACATCCCCTCCAGGTCAGTCTGCGACAAGCCGTGGCGGTCGGGTCGCGTGTCAGGGTCGAAATCGGTATCATCGAGCCGATGCCAAGTAACCCCATGCAAGACAAATGCAAACCACAGCCGTTATTCGTTTCTTGTTAACCCCAATCAATGATTATGAGGATAACCATGAAAAGAACTACCGTTGCCGTTTGGGGGGTGTTGATCCTTGTCGCCGGTTTCAGTGGGTGTTCGACCGCCCCCAAATCACAGCAGGGCAAGGCAGAGCTGCACCAAAAAGTCGTTGAGACCGTGGCTCGTTTCAAGCAGCAGGACCCGAGCCTGAAGCAGTTTTTTCGCGCCGCGTATGGGTATGCGGTCTTCCCGACGGTGGCCAAGGGCGGCATCGGGGTCGGTGGCGCGTATGGCCGTGGGGAGCTATTCGAAAGCGGCACCATGACGGGGTACTGCGACCTTTCACAAGGCACGATCGGGTTTCAGCTGGGCGGCCAGGCCTACAGCGAGCTGATCTTCTTTGAGACCAAGCAAGCCTTGGATCGGTTCAAGTCCGGCAACTTCGCCTTCGCCGCCCAGGTTTCTGCGGTGGCCGCGACCGCCGGCGCGTCGGCCGATGCCGATTACGAAAGCGGGGTTGTCGTGTTTACCTTGGCTAAAGGCGGGCTGATGTACGAAGCTTCGATCGGCGGGCAGAAGTTCGATTTTGAGCCCGCCAGGCCGTAGCCGCCTTGGGCTTACGCCGCGTCGGCAAGCGTGGGACGGCCGTGCGCCTCGGGGATGTGGGGCGTGACGCCGGCTTGGCTGTGCGTGGCGGGGGCTGCGGGCCGGAGTTGGGGGGTGGCAACCGGGGCGGGTTTTTTCAGGGTAGCGATGATATCGCTACGCAGCGAGCGCAGCGCGTGGCAACGGGTCAGGCGGATAAACAACAGCTCAAAGATCACCAGCGGCCCCAGCATGACCGTTTCAGCCGAGGTCTCGACCAGGCTGATCGTCCCCACACCCAAGCCCGCTTGCTGGGCCAAGCGTTGGATGACGCTGCTGCGGTTCATCCGGTAATAGGTGGGAAACACATCGTGTTCGGCTCGGCCTTGTAGGAACCAGATGATCAGGTTCTTGATCCGCTGGGGCAGCAGCAGAGAGACCAGCACCATCGGGTTGAGCAGGTTAGGCGTCTGGAACAGAAACACACCACTGGGCTTGAGCACGCGGTGGATCTCTTGGAGCACCAGCTCGGGTTGCTCGAGGTGTTCGACCACCATGTTGGCGGTAACCAGGTCGAACGAATTGTCTTGGAACGGCAGCTGGCCCACTTGGCCTTGGATGCACCGTGGGGTCGCGTGGTTGCGCGCCAGCGAGGCATGGTCGCAGTCGATCCCGATCAGCCTGCCTGCCCTGACGTCGAGTTGAGCCTGGATGGTCTGGGCCTCGGGGATCCACTGGGGCACGATCCGGCTGCCGCAGCCCAGGTCCAGCCACCGCTGGTTGGGGTTTGACAGTTCCAGCAACCGCCGCAGGTAACGCCGCTGGGCGTTGACCAACCCGGGTGTGACCCGGTTGGCCAGCTTCCAATAAAACCGATCAAAGGCTTTTCGGATCCGTCCCATGCGGCTGCCCTTAGTGGTCATTGCGAGGATCGTTGGTTATCAAGCCGAAGCCCTGGAGGCCTTGTGGTGTTGGCGTGGTGCGAGGGGCGTTGAGTCGAGGCATCGGAGAGGTATCCCTATGTGTGTCGGCGGTTAGCGCCAGGCGTGTGTATCGGCTGGTGTGGATAACCGGGCGTAGAAATCGCACCCCGGCGGCCGATCACGACCGATACACACGCGCGGTGTTATGGGACACGGTTTAGGCCGTGGCGCTACCAACGATGGGTCAAGCCATCATCGCAAATGGTTGGCGGTAAAGTTAGGCCCGTGGTCATCGGCGTGCCAAGCCTGGGCGCTGCCGAAGCGGGCTTGGTAGGCCTGCCAAAGCTCAAACCAGTACGCCAAAAATTGGTAGGGCGCGTATTGGGCGTAGTAAGCCTCGATCTGCTTGTGCAGCCGCTTCGGGTTCGCCGGTGTGGGGGTGTGGTGGACCTGTCGGAAGTGGCGGTAGGTTTCGGTATCGATCGCCAGCCGATCATACCGCCCCACCAGTTGGCAGAGGTTGCCCGCGGCGTACGCCCCGATCCCGTAGATCGTTAGGAACCGGTTGAACACCGCATCGGTCGAGGCAGCGGGGTCTTCAAAGGGTCGCAGGTCGAGCCTGCCCTTGACCACATCCCGGGCCAGCCGCACGATGCGCTGGGCGCGGTACCCGACTCTGCAGCGTTGCTTGAGCCGGTCGACGCGCACCTGCGCCAGCTGCTGGGCGGTGGGGAACCCGCCTTGCCCGATCCGCTCACACAGCAACGCGTTCATGCGCATCGTGTTGGGCCAGGTGACATTGCAGCCGGTGATCGTTTTGACCATGTCTTCAAACAGCGAGGGCGATCGGAACAAGCGATCAAACCCTGCCCGCCTTGCCGCAGGATGCAAACGTCGCCACAGTCGAAAGTCTTCGTCCAGCCGCAGCATGCGCGTAACCTGGGCACGCAGCTTTGTGGCTTCGGATCGGCCAACACGGTCGGCGCAGGCGATCTGCAGCCGATCGGGGTGACGCTGGCTGAGTGTTGTGGGGATCAGGCGGTCTTGATCGCCCCGCAACGGGCGGTGGAGCACCTGCTTGGTGGGGTCCCAAACATTCGGGGCCAGCAGGAAGTAACCGTAGCTGCAGACCGCACGCGCTAGGCCAAACCCCTTGGGCACCGCCACCGTGAGGATGGACCCACGAGACGCCATCACCCCGCCAACCGTTTATCGATTGGGAATAGGGCTGTTGTGATCGTGTGGCACAGCCGGTCACCCAAGCGGCGGTAGGCGTGGTAATGGGTGTCGGCTTCGTGGAGCAGTTGGTCGCCCGAAAGCCCCACCTGGGCAACCAATGGGTCCTTGACCATCTGCTGGAGGTCTTGGTGATCCCACTCGAAATGGTATTGGAACCCATAGGTGGTCTGCCCGACGCGGAACGCCTGGTGCTTGCACGCCTGGGAGCCGGCTAATGGGGTGGCGTTGGGCGGCAGGCGCGTGACTTCTTGGCCGTGGAGGTGGAACTGGATGGTGTCCCACCCGATGCCGGCCAGCATCGGGTCCACGGTCCCGGGGAACGCCAGCGTCAGCCGTTGCCACCCGACCTCCGGCTGGGCCATGGCGCCCACCTGCCCGCCTAGGGCCGCGGCGATCAGCTGGGCGCCTAAGCAGATGCCCACGATCGGCACGCCCGCTTCGTGCGCGGCTTGGAGGTATTGCAGCTCATCTTGGAGCCACGGGTATTGATCGGTTTGATCGACGTTCATCGGCCCGCCCATGGCGATCACACCGTCTACACCTGGCGCGATAGGGGGCAGCGGCTGGCCGGCGTAGGGTTTGACCGTGTACAGGCAATGGCCGTATCCCTGCAGGGTGGTGCCTAGAACCGCGGGGCCTTCGGGGGGGCAGTGTTGGATGACCACAAGGCTCATGGATACCGGTTCCTATACCCATCGGGTATGGGGGTTCCGCGTCAGGATCACAAAAACGCCCAAGATTTCCATGCCGCAGGCGAACGGGTCCCCGTCAACCTGATCGGGACTGGTCTATATGCCATGGCGGGCGGTTTCATTGGGAGTCTGATCACGCTGGCCAACGGTGTCAACCCCAAGCAAAGGCCGCATCCATTGAAAGGATTGTATCGCCAAACCCGGCCTGGCCGATATCCCATGCATGCCCAGCACACACACGGTCATCCTCACCAGCGGTGGGTTGCGCAGCTTGGTGGCGATCGGGTCGGCGCTCTCGGGCGGGTCGCGGCTAAGCGTTACGCTGCTGCATCTCTTGGATGGCCGGTCGAATACGAAGATCCGCGCCCAGTACGTGCGGCGTCAAGCCGAGCACTTTAAGGTGCACGAAGTCGTGACGGTCGACCTGCCGCGGGTGACGATCAAGCAAGACGACCAAACCCCCAATACGCCCCGGCCTCTATCCCCGCTGCTGCGGACACAGGTGCTGATCAACGGCCTGATGCGCGCGATCCAGATCGGTGCAGATCGGCTGATCTGGCCGACCCAATCTAACGGTGACTTCGCCCACGCCAGCCTCGCCACCGAGCAGGCGGTGCTGGCCCGGCACATGGTCAAGACCGAGCACCCATCGCCGCCTACGATCCAAACTCCGCTGCTGGAGCTGACTGATCCCCAGCTGTTGGCGTTGGGTGATCAGCTGGGCCTGCCTTGGGAGTTGGGTTGGTCTTGCTTGATGCACGGCGAGAAGCACTGCCGCGTCTGCGATGGGTGCCGCAGGCGGATCGCCGCCTTCGAAGCCGCGGGCAAGCTTGATCCCTCGATCGAGCCGGCCCCAACCCGCTGAGGGGCGGCTGAGCCGGTCGCACCTGGGTGGGGTATACTTTTGTTCATAGCGCAACGCCTTGGAGCAAACGATGGATCTGTACTATTTCCACCGGGTCTTGATTTCGTCTGCGGTCTTGTTTTTCCTGGGGTTTGCTTTGTATTCGCACGGCCAATTCCGTGATCTGGCCGACCGCAGGTACCTGCTGATGGCGGTGGGGTCGGGTGCGGCTTGCGTGGCGATGGTAGGGTACCTGGTCTACTTCAACATGGCGACACGGCGGCTCTATGCCCGTCACCGGCGGTCAGCCAACCCCTAGAAGCAACCATGCCTGACCCCAACACCCCTGCGAACCGGCTTGATCGGCTGACCAAGCTCTATGAGGCGGATCCCAATGACCCGTTTTGCGCTTACGGCATCGCGATGGAGCACGCCAAGGCCCAGCGGCACCAAGAAGCCATCGGGTGGCTAGACAAGACCCTCGCGCTCGATGCGCACTACTGCTACGCTTTCTACCAGAAGGCCCGGATGCTGTCGGAGATGGGTCAACCCGATCAAGCACGCGACACACTCCAGCAGGGGATGCGCGTGGCCCAAGACGCCGGCGACGAGCACGCCCGCAGCGAGATGGCCCAGCTGCTCGAATCCATCTGATCCGAGTTTCAGGGATGCGTAGACCGATCACACCCAGCTCAGGGCCCGGTGGTGCGCCACGGCTAGCGATCGGCGGCGTGTTGCTTGCTGCCTGGGTGCTGGCGCGGCGTGGGTAGCCGATGCGTGACCGGTGTGACGAGGCGTTTGACCATGGGGTGGCGGGCGTTCGCTGTGGTGCGTGGCATGTGCTTGCGGTAGGCCATCAGCCGGGTTTTGCCTGCTTGCTTGGAGCCGTACAGCGCCTGATCGGCCAGCGTGACCAGCTGATCGGGCTGATCGGGGCAGGAGCCCACCAGCGTGGCCATCCCCATGCTTAGCCCGATCCGATCGACGAGTTCCCAACGGTGGAACGTGGCTTTGACACTGCGGTCGAATGCATGTCGGATCCGCCGGGCCACCCGCGTGGCGGTGGCTTCGTCGGTGTGGGGTAATAGGATGACAAACTCATCCCCACCGAATCGGCCGGCGATATCGCTGCGGCGGCAGTGTTGCTCGAGTAGCGTGGCGGTGTGCTGGAGCAGCTCATCGCCGGCTTGGTGGCCTAACGAATCGTTGACCAGCTTGAAGTTGTCCACATCGATCATGATGCACGCCAGGTCGCGCCCATCGCGCTGGGCCTGGGCGAAGCACCGGGTCAGCGCTTGGTGGAATCCGCGTCGGTTGTTGAGCCCGGTCAGCGGGTCGGTCGCGGCCACCGCCTGGAGTTTGTGCACGGTTTCTTCTAGCTGATGGTTTTTGTGGCGCAGCTGCTTGAGCAGGTGGGATTGTTGGGCGCGCAGCCGGCGGCCGTCCTGCTTGGTACGCCAGATCGCCAAGGTCTTTTCGACGATCATCGGGATCGCATCCAGGTTATCCGCGGTTCGGATCCAGCAGTCGGCGGCCCCGCTTCGGATTGCCTGGACCGTGTGCGCGCTGCCACTTTTATCGGCCATCAGCACCACGGGCAGGTCTGGTTGCTGTTGGACGAAATGTTTGAGCAGGTCGAATCCGCTGGCGTCGGGCAGGGCCATCCCCGCCAGCACCAAGCGTGCCTGGCTGATATCTTGTGTCTTGGCTTGGGCGGCCGTGGTACAGATCGAGACACACCCGGCCCCGAAGTGCTTTTGGATCGCGTCGCGGATCAGGCCCGCCACGGTCGTGTCGGGCTCGATCAGCAGAAGCCACGGGGTGGTCGAAGGCTCACTGGGCATGGGTTTGGCGTCCAACAAGCAACACACCAGCCCGCTTACGCTTGATTCCTGGGGCACCAAGGCGTCGGTGTCGGACGCTGTCCAAGTACCAGGCGAACCTTTCAGCGCAAGCGATCGGTCGCTTCGGTCCTAACCAACCCAATGGATCCCTGTGCAAGGCACGACCCCGATCGTAGGAGACGAGGTCATCTATCTATAATCGGCAAGATCTGCGTCTTCATTGATCATGCCTGTGAGACCCGATGCGTATCTCCTCCCATGACTCCAAGGCAGGCATGCTTATGGGTGGTGGTTCTTCACTGGTTTCAATCCACCCTACGATTGACAAATGTCGTCGAGACCTTCGCGACCCGGCTGATGCGTCGCAGCTGTTCGTGGGCGTGGTCGGGTAACAGGACAAACTCCAACCCGATCAGTGCCTTCTTGCGCCCCAGTGGGACAACCCACCGTATCCGGACATTGACCAACACTTGGCATTGTTGATGGACGACCGTGAGCATCATCAGGCTGCCTTCTTGGATCCGCTTGATCGCCCCGTTTCGCAGCACACGCATGCCGGTGGCCGAGAGGTCTAAGACCCGGCCAAAATCACCGATCTCGTCGCGGCAGAGGATATCCTCGACCTGTAGCCGCCCGGCGCGGCGGCGGTCGGCGTCGTCGGCCTGCCGGCGGGAGTCAGGCGAACGGGGCGCTGGGTTGGATGCGTTCAAGTCACACCTCTCATGAGTCAGCTCCCAATTGTGGCACGGTCAGGTGTTGTGCCAGTGGCGTCGGTCGCGCGCCAACAAGGCGTCGCTGGCCGCGGGCCCCCAAGAGCCGGCGGCGTAGTTGGGCAGGTCGTCCTGGGGCGTTTGCTGCCATTCATCCAGCACCGGCTGGACGATGCGCCACGCGTGTTCGATCTCGTCGCGGTGCTTGTACAGCGTCTGATCGCCTCGGATCGCGTCCAGCAGCAGGGTGGCGTAGGCCTCGGGTGGCTTGGCGTCGAACTGCTGGATGTAATCAAAGTCCATCACCACATCCTTGATATTCAAGCCCGACCCGGGGACCTTGCCTTCGAACCGCAGCCGGATCCCCTCGTTAGGCTGGATGTTGATCAAGATCTGGTTGGGGTTGAGGATCTTGCACGCCTGCTCATGGAACAGGCAGTGGGGCGTGGGCTTGAAGTTGACCGTGATCTCGGTGGTCTTTTTGGCCATCCGCTTGCCCGACCGGAGGTAGATCGGCACGCCGTGCCAACGCCAGGTATCGATAAACACCTGCAGCGCGGCGTACGTCTCGGTCTGGCTATCGGGTTTGACGCCCGGCTCTTGGCGGTAGCCGCAGGCGGCGGTGCCGTTGAGCTGGCCCAGGCCGTATTGGCCGCGTACCGCGACCTGGTCGATCTGGCCCGGCAGGGGCTGACGCGCGGCGCTGAGGATCTTGATTTTTTCACGGCGGATATCGTCGGCCACCATGGTGTTGGGCGGTTCCATGACCACCGCGGCCATCACCTGCAGCAGGTGGCTGGCGACCATGTCGCGCATCGCCCCGCCGCTGGGTGAGTCGTAGTAACCCCCGCGCCCCTCGACGCCGACGGTCTCCGATGCGGTGACCTGGATATGATCGATGTAGTTGCGGTTCCAGATCGGCTCGAAGATCGCGTTGGCGAAGCGGAAGACCAGCAGGTTCTGCACGATCTCCTTGCCCATGTAGTGGTCGATCCGGTAGATGCTTTCTTCTTCGAACACCCGGCCCAGCACGCGGTTGAGGTGAGACGCGGTTGCCAGGTCGTTTCCGAATGGTTTTTCGATCACGATCCGCTGCCAGGGGCGGTCGTTCCGATCGATGCTGCACCAGCTCTTGCCCTCGGTGATCATGCTGTGTTGGCCGATCTGCTCGATCGTGGGCTGGTAGAGATGGGGCGCCATGGAGAGGTATAGCAGTGCGTTGTCGCCCGTGTGGTGGGTCTGGGCGAGCTGCGCCATGCGCTGCTTCATACCGTCGTAGTGCTCGCTTTGGGTTGAGTCAGCGGCGTGGTAGTAGAGCAGCTGGGCGAAGCGGGTCCAGGTTGTTTCGTCATAGTGTTGGGCAAAGGGTTTGGCGAACTCATGGAGCCGGTCGCGGAATTGATCGTCCGATAGCCCGCTTCGGCTGATGCCCAAGACGGCGAAGTTGTCGGGTAGCTGACTGGTGGCGTACAGGTCATACAGCGCGGGGATCAGCTTCCGCTTCGTGAGGTCACCCGAAGCACCGAAGATCACAACCAGGCAGGGCGCAGGGGTTTGAGATACAGGCATAGGGCAAATAGGCGGTGGCGTGTTTCGGGGCTTCAAGTCCCCCAAGTCCTTCGTTGTCTATCGGTTAAGACGCAGATCAACTCAAGGCGATGCGAAGCACCATCAGGTCGGCCGGGGTGACGCCCGCCAGTCGACCGGCCTGGCCCAGCGTGGCGGGTCGGAAGTGGGCCAGCGATTGCCGGGCCTCGTTGCGTAACCCCTGCACATGGTCGTAATCCAAGCGAACCGGCAGGGGGGTGTGTTCTTGTGCAGCGATTTGCTGGATCTGCCGCTGTTGGCGCTGGATGTAACCGGCGTATTGGATCTCGGCTAGGAACCGCACCAGCAGTCGGCGGTCAAGGGTTTGGGATGACAGGGTATGGCCTCGAAGCTCACTCAATAGCACATCGGCGTCCACGTCGGCTCGGCGGATCCAATCGCGCATCGGCTGGCCGTTGACCTTGGCTTGCGAGACGTGTTGTGCGAGCTGGGTGATCGCCTGGTCACGGGCTTGATACGCTTGCCATTGGTGATCATGGACCAGTCCCCATTGGCGGGCGAGTGGTGTGAGGCGTTGGTCGGCGTTGTCGGCCCGCAGCAGCAGGCGGTGCTCGGCGCGGCTGGTGAACATGCGGTAGGGTTCGCGCGGGGTTTTGGTGATCAGGTCATCGAGCAGCACACCGATGTAGGCCTGGTCCCGGGCCAGCCGCACCAGGGGTTGATCTTGGGTGTAGCGTGTGGCGTTGAGCCCCGCGATTAAACCCTGGCCTGCGGCTTCCTCATACCCGCTGGTGGCGTTGATCTGCCCAGCCAGGAACAGCCCTTCGACCCGTTTGGTCATGCCCGTGGCGTCGATCTGGTGGGGCCAGACCATGTCGTACTCCACCGCGTACCCGTGCCGGAGGATCTGCGCACGCTCGCAGCCGAGCATCTGTCGCACGATCTGCTCTTGCACCTCACCGGGCAGCGAGGTGCTGATGCCGTTGCAATACACCTCGTTGGTGTCAAGTGATTCGGGTTCGAGGTAGACATGGTGGCTGGTGCGGTCGGCGAACCGGACGACCTTGTCCTCGATGCTGGGGCAGTAGCGCGGGCCGGTGGTCTTGAGCTGGCCGTTGTACATCGGCGCCCGGTGCAGGTTGTCGCGGATCAGCTGGTGGATCGCGGGGGTGGTGTGGGTGATGTGGCAGGGGCGCTGGGGCGTTACGGGGAAGCGGCGGGTGTCGGTCAGATCGCTAAAAGGCAGGGGCTGCTCATCGCCGGGCTGGGGTTCGAGTTGATCCAAATCGATCGACTCGGCGGCAAGGCGTGGCGGCGTGCCGGTCTTGAGCCGGCCCAGCTCAAACCCCAAGTTTTGGAGTGTGGCGCTGATGCCTACCGCGGGCCGCTCACCGGCCCGGCCGCCTGGGGTTTGTTGGTCGCCGGTGTGCATCAGCCCGCGCATGAAGGTGCCGGTGGTCAGCACCACGGCATTGGCATCGATGCGTTTGGTTTCACGCTGTTGATCGGGGCCAATGGTAAGGCGGGCCACCACGCCGGTGACGCGGCCACGATCAACCAAAATCTGCTCAACCGTGCCGGTGAGGATGCTGAGGTTGGTGCGTGTGGCCAGCAGGCGTTGGACTTCTTGGGCGTATCGGTACTTGTCGGCTTGGGCGCGTGGGCCTTGTACGGCGGGTCCTTTGGAAGCGTTGAGCAGGCGGAACTGGATGCCGGTGGCGTCGATCGCCCGGCCCATCAGGCCGCCCAGGGCGTCGACCTCGCGCACGATCTGCCCTTTGGCCAGCCCGCCGATCGCGGGGTTGCAGCTCATGGCGCCGATCTTGGCCGGGTCCATGGTGATCAGGGCGGTGTGGGCGCCGAGGTTGGCCGCGGCCCAAGCCGCCTCGGCCCCCGCGTGGCCGCCGCCGATCACCAGCATGTCATAACGGTCGTTGGCCGGCATGGTGGGGCATTATATCCCTATCACCCAGAGTTAAAATCATGCGCTGTTTTTTTTTAGATGTTGTTGGTATAATGATTGTGTTTGTGGGAATGACATGCAGTTTGATGTTTTTGAACATTGAGCTTTCCCCGGTGTGCCTGGTTTCTATGGCCCCACAAGCCAGTGTAGGAGTGGTGGTTCAAAAATTTAAGCAACAGCGTCTGTTTTGAATCAAGTGCCGGCTCATGCTGTTCGTGCAACATGAACACGGCGCCCATGGAGATACGTTGAGGAGGCCAACCGTGGCAGTCGAACCTAAGCAGCGGGTGATGAAGAACCTTGTGCTTGGCATCCTGCCTCAGCCATGGTGGGGGCACATCGATTACTGGGTACGACCGAAAGGCTCTTTTCTGAGCAAACCGCTCAATGATCAGGCTCAGCGGAAGCGGATTGTCAATCAGGTGATGGCGGCGGTCGATTTTACGGCCGTGATCGAGACCGGCACGTTCCGGGGCGCGACGACCGAGTATTTTGCGGATCGGTTTGGCCTGCCGGTCTACACCTGCGAGCTTCAACCGCGTTACTTTCGATACGCCAAATGGCGTCTGCGGCGGTACCCAAACGTGACCATGGTCAACCAGGATTCCCGCGCTTGCCTGCAAAGGCTGACCCAGGATAAGACCCTGACCGCGGGGTTGCCGTTCATCTATCTCGACGCGCATTGGCAGGATGACATCCCGCTGGCTCAAGAGCTGAAAATCATTTTTGACGCCTGGCGTGACGCGGTGATCATGATCGACGACTTCGCGGTCCCCGATGACCCGGGTTATGGGTACGACGATTACGGGCCGGGGAAAACACTTGAGATCGATCTGTTTGACCGGTGGTGGGATCGGGGGATCAAGGCGTTTTTCCCCGCTGCGTCTGCCGACCAAGAGACGGGCTATCGGCGGGGGTGTGTGGTGATCGCCACACCAGGGGTAGCCGATCGGTTGATGGAGGTCCTTTCGCTTCGCTTGTACCAACCAGAGGCCGTCGCTTAAGCCGCGAGCTTCTTGGCGCCCACGGCTGGGTTGGCAAGATCCCTGCGTACCGCGATAAAGGGGAAGCACCGGGTGTGGAAGGCTTTTTGTACCCCGATGGCGTGCGACCTGGCCAGCGTTTGGCAGACCTCCCAATCCCCGATGCCGTGCAATTCGCCGACGAATGCCTGTGTGGCGGTGCGCACTGGGGACGGGATGCTGCGGAGGATCGCTAACTCGGCGCCTTCGGTGTCGAGTTTGAACAGGTCCACGTGGTGCAGGCCCAGTTCCGCCATCGCATCGGGGACGGTTTTGAGCGGCAGCGATCGTTTCCTCGATGGGTCGTGGCCAATCTGCATAAACCCGCCACCCCCGAAGCTGCAGGGGTTGTCGGACATGTGGTAATCAAACGTCCCGTTCCGGTCGGACAAGCCGTAGGGCAGGATCTGGATCCGGTCGCCCAGGCAGCGGGTGTTGTGTCGTAGCAGCTCGAGGTTTTCGGGCAGCGGCTCGAAGCCGTAGAGCTGTGCCTTGGGGTATTGCAGCGCGAAGTAGAGCGCGGTGATACCGATGTTGGCCCCGGCGTCGAAGATGACGCTTGGCTGGACGGTTTTGGGTAGGGGGTACATCGCCTGTTCGCGCAGCGCCATGGCGACCAGGTCCAGGTCGGTGGTGCCTGGGCGTACCAGCAGCCGCAGCGTTTGGCCTCGGAAACGGACGCGCAGGGTCTCTACGGTTTGTTGGGTTTCCCCGGTGGGGCGGGGTCGGGTGCGGCGCCAGCGGTGCGCCAATCGGGTGATGCTTTCCCAGATTCGGCTGGTGTGTGGGGGCCATCGCGGTGGGTTTGATCGCATCCATGAAGCTCCGAAGCGGGCCGGCGGCGGCGCTGACCCCGCGGGCTGTTGTGGCGTGGCCGATCACCGCCATCTGGCCATGGGTCTTATCGACCGCGAACGGTTGTGCGGTTGAGGAAGATTTTGACGGTTATATCGATTTTGCGGTCAACCGCGTGGGGTCGCTCGCCGATGAAAATCGGGTCGGATCGATTGGCGTTGGCTTAGGGAACTTCCATGCGTATCGGACTGGATGCTCGGACGATCTACCGGCCTCACCGTCGCGGCACGGGCAAGAACTTGGTGGATCTGTATCGCCATCTGGTCCGGCTTCGACCCCACTGGGAGGTGCTGGCGTATCACCGGCAGGCAGGCGAGGTTGATCCGGTGTTTGAGTCGCCCAATGTGCAGCCTCGGATGATCGAGATGGTGGGTGATCGGGTGGATGCGTGGCAGCGGTGGCGGCTGCCGATGGCTGCTTGGCGCGACAGCGTAGATGTGGTGCACTGCCCGGCGAACCTCTGCCCCGCTTGGATGCCGGTCAACACCGTGGTGACGATCCATGATCTGATCCCGCTGGACATGCCCGAGGGCCGGCCGGCGGGTTACGTGAAGCGGTTTGCCCAATCGGTTCGGCTGGCGTGCCGGCGTGCGGCTTGGGTCGTCTGCCCGTCGCATTACACGCGGGATCGTCTGGTGGCGGAGTTTGAGGCCGATCCGAACCGTATTACCGTGAACCCGTGGGCACCTGACAGCTCGGTGGGTCCGGTGCCCCAAGACCGGTGCCGGGCCGTGCTGGATCGGTACGGCATTACCAAGCCGTTTGTGTTGCATTTCGGTGCTAGATCGCTTCGAAAAAACACCAAGCGCGTGCTCGAAGCGTGGGGGATGATTGAGAAATCGTTGCGGCGAGACTGCCAGCTGTTGATTGTGGGGTTGGATCCGGCTGGGCGTCACGAATTCCAAGCCGTGGCGGACAACCTGGGTATCAGTGATAGTGTACGGCTGGGTGAATTTGCGCTCGAGGCGCACCTGCCGGCGTTGCTGAGCGCTGCGTTGGTGCTGGCGTACCCCAGCCTATCGGAGGGCTTTGGTTTACCGATTTTAGATGCTTGGGCATCGGGCACAGCGGTGTTGACGAGCCAGTGTACGAGCATGCCCGAAGTCGCAGGCGACGCGGCGTTGCTGATTGATCCGTTCGATAGCTGCTCGATTGCGCGCGGGTTGAACCGGCTGATGGGCGACCGGACGCTGCGCACCGAGCTGAACATGCGTGCACAGAAGCGGCTGTCCCGCTACTCGTGGGATCAGACCGCAGACCGGTTTGCTTGGGCGATCCACCAGGCGGCGAGCCTGTCATCGGTGATGCGGATGGCCGGCTAAGCCGGGCCTAGGCAAGCACCGCCAGACACAACAGGGTTTGGTTGTGAAAACCAACGCCAAACAGATTGATCGTGCGTCTCAGTCCATCGGGTCCAGGGCTTCTCAGAAGGGCAAACCGATGCGCGCGGTGGAGTTGATGCTGGTCAGCGAGAAGCCGATCTGGCCGCTGAATCAGGGGTACCGGATCCGTGGTTATCAGATGGCGATGGCGTTGGCCAAGCAGGGCAAGCGGGTGGTGGTTTCGAGTATGGAGCCGCTGCCGCCTACGGCTCCCAAGGCGCTAAAACGCTTGTATGTGAAGTGGCCCAAGGCTGGTCCTGCGCAGTCTAAACGGTTCATGGCGGGGTGGGGTGGGATAGGGATGTTAGGGCGGAAGCGGTTGGCCCGGTTTCAGGGCTTGGATCCGGTGCGCATGGCGGGTGTGGTGGGGCTAGCCCAGCGTTACCGGCCGGGGGTGGTGGTGGGTTTAGGCATACACAGCCCGATGCTGCTGCGGGGGTTAAGCCAGCATCGGGGCATGCAGCGGGTGTGGTATGCCGCCGATGAGTTGTTGCGGTTTCAGGCGTCGTGCATGCAGCGTGAATCGATCGGTGCGTGGCCGGGGCGGTTGGGGAAGATGGCCTTGTATGGGTGTTTGGAAGCCATGTTTGTGCGTGGTCTAGACGGGGTGGTGGGTGTGAATCCTGTGGATACCTGGTTGTTAAAATGGGTCGCTGGGGCCAAGCGGGCGGTGACGATCCGCAACGGCGTGGATCTGAATTACTTCTGCCCCGACCGGGTGGTCGATCGCCGCACCCAGCCACGGTCGCTGGTGTTTTGGGGGCGCATGGATTTTGAGCCCAACATCGACGCGGTGACGTGGTTTGCGCACAAGGTTTGGCCGCTGCTGCGTTGGCGTCGGCCCGATGCGACATGGCAGATTATTGGTAAAAATCCTCACCCGCGTGTGCAGCGGCTGTCCAAGCTTCCGGGCGTGTCGGTGCTGGGTGAGGTGCCCGACATCCGGCCCCACGCCAAGGGGGCTTCGGTGACGATCTTGCCGATCCGCTGCGGCGGGGGGATCAAGAACAAGCTGCTTGAAGCCGCGGCGATGGGCCGGCCGATCGTGGCGACCCCGAAGGCGGTCCAGGGGTTGGTCATCCAGTCGGATCAGAAGCCGGTGATCCAATGTGCCCGCCCCAAGCAGTGGGTTGAGGCGATCCAGCGGCTGTGGTGTGACGCGTCGTTGGCGGCTGCCATGAGTCAGCAGGCGTTGGCGTGGGTTGAGGCGCACCACACCTGGGAGGGCGCAGCCAATCGCCTGTGTGCGTGGTTGGGGTCATGGTCGGGATCCGAGCCGATCGATATCGGGCTAGAGCCTGCAACCCGATCGGCCCAAGCGCGTAGCGGTGAACCCGATCCCCACAACTACGCTCGGCTGTCTCATGGCGACCGATTGATCAAGGAGGCTGCGTGATGCCTTTATCCGCGATGTCCGATCAGCCCCAGTGGATGCCGACCGTCACGGTCGTGGGGATGGGGTATGTGGGCGCGGTTAGCGCCGCGGGCCTAGCCCAGCGGGGTTGCCGGGTGATCGGGGTAGAGTCCAACCCCCTGAAGCTGGAGCAGCTGCAAGCGGGCCGGTGCCCGGTGCGCGAGCCGGGCTTATCCGAAGCATTAAGTATTGCCAGAGACCAACAGCGGTTTGAGGTGACCGACGATCTGATCCAAGCGGCGCGTGGGTCGGATGTGATCATGATCGCGGTGGGCACACCCAGCGGCCCCAGCGGGCAGGTGGACCTTCAGGCGATCGACCGCGTGACGGATCAGCTCCAGGCGGGTCTAAGCGGCGACCGGGCGCTGCGGGTGGTGATGGTCCGCAGCACGGTGGAGCCGGGGACGACCCAAAGCCGTGTGGCGTTGCCGTTGCGCGCGGCCAACCCCAACCTCGCGATCTGCCACCACCCGGAATTTTTGCGTGAAGGCACCGCGTTGGCCGATTGGGCGCAGCCGCCGATGATTGTTTCGGGTTGTGCTCAAAGCGATCGGCGTGTGGTTTCGGCCATGATCGAAAAGCTCTATGAGGGGATCGTTTCGCCGCGCGTGGCGCTGGGCATGCGCGAAAGCGAGCTGCTCAAGTACGCGTGCAACTTGTTCCACGCGTTGAAGGTAGATTTTGCCAATGAGGTTTCGGCGTTGGCCGAGGCCTGCGGTGCCGACGGCGGGGCGGTGATGGGGGCGCTGTGCCAAGACAAGACTTTAAACATCTCGGGGGCGTACCTGCGTCCTGGTTTTGCGTTTGGCGGCTCGTGTTTACCCAAGGACGCGCGCGCGATGGCCGCGATGGCGCAGGAGCGGGCGTTACACCTGCCGCTGGTTCAGTGCGTGCTGGCCAGCAACGAAGCGCACCTGGCGCGCGAGGTGTCTCGGATCTTAAGTTATGGGCGCCAGCCGACGCTGCTGGTGGGGTTAAGCTTCAAGGCGGGGACCGACGACTTGCGTGAGAGCCCGATGGTGGAGCTGGCCGAGCGGCTGCTGGGTAAGGGCGTGCCGCTACGCATCTACGACCCCGACCTGTTGCCTGGTGAGCTGTTAGGCGCTAACCAGCGGTTTATCCGCGAGCACCTGCCGCACCTGAACCTGCTGCTGAACGATGATCTGGATCAGGCTTTATCGCAAGCCCAATTGGTCGTCATAGCCAAGCCGGTGCCGGAATTACGCAGGCATGGATTGGACGGCAAGACCGTGATCGATCTGCCTAGCCGGCGTGTCAGAACGGGGCGGTGGGGTGAAAGCCCGACAACAGCGATGGAGATACCCACAACGGGAAGGGCGGTGGGCGATAGCTTACCCAAGGCGGCATAGATATAGGGCCGAGCAGGATGGCGTGGACAACGATGCACTTTGCGGTTGGCATGGGCTGCGTGGGCGCTGCGGGTAGCGTGGCGTGCATGGTGTGTCGGCGTGGGTGGCGGTGGTTGCCGGGTGCGATGACCCTCGGTGGGATCTGGGCGCTGGTGCCGGATCTGCCGCGGATCTTCCGGGAGGATCTCTACTACCACCCGATCTCTTCGATCCTGGGCACCCACCAGCTGGAGCGCAGCCTGCACCGGTGGGGTGATCTGTTTTTCTTCCACGGGAGCCTGGATGCTCAACCCAAGGAATTCGCGCTGCTGGGGCTGCTATTGATCTTGCTATTTTACAACGCATCGATTGTGCTGATGATGCGCTTAGAACACAAGCAGCGCAACAGCTTGGCCAACCGGGCGTGGCGTGCGCACCGCGTGCGACAGGCCCGGCAGGTCCGCCACCGCAAGCGAACACGCCCACCGGCCGACCTGCCGTTGGAGCCCGGCGACCCCGATGTGATCTATCGGATCCGCCCCAACCAACCTTCGGGGACAGATCCGTCGTAGCCTATCGCTGCCTTTGGTTTCCCAGCGTCCCGCCCACAGCGGGACCGGGTTCGGGTGAGGCGGTGGTATCCGGATGGGATGATGCCAGAGCCTGAGGTCCTCCTGAAAAAGTGGAGCATGGCTGAGCTGGGGCGTGATAGACCGTCAAGCGTCCATCGATTCTTTTTCCCACTCACACAATCACTTACAACGCTTGCCGGTGTGAGCCGGCAGGTCTTTTTCATGAAATTTTAGTGGTTCTTCCGATAAAGCTAGATAGCGATATACCCATGGGGTATGCGTTTGCCGCGTCGGAATCACAAAAACGTCGAAGATTTCCCTGCCGCGGGCGAACCGGACCCCGTCAACCTGATCGGAACGGGTATAGATCGATGCGTTAGGTGTTTGCTGTCGGCGTACAAATGCCAGGAACGCTTTATGCTTAAATACTTAACCTTACAATCGGTGTCGCTACGGGGTTGATCCGCTGTCCAAAATCTTGGATGGGCCCTGGCACGAATCAAAAGGAGACTTCTATGTTGACCAGCACCCGAAAAGTCGCGATTGGCCTCGTCTTTGTGGCGACCACCAGTATCTTGCTATGGGCACCAACCGGCGCTGTGGCCCAAGACGACCCCGGCCCCAACCAGGGCAAGATCTCAGCCAGCGCGGGCTTTGACATCACCAACGCCTACTTTTTCCGAGGCATCGTCCAGGAAGACCAGGGCTTTATCATCCAGCCGTGGGTCGATATCTCGCTGAATCTTTCCGACAACTTTGATTTTAACTTCGGGATCTGGAACAGCTTCCACGACGTGAAAACCGCCGCGGCCAACACCGGCAATGAACCCGACACCTGGTACGAGGCCGACCTGTACTTTGGCCTAACCTACACCGGCTTGGAAAATACCGAGTTGGGTATCTCCTACACGGCCCTGACCAGCCCCAATAATGGGTTTCCTACCATCCGTGAGGTCGGTTTTTCCGCGGCCTACGACGACAGCGCGTTGTGGGAAGACACCGCCATCGCCAGCGGGCTGCAGCCTTCGATGAAGCTGGTGTTTGAGCTCGATGGGCAAGCCGATTTAGGGTCTAATGAGGGGATCTACCTCGAGCTGGCCATCGAGCCCAGCTTTGCCATCATCGAAAGCGAGGACTTCCCCGTCACACTGTCGATCCCGGTCACGGTGGGGCTTAGCTTAGGCGACTACTATGAAGACCCCAGCAGCCCCGGCGGCGACGACGATTCGAACTTTGGCTACTTGGACATCGGCGCGGTCTTTAGCATGCCCCTGACCTGTATCCCCGCAGACTACGGCCAGTGGGAGATGAGCGTCGGCTTGCACTACCTGTACCTCAGCGAATCCACCGAAGCGCTCAACCAAGACACCAACGGGGATGAGATCATCGCCACGTTCGGCATCAGCATGGGGTATTGATTCACCGAACAAACCCGATCAACAATCCAACCGTCCCAGCCGACCCGTGGCTGGGATGGTTTTTTTTGATCGGTGTGGCTGGGGGTCATCGCTGGGACTGCACCCACAACCTGACCGCTACCCCGCGATCTGATCCAGGGCTTCGATCAAAGCATTAAGCTCAGCGTCGGTATTGAACGGGCCTGGGCTGATCCGCAGCGTGCCCGAAGGGAAGGTGCCCAGGCGGCGGTGGCAGTATGGGGCGCAGTGCAGACCCGGACGCACCGCGATCTCGAAGCTGTCGTCGAGGATCGAGCCGGCGTCGGACGCCTCATAGCCGGCGACATTCAGTGATAATGCCCCCACGTGCTTGGCCGGATCCAGGCAGCCGTACAGCGTGAATCGTGCATCATCCCCAAGCCGATCCATCAGCTTCCCAACCATCGCCCGCTCATGGGCGATACACGACGCCATCCCACGCTGGTTGATGTAATCCACCCCAGCAGCCAGCCCCCGCGATCCCCACCGTGTTGGGCGTGCCACCCTCCAGGTAATAAGGGTACAGCGTCGGCTGCGTGGGCGTCGATGAGTCGCCGCCCGTGCCGCCCTCACGCCACGCCCGCAGCCCAGCCGGGCGCAACCCTGCCTGGCCGCCCGGGGTGTCCGCTTGGCGCTGCCCAGCCACCGCCTGGGCCGGTTGCGGGCAACGCGACCCCACATACAACCCACCCGTACCGGTTGGCCCCAGCAGCGACTTGTGCCCGGGGAACGCCAACAGATCGATCTGCATCTGCTCAATTGAAACCGGGACCACGCCCGCGGTCTGGGCTGCGTCCAAACAAAACAACAGGTCGTGCTCACGGGCGATCGCACCGACCCCAGCCACATCCTGGAGCGTGCCCAGCACGTTCGACGCGTGCGTCATGACGATCAGCACCGTGTTGGGGCGGATCGCCTGGCGGATCGCATCGGGGTCGACCCACCCTTGGCCGTCGCAATCCACACGTGTCAACTCAATCGCGCCCGCATCGGCCAGCGCCTGTAACGGGCGGCTTACCGAGTTGTGCTCCAGCACCGTGGTGATCACGTGCTGATTGCCCTTGACCGGGTCCAGCACACCCTTGATCGCCATGTTGAGCGCATCGGTGCAGTTCATGGCAAAGACCATCCGCTGCGGGTCCGACCCGTCAAAAAGACGGGCCAGCTTCAAACGGGTATCATCGAGCATCCGCTCAGCGGCCACCGCCATCCGGTGCCCCGCCCGACCGGGGTTGGCCGCGTCGTGCGCCAGGAACTGGGCCATCGCATGGCCCACCCCCGGGGCCTTGGGGAAACTGGTTGCCGCGTTATCAAAATAGATCATCGCTACTGCCCGATCCGGTATAGGGTTGGTATTGAGCTGATCAATATATACCAATCCCGATCAGGTTTACGGGGTCCCGTTCGCCCGCGGCAAGGAAATCTTCGGCGTTTGGGTGATCCCGACGCGGCAAACGCATACCCGATGGGTATACCAACCCCAGAGGCGGTGGCCGTCAATCGTTGCTCAGCCCAGCAGGGTGGGGCAGGATCGCTGGGGTTCTTGAGCAACGCGATCGTATGTGGGTAGGTAGGCTCGATCCGTAGGCGTGGCGTGGCGGGCCGCTGGGCGATCGAGGGCAAGGCCTGATCACGCCCATGACGATCCAGCCGGGCTTGCAGCGAGCCACCATCGGGGCATGAACCCCACAGACCGCACCCCATGCACAGCCTGAGGTTAGCTTTTTTCCAATTTTTCGCTTGGCTCGATCGGATCTGCTGTTAGAATAGGGCGTCTAAGACTTAGGCCACCAATTCTTGGGCGGGAAGCGTGTTATGGCAGACTCAGCGGTCTTATCGGCTGAGGGTAGGAAACACATCATTGAGGCCAACGCCCGGTTCCCGGATACCGCAGGTGTGAGCGAACCGCTTCGTTTTACTTGGCTTCGAGATCGGCTGTATCGGCTCGAAGCCTGCCCGCAGCTAAGCAAGCTGGTGAATTACCAAGACACGGTGGAGGCCGACCGCGACGGGTCGGACCAGCTGGTGGTTCAACGGGTGGTAGAGAAGTCGGATTGGCGTGCCTTTCGCTGGTCGCTGACCGATCAAGCGATGCACAGCGAGCCGGTCGCGGTGCTGCTGCACCAGGTGGCGCAGGTGGGTGGGTATTGGCAGCGTGACGGGGCCAGCCACACGCTAACGGTTTGCCTGCCCCCGGGTGTGGACTTCGACCCCCGGCCCTTGATGGAGTCGGCGTCGACCGATCCGCCGCGTCTCAAGGTCGCTGGGGCGCAGGTGGTCCAAGCCTGCCTGATCGGGTGGGGCGCTGCGATGATCTTGGTTGGGATCGGGGCGTTGGCGTACCGCCACGGTGACGCGGGAGGGGTTGACCCGGTGTCGTTCTGGTCCATCGCGGGGCTGGCGGGGCTGGTGGGGACGGGCGTGGCGCTGGTGTTGACACACCGCCAGCCGCACCGGCCCACGGATCACAATCCGTAAGCCATCACACCAAACCCCCGGTGCGCCTACAGCACCCACACCCACTCAGCACGCGAGGAAAACTCGCATGTCTTAGCTTGGGGTGCAGCTTAAATCTTTGCAAAATTAGCGAACATCCTTAGCCCCACCCGCTGCGATTTCTCCGGGTGGAATTGGGTCGCCCAGATATGATCCCGCCAAACCGAGGCGCAGAACGCCCCGCCGTAGTCCGCTGTTGTGCTAATAATTGTTGCAGCCTGATCGGCGTGGGGTTGGGCGTAGTAGCTGTGCACAAAGTAGACCGCGTCGCCTTGATTGACCCCAGCTAGCAACGGATCGTCCCGTTGCCAGGTGAGGCTGTTCCAACCCATGTGCGGGACTTTTAGCCTCGCCCCATCCGGGGCTTGGTTGCTAAACCGCACCACCTGCCCCGGCAGAACCGACAGGCCCGCCACCGGCTGTTGAATACCGGGCGCGTCTTCCTGTGACCCGTCAAACAGCAGCTGCATCCCCAGGCAGATGCCCAGGAACGGCTTGCCCGAATCAATAAAATCACGGATCACGTCAACCCAGCTCAACCGTGTCAGGTGCTCCATCCCATCGGCAAACGCCCCCACCCCGGGCAACACCAGCCGGTCGATCCCTGAGACATCATCAGGCGACGCCAAGATCGACGCACGCGTGCCAACATGCTCAAACGCCTTCTGAACGCTGCGCAGATTCCCCATCGCGTAGTCAATGATGCCGATCATTACAAAACCTTATCCGGCCTGTAAAACCTCAAGCCTACTATGAATTTTATAGAGGGTTGATTTGTTTGTTTAACGTACTGTGGTGAACAGAGATTGGTCAGCTAACCAGAGCATGCGTTTGGCCAAATCATTTCCATGCCATATGAATGTGCTCCTCGCACCGATTCCGTTTTTTTCCCGGGCTTTTGAGTTTGAGTGTGGCATTTAATATTTTAATAACCTTATCGTCGCGGGACGCTTCATGCATTTCAGTATTTTTATAACCATGCAACTTTGAGATTGCTACCACGCTGGCATACGCAATGCACGGCGGGTATTTTACGGTTTGAATCTTATTGACAGCAATCTTTTTATTGACGGCTTCCCAGTTTTTCTTGATTCTGGCCTTTTCCCACTTGGCCCCATGGCTCTTATTCACTTTGCTGGAGACAGGCCATAAGCGTACGTATCCGTACTTTTCGCCGGCAGCCCGTTCTTCACTATAGATATGGTCGATGTTGTATTTCTTAGCGACTGGCACATCCATTTCCCCAATCTGTTTGCGCCAATCCGGGAAGCACTTCTTCCATAGGCCGGCATAATTCACCCGACTGGTATCGCCGTTGCCATATTTGGTCACCGGGCGAACCCAAAGCTGGACTTTGCACTTGGGCCGAGAGAGACTCTTTTTGCTGCAATACATCGAAAATCCGGAATCCTCAAATGGGGAGATCAGCACAGCATCGATAGAGCTAGGGCTTTTGAGGGGTCGGCCCTTATCCGAAAGACCAAACTCAATACAATGCACGATCCCAACAAATTTTCTTAAACAAGATAAACCTAAACCCGCGATAGGAATCGGGGCCTCAGGGCCTTGGGTCGCCATGATGGTTTTCCTCTCAAACGAAACAAGAAACACCACTGTCAGTGGTGGTGAATGGAAGTTAAGGCGCCAAGTGTCACCGCCCTACAACACAACTAAATTAATCTACCCCTACCGATCCAGCGACACTACGATCTCGACCCGCCGGCTCTTGGCCTTGGTCCCACGCGGGTGCCACTGGCCCTGGCCCACCGCCTCCATCCGGGCGGGGTCGATCCCCTGCTTCTGCAGGTAGCGGTGGACCGTCGCAGCCCGCTGAAGGCTCAGCTCCAGGTTGTCGGCCCACTTGCTCTTCTTGATCGGGTCGGTGTCGGTGTACCCTTTGATGTGGATCGTATTCGAGGGGTACTCACGTTGGATCACCTGGGCGATCTGCTTGAGGGTCTTTTGAGCCGACGACCGAAGCGATACCTTCCCAGGGGCAAACAGCACATCACCGGGGATACGCACCGTGATCTGATTGCCTGATTGGACCGCCTCGACACCTTGGATATGACCGAAGTCGCTGGTGGTGTTGGCCGCGGCGATGACCCCGACCTGACTCTGTGCTTCATTGAGGCGGGCAATCAGCGCGTTGCGGTCGGCCTCGGAGCCGTCCAGCGCCAAGCGGCACTGGGCCAGCTCGCTTTGCAGCTCCTGGTTCTGGGACCACAGCTGCTCGTTTTCGAGCTGCAGCTGCTCGTACTGGCACCCCCCCAGCAACCCAGCCCACACCAGCACCACCCCCGCGAACCCAACGATCCGTTTTGGTTGATCACAGCACATGGCAAATCCCTTACAACGACCACGGGCCAAACAATCCATCCAGCGGTTGAAACACCATCGTGATACGCCCGGTGCCCATACACGAAATCGATGGTTAGAAGATACCAAAAAAATCGATCAGCGGCTCGTGCCAGACCATCACCACCACCGCTGCCCCAGCCAGGTACGGCCCGTACGGGATCACCCGGCCTCGGATCTTCCACAGCCGCTGCCCAGCGCTAAGCACCGCAGCCCCCAGCAGCCCGAAAAATGGGGCGATAAAGAACACCAGCACCGCTTCACGCCAACCCATGACCGCCCCGATTGCCGCCAGCAGGTGGACATCGCCCAGCCCCATGGCCTCGCGCCCAAACGTCAGCGTGCCCAGGATCCGCACCACCCAGACCACCCCCGCCCCCACCAGGTAACCCGCGACCACCCCCCCCAACACCCGGATCGCCAGGGGGTATTGGTTGTCCAACGGCGTGTAGCTCTGGGGCACATACATCAGCCAGCAACCCACGATCGCCGCCACCACCGGCATCCCGACAAACAGGCACTCCTTGAGCACCTCCCGCCGCGGGTGCGGGTGAGACAGGAACGCGTCCATCGGTTGGCTCTCGTCGAGTGTCTCTTCCACCTCGTCGAAGCTGCGTGGCAGCAAACCGAATCGCAGCAGCAGCAGCGCCACGGCCAGGCCGGTCGCCCCCCCGATCGCGGCTCCCAGCCCCTGGGTCTCCACCATTGGGGCGTTGTGGCCCACCGCGGGCATCCAGGCCGCCGCCACCGGCAGCACCACCGCCGCCACCGCCGTCACCACGTGCGTGATCCGCACCGGGATGATGTACAGACGCGCATCGATCACCGTCGACACCAGCAGCCCCGCCACCAGCACCAATTGCACGACCAGCACCGGCCACGTCGCACCAAAGCCCGCTTCCAACAGCCCGGGGCGCAGCCCGCTGTGGTAGTCCAACCAGAACACACCCACAAACAACGCCGCACACGCCGCTTCAACCAGCGGGTACTGGGCGCTGATCGGGGCCTTGCAGTACCGGCACCGGCCACGCAGCCACAGCCAACCCAAAATCGGCACGTTGTCGTACCACGCCAACCCGTGGCCACACTTGGGGCAGCTTGACCTCGGCGTGACCACGCTGACCCCCTGGGGCAGGCGCACAATCACCACATTCAGAAAGCTACCCACGCAAGCGCCGTAGACCGTCACGAGGATGAACCAAAAAAGATCGGGCATGAAGGGCTTGTGGATCAGGTGCGCATGTTGGGGTGGACGCTTGGACCCATGGCGTTCGTGGCTAACGATCGGGGCTGGGGCCGGGATCAGGGGCGGTCTCGCCGGTGACCTCAAGCTGGCCCTGGGCGTTGGTCGTGAGCCGATCGATCCGCTGCTGGGCGGTGTTGAGGATCGACCGGCACCGGCCGATCAGCTTCGTGGCCTGCTCGTACTCCACCAGGCTCTGCTCAAGCCCCACTTCGCCCGATTCGATCCGATCGATCACCGCTTCGATCTGCTGGATCGCGTCTTCGAATTTCACCGGCTTGTTGGTTTGTCGGGGGGCCATGACCGGTGAGTATATACCAATCCCGATCAGGTTTACGGGGACCCGTTGGCCCGCGGCAAGGAAATCTTCTGCGTTTTGGTGATCCCGACGCGGCAAACTCATACCCGATGGGTATACCAGTCGCAGATCAAAAAAGGGTGCCTGCGGATGGGGTGGCGTGGTGTGAGGCATTGCGTCAGTCTGGTAGATCGGATCGATCGTAGCGGCCTTGGCCGAGGGTGGCTCACCGATGGGACATGGCGACTCACACGCTTTTTACGCGCACATGACCTTTGGTGGTTGCTCGGTTAGCGTTTTAGGCCACCAGAGTGTCAGCAGCCGCACGCCACCAGCGATGGCACGCAGCCGATCAGCGCGTCGCTGCACGTGCGCAGGGTTGATGTTGGATAAGACGATGCCATCGGGGTTAGCTTGCAAGAGCTGATCTTCTGCGACCACCTCGGCCCCCCGGTATCCAAGCCCCTGAAACGCAGGGTTTGGGTCGGCGATCGCGGTCACCTGCAGCCCCGCTTCTTGGCATGCTCGCCACGTGGCGTAGATATTCTTTGAAAGGTCTGCGATGACCACGCGTCGCACGCGGTGGGTTCGGGCCCATGACGCCACCGTCTGGGCCTGATGCCGGAGCTGAAAAACCGATTCGACCGCGGTGCTAGACATCGTTTGCCTGCCGCGTGCCATCTCGCGAAGCCGCCACCCCCTGGCCTGCCACCGCCCCAGCTGTGCTGCGAGGCCATGGTTGGCGTATCGTGCGATGGCGGTGTAGCGTTGATCCCAGTCGGCGTGATAGATGGCCCGCAGCGGTTGGGGTAGGTAGCGCTGGGCGAGGATCAGGTTGTTGCGCAGGTCCAGCCGGTGCACCATCGCCGGGCGCCGCCCACCCAAGGCCTTGTCGTGTTGGAACACCAAGTCCTCAAACCGATCCACGCGGTATCCCGCCTGCCACAGCCGGAAGCTCAGGTCATACTCCTCGGCCTGCCGGAAAAACTCCCAAGGGAACAGCCCCACCTCACCCAGCGCGCTACGCCGAACCAGGGTAGCGCACCCGATCGTGACCGAGGGCAACGCGGACGCTTCCGCCCGGCCGTTGGGCAGCAAGACCCGCCCGGTGACGGCTGCGGTGTTTGCGTGGCGGTCCATGTATTGGATCGCACGATCGATGGTGTCGCCGATGGGATAGCTATCGTCGTCGAGGATCATGGCGTACGACCCACGTGCCGCGAGCAGCGCGTGGTTGCGGGCCGGCATGCCTTGGTTGTGGCGTAACCGCATCACACGCACCGCAGGGAACGCGTGTCGCACCGCATCGGCGCTGCCATCGGTTGACGCGTTATCCACCACCAGGGTCTCAAACGGCCAAGGGTGCCGCCCCCGATCGCCCAGCAGCCGATCCAGCGTGGCCAGCAACGCCTCACGCCGGTTATAGGTATGGATCACATAAGAAAGCTTCACACTTGGGCCTCCGGTGCAATGCCAACCTCCACCGAGGGCTGATCGTTGATTTCTTCGCCGATCAGCTGTCGGATTTGATTGATTGCGTGCGTCAGCCCAGCCTGATAGCTGAACCGCTGCTCGATCGATCGGCGCTGGGCGTTGGCGATCTGTTCTCGCTGATCAGGGGCACGCAGGTACATCTGTATCTTCTGCTTGAGGCTATCACGATCGGTAAAGGCGACCGCGTCGTATCGGGGCAGGACTTCCCCTTGATCGCTGATCCACCTCAACCGCTGCCATGAGTGGATCACTTGGATCACGTCATCTTCGATCAGGTCCAAGCATGCGCAGTCGCGTTGCAACGCCCCGAACGCGTCCTGCTTCTCGGGGTCGATCCTCTGCATAGCGGTCGCTAGATCCGAGACCGGCTCGTCCAGATTGGCTTGCAAGAACCGCGCCAGCTGAGCCGGGAAACGGTTCATCGGGTGGTCGCGGACCAAGTAGAACCCCCCCGCGGTTAAGCCGTCGAGCAGCCGCTGATGGCTGACACACAGATAGGGCTCGAGTTGTAAATTGATCTTGACGCTGCGTGTGAGTTGTTCCAGCCGCAGCCCATACGCGACCCGACCCCGCGCATGCGCAGAGAAGAGCGGGTGATCGTCCCACCCCTGGCCGTAAAGCGCTAGCGATAGACCAAGCTCCGAAGCAATCTGAGCGGCCCACTGCAATGCCTGCTGGCGGTACAGCGCGTCGTTGAGCGGGTGAAATAGTTTCAGCACCAGTTGCCGGCGTGCGCCTTCACGCTCCAGCGGCACCTGTTGGTCGGCCTCAGCCTCTTTGACGAGCGCAAACAATTCACGCGGCGTGGCCACCCACCGGCCGCCATCGTAGATCGACATCAACCGATCACAGCAAGCCCGGATCAGGCGGTGCAGTTCCGGCGAGGCTTGGCAGCCCGAGACCAATTCGTCTGCGATCTGGCTGGGCTGGCGCGACGCGTTGGAGACGTACACCAGGTCATCGCCGTCGCTGACCCACCGGGTGGGCTTTATGGCGATGCGCGTCAGCCTCGGCACATCGATGCACTGCCGCAGCGGGTACCCGTACCGCTGGTGGTAGAACCCCGCGACCGCGGTGAGCACAAAGTCACGTGGCGTGATGCGCCGGCCGGCGGATTGGGCGGTCAGCGCGGGCAGGTGGTCCTGGATCCAACACACAAACGGCAGCTGAGGCGGGAAAACCCCTTGCTGTTCGTGGCGTAGGTGATCGATCACGAACACAAGATCCGGCTCGAATGTCAGCACCTCGTGCTGCAGCGCGATGTAGGTCACCCGGTGGTACGCGGTGGGCTCGATCACCAGTTTGGTCTCCCATCCCATTTGCTTGAACGCGTCCATCGCATCACGCGATGCGTGCTGGAGCACGGTGGTGAAGCGGCTGGTTAACACCAGCACGCGGGGCGGGCGGGGTGGATCCGGGCCCAGCAATGACACAAGCTGTTGAGGCGTTACGCTTTGGTAATAGGCCATGACCTGCTGCCTGGCCTGACTATGGGTTGCCTGGCGGGTACGGGTGATCTGCGTGAGGTGCTGCTTGATCTGATCACCACGCAAGCTCTGGGTCACAACCTCCGATGGGGTGGGCAGGTATTGGTCGGTCAGCAGCGCTTCGTGGAGTTGGGTCTCCCATTGGGGCCCGACAAACCAGCGGTAGTGCTCACGCTGGATCGGGCCATCGGGGCCCGTGAAATCGTGGATCATCATGCTGTGCAGCAGCACCTCGGGATCGGGCTCCACCACGTAGACCGTGGGGTACAGCCCGGTGACGTCTTCATCCACTTCCTGGGCAATCCGGTTCAGCACGTAGCCATCGCCCACCCCGCTCAGCAGCAACGCCTCGCGGTTGCTCACCACCTTGGCCAGCGAGGCCAACAGCTTCTGGGCTTCCTGCTTGGGGTCAAGCCCGGGGCTCAGCGACACGGGGGTGGCGTCGGGCAGGGTTTGGACGACCGTGAGCTGATCGCTGCTGAGCCGGCTGATCCGGCACTGGGTCTGGGGCTGGGCTTGGAACAGGAGGTTGTATAGCGCTGGGCGGTGGGGCTGCAGATCAGACAGGTTGATCGCCAGCTGACGTTGGCATTGAACGTTGAGGTCGGGCTGGGGGATGCGGCCCATGATGGCCGCGGCTTGTTGCCATTGGCATTGGTGCATGTACACCCCGGCCACCGCTTGGAGCAAGCGCGGGTCGGCATCGGGCCCAAGCTGGTCTAGCAACGCCTGGGCCCGGGGCATGTCGCCAGCCTCAACCGCAGCGGCCACCTGCTGGCTGACCTGAGCCTGGGCTGTCGAAGGGGGTGGGCTCATCAACCGATCCCGATGACGAAAGGGGTAAGCCGCCGGCTGGCGACAGGAAACGGGCCCATCATGGGTGCCTACAACGCGGCGGCAACATACCCGATGGGTAGACAAGCAAACAATGTATCGGCCTTATCGGCTGACACGCCGCTGGCCCATCAATCGACACACGATAAAGCCTGGGTGGGATAGAAGGGTGAGACACCGTAAAAAAAGTAAACAGGAGGCGTGGGCCGCCTTGTGCTCACCCATCAGCGCTGATTGGGTGATCGCTTGAAACGGCAGGCATCGAGTAGACGGTACACCCACCGCGGGTAGACCCGCCGATTGAGGACTTCGTGCTTGGCAACCCTTTCGGGGTAGAGATTTACCACGCGTCTGCGTGCATCGTGGAAACCTTTGACCTGCCGCCGCCAGTAGCGGTCCTGTAGCACATCGAGCATCCGGTTACCCAGCTGCCCGTTGAGTTTCTTGAATAAGTGTTCGCCCAAGGCCTGCTCCCGCTGCCGGCACCAGTTAACCCGGCTTTCGAGCGAGTAGATCCCGTGCCAGGTGTTCTTGGTCTGCTGGTTGGCGTGGGTGCGTTTTGCGGTGAGCGGCTGGTCGACCAACCGCAGCGGACCCGCGAGACGGACATCGGCAAAGAAGAGCATGTCTTCGCTGTGTCGCACATTCTCATCGAACCGCAGCCCGTGGTCGATCAACACATCTCGCCGCACCATCGCCGCCGATGGGGTAACGTAGTGATACAGGATCAGGTCTTCGACCGAGGGGTCGTCCATGGTGCGTTCGGTCTCGGCACGGTTCAGGTCGTTGAGGTCTTGCTGGAAGTTAAACGACCGGGTGTGCACGCCCACCGCATCGGGGTAGCGATCAAACGCTTCGAGCTGCTGGGCGTTTTTTTTCGGTAGCCAGATGTCATCGGCGTCGAGGAATGCGACGTATTGCCCCGTGGCTTGTTCAATCCCCACGTTGCGGGCACGCGATTCACCCGCGTTGGCTTGTCGGATTAAACGGACCTGGCCGCTACCCGACCCGCTGGTGTACCGATCGATCACGGCGGCGCTGTCATCGGTAGAGCCATCGTCGATGACCAAAACCTCACGGGGCGGCGCGGTCTGGGCCAGCGCCGATTCGATCGCTTGACCGATATACGCCTGCCCGTTGTAGCACGGGATCACC
Source organism: Phycisphaeraceae bacterium (assembly GCA_965223655.1). Taxonomy (GTDB): domain Bacteria; phylum Planctomycetota; class Phycisphaerae; order Phycisphaerales; family Phycisphaeraceae; genus CBDCXC01. The sequence continues at coordinate 59,887 of CBDCXC010000005.1, forward strand.
ACCGAGATATCCGCCATGCCTGCTGCCATGATCTACCTATCGGGTATCAATCCGCTGCATACGAACGACCAAACACAAAAGGGCTATGCTCCCAGACGAACGGCGATCGGCCAAGTCATTTGGGATGGGTATCCGGTGTTTGATCTTGGGTCATGCGCAGCCGAAGCCCTTCCATATAACCCCGCCACTGATAATACGGCTTTTTGATCTCGAAGCGTCGACGTGGGTTGGGGACCAGATTAGCCGCCAATGCTTTGAGCCCCAGCCCCGCCGCCCGCCGCCACATCCACCGCGGCAACCCCCGCCACGTTACGCCTGTGGGCACCGGGTCATCCCCGTGCAGCCCGTTGGTTAGCCAGATCCGGTACATCCGTTCAAGCGTCCACCGCGCTGTGCACCGCTGGCGGGGCACATAGTGCCAGACCAACGCCTCTGGGAGGTACACGCCGCGGCACCCCGCGGTCAACAGGCGGTCTTGGATCTCAAACTCCTCACCCACCGGGTTGCCCCGCGACCCGGTGCCTAGGTGTGCCTTGAAACCCCCGACACGCAACAATGTCTCCACAAAGCCGCCGTAGTTGGCCCCTAAAAAACAGGGCTTGTCAATCACTGTAGCAGGATCCTCTAGCGACCAACCCACCGCAGAAGGCGGTAGGTACTCCAACAACCATGTGGGCGGCTGGGCTTCGTAATCGATCCGTACCGGCCCGCCAAAGAACGACTCAGGCCCGTGCTCTTTTGCGGCTTGGGCGTACGCATTCAAAAAATCTTCGTTGACGCGCACGTCATCGTCCGTGAACACAACCAAACCCGAACCGATTTCATTTAATGCAAACCCCAATGCCCGGCTCTTACCTTTCTCGTTCAAACGCACAAATTGGATCGACAACCGATCGGAGAGACGCTCACACAGCGCTTGGTGGTCTTGGCCTGGCCCGTTTTGGACCACCCACACCTGCTCGAAGCCATCTGGGCGTTTCGTCTCGGCCAGGCTCTTGAGTGTGCGCTCCATCAACGACTGGCGCTGACCGGCTGTGCAGATCACAACATTTATTCGTAGCTGGCTTAACACCATGGGGGGCTACTTGACCGTTTGGGATTTAGTGTCCGCCTGCCAGCACGGCTGGATCTTAACCGGGTCGATCACAAACGTGCGGCACCACACCGCTAGCGTCAGCACATGCCAAAACAACTCGGCCTGATCGTAGGACCACGGCTGATCGTCTAGCCACCCAACCGCATGATCCGGTTGGATCATATTTTCGAGTGACCCCGCAGCGCCACGGATCTGCTCGGCCATCTCTGGGCGATGCTGTTCGAGCACCTGGGTGTGGATCGGCTTGGGCAGCGGTTTTTTGCGCCGATCGTAAAACGCCAACGCGTGGCGGACGATCCGGTTGCTCGCCACGCGTCGCCGCCTGGCGGCGTACGCCAGCTGTGGCACCGTCGGTACGCTGGTGGTCCCCGGCCAGGTCGCCTCGATCACCGCCTTAAGCAGCTGATCGCCCCGCTGCTGCTGGGGGTCGGCCGACATCCCGCGGTAGGTCCAGCACGGCATCTGAAGCGGATCGATGATCCACCGCCAGCCCGTGTTCCTTCGGCTTACCCCCCACCGCCGTACCCGCTGATGGACATAAAACCACGTCGTGGCTTCAAAAGGATCCAGGCCGTGGTCTTGAGTGTCCTGAACGATCGATTGAACCGTCTGATGACACTGCTCGAACTGTTGCGCTACCGGCCACAATCGACCGCGTTGGCCAAAACATTTCTTATAAAAATAATCAAATCGACCTGCCGTCAAATAATCAGACCCTTCCTCACTGCCGTAGTAATACCCCCGCCCAAACTCACCGCCTAGCCCTTCGATCGGCAGATACCCCTGGTCGCGGATGTAGGCCAGGTCATACAAACCAGCCAGGTACTTGAACGACATCATCCCATCGCTTTGCCACAGGCTCTGCTGGGCCTGTGTGATGAACGTTTCCCAGGATGGCAGAACGCCATCAGCGGTGCGGTACCGCATCCCCAAGAACTTGGCAAGACGTTGGGCGCTTGGGGTTTCTTCGTTGGGTGTGTTGTGGGTAAAGCAAAGCGGCCGGCTGTTATGGTGCCGAAACATCGCCGCCACCGCTCGGCTATCCTGACCGCCTGAGAGGTGTATCCGCACCTCCCGATCCGATGCATTGATCGCTTCGACCAACGGACCCATGGCTCTGACCACCTCCGGCCCCACCTCGCTGGCGGGCAGGCGGTGCTCGAAATATGCACCGGGCAGGTCCAGGTATTGCCGCTGAGTCACCCCCTGCGGGTCGATCACAATACAGCTAGCCGGGGGCACCACGCTAACACCTTGCCAGAGCGTGCGGTCCTCCAGGCAATGTGACAGCAGGGCGAATTCGTGGGCCGCCTGTTCGTCGAGCTTGGGCTCCAACCCAGCGAGCATCGCCGCGGCTGCAGCCTTATTGGACCAGACAGTGACCCCAGCATGGGCCGCTTGATACAGCGGCACCTCACCCAAGTAATTGGTGACTAATCGGACGGTACCGGTGGCTTGGTCGGCCTGGGCGGCTGCGAAATACCCGCCGCAATAGCCCAATTGACTCGAAGTACCCCCAGCCGTCTCTTGGATGAAACGGGCCAGCGTAGCCGGTGTCAGCATCGTGCTAGGCCCACCCGGTGGGCAGTGCAGCAGCGGCAGCCCCACGGTCGCTAATAGGCTGGCCTGGGTGGGGTCGCCCTTATCGCTCTCATGCCAGCCGGTCCAGCCCAGGTCGGCCTGCCCCCAGCTGAACCAGATGAGGGTGGCGTGGGGCCACGACACAACACGTCTTGTGCTGGCCATGCCATAGGCCCGCTGGTCATAGACACCCGCCAGATCAGCAGCGATCCGCTGTGGGTCGCGGATTGGGGGACCGGGGTGCGCGATGACGACCAATAATTCCAACCACTCTCTCCATACGGATTAAGGCTTGGGCAGGGGGCGTAAAGGGGTATCGGCTGGTTGATAGGCACAGTACCCAACCCACACTTGAATCAAGCCGATAATGGCATCGTATTGCTTCCCTGAGACGATCGGGTCTGGCGGAACCATCATACTTGAATTTTTAATTCACCCATGCCATCCACCGATACCCCCAACACGGTAAGCGTCTTGGTGCCCTGCTACAACGCAGCGGATCACCTCGGAGACGCTCTGGACAGCGCCTTAGCCCAGACACACCGCCCGATTGAGATCCTGGTGGTCGACGACGGCTCTAAGGACAACAGCCCGCAAGTCGCCAACAGCTACATCCAGCGGTTCCCCGATCGGGGGATCCGACTGATCCAGCAGCCCAACGGCGGCGAGCCGGCTGCCCGCAACACCGGCATCCAGGCCGCCACCGGCGCGTGGGTTGCCATGCTCGACGCAGACGATTGGTGGAATCCCACCAAGCTTGAGATGCAGCTCATCACCGCCCAGGAAGCGGGCGATGAATGCGTCTTGGTCCACACCGGTGTGACCCACCACTTCCCCGACGGACGTGTTGAGCCCAAGGATCTCAAGGCCCCCGCCCGCCGCACCGGGTGGTGCACCCAAGCATTGCTCGAGCCTTCGAGCATCGGCCATCCCTCGATTATGGTGCGCCGCGCCGCCTTGAATCAGATCAACGGCTACGACGAATCATTCAAGCAGGCGTGTGATATCGATTTGTATTTCCGGCTCAGCGCCGTGGGGACATTCGGTTTTGTCCCCGAGCATCTATTGCATTACCGCATCCACGCCAATCAGATGAGCGCCGATCAGGTCAGCCAGATCCATCACCACCACCGTGCGGCCCGCAATTTTTTTGCCGCCTATCCCAGTATCGCCCAGCAGATTGGCTGGGATCAGATCCAGGCTTCTTTTGCCCGGCACGTGGCCATCAAACTGAAAAGCCTCTATTGGCAACGCCGTTTGGAGGAATTTCGCCAGCTGCTTCAATACGCCAAATCACAACAGCTGGAGAACCCTGAAATCCGCCTCTGGCGCCGTCGCGCCGCCACGCCGGATTGGTTGATCTGGCTCAAGGATCGGCTAGCATCTGGTCGGGACTCTGCGTGAATTAGATCCCCGTTGCAATATGGACCTACCGCCGCACCGACCTCTTGCTCACAACGCTAGGATCCCTCTATCGGTACCCCCCGGCAAGACATGATGGTGGCCTATAATCAACAGCTCCCTCGGGTCTGTGCAAATCGATACAATCCCTTATTACAGCTGACCCGGGACCTTGTATTGCCACATGAGTACGATGGATGACAACACCATCAGTGTCCTGGTGCCGTGCTACAACGCGGCCGATTACCTGTCCGCTGCGCTGGACAGCGCCCTGGCGCAAACCCACCGGCCTACCGAAATCATCGTTGTGGACGATGGCTCTACCGACCGCAGCGCCGAAATCGTTGGTGATTATCTCTACCGGTTTCCCGACCGTGGCATCCGTCTGATCCAGCAAGCCAACGCCGGTGAGTCGGCGGCACGCAATACCGGCATCCACGCCGCCACGGGTGCTTGGATCGCCATGCTTGACGCCGACGACTGGTGGGAACACAACAAGCTGGCGTTACAGCTCGCCGCCGCCAAGGAAGCCGGACCCCGGTGCGTTCTTGTGCATACGGGTCAGATCACTCATCTGCCCAACGGCGAGACTAACCGGATCGATATCGACAACGGACAAAAAATTCACGGATGGTGTACCGATAAACTCCTTCAACCGATCGGTATCGGCCACTCATCGATCCTTGTCCGGCGAGATGCGCTGCAGTGCATCGGCGGGTATGATAGCAGCCTAAAGCACGCGGTTGATATCGACATCTACTTTAAACTAAGTGTATTGGGCACTTTTGCATTTGTGCCACACGACCTGCTGCATTACAGAATCCACGGCAATCAGACTAGCTGGCAGCACAAAATCGATCAAATCCGTGATCGCCACAAGGTGATCCGGCGTTTTTTTAATGCCCATCCAGACCTTCTTACCGAAATCGGGGAAGACCGCATTCACGGGGGAATGTCTAAACTGGTGCATATCAAGCTTGAGAGCTTTTATTGGCAACGGAGGCTTAAGGAATTTCGTCAGCTGCTTCAATACGCCAAGTCGCAACAGCTCGACAACCCCGACATCCGGCTGTGGCGCCGCCGCGCGGCGGCGCCGGATTGGTTGATCCGGTTCAAGGATCGACTAACCTCTCACCGGAGCCCCGTGTGAGTGAGATTTCTGTCGCAATATGTACCTACCGCCGAGCCGACCTGCTGCCCACTACGCTGGGGTCGCTGGCCGGCGCCCAGCATCCCGCGATTGATTGGGAGCTGTTGATCGTGGACAACGCCTGCGAGGATCGGGTTAAGCAGATCGTCGAAGGCTTCCAAGATCAATTGCCCATCCGGTACGTTCAAGAACAAGAAACCGGCATCGCCCGGGCGCGCAACCGGGCGGCGAGCAACGCCAAGGGGCCGGTCGTGCTGTTTGCCGACGACGATGTGTTATTTGATCCCCAATGGCTGGTCCGCATGGCGGATGCGATCCACAGTCAGCCCCAGTGCGCGTTCTGGGGCGGGCGGATCGAGCCGGTATGGGACGGCGTGGAGCGGCCCGATTGGTTCGACATCGACCGCTGCCCGATGCTGGGCGATGCGATCGTGCGGTACGACGCGGGCCACAAGCCGCGCCCATGGAACCCTAACACCGACCCACCGTTCTATACCTGCAACCTGGCGCTGCGCGTCGAGGCGATCCAACAGATGGGGATGTTCGACGTGACACTGGGGCACATGGGTGAAAGCCGGGGCACCGGTGAGGACAGCTGGATGATCAAATCGATTGCGCGTGCCGGCGGGCAGGGCTGGTACGCCGCCGACGCCCTGCTCCACCACCCCGTGCCGCCCCAACGTCTGACCAAGCCTTACGCGCGCAGCTTTATGTGGCGGCAGGGTCGGGTGAGCGTGGAGATGCTCCGCCGACAAAACCAAGCGCTGCCACCCCAAGAAGCAGGCTCACAACCCAGCCCACCGGGGCGACTGCCACGCTGGTTGTATCTGGTCTCGGCCAAGGGATTATGCGCTGGGGTCGGCCAATGGCTGGGTGGGCTTGTACGGTGTGATGCAACCCAGCGTTTCATGGGACGGTTGATGGTTGTCTTTAATACCTCGAAGCTATGCCACGCAGTTCAAACCGCTGTGAAGCGGCGTTGACCGGTGCGGAGATCCTCCAATAGGGGTTATTAATCCGACCGCTAAATACTGAACCTCAAATGACGCCAAACACCTTGTTTTACAGATCAATTATGGTAGGCATGTTCGATAATTACCGGTCGGCGTAATAGGTACACCCAAGCGTAAGATTGATCTGCCCGCTGCCTAATCATGGGGTCATACTAAGGCCATGAGTCAAACGGCACCGATGGACGTCGCGGTGATCATCCCGACCCACAACCGCGCGGGGCTGCTCGGCGCCGCGCTGGGCTCGGTGTTGGCGCAGACCACGCCCCGGCGGATCGAGGCCGTGGTGATCGACGACGGGTCAACAGACAACACCGACCAAGTCATCGAACCCTACTTACAGCGTTATGGTGACCCACAAGGCAAGGTCACCATCCGATACACCAAGCTCAACAAGCAGGGGGTTGTGGTGGCTCGCAACACCGGCATCGCTCAAACCAGCGCCCCATATGTGGCGTTCCTGGATAGCGACGATGCTTGGGCGCCCCAAAAGCTTGAGCGTCAACTCGAAACGATCGAACAAGACCCGCGGATCGGTGTGGTGCATACGTCGTTCCGCTACATCGACGAGCAGGGTGTCACGCGTGATGATGGCCCCCAGCGGCCAGACAACCCCTGTGTAGGGCGGTGTGTTGACGCGTTGCTGGATGAAGACCTGGTGCTGTTTTCGAGCGTGCTGATGCGCCGTTCGGTCATCGACCAAGCCGCCGCCGCCGAGCCGCACGGCCTGCCGTTCGACCCGCGGTGGACCAACGCCCAGGACTACGACCTGCTGCTGCGTGCCGCGCGGCTAAGCGATTACGCCTACCTGACCCAGCCACTCACCCTGTACCGCTTGCACGGAGCGCACGGGGCGATGGGCAACCTCAAACGGGCGTACGGGTTCCACTGCCGTGTCCAGATCGACTTTGTGAGTCGCTATGGCCATGCGTTTGGGATCGACGAAGACCAAGCAAAACACCGGGCGGCAAACTTTATCTGGGGGCGGGCCGAGTCGGCGTTTTGGCAGCGGCAATTCCCCATCGCCAGAGAGCTGTGTGACTTAGCCCGCGAATTGGAGATCCATGAGCCGCGATTTGATGAGTTAAACCAGAAGCTGTCCCGGCCGGTGTGGGTGTACAAGATCAAAGACGCCCTGGATCGGTTGCTTGGCAGGAGGTGATGCCTTCCGTGTCGGACCCCACCGTTCCCAACCCGCTGCGTGTGTTGTATGTGGCTCGCGCCCCGTTTATCAGCGGCGCGGAGCGGGCCTTGGCCTCGATGCTGCGCCACCTGGACCGCATCCGGGTCGAGCCCATGGTCGTGCTGGGTACCCACACGCCGCTGATCGATCAGCTCGACGCGATGGGTATCCCGCATTGGGTGGTCCCGTTGCCGAAGCGTAGCCGGTATAGGCCGCTTGCTTGGCATGGGTCGCGGCGGCGGCTGTCGGCGGCTGTCGATTCGTTCAAGCCCCACCTGCTGCACGCCAACGATGTCCCCAGCTGCCAAGCGCTGAGCATCGTTGGTGAAAAAAAGCGTCTGCCCCGGGTGGTGCATATCCGCTGGGAGATCACCGCAGACGACGCGGCTTGGTGGGCGTACCGCGGCGCGGAGTGTGTGATCTGCATCAGCCAATGGATCCGCGACCGGCTAGGTGATACCTCTAACACGGTGCTGAAACGGTCTAACATCGAGGTACTGCCCGATGCGGTGGACTGGCCGGCGACCCCTGCACAGCACACCCCACCTCCGTCCACGAGAAACACCAGCACCCCAATCGCCCTGGGGTTTGCCGGGCAGCTGATTGAGTCGAAGGGCTTGGATTTGGTCATCGAAGCAATAGGTCGGCTGCCCAAGGACGCTCAACCGCGTTTATTGGTCGCGGGTCAAGATACGCAGACCCAAGGCCGGTACCACACCCACCTGGTGCAGCTAGCGCAAAAGTGTGGCGTGACCCAACAAATCCAATGGCTAGGGTTCCTCGATGATGTGTCGCAGCTCTACCGCCAGGTCGCCGCGGTTGTCTGCCCCTCACAGATCGAGCCGCTGGGGCTGGTCCCGCTCGAAGCCGCCCAGTTCGGGTTGCCTACACTGGCCAACCGGGTTGGCGGGCTGGTTGAGACGATCCAGCACGGCACCACCGGTTATCTAATCGATCCGACCGTTGAGGCTTGGGCCCAGGCCTTGAGGCAGCTCCAGAACGTCAACCGGTTGGCGCAGATGGGGCAAGCCGCCTACGAACGCACCAGGCACTTATATGCACCCGCGGTGTACCAGCAGCGGCTCATGGTGATCTACCAAGGGTTGATCGCGGCTGTAGCGTAGAATGCCACCGGTCGGTCATCGGGCCGCGTGATCGGTTTTCAAAACCCAAGGTGTCACTCGTGTCGTCTCACAAGCAACCCTCTACCACCGACCTGCTGCTAAGCCAGAAGTTCTTGCCCGAGCCGGGCGGTTCGATCCGGTGGATGTATGAGGTGTACCGTCGCTGGCCCCAGCCGATCGAGGTCGTGACACACGATTATTACGCCGATCCGCCCAACACGCCCTGAGTTCCCTGAAGTGCCGGCCCCGCCCAACGGACAACGACCACGTGACCGACCCGAACCTGAAGTCTTGGACCGCCGGCAAGATCTTCATCAACGACTGGGGCATGGAAAGCCCACGCCGTGTGCTGGCGCTACGCCCGGATGACCGCGGCGATCATTCACGAAACGGTTCAAGAAACACAAGCGGCTACGGGTTCACTGCACCCATGCGGTGCCGGAGGTGGTTAGCCTGATCCCGCTGCGCTGGCGTCTACGGCAACCGTTTGAAAATCATTTGCTACGCACACGGCGAAGAAGTCACCGCGTGCTGCTCAAGCAGGCAGCTGACGATTCCTGATGCACCGCGCCAACGCCATCGTCGACCGGATGCTGGCCAACAGCCGGTACACCGCGTCGGTCCTTGGCAGGACCATATCCACCTACGACACGGTGCGCGTGGTCAACCCCGGGCGTTGAAATCGCTCAGAGTTCGAAGACACGCCCACGAAGCTTGGCGTCGCAATGGCGCACCGCCCAAGCGGGCTATGGAAGAAAAGCTTGGTTGTGCTTGACACTAGGCCGGCTCGATCCAAGAAAGAACCATACCGCGGTCGATGATCGAAGCGGTCGCCCGATTGGCGCCCCAAGTTCCCACAACTGGTGTACGCCCTGTTGCCGGCCAGGGCAGAGCAGATGGAAAACGTTGCAAGCCCAAGCCAAGCAGACTTGGGCATGGCAGGACCGTGTTATCTTTACGTCGGTAATGTAGATCACCCAGACGACGGCTGGCGCTCTACGGCGGTTGTGACGTGTTCGCCATGCCCGCGATTCAGGACGGCACCGACGTTGAGGGATTCGGCATGGTGTTTCCTGGAAGCCGGGGCGTGCGGCAAACCCACCATCGCGGGCTGTGCACGGGCGGCCAGGCCGAGGCAGTCGATGGATGGAAAAAACCGGCTTGGTGGTGGATGGGACCAATGTGAACGGAGTGACCGAAGCACTCGAACGCCTGCTAGCCGAGCCCAAGCTCCGTCACCGCATGGGGCAAGCCGGCCGCCGCCATGCGCAAGGGTTTGACTGGCCGAAGGTGGTTCAGCGTACGGTCGAACTTGTCGAAAAAGTAGAATAAAGCGCTGTTGGCACGTTTCTTAGCTCACCTAGGGCGATTGTGTCCCGCTAGCAATAGGTTGCCGTTGTATGGGTATTGGATGGCTATTCACCCACCTGCTGTTAGCCGTGGGCGTGTTGCGGGGCTCGACCGACCCGTTCATCGGGCTGATGGTGTTTTATAGCTTCTCGATCCTCCGCCCGCCGTCGCTGTGGTTTTGGGAATCGTGGCTCACCCACCGAATGAGCTTCTATGTGGGCTGTGCGACCCTGGTGGGGTGGTTGATGCAGGGTTTTGGTGATTGGTCGGGCCTGCGCGGGGTGAAGCTGCCATTGGCTGGTTTCTTCATCTATCTCTTTATGGGCTTCTTTACGTGGCAGTTCACGTCGATCCACCCCCCTACGGCTTGGCGGTGGCTGTACCCTCAGATCACCATCGGCGTGATGCTGATGGTCACCATCTCCTTGGTGCGCAGCGAGAAGCAGATCAAGATCTTGGCGTGGGTGATTGTCATCACGCTGGGGTACTTGGCGGAGGTGTTTAATCAGGAATACTTCTTTACCGGTTGGAATCGGGTTTACTGGCGCGGGTTTGGGGGGATCGACAACAACGGCGTGGCGATGATCATGGTCGCGGGCGTAGCCCCGGCGTTCTTTATGGCGATCCTGACCAAAAAACTATGGATCAAGGGGCTGTGCCTGTTGGCCGCACTGATGCTAATCCACGAAGTGCTGCTGACGTTTTCACGCGGCGGGATGCTTGGCCTGTGCATCGTTGGGGCGGGGATCTTCTTTGTCGCGATGTTCTACTTGCCTAAGAAAATGCTGACTCTGTTTGTTGCGGTGGTGTGTGTCATCGGGACACTCCACCTCGCGGGGGCGGAGATCCGCAGTGAGTTTTGGTCGATCTTCGCAGATCCCGAAGAGCGTGATGCTTCTGCGGCTAGCCGCTTTGTCACTTGGCGTGGGGCCTGGCGGTGCATGCTCGACCACCCGCTGGGGGTGGGGCCTCGGAACTTTAACCTGATCAGCCATAGCTACGGTGTCACGCGGGGCAAGAGCGTGCACAACCTCTTCCTGCAGACCGGGGCAGACTATGGTTTTATTGGGATGATCGGGTTGTGCATGTTTTATTTTGGTGCCATTTTTAACACCTTCATGATGACCCGGACCCAGACGGCCAAGCGGCTCGTCTGGCCACGGTATTACGGGCATATGTGTTCGATCGCTTTGGGTGGGTTCCTGATCTGCAGCACGTTTGTGGGCATGGAGTCGGTTGAGATAGGCTACATCATAGCTTCACTTGGCCTGTGTACGACCGCGTACGTCAACCGCATCGCCGAAGCCAGTTCAGCCGATCAGGCCGAATCGGTCCCCGAGCTTCAGCAGGTGCCGATCCCAGATCCTCTTCCGTACGAAGATATTACCGCTGCGTAATGCGCACTCGGATCAATCCTGAGTCGATCGCAACCAGCCGCGACCGTGAACCAGTGGGTTGCTCGAGCTTTGGGATCGAATCAAGATGAAAAGGGATGGGTATACCCCGTGGTTTTGAATGAATTATGCAAACGCCGATAATTGAAGCATGCGCTGGCGTAGGGTATCGGCGACTTGTTCGTGTGTCATTGATTTTTCCAATGCAATCGGCTGGCCAAACACGATGACCGATCGGCTGGGCCGCAGGAAGTGCCACAGCATGTGCTGGGCCTGGGGTGTGCCGTGGATCCATATCGGGATGACCATTGCTTGGCTGCGCTTGGCCAGCAGCCCCACGCCGGGCTGGAACGGCTTGAGCTGGCGGTTGCCGCGTTGGGCACCGCCTTCGGGGAAGATCCCCACGGCCTGGCCTTCATGGAGTCGTCGGATAATTTCGCGCAGCTGGGTGGTATCTTTGCCGTCTTGTTCGACCGCGATGGGCTGTAGCCTCCGCCACAGCGGCCCCAACCAGGGGGTCTGATAGCTGCGTAGCATGATCCACCGCACCGTACGCGGCACCGCGGCTTGGATCAGCAACGGGTCGAGCCCGGTGGTGTGGTTGGCGGCCAGGATCACCGCACCTTGCGTGGGCACGTTGTGTCGGTTGACCCACCGCAGGCGGTGCCACACCAGCGTGTACGCCCGGCACAGCCGCCACAAGCCGTTGAGGGTTCGGCTAGACTCGGGCCCCGACGTGATTTCGCGCCACAGCCCCCAACCCGCAACCAACACCAACACGCCCGCAACGAAGATCAGCACCCCCACCATGTATTGATCAGCGCGTGGCAGCCGCCAGATCAAGCCATTTACGATCACAGCCGACAGCGTGTTGAATAAGTCGCGCACCCCAAACACCCGCCCGCGGATGTAGTCGGGGGCGATCGATTGGGTGAGTGTGGAGACGCAGATCATGGCCGCGTTGCCCCAGAACCCCACGGCAAACCCCAGCACCAGCCCGACGTGGTACGACCGGTTCAAGGCCATCACCACCATCAACGCACCGGCGATCAGCAGCGCAATCATCGCGAACCACGCCGACTCGCGTCGCGCATTCACCCACGCGACCCAGAAGCTGCTGGCCAGCATCCCCGCGCCCATCACGGCCATCATGGTGGCGGTGTGCGCGATCACCGCGTCTTCGGGTAGCCCGTAGCGTGTTTTGCATAGCGCGGCGATGGCGGCGAGTGTGACGGTCGCGGCGGCCCAGAACAAGACGCTTAATCCGATCAGCTGCCAGATCGGGCGGTGGTGGCGCACGTACCGGACCGCATCGATCAGGCGCTGGAGTTGGCTTGGCCGTTCGCCGATCGGCTCGCCCCGGTGTGGGCGCAGGTGCATGAACGCGAAGAACGTCCCGCTTACCGAGTAGGAAACAATCGCCACGCCCAGCCCGGCGCGCACCGACCACTGCTCCATGATCGGTCCGCCAATTGCAAACCCGATTAGTGATGCGATCACTGCGATGCCCAACACGATCGCGTTGGCGGGCTGCAGCTGCCGAACCGGGACGATCTGGGGGATCGTGGCGGCCTTGGCGGGGCTGAAGAACGCCGCCAACGCGCCCACACCCGCGATGATCGCAAACACCTTCCAATGGTGGTCGCTGGGGATCGCGGTGACGGCGCCGGCGGGTACCAACACAAACGCTAGGCCCAGCACCGCAGCGCGGGCCTCATCACAGAACAGCATCAGCCACTTGCGTGGCAGCGTATCGGCCAGCCAGCCCGCAGCCGGGCCGAGGATCACATAGGGCAAGAAAAAAAAGAACGACACTCCCGCTTGGATGCTCGACGCGTCCGACCCCACCAGGTGCACGCCCAGCATCGACCACGCAGCCAACTGGATCAGCCGATCCCCAAACCCGCTGGCGGCGACGCTCGACCACATCAGCAAGAAGCTGCGGTTGCGCCAAAGCGGCGGCGTGTCGCGATCACCAACGCGTACGGGTGGCCCTGGGGTCATCGATTAAGAGTGTATCGCAATCCTGGGTAGTGAGGCACCAAAGCCTGGGCTCTCGATCGGCTGGTCTGTAACCTGAAGGAAAAGGCATAGAAAATAAAGTGACGCGCAGGGGCGCTACCCCTGCGCGTCAAACAAAATGTCAGTTCTTGTGTCGCCTTCGCAACACGCACCAGCCACACCCGGTGCACAGCATCAAACCAGTTGCCGGTTCGGGTACTTCTGCAGTTCCTGTTATCTTGACCACCAGCCCAGTAGGGTTCCAAGGACCATCTGGCTGTATGTTCGTCACCAAAAAATCAAGGTGATTGATACCTTGGATGAAACCATCATTGATAGTGAACGGGGTCAGGCTCCTAAGCGAGTTGTTTTGAGGAGTCTTAAATGCGCCGTTAAGCAAAATTCTACCCCTGTTGTCACTTGCCCATTGTCCCGTTATCTCCGCTGTACGATGATCAAAACCAGCCAGATCTACGAGCAGTCTCCATCTGTATGACCCAGGTGGGTCTTGGTCAAATGCGTCCACCCCAACACCGATCCAAGCGGATCCAGGTGGCGGCGCAGTCCATAACGTGTTTTTGCTCTGCACTTTGGGTTCACTAACAGGCCCTGAAACAATCACGTAGTGTTGTTCAGGGCTGCCAACAGGAAGAAGCGTCCCGTGATCGTCTACCCCGGTAGGATACAACCCGGGTATAGGCTGTGGAGCTGCTTGAGCGGTTATGCTTATCATAACCAACAAGCTAAAAAAGGTTAGTATAGTCTTCACAATTAATTCTCCATTGTTTAACGGTTAACTAAGTAGTCAAACTAGACAACACTTTTAGCTCACTACCAGCGGCGTGTTTTCCTCCTTTCGATAAGGACAAGCGCACGACAGCCTTGGGCGTGACACCTGCCCTTTCGCCGCCTAAAAGAGTTAACGAAACCTGCGCGCAGCCAACAAGTGTGTACTCGCCTTGCTCACGGTACACACAAAAACCTTCAAGCTATGAAAAAAGAATGGAGTGCATGTCTTCCTCCATATTCATCAAAAGGATACGCCCGTCGCTTTATCAAGTCAAGTAAATGATATTGTTTCTAAGTAAAAATATTTCTTGATCCGTCGTACTTCACCACCTCCACCCCACGAAGTTGTTCCTTTTGTTGAGTGAGTGAATCATTCTCGCATGTTTCTACGGCCCCGCCCGCCACGGCTTGACCTCGACGCGCCAGCTGGGGTCGGTGGGGGGTGACGTATCGATCGTTGCGGGGTCGATTGGGTCGTTGGCGCGCAGCTGGTTGAGCTGGATCAGGGTTTCGTTATCCGAATCATCCACCGTTTGCACACGCACGGGCAGCAGTGTTTGGCGGTCGTACCACAGATTGACGGGGTAGACATCATCGGGCTGGGTTGGCTTGGGGGATAGCCGGAGGTGGACGCTATTGGGCGGATCGTCTTTTGTCGGGTCGATCAGCGACACATCGAAGCGTTTTAGGACAACATCTTTTTTGAGTGTGACCGGCAGCGCGAACGGGCCCGAGCCCAACGCCAGTGGGTCGGCGGGTTGATCGGCATCGGGCGGTGCGGTTTCACGTTTGATCATGAGTTTTTCTTGGTCGTAGCGTTCGACCAGCCACCGGCCGTCGAAGATGTACCACCGTTCGTCGCGGTCGAGCCGCTGATCGACCAGGAGGCGGTCGAAGTGGATCGCGAACCGAGCGGGCGGGCCGGCGTCGTAGGTGAGGTTGCCAAACCGGCGCTGCCGGTCGCCCACCAGGCGTTGGATCCGATCGTAGATCACCGCGGCGTGCAGGGTCTTGACGTGTTGGGCGTGCTGGGTGATGCGGTCTAGCCAGGCGGCGGCGTGAAGTATTGGTTTCGGAGCCGCCCCTACGCTTTGTGGATCGTCAGGGGTGTGATCTTGTCGACCTGACCAGCGGCGATCTTGACTTGGCCGCTGCCCAGCTCCCCGATCGGGTCGGGCGGGATGATCTCGACGGTTTTTTCGCCTAGGCGTGCCTCGCCGCGTTCAATCTTGGTTTGGAAGATGCGGCACTCTTCGAGCAGTCGGTCGAGGATCTGCTCTTCGGGGATGTTGGCGACTTTTTCGCCCTGAACGTAGATGATGCCGCGTTTATCGCCGGCGAAGATCGCCACGTCCGCCCCCTCGGCTTCACCGGGGCCGTTGACCACGCAGCCCATGACCGCAACTTTGATGGGCAGCTGGATCTCTTGGGCGAGTTTTTTGCGTACGTCTTGGACGAGCCGGAACAGGTCGACCTGGATGCGGCCACAGGTGGGGCAGGCGATGAGTTCGGCCCCCTTGCGCTCACGCAGGCCGAGGATGTAGAGCATTTCGAGTGCGTCTTCGACTTCGTAGACGGGGTCGTTGGCGTAGCTGATGCGCACGGTATCGCCGATGCCGTTGGCCAGCAGCGTGCCCAGCGGGACGACCGATCGGATGGTTCCGGTTTCGCGAGGGCCGGCGTGTGTGACGCCCAGGTGCAGGGGGTAGTCAAACCGCTTGGCGATCTCGGTGTAGGCGTCGAGCACGAGCAGCGGGTCGATGCTCTTAGCGCTGATGATGATGTCGTAGAAATTACGGTCGTGGAACAGCTCGAGGTACTCTTCGAGCTTGGCGATCATGATGGCCAGCATGTGGCCATGCTTGTTGTTGGAGAACACCGCGCCCAGCTCAGCCATGCGCTTTTGTTTGTCGCGTCGCTCGACAATCGAACCCTCATTGACGCCGACGCGGATCGGGACGCTGCGTTCCTTGCAGGCATCGATGACTTTGGCGACTTGTTGGTGGTCGCTGATGTTGCCGGGGTTGAGGCGGATCTTGTGCACGCCGGCTTCGAGCGATTCCAGTGCTCGCTGGAAGTGGAAGTGCACGTCGGCGACGATCGGGACGCTGACCTGAGGGAGGATGTGCTTGAGTGCTTGGGTGTCTTTGCGCTCGGGCACGGCGACCCGGACGATGTCGGCCCCGGCGGCGGCGAGCTTGTGGATATCCGCGACGCAGGCATCGATGTCGTAGGTGTAGCCCGAGGTCATGGTCTGGACCGAGACGGGCGCGTCACCGCCAATCTTGACCCAGCCGTGCTGGTCGTCGCCGAGGGTGACTTGTCGGGTTTGGCGTCTTGGGGTCATCGGGTACGTCTCGGGTGCGGGGCATTGAGCCCACGTGGGGTGTTGTGATTCGTAGATTTTATTGTAGTAGAATTGGATGGGCGGGGGTGTTATCCACCCTTGCCATCGTGGGTTCCGGCGGTGCTGTTACTGGATCATTACAATACGGGCGGATGATTAAGGATTGAAAAGGTAAGTTAACACGCCACGACCAGAAACAGCCTAGGGGATAGCCGTATCATCGACGCCAGACGGATTCAATCGTTTATTCAATCATCATTAACGCACCCAGCAGACGCTTTCGGGGCCGTGCTGTGTGGCACCCATAGGGTTCCGATTGGGTGTTTTTAGCAAAACCGAATCATGGATTGCCCCTCTCATGACCCACCCCCTCCTGCCCATGCGTATCGGCCACGGGTTTGACCTGCACCGGCTGGAGCCGGGGTATCGGTTGGTGTTGGGCGGCCAGGCCATCGAGCACGAACTGGGCTGCGCCGCCCACTCGGACGGGGATGTGGTCTACCACGCGGTGACGGACGCGATCCTCGGGGCGCTTGGGCAAGACGACATCGGCCAGGCGTTCCCCGACCACGACCCGCAATGGGAATCGGCCGATTCGAGCCTCTTTGTGCGGTACGCTGCGAAAAAGATGCGTACCGCTGGGTACACGCTTGGCAACCTGGATGCGACCGTGATCCTGCAGCGGCCTAAGCTGAGCCCCCACAAGCGCGCGATCCGCAAGCACCTGTCGGGTTTGTTGGGCTGTGGCCTGAATCAGGTGAATGTGAAGGGCAAGACCCATGAGCGCGTTGACGCATTAGGCCAGGGCGTCGCGGTGGCCTGTGACGCGGTGGTGCTGCTATTGGCGAACCGTTCACGTCGAGCTAGCACGGCGTAATGTCGTTATACCCGTTGCGCGTACTTTTCCCCGGTCGCCAGGTCCCACCCCGGTTGGTCGCGTGGGATGGGTAGGCCCCGGAATTCGCTGCGACACCGGTAGCATACCAGGCACCGTTTGGTGAACGGGTAGATCAACGCATCGACCAGCGCTACGGCCCCCAGAACCGCCAACCCGGTCACGACTTGGTCGAGGCTAAACAGGATCATCGCCACCACCGCCCCGGCGATGACGATCCCTATCCCAAGCCGCTGTGGGAAGTCGCGACGCACAAACAACTCGCGGCAGCTACACACCGGGCACCGCAGCAGCCGGCTGTGGGGATCCAGCGCATCGTCCCATGTGAGTTGGACCTTGGCTTGGTGCGTATCGGTAGGCCCGATGGCTTGCGGGCGATCCGCGGGGTCAAGGTAAACCCGGATTGGTTTGGCGGCGGGGTGGTGGCGTGCATCGATCCGCATCATCAAGATGATTCTATATGCGTTTGCCGCGTGGCGTGAAGTGTGTCTATGAGATCTTCATCACCAAATCCCATAGCCTGCCAACGGTCTACATGGGGTTTGATATACCGCGATACCTGGACGCATTAAAACAGTTGGTTCAACCAGTGCTGGCGATGGGATCACACGCGTTCGATCCCGCAACCGGCACGGATCAGGCCGACACGCAGCGCCCAGCGCAGCAAAAAACCGCCCCAACACGCCAATCAGGGTCATCGCCTGTCACTGACGAAGATTCGGAGAATGCACGCGACGACGTGCGGAGCGGGTGTTCGGTTCAATCACAAATCGAGCGTGTGTCACAACATGTCACCCAAAGACACGGCTCGCCATCGATTGATGACGAGCCTGTGAAAAAGCGGGTGAGCGGACTCGAACCGCCGACATTCACGTTGGCAACAAGGTCGCCGGGGAATCCTAACGACAAAGATAACCATGAGGTTAACAACTCTGACCAATTTCCGCGCAGCGCCCAGCGCAGCAAGTCTGTGGGTGTTGTTCAGCCCGATATTGACCTTCAATTGTTGATCGAGGTTTGGCCGACTCTTCCCCAGATCCTTCGATCCGCCATTGCCGCGATGGTTCGATCGATCTGACGGAGATCAATATTGCTAAAGTGTTGCCAAGAGGACATCCGTTAGGCCACCTGTGTCGTAAAACAGTTGCTTTCCAAATTAATTTGAGTATATCGAGAAACGGATAAGGTGGGATTCGAACGGTCTCGTTTCGGCAAACTTTTGAAAAAGCTTCGATTACAGTCCAAATCATGGGATGGTCGCGATTTAGCCCGTCTTATTGATGTTCTATACCTCCACGGTTTTATACTATCTCGCGATATATCTTGAGGTCACTTTGAGGGCAATCTCGGCCTATACATAGGAATCTTGATCCCGCGTCATAGCTGTCATGCACGACACCGTGTTGGATGGTCTCGTCGGCTGTTTCTCATGATACTTGTCCGGAGTTGATCAGGGCTTCCAGTTTGCCGAGCCCATGCATGACCTCGTCAAACGGCTCTGGTTCGTCGAAGAACATCTCCGCCATCGCATTGTAATCCTGCTTGAGTTCGTTTCGCCGTTGTTCGGGCGGCAGCAGCCGCAGCGTGCCTATCCGGGCGGTGTCGTAGTGGGCCCACCTGCTACGGAAGAACACGGCCTTGTGCCTGGCGACTGCATCGAGCAGGTTGGGATCACCCAAAGCTTCACGGCCTGCGTCCGTGTCCGCCATGATGGCCAGGTCGCTGTAATGGCGTGACTGACGATCGCCCAACGCCTTGTCCAACGGCTTGTGGTACAGAGCATGCAAAATGGTCGCCTTCTCCCAGAAAGTCCGAGCCGCCGAAAGCACCTGCACCTCGCACCCGGCCTCCTTGAAGGCTTGGGGGAGTATCTCCGCCGCGTAAGGCGTAATGGGCCGTGAGTGAGACGGCCAGTGATCAGCACGGGCGCCGATCTCTAGTCGAACCATCTGGCGAATGTAACTGTTACCGCTGGTAGCCACGACCGAGGGGTATGCGAACAGCACCGTGCCCTTGTCCTTCTCATCAATGCTGAGTGACCAGCGGCGGCTGCTCGTCGCCGACCCGAGGACGCTTTGTGCTTCGGACTGAAACGTCGGCAACAATGTCTCGGCCACAAAGCTCTCACAGGCCGCGCTCAACTCGTCAAGCAGTCGCTTGGCCTGCTTGCCGCTTGGGGCTTGCAAAGGCTCACGGTCCCCCGTGAACCCCATCGCCTGCCGGTCTAGCGACAGGTCGACATCTTCTGAAAACCGTCGGATGAGACCATACGCCTTGGACAGCGATGTGCCTCCCTTGAAGATCATGCCGACGTCCCAGGAGATGCTGAACAGGTGTTTGAGGCACCAACACACCCAGAAGTCCTTCTCGACAATTAGGGGCGACATGTCGCCGCGTTCGCTGGATACGGAGGTGAACAGGTCGCGTCGGTCGCGCTCGGGGAATTGTGCCACGTTATCCACGGTGACCGCTTCCTTCGTCATGGGCGACGGCGCGTGCAACCGAACGGAGCCAGTCGGTCATATACGCGGAACGCTTAACGAGTTCCCGTCTGTCGCCGGGCGACAGCTGCTCACGCAGGTGCGCGATGGTTTCCTCGCCCACAGACGCCTTGCCCAGATGCTTGAGGGCTCGAAGGGCAATCGACGCAGGAGCTTGCTCGGCGGCAAAGTCCTTCGGCGTCGTCCGCTTGAAAATATAAGTTTGCTTGCCAACCGTGACCTGGCGGTCATTGCCGTTGGTCAGGTAAACGAGCTTCGCGGGTACCTGCGTGGTTAACCCTAACTGGTTTGCGGCAACCGCTCCGGAGGGCGTCACCCCACTGCCGGTCTGACGGGCCAGGGCCGATGCGACCCAATCCGGCTCGGGACTTACCACTATGCCGAGCCGTTCGTTGACCTTTGGATAGTCGTACACGCCTCGACCAAGTCGGCGGATGGCCCCCATCTCGACCAGTTCCGACAACGCCCGCCCAACGGACCCTCGCTCGGCCAAGTCAAGGAAGTCCTTGGGCGTGAAGACGTGGCCAAGGCCGTGCCCACGGACCCGACGTAGTAGCCGCTCTCGGAGTGAAGTCTCGGTCATGGCGAACAAATTCTATCCATTTTTTGTTCGCCACGATAGTCCGTGGCTGACCGTAATTTGACGTCGATCAGCATCATCGCTATGCTTTGCACCACGATTTACATTTCATATACTTATTGTATACAGTAAGATATGGTGTAATGGCAGACGTGTCATGCCCAGAATGTCAAGTTGGCGGGTTGGTCCGAGAACCAGCTAGAGCCGAATTAGCCGTAAATATACCTAACACATGTTTTTGGGGCCGCAGCGTCGTCCTCTTTGAGATGGCACTCGGCTTGCCATTGTTTCCGGCATATGTTCCCGCCCATTCATTGTCCTCAAAAATCGGGCATCTGCTGGAGCCAGCGGTTGGTCTTCGGTGACCTAGATCGGCACGATGGCCGCGCTTCGTGTGGGGGCACAGTCCCAAGAGACCAATTTCATGAAAAAGTTGACGTTTCACAACATCGGTAATGCTGATTGCATCCGCATCGACTTGGCAAACGGCAAGAAGCTCCTGTTCGACTACGCGCACGTGGCCGACACCAACGATGACGAAGACCTACGTTGTGACCTCCCGCACGAACTCCGTGACGACCTAGGTGACCGAGACAATTTCGACGTCGTTGCGTTCACCCACCTTGACCGGGACCATTACGCGCGAGCCACCGAGTTCTTCTACTTCAATCATGTCAAGGCTTGTCAGGATGACGTCGACGGCAAGCCTCGGATCAAGATGAATGAGATGTGGGTACCGGCCGCCATCATCACCGAGCCACTCAGCGCCGAGGTAGATGTTGAGGCGAAGAGGATTCAGAGGGAGGCGCGAGAACGTTTCAAGGCTAAGTCGGGCATCCGGGTGTTTTCACGTCCTGAACATCTCCGGCAGTGGTGCGAAACGAACAATGTCGACTTTGACGAACGCAAGCACCTCATCACAGATGCGGGGAAGCTCGTTCCGGGGTACACGGTTGAAGCAGACGGCGTCGAGTTCTTTGTGCATTCACCTTTCGCCATGCGCCAGGACGAATACACCGTCGAAGACCGAAACAACGACGCTCTGGTCATGCACGCAACATTCCAAACGGGCGACCGCCAGACCAAACTCTTCCTCGGCTCAGATGTGGGGCACGAATTGCTTTCAGACATCGTGACCGTGACCGAATCAAAAGGCAACGTCCGCCGACTGGAATGGGACATCTTCAAGCTGCCCCACCATTGCAGTCACCATTCGCTGAGCGGCCAACCACGTGAAGGTGATAAGTCTGAGCCCGAGCCGAACGTGGAGCGCTTGTTCGAGCATTATTCTCAGGCGGGGTGCATCGTCGTTTCGACGAGTGACCCGATTCCGGTGAAGGGATCCAACCGTGACAGGAAAGGCTCCAATCCGCCGCACCGCCAAGCTGCGAACTACTACCGTGATGATGTCGTGGAATCCGAGTCGGATTTCAGGGTAACAATGGAGCACCCGAAGCCCGGAGCCCCATCCCCCCTCGTGATTCAGATAGATGAGTATGGCCCGACGGTCAAGAAGGTCCGAGCCGCCGCCGCCTTTGTTGCAACCAAATCTCGAGCACCGCGGGCGGGGTAATAAATGAACGGAGACTATGTTGCACTTCACGGTGACGCCCTCATGGCCGATGAGCTCAAGCTACCGGCTGCCCGTGCAACAGCACAAGCGGCAGCCGCTACGGATTCCTTCGCGACCCTCATCGAGTGCCGTGTAACCGAGAACACGGAAACTATCATTCTTGACGTAGACGTCGAGCGACCTCAGATCCCCGTCCATGACATCAAGTCGGTTGAGCGCATCGCAGGTGTATTCTCTGTCACCGACGATAGCGCACCGGAAGCTCTCGCTTTACGCAATGACTTCCCGGTAGTTCCCCATCTCAACCTGCGGGACGTTGATAAACCCCGGAGCCTATGTCTTTACGACCGCCCATGGACCGACATCCAGTCGTCCTGGACGGGGGCGTCGTTCATTGAGCGAATCCGGTGGTGGCTTGCACTTACGGCGCGAGGGGAGTTGCACGAGGCCGACCAGCCGCTCGAACCAATGATGTTCTCGCATGGATTGGACCTCGTCGTGCCAGCAAATTTCGGCATGCCCGATGGAGCGACCACCATGGCGGTACGCGTTGTCCTTGTTGACGGTAAGGATGGCCGGGTTCTGGTTAGCGATGAACACGATGGCCCTGACAGGGGCGGCAAGACTTCATTCGTCATCTACATCGAAACCCCGCCGAGATCGCATGGTGTGATACACCGGGCACCAGGTACCCTTGCCAACCTGGCTGAATTGATAGACGGAGACGGATTTCAACTCATCCCATACTTGCGTGACGCCTTGCGTGAGATGCCCGAGAAGATCCGAAAAGATATCAAGCTTCGTCGTGACATCATACCGATCTTCGTTCTCGGTCTTCCTAAGACACGCGTCGAGGGGGGGCGAGTTGAATCGACGGAGCTCAAGGGCTTTCTCTGCCACAACAGCATCGAATCGGTTGGATCGGACATCGGCGCCTGGCTCGTTTATGGTGATGACATCGGGCAGCCCCTAGGTAACACACCAGACGCCGACGGCTCGGAAACGACCGTGTCGGTTGTCAACGTGATCCGTGAGCTATCAACGACGCGAGCGGCTTTGCACAGTGGTCGGGAGAATCATGACCGCCGTCGTTTTGTCGCCATTGGAGTTGGGGCATTGGGTTCGCAGGTCGCCATGAATCTGGCTCGAAATGGGTTCGGGCGATGGACTGTGATCGACAATGACACATTCATGCCGCACAATGCGGTCCGGCACGCGCTTGCTGGTTCTTACCTCGTCGGCCACAACAAGGCCATGTGCATGGCCGCCTACATGAATTCCATTACACCACTCGAATCATCCACGCAGGGAATTCCCGGGGATTTTCTGAAGCCGGGCGACTATGGTAAAGCCATCGACGATTCGCTCGCAAGCGCGGATCATGTCTTGGACATGTCCGCGTCCGTTGCTGTAGCTCGTTCTCTGGCCGACCGGGATCTGCAGTGTCGGGCGTTGTCGATGTTCTTGTCGCCATCCGGGCAGGACTTGGTCTTTCTGGCTGAGAATTCGGACCGAAGCATACGACTCGATGACCTTGAAATGCTGTACTACGCCGAGGTCGCCGAACGTGCGGAACTCTCTGGCCACCTCGAAGTCCATGGATCACCCGCAAGGTACGGAACGAGCTGTCGAGATATCTCAGTGTCAATGAATCAATGCGACGTGTCAGCCCTCGCCGGTTTGGGTGCGTCGGCGATCATGCAGAACATCGACAAGACGAACGCGTTTTTGCGGGTGTGGCGATTACATCCCGATAATTCGTCCGTGAATTCGCTCAACCTAGGCGTTCCCACTGTGATCAAACGGAATCGGCACGACTGGCGGATCGTCTTAAGCCAACAAGTGTTGGATCGGGTACTCACCTGTCGTGCGGATCGTTTACCCAATGAGACTGGTGGCATTCTGCTCGGCGGAGTAGACCACGCCAGAAGGTGCGTGCATATCGTCGTTGCACTCGCCTCGCCGCCTGATAGCGAGGAGTGGCCAACCATGTATATCCGTGGTGTGAAGGGATTGAAGGAAGCCCGAGGCAGGATTGTTAAGGCGACCGCCGCCCACCTTGACTACTTGGGTGAGTGGCACTCCCACCCCGAGGGGGCTTCAGCACGCCCAAGCAAGGATGACCAGAATGTATTTGCGTGGATCTCCGACTTGGCCGCAGTGGATGGTCGGCCGGCGGTTATGCTCATCGTGGCAGAAGGTGAAGCCCGTCTGTTTGTGGCACAATTCGACCCTGACGAATCGGAGCCTATATGCCTGGCATAGTTAACGTCTTTGACCCCTACGAGCGCCAGGCGCGTCTGTATCCGATGCTCCTCGTTGTACTGCCGCCAGCGTTGGGTACTTTTGCTTGGTTGCCGCCGAGTGACAATATCATAGGGCTCATGGGTGGGGCATTCACGACCATCGCCCTAGCGGCCTTTATGGGACAAGTGGTCCGGGATCAAGGCAAAAAACGCGAATCAGACTTGTTCCATCGCTGGGGTGGCAAACCCTCAGTACATGCGCTATCCTTCAATGGAGGGTACTTCGATCACGACACGATTGCGAGGATCCATCGCAAGATTAACGAGCTTGATTCAGACCTGTCATTGCCATCTTCGCCTGAAGATGAGGCGGCGAGCCCCGAGCGTGCTCGCAGGGCCTACGAATCGGCCAACGAGCTGTTGCTGAGCCTGACACGCGATCGTGAACAGTTCCGGCTCGTGTTCGCGGAGAACATGAACTACGGGTATCGAAGAAACCTCTGGGCAATGAAGCCAGCGGCTCTGGTCTTGGCCGTCTTGGGCGTCGTAGCGAGCGGCGTCAGACTGTATGTCGACGTGGTGTCGACAGCTGCCATTTCTTGGATCGCCGTGATCGCTGTTTTGATCGGAGTCGTTCTAACTGTCTTCTGGTTTCTTCGCGTCAATGCCCTCTGGGTACGCGTGGCAGCAGACGCTTACGCCAGGCAGCTGGCAAGCGCTATCCAGAGTAGATGATTCGTGAAGGTTAAACACCCCGGAGACGATCACGCCGTTTTTTCCTGTCTCCGCTACGCTGCGGCCGACAACAATGTGATTTCAACCGAATCTTGAGCCGGAACTGTTCACGACACCGAGCGTCATTTGCTCAATATAGGCTGCACCCGTGTGTGGGAATACCTCTTTGTTTGCGGTATTAATCCAGGGTTAGAATTTCTTGACGACTTTGTTTGGTCCGTAATTGTGGCGGAGATTTAGCCGTTAGTTATCTTCATATTTTCGTGTGCCGAGTATTGAGATCGCGGAGCACGTTCGAACTGTTCAACAAGGACGAGCCGCTGGTAGTGTTCGAACAGAACGCCACCGTGTGGTCTTAGTCGGCGGTATCCATCCCGCTTGGTTGGGTCTGTTGAGGACAGTGCATCGGCCTCAAAACTAGCTCGCTTTTCGTCGTCTAGCTTCGCCCAGAACGTTTTAAATGCCTCGTGACGCTTCCGTTCTTCCGCTAATATCTGAGCGTGATCGGTCTCTTGAATTTCCCGTGACGGGGCATTACGGGATTTTGGGGAGCATATATGCGGCTTATGTCGTTTGTTGATGGTCAACCCGGCTGGCAACGTGAAGGGTTCAGCGGATCGAACCCCTGCAACGATGAAACCAGGGCCTTTTGTCTTTCCTTGGGACCGATGCCAGTCGAAGAGTTCTATCATCGATCGGATTCGGGCTTCCGGCTCATTCCGAATCAGATCCCTAGCGACTTTGGTCGACACACCTCTTTCGTGCAGTTGTCGTTCTAGCTCACTGACGGGCTTTTGTTTCTTGGTTTGTTTGGGGGCTTTAGGTTTTCGCTCGAACACCGCCTCCCACTTGCCGCGGCTTATCTTTCGGAAACGCTTTTCCGGCGGAGCCTGGCGGATCTCCCACAGGGATTCGAGTTCACGGATCCCTTTCTGCAAGGCCCGTTTCACTTGGGCGGTGTTGTACTTCTGGCTGACGCCGATCTTTTTAAAGGCCAGTACGTTCAGGTCAATCACGAACCGCTCTTCGCGGTAGAACCGCTTATCGAGGAACCGGTAGAGCCGTTTGGCTACCGGGTCTTTGAGCCGACAGTACAGGTCCCAATCAAGGGTCTTGAGGTACCCGGCTTGAAAACTCTCAAAGACCACCTCGTTCCACACGAACCAGGACCGGGTTTCGGCGTTGCTGTTGGCACCATGTTCACGCTCGTACACGTAGAGGTTGTCGATGATGCCAAAATCCCGGTTAACCCAGCTCTTTCGGCCATGATCGTAGAACGCTCGGTTCGAGTAGATGGTGACGCCGAGCCATCGGCGAAGCGACGTGAGCAGTCGCCGGTAGTTTCGTGTGGTGTCGTTCCATCGCAAAATTTTAATCAACTCATAGCGGCTGAAATTCACTTCACGGGACCGGAAATCATCCAGGCTGCCCAATTGCACACACGCTAGCAGAACATCTTCGTCGGTTGCTGTAGGAAGCCCGTAGCGGTCACTGCCGCTGATCGCCAGTTCACGTGGGAGCATCCGTTTCTCGGCGTAGTCCCAGACCTCGTCCTGGAAGACCACTGTTTTGGTTCCGTCCAGGAACCGACCGGCGACCGCCGCGATCGGGAACTCGGCTAGGTTCAGCTCGTCCCGACCGGCACGGAAAGCGCCAAAGTCTGGTCGCTGCCTAGAGGCTTCGGTGTTCTCTCTCACCTACCCTTCATCCAAGAAGCAACAACACTCTTGTTGTTGTATTTGTACGGTTTAAATACATCATTTCACTCCTGAAAAATATCTGTGATTTCACATGGTTAGGTTGCCAAAAGGTGTTTCATTTCACGGTAGATTCGGCCAATTTGTGTTTCGTATCACGGTAGTTTGATGTGTCACTTCACGGTAAAAAAGTGTTTCATTTCATGGTATATGGTGTTTCGTTTCACGGTAACTCTTTATGCCTGACCATCAACCTATTCACAGGTCTGCATCGGGCTCTGAAAACTCTTATCGCCGCTTCAAGTGGATTGAAGCAACATCTCAATAAATGGACGAACACGCAACGAGAATCACCGTTCTCGAGTATCTGACATTCATTGTGCCATCATGCTTGCAAGCCAGCATGATGACTTGCATTACGGCATGACGACGTGGTTGGTATCAGACGGAATGACGGACCTCAAAGTCGGTCGGCTTGGTTTCGGACCATCGGGTCGGGTTGCTGTCGGTATCTATGGCTGGCAGGCAAAGCACCAATGCAAGTGCCTGTGTGTCATGGATCGTTTCTGCCGGGCTGCTGCACCGACAACGTGGCAGAACTAGATGCAAGCCTGGCCGTTAGCAGGATGGTCGGATGGAAAAATAGCTTGCCAGATGGCAGGTTCGTAGCGTAACTGACAGGTCATGATCGTTTCGTTTGTTCACTCCAAAGGTGGGGTAGGGAAGTCCACCATTTCAGGCAGCCTTGCAGGGTGGCTTCATGAGCAGGGCCGCGTCGTCATCTTTGTTGACTGTGATGCTCAGGAATCTTCGTCAGAATGGATTCGAGAGACGTATCCGGACATCAGGATCGTACGGATCGATAACTCTGACGACGTGCTCGACGAGCTACCGGAATTACGTGCTGAGGCCGAATTTGTCGTCTGCGACGGACCCGGTAGCCAGACGGAGATGACCCGAGCGCTGCTGATATGGGCCGACCTGGCCATTGTCCCTTGCAAGGCGAGCGTGTTCGAGGCACGGGCTCTTGAGAAGAACACGCGATTCATCAGGCAGGTTCAGACGATCCGAAAGGGACCGCCACAGGCGATCGTTGTTCTGAGTATGGTCGGCGAAGGGTATCGGCTTACCCGAGACATGAAAAAGGCTGCTGAGGCGCTGGAGCTGACACTCGCCAAGACGCCGGTGACGCTTCGTCAAGCCTACGCCGATGCGCCGGGGCAGGCTACGGTGGTTTGGAGGATGGGCTCGAAGGAAAAGGACGCGGCAAGCGAAATCGTCAACTTATTTCAAGAATTATTTCCCGAGGTGTGTCGAGGCGAGAATTCAACTGTTGTCAAGATACAGCGACGAGCGAATGACCCCGATTCATAATTAGCAATGAGGGCGATAGGATGTCATCACGAAGATCACTGACAGCTGGGATCAACACGCCCCAAGGCGTAGACCCTGAACTAGCTCTAGCCTTTATTAAACAAGAGCCGCACCCGACCGGTGTGCCTAGGCGTGGCCCGGTTGAAACCGACGTGCCGGAATATATTGAAAACGAGCAGCCACCTCGCCCCAGCGGTTCAGCATCGAACCGCCGAACACACAAAGCCAACAACAAACTTTTGCCGGTCGGCCTCATCCCTGTAACTGTACGCCTTCGCCCCCAGATCGCAGGCGCACTCAAACGCGCTTCGCTTGAACGCCAGCTTCACGGCGAAGAGGTCTACACCCAGCAAGACCTTGTCGAACAAGTGCTTGAGCCGTGGCTCCATACAAACGGCTATCTGGGCGACTAACCGCTCATACTGCATCAATTAGGCACGCGTATTGTTTTACAATCCAAGGAATCAGCGTTGCCATAAGGCGAAGTCATTTCCTACCGCCTTAGAAATCCCGTATCAGCACCCCACGGAAAATTTTTAGTTGTCTGCGCCTATTTAGTCCAATTTTGCCTATAATGCCGTCATAGGGCGTTCAGGCTCTTACAAGCACGCCATCGACGGTGACCGAAAGCCGTCGGACGCTCGTATGTGAACCGTTGGTTCGCTGCCACGCACTGACTTTCGCTTGAAAGGAGATTGTCGCCCAACCCATCTAAAAAAATCTCTTCCTCTTCCCGTCAGGAATCAGCCTTTTGGCAGACGGGAACCTCTCGCGGCTCTGCTGCGAACGCTGCGTTTTTCAAGCGTGTTTGATGACGGTTGGCTTGGCTAACTGCCATTCAAGCAATGTTTGAATCAACCCATAATCAAGGAGGGCTTAATCATGGGAAAGAAAGGGAAACGCAGACGTAAACCTGTTCGTAAGAACAGGGATTGGGTGCAAATCGTATTAATCCTGGCCAGCGTCGTTGTTTCGGTCATTGGATGGTTACGACTCATGTAGCCCAACGGCGAGGACGGGTGAAAACCCGGCCTTGCTCTTGTTCACGCTGCGTTCGGATCGACACTACTACGTATGAACAAAAGTGTCGGAGCAAGAAGGTAACCGAATCATAGCTCGCTCTTTGAAATTTTTTTCTTCCTGCTGGAAACGATCAGCAGGGTTTTCACGGGTTTGATGGCAAACCCGTCTGGCCCATGTATGTGTCATGACCAGTCATCCTTTTTTTCTGGCCTACCTGAGCCCCGCTTTGGCGGTGTTGAGGCAGGTTTTTGAAGGTTTTACAAGGTTAACACAGGTTGTTTTGTTGTACTTCGTTTCATGTGTGTTAATTGTGTATAGCCTATAGGAGAAAAGGAACATGGCTAGACTCTTTGACTGTACCACTGGGCAGTGGCGGAACTTCGAAAATCTTGAGGTGGCTTGGCAAAACGGGCCGACCTACAGGGTTTCGGATATTCCAGCCATGATTCGGGTCTGGGGTAATAAGGACGCCAGAACGGTGACCTTTCAATACGCCACAAAAGACCCGGAAACAACCCGTCAGGGTCTCGGTATCGAGATCTATGGGTTCTGGATGGCATTTGGTGCGTTGACCATGAAATTCGTAACGTGGTTGGCCAGCCTGATGTAGTCCGCAAGTAGTAAACCGGGGCAACCCGGGAACCCTCCTCTTACCAGGAGGGTTTTTTCATGCGCTTGCTAGACAAAGAAGTCGGGTAATAACGCAATCAAAGCACCGATGCCAAAGAATACGGCTCGTTTTGGGGTTAGCATCCAGAATGGCGCAGCCTCAACGTCAGTAGCTTGTCTGTCTTTCATTTCCATGATTTGACTGTAACACAGCTCGACGGCCCAATGCAATGGCTCACTGGACGTTTGCCCGCGAAGTGCATAGGATCGAGTAGTTGAGTTAGAAATCTTTTTTTTGTCGCTTGAAATTGATCAAGTGGCGATCACGCACCAAACCGAGCAACTGCTCAAGCCGGTGCGTCTGAGGCTCGGTGGCGGCATACCGCCAGACCATAAACTGCCGTTAAGCTAAGTTTGGTCTTGCACGAGCCTTTCTCGTTGTGAAAGACAAAAGCCCTTCGGGGCTCTTGTCTTTTTAAGGATGGGTCGGTTTCCCGTATAGACCCTCACGGGTACCTCGACCGGCTCGTGGCCTAGGACCCGCGACAGCAACGGGCGACGGTGGAACCGCTTTCGCAATTCACGGACCATTTCCGACTTGCCCGGCACCAGCAGGGTCAGCTGCAAGCGTTCTGATAGGACCGCCACCCGCCAAGGCTTGAAGCCACGATGGCCGACGAACGCTTCGGTTTTGGCGATCACCTGTTCCTGGTTAGTACTAGCGAACACGCGCATCAAAGCCAGCCGCAGCTGTCCCTTGTGGGAGCGGCCCGCATAGCACGGTTGATACTTTGGCGGCTTCGGCCCCGAGTCCAATCCTAAACCCAGTTTTGAGATCAACCGTTCAAACTGTTCTTGGTTGAGCAGCTTGCGTTTGGGCTCTTGAATTTGACAGAAATGCAAGACCGTGTATGCATCGAGCAAATCCTTTATGTCCGCAAACCGCTTACGTGTATAGCAGAGCAAAGGTTGATCCTGGTCCTCGACCGCGATTTTGATGCGGAAACAATGGCCGGCTTTACACAACTTCTCAAGCTGCCATGACGCATCGTAAGCCCCGCCTTCGAAGAACCGTGACACCGACCGTGCGGTGACCAGGCCGTGGACCGCCATCTGACTGAAAACCTGTGCCCGCGTGGTACGGGAACAACCCGTGACACGAGGAGGTTTCTCGCTATGCACCGGTTTCTTGGGCAAATGTTTCTAGCTCCTTGGCAAAGGCTTCGGCCGCCACCCGGTCTCGCTCCGCGTCGTGGTCTTGAACAGACAGGCTGTCGCTGACTGGGCCGTCGGGCCACGGCTCTTTTTGTCTTTGTTTATATTGGTGCCAATGCAGCGCATACGTTGACCGGATCGGGATGGGCAACCCCCCAAACTGACTGTACCCACTGCCTCGCGACACCTGGATAATCGAGTCCAGCGGGTGATCACTTACCGCGATGATGTCATTGGCGGTTAAGCGCTTTTTGAGGCTCTCGGCTTCTCCGTACGTAACCGATGTATCGTACTTTGATATCATCTTAACGAATGAGGAATTTGTAATGTTTTGGGGTGTAAACGGCGGAGTAAAAGTGCGGCGGGTGGCGGGGTAAAAATGCAGCGCCCGGTGCGTAATGTCACCCGCTCGTGGCGGGACGTCAAGTTCCTTTTATGGCCGCTTGGATCGGCGTCGTCTTTGTCGTTGCTTGGATTCGCGTAGCCGGTAGCTCTCACCGTTGGCTTCGAGGATGTGCACGCGGTGCGTGAGCCGATCCAGGATGGCCCCGGTGAGGCGTTGGTTGCCACAGACCTCGGTCCACTGCTCGAACGGGAGGTTGGTGGTCACGATGACGCTCACCCGCTCGTAGGCTCGGCTGATCACCTCGAACAGCAGCTCGGCGCCGACCTTCTTAAACGGCACGTAGCCCAGCTCATCAAGGATCAACAGGTCCTGACGCTCCAGCTGACGCAGGGCGCGTTGGAGCTGGCGGTCGTCACGGGCTTCGGTCAGCTGGGTCGCCAACGCGGTGACGGCCCCGAACCGTACCCGCCGACCCTGGGTAGCGGCGATAAAACCCAACGCCGTAGCGATGTGGGTTTTGCCGGTGCCGCTCTTGCCTACCAACAGCACGTTCTCATGATGATCGATGTATTGGCCGGTGGTCAGCTCACGGATCAGCGGTTCGTTGAGCGATGGCTGAGCTTTGAAGTCGAAGGTGTCCAGCGTCTTGATCACGGGGAACTTCGCGGCCTTGATGCGTCGCTCGGCGGCTCGCTTGTCGCGGTCAATCAGTTCTCGTTCGGCTAGCCTCAGCAGGTAGGTCGGGTAGTCGCAACGCTCCTTCGAGCACGACGCGGCGACTGAGGCGTACTCCCGCAGCATGGTCGGCAGCTTCAATGTCTTGAGGTGATGCTCCAGCAGCACCGTGGGTTTCTTGGCCTGGCTCATCGATCACCTCCCACGCCCAACAGGCTGCGGTAATCATGGACATCCGTGGACGCGACGTGGACGTGACGCAGGTGATCGCGGCCATCGAGGCGGAAGGTGGTGCGGCCCCAGGGTTCCGGGGGTGGGATGTACTGGGCGATGCAGTCGCGGCTGTGAGTGCGCATGGCCAAGCCTTGGCGGACCGCCCGTTCCAGTTCCCTCATCGGGTGAAGTTCCAGAAGACGCAGCACACGGATGTACTCACGTGTACCTTCATGATCTTGCTCGTCTTCAAGGCGACGACGCAACACCCCAAAGCACGAAGGCAAGACCCAGCCCTCTAGCGGCCGGGCGTGATCCAATGCCCCGGGCTTGCGTTCCAACAGCGGCAGGTAGTGCTTCGGCTCGAAACGCACCTGCTGGCGATCCCAGCAGCGACGGTGCGTGGCGATCACCTTTTGCTGGTAGCCGATCTCGACCCGGTCGTAGTAACCCCGCACCGTCACCGGGTGATGGGCATACTCCACCGGGACCGAGTAATCGTTGTCGTCGAAACGCACCAACGACTCGCTGTTGGCCCGGCCGGGCCGCACCCGGCACGCGGCGAACGGGGCAGCCGGCAGCGGCCGAAACAATGCCCGTTCCTCGGCTAGCAACTGCCCCTTGCTCACGGATTGACCCCGCAGTCGACGCGTCAGATCTGACCGGCACGCTTCCAACAGATAGGCGTTGAGTTCATCCAGGTCTCGCACCTGTGGAACCGGCACGAAGAAGTTGAGACGCGCGAACTTGACCACCCCCTCGACCACGCCCTTCTCATTAGCCCGTCGCACCAGGCAGAAATGATGCTCGAACAGGTAGTGGCTCACCAGCTGAGCAAACCCCTGGGTGATCTGTCGCTGGCGGCAGCCTACGATTTTGCTCACCGCCACCTTAGAGTTGTCGTAGCTGATCCGCGTGGGCACGCCCCCGAAGAACTCGAACGCCCGCACGTGGCCTTCCCAGAACGTCTCCGTGCACTCCCGCTCGAATGCCATCACGAACATCGCGTCCGAATACGGCAAGGCCATCGCGAAGAATGCCACCTTCCGCAGCACCCCGTTGACGTTGGCCAACGCGAACCCGAAGTCCACCTGCGCTTCACCCGGACGGTGCACCAACGGCATGAACACCTCCCGGTGACGGGCTCGATGTTCACGCACCGCATCCTTGACCGTCGTGTAACCGCCTTCGAAGCTGTCTTCAGCCACCAGCCGCTGCCAGATCCGCTTCGCCGTGTGACGCTGCTTCTTGGGCAATGACGTATCCGATTTCAAGATCGTCTTGATCTTCGAGAGGTGGGGGCCAATCGTCGGCTTCTTGGGCGGCTGGCTACGCCGATACCCCGGTGGTTGGCTGTGATTCAGAATCTTCTCAAGCGTCTTCCAGTGCATCCCCGTCTCACGAAGGATCTGACGCTTGCTCACCCCTTCCACCAATACCCGGCGGCGGATCTCTATCCACTGGTCCATGTCGCGGTACACTCCTGGGCCTCCTGCCTAATGGTGGTCTCGGCCGCCACCGTGGCCGCCGTAAGACCCACATTCTCAGAAGACCTCTCATGGGGTGCCGCACTTTTGCTCCGCCCCGCCACCCGCCGCACTTTTGCTCCGCCGTTTACACCGATCCGGTGACTTCCACCAGTGTCATCGGCAACGTCTTTGAGGGTACTAACGAACGCAACAATGCTCGGTCTAGCGAGGCACCGGTTATCATTGAATTACCGCCGCCTACAGATATCGAAATCACCGATATTACATTCGACCCGAGCTTGGTCATGACCGGCGAACCGGTTCAGATCCAATGGACAGTTACCAATCAGAGTGATCAAGCGGCAAGCGGGGTGTGGTCCGATACGGTCTTCCTGTCAGATGACGCGACATGGAGTATTGACGATCGGCCGCTGGGTCGCGTACAGTTTTCGGGTAGCCTAGGGACGGGTGACACTTACACCTCGACGTTGACCGCGGATATGCCACCGGTGATACCTGGCCAATACCGTGTCATCGTCCGGGCCGACGTCTTCAATCAGTTGTTTGAAGACACCGACGACGCCAACAACATCACCGCTTCACCCAATACACTCGATGCGGATGTGCAGGAGGTATTGCTGAGTGAGCTTTTTGATACCACGCTATCAATGGGTCAGCAGCGGTTGCTCAAGGTCAACGTGCCGGTAGACCAGACGCTACGGGTCACTCTGCGGACGGATAGTGACGAAGCGGCCAACGAGCTTTTCTTGCGTCACGAAGCGGCGCCAACAGGCACGGTCTTCGATGCGAGTTATGAGGGTGGGCTCCAGCCTAGCCAGACGGCGATCATCCCATCGACCCAGCCCGGCGTGTACTACATCCTGCTGCGTGGTTTTACCGAGCCTCAAGACGACCAGCCCGTCACCGTGCTAGCCGAGCTACTTCCGTTGACCATCACCGACGTGCATACCGACGTTGGCGGTTCGAACCGGTGGGTGACGACGACCATCCAAGGCGCTCGGTTCCATGAAGATGCGATCGTCAAGTTGGTACGGCCTGGGTTTGCGGAGTTTGAACCGTCTGTTTGGGGGGTGATCGACAGCACGAAGATCATTGCCACGTTCGATCTGACAGACGCTCCGCACGGTCTTTATGACCTAAAGGTGATCAACCCTGACGGGCAGGAAGCCATTATCCCGTACCGGTTCTTGGTCGAAAGGGCGATCCAGCCTGAAGTCACGATCGGGATTGGCGGGCCGCGGGCCATCCTGGCGGGTGATGTGGGTACCTACAGCGTCGCATTGCAGAGCCTTACTAATATAGACACGCCATACGTGTCTTTTGATGTGGGTGTGCCCGAGATGGGCCTTAACGAATGGGTGTATGACCTTCCTTTTTCCCAATTCTTCTCGAATGTAGGGGGCATACCACCGGCCGAATCACTGAATGACATTCCGTGGGCAAGCCTTGATTCGGCGGTCAATACCGACGGCCACAACCGGGCGCCGGGTTACTTGTTCGACGAACACGCCGATGGCTTTACCGGGTTCAATTTCAACGTGGCTACCTACCCCGGCCTACGCGAGTTGCACGACCAGAACTTTGAGGAAGCACGGCTAAGGCTAAACTCTGCCATCCCCGGGATCGAAGACGCCGGCATATTAGATATCGGGCCGGCAGGCTTGGGCACGCTTAACTCGGAGCTGCTCAATGATTTCCTGTCCGGAACCGTTCCGGACCCGTTTAAGACGCCATTTATCCCGTTCCAATTCCACGTCACGGCATCGGCGACGGCCATGACACGGAAAGAATTTGTCGATCACCAATTGACCCAGGCCCAGCAGTTGCGTGAGGCAATCATCGCTGACCCACAAGCTTCGTCCACGCTGCTGGCCCTAGCCGCCGACGAGGCGTTGTGGGGTCAGATGTTCCTGGCGTCACTCGAAGAAGCCGGGCTGTTACGCCCAGAGGGTGATCTACCTCCGATCCGGGAACACCCTCTGATTGTCAGCCGCATGGCGACGCTGGCGTCGGGCATCCTGGCCGGGCCTGCCGGTAGTGAGATCCAAACGACCGGAAACCTTGTCGAGTTTTTTGAGCAGATCCGCACCTGGTATGGCCACACCCCTGGATTGGAAGCCCCGACCGATGGGATACACCCGACCAGTGGCAACCCCATCCCGGTGTTGCCGCAGTTCGAAGATGTTGACTTGGGCCTAACTGCGCCGACCCATTTCGAAGCGTTCCGGGTCTATGTGCCGTGGGTGCCTTTTGAGAGCCGTGGTTCCGGTTTGCCTACGGATTTTCAGATCAGCGGAGTGCGGCTAGACGGCGGCGAACCATTCGTGCCTTTGGATTTTTCTGAGTTCTTTGAAGATGACGGTTCGGTGTCTGGTCTGGCATCTCTGGTCGGGCCGTTTACGACAGAGACCAACGGGTTCGTGCCTGCAAACGAACCATTGCCATTTACGGTCCACTTCCAGAACGATCCGTTGGCCAGTACCCAGCCCGGTGAGATACGCGTGGTAACCGACCTAGACGACGACCTGGACCCACGGACATTCCGTCTGGGTGATATCCGTGTGGGTGATATTAATGTTCATGTACCCCAAGGCCGGGGTTTGTTCCAGGGCGACTTTGATTTTACGCAGACCAAGGGTTTTATCTTGCGTGTCAGTGCGGGGATTGATCTGGTTACCAACCAGGCGACGTGGCTGATCCAGGCGATCGACCCGCTGACCGGCGAGTTGGTCCAAGACCCGGCCAACGGATTATTGCCACCCAACAATGCGGCGGGCAATGGTGCCGGGTTTGTGACCTACACCATCGAACCGGTTGCCGATTTGCCTACCGGCACGCAGATTTCGGCCAAGGCACGTGTCCTATTCAATACTGCAGCGCCGGAAGATACGTTTGAGCTTACCTACGAGTTGGATGGCGTTGCACCGACAACCCAGTTGACCGCCGAGCGTCTTAATGAGGGTTCGGACAACTACCTGGTCCGGTGGGACGTGACGGACGACCCGTTTGGCTCAGGCTTTAAGCATGTAACACTATACGTTGCCACAGACGGCGGAGATTTCGAGATCTGGCAACGTCAGCTCATCGATTCTAGAGGCATGGCCGTGTTCGAGGGCGAGTCGGGTCGTACCTACGAGTTCTTGGCGCTTGCGACAGATATCTCAGGCAATCGCGAGCCGGTGCCTTTCGGGGTCAGCGCCACCGACGACGGTTCAACCGTGAACTTAGGCGCACTGCCGACAGTCCCTGAAACAACACCGCCGAACTTTGGGATCGCGCCCCAGCCAACGCCGCAGCCCTCAACCAGCGCGCTGTTTACCGAAGCGGAACAGGGCATCCCTGCCGCCGACCCGGTTGTTCGGCCCTCTGAATTCGATACGGTGTTGCGGCCGTTTACCGCTATGTCGTTCGTTACCGGGATCAGCCAAAGCCACGCCGACATCGGCCCGATGGCGATCGCCGAAGTGCCCGATGGGGATGTCCTGGTTAGCGGCGGTGCGTCGCGTAGCGATATCTACCGGTTCGACGGTGTCGAAGGTGGCCAAGCGGCAACCCCGTGGGCTCAGCTGGATCACCCAATCTTTAATCTCGCATTCGACGAAGCGGGCAACCTCTGGGCCACCACCGGGGGTGGGCCACTGCTACAGCTTGACCCTGCCAACGGGCGGGTAATCAATGAATATGGCGACGGCCTGACTATCGCGTTGGCGATCGAACCGGGCACCGGGCTGATTTACGTGTCCTCGGGTCAAGGGGTCGAGGTATTTGACCCGGCGACAGAACAATTTACCCACTTCAGCAGAGACTTAGATCTTCGTGTGGGCAGCCTGGCGTTTGCCCCCGACGGATCGCTGTGGGCGGTGACCTGGCCCGACCGGAGGCAGGTAGTTCGGTTCGATGAGCACCGCCGGGTCGAAACCATGTTCCAATTTGATTCTGATATCGACTCGCTTGCGTTTGGCCAATCGGGCACTGCTCTTGAAAACCTGCTGTTCGTGTCACACAACGCTGCGTCACAAACGAGCACCGGTGATGTTGAGAGTGATGGCAGCGACCTTACGATGATCGATACGGCGACGTTGCGGCGTGTATCGGTGGCTCAGGGTGGCTCACGGGGCGACGTGGTCATCACCACGTCCGATGGCCGGGTGCTGTTAAGCCAATCCAGTCAGGTCGATGTGCTCAATCCGATCGTAGCACCGGTGGTGGTCGCTACCAACCCGCCCAACGGGGCGGTCGCGGCGCTGCCGTTACCGTTTGTCAGCGTCGTATTCGATCAAGACATGTTCGTTGGGGACGCTGCCAATCCCGCGTCGGTCGTGAACCTGGACAACTACGTTATCACAAGCG
This sequence comes from Phycisphaeraceae bacterium, assembly GCA_965223655.1. GTDB lineage: Bacteria > Planctomycetota > Phycisphaerae > Phycisphaerales > Phycisphaeraceae > CBDCXC01. Next base: position 97,835 of record CBDCXC010000005.1, read on the forward strand.
ACACCGCCGGCAATCCAATCATCCGAAGTGTCGTCTTCGACCCGGACAACCGAACGGCGCTACTAACGGTGGAAGGATTCGTGCCCGGCGATTATCAGCTGACAGTGAGCGAAACCCTCGAAAGCGCCAACGGTGTGGCGATGGCTTCCCCGTTTATCACCCAGTTCACGGCGGCTAGCGACTTCTCCGCGTTCGTAGATATCACTTTTGCCGATAGCCGAACGCAGCGTGTTGAGGGATCGGTCTCCTACGAAGTTACGGTGACGAACACCGGTGATTTCGACTTATTGCTGCCGTTTGTCCTATTGCTGGATCCAGCCCAAGGATTTGACGGAGTGCCCCAAGACGTCGCGTCGCAGGACGAACAGGGTAGGTGGCTAATCGATTTGTCTGCCGACCTTCCCCAGGAAGGTCGATTACGCCCCGGCCAAAGCACGACCGCTCACACTGTCACGGTGCACAACCCTGACGACCTTCGTGTCGATTTTGACTACAGCCTCTTTACGTTGCCCACCGTCAATGAAGCACCAGAGTTTGTAAGCGGTCCGGTGACCATAGCCGAGGTGGGTCAGGACTACACCTATCAAGCCCAGGCCCAGGACCCGGACGGGGTCGCTGTTGCCTACTTCCTGTACCACGGTCCAGAAGGGATGACGGTTGATCTGGCCACTGGGCTTGTGCAATGGACCCCGTCTTCAGAGAGTTCGGCTCAGACCGATGTGATCCTGCACGCCTACGACACACGAGGTGGCCGTGGCACTCAGCAATATACGATCGATGTGGCGGGTGGCAATCACAGCCCGTCCGTGGAGGCCTTGCCACCTTTGATTGAGGCGGGCGAAGGCGAAGAGGTACTACTGACAATCCAAGCCAGCGATCTAGACGGCGACGAGTTGGCGTTATGGGTCAACGGTTTGCCCCCGGGGGCGGAATTCGATTCCGCCACACGGACATTTCGGTGGACGCCCGATTTCGATTCGGCCGGTAGCTACGAAGGTGTCACGTTTGTGGTCAGCGATGGGGTTCAGCAAGCCAGCACCTCAACGACGTTCCTGATCTCTCAGACCGACCGCGGACCGACACTGGCCCAGCCGGCTGACCGTGTATTACAAGAAGGTGATCGGCTACGGTTGACGTTCGATGCGGCTGACGGTGACGGCGACCCACTGATTTTCTCGAGCGATGCCCTGCCAGATAACGCGATACTGGATCCCAACACAGGGGTATTCGACTGGACTGTTGGTTTGGATCAGGCGGGCGTTTACGACATCCCGTTTACAGTGACCAGCGGTGGCGTTTCCGTGACTCAGACGGCTACCTTGACGGTCCTAAATACCAACGCGGCCCCCGTGTTTGACCCGCTGGCAGGGTTTAGGGTGTTTGAGGGCCAGGAGGCTCGCTTGTAAACGGCGGAGTAAAAGTGCGGCGGGTGGCGGGGTAAAAATGCAGCGCCCGGTGCGTAATGTCACCCGCTCGTGGCGGGACGTCAAGTTCCTTTTATGGCCGCTTGGATCGGCGTCGTCTTTGTCGTTGCTTGGATTCGCGTAGCCGGTAGCTCTCACCGTTGGCTTCGAGGATGTGCACGCGGTGCGTGAGCCGATCCAGGATGGCCCCGGTGAGGCGTTGGTTGCCACAGACCTCGGTCCACTGCTCGAACGGGAGGTTGGTGGTCACGATGACGCTCACCCGCTCGTAGGCTCGGCTGATCACCTCGAACAGCAGCTCGGCGCCGACCTTCTTAAACGGCACGTAGCCCAGCTCATCAAGGATCAACAGGTCCTGACGCTCCAGCTGACGCAGGGCGCGTTGGAGCTGGCGGTCGTCACGGGCTTCGGTCAGCTGGGTCGCCAACGCGGTGACGGCCCCGAACCGTACCCGCCGACCCTGGGTAGCGGCGATAAAACCCAACGCCGTAGCGATGTGGGTTTTGCCGGTGCCGCTCTTGCCTACCAACAGCACGTTCTCATGATGATCGATGTATTGGCCGGTGGTCAGCTCACGGATCAGCGGTTCGTTGAGCGATGGCTGAGCTTTGAAGTCGAAGGTGTCCAGCGTCTTGATCACGGGGAACTTCGCGGCCTTGATGCGTCGCTCGGCGGCTCGCTTGTCGCGGTCAATCAGTTCTCGTTCGGCTAGCCTCAGCAGGTAGGTCGGGTAGTCGCAACGCTCCTTCGAGCACGACGCGGCGACTGAGGCGTACTCCCGCAGCATGGTCGGCAGCTTCAATGTCTTGAGGTGATGCTCCAGCAGCACCGTGGGTTTCTTGGCCTGGCTCATCGATCACCTCCCACGCCCAACAGGCTGCGGTAATCATGGACATCCGTGGACGCGACGTGGACGTGACGCAGGTGATCGCGGCCATCGAGGCGGAAGGTGGTGCGGCCCCAGGGTTCCGGGGGTGGGATGTACTGGGCGATGCAGTCGCGGCTGTGAGTGCGCATGGCCAAGCCTTGGCGGACCGCCCGTTCCAGTTCCCTCATCGGGTGAAGTTCCAGAAGACGCAGCACACGGATGTACTCACGTGTACCTTCATGATCTTGCTCGTCTTCAAGGCGACGACGCAACACCCCAAAGCACGAAGGCAAGACCCAGCCCTCTAGCGGCCGGGCGTGATCCAATGCCCCGGGCTTGCGTTCCAACAGCGGCAGGTAGTGCTTCGGCTCGAAACGCACCTGCTGGCGATCCCAGCAGCGACGGTGCGTGGCGATCACCTTTTGCTGGTAGCCGATCTCGACCCGGTCGTAGTAACCCCGCACCGTCACCGGGTGATGGGCATACTCCACCGGGACCGAGTAATCGTTGTCGTCGAAACGCACCAACGACTCGCTGTTGGCCCGGCCGGGCCGCACCCGGCACGCGGCGAACGGGGCAGCCGGCAGCGGCCGAAACAATGCCCGTTCCTCGGCTAGCAACTGCCCCTTGCTCACGGATTGACCCCGCAGTCGACGCGTCAGATCTGACCGGCACGCTTCCAACAGATAGGCGTTGAGTTCATCCAGGTCTCGCACCTGTGGAACCGGCACGAAGAAGTTGAGACGCGCGAACTTGACCACCCCCTCGACCACGCCCTTCTCATTAGCCCGTCGCACCAGGCAGAAATGATGCTCGAACAGGTAGTGGCTCACCAGCTGAGCAAACCCCTGGGTGATCTGTCGCTGGCGGCAGCCTACGATTTTGCTCACCGCCACCTTAGAGTTGTCGTAGCTGATCCGCGTGGGCACGCCCCCGAAGAACTCGAACGCCCGCACGTGGCCTTCCCAGAACGTCTCCGTGCACTCCCGCTCGAATGCCATCACGAACATCGCGTCCGAATACGGCAAGGCCATCGCGAAGAATGCCACCTTCCGCAGCACCCCGTTGACGTTGGCCAACGCGAACCCGAAGTCCACCTGCGCTTCACCCGGACGGTGCACCAACGGCATGAACACCTCCCGGTGACGGGCTCGATGTTCACGCACCGCATCCTTGACCGTCGTGTAACCGCCTTCGAAGCTGTCTTCAGCCACCAGCCGCTGCCAGATCCGCTTCGCCGTGTGACGCTGCTTCTTGGGCAATGACGTATCCGATTTCAAGATCGTCTTGATCTTCGAGAGGTGGGGGCCAATCGTCGGCTTCTTGGGCGGCTGGCTACGCCGATACCCCGGTGGTTGGCTGTGATTCAGAATCTTCTCAAGCGTCTTCCAGTGCATCCCCGTCTCACGAAGGATCTGACGCTTGCTCACCCCTTCCACCAATACCCGGCGGCGGATCTCTATCCACTGGTCCATGTCGCGGTACACTCCTGGGCCTCCTGCCTAATGGTGGTCTCGGCCGCCACCGTGGCCGCCGTAAGACCCACATTCTCAGAAGACCTCTCATGGGGTGCCGCACTTTTGCTCCGCCCCGCCACCCGCCGCACTTTTGCTCCGCCGTTTACATTTGTACCGCTTCATCACCGACCGGAAAACCGGCCAGTCCTTTGACTCATTGCCGATGCCTGCGGCATTGATGTATTCCTGCAGGTAAACTTGGAGTGTGTGGTTGGCCTTGACTAGCTGCGGCTTGCCGCCTTTCTCACCAAAGGACAGCCACCAACGTTCGCCGTCAAAGTAGTAATCACCGAGGGACAGGTTGGCGATTGCGCCCGCACGCCGGGCGGACCAGTGCAGCACCGCGAGGATGGCCCGGTCACGCTTGCCAACGATCGTCGTGACGTCTATCGAGGCCAGCAGTTTCTTGACCTGACCATCAAGGAAGCGGGGCGTCTTGCCGCGACCCACCTTGACCTTCGGCCCTTCGAAGGACAGTGTGGGGTTAAACATCACGCCGTGGCGCCGCTCCTGATGTTTGTAGAATTTTCGCAGCGCTGCGAGGTGTTGTTTCTTGGCCTCGTTGGAGAGCGATTGGCGGTTGTTCTTGATTAAATAGGTATCGAAATACTCCGCGATGACCGGGGCCGAAATCTGCTGCCAGGAAAGCCCACGCTCGTCGCACCAGCCCAGGAACTGATCGACGTTGCGGCGGTAGGCTATCTTTGTGTTGGGGTTGCGGATCGTGGATGCAAAGAACTCCGCGTAGGCGAAACAGGCATAGGGACCGGCGTCCGCAACGATCGGCGGCGGCTCGTATTTGGTCAGGAGCTTGCCCAGCTCTGCGTTTGAGACCGGAAGCTGCGGTTGCGCTGAAACTGGGACAATTTCAGTGGTCATAGCCCTCCATATAGGTGTTCACGATTCGTTACATTCTGACTCCCCTTCTACCAGATTTTAACGCCGAATAAAAGGGGTTATTCGGCGTTAATAGCGTCGGTAGGGGACTTAGACAACGCCTCGAATTCCATTGCGCTTCGCTTTGATGATACGCTACTGCATGGGGATGGCAGAAAATTCTAAAGTCACGGTTTCACGTCACGCACGCATCGAAATCGTACTTCGCGAATACGATAACCTTTATGAACTCGTGACATTCCGGATGACCTCACTCGATCGTCGGGCGCCGATTGGAGCAGCGACGCTCGTTGCGTTCCTCGGAGCTGTTGCCGTGTTACCGCCGGCAACGCAGCACGTCTTTCTTATCGCAGTGCCTCTCGCTCTGATCTGGTTTCTTCGCACGAGCATCAATCACGCCCGCTCGTTTGAGGATGTACTATCCCGATTGGCTGAGATCGAGCGATTCGTCAATGAGCAAGCTGGCGTCGAACTGCTCGCATTTCAGTCCCGCCATCCCAGTCGACGTACGGCCGTGGGTGGACGGACGGGACGTGAGACGATCCTGAGTGTCTACACCATCTGCCTCGTGCTCCTCGCCGCCAGCGGCTACCTTGCCTACCACTGGTCCAGCCAGCATATTCTTACAGTCCAGTCCTACTGGGCGCTCCTCGGGCTGGAAGCGGTCTATCTGTCTCACTGCCTGTACCGGCTCAGGGCTTACCACTACCAGAAACCGATGCACTTCTGAATTGTTCCGATGAACATCTGTCGTGCTTTGCCGATTTAGCTTTCAATGAGCGTTTCCAACCGCTGACAGAGTGCTAGACCACCACTGAAAAGGCGGGATCACATCGCACTCGCGACGCTGCACCGTCAGCAATCGCTGCTGGAAACACCATTGGGGTAGGGATGGTGTACTGACGAGGATCGTTCAGCGGGATATAGGGCCAGTGGTACGAGAGTAACTGAAGCGATTTTGCTGCGGTGCTAAACGTGTGGACGGTCCCACGGGGGAAGACCAGCACATCTCGTGAACGGACGGGTACATGACGGATATTTTTTGCGGCGATAGTCTCTGATGGTTCCGGCGAGACGTGGAAGAAGCCTCGTCCACTTAGAACAAAGATTAGGCGGTCGGAATGCTCGTGAACGTGCATGGGCAGGTCTTTTGTTTCAACATCGAACTCCAGTCGGAGAAAACCATCGGTGCGGTCCTCTTGAAGTAGCTCCCCCAAGGGAAGAACAGCACCGCCGACGTTATGGCTACCTTCAAATGGCGTTTGAAGGGCCGTCGGAAATGTCACTTCGATGGCTTGCATGAGTAGTCCAAAGGAGACGGCTGGTCCGGTACCTCGAACTCGACCGATCAGGGCGGTCCTACTTGCAAGCCGATCTTCTTCAATCAGAGTGTGCATCCGCCGGATACCCGTTTGAGCTACGTCGGACGCGGCTCGTAGGGCGTCGTTTCCTAAACGCTCCAGCGGTTCTGGCAGGTCGAAAATGAGTGGACCCAGCGTGACGACGTTGTCGGTATTCATGTGTTGGTTCCTCACAGGCGAACGAAACAGACGGCGGCCTTGCAAGAGGTAAGCGATCATCTGGCCGAAGCCTTTGCTCGTGACATCTTTCATCCATTGCCAGATCTCCGATACGCAGACGCAGTGGTGAATCCACCACACAGCTATGGTTCAAGAACAGGCGCGGCTCGAAGGATAGAGATCGTTTTTCTAAATGAAGGTGGGTAATTCGAGACGTCACAGGCGTTCCAAAGCGGGCACAAAAAAGAGCGGGGTCCCAGAGTCCGGTGGACTCCCCGTGACATTAGGCCCGCTAAAGCCCTTTTACCTCGGTTCATCCACCGGGCGCTAAGCCCCCGCCTTAAAGGCGGAGAACGCCCGGCAAATTGCCCTGAGGTAAGAATCGTGATCCGAAGACCACGTAGCGGTTCAATGTCACAGGACGATTCGCACACACGAATCGATATTCAATTGTCGATGGATATCGTAGGGACAAACCTGACCCGGCTCAACATCACAGCGTGATCGGTTTTGTCTCTTGTGTAAGGATTTTTTTACACTCATTTCGCGTACCTTTCCCTGCGAAGCGACCCACTTCCCCGGCGAATGATAGCCATATCCGCCAGAACGCCTGAAGTAGGCCCCCAACAACAACGGAAGGCCGATACGCGGGCAAGAAGCCCTTGCTCATCTCCACTGATCTGATGTAATGAAATAAAGAATGGTTGCTTTATGTATTTCATTCATGAATCAATTCAATCATTCTTTATTTGATTATGGTTACCCGAAAACAATCCAAACAAAAACAAACTGCGTCAAAGAAGAAAACGGCAACAAAGGCCAAACGCCCACGAAAGAAGGCCACAACACCTGAAAAACGGATGGAAATCCTCCCTTCCCCACCGGTGCCTGTTTCTGTGCGGCTTTCAGGCGATCTTGTGGCTGAGCTACGAACCATGACAGCCACACGACGCAACGCGGGCATCGCCCCCTATACATATGGGGCCATCATCGAAGCAGCGTTACGGGAATGGTTTGAACGAAATAAGGGTTAAGTCCCATGATGATATAGTATTATATGTCGAAAAGGGTGATCTCTGTAATAATCCCTCGTTTCACTAAATCTTTGAGATTCCAGTCCAGAAAAATAAATTGATCGTTCATGCTTGATCTCAGGGTAAAATAATGCGATAATAATTAAGTATTAATTCGGTACGGAGTGGCCATATGATCAGAACCGACAATATCCGATCACTGACCGATTTTAGGCAGAACGCAAAAGATCACCTGGATCGATTAGCCGAATCCGGTGGCGTTGAAGTGCTCACCGTCAATGGGGAAGCCAAGGGTGTAGTCATGTCGCCACAGGCATTCGATGAACTTGCAGAAAAAGCCCATCAAGCCGAGATTACGGATAAGATCAGACGCGGTATGGCAGAAATCGAAGCAGGCCAGGGTGTTGATGCCCGACAAGCTATGCATGATCTTGCAGACAAGCATGGCCTCAAGATAGACCGATGACCTATCGCATCATCTACGCTCCGTCTTTTTTAAATGACGTAGATCGGTATCTTGCATACCTCATCGGTGAAAAGGTCGCCATAGCCACCATAGAACAATGGTTTACCAAGCTCTATGACCAGGTAGACGGGCTACGTCAATGGCCTGAAAGGTTTCCTGTCGATCCCGTACAAACCCAAGCCACAGGACAAGAAACACGCAAAATGAACATCGGAGATTATCTTGTCTTCTACCAGATTGATGAGGTTGCTCATCAAGTGAACATTGTAGCCTTCATGCACGGAGCAAAACGAAAAGAGGCGTAGGGAAACGATCTGCTAACTAAACGGCTAAACTGCACAAACATTCAAAATATTTACATGTTTGTGTATGTCAACGTACCAAGACAGCCGTCAACACCCACGCTCGAAGGACCGGCCGCGAATAAATCGCAATTGGTATCACTTCGACTCATTATCCAGTCTCAGCCCAATCTAAGCAGCCGCCTTCAATTCGACGTCTTTCCCCGACGCCACCACGAATGGTCCCCTCACCCGCCGCAGCACGGGACCTACAATGGATCAAGATCAAGGGCTCAGATCATGTGGCTGCCTCAAGGCTGAATCGTGCAGTAGACCTCACGTGTTGTTGCGCAGGGCTTCACCCATTCACGATACCAGTCTTCAAACTCGACGAGGGCGGCATGCAGGTCTTCTATATCTGCCGCTAGGAATCGGTGATCGAGCTCCCATTGCTTAGGGTCTTGTCTTTTTTGCTCTAACCGTCGCATGTAGAGGTATGTATGATGCTCGTCGCGCACGTCACTATGGGCGTTAAATTCAATGACCTCAATTTGGACTCGTTCATACCGTCTATGAAATGGTCTTTTGCGACCAGGTGCTGCTGATATCTCATTCGGTATTTCGCGGAGAAATTCAGGCCTCCATCTAACCGGTGAGTTTTCAGCCCATTGCTCGAAAAATGCAGTGAAGTCCTGCCAACACCGAACGAATTCAGGTATATCCCTGATCCGTAAACGATATTCACGATCCCACGGTCTGGAACCTGTTGCAGTTTTCCGCCATCTAAACACGTGGAGTTGGAGCCGAAACCAATCCGCCATCTGACTCTGCGTTGGCGGCCCCCAGGCCACAAGGTTTACAGGCCCGTGTTCGATCTTAATCGCTGGGCCATTTTTCTCACGATCTGTCACGCGGCTCTCCGTTCTTTTTTGCTCCAAGGCTTCTGATTGTTTTTGACGTTCTGTGTCGGGTATTTGCCCGGCGGAACCGTGAGTGGTCCCGTTACACGCCGCAAACATTTTCCCACTACCGAATAGGGCACAGTCATGCCTCGGATATGCCTTTTTGTCAGATAGCCGTTTAGTTCGTCCACGAGTTTCCACAGCTGTGATTTTACCGGTGCAAATGGCTGTAACCGCAACCTATTGAAAATCTCGTTGATTGCTTTCAGGTCACGTTGGTCAGCTGCCCCCAATAAGCGCCTGCGAAGCGCTTCGTAAGATTGATCGTCTATACGCACTGAGCCAATTCCGTTTCGATAGCGGATCTCGTACCCCTCGTGACAGATGGGATACTGATAAAGATGCTTGATGCGTGGGATCTTTGCCTCTTCTTCTGTCCCTTCATTGATGATGTAATACCCTCCCTCTTCCTTCTCAAAATCGATCACCACGTTGCCGTTGGAGTCTGTCTCCGGGGTCGAGCAGTAAAGATTTTCACCGTATTCGGTGATTAGTTTTTTATACTTTTCTTGAGACATAAGAATCGATAGCTTGCCCCTATTCTTGGGGCCTGTGGGGTCACCGATCAGGATCATGCCGATGCGGTCTCGTCGGATGTATTGATATCGAGCATACCCTTCGCGTTTTCTCCAGAGTCTCGCTGAGTCCGTGATATCGATGTTGTATTTGGTGATGATCTTTCTATCGATCACGGCTGGGGCTTTGTGCTTGGGAAGTGGCACCATCACAAACCGGTGATAGCTGCGCTTGATATAGTTAACCGCTATCTGCTGAGCCCAGGCGCGGCTAGACGTTGCGACACAACAATAGTTTTTCATGCCTCTCCCTCTCGCTACTCAATACGCAACGTAACAAAGAAATGGGTTGGCGAGAACCCCGAAAAACCTTCAAGGCAAACCTTGATGTTTTCGCCAACCGTATAACATGAGTGCCTCGTGTCCGTCACGAGGCAACGACAGCACTTCAGTGCCCGCGTCGGGACGCACCGAGGACGCTAGCCTATGGCTGCAATCCCTCCGCGCCGCACTGTAGTCCTTTATAGTGCTGTCGTAATAATGGTACTTACGTAGCTAAACCATTAGCCCATGATGATGTCTTCTCCTTATGTTAAGGCCACAGGAACGCTCCTCCCAGAGCATTCCTGTGGCCATCTCGGAATTGATTTGTGACACTAAATCCCGGTCGGTCCTTTCGTCGTGTTAACGGCATCCGGCACCACCCGTAAATGCCCAACGAGCCGTGCTTGCCTCGTCAGGAGTAACCCCCCGACTCACGGAGACGGAATGCGCCGCCCGCCTGACCCTCGCCAGGCCATCGCTCACCGATGCTTCGCACCGGTGACTTTCTACTTGGACCTCACTCCCCCAATGAAGCGTTAGTCTATTGACTAGATAGCCTGCGACGGGTTCAATTTCGCCGCCCGCATCATTGGTTCCCGACTTAGTTACGATTGTTCTATGTTCGCGGCTCACGTCGGTATCGTGTTTTTTGTCGTATGTACCCACTCCCGTGGGCCATAGTTTCCTTCCGCCGATGCGGAAGATTTCAGGGACCGGACTACAGAGTTGTCCCTTACCCATGTCCGACTTCCTGTCGGAACCCAACAAAAGACCATTCCAGTTTGGCACCGTCTTCCAACGAACTAACCAGTAATAACGGGGATTCAATTCCCCGGCACTTTCATGAGTTGAGCTGTTCACTGTTCCGCGCATTTCTCGCAGATACCCGAACGTCTAGTCTCATTGCGTTCGGACCAGTCTTAGCGCCTTCGACCCTAAGACCTTGAGCTCCCTACACTGGCGCACGTTATCGACTATGTGTTCGCCTGATCCCGTGCGGGGGATTGGGTCGTCCTGACCTCACCCACTTCAATCGCAACAACCACGGTGCCCACACAGGCGCACCGCAACTTTTCGTCGTCGCCCGTAATCACTCTTGTCGAGGAATCGGATCGAACGACCAGATTGGACGAAGCCGGCTTTTGATATGCGGGTTCCCACCCACCGCCTTCGGTTTTATTGGTCGAGCACTCCGTCGAGCCCCGCCAGCAGATCTCCCTGCACGACGCTCTACCGGGAAGCAAGCACCCCTCGGAATCTCACCGAGGTCCTTATAGGTTGGTCGCCTTTTCGGATGGCCTTGCTGTGTGCACGAAACAACGAGAAGAAGATCAACTCCGAGTTGCCAAGCATCCATACCGGGCTTCGGCACCTTCTATAAAACCCCATAACCTTTACGGGGTCTCGCCACCCACCCCTGTAACGCTTCAGCGGGATTGCAACCAGCATTAAATACGTGCGGGAATTCATGACCGGAAAACCACGACCGGGAATTCAGGACCCGACCGGCCATCGGGATACTGAATGCGCCGCCAAAATTTCTTTGCCTGGGGTCTTGACTTATACAGATCAAATCGTTAGCATACATACGAACAATCAGCATGAAGGAATCGATCTTGGCCCGCAAAGCTTCATCCAAACCGATGCTCATTGGTGAGTTGCTCCGACTCCACCGCGTTGAAGAACTTGGCAAGGGGCTGCGTGAGATGGCCAGGCAGCTGGGCATCGCACCGGCTCACCTGACCGACCTGGAGAAGGGGCGCCGCAACCCGTCAGAGGCTCTGCTGATACAGATCAGCAAGACCTACGGTATCGACGAAGCCCAGCTTCGTGCCGGTTGGCACCGCGCCGAGTTAGTGGTTGAAGAAGTGGCGACCCAAGACGCCACGACGGCGGCCAAAGTTCCGCAGTTTCTCCGCACCGCCCGCAACCTCACGCCTCAGCAGTGGGACAAGTTGATCCGCCAGGCCGAGCGTATGGAGCCGGGCGGCAAAGACAAAGGCGGTAAGAAGTAATGGATAATCTGATCACCAGACCATTTCTTGTTCCCAAGGCGCAGATCCACAGCATTGAAACCAAAGCTGTCCAGTGCATTGACCAGTGTTGCCAGAAGCTGGGGCTGGATCAGGTGCCGTTACCTATCCCGGTTGAGGACTGGATTGAGGGGCCGCTGGGTATCCGCTTCGGGATCGAGGACCTGTCTCACTTGGGACAGGGCGTGCTGGGTGCAGCAAATGTGCGTGAACGCGAGATCCTGATCAGCCAGGACCTTACACACGAAGGCCGGTTAAGGTTCACCTGTGGTCATGAGTTGGGGCATATCGTTTTGCACGCGAAAGTCCATCAGGTTTTCCATGACACACAGGTCGATGCGTGGCAGAAGACCTTACGATACGAGCACCAAGCCGACCGCTTTGCGGCGGCGTTCCTGATGCCCATCCCATTGCTGGCTAGGGAACTGATTCAGATATGCAAGGGCCGAAACCTGGACATGACTGCGTGCCTGACCGAATTGTTGAGGGGCGTTGATGAGTCGGCCTGGTTGTGGAAGAAAGTATTTCTGCCGGCGATTACCCGGCGATTTGGCGTGTCACTCTCTGCCGCCGTGCATCGGTTTGCCGACCTGAGTCTGACGGACGGCAAGCCGCTGTTATTCGATAAACACATCGAGGCGTTGTTACGTCCGATGGATCCACAAGGCCGGATCGCTTCGATCCGGCTCGTAGGCGGCACACCGAAACGAATTGAGCAAGAAGAAACGCTATTCACGGATGTGACCCAAGGGTAAGGAACCTCTTTTATTTGCCACAAATGTTCGCATGTTAGCGAACAATTTGATTCCGAGGCGCCGCAAACAAATGAAAGGAGAATAGCCATGAGCACAGAAATTTCTGTAGGAACGAACGCTGACGGTTCTGGTCGTGACCGTGCAGAAGACTCATCTGGGTCTGGAATGAAACGCGATTACAAGCCAAACCTACAAGGCCTTGTCTTATTTTGTTTCCGATGTGGCGCTGTGATGTCTAAACCCGAGACTTGCCAAAGGTGCGGGTGGCGCAAGTGTGTTTCGTGTGGGGATCTGTAATTCAACTGTGTTGATGTCCATGCACAACAGCGATCGTTGAGATCAGTGATGCAACACGGGGAGAAGTCAATCAGAGGTATGTATACCCATGGACATTGATGTTCACTATTCCAGCAAGACCGAAGAATGGGCCACGCCGGATGAGTTCTTTAAAGAGCTAGATGCCATCTTCCGCTTTGACCTGGATGCCTGCGCCACGGCCCAGAATGCCAAGTGCCCCCGGTATTACACACTTGAGGATGACGCCCTGCGACAACGGTGGACCGGCACCGTTTGGATGAACCCGCCGTATGGCCGTCAGATCAGCGACTTCATGAAGAAGGCTTACGAGGAATCACAACGTGGGGCGACCGTGGTGTGTTTGGTCCCTAGCCGAACCGACACCGAATGGTGGCATCGTTACGCCAAACGGGGGCAAGTGACTTTTCTGAAGGGCCGCCTCAAGTTTGGGGGTTCGCCCAACTCGGCCCCGTTCCCTTCGGCGATCGTGATTTTTTGGGGTGGTCGATTGGGTCAAGCCATCCGACCATCCATTTGGACTTGAAACAATGGAACTGAAACTAAAACAACACGAGCCTGAAGAGCCGGGGGTGATTCTATCACACGTCATCCTTTTGGATGTTCGTAGAGTCGCCCAGCTGCTCGGCGTTCATACGCGGACTGTTTGGCGGCTCGTGGCAACCAACGAATTACCCAAACCCGTTAAGCTCGGTGCAAAAACCGTGCGGTGGCGGCTGTCAGACCTTGAAACGTATGTACAGGATTTAACAGCCTAAAAAAATCGATGATGATGACACAGATGATCTGGGATTCGATTGACGTAAAATAACTTGGATAATCCCCTTCTTCATAGGGAGTGCCCGATGCCCGGTGTTTTTAAGCGTGACAAGACCTCCAAAGACTCTACATATACGGCCTGGTGGACCGAGTACGGCCGCAGACGATACCGCCGTGCTTATACGGATAAGGACGCTTCACGTCGATTGGCCCAACGCCTCCAGAAACAGGCCGACCGCCGTTCCGAGGGGCTTATCGATCCTGCGGACGAATACCGTCAGACACACATACAAATGCACGTTGATGACTTTATCGCGGCACTGCCCAATAGCCGAAGCCTGCGCTATCGCCAACAGCACAAGGCTAGGATCGCCACGGTGATCAAGGCTACGCAAACCGCGCGTCTTCACGGTCTCGATCATGTTAAGGTCAAACGATATCTCGACCAGCGTCAAGACCTCGGCGACTACACGCGCAATGAATACATCACGTCCATCAAGGCCCTAACCCGCTGGGCGGTAGAGTCCGACCGTCTCGATAAGGACCCACTCAAACTTCTGAAGCCGACTAAGCGAGTAGCGATCGAACCGCAGCACCCAAGGCGGGCGTTGACTACTGAGCAGATCGCAATGCTCTTAGACGCTGCTATCAATCGTCCTTTATATGAAAAACGTCTCGTTCGCAGAGGGCCTAACAAGGGCAAACTATTGGGAAGAGTAACTCCACGTGTGGAAAAGAACATGCGCCTGCTGGGACGCAACCGTCGGATGGCGTATTTGATCGCGGTTTGGACCGGTCTACGACGGACGGAGATCAAATCGCTGCGGTGGGGTGATCTTAAACTCGATGGGGCGGTGGCCAAAATCTGTCTCCGTGCTGTGACTACCAAAAGCAAACGAGCGGATGTGATTACTATTCACCCCCAGTTGGCGGATGAATTACGCCAGCATCGTTCGTTACACGTCAAGGACGCTGACTGTGTCGTGACCTCCGTACCGGATATGAAGGCCATGCGGGCAGACTTGAGATTTGCAAGGATTGAGGACATAGATGAAAACGGGCGATACGTTGACTTCCATGCTCTGCGTCTCACCTGTAACACTATGCTTGCCGTGGCGGGTGTGAGCCATCGGGTTCGTCAAGCCCATATGCGTCACACGGACCCTCGTCTCACCGCCAACACCTACACGGACGAGTCGCTACTACCCATAGCCAGTGAAGTGTCCTCAGCCCCAGCCATACCAGAAACAAACGGCCCCGAAACAGACACGATCACGTTGCAGGTGGTTGAGGCAGGCCATGGTGCGCAGCGCCCAGCGCAGCAAAAAGTCGCCCCAACCCGCCATTCAGGGTCATTACCTGTCACCAAGGGAGATTCCAGTGGTGTTTATTGCAACGTGCCAGGTGCTCGTTCGGGTCAATCGCAAGTCAAGCGTCTGTCACGATATGTCATCAAAAGACAAGGCTCGCCATCGAACGATGACGAGCCAAAGAAAAAGCGGGTGAGCGGACTCGAACCGCCGACATTCACGTTGGCAACGTGATGCTCTACCAACTGAGCTACACCCGCAACTGCGTCATGATTATACGGCCCGTCACACTGTATTCAACTTTTTACATGTGGGTTGCGGTCGTCACACACCACGGTTTGCCTGCGTGGCGGTGAACGGGTATAGATAGGGCTTGACAGGTTCCCCAACGCCAAACATCAATGGACGATGCCCGGCGGTTGGGGTGAAAAGGGAAGTGGGGTGACGCCAGCCGTCAGGATGACGGGCCCTTAGCTTGACTGCATCGAGATGCACCGAGGCTAAGGCTGGCCAAACCCCCGCGGACGCGCCGCCGTGATGGGTCTGTTCTGTTAACAGAACCAAACGGAGTGCCACCATGCCACTGTCGGACCCGCAACGGGTTGGATGGGAAGGCGGGCACTGCCGTAGCCCAAAGCCGGAAGACCTGCCTGTCGAACAACCGTGTCCTCGCGTGATGGGACGTGGCGGGTCAACCTGTTCATCTTCCCCCTGAGCAGCGCATCAGCCACTGCGTTCAACCCAACCCCACCGTGAGGACGGAACACCGTCATTGGGGGAGGCTCGCCCTGCGCGAATCAGGGCAAAGGAGTTGTGCGATGTTTGTGCGCTCATTTTTAAGGGTTCTGGTTGCGGCTGCGGTAGCAACCGCGATGGGTGTCGAAGCCAAAGGTGATGTGGTTTTGTTGAAAGAAAATTTCCTGGATGACCCCGTAGCCGCGGGTCGGGCAACGATCCCCCAAGCGGGCCAAGCCAACCGGTTCACCCACGCGCCAAGCGATCAAGCATTGATCGCTGCGTACCACACCGCCCAGCCAACCGCCACCATGGTTTGGCCGCTCGGCCTGGGCCGCCCGCTCACGCAGGCAGACCGTTTTACCTTTTCTGCTAGCTTCAAGATCCTCGACGACGGCTCTTATCACGCAGACGACAGCGGTGGGATCGCCCAGATCGCCTTTGGGTTGATCAACACAACCACCACCGGCACCAACCGAGTCGGCAACCCAAGCCAGCCCACCAGCGATACCTACGACATGGTCACCGTAGATTACTTCCCCACCGACAACCCCTTCTTTGAGTCCATCACCATCACCCCGACCATCTTCGCTAGCCAGCTGCCCGGAAGCGAAGACGCGTTTAACGGGATCGCAGCGCCGTTTGATGCCGAAAGCGAGATCACCGACACAGGCGAGGTCGGCCCACTGACGCTCGACACCGCGTACACAATCCAGATGGCCTACGACGGCCCTTCGCGCACCACCACGGTGACCCTTGAAGACGACAATGGATTAGTTGTGATCAACCAAGAGGGTGCATCCGGAGCAACAGGCGGGCCCGATGGCGACGTACACACCATCGAACACACCGTTCCAGCTAAAAAAGAATTCCCCGATGATTCCGATGAATTTTTCCCGCTGGATTTCAGCGTTGATGCCTTTGGGCTGCTGCTGTGGGAAGACGGATTCAACAAGGCGTTTAGCCCCAACGACTCGCTGATCGCCAACGTCGCGTTTAGCGCGGTGGCTGTCACCTTAATCCCCGAGCCGTCAGCCATCATGGTCCTGGCCACGGCCATGCTAATAGACCCCCTGTTTCGGAGACGTCGATTGAGATGAGCCGCAAGACCCGACAACCCGGGTTCACCGTGATCGAGCTGATGATGGTGGTCGCGTCCGTGGGCGTCTTGATGAGCCTGCTGCTGCCGGCATTAAACGCCGCTCGCCGCGTCGCCATGAAAGGCGTCTGCGCCAACCACCTCCATCAGCTGGGCTTGGCGGGTCAGATGTACCTTAACGATCACCAGGATCGGTTCTGGCCTTACTTTTTGGATGTGCCCGGCGGGCGGCAGTGGTGGTTCGGTTTTGAGCCCGGCGGGCCACAAAGCTTCACCATCCCCGATCGACCGTTAGATCGATCCAAGAGCCTGCTGGCGCCTTACCTCGATGCTATTACCGACCAATTCCAATGCCCCGCATTCCCCTATGATGACCCTGAGTTTTTCCCGAAGTTCCAAAACCGGGCAGCCAGCTTCGGGTTCAACCTCCACCTCTCAGAAGACCGGATGACGCAATATGACAGGCAGCCGACCAAGGTGTTTGTCTTCGCCGACGCGATCCATTTCGACCAGCCCGGCCGATTCAACGAAGGCCACTACGTCCAGCACACCCCCAACGCCAAAGCCATGTCCGGCTACGCCCACTTCCGCCACGGCGGCGTAGCGCAACTGGTCATGATGGATGGGCACGTCGAAGCCCAACGCTTCGCAGGCGACGTACACAAAGAAATCGCCGACGGCCCCGCGGGCAACCTGGTGGCCGACGACGGATCCAACACGATCTACGGGCAGTAGCAAGCCAACAAACCCATCATCTGCCCATCCATTTTGGAGGTTATATGGTATGATGGCCTCCCTCCCGCAAACGATCGAGGCAGAGAGGGTTTCAGCTTTCAACACAGCATCATATCGGAGAATACCGATGCAAAGACCCAAACCAGTCCAGGCCTTTGCTTACCCTATACAGGGGTTAGCGATCGGTGCGGCAATGGCGGCTGTGTTGGGTGTAGCAACTGGAATCGCCACGCCAGCGCAAGCAGCCATCACGTTCCTCAACACCTGGGGCAGCGAAGGCGGTGGTAATGGGCAATTCAGAGGTCCAGCAGATGTTGCGGTCAGCCCAACGGGGGAGGTCTATGTGGTCGATACGGGCAACCAACGGATCCAAAAATTTACAAGTAGTGGTGATTTTATCACCGCATGGGGAGGGTTTGGATTTGGCGGGGGCACGTTCATGTCGCCTTCCGGTATAGCGGTAGCCCCAACCGGCGATGTCTACGTAGCGGATTGGGAAAATGAATTCATCCAAAAATTCACCAGTTCTGGCAGCTTTCTCTTTCAATTTCACGTAGATGAAGAAGTGGGTGGGCTTCCTACCGACGTGGCGGTGTCAGGGGTAGGCAATGTATATGTCGCCAGTGGTAGTGTCTCAGTCTATACAAGTTCTGGCAATTATCTTGGTAGCTGGAGCACGCCTGAGGTAGACGATATCGCGGTAACCCCTTCGGGCGAAGGGTATATGACGGATATTTTTAGCGGCCGTGTCTTTAGTTATTCCAGTATCGGTGGCTTCATCACCGAATGGGGAGGCTTTGGCAACGGACCAGGACAGTTTGATACAGCTGAGGGCGTCGCGGTCGGGCCAACCGGTGATGTCTATGTGGCCGACTTCGGTAACGACCGTATCCAGAAGTTTACCTCTAGCGGACAGTACATCACGCAATGGGGCACTTTCGGCATCGGTCCCGGAGAGTTCGTTGGCCCTAAGGGAGTGGCGGTAGGATCAGACGGCACAATCTATATAGCCGATGCCGGCAATGACCGTATCCAGCGATTCTTTGATTTGGATATATGGGCTTCTGGCAACTTCCCACTCGGACCTGATTTAGTCGTCCAAATAAACTCGGTTGACAGCAATATTTTTACGGTCGGCTCTGGAAAAAACCTTCAAGTCACCGGTACCCTGACCATAGGCGGCATTTTTCCCGGGGCCCTTGCCATCCAAGGGGGTGGCAAAATGACTAGCGGTTTAGGTCAGATTGCTCAGACCACAGGCGTATCTGGAAAGGTCATGGTCGTTGGGTCTGGAGCCACGTGGGCGAACACAGGGGATCTCTCCATCGGCTTTAGAGGAAACGGTGAATTACTAATCGGGGCCGGTGGGAAAGTCACCAATACGCTGGCAAACATCGGCGATGCCATCGATGGAGTAGGTCGGGTGGAAGTCGTTGGCCTCGGTGCAACCTGGGAAAATTCGACCGACCTTCGTGTGGGGCATGAGGGCACAGCAGATCTGTTGATCGATAAAGGTGGCCGTGTTTCCAGTAGCACAAGCACCATCGGTGTCAACCCCGGAGGCACGGGTGCTGTCTTGGTCACGGGCCCCGCCTCACGCTGGATCAACTCAGGCACACTGACCGTCGGTGATGAGGGTACCGGGTCGATGACCATCGAAGGCGGTGCGTCGGTCTCGACCGCACCGGGTTTCGACGTGCGGCTTGGAGTCAACGCAACGGGCGCCGGGACCACCGTGGTATCCGGCCCCGGCTCGCGACTGGATTCAGGCCGCAACCTGCACGTCGGGCGCTTAGGGTCGGGGGCCTTGACCATCCGCGACGGCGCGACCGTCACCAATGAAAACGCCATCATCAGCACCGACGCTGGTTCGATGGGGACGGTGTCCATCGAAGGTGCGGGGTCTAAATGGACCAACTCAGGCCAGTTGATTGTAGGGCACAATGGAGACGGGGAGCTTACGATTACTCAGGGCGCGACGGTCGAAAACACAGGGTCCGCGGCGATCACCTTCATCGGCTTTTCTAGCGGTACTGTGGGGCGGGTCACGATGACAGGCGCCGGATCGCGTTGGCTAATCCCAGGTGCGCTGCGCGTGGGCCAATCCGGCACCGGGCGGCTGAATGTTCTCAGCGGCGCCTTCGTGCGCTCAGGATTGCTCACCGCGATCGGCAACCTATCGGGCAGCCACGGCACCGTCGTGGTCGACGGGCCGGGCTCGACGTGGGAGCACCAGGACGAACTTCGGATAGGCTCTTCAGTCGGCACTGGGCAGCTGACGGTCAGCAACGGCGGCTCGGTTGAGGTCACACAAGCCCTGTTGGTCCGCCCGCTGGGAACGTTGACCCTGGACAGGGCGAACCTGTCTGCGGCGAGTCTGTCGGTAGACTCGGGTGCACTAGCCACCATTCCCAGCAGCACGCTCTCGATCACTGGGACGATCACCAATAACGGCCAGATCTTGCTGGGTAGCCTGTCCTCGTCACAGATCGAAGGAGGAACACTGGTCAACAACGGGCTTCTGGACGGGGGCGCACGCATCAACGCGGTTCTGCAGAACAGCGCGTCGGGCGAGGTGCGCTCGTCGGGAGCAAACGCGATGCTGTTCACCGAAGCCGGGAACACCAATGGTGGTCTGATTCGCCTGATCGGGGGGGCGGTTGAATTCACGCAAGACCTGGTCACCGAGCCGGGTGGTCGGGTGGTCGGGCGTGGGATCTTCACCGCCGCCGGTGGTCACACGCTGGCCGGGCAGATGCAGTTGTCCGGTGGCTTCACGGACGTGTTCGGGGACACGGTGATCACGGGAGGTGTAAGCGGTGGGAAGCTGATCATTTCTGGTGGCGGAACGGCGACGTTCTACGACAACATGGAACACAACGGACTAGAAATCCGTGTGACCGAAGGCAGCATCGCCACATTCTTCGGCACCCTCACAGGCGATGGGCCGCTGACCGGCATGGGCACAGTCAACATGGAAGGTGTCCATATGCCCGGCTCAAGCCCCGGACAAGTGAGCTTTGGCGGAAACCTTCAGTTCGGCAACAGCGCCACCGTCGAGATCGAATTGGCCGACTCTGAACACGATCAAGTCAACGTCACCGCCAACGTCTCGCTGGCCGGCAACCTGGACGTCAAACGCCTAGGCGGCTTCACGCCCACCTACGGCGGCACGTTCGATATCCTCACCTACGGTTCACGCAGCGGCGTGTTCTCGCAGGTCTCCGACCACATCATCTCGCCCGTATTGGCGCTGGGGCAGTTCTATGATGATGTTGATGGCACCTTGTCACTGCTAGCCACCGCACCCGGCGACGCTAATGGTGATCTGGTGGTGAACATTATCGATTTCGGCCTGCTCGCGGGTAACTTCAACCAACCCGGCTCATGGGAGCAAGGCGACTTCGACGGCAACGGCGTAACAAACATCTTGGACTTTGGTTTGCTGGCGGCGAACTTCAATGGCGACTTCAACGCCCTCATGGACTTGGCCACTGAACTGGGGATCACCATCCCCGAACCGAATACAACACTTATTCTTGTTGCCGCAGGCGTGGTCGGTTTTCTGCAGCGTCAACGTGGTACAGAACACGCGGTGTATTGACTTAACCCAATCCTCTATTCACCCGCCTTGGATCAGGTGGTCTTTCTCGCCGTCGGTGTTGAGGATCACGTACCCGTGGGCACCGATCAGGCTGTAGCCGTCAAAGATCACCCCATCGGTCTCCAAGGCAAGCCCAAACAAGCATTCATAATGGTGGGCCTCATCGCTGAAGGCTGGCTTAGCGTCGGCGGTGATCACGAACACGCAGGATGTGATGTGTTTTAGGGCTTCGCGTTTGGCGTCTATGGCGTCTGTGTGAATCGGTTCAAACTGACCGTGGGTCTCTCGGATGAGTGTCTTGAATTGATCGGATGACCGGTCGGGGTCGACACTGGTAAGCGTCAGGGTGGTGGGATCCGTTTCGATCACGATCCGCCGCCACGCCGTGGGCGAGCCCTCGACACGCAGCACTGCGGGATCGTATAGCCCTTGGACCGCTAACAACGCAGCGGTGTAACCCACACGGGGACACAAGATCACGCATCGCTCACTCATGGCACAGGCATTTTGAAGCAGGCTTCGCTTTATAGGACGGTCCGAGATCGATCCCAGCTGGAGTCCCCAACCCTATATGACGATTGTACCGATTGTCTGGGTTTTGCAGGGTGTGGCGCCTAAGCCGGCAACCGGCCGCCCCGGTTAAGCCAGCTGCAAGACCCCCTCATAAGGGAGCAACACCGATGGTGATGTCCGCCGATGCCCGCCGCGTAATGATCATCGAGCCGCCCTTCTACCGGCTGTACAAGCCCACCTATTCGTTGGATAAATACCCCTTAGCGCTGGGCTACCTGGCGAACGCGGTGATGGGGCACACCGACTGGCAGGTGCAGGCCTACAACGCGGACTTCGCTTTCAACAGCGAACCGATGAAGATCACCTACCTCACGCACGACGGGTTCGATCACTACATGGAGGGCCTAAACAACCTCGAGGCCCCAATCTGGGACGAGGTTCGTGAAGCGATCAGCACGTACCGCCCCGCGGTGATCGGGCTGACCGCCAAGACGCAGAACTTCACCTCGGCGTGCAACGTGGCCAAGATCGCCAAAGCCATCAATCCAGCAACGATCGTGATCCTAGGCGGGCCCCACGCGTCGATGGCACCCAGAGAAGCACTCGATCATTGCGACCAGATCGACGTCGCGGTCAAGGGTGAGGGAGAAGAAACACTCATCGAGCTATTGCACGCGATCGAGCGTGACCGGCACATCGCGGGCATCCCAGGCACCATCATGCGCAAGCAGGACGCGCGTCGGATCGGCAGCCGGCCCCGTCGTGACGGCGTGCTGGCGGTGCTGAGGCCCAACGATGCCGACGACGGCTTTGTCGACGGCGGGCCACGCGAATACATGACCGACCTCAACGAGCAGCCGTTCCCGCACGAATCCGCCCCAACATGCCTCAAAGACTACGAGAAGTACCCGCTCGAAGCGTTCCAATACATCTTCGCCACGCGTGCCTGCCCGTATAATTGCTTCTTCTGTGGTTCACGCAACATCTGGGGCCGCCAGACCCGGTGGCGCACCGCGGAGCATGTCGGCCGGGAGTTCGCAGCACTCCAAAAACTAGGGCTCAAGCACGTGCATTTCGACGACGACACGTTCGGGGTCAAACGCAGCTACATCCTGGAGCTGTGTGATCAGATCCAGAAGCAAGCCCCCGGCATCACGTGGAGCTGCGAGCTGCACACCAAGCTCTGCACCGAAAAGACGATCCCCGCAATGGCTAAGGGCGGGTGTGTCAGCGTCCAGGTCGGGATCGAATCGGGCAGCAACTGGATGCTCAAAGAGATGCGCAAAAACACGCGGATCGAAGAGTCGTACGCAGCCTGCAAGCTGATCAAGAAGCACGGGATCCATCTATCGACATTCTTCATCGTCGGCTTCCCCCAGGAAACCGAAGAGACCCTGGCCCAGACGATCCAGGCGATGAAGACGGTCCACGCCGACCGGCTGATCTACAGCATCTTCACCCCCTACCCGGGCACCGAGACGTTTGAGGACTGCAAACGCCGCGGGCTGGTCGACGATAGTTTTGATGTCTCTCGGTTCAACCACCAGAGCCCCGACAACTGCTTCACGCAGTTCATCAAGCCCGAACGCTTCCGCGAGCTGGCCAACCAGGTGGAGAAGATGGTTGACCGCCGCAACGCCTTCATGCGCGTCAAGCGAGCGATGACGGTGGGGGCGATCAACCGGCTCAGGCGGGCAGGCAACCAGCTGCGATTGGGGGTGCAGCGACCCTGCACGCCAGCCACCGCGTCGGCCCCGAACGTGATAGTGCTCGAAACCGATTCGGGCAAACGGCTCAAAAAAGCCGCTTGATCAAGCCTTGGGCACCACTAACACCCGCTCTCAATCACAGCCGGGCTCTGTGAGCCCGACCCCTGCCCAAACACAATCAGGCCTACCCCGGGCTGGGCAGCTGGATCACGCTACCCGACTCAAACGCGCGCTTGCCCGTGATGCAGCCACAGATCACCTGGGCAACCGCCCTGGGATCCAGCGCTCGATCCGGTGGGATCGCGTCGGTATCAAACAACGACCGCAGCATGGGGGTTTCGACCGCGCCCGGTGCAATCGCAACCGCCTTGAGCCCGATGCCCTTGCCCTCTTGCGCGGTGCAAGAGGTAAACATGTTCAACCCAGCTTTGGCTGTTGCGTAGATTCCCAACCCCGGGAAAGGATCGATACTTGCCATTGATGACACATTCACAATCACCCCGCTGCCCTGCCTTGCAAAAATCGGCCACGCCGCAGCCGTCAGGTTCACCACACACGAAAGGTTGGTATCGATGCACCGCCGCCAATCCTCGTGTGTGACTGATTCAATCGGCCCCATCTGTGCTACGCCCGCGACGTTGGCGATCGCGTCGAGCCGATCGAACCGCTGAACGGCCTGCTCGATGATCCGCCCCCAAGTATCCGGGTCGCACAGGTCCGCAGCGATTAACTCGGTGTCAACCTCAACGCCTGGTGGCGCCGCGTCGAGGCAATGCGCTTCGGTCTTCTTGAGTTTGTCGATCTGACGGCCAACCAGCGCCAAGCGGTACCCCCCTGCCGCTAGCAGCACACCGGTGGCCTGGCCGATCCCACTGCCCGCACCGGTCACAATAGCGGCAAGACGATAAGGCTGATCCATGGACTGCCCTTAGCAGGGATTTCATGCTGGGTATATGCACCGCGTAGAAAAATTCCGCGACGGGAATATTCACACATTTTATACCCCCTGACACCGCTGTGTCATACGCGGCATGTTGCCACGCCCACTTGACGCACCGCTTAACCAAGCCCTATCCTCCAGGGACCAAACGTGATGCCGCCCCCTTCGTCTAGTGGCCCAGGACGTCGGATTCTCAGTCCGAAAACAGGGGTTCGACTCCCCTAGGGGGTATTGCCCATCGGGGCCGATATGCGGCCGTGTCGGGCTCGCCAAGCCGCCGTGTTCTTCCTCTTGTGTCGTTGGATCAGGCGCTATCAATCCATCGTGGGAAACCGAGACCCGGCTGGGATGGATGTACGACAAAACAGGTATGGGTTCTTAGAGGTCATTGGTTTGGGTATGCCTGGCGTTGGGTTCTGCGACCCCGGTGTGGTTCCGGCTGGCTCCAACGGCTGGCGTTTGGCTTGGGGTCGCGCTGAGTTTTTCTAGCAGGCCCACCACCGCTTGGTGGCCTTTCTGTTGGGCCAGCGCTGCTGGGGTGTGGCCTTGGTGGGTCTGGGCGTGGGGATCGGCGCCGTGTTCGATCAACAGCTTCACCAACGCCTGGTGCCCGCTGTAGGCCGCGACATGCAGCGGGGTGAAGCCCGATTCATCGACCAGCTCTAACAGGCGGTTGCCGCCGCCGGTCAGCAGGGCTTGGGCGACCTGTTCATGCCCGGCAACCGCGGCCGCATGCAAGGGGGTCACCCCACGCTCGATCGTGTCGGCGGCGTCTGAGCCGTTGAGCATCAACAGGGCGACCATGGTGGCGTCGCCAACCAGGCACGCGGTGTGCAGGGGGGTCATGCCGGCTGTGTTGCTCGCCGCCACATCGGCTCCGTAGCGGATCAGCGTCTGGGCCGATTCCACCCCGCCGTTCATCGCCGCCAAATGCAGCGCTGTTTGGCGTTGGGTATCGGTGGCTTTCAAGTCGGCTCCGTGCTGGGCCAACGCTTGAACAACGGGTGCGTGATCATGCAGCGCTGCCTGGAACAGCGCGGTCCAGCCGTCCTGATCGGCCGCGTGGATATCGGCCCCGTGGTCGAGTAAGGCCTCGATGACCGCAAGGTAGCCGGCCTTGGCCCCAACGTGCAGCGGGGTTCGTCCGTCTTGCAACGCCGCGTCGACCGCTGCCTTTTGAGCCAGCAGAAGCCCCACGACCTTGTGATGGCCTTTGGCGGCGGCGGCGTGCAACGGGGTGGCGCCTTCGTGCCGGGTGGCGCTGATGGCGGCGCCCCGATCCAATAAGAATTGCACGGTGTGGGCCCGGCCTTGATCGCAGGCGGCGTGCAGCGGGGTCGCACCGGCGTTGTTGGCTACGTTGATCTCAGCGCCGTGGTCGAGCAGGATGGCCGCGATCTCGTCACGGCCGGCGTTGCACGCCACATGCAGGGGCACCAAGCCGGATCGGCTCTTAGCGTTGACGTCCCCGCTGTGGGCGATCAGCAGCTGGACCATCTCGTGGTCGCCCTCATCGACCGCCAGGTGCATCGCGGTCACATCGGTGTTGGTCTTGGCGTTGGGGTTGGCGTGGTGTTCGAGCAGCGCCGCGGCTACGGCGATCCCGCCGGACTGGCTGGCTTGGTGCAACGGGGTCCATTGGTTGGCGTCCGTGGCGTCGACCGATGCGCCACGCGCGATCAGCAGCTGGATCATCTCCAACCGATCTGTTGCAACCGCCAGGTGAAGCGGGGTGAGGTCGAGCTGATCGATCCTGGCGTTCACATCCGCGCCGTAGTCCAGCAGCAGGGCTGCGACGTCGGGGTAACCCCGGATGGCGGCGATGTGCAACGCGGTCGACCCATCGGGCGATTGTGCGGTGGCGTCGGCGCCGTGGCTAAGCAGCGTCTTGGCGACCTGGAGGTACCCACCATCGCAGGCGTAGTGCAGTGGGGTTAAGCCTTGATCGTCGGTGGCACGCACATCGGCGTCACCCTGGATCAGCGATTCGACTTGTGCCAGGTCGTTGCGGTGAACCGCGACATGCAGGGGGGCGGATTGGCAGACCGAAGCGCCTACGATCAGCCATAAGGCCACCCAGTACCGTCTGTGGATGTTGCGTGGATTCACGGTTGGCTGTCCCCTTTTGATCGGTACACCCCAAGCGGGGTTCGTGGTATCCCTTGTTTCAAAGCAATAGTTGATCGACCCGGCCCCGTTGGGCGTTGCGAAGAAATGATGGGTGATAGATGCGGTGCTCCTTGGCGCGATCAGTTCATATCCGAGTCACTATCGGCCAGCTGAGCCGGGGGGGGCTCGCAGCCAACGCAGAAACCCTGATCGCCAGCCTCGTCTGGCCGGCATAATCGGCCCAGGCGTTATCTCTATCCCGGCTAAAATGACGGTAAACCGTTTGCCCGCAGCCTTTGACGGTGTTGGGCTGGGACGCTATATCCAGTACGTCGATCCAACGCCCAAGCATCGCTTTTGCGAGAGGAGCCTCCGATATGAGCAACACCACCACCCCATCGACCGCCGGCCAACCGATCACCCTCCAGGGCGGCAAGCTGGTGGTCCCCAGCCACCCGATCATCCCCTTCATCGAGGGCGACGGCACGGGCCGCGACATCTGGCGCGCCAGCCAGCGCGTCTTCGATGCCGCGGTCGAAAAAGCCTACGGCTCATCGCGGGGCATCGCCTGGCAAGAAGTGCTGGCGGGCGAAAAAGCGTTCAACGCCACCAACAGCTGGCTGCCCGACGAAACCGTGGCTGCATTCAAGCAGTACCGTGTCGGGATCAAGGGCCCGCTGACCACGCCTGTAGGCGGTGGGATCCGGTCGCTCAACGTGGCGCTGCGACAAATCCTAGACCTCTACGTCTGCCTGCGCCCGGTGCGATATTTCCAAGGTGTGCCCACCCCGGTCAAGAAACCGGAGCTGGTTGATATGGTGATCTTCCGTGAGAACACCGAAGACATCTACGCCGGGATCGAGTTCCAGCACGGCAGCGATGATTGCCAGAGATTCAAGCGCCTATTCGAGGAACACTTTGGCGATCGGTACAAGAAGATCCGGTTCCCCAACACCGCGGGGATCGGGCTCAAGCCGGTTTCAGAGGAAGGCACCCACCGCCTGGTGCGGGCCGCGATCGATTACGCCATCGCCCAGGGCCGCAAGAGTGTCACCCTGGTTCACAAGGGCAACATCATGAAGTTCACCGAGGGTGCGTTCCGCGACTGGGGCTACGAGCTAGCCAAGCAGGGCTACGGTGGTCAGGACCTCGACGGCGGGCCGTGGCAGGTGATCAACAACAATGGACAGCGGATCACGATCAAAGACGTGATCGCCGACGCGTTCCTGCAGCAGATCCTCACCCGGCCGGCGGAGTATGACGTGATCGCGACGATGAACCTCAACGGCGATTACATCTCCGATGCGCTGGCGGCGTGCGTGGGTGGGATCGGGATCGCGCCCGGGGGGAACATCAACTACGACACAGGCCACGCCATCTTCGAGGCTACCCACGGCACCGCACCCAAGTACGCCGATCAGGACAAGGTGAACCCCGGCTCGGTCATCCTGTCGGGCGAGATGATGCTGCGACACCTGGGGTGGGGCGAGGCGGCCGACCTGATCATCCAAGGCATGGAACGCGCGATCGCAGCCAAGACCGTGACCTACGACTTCGAGCGGCTCATGGACGGCGCCACGCTGCTCAAATGCAGCGCGTTCGGCGAGGCGATCGTGAACCACATGGGATGAAAATTGGAGAATCGAGCATATACCGGTCCCGATCAGGTTGACGGGGTCTGGTTCGCCCGCGGCAGGGTAATCTTGGGCGTTTTTGCGATTCCAACGCGGCAAACGCATACCCGATGGGGATATACCCGGCCCGGATGAGTTTGCGGTCAATCATCCGTCCGCGGCGAGGAAACTTCCGGTATGTTTGTACCCTGCCGCGGCGATCTGATACGCGATGGGTAGACGTGCCTTAAAACTGCACAGGCAGCCCCTCGGCTTTCCATTTCTGGACCATTAGCCGGAACTCATCCAGCGCTGTTTCTAATCGCTGCGCCGAATCGTTGAGGTTGTCGTACAACGACGGATCGTAGAACAGCTTCCCGACCGAGCCGGCACCGTCGGTGGCTTGGTTGAGGATCTGCCGTATCGACCCGATCGCGCCCGACAGGCCGTCGGCCACCGCGACGTAGCGGCCTTCTAGGGCTTCGATGCCGTCGCTAAGCTTCTGCACCACCTGGTTGGCGTTGGCGATGGTGCTGGCCACATCCTCGCGTAGCTGGGTGTTGTTGGCCCACTGGCTGAGCGCTTCAAGCAGCTGCTTGATCTCGCGCAGCCGCTGGTCAGTGCGGTCTAGCACGGTGGTAAGGTTGCCCGAGGTCAGGCCCGCATCGACCCGCTCGATCGATCGGTGCTCGATCAGGCGGTTGAGGTTTTGACCGACCACGGTCCACTCCTGGCTAAGCAGGTCGAACCGGTCGGCCATCTGCTCGAACCGCTGGGCCGGCTCTTCGATCGCCGCCTGCAGCTCGCCCGTGAACTGGCTAACCAGCGTCAGCGATTGGCCCCGGATCACCGCGTGCCCATCGGTTGGCAGCAGCTGCTGCATCTCTTGCCGATCCAGATGCCCCACCTCCAACGCCAGCGAGGGGTTGCCCCCCAGCAGCGGGCTGTCGGCTTTCACGTGCACACCCGCGGGTATTCGCACGCCGTCGTGGATCAGCGTGACAACCTCCACCCCGTGCTGGAGCTGGTCGCGGAGGTTGACCTGCGTGACACGCCCCACGTCGATCCCGCTAAGCCGCACCCGGCTGCCTTGGGTCAACCCGCTGGCGTTATCCAGGTGCACACGCACCTCATAACCGCCCTCCAGCCATTCCGGGGCATACCCAAACAGCAGCAGCAAAAACATCACCCCCGCCAACCCACACAGAGCCGTGATCCCCACAATGATGTTGCGTGTCTTTTCCGTCATCGGGTGTTCGCCGTAGCAGTGTTCATGGGATACGAGGTGTTGTCCGAACCCCCAATCCAGGCCCGGTGTGCGCCCCACACCAAACCAAGGACTGCCGCGTGCAACGCTACGTCTTCAGGCCCAGCCTAAATTTTTCAACTCCCCTCGGTTGGCGAGAACCCTTGGTGGATCCGGTCAAGTTCTTCTTGGTCGGCCCGGCCGTTGATGAAACGCTGCACCAGGTCGTCTTTGGAGCGATGAAAAGCAGATGGCTGCCCATCGGCGATCACCTGCCCATCGTAGAGCATGATCATCCGGTGGGCAATCTTGTTGGCGCTGGCCATGTCGTGGGTCACCACCACGCTGGTAATCCCCAGCTGCTGACCCAGCGTGACGATCAGCTCGTTGATCACATCGGCCCGCACAGGGTCAAGCCCGGTGGTCGGCTCGTCGTACAGCACCGCTTCTGGTTCCAAAACGACGGCACGCGCCAGCGCCACGCGCTTCTGCTGGCCACCCGACAACTGGGCGGGCATCTTCGAGCCGATCCCGCTCAACCCCACCAAACGCAACGCCCGCTCGCACCGCGCTCGACGCTGCGACACGGTCAGCGCGGTGTGCTCGATCAGCGGGAAGCAGATGTTCTGTTCGACCGTCATCGAGTCGAACAACGCCCCCATCTGGAACAAGAACCCGATCTTCTTACGCACGCCCACCAGCTGCGGCTCGCTCATCTGATCCACGCGTTGCCCATCGAAATACACCGCCCCCCGCTGGGGCTTGAGCAACCCCGCGATGCACTTGAGCAGCACGCTCTTGCCCGTGCCGCTGGGCCCGACGATCACCGTGGTCTGCTTGCGGTAAAGGTCTACGCTCACGCCGCACAAGACACGCATCGCCCCAAAGCAGACGTGCACGTCGACCAGGCGGATCATCGCCTCGCCCGCCACCGCCGGTTGGTCGGCACTAGCTTCTAATGCTTCGGGGTGATCGGGGTGCGGCGATCCGGTTGGGTTGGCTTGGACTGAGCCGACCATGGGATTCTCTACCGTACCTGTGGTGGGTTCGATCGGCATCTGAAAAACCTGGTATATACCCGTCCCGATCGGGCGAACGGGGCCCGATCGGGACGGGTATATCGTACATCCAATCCCCATCGCCCGCTGGGTCTAACGGTATGTGAATGCTACGCACGGTCTTATTGAAGATGGGATATATCCATCGGGTATGAGTCTGGCTGCATGGGGATCACCAAAACGCCCAAGATTACCCTGCCGCGGGCGAACGGGGCCCCGTCAACCTGATCGGAACTGGTATATCATCAGAAGCGCCCTCACAGCGGCCGCTGCTGCTACGGCAAGACGCCGCTGGCAACGTTGAAAGATTCAATCCTGCTGTGGCTCACGCCAAACGGCTTGATGGCTCTTCTCTGGAAGGGGATCGGGTGAGCGAAGCGAACGAGAGCCAAGTCGGCGATCAACGCCTCATCCAAAACGTGACCGAGGCGCGCACGATTCACGATCGAAACGCCAGCCTTGTCGCTGTCAGACAACGCTCACGTGTCAGATGATGTCGTGACTACTACACCTGATCGGGACTGGTATACCAAATCCTAGTGTTTGCCTTTGTTTTGGCCGTGACCGTTGCCCTTGCCGTGACGCGATTTGTCGTCGTGCCGGTGTTCGTGATGCTTGTCTCGGTGCTGCTTGGCTTGCCGGCGTTTCTCATCCCGACGTTTCTTGACTTTTTCGGCTTTTTCTTTGTGACGGCCTTGTTTTTTGAGCAAGTGTTGGCGTCGTTTCTCGATCTTGGCTTTGTGCTTGGTGTACTTCTGGTTCGCTTTCTCGATCAGCTTGTCGGTTTTGGCCACGGCTTTGTCGTTGCCTTTTTCAACGGCTAATTCGCGGATACGCTCGAGCTTGGCGATGCGCTGGGCATGGCGTTCCTCAAGCTTCTTGGCTAGTTTTTCCAGCGCAGCCAGCTTGGCTTCATGGGATTTGCCACGCTCGCCCTTTTCGCGTCTGTCGTGCTGTTCAACGTGATCATCCGGATCGTCCTGGCCTGCTTGGACCACCGGCGCCCCCAAACCCAAGACAAACCCCAACGCTACGGCTAGGCCAAAAAAATTCCGCTTCATCTCACACCCCTTTGGCTTGATTAAGAATTGCTCTAAATTAAGAATATATCGAAACGGCGTTAACACCACTCAAAATAGAGATTTATTTATTTTAGATTCTTTATCCTTCAAAAGCATCCGCAACCCTCCTTATCGGTGGTGGGGCCAGGGGGCTTTACCCCTAGTCTGGCCAGCCATCCAGACCGATCAGAGGCACGAACTTGCACGCCAGGCCTTTTTGTTTCGACCATTGATCCCCTTCACGCAGAAACGTCATAAGATGTTGCTGCTGCTGGTCTCCGATTGGGATCACGATGCGGCCCGGGTCGCCCAGCTGGTCTGGGTAGGCTTGGGGTAGGTGCGGAGCGGCTGCTGTGACCAGGATGCGGTCGTAGGGTGCCTCCTCAGGCCAACCCAGCGTACCGTCAGCTTGGACCCACTGGATCTGCGGGGCCCAGCCCAACTCATCCAACAGCTGGCGTGCGCTCTGAGCCAGGTGCTGGCTCCGCTCGATCGTGATGACCCGCGCCCCAAGGCAAGCCAGCACCGCGGTTTGGTAGCCGCTGCCGGTGCCGATCTCCAGCACCCGCATGCCCGGCTGGATTCTCAGCAGCTGGGTCATGATCGCGACCATATAAGGTTGGCTGATGGTCTGGCCCTCTGCGGTGGCTAGGGCGTGGTCGCTGTAGGCTTTTTTGGGGGTCACGTGAGGCACAAACCGGTGCCGGGGCACCCCCCCCATCGCCGCCAGCACCGCCCGGTCATCGATGCCCCGCCGCCGAAGCTGCTGATCTACCATGTTCAACGCCAGCGATTGATGGGTGGACGGCATGTTCAATGGCGGGCCTCCCTCGTGAGCAGACAACGTGTTCATCATACGCCTCAGCGGGATCAAATGACCCCAAGTCGCCTACCTACCCCACAGGGGAAACGGTGTGGAATGGCGGGTTTGGGCGTGGCCATTTGGTTTGACAGAGCCAGGAGCCCTGGTAGACTAATTGGTTCGGCATCGTGTGGTATTTTAGATGGATTGAGGACCATGAACCGCCAAACGTATCTCGCTAAAAACAACGAGGTGGACCAGGCTTGGCACCACATCGACGCGACCGATCTGGTCTTGGGTCGGTTGGCTAGCCGGCTGGCGGTCATCCTCATGGGCAAGCACAAGCCCCAGTACACCCCGCACCACGATGTGGGCGATTTTGTGGTCGTGGTCAACGCGGAAAAGATCAGGCTCACGGGGTCGAAGCTGGATCAGAAATTCTACCAGACCTATAGCGGCCACCCCGGTGGGCAGAAGAACTACAGTTACCGCTGGATGGTCCAGCACAAGCCGGAGCTGCTGATCTCCAACGCGGTCCGCCGGATGCTGCCTAAGAATCGTTTGGCCCGGCAGATGCTTAAGAAACTCAAAGTGTACCGTGGAACGGATCACCCCCACCAGGCCCAGCGGCCCCAGCCGCTAACAATTTAACAGGTCAGCAGCCACAGAATTGCTTGTAGGAAAGCATCTCGATGACACAGGAAGATACCCCGACACCGCTCCAAGGCACCGCCCCAACAGCTCCACAAGCGATCGCCTCAGGTTCAGCCGACACAGCGTCCCAATCCGCCCCAGCCCATCAACCCACCGGCAAAGCCGACCAAGGCGGCTTTTATTGGGGCACGGGTAGGCGTAAGACGGCGGTTGCGCGAGTTCGGCTTCGACCGGGTGAGGGTAAGTTCCTCGTCAATGGCCATGAGATTGATCGGTACTTCAAAGAAGAGCGCGACCGGAAGAACGTGCAGGCACCGCTGGAAATCACACAGACCCAAGGCAAGCTTGATGTGCACGTGAATGTGAAAGGCGGTGGTTTTACCGGCCAAGCCGGTGCCGTTTTGCTGGGGTTGAGCCGGGCGTTGAAAATCTACGACGGCGGGTTAGAGCCTATCTTGCGCGACAAAGAATTCCTCACCCGCGACCCACGCGAAGTCGAGCGTAAAAAGTACGGCCAGCGCGGCGCGAGGCGGCGGTTCCAGTTCTCGAAGCGCTGATCGCCGCTACAGGCTTACCGATACCCCTTAGCCGACTTGACCCGATGGCCCTTTGTGTGTGTTTAGATAGGGGTGCGCCCAAGCCCGCCGCTACCGGCGACGAATCGATGGCCGGTGTTGTCGTGAGATCAGCCGGGTCAGGTCACACTGATAGGCGCCCAGGGACTCGTCGGGGCTATCGCCGTACTGCTGGTGGTACCACAACCCACACAGGTACCCTTGATACCCCATGCCACGCAGGGCCTGGTAAATCTGGTCCATCGGCAGGTCGCCTTGGCCCATCGGGGTCACCACCACATGCTCACGGCTAGACACCGCATCGTGGAAATGGGTGTGGCGCACCAACCCGTTGATGGCTAAGAGGGTGTCTTTGATCCGCTCCCCGTAGCGGTACGGGTGCATCGGGTCGTAGCACAGCCCCACCGCGGGGTGCCCTACCCGCCGCACTGCTTCGGCGGCGTCCAACGCTTGGTGAAACAGGTCGCAGGTTTCAACCCACAGCTCCACCCCCGCTTGATCCGCTAGCCCGGCAGCGTCTTCTAGGTTTTGGGTGACCTTGTCGATGGCATAGGGCATCACAGAGGGATCGGTCAGCGGCCCACCCAAAACCCGGATCGCGGGGCATCCCATATCGACCGCCAACTCAAGACACCCATGCAACTGGCTTACGGCTTCTTCGTGGATCATCTGTAGCCCGCTGGCCAGGCAACACAGCTCGATCTTCGCATCGGTCAGCTTCTGACGGGCATCGATCCGTACCCCCACAGGTGAATCGAGTTCAACCCCGTGCTTGTGGCCCGCTCCGATCCGCAGCTCGACCCCGTGGTATCGGTGCTTCACCGCCGCGGCGATGATCTCGTCAAGCCCCCAGTCCGGGCACACAAATGTGGAGAAACCGACTTTCATCGTTTTACGCGGGGATGATTCGCAACCGGTTGGGCGACACGCATCGGGTATTTCGAAGCCGCAGCGGCCATACAAAAACCGGTGCCGCGGCGGGAGTTGATGGCTGCCCGGCCGTAAATACCTCCGCGATTGCGATATAATCATCGGGCTCTAAAGACCCTCATCGGCGGGAGCGATCGGCGTGTTGAAACAAATCTGGCTCAATGGGAAACTTGTACCGCCTGATCAGGCGGTGGTCAGTGTCTTTGACCACGGGCTGCTCTACGGCGATGGGGTGTTTGAGGGGATCCGCTGCTACAACGGCCGGGTGTTTAAGCTCGCTACCCACCTGCGGCGGCTATACGATTCGGCCCACGCGATCCGGCTTCAGATCCCCTACACACCAGACGCACTGACCCAAGCGGTCCACGACACCCTCAAAGCCAACCAACAAGACAACGGCTACATCCGGCTATGCGTCACACGCGGGGCGGGTACCCTGGGGCTTAACCCGCTGACCTGCAAACAACCCAGCGTGTTCATCATCGCCGACGCCATCTCACTCTACGCACCCGATCTATACGAAAACGGCATGGCCGTGATCACCGCCTCGACCATACGCAACCATCCCGCGGCGTTATCGCCCCGCATCAAGAGCATGAACTATCTCAACAACATCATGGCCAAGGTTGAAGCACTCGACGCGGGCCTGATGGAAGCGGTGATGCTCAACCACCAAGGCTTTGTGGCTGAGTGCACCGGGGATAATCTCTTCATCGTGCGAAGCAACAGCTTGGATCATCCGTCACCACGCCTGGTCACACCGCCGCTACACGCGGGTATACTAGAGGGCGTGACCATGGGTGTGGTGATCGATCTGGCCGCTCGGGCGGGCCTGCCGGTCGGACGCACCGATCTAACCAAGCACGACCTGTACACCGCACAGGAGATGTTCCTGACAGGCACCGCCGCGGAAATCATCCCCGTCACACAAATCGATGGACGCACCATCGGCACCGGCGCCCCAGGTCCCGTGACACGCAAGCTGACCGAGGCATTCCACGAGCTGGTGAAAAACCATGCACCCGAAGATTAATGACGCACCTAAACCCACCCAACAAGAATCCGTCACACAACCAATCTCAAAAGGTATTCCCATCCCGGATGAATTTGCGACAAGCCGACCGTCCGCGGCAGGGAAATACCCGCGGTTTTTGTGCCCCCGACGCGGCAATTCCATACGCGATGCGTATCTCCCTCTCAACCCAAAATCGATGAGCCGTCTTTTCATTTGAGGCTCACAACACCTATGAACCGCAACCGCAAGCTTCCATCCGTGCCCCGTGGGTCCACCCTGCCCGGCACAACCCCAACCCCGGCTGTTCTGAACCCGGCGTTTGGGCAGGCCACGCTACGCCAATCCCATG
Source organism: Phycisphaeraceae bacterium (assembly GCA_965223655.1). Taxonomy (GTDB): domain Bacteria; phylum Planctomycetota; class Phycisphaerae; order Phycisphaerales; family Phycisphaeraceae; genus CBDCXC01. The sequence continues at coordinate 133,562 of CBDCXC010000005.1, forward strand.
ACCCAACATACGTACCTCACCGCTGACCAGCCTGGGATCGGAGGGGTCATCAAGAGGCGACCAGAAGACTTCTTTGTGGAAGAGCAGCCGCTGTACACACCACAAGGAACGGGCGAACACCTCTATCTTTGCATCGAAAAAACCATGCGCAGCACCTCCGATGCCATCCGGTACCTCAGCCGGACGCTGCACGTAGGCAAGGGCGACATCGGCTACGCGGGCCTCAAAGACAAGTACGCCGTCACACGCCAGATGTTTAGTGTTTACCTCTCTAAATCAGACAACGACCAGAACCTGCTGGACCGGCTGACCGACCCCCACTACCGACCGCTGGGCGCCAGCCGACACACCAACAAGCTCCAACGCGGCCACCTCAAAGGCAACCGGTTTGTCATCCGGATCCGACAAGCCCAACCCGGCGCATCGCACCTGGCCAAGCAAACCCTCGATTACCTGGCGCGCTTCGGGGTGCCCAACTTTGTCGGTGAGCAGCGCTTCGGCTACCGCCGGATCAACCACCAACTCGGTCGCCTGCTGCTTCTGGGCCAGTGGCAACCCCTGCTAGACCTGATGCTGGGCCACCCCTCCGAGTCGGACCACCCCCCAACGCGCGCCGCGCGACAAGCCTACGAACAAGGCGACTTCGCCGCAGCACTGGACATCCTCCCCCGCAACCTACGCCACGACCGCCAAGCCCTCGACGCCCTACGACAAGGCAAATCACCACGCCAAGCCGTCATGCTGATCGACCGTTACCACCGCAGCTTCCTGATCAGCGCCATGCAGAGCGCCGCGTTTAACCATGTGCTCAATCACCGCCTACAAGGCTCACACGCACCGGGGATCGACCGCCTGGTCGAGGGCGACCTGGCATGGAAACACGACAACCGCTCTGCCTTCAGCGTCGATCGCGAAACCGCCCAACTTGAAAACGCGCCCGGCGGCAGGGTCCAAACCCTCCAGGTATCGCCCTCAGGCCCCATGTGGGGCGTGGGGATGCTCCACGCCACCGGTCGAGTCGGTCAATGGGAACGCCAAGCCTTAGCCCAAACAGCGTCTCACCGAAGCCGATCTTCAAGGCGGGCCACACGCACACGCCAACGGCAGCCGCCGGCCCCTACGCGTCATCCTGCGCAACCCCGATATCGGTGAGTCGATCGATCGGCACGGCCACTACGTACGCGTTGCGTTTGAATTGCCACGCGGCAGCTTCGCCACCGTAGCTCTGCGTGAAATCATGAAACCCCAACCCCAGCAAGACCCACATACCCTCAAAACCTCCGTGATACACCTCTCGCCCAACCCTAAACCCACCACTTAACGGACCGTAGCGCCACGCTGGCCTTCAGAAACCCCACGAGCCGCCTCTATGAAGCCGGGGTGGTCAATGATAGACCAATCCCGATCGAGTTTACGGGGGGGGACGTCTGCCCGTGGCAGGGAAATCTTCGGCGTTTTTGTGACCCCGACGCGGCAAATTTATACCCAATGCGTATCTTGTGGTTGCCTAAGTTCGAGTTAGTACGCACCCAGATCAATCCTGAGACGATCGTGACAAGCCGCGACCGTGAGCAAGCGGGTTTCTCCGGTTTTGGCGTCAACGCCATATTGAATCGGCTGGGTACGAAACGCCAAGAGGATAGCCGTATCCTCGACGCCGCACAGATGAACTTGTTTATTCAAGCATCAATAACTGTGATGGCCTTAGGCGCTTGACGGATCGGGGTGGCGCGAGTATCTATGCTTGGGTATATTAATATTATCCCCCACCCTCTAACGTGGGGTATTGGCATTCCGATGCCATAATTGGCGCAGGGGTAAAGTTCAGATTGATGCCGCACAAGGCTAGAAATTACACATAGATACAGATCTTTCGGCTTTTTGTAGCAAGCCCCTTCCGCGACGGTGAACGCCAGTAGCTTAGATTGAAGAAACCCACAAACACCGTAACCCGAAACGAGCAACATGGTCCCCTGCCAAAGAAAAACCCGAACCCAAGGACGGATGCGCCGCTCACACGATGCCTACCGGACACCCCACCCCGTGCGATGCCCCAACTGTGGCAGCGCGAAGCGACCCCACGCGGCGTGTAGCGCTTGCGGATACGTCCGACCAGGCCTAAAGCTGGTACTGTCCAAGGAAGACTAGTGCGTATCGCCATTGACGTGATGGGGGGCGATCACGCCCCCGATGCGATCCTGGCCGGCTGCCTGGGCGCGGTCGACCTGATTGGCCCCGAAGACCAGCTGGTCTTGGTTGGGGATGAGCAGGTCATCCGCCATTGGTTGACCCAGCGCGGGCTGACCGATGACTTCCGGATTGACATCGAGCCCACCACACAAGTCATCCAGATGGATGATCCGCCGGTGGTGGCCCTGCGAAACAAGCCCGACAGCTCGATTGTGCGTATGGCCGAGCTGGGCAAAGCCCGTGCGGGGGCCAAACGGTGCGAGGTGATCATCAGCGCCGGCAACACAGGCGCGTGCGTGGCGGCGGCGCAGATGTCGATGCGGCGGCTGCCGGGTGTCAACCGGCCGGGCATCGCGGTGACCATCCCAACGTTCACCGGTTCGCTGGTGTTGTGCGACGTTGGCGCTAACCCCGACCCCAAGCCGCACCACCTCTATCAATACGCCCACATGGCCAGCGTGTACGCCCATCGAGTTGGGCAGGTTCAAAGCCCCCGCGTGGCGCTGCTATCGATCGGCGGCGAGGAAGGCAAAGGCAACGCGCTGGTCAAGGAAACCGCGAAGCTGATCCGCACCGACCCGAGGCTCAACTACGTCGGCTACGCCGAGGGCCGAGACCTATTTACCAACCACGCCGACGTGATCGTCACCGAGGGGTTTACCGGGAATGTGGTGATCAAGCTCGCTGAGGCGTTGGCCGCGGGGCTATTTAAGGCCATCGCCCAAGAGATCTTCCAGATCGACCCGGGCCTGGCGGCCAAGTTTGAGCCGGTCGTCAAGGGGATCTACAAAAAACACGACTACCACGAGTTCGGCGGGGCCCCGCTTCTGGGGGCCAACGGGATCTGCATGATCTGTCACGGCTCAAGCGAATCCCGGACCATCACCGCCGCGATCCGGACCGCGGTGTCTTACGCCCAGCTTGGCGTCAACGAAAGCATCGTCGAGGCACTGGCCCATCTGGATCCGGTCCAAGAGGGCGCAGCATGACCCCCCATCCAGCTTCGGCTCGCCCAGCTGGGGTATGCCTGCTTGGCACCGGCATGGCGGTGCCGCCGCGCGTCGTGATCAACGATGAGCTGGCCCAAACAGTCGATACCAGCGACCAGTGGATCACCCAACGCACCGGCATCAAGCAGCGGCGTGTGATCGGCCCCGACACGACCGAGCGTGATTTGGCGCGCGAAGCGCTGGCCGTGGCGATACAAGACGCGGGGATCGGGCCCCACGAGCTGGGTATGGTCATCTGCGCCACGATGACCGCGGAGATGTGCTGCCCGTCGACCGCGGCGAGGCTGGCCTCAGAGATCGGCGCAGCGCCCGCGGGGGCGATGGATATCAGCGTGGCCTGCAGCGGCTTTGTCTATGGGATGAACCTCGCAGCAAGCCTGATCGAAACGGGCCGGTGCAAAACGGTCGCGGTAGTCGGTGCTGAGGCGCTAAGCCGGATCGTGGATTGGAAAGATCGGCGAACATGCGTGCTGTTCGGCGACGGGGCCGGCGCCGCGATCTTCGCCGCCTGCGACGCCCCCCAACGCGGCTGCCTCCACCAGACCATGGCCAGCAACGGTGAGCAGTGGTCCCAGCTCTATGTCCCCCGCGAGCCCAAGCATGTCCCCGAAGCCTGCAACACGTTCAATGGCACGTATAACACCCTGCAGATGAACGGGCGGGAGGTGTACAAGTTCGCCGTCACCACGCTGGGGCAGATGATCGAACAGGCGTTGAGTGATTGTGGCCTTGACGCATCAGACCTGGCGATGGTGATCCCCCACCAATCCAACCAGCGGATCCTCGAATCGGTACGGGAGAAGCTGGGGCTACCCCCCGAGAAGCTCTATATCAATATCGATCAGTACGGCAATACCTCAGCGGCCAGCGTGCCGATCTGCCTGCACGAGCTGCGTGTGGCCGGCCGGGTCAAACCCGGTGACCTGGTGCTATTCGTCGCGCTGGGGGGGGGTTGTCGTGGGCGTCGAGCCTGTGGCGGCTGTGACGGCTTAAGAGACAAACGCCAAGGCCTCGGGTTTGTGCGATGCCTGACACATGGACCGAGAAGGGCCCAGGGCTGTTTAATTCTCGGGTGAACCGCGGATGAGTGCGAGTGCTTGGTTTGGGTGGGCGGCGTGCCGTCGTAGGGCGGCGGCTTTGTTCTTGAAGCCGGCTTGGTTGAGCAGGGTGATGGCGAGGTTGCGGATGGCTGCGAGGTTCTGGGGCGCGTGGCCGGTTCGCACCCGGCAAGCGTCTTGGCCCAGCGTCACGTCACGTCACGCACGTGGTGCAAGCGGTTTTCGATCCCCCAATGGCCACGCGTTAGTGCCATCAGCTTCTCAGCATCGGCTCGATCCCGCGACAGGCTGGTGATCCCGTAGGCGATTTCAGTGGTCGTTTGCCCACGGATCGTACGTTGACGTTCGACTTGGAACACCTGTTGGACGCCTGGCCAATCAAGGTAGCCATTCAACGCTGTGGTGCTGGTGAGCCTGCGGGTTTCGACGCGGCCGTGGCCCTTGCCTAAGCTCGAGGTGGCCTGTTGTTCTTGCTGCTTCAACCGGCGTTCACGCGGCGATGCCCCCGCGTCGTGTTCGCTCGAGAACGCCTCAACAATCGCTTCTTTGAGTTGCGATTGGTTGCCCTTGACCGCCCAGAGGTAATCCCCTTTTTGTCTAGGATCTTCTGCGATAGATCCCGTTGACAGAACATCGCGTCACCCGTCACCGTCGCGTCTCCGACGTCAATCAGGTCCAGCAACGCCAACGCCGCTTTGTGTTCGTTGGTTGTGGCATCAACCGCCATCTGCCCAATCACGGCTTGAGCTTCGTGCTCATACGCCGCCAACAGATGCACCCCCGGCAGTTGATCACCCTGCGTGCCGCACAAGCATTTGCCGTCGATCGCGATCGCCTCCCAACCCGATGCCCGGCGGCCGCGTAGCCAACGGCTGATCGCTCGCTCAAACACCGTCGTGTCCAGCGCCTTGAACACGTTATGGAACGTGGCTTTGCACGGCGGACGATCCCGGGTGAACCCCAGCAGCCGGGTGAACCGATCGCCGCGATCCCGTGCGAACTGAGCGATCGACTCGAGGCTGCGTGCACCCGAAAGCATCGCCACCGCCGCCAGCGTCAAGATCGCCGACAATGGGTGACGCCGACCCGACGGGTTCCGTGGGTCCGGGATCTGGTCAAACACAACACATAAAGGCTCATTCACCATCTTCAGGTCCTCCATGACCACGGGGGGACAACACCTTGACATCATCGGACATCTCCACCTTCGAGAATTAAACAGCCCTGGGAAGCTGGACCCAAGGGTTGAATCGATGTAAGTTGCCTGATCGAGTCGACGATCCAGCATCATTGAGATCTGACATGCCCGATCCGATGCCTCACATCCTGCTGTGCCCCGGCCAAGGCGCTCAACATGTCGGCATGGGCCAGGCATGGTTCGAGGCGTCTAAGACCGCTCGTGAGGTCTTCGTGATGGCCGACGACGCCTTGGGCTTTGAGCTGAGTCGGCTGTGTTTCGAGGGACCAGAGAACCAGCTTAACCGTACGGATATGGCCCAAGTAGCGATCTACACCGCCTCCGTGGCGTGCTACCAGGGGCTGATGGAGGCTGGCCAGATCCAAAGTGTCGCCGCGGCGGCGGGGCTGAGCCTGGGGGAGTTTACCGCACTGCACCTCGCAGGCGTTTATGATTTTGTAACCGGGCTGCGGCTGGTGGAGCTGCGTGGCAAAGCCATGCAAGACGCCGCCGAGGCTTCACCCACGGGCAGCGGGATGGTCGCGCTGATTGGCGCCCAGCCCCCACAGGCTCAACAGCTATGCGAAAATGTCTGTCACGCGATCCCCGGCAGCGTGCTGGTCCCCGCCAATTACAACTGCCCCGGCCAGATCGTGATCAGCGGCAGCCAACAGGCCTGCGACCGCGCGGTGGCCATAGCCGGCCAGATGGGGCTGCGCGCCACACCCTTACAAGTCGCGGGGGCATTCCATTCCCCCCTGATGGCGCCCGCAGCCGACCGATTACGCGTGGCGTTGGACCAAGACGCGTGGCAGGCCCCCACGATCCCGGTCGTCTCGAACGTCACCGCTCAGCCCCACAACGCGGACCGGGTTGATGCGATCAAAGACCGCTTGGTCCAGCAGCTGACCAGCCCGGTGAAATGGACCCAATCGATGGCGTGGCTGATCCAGAACGTGTCGGGCCAGTACGTCGAGGTCGCCCCGGGCAAGGTGCTCGCAGGGTTGATGAAGAAGATCGACCGGAGCGTGAAGGTCTTAAACGTTGCCACGCCCACAACAACCCAGCCGACCGCTATGGGGGGGCAGCCCCGATCCGCGGCGACCAGATAGTTCGCAAAACAAGAACACCACAAGGTTTAGGATATGACAACGCACGCCACACGCGTGGCATTGGTAACAGGAGCCTCCCGGGGCATCGGCGCCCAGATCGCGGTCGCCTTAGGGTGCCAGGGCCGACACGTGGCGATGGTGGCACGCAACCAGGAAAAGCTCGACACGGTCAAGCAAGCAGTCGAGTCCGCCGGTGGCACCGCTTCGACGTACCCATGCGACGTGACCGATCAGGAAGCCTTGACTCAGACCATCGACCAGGTGGCCAGCGAACACAAACGCCTAGACATCTTGGTCAACAACGCGGGGATCACCCGGGATAACCTGATCCTGCGGATGACCGACGAAGAGTTTGATGGGGTGATCGCGACCAACCTGCGTAGTGTGTTTGTGGCCTGCCGGGCAGCGCTGCGGCCCATGATGCGGGGCAAATGGGGCAGGATCATCAACATCAGCTCGGTGGCGGGGCTGGTCGGAAACGCCGGCCAGGCCAACTACGCCGCTGCCAAAGCCGGGCTGATCGGGCTGACCAAGACCATCGCCAAAGAGTTAGCTGCCAAAAACATCACCGCTAACGTGGTCGCACCGGGCTTTACCGAAACAGACATGACCCACACGCTGCCCCAGCAGGTCAAGGATGGGGTGCTGGCGATCACCCCATTGAAGCGCTACGGCCAGCCCGAAGAAGTGGCGGCGGCGGTGGCGTACCTGGCCTCGGAATCGGCGGGGTTTACAACCGGTCAGGTCCTGGCTGTGGACGGAGGCTTAACGATGTGCTAGCTTGACAGGTGCCGTTGCTGTCGCAGCGCTTGCAGATCCAGAGAACATAGCTATATTCCACCCTAGGGTTGAACTCAATCATCAACTTTAACCTTATTGACACAAAGCACTAAAGGAGACGACACCATGGACGCCAAGGAGATCGAAGAAAAGGTTATTTCGATCGTTGCTGAACAGATGGGCGTCGACAAAGGCGAAATTACGAGAGATACAAACTTTGTAAACGACCTCAACGCCGACAGCCTGGACACCGTCGAGTTGGTGATGGAATTTGAAGACGAGTTTGAAACCTCGATCCCCGACGAGCAAGCCGAAAAAATCCAGACAGTCGGACAGGCCATCGAGTATATCGCCGAACACGTCGCCCAAAGCAACGCCTAGCCCTGTGAATCCACGCCTCTGCCGGCGCCTGGACCGGCGACCCCGGAGTAGTTTACGGTTACCCGCTTACCTGTGGCCGGGTACGAGGCCATGTTTTTTTAACCCCACGCGGTACGATCCTACGCGACAAGCCTATCATGTGGCTGGAGCCTCTATTTCCAATCCATCGGCCTTGGGGCCTGGCATCTAAGGCAAACGGCTGTACCGTGAGAACGCTGCTATGAGTCAACGCCGCGTGGTGATTACCGGACTGGGCTGGGTGACGAGCGTGGGCTTGTCCATAGACGCGGTCTGGGAACAGCTGATCGCCGGCAAGAGCTGGATCACCCCGATCACCAAGTTTGATCCTTCCGAATTCAAGACCCGCTTCGCTAGCGAAATCGCTCAATGGGATGGCGGGCCTCACATCGATAAACTCGAATCCAAACGCATGGACCGATTCGCTCAATACGCGCTCAACGCTGCGGTCGACGCGGTCAACGACTCGGGGATCGCGTTTGACCAAGAAAACCCATGGCGGTGCGGGGCGATCGTCGGGTCTGGCATCGGCGGGATCGAGACACTGGCTACGGCGACCGAGAAGATGCTGGCCAAAGGCCCCGGCCGGGTCAGCCCCTTCCTGGTGCCCAAGATGATGTGCAACGCCGGATCGGGCAATATCTCGATCCGCTTTGGCATGCGTGGCCCCAACTCCGCGGTAGCCACGGCCTGCGCCAGCGCAGCGCACGCCATCGGCGACGCCACCCACGCGATCCGGCACAACGCCGCAGACATCATGATCTCCGGGGGCTCCGAGGCCGCGGTGACCCCCATCGGCCTGGCGTCGTTCGTGGCGCTCAAGGCGCTGTCGCAACGCAACGACCAGCCCACACTGGCCTCGCGCCCCTTTGATCAAGACCGCGATGGGTTTGTCCTGGCAGAAGGAGCGGGCATCATTGTCCTGGAAGAATACGAACACGCCAAGGCACGCGGGGCCAACATCTACGCGGAGGTCCTGGGCTTTGGCCAGTCCGCCGATGGCTCACACATCACCGCACCCGACCCAGAAGGCCGCGGCGCCGCGTTCGCCATGACAGAAGCCCTCAACGACGCCAAGATCAAACCCGACCAGATCGAATACATCAACGCCCACGGCACCAGCACCCCGCTGGGGGATGCCGCTGAGACCAAAGCCATCAAGCACGTATTCGGGCAAAACGCCTACAGCGTGCCGATCAGCTCCACCAAGAGCATGACCGGACACCTGCTGGGGGCTTCGGGTGGGGTCGAGGCAATTATCACCGCCAAGAGCCTCCAAACCCACACCCTCCTGCCGACGATCAACCTCGATCAGCCCGATGAGGCGTGCGACCTGGATTACATCCCCAACACCGCGCGTCAGGCCCACGTGAAGACCGCCATGAGCAACTCTTTCGGCTTCGGGGGCCATAACGTCAGCCTCGTGCTCGGGGCGCTATAACCCACTCACCCCACAGGGGAGATCCGCCGATCATCACTACAGGCATTTGACCGATCTTGCCATGGCGCGTTGAATACTACTGAAATACCCCTGATGGGGTCGCAGCGCACCAAGCAACACCGCAGCCTCTTAACCGATATGGACTTGATGCAGGGATTCATCTTCGGGCCGCCTGGTTGGGGTGAGATGCTGCTGCTGGGCGTCGTGGGGTTGCTGATTTTCGGCAAACGCCTGCCCGAAGTCGGCAAGAACCTGGGGCGGGGTATCGTCGAATTCAAAAAAGGGCTCTCCGGTGTGAAGGACGAGATCGACAGCGCCGGCCAGCTACCGCCCACATCATCTGGCGCCCCGCAAACCCACAGCCCGCCCCCCGCGTCCAGCCCCATGGACGCAGAAGAAGCCACACCCACCAATCAGCAAGACCGCCTCACATAGCCCCCGCCCCAACGCGCTTGATCGATAACCCGCCATCTGCGACAGCGGCGAGGCCCAGGTTGTGCGCGCAACCCACGACCAAACTTGTCACATTTTCATTTTTTTAGACGCCTTTTCAGCACGATACCGCGGGTTTTAGCCGCTTTACAGCCAACGGACACGCATTGATGTGCGCACAAAATGGGCCATCGACACTCCTGTAGACACGATGCATCAATCACTGAATTTATTTGAGGTGCACATCATGAAACCCAAGACCATCGTTCTGCTGACCGCCTGGACCGGGCTGCTGCGGCTGCTGATGCTCTTTATGGTCCTGGCGGCCTGTCAGCTGATCTCACCGCACAGCCCGGACCTCCACGCACAAGCCATCGAACTCAAGGTCCAAGCCTTGAGCCTCATCGGCCAGGCACACGAGCCCTACGCCGATCACGAACCCGAAGCCCAAGCCCTACGCGAAAAAATCCAGCAGGCTTACACATCTGCACAATCCCTAGCGCCCCAGGACCCGACCACCCGCCAATGGGAGATCTTGGCCAGCCCCGATCAGCACTCCGTAGCGGGGTTCCTGGATTTTTGGAAGCAGCACAGCGCTGTTTCCTCTGTCATGGCCGACCAGGTGCGCCTCGAGATCGAGAAACACTTCGACGCCATCATCGAGCTGGAAGCTGAAAAACTCCACCTGCAGCAGAACCCCTAAACCCGCTATCGGGTGGCCTCGGCCTCATCGCTCCGTCTGCCTTAGGTGCCCTAATCAAACGAAACCGTCTTCCATTCACTTCTCACGTTTTGTTTTGTCGCCCGCACGGTTCTGGTAGAGCCCCTACACGCCTTTGTTGATAGGCCTTGTAAAAATCTCCACACCATGGGATGCCCCAAGGAGCCTCACAATGTCTGATTTTAGTGAGTTTTGGGATTCGCTTAGGTCACAGATCGTCGCATTAACCAAGGACGGGTGGGGCGAATTCGCCGACGCAGCCCAGGAAGATGCGCAGGCCTTCCTCGAAGAGATCAAAACCGATCTGCAGCGGTGGTTCGAACTGTTGAGACAGGGACAGCTGACCCGCGAAGAATTCCAATGGCTGTTAGAAAGCAAAAAAGAACTCTTTCAACTCAAGGGCCTCAAACAAGCAGGCGTCGGACTAACCCACCTCCAACGCTTCCAGAACACCGTAATCTTTACCCTGATCGACGTAGCCACCGAAATGCTTGCGTAAGCCAGATCGAAAAGATACCCATCGGGGATCGCCCTGTAGAAAACCTTGATGGGATGGTTAGAACAATCAAGAGGTTGTGGGTGATGGCGATGGGGCCTATCTCATGATGACGGGTAGCGTCAGATCGTGCGGTGAGTTGGGCACCTTGGCGTGACTTGAGCATGAACATCACGATCTCGATCTGCCAGCGTTGACCGTAGGTTTCATCGTCGAATTCCGTGGCCATCAGCCAACGCCGCTTGCCGGGGGCAGGCTCTGGGTGGGTCGACCGGCAGTGGGTGGGATCCGCGTGGGGATCCCAAACCGCTCACGTATCAACGCATGGTTCTTCTCGCTGTTGAAGCCGGCGTCGGCGAGGAACCGGTCGAAGATCACGTTGCCACAGAGTTGACTCATCAAGGGTTGGAGTTATCGACATCGGGCTTAGGTCCGAGGCTTCGTAGCGTGCCAAGGATCAGGTGATCTCGTAGACCTACGGCGATATTCATCTTGGACCAGCGACGGGACTCGACCGGTTTGCCCTTGTCTTTGCCTTGTTTTCAGCCTTTGGCGAAGTAGCGTGAGCAGCGATTCGACTCGAACCCGGTTGAGTCGGCGGCGGGCAGGTCGATCCGCTGGACCCAGGCAAGGTCGTCGTCGAGGTCAGGGTGTCTGTAGAACTGGGCGAGAGTTTGCGTGAGCAGCTTGCGGATCAAGGCGGCGCCCAGCCGCTTGCCGCTTGCTTTCTGGGACGTCGTGAAGTGTGGGACTTGATCGTCCAACGCCAGGATCTTACGAAAATCTGACCACTCGCTGAGGATCTCGTGGAGCCACGGGAGTCGGTCTTGAAGAACTTGCGTAGCACGAGGATGGCAAAGAGTTGGGCACAGGTGTAGTCCCTTGCGGCTGAACTTGTGGGCGTATCGCGGTAAAGCCTTGCGGCCCGCGTGATACGCCACTCGGGCGGCCTTCATCGGAGACTTGCTGGTTCGGCTCATGACCAATCCATCAACCATCCGATAAGTTTTCTACAGGGCAGATCGGGATAGGTATACGATCACGCCAGCTCTTGTAGGCGTGCGATGCGTTCTTTGGTAGCGGGGTGGGTAGAGAAGAGTTTGGTCAGGCCCTGCACGCCGCCGGATAGGGGTTGGACGATGAACATGTGGTTTTGCGAGGGCATCTCGTGTGCCATGGGGATACGGCGAGCGGTGGCGTCGAGCTTACGTAGCGCGTTGATCAGGCCGTGGGGCGTGCCGGCGATGCGGGCGCCGTCGGCGTCGGCAACGAACTCCCGGCTGCGGCTGATCGCCATCTGGATCAGGGCCGCGGCGATCGGCGCTAACACCAGCATCAATATCCCTACCAGCGGGTTTCCCCCTTCGCGGTTGTTGCCCATGGCTCCGCCGAACCAGAAGGCCATGTAGCCCAGGGCGCTGATCGCCCCGGCGATCGTAGCGGCGACGCAGCTGATCAGCGTGTCGCGATTCTTGACGTGCGCCAGCTCGTGCGCCATGACGCCTTCGAGTTCTTCGTAGGTTAGCAGCCTCAGGGCGCCTTGTGTGACGGCAACCGCGGCGCGGCTGGGGCTGCGCCCGGTAGCGAACGCGTTGGGCGCTTGCTGGGGGCAGATGAAGACCTTGGGCATGGGTAGCTGTGCGTTTTGGGCTAGGCGTTGGATCATGTGGATCAGGTCGGGTGCGGACTGGGCGTTGACCTCTTGTCCGCGCATCGCGGCCAGCGCGATCTTGTCGCTAAAGAAGAAGGCGATGATGTTGCTCATCCCCCCGAAGATGAACGCGAAGACCAGCCCCCGCTGACCGAACTGGGCGCCGATGAGCAGGATGATGCCGAACAACAGGGCCATCAGCATGGTGGTTTTGACGTTGTTGACGAATCGCGTCATCGATCGGGCTCCTTGGTCGGGCGTGCTTTTCTTGTTGAGGTTATTACGGCTCTCCATACCCCGGGGTTCATCCCAATATACACCATACCCCTATGCAAATGATATACCTCAAAGGAGCTGGAGATGAGGTGGGTCTCACTGCCTGTACCTCGTCGCTCTCGCAAGGTATGGCGCGTTGGATTGGGCTTGGTACGCTTATGGATACCAACCCTTTACACACATCTCTAGTCCGAACAACAGGCTTTAGAAAATATCGACCATCTTGACCGCTGCGACAATCATGAGCCCGACAAACGCGATGCGGACCTGCCGAACCGGCAGTCGGTGAGTCAGGTTGGCACCCAGGTGCCCGCCCAACCAAGCGCTGGGGGCTAAGATCAGCGCCAGACACACGCTGTCGTGCCAGTGATAACCGTGCTGATAGAGGCTGGCGTTTTTGTAGAGCGCTCCGATGGCGGCGCTGACGCAGATGACCGCGGCGCTGTTGGCGATGCAGTAGCGTAGCGGCAGCTTGAGTACAATCTGCTGCAGCGGCACGGCGATGGCGCCGCCGCCGATGCCCAGCAGCCCCGCAATCGTCCCCATCACCGAGCCGACCGAGGCGCTGCGGGCTGCGATTGATTTTGATGCAGCGGGTGTTGTGGAGCCTGGGTGGGTTGGCGCCCCGGGCTGGAGGGTCTCGGGTCTTGGTACGAATATCCTCCGGGTATTCACCGCGATCACGTAGACCAAGAACAACGCCAACACCCGCCCCAGCCAGCGCCCGCCGTCCACGCCACGGAACAACGGCAGGTTGCTTAGCCACACGCCCAGCATCACGAACAGCAGCGCGGTCGGTAGCATCCAGCGCAGGACGGGTTTGACCGTGGCCCCGGCGCGGCGGTGCTGGACGGCTGCGGGGATGGAGACGGCGATGTTGGCGATCATGGCAGCGGCCTGGTAGAGGTGCTGGTGATATCCCAGCGCCAACGCCAACCCGGGGATGATGATCGTGCTGCCGCCCACACCCAACAGCCCACCCAGCAGGCCCGCGACCAGACCGATCGCGACGACTTGGGCGATCAAGAGGGCATTGACATCGAGGATCATGTGATCGGGCATGCGTACTTCTTACCGTAAAATGAGGGCGTTGGTTACTTGCCGCTGAGGCCCGCTCCCTTACAGTCGCGGCTCGTCGCGGATGACAGCACGGCATCCTGGGGTTTTGATCGATCATGGAACGCAAAGGCAAACAGACCCGCGGCCAGCCCGCATAGTACCGCAGCGTAGAAGAACACGGCTGGCAGGCTGACCTGTGCGATGTGGCCGGCGACCAGGTTGCCCACGATCCGACCCACGCCATATACCGCCATCACGTACACTCCCTGGACCGAGTTTCGGTATGTGTTGTCGGCGTGTCGGTCGAGGAAGATGGGGGGAGTCACGTGGACCACCAGCACCATGATCCCGTGGAAAGCCTGCGTCCCTACCGCGACCCAGATGCCCTCGCTGCTGGCCAGCAGGCCAAGCCGCACCAGCATACAGATCACGCCAATCACCATCAGCCGCTTCAAGCCCCACCGCGTAAGCATGAGCCCAAACCCGAGCATAAAAAAGATCTCAATCGCCACACCCAAGTTCGCCACAAGCCCCAACCACCGGGGATCTAAGCCAACACTCTCTTTGAGGTAGATCGGGTAGAAGGTGTAGTAGGCCGCCACCGCCATGTGTGATAGAAACATCGCGATGCAGAAGACCAGCACATGTGGCTCACGCATGATGCGCAGCGCCGCAAGCGTGGGTAGCTGGTGCACCTTCGGTACCGACGCGGGCTGGTGATCTAACGTGTCTTGCGGGGGTGCGGCATGGCCTACAAACAAGTTGGGTAGCGCGAAGGAATTAAGCAGCCCCAACGCACAGAAGGCCACGGCGCAGGCCATGATGAGGCGTAGGGGGTAGCCTTGGCCGAGCAGCTCGAAGACGATCAGGCTAGGCACCATGAAGCCAACCGTCCCCCAGACGCGCACGTGGTGATAGGCGGTGGTGGGTCGGCCCTGCGAGCGGTGGTGGTGCTGGGTGAGGAAATTCAGCCCGTCCTGCAGCGCGGTCATGGCGGCAAAGGTGAGGCTGTAGAGGCTAAACAAGATCAGGATCGGCCAAAACGCTGTGGCGTGGTACAGGGCGATCAACGCGCAGCCGCTGATGGCAAAGACCGCGCCCAGCAACCGCCTGCCGCTTACGAAGCGGTCGGCCAGCAGTGTGGCCAGCACCGGCGTGATCAGCACCGCAACGCTAGCCGACGCGCCCACGTACCCGACCTGAGCCAACCCCAAGCCACGCTGCTTGAGGTAGACCGGGAAGAAAGGCAGCAGGCTGCCCATGACCGCGAAGCTCAGAAAATATTGTGCTTTGAGGTTAAACAGTTGTGCTTGAAAACCCGAGTTCAAGATAAGACACGTCAAAGATCCCGTTGACGGATCGGATGAATCCGACGCCGGAGTACTGAACACAATCAGCTATTCACGAGCCTTGAATGGCCGTATCGTATCTCACAACGATGTTGCGTGTGCAATCACGGGTAATAGACGCCAGGCCGCTCAATCAGGGATCAACGGCCCCGCAGTGGTCGCTGCGGGGCCGGGCGGGCGGCGCCGGCGGCATTCAAGGATTTGATCCCACTGGCTTATGCCAAGCGGCTTGATTTCTTCTCTAGAAGGGGATCAGGCAAGCGAAGCGAAGAAAGCCAAGCCGAAGATCAAAGCGTCACCCAAGGCCTGATCGAGGCGCGCACGAACGACGCTCAAAGCGACAACCTTGTTGCTGTCAGATCACTCTCGCGTGTCAGATGAAGTGGTGACTATTACAGTTGAGCGATGTCGGAACGACCTAGCTCTTGCCTTCCTGCAGCTCCTTGGTGCGGTGCTGCAGCTGGGCTTTGAGACGCGCTAAGATCGAGCTGTGCATCTGGCTCACCCGTGACTCGGACAGGTCCAGCGTCACGCCGATCTCTTTCATCGTCATCTCTTCATAATAATAGAGCACGACAATGAGCCGCTCGGCCCGCGACAGGCCCTTGGTAATCATCTCTTTGAGGTCGCGTCGTTGGACAGAAGAAATGGGGTTGACTTGCTTAGGGTCCTCTAGGACGTCGATTTCGCGCACGTCCTTGTTCGAGTCGGTCTCGAACCATTTGCGGCTGAGGCTGACCACGCCTACGGCCCCGGCGTCCTTACGGACCTTGGCGAATTCCTCTTTGGACAGCTTCATCTTCTTGGACAGCTCTTCGTCCGTGGGCGTGCGGCCAAGCTCCATCTCAAGGCTCTTCTTGGCCGTTTCCACCTGGCTGGTACGCGACCGGACCAGGCGTGGTACCCAGTCCATGGACCGCAGCTCGTCGAGGATCGCCCCGCGGATACGCGGCGCACAATACGTTTCGAACTTGATCCCACGGTCCATGTCAAACGCATCGATCGTATCCATCAAGCCGAAGATCCCTGCGCTCATCAGGTCTTCGATGTCGACCTCTTCGGGCAGCTTGGTGTGGATGCGCTCGGCGTTGTACTTCACCAGCGGGAGGTAGTTCTCCATCAGCCGGTTGCGCAGCTCCTCCGATCCGGTGCGCTTGTACTCGACCCAGATCTCTTCGATCGGGCGGTTGTCGGGCGGGGCGGGGACTTCGATTGCTTTGAGTTTAGCCATCGTCTGCTCCTTGACTGGCTAGGACCGCATGTCGAGTGACTATCCGTGTCGCGGCAAAGCACGCCGTGCTGAGTTCTGCCTTCCCCCCCGAAAATTTATGCGGCCTCCGATGCCGGCTGAATGCTAGTGGCACTATCGGCTGATTCGGGGGCCTGGGTTTGTCCCGGGCTGGGTTCGGGTACTTCGTCAGCAAAAATAGTTTCCGGCTCACAGGGTGGCATCGGGTGATCCAGCTTGTACTGCTCGATATGCCGGTCGACCGTCTTCAATGCGACCGACCCGATAACCTGCCCCACCAGCCAGCTGATGACCATCACCACCGTAGCGCGCAGGATAACCGTGCCCGTAGGGTTGCCCACGGCAAAGCCGATCACCAACGCTGCGATGAAGCAGACGATGGAAAAACAAGCTCCAATGACTCTTCCAGGGATGGCCGAGCACTCCTTTGCTCAAAGACACAATCCGTTTCGCTAGCGGCCCATTGTAAACAACCTTAGCTAAAGATGTCAGGTGAGGATAAAAAAAAATCAATTTTTTTATCCCGTGTATAAGAGGCCAGGAGCCTACATAAGCCTGGGCTTACCGGGTCATCCACGTGGTCAGCCGGCGTAGCAGCCCACCGTTTGGGGGTTCGATCCCGTGGCGATCCATCCGGTGCGCCAGCTGGCTGATGCAGGTGCTGGCTTCGCAGTGTGGGCTATCCAGGACAAACGGCCGGCGCCGACAGACCGCAGCCGACACACGCGGATCGTGCACCACGTGGCCCGCGTAGCGTGTGGGCAGGCCTAAAAACTTCCTGCAGACCGCGTCGATCCGTTTATAGACGCCCCGGCCTTGATCGGCGTCCTTGACCATATTCACCAAGATCCGTACCTGAGCGTTTGCACGCTGACGCACCACGGTCTTGATCACCGCATACGCGTCGGTCACCGCTGTAGGCTCTGGTGTGGTAAGGACTAACAGCTGGTCGGCCCCGACCGCAAAGCTTAAGACATTGGGGCTAACGCCAGCGCCGGTATCGATCAAGATCAGGTCGTGCTGGGCCTCGAGTTGATTCAGATCCTGCATCAGCCGGCTACGCTCATACTCCCCCAACGCCGCCATACCCGCCAAACCCGACGCACCAGGGATCAACCCAAATCCTCCTGGCGCATCGACGATGGCCTGAGCCAGCGTCTGGCGGCCCGCGACCACATGCGCTAAATCACCGCGTGGATTTAGATTACAAAGCACATCGGCGTTGGCGGTGCCCAAATCGGCGTCCATCAGCAGCACACGCCGCCCCATCATTGACAGCCGGATCGCCAGGTTTACCGCGATATTGCTCTTGCCGACCCCCCCTTTGCCGCTGGTAATCGCCACGACCTGGGCACGTTTGGTACGCCGTGGGGCCGACGATCGGTTGGCCAGGGTACGCAACGCTTGGGCTTGATCGGTCAGCATGGCTTCCCTGTCCCCAGCACCAACTGAGCCAAACGCGTCGAACAGCTCGGCTCAATCCGGTGGGGGACCTCCTGGCCTGTGGTGATGTAACTTAACCGCTTGTTCACCCTCCTGGCGACATTCAGCAACACGCCGAAGCTAACCGCCTCATCCAGCTTGGTAAAGATTATACGGTCGGTGCGCACAGCCGAGAAACGCTCGACCACGTCCAACAACACCGACTGAGCACACGTAGATGATAACACCAAATGGACCTCGTGTGGATCGGCCACCGCGATCAACGACCGCAGCTGATCGAGCTTAGGATCGTCGCGCTGGCTGCGGCCGGCGGTGTCGATCAGCACCACATCACAATCCGAGCACCGGTCCACCGCCGTGCGAAGCTCATCCCCGTTCGACGCCACGTGCAGCGGGATCCCGATGATGTTCGCGTACGTCCTTAGCTGATCAACCGCGGCGATGCGGTAGGTGTCCAGCGTGATCAAACCAACGTTCTTCTTTTGCTTGAGCTTGAACGTCGCAGCCAGCTTCGCGATCGTCGTAGTCTTACCCACACCGGTGGGGCCCACCAGCGCAATGGTAAGCGGCCGGCCATCGCCCACCGGCTGGAGCTGACCCGCCGCCTGATCCGTGGGGATCTGCTTGGCGATCACCTCCAATGCCGCGCGATGCACCGCTTGCTCATCCTCATACTGCGCCGGCGTAAGCTGGTCACGCACCTGCTGGATCACCTGCTCAGCCAGCTCCTCGGTCACCTGCTGCTCCAACAACGCCAGGTAGCGATCAAAAAGCTTGTCGGGCAGATCGGGCTTGCTGCCTGTCCCCGTTGTTGCTGTGCTGCCGGTCTTCTCACGACGCTGCTGCATCATCTGCTTGACCATCCGCTTGACGGCCCGCATCTCATCGACCAGCTGCTGGTTATCGCTTTGCGCCCCCACAGGTGTTGGGGTGGCCCCCGCGGGTTGGGCAGGCGTCACGGCGCCGCTTACCGGGGATGGGGTTGGTGGTGGGGGCGTAACCCTGGCGGGGATAGCCACAACCGGACGCTGAGGTGACGCTGCCGCATCAACAGCCGACGCCGTTTGAGACGGCTGCCTTTGGCTTAGCTGTTGCTGAGCCACCGCATAGGTACGGCGGATCAGATCGCCTGCTGCGGATGTATCGACCTCCAACGGCTGAGACGATTTGGCGCCAGACGGGGCGAACCGGGCACCCGGCACAGCTCGTTTGCCCAATGGCCGACGCTGACCGCGGGGCGCCTGGTCAGAAGCGGTGATTTCCACCACGCTCTGGGCGCCGAACCCGAACAACCCACCACGCTTGTATGTGCGTGTATGCAGGATGACGGCTTGAGACCCCATGTGGCGCTTCACCATCACCAGCGCTTGGGCCATGGTCGAGGCGGTAAACGTTTTCAGCTTCAAGATACAGCCCTTTCTAGCTCAGGGACGCTTGGTTCATCTTCGAGCCCAACCAAACCCATCGACTCGACCTCAACGCCCTTGGAGACCTCGTTGTAACCCAACACCGCGGCGTTGGGCAGGTGGGGCTCTAGCAGCCGACGAACCTGCGCCCGCACCTGGGGCGAAGCCAGCACCAGCGGCTGGTGGCCCGCTTCGATCAGCCGCTGGATCTGACGGATCACCGACGCGGTGATCCGGTTGGCGACCGCGGGGGGCATGGTCATCGTCGTGCCCTCCGAGCCCCGATCGATATACCCCGTGATCTGATCCTCCAGCACCGGGTCGAGGCTGACACAGAACAGCTTGGACACCGTCCGGTTGGGGTCGAACGCCTGGCCGTCCGCGGGCACCATCTCCACATACTGGTTGCAGATCGTCCGCCGCAGCGCGTTGCGCACGTATTCGGTTAACACCTCGATATCCTTCGTGCGACCCACCCAATCGCCCAGCGTCTCGACGATCGTCTCCATATCCCGCACGGGTACGCGCTCACGCAGCAGGTTCTGAAGCACTTTCTGGAGTTCGCCAGGCTTGATCAGCGGGGTCTCACCCGTGAGCACTTCTTCATGGAGCTTGGGCGCTTTCTGCTTGAGCTGCGCCACCAGGTTGTTGGTCTCCTCGCGCGTCAGCAATTCGGCCGCGTGGTTCTTGACCACCTCGGTGATGTGCGTGGCCAGCACGCTGGTGGCGTCGACCACGGTGTAGTTGAGCGCCTCGGCCCGCTGCTTCTGGCCTGTGTCGATCCAGATCGCTTCGAGCCCGAACGCCGGTTCGCGGGTCTTGGTGCCTTCCAGCGGGGCCTTGTCCCGGTCGGCCAACCCGCTATCCATCGCTAAAAATTGACCAGGAAACACCGACCCTTCCGTCACCGAGTTGCCACGGATCTTGATGTGGTAGTCGTTGGGCTGTAGCTGCATGTTGTCGCGGATGCGCACCGGGGGCATGACCAGCCCCATCTCGCTCGCCAGCTGACGACGGATCATGCTAATCCGATCCAGCAGATCCCCGCCCTGAGCCGTATCGACCATGCGCACCAGCGCGTAGCCTACCTCCAGCTCGAGTGTATCAACGTGGAGCATCTCCTCGACCGGGGGTGGTCCTTTTTCTTGTTTCTTGGCGGCTTGCTGCTGGGCGGCTGCTTGCTTTCGCTTCATCTGCCGGTTGCCGCTCCACGCCAACGCGCCGCTCACCCCCGAGGCCAACAGCATCGGCAGCATCGGCAGGCCGGTGAACGCCATCAGTCCCATGAACCCAGCCGTGATCGCCAGCGCCACAGATCGGCTGGTCAGCTGGTGCGTCAGCTCGCTGCCCAGGTCCTGCCGGCTGCTGGACCGCGTCACGATCAAACCCGCGGCGATCGAGATCACCAACGCCGGCAGCTGGCTAACCAACCCATCGCCGATCGTCAGCTTGCTAAACACCTCCAATGTCTCGCCGATCGTCCACCCTTTCTCCAACGACCCGATCGCGAATCCGCCGACCAGGTTGACCAGCGTGATGATGATGCCCGCGATCGCGTCGCCACGCACAAACTTAGCCGCACCGTCCATCGCCCCGTAAAAATCAGCCTCGTGTGCGATCTGCTCGCGGCGGAGGCGGGCCTGCCTCTCATCAATCAGCCCGGCGTTGAGGTCGGCGTCGATCGCCATCTGCTTGCCGGGCATCCCATCAAGCGTAAACCTCGCCGCGACTTCGCTGATCCGCGTAGCGCCTTTGGTGATCACCACAAACTGCACCACGATCAGGATCACAAACAGCACCGACCCAACCACCAACGAGTTGCCCGCGACAAAGGACGCAAACGATTCGATCACCTGCCCGGCCACCGCGGTGGCTTGGTCTGGGCTGTCGGCCTCGGCCGAGAGGATCATCCGTGTCGTGGCGATATTCAAGACCAGCCGCAGCAGCGTCGTGCCCAGCAGCAGCGACGGGAAGACCGAGAAATCCAGCGGGCTCTCGACGTAAATCGTGGTCAGCAAGATGATCGCCGCCAACGCCAGGTTCGCCGTGATCAGCACATCCATCATCACAGGCGACATGGGCACCACGATCACTGCCAGCAGCGCCACAAACGATACCGGCACCAGCAGCGACCGGTATTGGTTGAGCCGGTTGATCCAGGGTGGCAGTGTCAATCTGTTGCGTGTCGGTGCCATGGAGTTGTCTTATCGCCTATGGATACACGCGCGACGCGGCCTCACCGCGTGGCGCCGGTTACGCCGATCGCCGGCCGTTGATCCGGTACACATACGCCAAAATCTCCGCCACCACGGTATAAAACTGCGGCGGCACCTCCTGGCCGATCTCCACGGTCTTGTACAACGCACGAGCCAACTCTTTCCGTTCCAAGATGGGCACGCCACTGGCGACCGCGATCTGCCGGATCCGCATCGCCATAAAGTCAGCACCCTTGGCGATCACCTTCGGAGCCTTCATCGTCGCCGAGTCGTAGCGCAGCGCCACCGCGAAGTGGGTGGGGTTGGTCACCACGACATCGGCCTTGGGCACGTCTTGGCCCAAGCGCTGCAGGATCAGCTGCCGGGCCACGCGCATCCGACGCTGCTTCATCATCGGGTCGCCGTCCATCTGCTTGAGCTCTTCTTTCACCTCCTGCTTGGTCATGCGCAGGTCCTGCTCGTGCTTCCATCGCTGGAACACATAGTCCAGCAGCGCTAACACCAGCAGCACCGCGGCTAGCTTCAGCGCTAACTCAAACACCAGCTGACAGGCCAAGCTGAACATCGGCAGGGATTCGAGCTCGACCAGCGTGATGATCCGGGGCAGGTCTTGGTAGATCACCGCCACCGCCACCGCCGCCACCAACGCGATCTTGCCCAGGCTCATCACCAGCCGCATCCCCGCGCGTGCGTCGAACAGCCGCTGGAGTCCTTTCAGAGGCGATAGCTTCGACCAGCTGGGCTCCAGCGGCTTGAGCGTGAAGATCAGCCCCACCTGGCTGACCGCGACCAGCAGCGTCACCGCGGTTAGCCCCAGCGCCAGCGGCAGCAGCGCTTCGAGCATGATCCGACCCGCGTGCGCCTGAAGCGCAAACACCCCATCGGGGCGCGTCGGGTTACCCCACCCCGTACCCGATAGCGACGCGGCCAGCGTTGCACGCATGCCCGACAACACCCGTAAGCCAAACACGTACAGCAACAGCACGCTGGCCAGCAGGATGCACGCGGCGTTAAGGTCGACGCTGCGGGTCACGTTGCCCTGCTGGCGCGCCTCTTGGCGCCTGCGTGGCGTGGGGGCTTCGGTCTTTTCGAATCCGGTTTCTGCCATGGTGCG
The DNA here is from genome assembly GCA_965223655.1 of Phycisphaeraceae bacterium. GTDB lineage: Bacteria > Planctomycetota > Phycisphaerae > Phycisphaerales > Phycisphaeraceae > CBDCXC01. The sequence continues at coordinate 156,141 of CBDCXC010000005.1, forward strand.
TTACGGTTGAACGGTCAGTTGTTGATGATCGATCCGTTAATCTGTTATCTGCGGCGCGTCGTAGCGTGACCCTGGGGTTTACATCGCAAAGAAAACCGACAATCGGCGGAGCGTCTCACGCATCACCTCGATGTAGACCCCGTTCTCCACCCCGATCGCCCCGATCAGCAAGACCGCGCCAACCAGGATGCGCAGCGCAAAGCCGATGCTGAGGATGTTCATCTGCGGCACGGTGCGCGCGATGAAACCCATCGCCAAGGTCTGCAAAAAAATCAGGCAAAGCAGCGGCCCCGCCACACGCAGCGCTAAGTCGAAGATCGTGCCCAACAGCCCCACCAGCAGCGACATCATGCCAGAATCCGGTGTGAAGCCGCCCAGGGGCACCTTGCCGAAGCTGCCTACCAGTATCGCGACCATCACGCGGTGCCCGCCCAGGATCACAAAGACCGCCAACGCGGTCATGAAGTAAAACTGGCTGACCACCCCGGTCTGCTCGTTGAACTCGGGGTTGAGCACACCGGCTAAACCCAATCCCATCTGCTGATCCACGACGCGGCCACCGATCTGCATCCCGATCAGCGGCAGGCTCGCGCCGTACCCGATGACGACGCCGATCAGCAGCTCCGTGGCGACTGTCCCCACCAGGGACCACAGCTCCAACCCCGACGCCAACACCGGCGCCACCAGCGCCGCCGATGCCCGGCCAGGGGTCAAAAGGATCGGGTACACACAGGCACTCAAGCCCAGCGCTAAAAATACCTTTACCTGAGCCGGCACCGTCCGGCTACCAAAGACGGGCGCAAAGAAAAAGATCCCGGTCATCCGAAACAGCACCAGCAGCCAAGCCGGCAGGTGACCCAGTAATGGTTCGAGGCTAAGGGGCAATCCATTGCTCCGCTTGCTTGCGATGAAGCGGCCGGCTGCTTGGGCAACACCAGGCCGCTATAAACCGATACGATCATCCCTGACCGCTAAACATCTTCCGGGCAAAATCCATGATCAGCGTCGCCACCCACGGGGTGACCAGGATCGTCACAACCCCCATCCCGATGATCTTGGGCACAAAGCTGAGCGTCTGCTCTTGGATCTGCGTGACAGCCTGGAAGACGCTGATCATCAGCCCGATCACCAACGCCGCGATCAACACCGGGGCGCTAAGCATCAGCATCATGGTCAGCGCTTCACGGACGATATCGATGGCTTGATCGACACTCATCGGCTTCCTTTCGAGGCACGCCCCAGGGCGGGCCTAGGTGGTGACCCCGGGTACCGCAAAGCTATTGAATAGGCTGCCCGCGACCAGCTGCCAGCCGTCGACCATCACAAACAGCAGCAGCTTGAACGGCAGGCTGATCAGCACCGGCGGCAGCATCAGCATCCCCATGCTGATCAGCACGCTGGCGATCACCATGTCGATAATCAAGAACGGCAGGTACAGCCGAAACCCCATCAGGAACGCTACCTTCAGCTCGCTAAGAATGTACGCGGGGATCAGCGTGAGCATGTCTACGTCGGCCCGGGTGAGCGTTTCGGGGTGCGCGGTCGATACCCCGCGGTAGTTGAGCACCATGTACACGTCGGCCCAGCTGTCGGCGTAATCGATCTGAGCAAACATGAAGTCACGCAGCGGTTGGCGCGCCCGCGACCACGCGGTGAGCTGATCGATCTGGTTGTCCTGCAGCGGGATCAACGCCTCTTGGTTGATCCGCTCGAACGTCGGAGCCATGATCAAAAACGTCATAAACATCGCCAATCCCACGATCACCTGGCTGGGCGGCAAAGACTGGGTCCCGATCGCCTGACGCAGCAGCGCCAACACAATCACGATGCGCGTAAAACTCGTCGTAAGCACCAACAGCGCCGGGGCGACCGACAACACGGTCAGAAGCAGCAGGATCGATAGCGTACCGCTTAAGCCCGTGGGCGATTCCTCTGGTTCCGCGTCGGACCGATTAATCGGCAGCGACTGAGCTGCGCTGCGCAATACAGAAACGGGGTTGGTGATGTCCAAGGATTGAGTCTGCTGGGCGTCGTTGCTATGCTCTACGACACGCCCGGTGCTCTGGCCTTGAGCATACGCCACCGGAGCGCCCCCCCATACAACGCCCAACACCACCACCCACACGCCAAGCGGCGCAGCGAGCCAACGGGTTAGGCCCTGCTTCACAATTTGTTTTGTCGTTCGGTTTGTGTGCCACTGGCGGCTTGTCCGCCAGTGTGGCAACCCCAGGAAGGCACTGGCGGACAAGCCGCCAGTGGCACACCCATCATGTTTTGAGCCAGAGCCTAACCTCGTGAGCCGGTTCATGCGATTGTCCCCCGCTTAGACAGGTGGCGTACACGCGAGAGCAACCCCGAGACCTGGCTCTGCGCCCGGCGGGTGTTGTCGGTGTCGTCGATCTGCTCGATCAGGCTCTGGGTGTCAGGCATGATGTCGGGCGGATGCTGGCGGTTGAACCGCTGCATCAGCTGGTTGAAGCTGCGCGTCATGCTGTTGGGTTGGTGCGCCACCGCCTGGGCCAGCAAACCGGCGACCTCTTCGGGATCATCGATATCGGCCAGTGTGCGCAGCCCGGTTGTTGAAGCCTCGCCAACCACCAAGATACGGTTGCCGATCCGCACCAGCAGCACGTGTTGGCGTGGCGCCACACTGACCCGGGTAAGCACCTCTAGCATGGGCGACTGGGCCGCAACCGCCCCCCGACCTGACACGCGGGTCACCACCGCGCGCAGCAGGAAAATCAACCCGATCACCACTCCCAAGGCTGCCAAGGTATTGAGCAGGGACGGCCAGCCCATCGCACTAGGAGGCTCGGCGGGGTCTTGTTCGAAGTCTGAGCCTCGGGGCGTGCCCAGGGGTTGGCTTTCGATCGGGTCGACCGAGGCGGGTTGGTGTGAGGCGGCTGACTGCCCCATGGTGGATGGCGTGACACGCCGCGATACGGGTTGGTCGCGGCGGCGTTGGTCTAGGCTTGGGGTGGCTGCTTGGGGAAGTGGTGGTGTCGCGGGTGGCTGGGGCTTGGCGGGCAGCTGGGGTTGGGTGTGCGAGAGATGGGAAGCCAGATCCGCTAACCGGGCATGGTCTTGCTTTTCTTCTTCCGGAGAAGCCGCAAGCGGGGCTTGTCTGCCCTGCAGCTGCTGGGGCTGCGGTCCAGAGGCGGCCACCGGATCGATCTCAATAGGAAAGTTGGATTGCCCAGCCGCTGTGACCACAAATGGCCAAGACAGGGCAACCAATCCATAGGCAAGATGTTGAACGCCTCGACGCAGCATAGGCCATCCTTGGCCAAACCGTGTGGGCACCGTTAGATCCCGCTAACGGCTTGGCTAGGCGCATCCATACGCCTAGCGTTTGATTTGTTTATTGTAACCAATTTTTGGATGACCGCCAGAGAATGGATTACGGCTCCTCGGCGACGGCCTCGGCGACCATCTCGGCTTGGTCCTGCTCATCGAGGTTTGCCACGATCTCGCTGATTCGGATACAGAAATTGTCGTTGAGCACCAATACCTCGCCACGCGCTACCATCCGGTCGTTGACATACACATCGACCGGGTCGCCCGCGAGCTTGTCCAGCTCGACCACCGACCCCGAGCCCAGACGTAAGACGTCTTCGACCAGCATGTGGGTTCGGCCAAGCTCGATCTTGACGTTCAGGTCCACATCGCCTAGCAGTTCGATGCTCTGACCCGCGGGCTTCTCGGGCTCCTGGCTGGCTAGGTCGGGGGTCTCGACCGCCTGGGGCTGATCGGCCGCGGCATCATCCCCCCCATCGGTTTCGCCGTTGACCTCGGCCATCGCCTCGGCCATCGCCTGATCAACCAAACTTTGGATATCGTCATCATCCATGATCGCTACCTCAACCCGATTGCGGTTTTCATTTTGCCCTTCGTGGGCCTGTGGCCACCGGGTGTGCCGCTATAAATCAGCGCGGAACTGTGTAAATTTGGTAATCACCACTTGGACAATCCGCGAGTGGCCCTCTTCGTCGCGCCCCAGCCGCTCGTCCAACGCCGCCTTGATCTGACGGTTGATCGTGGCCAGCGTGGGCTCGAGCAGGTGGTTGGGCTCTGCCCGGCTGATGATGGTCCTGATATCGCCGCTGATCTGGGCCGCCATCTCATCGAGATGGGTCCGGATCGTTTCTTGGTGCTTGCGGCGGACCACCACATACACCTGGGTATCATAGAGGAAAGTCCGACCCCGTTTGGTGTTGGGGAATTTCTCCTCAACAACCAATTCTTCGACCGGTTCCTCGGCGATGGCCGCTTCGTCTTGAGCCGCCGCTTCGGCTTTCACATCCGCGGGCTGGCCCATGACCATAAACACACCGGCGATGATCACCCCTTCAATCACCAAGACCGCCCCAAGGATCAACAGGGTCTTGAGTGGCAGCTTCTTTTTACTACCTGATTCTTCGGTCGTCTCGTCTGCCATGGCGGCGTGTGCTCCTGATCCAAAATGGCTTAGTTGGGTTTCCCGGTCTGGGGCTTGACGAAGTCCTCGACCAGCGCTTCCATCACCACGATCTCGGCCCGCCGGTTGGGTTGCTGGCCCGAAGCGGTATAGACGCGTTTGACCATGGGCTCGGCGTCGGCGTTGGCCACCAGCCGGATCCGGTGGGGGCGGATCCCAACCTCTTGGCTGGTCATATAACCCATCACCACCGCCGCCCGGGCATAGCTTAGCGACCAGAGGTCGGGGTAATCCGACTCAACCCCCTGCTCCATCGACCCGGCGTGGCCCCGGACCTCGATCTTGTTGTTGTAGCCGCGGATCAAGTCCGCCACGACCCGTATGTTCCGCTTAGCCCTGTTACTTAAATCGGCAGAACCCGGCTCAAACGTGACTCTTCCGCCCTGGGTGAACAACATCCCTTCTCGGACCCGGGTGACCTGGGGATCCTTTCCTTCCATGCCCGGGTCGTCGGTGTTAGAGGGGTCCTTCTGAGGCGACACCCGCAGCTGCAGCTCTTCTAACCGCTTCATCAGGCTCAGCATCGGGTCCTCTTTCGAAGGGACCTTCCCACCGCCACCTTTCATCCCAAACGCCTTCTTGACTTCCTCCACGATCGCCCGATATTCGTCCTCTTTCTTGATCTCACTTAACGCCACCAGGATGATGAAGAAGCACAGCAGCAGCGACATCATGTCGCCATAGGTCAGCAGCCACTCGGGGGCCCCTTCCGGCGGGCATTTGCATTTTTTGGGCATGGCGGTGCTTGGGCTTAAATCGTGTCTACGCCGCTTTCTTGTCTTCCTCCGACCCACGCGCCGACGGGGGCAGGAACGTCTTGAGTTTCTGCTCGACGATGCGTGGGTTGTCGCCGCTTTGGATCGACATCACACCCTTGATCACGATGGTCCGCATCAGGGTTTCCTCGGCGGATCGGCGGGCCAGGCGGTCGGAAATCGGCAGGGCAAAGGCGTTGGCGACGATCGCCCCGTACATGGTGGTCAGCAACGCCACCGCCATACCGGGGCCGATCTTGGCCGGGTCGTCCATGTTCTGGAGCATGATCACCAGCCCGACCAGGGTCCCGATCATGCCAAACGCCGGGGCGTACTTGCCCAACGCGTCCATCATCCCCTTGCTGATCTCGTGCCGCTCGATCGTGTTATCCAAGTCATTGATCAGGATCTGCTCGATCAGCTCGGGGTCGGTGCCGTCGACCGCCATCTGGATCCCGTTGACGATGAATTCGTCATCCAGGTCCTTGGTCACGTTCTCTAGGCTCAGGATCCCGTCGCGTCTGGCGATCTCGGCGTAAGAAACCATATCCTGGATCAGCTTGTCGACCGAATTAGCCTTGTGGAAAAAGGCTTTCTTGAGGGTTTTGGTGAAGCTTTTGACGTAAGCCGGTGGGAAACACAGGATGATCACGGTCACCGACCCACCGCCCACCATAATCAAGCTGGGGATGTCGATGAAGATCCCCAGCCCGCCGCCGGAGATCATCGCCCATAAGATCAGGCACCACGTCCCGATCAAGCCAATCACCGTGCCTAGATCCATCGTGTACCTCGGCCCCTATAAGTGGTTCCACGCGTACTTATCGGTCTGATCCACAAAGAACTTTGGAATTCTCAAGGCCATGACCTATCGGGCTTTCCGTCCGGGATTGGGTGGCCCACCGGGTCCGGTAACGGCGAGCCGTGTATCCCGTGGGCAGCGGCCGATGCGCTTTGGGGTGTTGGCCAGCTAACTTGGCGGGGTGATCTTACGCAACAATCGGCCGTACTCGATCGCCGACTGGACCACCTGTTCCATCGGTTCTTTCACAATCATGTGGTCGCCGTTGATCAGCGTGATCGTTGTGTCGGGGTTGGACTCGATCGTCCGGATCAGGTCGGCGTTGACCACGAATTTTTTGCCGTTGAGGCGTGTGACGGTGATCATGGGTTCACCCCGCTAGCGGCGCGGCTACCTGGCGGTGGCCAGCAGCTCTTGGATCAGCCGGTCGCTGGTGGTCAGCACCCGCGAGTTGGCGCTAAAGCCGGTGCTGGCGGTGATGAGGTTGATGAATTCCTCCGACAGGTCGACGTTGCTTAGCTCCAGGGCGCCCCCGACGATGCGCCCGGCGCGGCCCGACCCGGGCAGGACCACGTTGGCGTTGCCGCTGTTGCTTGAGATATTGAACAGATTCGCCCCCACGTCCAGTAGCCCTTGTGGGTTGGCGAAGGTGGCCAGGACGACCTGCCCCAGGTTGCGCAGCAGGCCGTTGGAGAACGTACCCACAATCGTCCCGTCGGAGCTGATCGAGAAGTCCTCGAGCGTGCCGATCGCCGACCCGTCTCGCCGGTCTGAGTTGAGCTGGCTGACTTTATCGGTCAGGGCCGACACCGCCCCACTTGGGCCACCCGGGTTTAAAAAATCGAGTTGGATCAGCTGGGGTGATTCGGCGCCGGTGTTGGCTAGGTCAAGTGAGATGGTGGTGTTGGTGGCGTTGATCAGCGTGCCATCGCTGTCAAAGTTCAGCAGCCCGTTGCCCAAGACGCGGTCCAGGTCGCTGTCGTCTTCGGATTGGGCGTAGAACCGCCAGGTGGTGCCGGCGTTGGTAGTCTTGTTCTCGAGCACCGCGGTGAGGTCCAGGCTCCGGGCGGTCCCTAGGCTGTCAAACGCGATGTAGGTGGTGCGTACGGATTCGCCGTCGGCGAAGGCGCTCTTGGTCAGGTTCAGCGGCGATACGGGCGACGCGGCTTGGTTGACGATGATGTGGTTGCGTTCCAGCGTGATATCGTTCTCGGTGCCCGAGTTGCCGGTGATGTCTAGCACCCCCCCGGTGACCGACAGCCCGCCGCTGACCAACGTGTCGATCCCCAGCATGTCTTCGAGGAAGTCCATGAAGTCTTGGAGCGTGGTACCGAACGCGTCGCTGTTGGTCGTGTTGGAGGCGTTGATCTCAAAGGTATGGTCGGGCAGGGTGGCGCCGCCTTTCCTGGCGCCCGAGACGGTGATCACGTCGCCGAGGTTGAACATCGCCGGGCCCGCTGCGCTGCGCAGCGTATCCAGGTTGTCGGTGGGTACGGCCTGGGTGGTAGCGGCGGCGTCGGCGTAGAGGATGTCGGAGCTGATCAGGGTGCCCTGTGTGGCGGGCTGACCGTCGGCGTTGAGGTTGCCCTCGAACGCGACCGTGGTGGTGGCCTGCGCTAGGGTGAGCGATCCGATGGGGATGTTGATGCCTTGCTGCACGCCCTGCACGACGTTGAAGTTCTCATCGATCCCAAATCCCTGGACCAATCCGCCATCGGGGTTCACCAGATTTTTATCGCTGTCTAAGGAGAACGTGCCGGCCCGGGAATAGCGGACAGAGCTGTCGAAGTTGAGCACAAAAAAGCCGCTGCCTTCGATCGCCAGGTCGGTGTTGACACCTGTAGGCTGGAGCGAGCCGTCGGTGAACTTGCGTGAGATCTCGGCCAGCCGGGTGCCCAGCCCGACCTGGCTGGGGTTGGTGCCGCCTCGCGTCGCGGTGGGCAGCGACCCGGAAAGCAGTGTCTGAGAGATCTGGGTCTCAAAGGAGGCCCGGCTGCCCTTGAACGCGGTGGTGTTGACGTTCGCGATATTGTTGCCGCTGACCGAGAGCGACTGGGAGCTGGCGTTTAGGCCGCTAAGCGATTGATACAACGAGGTCTGAAGTCCCATGGGTTACTCCCTTAATTCAAATACGGTGATTAATCATGGTTCTGGTTTTGGCCGCGTGGGTGTGGTGTTGCCCATCAGCTGCCGCAATGAGCGGTTTTCGACGCGGTCGATCTGTGACAGCTGACCGATCGCCCCGCTGGGGTTGTGGGTTAAGTGTGTTGGTGGGGGCGTCACGCCGCCGTCGGTGGCTTGTGTTTGTAATGGCTGGCCTTGCATGGTTTTGGCGTCGATCATCTGGGCCTCTTCCAACAGCGAATCAAAGCTGCGTGCCTCGATCGGCTGGGTGGGTGTCTTGGCCGGGACCGGCAGCCCGCCGGGGCGCACCGCAGGCTCGAGCATCCGCAGCAGATCCGATCCGTTTGACACCGCGTTATGGCCCTGTGCTGTTCATGATGGCCGTCGTGCAACGCGCACGACATCGGTTCGTTTGTGGCTACCCCTGCTGTGCCCCGCCGTCTTGTGGGTTAAAGATCTCGGTCACCCGGTCCATGCTTAAGGACTTGCCGTTGTCTAACTCGAGGGTTGCCTTGCCGTCGCGTACCCGGACCGAGACGACCTGCCCTTCGACCTGCTGGTTGAGGCCATCCAATCCGGCGACCACCTTCCCGATCAGCCCCCCGGCGATCGCGACCTGATTCTGTAACACAAGGTTTTCCAGGCTTTCCTGGAGCGACAGCTGGCCTTCGATATTGCGGATGCTGCTGAGCTGCTCGAGCAGGGCCGCGGAATCCTGGGGCTCGAACGGGTCTTGGTTGCTTAGCTCCGAGAGCATCACGCGGATAAATTCCTCGGAGCCCAAAGCGCCAAACCCGCTGGGGCTTGATGCCGCGGTGGCTCCGGCTCCTGTGATCGCAGCTGCTGACATCGGTTATACTCCTTGGGTTCAAGCTTGTTTGAACAAGCGATCTCCGCCTTGATTTTGTGTTAACCAAATAATTTCAACATCTGATCAAACAGCCGGGTCAGCCGGTCGGGCCGAGCCTCATCGTTTGAGCCTTCGCGTGGTTGCCCGTCGCCGCGGTCTTGGCCGCCGGTGTTGCCCCCGGGGTGCTGCCCGCGGCTGCGGCCGTCGTGGTTGGTTTGATCTCCGTCGCGGTCGGGGGTCAACGGCGCGTTGTCGCTTGTCGCCAGCGTCTGTACCAGCAGCCGATCGACGGTCAGGCCCTGGGTCTCCAATGCTTGGCGTAGCTGGCTGAGCTGCTGATTGAGCAGCGTCCGGGCTGATTCGTGTTCGGCGTGGAGCTGCGCATTGACCGTGCCGTGGTTGACCTGCAGCTCGATGCGGACCACGCCCATCTCCGGTGGGCTTAGGCGCAGGGTAACCGCCCCGCCCTGATGGTTTATCACGCCGCGCATCCCGCGGATGACCCGCGAAATGTTGGGGTCGGATGGCAAGGGGTCGCTGTCGGGTATCGCGGCCGGGGCTTGTTGGACTTGGGCTGATGCGGCGGTCTGGGCCGCGGCCTGAGCCGGCGTCAGACCCGGCGTTTGGACCGTGACAGCGGGTGGGGCCAACACGCTGGGTTTGGGGGCATCGCTCGCTTGATCCAAGAACGATGCGGCAACCCGTGTCTTGGTGTCGGCGATCTTGGCCTGGTCTTGGGTGTTGGATTGAGGGGTGTGGGAGCCCAGCTGTTGATCTTTGCTTTCTTGCCCCACCGCGTCTGATCCAGCGGCCGGGGCGACTGCCTCTGGAACCGGGAGCCCGGCACAATCTTGAACGTGATCTCTTTCTCTTTTCGGAGCACGACGATTTCCGTCTCCTGACCAACTTTCATTGCGCCGAGGATGAAGGTGTAGTCATAGATGTTCTCAACCGCCTTTCCGGCGAGTTTGACGATGACGTCACCAGCCAGGACACCCGCTTTTTCGGCCGGTGCGCCCGCGGTGACACCGGATAGTTTGACGCCCTTGATGTCACCCTGCGAGTAGTCGGGGATCGTTCCCAGGTAGACGCGGAGCCGCCCGCGATTCTCGCGGTCCGTTGGCAGTTTAGCGACTTTGTATTCGGGAAGCGTGTCTCCAGTGGCGAGGCTTCGGGCGATCAGGGCCATGAATCTGCTGATGTCGCGCGCTCCCTCGAGGTTGAGTTTGTCGACCGTGTCTCTTGGGGTGTGGTAGTCCTCGTGGGCGCCCGTGAACGCGCTCAGGATCGGCACTCCCCGGAGATAAAACGAGGTGGCATCCGTCGGAATGTAGGTGTCGTTTTGAAGTGTGAGCGGAAGGCCCACGGGCACATTTCGGCGTTCAATTTCTCCCGGCCAGAAGTCGCTGGAGCCCACGCCCTGGAGTACGAGCGACTTGTCGAGGCGCCCAATCATGTCGAGGTTGAGGCACGCTCCGAACATGAGGCTGAGCTTCGCGTCAGCGTCACCGAAGAACTTCGCGGCTTCACGCGCAAAGTGCGAGGAACCCAGAAGGCCGATCTCCTCCCCGGACCACGCGGCGAAGATGATATCTCGCGTCAGTTCAATTTTTCCACTGCTGGTTTGCTCCACCAGGTATTCTGCGATCTCGAGCATTCCGGCGACTCCTGACGCGTTGTCGTCTGCGCCGGCATGGATTTTGCCTCGTTCATCGTCCCGGGCGAGCGATCCGGATCCGGCGTTTGGGCCGAGGTGGTCGATATGCGCTCCGATGACGATGGCTGGATTGTGCACGGCAGCTGGGCCCGCTGAGAGCGAAGCGAGCACATTGCGCCCCGTCTTTTTCTCGTGTTGGATGTCAATGGTGCCGCCAATTTGCATCCCTTCCAATTTGAACCCTGACATCATCTCGCCGGTGTCGAGCTGATCCTGAAGTTCTTTGAGGCTTTTGCCGCTCGCCGCGAGAAGTTTGTCTGCGAGCTTGTTGGTGATCGAGATGGCGGTGATTCCGGAGCCCGCCATCGAGGCGTCAAAGCTGAGTGGCACGAGTTCGTTGTTAACCTGTGCATTGGGCCCGCTGACGACGATGATTCCCCTGGCAAATTTCTGCCGGGCCGTCATGGCCTTGTAGCGGAGGCTGGAGTGCCGCGCGAAGCGTTGTCGCTCCTCTGGCGAGAGGCCTTCGGGAATGTAGCGGAACATCAGGACCCACTTGCCCTTCACATCCAGATGCACGTACGAGGAGTACATCTCCTCTTTCTCCCCGGTCTCGTTCCGGCGCTCCGGCATATCGAGGCCGTAGCCGCCAAAGACGATTTCCGATGGCTCGATGGCTCCCGTGGTTGAAAACGAGAGTGGTCTCCAGTCATCCTGGGGTATGGCTTCTTCCCCGAGCGTTAGCTGGTTGTCCGGGCCGAGATCCACGCCCGCAGTGAACTCGAAGGGTTGGAAGTAGGTGTCCTCGCCTCCCGCGGGCGCCAAGCCGTATTTCCTGAACAAGCCGGCGACGTACTCGGTTGCAAGTCTCTCTCCCTCTGTTCCGGTCAGGCGTCCCTGCAACGCTTCGGAGGCAAGGTAGGTCACGTGATTCTGAATGTCGCTTTCGGTGATCGCCGAGTCTGTGCTGGGGACGGGCACGCTCGTCTCTGAACTGGTTGCGATCAGCACCTTGCTCTTCCCGAGCAGATCCAGCGCCGCTTGGTGATTCCAGTTGGCCAGGAATATCTGTGAGGTCTTGTTCGAGGTGCGATTGGAAGTCCAGGTGAGACGGGTTCCGTCAGGGGAAAACGCAGGAAGTCCGTCGAAGCCTTCGGTGCCGGTTACGCGCACGGGCTCTTTCGATCCCTCGGCATCGACGAGATAGAGCTCAAAATTCGCAAAGCCGTTCAGATTGGTGGCGAAGATCAGGTATTCCCCGGAGGGGTGGAAGTAGGGCGCCCAGGACATGGCTCCCAGCCGCGTCAGCTGTTTTTGGTTCGCTCCGTCTGCATCCATGGTCCAAATCTCGGCCTGGTCGCCTTTTACGTTGAAACGGCGCCAGCAAATCTTCGTCCCGTCGGCGTTGAAGAAGGGACCGCCATCGTAGCCCTTCACGTCGGTGAGCCGCTTTACCTCCGTCCCGTCGGATCGCATGAGGTAGATGTCCATGAGAAACGATTTCTCGAGCTTGAACCGGGCTGCGTCCTCGTCACTGAGTTCCCCTTCGTACGCGTGGCGGTTTGATGCGAAGGCGATCCATTTGCCATCCGGGGAGTAGGATCCCTCCGCGTCGTAGCCGAGAGTGCTGGTCAGGTTCTTCAGTTCCTCCCCCCTGGTCGTCGCTTCCCAGATGTCGAAGTGTTCGTCGTAGTCCCAGGAATACTTCCGGGCTTTCCCCTCGAGGCGCTCCTTGAGTTCAGCCTCCTGTTTTGCTGTGGCCCGATCGTCGGTATGGGTGGAGGCAAAAAGCACCTTCTCACCATCGGGGTGTATCCAGGCACATGTTGTCTTTCCTTTCCCTGTCGAGATCCTGTTGGTGTCACCTGTCTCCAGGTCCATCAGGAAGATCTGAAAGAACGGATTCTCCTCATCTCGCTCGCTTTGAAAGACAAGCTTCGTGCCGTCAGCATTGAAGTAGCCCTCGCCGGCGCGTTTGCCTGCGAAGGTCAACTGGCGGACGCGTTCGAGAAGTAGCCCCTCATTCCCGTCTTCGCCGTGGCTCGGGAACGGTGTGATCGACGCGATTAGCAGGATCGAGATGAGGGTAGAGCGGCCAAGGGACAGTCCGTGCATCGAAGGCACTCTAGCCAAACCCGCTCTCTCCTCAAGAGTGCACCGCTCAACCCCAACTCAGCCGCGTTAAGTGCTAAGAAATCGGCAGTAATGGCCGTTCTGTAGTTGGATGCAAAATGCTTTAATTGGCTAAATATTAAAGAGTTATAAACTAAAATAAAAGATGTTCTCAATAATATTGACGCAATCCTGTAATTTTGATAATTTTCGAGAATTACCAACTCACATGTCATCGAAACCGTCCGGCGGTTCGTTCACCCAAATTGAATGAACGAGCTGTTAGGGTGGTCTCAAACCTACGAAAGGGAGACAAAATGAAAATGAAGAACAAAGCAACGGATGCTCGGAAGCAACTTCTTCGGGAGTATTTTCTGAACGCATCCTTGATTGCCCTGCTGAAACAAGCGGGTGAAGAGACTGCGAAGATGCGGGCGATGGCTCGGCGTCACGCGACTGTTTAAGGTCATCTCTTCACTGACTGAGGCTGCCTGCGGCATGCCTCGCGGGAGACGCCAACCGTTCAACGGTGGCGTCTTTTGTTTTCTGGAGCGCTATCGTGAATTCTCTCTTTGCCAATCCGATGGGTGTTTGGCAGTTGTGAGGTGATTGAATGAATACGTCCTTTGACCCCGATCAGAATCCCGAGGCGGTGATCTTTGACCTTGATGGCACGCTGTTGGACACGATCGGGGATCTTGCGGATGCAATGAATCACGTTTTGGGCAGCAACGGCTTTCCGCTCCACGAGGAGGCAACGTACTTCGGGTTCATCGGGAACGGGATGGTGAATCTCGTGGCGCGCGCTCTCCCGGATGAGGTTGCTGCCGACCCGGAGGCGCTCGCACAATATACGAGCGCTTTTCGTGCCCGGTATTCGGATCGCTGGAATATCAAGACAGGCCCGTATGAGGGAATCCCAGCAGTCCTCGATGCCCTTTCCGAGAAAGGCGTACCGATGGGTGTTTGTTCGAACAAGCCCCATGCCCTGACCAAGAAGTGCATAGAGGGGATTCTCTCGGAGTGGCGTTTTGGATGCGTGCTGGGGCATTCGGATGCGTTCCCGAGGAAGCCCGACCCGGCTTCGGCGGAGCATGTGGCCTCTTCTCTGGGGGCGTCACCCGGTCGCACTTGGTTTGTGGGGGACAGTGGCGTCGATATGATGACCGCCCGTAATGCGGGAATGGTGGCAGTGGGAGTACTCTGGGGATTTCGCTCCAGTCGTGAACTGAAGGAGCACGGTGCGGAGATCATGGTGGATTCTCCCAATGAACTTCTCGAGCTGATCGCTGGAACCTTGTAGCACCCTCCGAGCAGCCTCACTCAAGGCGGATCTAAAAGAGGTCGTTTTTCCCAGCTCCGACATCGGGATTGAGTGCCGTGGGATCCTGTCTCGGTCCGGCTGGACTGGGAGAAACTTCGAAAACCGCTGAGGCTGCTCTACGCGTCATTGCGCTGATTTACAGAATATTAATGAAATCTAGGCTTGCTCTAAATTTGACAAATTTCAATAATCACCGTATCTTTCATTCGTCCCATGCAACGTACCGTTTCTTCATCAGTTTCGACTGGAACTTTTTCGCATCTGGCCACCTCCTCCTTCTATGGCACGAAGATCGAGCCGCCTCTTCACGTTGAAGTGACGTTTGAGATGTATCAGGGACGGCCTGTTTTCAGGGAAGCGATCGATCAGAGAGGGATTTCACATGAAATCGAGCTCTTGGATCCAGCGGAATTGAGGCAGAGTTACGATCGGCACCTGGGAGCGGAGAGCGCTCTCGACAGCTAGATTATCGAGAAAGGTTTGTCTTCTGCCTTTCCGATGTGCGATCCCAAGGGATGCCGCATCAAGGAACCGATCCGCCGATTCGCACCTGGGCGGTGGTGATTGAAGCTTGTGACCCGCGTGTATTCAAGGTGCGGGCGCCGAATGGAAAGGTCTCGTACGGCCATTTGAATCGAGGGTTTCACCCGAAGAGCGAGATCGGGCTGGGGGACGAAGTACTGATGGAATTCTCGGCGTTCGACATGGACCGGGGGAGAATTGTGGAGAGCCGTGAATCGTCAACTGCCTCAAATAGTTAACGAGCGCTTGATCTGGCGCAGCCAGGCTGGCAACATCTCGCGGATCGTCATGAGTGACACCCTCTCTACTCCATCCACGCAAACCACTGAGAGCTCTCAGAAAACGCAGAAGCGAACGGCCGTTGACCGGGCGAAGGAGCTTCGAAAGGTGGCTGCAAGACAAAGGCTGCTCAGACAGAAGCTTCAGGAGTTGGAGGGTGAATTGCCAAAGAAATCTTCATCTACGCGATCTGCAGGGAGTGGGGAACTTCTCTCGGGTCTGGCTGATGCCGACTGGGATGAGATCAAGGGTCAGCTCGATGCCGTTCATCGCGAGGTGGAGAACTACATTCGGGAAAACCCGACAAAGGCTGTGCTCGCTGCGGTCGGAGTCGGTTTTGTCCTTGGGCTCCTGATGAAGCGCTAGCAAGCAACTCGACGCCTCATCGGAATTGATCGATATGGTTGGAATTCAGCGCCTGACCGCGGACGAGATCAGAGCCGAGTTGTCGGTGCTCAGCAAGCGCCGTCGCGAGCTTCGGCTCGAGGGAACTGGAGAAGCCGTAGTGCGGGACGTTGCGGGAGCGCCCGGGCTTACCCGAGGGTTCGAGCCGCTCTGGGGGCAGGTCCGCCGAAATCCGTTGCCGTGGGTCCTTGGAGCTGTCGTGACAGGGGTCATCGCTTCGAGGCTTTTCTCCAGCTCTGAGCACCCGAAAAAGGCGCGAGAAAAGGCTTCTCAAATCGGGGAATTCCCTATAACACACGGCTCCCTTCCTTCGGCGATTATGAAAACTGGATTCGACTTGGCGAAACCAGTGCTTCTCAGAGCCTCTAAGGAATGGATTGCGCGAAGCGTTGATACTAAGAGGTAATGGACGGAGTCCTCCTCAGGCGAGTCGCGAGCACATTCACCGAAAACTTCAAATTTCCCAATCATCCTTATGAGCGAAGAACGTGTCAGCGTCCTCGATAGTGTCGACGACTACCTCAAAGTCGGCCAGGAGTATGACTGTTCGGATATTCACCTTGCCGTCAACTCGCCTCCCACCTGGCGTCGGTTCGGCTCGTTGCAGCCGATCTGGCCCAATGCAGATGTCCTGACGCGGGAGGATTGCGAGCGGCTCGCGATGAGCTTCCTGCAAGACCGGGAGAAGAAGCGCCTGGAGGAGATCGGTGATGTCGACTTCGCCTACGCTCCCGATTTCGGGCGTTTCCGGGCGTCCGTCGTTCAACAGCGGCTTGGGTACGACATGGCGTTTCGGATCATCAACACGAAGATCCGGACGATGGAGGAACTCGGAATCCCGAGGGATGTCGTCAAACCGATCACGAATTTCCAGTATGGACTGATCATGGTAACGGGCGCGGTTGGTTCAGGAAAGTCGACGACGCTTGCTGCGCTCATCGACGAGGTGAATCGGGAGCGTGATGATCATATCATTACTCTCGAGGATCCGATTGAGTACACCTTTGATGCGGCGAGCTGTCACGTGAACCAGCGAGAGGTGCACACTCACACGGATTCCTTCGCTACTGCCCTCCGCGCAACATTGCGGGAAGATCCCGACATCATCATGGTCGGGGAGATGCGCGACCTGGAGACGATTTCTCTGGCGATCACTGCCGCGGAAACCGGTCACCTGGTTTTTGGCACACTTCACACGGGAAATGCCTCCCGGACGCTAGACCGGATTCTGGACGTATTCCCGACGGATCAACGGGAACAGATTCGGATCATGGTGAGTGAGTCACTTCGCGGGGTCATCAGTCAGCAGCTCGTGCCTACCGCCGACGGCGAGGGGAGGGCGCTTGCCATGGAGATTCTCGTGAATTCTCCAGCGGTTGGCAACTGCATCCGAGAGGGGAAGACGTTCATGCTGCCGGGAATTATGCAAACCGGTAAGGGGCTAGGGATGCGTTTAATGGACGACTCGCTGAGGGAACTCTACGATCAGGGGGTCATCGATCAGGAGCAGTGCCTGTACCGGTGTGATAACCAGGACGAGATGAAAGAGTACTTCAACATTTGACCCTGCCCGGTCCCCGTGAATCTGAAATTTCCCTGCCATGTCTGAACCACTTATCCACCACTACTTCCACCTCATCCGGGAAGCGGGAGCATCAGATCTCCATATCGCTCAGGGTTCACCGCCGAAGATGCGTGTGCACGGGGGAATCCGGGCGATCGAGCCCGAGATCCTCGACGGAGCGCGCATGGAGACCATGCTCAAAGAGGTATGTGAGCCCAGGGCGTGGCAGAGGTTTATCGAGAAAGGAGATCTCGACTTTGCCTACGAGATGGATGCCAACGCGCGATTCCGCGTGAATTACCTCAAGCAGAGCAAGGGATATGCAGCGGTGTTTCGGTTGATTCCTACCGAGCTGAAGACACTGGAAGAACTCGGAATCCCCACGGTGGTACAGAAGTTCGGGACCATGCGGAGCGGTCTTGTGCTGTGCACGGGTCCGACGGGATCGGGAAAGTCCACCACGCTGGCCTCGCTCATCGATCACATCAACTCGAACTACAGTCGGCACATCATCACCATCGAGGAGCCGATCGAATTCGTTCACAATAACAAGCAGAGCATCATCACACAGAGGGAGGTGCCGATCCAGACGCCCAGTTTCGGAGACGGCCTTCGCGCGGCCCTTCGAGAAGATGCCGACATCGTCCTGGTGGGCGAGATGCGGGATCTGAGGACCATTTCGCTTGCGCTCACCGCCGCGGAAACCGGTTTGCTGGTATTTGGTACGCTTCACACAAACAACGCCCGGAAGACGGTTGACCGTCTCGTCGATGTGTTCCCCTCCGATCAGCAGTCCCAGGTGCGGACGATGCTCGCGGCTTCGCTTCGGGGTGTGGTGGCTCAGTTGCTCTTGAAGGCAGCTGATGGCAAAGGCCGCGTTTGTGTGAGCGAGATCATGTTCTCAACCCCCGCGGTGGCTTCGATCATTCGGGAGGGAGCCTCTCAGAAGCTTCAGGATGTCATCGTTGGGGGCAAGAACTTGGGAATGCAGTTCATGGACGATGACATCATGTCCAAGTTGGATGCCGGCCTCGTGTCTCCGATGGAGGCGTATCTCAAGGCCATCGAGAAGAAGCGCTTTAAAGATCTGCTGCCGGAGGAGCATGCCTCCATGGCCAACGCTGGCGGCGCTTAGTTCCAGGGCTTTCACGGACCGCCGCGGCTTTCAGCTTTCACCGCTGCACCTTGACCCGCTCCCATCGCGGGAGTAGCCTCGCCAAATGAGCGTTTCCTATCTCCCAGATGGTTGTTCTGTTGTCACCCCGTATCTGATCGTCGACGGTGCAGCCGGAGCGATCGAATTCTACTCGAAGGTTTTGGGCGCAACGGAGAAAATGCGAATGCCTGGGCCGGACGGGAAGGTGATGCACGCCGAGATGACTATTGGAGATTCCATGATCATGTTGGCTGACGAGTGTCCGGAGATGAACGCGACTGGTCCCAAAGCGGTGGGTGGATCCCCGGTGATTGTAGCCGTTTATGTCGAGGATGTGGATGCGGTGGTGGAAGCTGCCCTTGCGGAGGGAGCCACCCTCGAACGCCCCGTGCAGGATCAGTTCTATGGTGATCGCTCCGGAGCTATTCAAGATCCCTTCGGGCACCGATGGAACATTGCCACACACATCGAAGACGTCTCCCCGGAGGAAATGCAAAAGCGAATGGAGTCCATGGGCGGCGGGGAGGAAGGTTGAACTCCCTTCACTCGTTCTTCCGCGAACTCTGTCCGTCAAAGACCGATGAGTGGGCGATGTAAACGCGGCTACTCGGCGGTAGCCTCCAGGTGCCGATTACCTGGGTCGCTCAGTGAGGATGAACAGGCGGCGAAGCACATCTCCCCCCGCTCCCCGAGAATCTTGCCGATCTTGGCTCGGTGTTGGTTTCGGACTGGCTCGCTCGAGAGCAATTCTGCCCACTGGAGCGCCGATGCGGGATGCGATTCCTGGTACACATCGATGAACGCCTCGATGGCGCCGTCTATCCCCGGGCTGTCGAGATGTTCGTTCAGCCAACCGGCAGCGGCTGATGCGTCTTCGGGAATCCACCGCTGAAAGAGTTGCTTGTACAGTCGTGGCTGAATCTTCTCGCTGACGTTCGTCGTCACCCAATCTGCGCCCCGAGTCGACGCCGCCCAAGGCGCTCTGGCCAAGAGGGTGCTTGCAACGTCGCTCCTCATTTCTTTCGGCAGTTCGAAATAGAGCGCCTCCATTTGATCGGGATACTTGGCTCCGAGACTATCGAAGAGCACACGGTAAGCTGCCTGTCGTACCTCCGGCGAGTCCAGAGATTGTGCGAGATCTACGGCATCTTGGGCCTGGTTTGCCGAGGTGAGGCTGTGAAGCATCTGCTCGGTGAGTTGCGCCAAAACGTTGCGCTGTACCTCAGCGGGATCATCGTCCGGGTAGGACTCGGGCGACTTCTCGGCCTCCGCGATGGCAAGAGACAGGGCCCTTGGCCAATTCCGGACGGCCCAGCCTCTCAGAATCGACGATGTGAGGGAGACTCGTTGCCTACCATCGCTGGCGGAGGATTGAACGAATGCCACCGCTCGCTCCGGATCGAGGAAACCCCAACGCTCGAGGGCGGGATCCAGAATCATGTAGGCATGATAGTTTCCCAATCTGCGCATGGCGAGTCGCGCGGCTGCTTCCGCCCCGGCGGCATCTGCTGTCCTTATGAGATCGAGCTTTTCCAACCATTCGTTGTAGAGCGCTGACTGGCGCTGAACCAGCGCCGCATCGATAGAGGATCGTCACCCGAAGGATATGGCGTCCGGCCCGATGCGGAGAAGCCTTCGCACTATCGGTCGCATCCTGTCGGCTGCAACGATCAGTTCAGGAGACTCGAATCCCTCCGGAGAGGCATCGGCTGGATTCGTGGAAAGAAACTTCCTCTGATCGTGAGATTGAATCCCGTACCCCGGCTTCTCCGGGCCCCTGTTCAGGATCCAGGCGAAGAAGAGGGCAGCGCACATCGCCGCAGTTAGCCACCGCACATGTTGCTTCATGCGGGAGACTATCGGCGATCCCTCTCGTGATTCGCAATATCCGAATTGTAAAGGCTTGGTAACTGGTCCCCGCTGGAGGGACTGGGGCGTTCAGGTAGGGCGGTTTCGCTGAAACCGCTGCGTTGACACCTGGGAAAAAGCCGCCGCATCCACCGCATCGGGACGCGGCGCTTTGGGCCAAAGCGCCCTACCCAGATTCGCAAGTACAACGACGAGGCGCTTAAGTGGCAGGGAATGGTGCATGGTTAAGGATTGCCATCGGGCGTTCAGGTAGGGCGGTTTCGGTGAAACCGCTACGTTGACACCTGGGAAAAAGCCGCCGCATCCACCGCATCGGGACGCGGCGCTTTGGGCCAAAGCGCCCTACCCAGACTCGCAAGTACAACGACGAGGTGCTTAAGTGGCAGGGAATGGTGCATGGTTAAGGATTGCCATCGGGCGTTCAGGTAGGGCGGTTTCGCTGAAACCGCTACGTTGACACCTGGGAAAAAGCCGCCGCATCCACCGCATCGGGACGCGGCGCTTTGGGCCAAAGCGCCCTACCTAGATTCGCAAGTACAACGACGAGGCCGCCAAAGTGGCAGGGAATGGTGCATGGTTAAGGATTGCCATCGGGCGTTCAGGTAGGGCGGTTTCGCTGAAACCGCTGCGCTGACACCTGGGAAAAAGCCGCCGCATCCACCGCATCGGGACGCGGCGCTTTGGGCCAAAGCGCCCTACCCAGATTCGCAAGTACAACGGCGCGGCGCTTAAGTGGCAGGGAATGGTGCATGGTTAAGGATTGCCATCGGGCGTTCAGGTAGGGCGGTTTCGGTGAAACCGCTACGTTGAAACTTGGGAAAAAGCCGCCGCATCCACCGCATCGGGACGCGGCGCTTTGGGCCAAAGCGCCCTACCCAGATTCGCAAATACAATGACGAGGCGCATAAGTGGCAGGGAATGGTGCATGGTTGAGGATTGCCATCGGGCGTTCAGGTAGGGCGGTTTCGCTGAAACCGCTGCGCTGACACCTGGGAAAAAGCCGCCGCATCCACCGCATCGGGACGCGGCGCTTTGGGCCAAAGCGCCCTACCCAGATTCGCAAGTACAACGACGAGGCGCTTAAGTGGCAGGGAATGGTGCATGGTTAAGGATTGCCATCGGGCGTTCAGGTAGGGCGGTTTCGCTGAAACCGCTGCGCTGACACCTGGGAAAAAGCCGCCGCATCCACCGCATCGGGACGCGGCGTTTTGGGCCAAAGCGCCCTACCCAGATTCGCAAGTACAACGACGAGGTCGCCAAAGTGGCAGGGGAACACTGATTCTCGAGCCGATTCGGCCTGCGGCACTCAGTAGGTACAATGGACACGTGGACACGACGAGGCTTGTTCGTTCGTCGAGCTTCAGGCACAATCTGGCGAGCGGACGTGAAGCATGCAAAAAGATGAAGATCCAACGACCCATCACATCACTGTCTTATTGAGCCGCATTGATGGCGGGGATGAATCGGCGGAGGACGAGTTGATGCAGAAGGTGTACGGACATCTGCGGCGGGTGGCACAGAACCGGATGTCAAGCGAACGCACTGGGCACACGCTTGAAGCCACGGAATTGGTTCACGAGGCCTACCTGCGGCTCGCGGGGGCGGATGGTGAGCAGCCCTCTTGGGCAAACCGGGCGCACTTCTACCATGCGGCCTCGGAGGCGATGCGCAGAATCCTGATCGAACACGCCAGGAAACGGGGCCGAAAGAAGCGTGGTGGTAACCTGAAGCGCGTGGCCAGCAACGTGCTCGATCTGGCGGCGGCCGAAGAGAATGCCGAGGAGATTTTGGCACTCGATGAGGCATTTGAGCGCTTAGAGGCTGAAGATCCACGGATCGGACAGATCGTGCGAATGCGGTTTTTCGCCGGGCTCAGCGTCGATGACACGGCGAGTGCGCTTGGCATTTCGCGGCGTACGGTGATCCGAGAGTGGACCTACGCCAGGGCATGGCTCTACGAAGCGCTTGCCGAATAGGAAGCGTTCGAACAGCGCGGGAGAGCATGCACAAAACCGAGAAGTCGGAAACAAACAACGAAGAAACCAACCCTGCTATCGACGATTCCGATTCCAACACGGAAAGTGTGAAGGAACTCTTCTTGCGTGCGGTGGAGATACCGGAAGCTGGGCGGGGGGAATTCCTCGCGGATGTCTGCTCCGGGGACGATGTGCTTCGGGAGAAGGTCGGGCGCCTGTTAAAGGCGCATTTGAAGGCGGGCACGTTTCTCGCCGACCCTGATTTCGAGCCGGGAGACGATACCGAACACGACCCCGACATTGTCGTGGACGACGATGGGGTCCGCTGGATCGGATGTGTTTCGGCTGGAGAAGGAGATCGGGCAGGGTGGTTTCGGTACGGTGTACCTCGCCGAGCAGGAGCAACCGGTGAGACGTAGGGTGGCACTGAAGGTGATCAAGCTTGGCATGGACACGAAGCAGGTGATTGCTCGGTTCGAGGCGGAAAAGCAGGCCATGGCGATGATGGATCATCCGAATATAGCCACGATCTACGAGGCGGGAGCGACGAGTTCGGGGCGGCCCTATTTCGCCATGGAATACGTCGAAGGGAGAGAAGATCACCCGCTATTCCGACAGAGAGCGGTTGAGCCTTCGCAGCAGAATTCGTCTCTTCATTCAGGTCTGCGCCGCGGTGACCCATGCCCACCAGCGGGGAGTGATCCACCGGGACATCAAACCTTCGAATGTTCTCGTTGCGTCGATCAACGGGGAAGCACATCCCAAGATCATCGACTTTGGCATCGCCAAGGCGACGTCGCAGCGGCTTCCAGGGAGCACATTGGTAACCGAGTTGAGGCACTTTTTGGGCACGCCGGCCTACGTCCAGTCCCGAGCAGGCGGACATGGATGGAGGCGCGGATGTGGATACGAGAAGCGACATTTACTCGATGGGTGTGTTGCTTTACGAACTGTTGGCCGGGAGCACTCCGTTCGACGGCAGCCGTCTTCGCAAGGCATCCTACGGCGAAGTGCAACGGATTATTCGACAGGAACTCCCGCCGAAACCCTCGGTGCGCGTTCGGGAGGCGGGCGAGCGAGGGACAGACCTCGTCCATGACCGGCGAACTTCCCTTGAGGAACTGGCACGCTCGCTTCGCGGCGACCTCGATTGGGTGGTGATGAAGGCACTCGAGAAAGATCGCGAGCGACGCTACGAGTCCGCGGCAGCGCTCGGACGTGACCTGGAGCACTTCTTGGCTCATCGTCCGGTAGAGGCAGGCCCTCCGAACGCCCTCTATCGCGCGCGCAAGTGGATCGCGCGAAACCGGGTATTGGCGGCTGCGGCGTGTCTCCTCTTCGTGGCTTTCGCCACGTCGATTGTCGGTTTTGTCAGGGCGAATCGAAATGCCCAGGCAGCCGCCAACGAGGCGCGGAAAGCCGCCCATGCGCTGGAATTGATCGACGAGATGTTCCTTGCGTCCGGTTCGCCGGCCGCGCCGCAGGTACGGCCGTTGCTTGACGCGTTTGCCGAAGATCTGGCGGGAGAGTTTGACCAACCGGAGCTGGCGATCACCTTGTTGGAAACGGTCGGCCGTGCCTACCAGCGGCTGGGCGCCTTCGCAGAGGCGGAGGAGCATTTGCTCAGGGCCTACGACCTGGCGCATCAGCGCCACGGGATGGGTTCCGATGTTGCGGCCCGGGTTCAATCTTCCATCGGGTGGCTACACCGCGATCGGGGGGATTACTCGAAGGCGAATGCGGCGATCGAAAACGCCTTGCGCTACCAGACAACCATTCTCGGAAGGGGAGATGAGCAAACATTGCGCTCCTTGGCCTATCTGGCGGACGTTCAACGCCACATCGGGAATGTGGGTGTGGCCGAGGATCTCTCGACGGAACTACGTGACCGGCTAGAGGAGGGGCAATCGAAAAGGGCGCTTGACTCCGAGTCAGGTTTTGAGCGTCCGACTCGCGGCACGGTCTCCGCACACTTCGACCCCACTCGAGAAGCTCGAGGTAGCTAGTCGGACGCTTGCCGAGTCGCGTGCCAACGGCACGATGGCCTTGCAGTTGATCCCGCTTCTGTTTGCAGTAATCGAGGCAGCAATCCCCGCCGGAGATATCCAGGCGGCCGAATCCGCTGCCTCGGAAGCATCCGAGCTGGCCGCCGCGAATGAAGGGAATGACCCCCTCCTGCCACTTCAGCTGCGGGCAAAACTCGGGGAGGTGCTCGAGGCGAGGGGGCACTATCGCTCGTCCGAAGAAACTCTCTCTCAAGTGCTTGAAGACCACGCGGAAATCCATGGTCAGGAGCATCCCCAGGCAATACGGGCCGCGTTGGCGCTCTCCTCCGTCCGCCTGCGCCGTGGCCTGAGTTCCGGTGCTGAACTGGCGCGGAGCACCGGGCAGGCTCTTCGAGCCGAACTTGGGGGGGAACATCCGCTCACTTTGCGATCCGAGATTATTGTCTCCGGCTTTCTGGGGCTGAAGAACCGTCATCCGGAAGCCCTGTCACTTTGCGAGTCGGCCCGGGCAACAGCCCGAACTCTTTACGGTGTCGACAGCGCCGTGGCTCTCGAAGCAGAACGAACACTCGTCTCCCTTTACACCGGTGCCCGGCGATTCGAAGCCGGCCGTTTTCTTGCGAACGAAGTAATCAACAGGCATCGCTCCGTCTTCGGCGACGGCCACCGGTTTACTCTGGCTTCCGAACGGCTCCTCGGGGATCTGCTACTCAATCAGGGCCGCTGGTCCGAAGCCGAAGAGGTCTACGAGAACATCCTCGACGTTCAGTTGCAGGTGCTGGGCGATGATCACGCTGACACACTCCTGGTTCTGACTCGTTTGGCAGACGTGTGCTGGAACAAGACTCGGCACGTGGACGAAGCACGACTCCTCGAGCGGGTTCTGGCCGTTGATGACGCGGTTGAAAAGCTCCCACCCGTTGAAATCGGCACTGCGCACTACCGACTCGGAGTGTGGCTGAGGCGCCAGTTTTTCCACGAGCGCGCCATGTCCGAACTGGATACCGGACTCTCCCGGGCGACGGTTGAACTGGCGCCCGATGCCCCAATCGTCAAGAGTTTGAGGGCAGAGTTGGACAGCGTCGAGAAGCAGTACCAGAACAGCCTGAAGTCGCTTGCGACCAGGACAAGCGCGCTGGAGGAAGTCCTCGAAACAGATGGTCCCGCAACCAAGGAGGTGGAAGCTCGGATCGCGTATGCGGGATCATTGGCGAGGGCGGGGCGTCACGCCGAGGCCGAGACTGAAATTCGGGATGTAATCTCGCGCATACCGGAGGTCAAGGGATTGCATCCGGCAAATCTTACGAACGCAACGGTAACCCTCGCCTACGTGCTCTGGTTCCAGCGAAGGTTCGAAGAGGCAGACAAGAGTATTCTGTCCGCCATCGAGCCCATTGATCGGTCTCCGGTCGTAGGCGCGCTGGGGAGGGAACGCTTCATCGCTCTCTCACAGTTGGCGGGCCGAATGAGAGAACTGGACGAGAGGATTTCGGTTTTCTATGAGTGGAACGACGAGGTGGAGAATCGGATTCGCAAGCTCAAGGGAAGAAAGGAGCCACGAATTAGGCGCAATAGCCGTTGGCGGTACCTCGACGACGGAAGGGATCTCGGTACCGCGTGGCGCGAGCCGGGCTACGATCACTCCAGTTGGCCCGAGGCACCGGGCCCATTCGGATTCGGTACCTGGAACATCGGCACCGTCTGCGGCCAATCGGAGGCTCGAGACGGTAAACCCACCACTGTTTACTTCCGCCGAGAGTTCAGAGGTTTGGAGAACACACGCGGAATTGTTGTCCGGCTGCGCCGGGATGACGGAGCCGCCGTCTACATCAACGGTGTCGAAGTGATTCGCGACCGTCTCAAGCCGGACGCTGTCTTCCAGGATGTCGCGAGCAAGCCGGTGAAAGAGGTGGCCGGCAGGCTTGAAGGATTCTGGTACTACTCATTTCTGATTCCCCCGGGCACCGTTCGAGAGGGTTCGAACATCATTGCCGTCGAGGTGCATCAGGACAATGAAAAGGACGACCTTGCTTTCGACCTCGTGTTGGAAACCTGGAGAGGAGGATGATCTGATTTAATTTGGCACTCGAGCGGCTCGGTTGGCGCACAGAGAGCGGTGGAGGAAGAGCTTCCCCGCATTTTTCACTCGAGCAGTCATGAACCGATCGAATTCACTCGTCCGTACTTTCCTTTCCATTCTGATCCTCTTGCTGGCGACAGCGTCCTGGCGTGATGCGCTGGCCGTGACGCTCCAGATGAGAGTCAGCAGCGGTGGTGTTCCGGCCAATGGAGCGATCGATGTGAGAATATCGGTGTATTCGCTTCCCAGCGGGGGAAGTGCCAAGGCCGGGCCGTTTTTGAAGACCGTGGAAGCCAGCGAGGGTTTTGCGGCCGTCGATTTGACCGACGAACTTTCTGACGATCTGCTGGCCAGCGGTCCGAGTTACGCTGAAATCGCACTTCGCGAAGCTGGCCGGGGAACTTATAGGATTCTGAGCCCTCGGCAGCGCATCCGGCCCGGTCCGAGGGGGCTTCAGGGCCCCACCGGGGAGCGGGGTGCGCCGGGAGCAAAAGGCGATGACGGGGCAGTAGGTCCGACGGGTCCCAGAGGGTTGGTGGGTCCGCAGGGACCCAAGGGTGACGATGGCGCTACCGGTCCGGCCGGCGCCACGGGCCCAAGGGGGCTGCAGGGCCCGGCAGGACCCAAGGGAGATGATGGCGCTACCGGCCCGGCCGGCCCCACGGGTCCAAGGGGTCTGCAAGGCCCGGCAGGACCCAAGGGAGATGACGGCGCTACCGGCCCGGTTGGCCCCACGGGTCCGAGAGGTCTGCAAGGCCCGGCGGGATCGCAAGGTGCTCAGGGAGACGATGGCCCGGCCGGTCCGCAGGGAGCCACAGGGCCGGCTGGCCCTACCGGACCCCAAGGCCCCAAGGGCGACGCCGGCGCCACGGGTCCCGCAGGTCCCGACGGCCGGCAAGGCCCCAAGGGCGACGATGGTGCCACCGGTCCGGCTGGGCCCCAAGGTCCCGAGGGGCCGCAGGGGCCACCTGGATCGGAGGATGCTTGGTCCCGACGGGGGAATGCGGGAGTTTCCGGAGAATTCCTTGGGACCACCGATGCCTTCCCACTCGAATTGCGCGTGAACAATACGGCGGCGGCGCGGTTTACGCCGAGCAGGACATCGGGTCAGGTATCGACGACGCTGTTCGGCACCGACACAGGAGGTACGACGGTGGCCAGCGGTGTCGACGGCAGCGGGAATCCCACCAGCGGAGTCCAACTTCGTCAGGGAAGCGGAACCTGGGCGAGCTTGAGTGACCGGGATTCGAAAGAAAACCTCGATGAGGTCGATTACGCTGACATCTTGCACAAGGTCGTCAACCTTCCGATTTCGTCCTGGAACTACAGAGCGCAGGGCGACGGCGTCCGGCATATCGGGCCGATGGCACAGGACTTTTTCGAAGCGTTCGATGTAGGCACGGACGATCGGCATATCACGACTGTCGATGCGGATGGAGTTGCTCTGGCCGCAATCAAGGGACTCCATGAAAGGCTCGAGGTGCTGGAGAGCGAACTTGCTGCCAGGGACGCCACGATTCGAAAGCTCTGTGAAGTGATCGAGCGGTTGGGCGAGACGGAGCGCCAAAGCGATTGAACCGATAGCAGCTCTTTCATCATGCGACTGGCAAGACTCGTTGTCACCACGCTCGTGCTCGGCCTTTACGGAACGGCGGTGTGCGAGGCTCAGCTTGACGGAGAATTCGGATTCAATGCGGGGGGAGGCACATCCGTCGGCGGTGAATTCGAAGCGGCCATCAGTTTCGGCGAACCAATGGTTGGGATCTCCACCGGGGACGGAATGCAGGCCGCCTTCGGATTTCTAGGGATCCTTCCTACCGAACAGGGACTCGATATCAGCGATCCCACGGTGGACACACCATCCAATTACATCCTGGCGACGGATTCTGCGCATGACAGCCTCGATTTTGAGGTACACACGACGATTCAGTCCACGCTCCCATCCTCCGAGGAGCTGACGCTGCACTACCGGGTGGCCCTGGAAGACAACAATGGCAATCCCGTGCCTGGCGCAAGTGAGAGCCGGTCGATCGAGCATCAGGTGCCGGCGAACAACAGCGTTCCCACGAGCGAGGCGTTCTCATTGACGCCAACCGTTTGGTTGACGGACTCGATCACGTATGAACTGGTCATTGAGGTCCGGATTGTCGGGACACAGACCGTAAAGACCGAGACTGTCGGGCCGCTTCGTATTCTTCATGCAGATGGCGCCCTGATCTTCGGAGAAGTGGAGACGACTCTGTTGGAAGTCAGCGGGGCTCCGTCTTATCAGGGTGACAAGAAGTGGCAGTTGGTGGTGGCAGATGGGGTCGTTGATGCCACAGGCGTCCATTTCAGCAACACGCCGGCCGCCCCTGGCCCGATCACCGTGGAAAACAATGTGGGCATTCTCACCGTTCTCGATGGAGAGGTCTGTGTCTCCGAGGGCCAGGAAGTCTCCTGGAACGGATGGGAAACGACACTGGGGAAAATCTCGATATCCAAGAATGGGATCGTTGCGGAGTCGTTCGAGCTGCAGTTGCCCCCTGGGCACGGCATCGTGGGCGCGGATGGCGTGCTCAGAGACCTCTTTGACGGGGGAGGCGCCTCTCTCGAACTTGACGCCAACCTCGAGCCGGCCAACGGAGCCGATGGTTCAAGTGAACTGACGCTTGTATGCGAAACGTATCCCGTGGAATTCGAGGTGGAATCCTGGTCTGTTTCGGGAAGTTCCCTGGTGTTCGAGAAGCCGGAGGTTCGTTTCTCACGTGAGGACGAGTTCGAACAGTGGCTCTCAATCAAGGGCGATCTTCCCGACAGCAACGATGCGTTCTGGTATTATCTCGCTGGCGCCTCATCCGATCTCGTTCTTCACGCGGGACCGGCGGCGGGAATGGACGTCACTTTCACGTTCTTCCCGGAGGCATTCAGTTCGCATTTTCCGCATGGTTGGATCGAGCACGAAGGCGGCAGCATGCGGATCGAAAACAGTGAAATCGTAACTGGTGAGTCCAGCCTCGGCGCATTTACAGCGCACACGATTTACGGCAGGGCTTGCCGTGATCCGCTGGATCCGCACGCACAGCCCGGAAGCGAAGTCGTGCTCCAGGTTGCGGGGGAAGACTTGAGGTTCACGGATGAAGCCGGGCTTCACGGCGCCGGAGAAGTGACTTTGGCGCCGGTTCCGGCGCCGGGTGTCCAGGTGACGCTCCGGGTGGAGTCGGGAAGAAACGGCGGCGATCAGACGGTTCACGAAAGCAGTTCGCTATTGGGAGAGGACGCGAGATTCTCGATGCCCGGCGGCCGCGCTGCATCCGGGGACGGCCCGCATGTCGCCATCAACAGCGGCATCGTTCAGAATGGCGATGCGTTTGCCTACCATGATCCGTACAGTGCTGGAACCGAGTCCGATTACGCGGGCGCCAATGTCGATTTCTCCCCCGGCCTCGAGGGCCGTTCGAGGGTGGGCGGGGACGTTCTCGGGTGGTACGCCATGTCGCCCCACTTCAGAGCTTACGTGCGCTCGTCAGGTGTCACCGGAATCATTGGGGCCGACGAAACGGAGCTGCCACGGACGCTGAATATCGGCGGTTTTGAGATGGAGATCGACGACTGGGAGTTCAGCCAGTTGTCGAACGAGCAGCTGGAAAGCGACATTCAAGGAATGCTCGAAGTGAACTACCCGTCCGAACTTTCTCTGAACTTTGACGAACTCTTCTTCAATTGCTGCGGGAATTTCACGGAGATGGTGTTGAGCGACGGTTCCGCCGATCAGGACCTCGAGTACTGGAGCCAGTCCCTCATCCACATCCGGAGCGCCACTTTTGCCAGTGCAGATGACTGCCTTATGGTGGATCCGGCACTCGAGTTGGTGGTCGATGCCACGGTGAACGGCTTGCCTGGCACGCAGCCGGGGTTTTTGACGGTTCTCGACAACGGATACCTCACCAATGCCGAGCACCCGATATACTCCCCGAGCTACTTCGCCCCGGAACCCGGTTTGCCCCTGGCTGGCGGCTTTCGCTCCCTGCCGGTACGGCACGGATTCTACAATCGCGAAGAAGGCCTCGAGGCGTTGGTTGATGACGTCGGTAACCGTCAGAATGACGGGTTCCAATCCTTCGCCGCTCTTGTCAAGGCACCGTTTTTCGACCCGATCAGGGCCCATGTCTCCACGAACGGTCACGATCCGGAGGATCTCCCGAATTCCCCAGATCAAGAGGTGCGCTTCAATGGAAACTGGTCGGACGGATACTTCGAACATGAAACGTTCGATGCCGCGCATGTCGGCTTCCCGGGTGATTCGTTCTCTGAGCCCATCGACTACTGGGATACGGACACGATCGCGTACCTTCCAGAACTCGAAAGAAAAGTGTGGTTTGCCAAATTTACCTTTCCGCTGAAGTACGACAATCTCTTCTGCGAGTTTGCCTCGGTGGCGCCCAAGGAAGTCGATCTCGCAATCTTCAGCGTGGGGGCCAACGTGCCGCGGGTGACAAAGGAGACGACGGAGATCACGTTCGGAACGACCGTAGATCTGAACTTCTCCGCCGTACTTGAGAACGCGATCGAGATGGGGATTGAAGCGGGGCTGGACGCGATCTTCGGGGCAATCGAGGACGGCCTTGGAGACATGGATGACATGCTGCGCGCCCGCATCTGCGCGTTTCTGGAGGTCGAGTTGAGTGCTCGAATTCAGGCCCAGATCTCCGGGAAGCTCTACGACGAACTCTTTCTGAAACTCGCAGACGGTGAGATCACGGATGATGAGATCGACGCGATGATTGCGACTTGCATCGGCGAGATTCCGAATCTGGACATCAAGGGAATCGTGGTGGAGCTGCTCGATTTGAGATTGGGCAAGGTCGAGGCCGCGATCAACGAGATCGACAAGTTGCTGAACTTCGATCTGGACCACCTGGGATTCTTCGCCAGCGGTTCAGCGCCGGCCATCGGCTGTCTCGATACCGACCAGATACTGGCCGAAGTTCAGGGAGCGCTCGCCGAGGATCTCGGGGGGATCTCGGGCCGGCTGAGCCTCTTCCGCGACCGTTTGCTTGAGCTGAGAGGTTTTGTCGTCGATCTCAGGAACGAACTTCTGAATACCGGTCCGTTTGCTCAGGAGGTCCAGAAGATCGTCGACGATGCCATGGCGCAGATCGACATGTGGGGAGACCGGATCAAGGATGCCATCAAGCCGTACCTTCAGGAAGTGGCCGCCGAGTTGGAGCAGTTCGGGGACTTTAACGAGGAAGGTTTTCTGGCGCAGGTAACGGTGAAACTGCAGGATCAGCTCTGCGCCGAGGTCTTTCTGGGGCAGATACAGGCGTTGATCCGTGCGAAGATTCGGATGGCGCTGTCTCATCGTCTCAAGAAGATCGTGGCTTCGGCGTTCCAGCAGATGGGCGGATTTGTTGCCCAGGTGGCCGCATCGACGACCTTGGACTGCACTGGCATTGGCGCCCAGATCGATGCGGTGGCCGGCTACAGTTCAAGCTTCCTCCAGGCAGCCAGCGTGTACGGGAGGGCGGTAATCAATCACGAGGAACTGGAGCTCCTGCGCCTGGACAACGAGCTTACCCTTCGCACGGAACCGATCCCGCTGCGAGTACACGGGTTCTTCGAGTGGCGAAGTGTGCAGTCCAACGGCAGCAAAGGCTGTGACCCTGCTCTCGTGCCGGTTGAGATCAAAGAGATCCTGTTCGGCGCCACCGTTTCGCCCGCCTACTATTCGGAAGACCAACTGAGTGCGACGGTCCAGGCTCAGTTTTCTTTCGCGAAACCCGTGGGATCGGACGACCTGAAGGTCATCGGTTTCATGGGCGGCCTGGAGATGATTGGAGAGGGCTCTTACATGTCGCCGCTTCGGATGGATCGGATCAATGCGCAATTCGCTGTGAGCGGAGACGGGAGCAATACCTACAAGAACTTCGAGATGTACATCGCCGCCGAGGCTCAGGCCACGATCAATCCAAGTCCCATCGCGATCGCCCCGATGTCGAACTTCAAGCTGCGCGGCGGCGTCATGTTCGGTGCGATCTGTGGCGACGACCCCATCCACTGGGCGCCTCGGGCCCGGGAACTCGCTCCATTCTTCGGAACGGTGGTCTTCGCCGAGGGGAGCTTTCCCTTTTATGATCTGAGTTGCCTTCTGCGGGCAAAGGCAAAGGCGGGCCTGGAGGCCTACGCCGTCCGAACCAAGCCTGAAGCGGCTCACGATCCGCTCGCCTGGGGTGCAGCGGTGAGTGGTGAAGTTTCCGGCGATCTCCTGTGCCTTCTTTCCGCCAAAGGGGGGCTCGACCTCTTTACGGGCGGGAACTCATCGGGCTTCCACGCCGAGGGGACGGTTCATCTCAAGGCCAAGGTGGGCAGGTGCCCGATCTGCAAGAAGTTCGACAAGACCTTGAGCGGCAGCTTTACCTCCGACGGCTTTGATGTCGGCAATTGAACCTGGAATCATCATCTAGCTATGCACCTGATCATACGGTTGTTCTTCACTGCGGCGCTGGGAGTTGCATCGGCCCTCGGCGCGGGAAAGATCGTCACGATTGGCGAGACGAGCATCGTCACCGAAAGCCAGATGCACGTGTTCCTTCTTGTGGACGGCATTGACGGTGCGGAATTGGCGGACAGCTACTCGGTATACTACAAGCCGGGGACGTTTGACGCTGCGGGGAACTTTCAACTCATGGGCAAGATGGTA
>CBDCXC010000006.1:0-132574 GCA_965223655.1 Phycisphaeraceae bacterium
GAGACGCTGCGGGAAGCCGGCTGCGCCAAGGCCGATCTATTCATCGCCGCAACCGACAGCGACGAGATCAACCTGCTGTCGGCATCGATCGCCTCGGGGCTCGGGGCCGACCGGACGATCGCCCGAGTGCATCACAGCGCGTACTTCGAGCAGCGTGGGATCGCCTACGCGGCGCACCTGGGCGTCGATCACCTGGTCTGCCCCGACCACACCACCGCGGTAGCGATTGCCCAGACGCTCCGCAATCCCGGTGCGTTGGCGGTCGAGCGGTTCGCACGCGGTCGGATCGAGATGCAGCAGCTGCCGGTCAGCCCCGACGCGGCCGCGATCGGCAAGACGCTGACCGAGGTGGGGCTTCCCGCGGCGGCGCGGATCGCGTCGATCGACCGGGACGGGGTCGCCTTTATCCCAGACGCCCAGACCGTGATCCAGCGCGGGGATGTCGTGACCCTGATCTGCGACATCAGTGTCTTTGAGAAAGCACGCAAGCTGATCCACACCGCCTCGCAGAAGCGCAAGCGGGTGATGATCATGGGGGGCAGCGTTTTGGCGGTTTGGCTGTGTCGGCGGCTGCACAGCCGGGCGTTTTCGGTGCGGCTGTATGAAGCGGACCGCGCCCGCGCCCAAGAACTGGCTGACAAGCTTGAGTGGACCACGGTGCTGCACACCGACCCGGCTGATCCCGGCGCTTGGGACGAGGAGCACCTCGAACAAGCCGACGCGTTTGTCACCCTAAGCCACAACGATGAGCACAACATCCTCGCCGCGGCCCGCGCCAAGAGTGCCGGGGCCTGGATGGCCATCGCGGTGCTCCAGCAGCCGACCTACCTGCACCTGCTGACCCACGTGGGGATCGACAAGGCGTTTAGCCCACGGGTGACCGCGGTGGCGCAGATCCAGCAGCTGCTGCAGGAAGGCCCGATCCGCCCGCTGGCCACGCTGGCCGAGGGGATCGCCGAGGTATACGAGATCCACGTTTCTGCCGCGGCCAAGAAGGTGCTCCAAACCCCCCTGCGAGACGTCAGGCTGCCGCCCAAGACCATGATCGCTGCGATCCAACGCGGCGACGAGGTGCACGTGCCGGGGGCGGATGATTGGATCGCCCCCGAAGATAAAGTCGTTGTCATCGCTTCCAAGCAGAACGAGAAGCAACTCAAGACCCTGTTTGTCGCACGCTAGCGGCGTCGCTGAACGCCCCTGGGGATCGATCCACCGTGAATATACGCTATATCTTCCGACAACTTGGGCTGCTGATGTTTGTGCTAAGCCTGTCGATCTTAGCGGTGGCTGCGTGGTCGGCGATCCAGGTGCGTCAAGGTGAAGCCGCTGAGTCACCCGCGATGTGGTCGCTGCTATGGACGGTCATTGTCGGATTAATTGTGGGGTTGGTTTTTTGGTTGATCGGCCTTGGGGCCAACGATTTCCTGGGTCGACGCGAAGCGCTGCTGCTGGTGGCGCTGAGCTGGTTGTTCGGGGCGGGGCTGTCTGCGTTGCCGTATCGGCTGTGGGTGTGGTTAGAGCCCGCGCTGGGCTTGACCGCCCAAGGGCTGGGGGCGTCGGGTGAGGCGGTTGACCATGCTTTCCGCTCTTACATCAGCTGCTACTTCGAAGCGATGAGCGGGTTAACCACGACCGGCGCTACGGTGTTGAGCCATGTCGATGCGTTGCCCCGGGGGCTGTTGCTGTGGCGTTGCCTCACGCATTGGCTGGGTGGATTGGGGATCGTGGTGCTGTTTGTCGCGGTGCTGCCGACCCTGGGCGTGGGCGGCAAGAAGCTGTTCCAGGTTGAGGCGCCCGGTCCGACCAGCCAGGGTGTGCGCCCCCGCATCCGAGAAACCGCGCGGATCTTGTGGATGATCTACGTGGGGCTCACCGTGGTGCTGGCAGCGATTTTGTGGTCGCTGGGGATGGGCCTATTCGACGCGGTCTGCCACACCTTTGCCACGCTGGCGACCGGCGGGTTTAGCACACGCAACGCCAGCATCGGGGGGTACAACTCGGTGGGGATCGATGTGACGATCATCGTCTTTATGGTGCTGGCGGGGGTGAATTTCGGGTTGTACTACCAGCTGTTCCACCGCCGCTTCTATCGGGTATGGACCGACCCGGAATTGCGGCTGTACCTGGGGATCATCCTGCTAGCGGGAACGGTGACTTCCGTGGTCCTGATGGGACAGCCGGTGGTCACCACCACGGGTCAAGAAGCCGTTGCCACCACGGGTCAGGCCGTGCGACACGGGGTGTTCCAGGTTGTCTCGATCCAGACGACCACCGGGTTCTGCACCGCTGACTTCAACCAGTGGGGTTTCCTGCCCAAGGCGGTGTTGATCGGCCTGATGTTTGTGGGTGCTTCGGCCGGATCAACGGGGGGCGGGATCAAGGTGATCCGCTGCCTGATCGCGGCCAAGGTGATGCTGGCCGAGGTCGAGCGGGTATTCCGCCCCAATGTCGTGCGCACGCTGCGGGTAGGGCGGATGCCCGTGGACCCGGAGCTGCGCCTAGGCACGCTGGTGTATGTGATGGGTATCCCGGTGTTGTTCTTGATCGGAGCGGTGCTGCTGATGCTTCTGGAACCCGCGGGCAGCGGGATCGACTTCACCACCGCGGCCACAGCCAGCGCCGCGACGCTGAACAACATCGGCCCCGGCTTGGGGCTTGTCGGGGCGGTAGAAAATTATGGTTGGTTTAGCGCTCCTGGCAAGATCGTCATGAGTGTTTTGATGGTGCTGGGGCGGTTGGAAGTCTACGCGATCTTTGTCTTGTTCATGCCCCGCTTCTGGCGGGGTGAGTAGGCTGCTACCCCAAGCCCCTTTGGCTGGGGCGTTGATCGGGGTTGGGGGGTTCCTGATGGATGGGGTGTGCGGTCAACGCTTGAGGGCTTTTTACCCAGTGGTATGATGGCTCAGCGTACACAGAGGCGGCGGCCAAAGAACCGGGTGTCGGAGATCCAACCGCCGCTGAATCATTCGGGATCAGAGGCTTCTTTTGTTACCACTTACTCGGGATCATTTTGTGGAACCATCTTCTAACGTCACCCAGACCCGGCTGCTGATCGCGGTCAGCTCCCCGTGGGCCAGCCAAAAGCTAGCGGGGCCGATCGTCGACTTGGCTCACCGGCTAGGCGCCGAAGCAGTCGTGGCACATGTTGCTCAGCTGCACGACGAAGACGAACACGAAACCGACGCCCAGCAGCGGGGCGAGCAGACCCTTCAAGTGCTGACCGAACAATTCAACCAAGCGGGGATCAAAGCCGAAGGGCTGATGCTGTTCTCCGACGATGTCTCCAAAGCCATCCTCAACACCGCCAAGGCCCGACAGTGCACGATGGTTGTGCTGGGGCTGACCGGCAAGGGCGTGCTTAAGCGGTTGATCGCCGGCGATGTACCGGCCAACATCATCCGGCAGGCCGACCTGCCCGTGCTGCTATGCCCCGCAAACTGGGTGGGGATGATTTAAGCGCTGTCTGCAAACTAGGCTTGCCGTCTTGGGCCTGTGTATCGTTCAATAAAGCTGACTCGGTATTGCCTGGCGGTAATCTGCTCGAAGCGGACCAAGTCACCCGGGGCCATCTGATGAGCCTGGAAATAAGGCCCCCATCCGCGCCAGCGGATCCGGCCAGGCGCAATGAGATCGGTGCGGGCCTTGCACCCATCGGGCAGGATCAGCGTGATATCCCGGCCCGCCTGGTCGGCGGCCTGGCCCCCATACGACGGCAATGGGAAACGATGGATTTTCTGGCTGACATGCACGTAGCGGTTGCGGATCGCCCCATCGGTCAACGCCACCTCGAATACCCTTGAGAGATCCGGCTTCTCGAACACGAACCACGCCAACCCACGCGACGCGGTCAGCCTCGGGCCAGAAGCCACCGCTCGCACACCCCGCAACGAAATCAGCGTGGCAAATCGGCTGTCACGCTTGACACGCCAATAATCGGGCTCGCCGCAGATGATCGCGTTGTAACGACGGCGCAGGCTCGCGACCTGTTGCGGCGTTAATCGATCAAAAAAATGCACCTGATACGCCAACGCCGCAGCCATATACGGGCCCGCGGAGGCCTTGAAATAGATCTTCTCACCCGGCTTGATCTGCCCATAAGGCGCCTGGTTGGTCTTGGTCAACCGGCTCTCCATGGTCTTGCAGCCATCGAGGATCAATCGGATGTAGGGCCACTTCAAGATCGCAACATGTTCAGCCATACGAACCTGCCTCCTATCTCATCGGAACGATGGCGGCCCGGCACCCTACTCAAGACAACCCCCCAAACAAAAAGTACTCCATCAAGTCGTGCCCGACCTGGATGTGCAGATCCGATTGGTTGGCGTTGCGCTCGCTAAAGGGCTGCTTGAGCACGCTGTGGACCTGGTGCCCACAGATCACAAATGGCACGGGCGTCGGATCGTGCAAGCGTGACGACGCCGACGTGTAGTGGTCCGGCAAATAAAGGATACGATACGCCTTATCCCGGGTCCGCAGCGCCGCGTGGATCGGCCCGACGATGTGCCGGTCGATCGCCTCGATCGCGGCAACTTTTGTGATCGCATCCGCGGCGTGCGACGCCTCGTCGGGTGACTCAACATGGACACAAACCACGTCGTACCGGTCTAGCGCGGCGATCCCGTGCTGGCCGGCTTGGGCGTAGTCTGTGTCGTGGTAGCTGGTCTGACCAGGCACATCCAGCCGGTCCCATCCGATCAGCAACGATAACCCCGCCAACAAATCGACCGCGGTGATCATCGCCCCCTTAAGCCCGAACCGCGACGCAAAGCCGGGCATCACCGGCCGCTGCCCCTGCCCCCAGGGCCACACATGCGTTGCGGGCAGCTCGCCCAACTCACGGCGGGTCTGGTTGACTTCATGCTGGTCAAACAACGCAGCGCTGGCTTGGATCATCTCGCGCAGCACACCGGCGTGCTTGCCCCCCGTAGGCAGGTGCTTGCGGATCGGCTGATTCAAGATGTCGTGTGGCGGGGTGGTCACCAGCTTCGACCAATCCCGCTCATCGCCACCACCGCCCGACGCCGACGCATCGATCATGATGTTGCGGTAGCTCACGCCCGGGTACAGCGTCACCCCCGGCAGATCCAGCTGCTTAGCCAGATCCGATAGCAGCCGCTGGCTTTCTTGTGATGTGAGGTGGCCCGCGGAATGGTCTTGCATCCGCCCCTCGATCACCGTCACCATATTCACCCGGAATATCCAATCGCTTGGCTCGATCTTAAGTCTCAGCGCCGCAGCCTCCAGCGGTGCCCGGCCACGGTGGTACTGCATCGGGTCATACCCTAGCAGGCTCATCGTGCACACATCCGACCCGCAGCTGGCCCCGGGTGGGGTCGTGGCGACCGTGCCCTGCCTGCCCTCTAAGCTAAGCCGATCGGTATGCGGCTTCTTGGCCACCTCAAACGGCGTTTGACCCCCAAGCTCGTCTAAAGGGTGGTCCGCCGCCCCGTCAGGGATGATGATCACGTACTTCATAACAACCGCGATATTGTAGCGACAGGGTTGATCCACACCCCAGCCACTACCACGCCACTACGTAAGGCCAATCTAAAAATGAAGCCACAACACTCCGTGTGCTGGTGTCTGGATCATCACCGCCTTTTGGCGACCCTCAGCGCGGCGGTCGTATCTTTGATCGGCGTAGGCGTGCCCACCAGGTATACCCATCGGGTATAAGTTTGCCGTGTCGGGATCACAAAAACGCTTGATCAGATTGAGCCAACCAGACCCCTGCGGGCTGTGCCGCTCCAAGCGGCTTGCCCCTTAGCCTTTCTCTTGTCACACCAACCACTTGCAGCACCGCACGTGGCCCAAGATAAACTCACCGCTATGAAGCAGTTGCATCTAATCCCAATGCCATGATATAATTTATGATTCGATTGAACACCAATAAAAGTTAGGCACGGAACCCACATGCCAACCATGAACCAGCTGGTGCGTCGCCCACGGGTCACGCCCAAAGCCAAGAGTAAAGTGAAGGACCTGGACGCCTGCCCCCAGAAGCGGGGCGTGTGTTTGCAGGTCAAGACCGTCACCCCCAAAAAGCCCAACTCCGCGCTGCGCAAGGTTGCGCGTGTAAGGTTATCGAACGGGAAGGAAATCACCGCCTACATCGGCGGCGAGGGGCATAACCTTCAGGAGCACAGCATCGTGCTGGTCCGCGGCGGGCGTGTCCGCGACCTGCCGGGCGTGCGGTACCACGTGGTCCGCGGCACGCTGGACTGCCTCGGTGTGGATGGGCGCAAGAGAGGCCGGTCGAAATACGGCGTGAAGAAATCCAAGTAAGAACAAACGGCTCAACCCAGCCGCACGAATCGAAACAATTAAACACTGACCAGTAAGAGCAGAAGGACCCTTGTCGATGGCCGGTAGGATTACACAATCAGACGAACAGCTCAAACCCGACCCGCGCTACGGCAGCAAGCAGGTGGCCCGCTTTATCAACTGCCTGATGTGGGACGGGAAAAAAGGTGTCGCTCAACGCGTGCTCTACGCGGCGTTCGATGAGATCGAGAAACGCACCAAAGGCGACCCCCCTGCGATCAAGGTCTTTGAGCAGGC
This sequence comes from Phycisphaeraceae bacterium, assembly GCA_965223655.1. Lineage (GTDB taxonomy): Bacteria > Planctomycetota > Phycisphaerae > Phycisphaerales > Phycisphaeraceae > CBDCXC01. The sequence continues at coordinate 6,562 of CBDCXC010000006.1, forward strand.
GATCGAGCGGGTTAGGCCGGAAGTCGAGGTACGATCCAAACGCGTGGGCGGGGCCAACTACCAAGTACCGATGGCCGTTAAATCCAAGCGCAAACAGAGTCTGGCGTTCCGGTGGATCCTCCAAGCGACCCGGGCCGAAAAGGGCAAGCCCATGTACCTGTGCCTGGCTCGGGAGCTGCTAGACGCCTCCCGTGGTGAGGGCAAAGCCGTCACCACACGCGAGAACACCCACCGCATGGCCGACGCCAACAAAGCGTTTGCCCACTTTGCTTGGTAAATCGGTTTTGTCGATTTTTTTGCCGTCGGCTCCATTGACGATGGAGGCACCGGGGGCTAAAGTTAAAGCTAATATTATTGAAGATGCGACTTATCCAGAGTGGCTGAGGGACGGGCCCGATGATGCCACCGCAACCTCCACACGTGTGGGCATGGTGCGAAGTCTCTCCTTTGCTGACAGCCAACCGCTTGGCCGATCAGCAGGGGGCAGATAAGAAGCAGCCGATTCTTTCTTAGAATCCCGGCCCTTTCTTACGCTCCCCCAGATAAGTTGTATGAATTATGAATGATGCCTGGTCCGGGCATGGATGGCCTGGGTCAGGCGCATTGGGCAGATCGTGGTATGGGGTGCCCCCAGACCGATCTACCACGGGAGCATGCGATGAGTTTTGTGCGTGGCCTGAAATGCAAAGAGTGCGGCGCCCGGTACCCCATCGAGCCGCGGACGATCTGCGACAACGACTTCGGCCCGGTCGAGGTCGAGTTCGACTACGACGCGATGCGAGGGCAGGTCACACGCGAATCAATCGAATCGGGCCCGACGTCGCTGTGGCGGTACCAAGCGCTGCTGCCGATCGAGGGCACCCCTCAAGCCGGGCTGCGATCGGGTTGGACGCCGCTGCTTAAAGCCGACAAGCTCGCCAAAGAGTTAGGCGTCAAGCAGCTCTACATCAAAGACGACAGCACCAACTACCCCACGTTCTCCTACAAAGACCGTGTGGTGTCGGTGGCGTTAACCAAGGCGGTGGAGTTCGGGTTTGACACGGTCGGCTGCGCCTCAACGGGCAACCTGGCGCATGCCGTCGCCGCGCACGCCGCCGCCGCGGGGCTACGCGCATTTGTGATGATCCCCCACGACCTGGAAGAGGGCAAGGTCATCGGCTCGCTGGTCTTCGGGCCACGCATGATCAAGATCAAAGGCAACTACGACGACGTCAACCGCCTGTGCAGCCAGATCGCAGACAAATACAACTGGGCGATCGTCAACGTCAACCTCCGCCCGTTCTACACTGAAGGCGCCAAGACCCACGGGTTTGAGATCGCCGAGCAGCTGGGCTGGCAGCTGCCCAAACACACGGTCGTGCCCGTGGCGGGCGGCACGTTGTTACCCAAGATTTATAAGGGCTACCAGGAGCTGATTACCCTAGGGCTGGTCGACGACAACCAGCCCCGCGTCCACGCCGCTCAGGCCGCCGGATGCAACCCCGTTGTTGAAGCGATTCAGCAGGGCAAGCAGCTATTCAAGCCCCAGAAGCCCAAGACCCTGGCCAAGAGTATCGCCATCGGCAACCCCGCCGATGGGTACTACGTGATCGACATCGTCAAACAATCAGGCGGGCACGGCGCCTCGGCCAACGACCAGGAGATCCTCGACGCCGTGAAGCTGCTGGCCCAGACCGAGGGGGTGTTCACCGAGCCCGCGGGCGGGACCACGCTGGCGTGTGCGATCAAGCTGATCGAGTCAGGCAAGATCCCACGCGACGAGCCGATCTGCGTGTGTATCACCGGCAACGGGCTCAAGACGATCGAAGTCATGCAGGGCCAATTCGCGCCATCGCCGGTGATCGACGCCAAGCTTGGCGAATTCGACAAGATCGTGGCTCAGATCGACGAACAACCCCCCCAGCAAACGCCGGTGAAGGCCTAAAATAAGACACTACAAACAAAGGAAGCCCCAGATGTCGGACAATATTACAGTGCTGATCCCCACCGCCCTGCGGCCGCAGGTGGGCGATCAGGAATCGATCGCGGTTGCGGGTGAATCGGTCGGGCAGGTGTTAGGCTCGCTGACCGATCAATACCCGGAGTTCGGCAAGCGGCTGTTCAACGAGCAGCGCCAGGTCAACCGGTTCATCAACGTCTACCTGAATGACGAAGACATCCGGTTCCTCGAAGACCTGGACACCGCGGTGAAGGCCGGCGACGAGCTGTCGATCGTGCCCGCGATCGCGGGTGGGTAAACATCAACAACGAGCCGCGACCGTGAGGGAGTGGGCCGAACGACAAACGCTTGGCCGGGCTATTACGAAGCTTGCTATCAGCACCGCCACATAAAATGATTCTGGAAGCAGTGAGTCCCTATGACCAAATTCAAACAAAAATGCTGGCTCACGTTCGAAGGCGGGCGGCAGAACGAGCCGTGCCTGTGGCAGACCGCGGTGGAATTCCCCGATGTATCGTTCGACATCCGCCAAGCCAGCGTGCAGCAGGAAATCGGGATCATGGCCGTGCTGTTCACCGGCGAGCAGGACCGCGTCGAAGGGGCGTTGGCGTACCTGCGCCAGCTGGGCGTCAAGGTCGACCCCGTGGAGGGCGGAGACCTGATGACGGGGTAAACGGGCCTGTAGAGCCAGCGGGCTATTTCAAAAGATTTTTTAGAGCCCCTAACACAATGAGCGTGTGGCTGGGGCTAAGCGTAGCGTGCCCCAGTCATTTGAGCCCCAAAATAGGCTTTGCGTATCATGGTATTCAATTTGTTAGGGGTTCTTAAAAGAAGGAGCAACCCTTGGGTTACGATATGAAACTCACCGCGGTTTACCGACAGGTGCCTGAAGGGTATATCGCTTTTGTTGAGGAGTTGGCGGGTGTCAACACGCAAGGCACGACATTGGACGAGGCTCGGACGAACCTGCGTGAGGCTGTTTCGCTTGTGCTCGACACAAACCGATCGCTAGCAGAAGAATCTTTGCGTGGGCAGGAAGTCATCCGTGAATCCTTGGATATCTCGACAGCATGAAACGCCGTGACCTCATCCGCCACCTCGAATCGCATGGATGCGAGTGGCTCCGGGAGGGCAACGCCCATACCGTTTATGTCAACCGAACGGCTAGCAAGACCTCCACCGTGCCACGGCACCGTGAGATCAACGATTTTTTAGCCAAGAAAATCTGCAAGGACTTAGGAGTGCCAATCCCATAACCTCTGCAGCTTACAGGGAATGCCGACACACAAGGGCCTTTTTACAACGGGCCCAACAACAAATAAATGAAACCCCTCTACGATGACGACCATGACCCAAGACCTCGCCCGCTACCACCGCCAGATGCTGATCCCCGGATTCGGCGAAGAAGGCCAGCGCCGCCTGCTAGACGCCAAGGTATTGGTGCTGGGTTGCGGCGCGCTTGGCACGGTGATCGCCAACCTCTTGGCCCGCGCCGGCGTAGGGCACCTGGTGATCGTCGACCGAGACTTTATCGAGATCACCAACCTCCAACGCCAAGTCCTATTCAATGAACAGGACGTCGCCGACGCGATCCCCAAAGCCGAGGCGGCCAAGCGCAAGATCGCCCAGATTAACTCCCAGATCAATGTCACCGCGGTGATCGATGACGTGAATCACACCAATATTGAAAAGCTCGCTCAGGGCTGCGACGCGATTGTGGACGGCGTGGACAACTTCGAGACCCGCTTCCTGGCCAACGACTGCGCGGTGAAGCTAGGGATCCCGTACATCTACGGCGGTGCGGTGGGCACGGTGGGGATGACCTACGCCGTCTTGCCCCACACCGAATCGGGCAACGCCGGCTGGGAGCAAGCGGGTGTGGCCACGCCTTGCCTGCGGTGCATCTTCGAGCAGGCCCCCCCGCCTGGGATGAACCCCACCTGCGAAACAGCCGGCGTGCTGTCGCCCGTCGTGTCGATCATCTCCAGTTATGAAGTCAATGAAACACTCAAGGTGCTTACCGGCAACTGGCAGGCGGTCAGCCCTACGATGCTTAGCATCGATACCTGGCTCAACACCGTCAAGCAGTTCAAGGTCCGCCGGGCGTACGACGTGGGGGAGTGCACCTGCTGCAAAAAGCGGCAATTCGAACACCTGGAAGGCAAGTTCTCCAGCGCCACGACAACGCTGTGTGGGCGCAACGCGGTGCAGCTCACCCAGGCCACGGGCCCCGGCGGGGAGAAGCTTAATTTCGACCAGATCGCCGACCGGCTACGCGCCCACGGCAAGGTGACCGCGAACAAGTTCATGCTCCGGGCCGACATCCAGGACAACGGCCAAGCCTACGAGCTGACCCTGTTTACCGACGGCCGCGCCATCGTTAAGGGCACCAAGCACGCCAATGTGGCCAAAAGCATCTACGCCAAATATGTCGGAGCTTGAGGGAATTAAATGGGTATCGGGGTAGTTCTTACTACCATCCGGTATACCCCAAAACAAACCCTCGCTTCTCCATGAAAGGAAACCAAGCGATGAAAGAACATGTCCTGGCCGCGTTTGGGTTCACCCTGACCTACGCCAAGAAAGCGGTTGAAGACATACCCCAAGAGAAGATGAACGACCTGCCCAGCGGGTTGGTGCAACACCCCGCGTGGATCTTGGGGCATTTGGCGATGGCGTGCGACGGCGTGTGCAAGATGCTGGGCGCTTTGCCGGGTTGCCCCGCGGATTGGGAGCCGCTGTTCAAGATGGGCTCCAAGCCTAGCAGCAGCGGCGTGCAATACCCCGACAAAACCGCCTTGCTCGAAGCATTAGAAGAGGGTCACGACCGCGTCACCAAGGCCTTTCAAGACGCCACAGACGACGCCCTGGCCCAGCCGATGCCCGATGAGATAATCCGTGCGATGTTCCCGACCACCGGCAACTTTGTGGTGTTCTTGATGACCGGGCACGAGGGGATGCACCTGGGACAACTCATGGCTTGGCGCCGTGCTCAGAGCATGAACGCCGCGTTTGGGATCTAGGCTGGGCTTGACGCGACCAAGGGGCGCACAATCACCCATGATTGACTCACTGCTCTATAGCTGGCGTAAAAACAACGACTACGCCCAGCGGCTGGTCGCAGACATCCCCGACGATCGCATGGTGCATCAACCCGCCGCGGGGATGAACCACCCCGCTTGGGTGTTAAGCCACCTCAGTGTCTACCACCCGGTCTTGGTTGCGCTGATCCAAGGCGAACCCTTTGACGACCCCAAGGGCCACCGGTTTGGGATGCAATCCAAACCCAAATCGGACCCCGCGGTCTACGGATCCAAAACGGATCTGATCGGGGCATTTGTACGCGGACACGAATCGGTCGCCGCGGCGTTGGGGTCGGCTAGCCCCAGCGTGCTTGAGGCGCCGATGACCCTGGAGCGATGGAAGCCGGTGATGCCCACCATCGGTGTCGCGCTGGGGTACCTGATGCTGCTGCACGAATCGGTCCACCTGGGCCAGATCAGCGCTTGGCGGCGTGTGCAGGGGATGGAGCATGTATAGATTCATTTGTACGCCTCATGCAGCAGCGTGACCGGGTGGACGACGCGCAGCGGCAACCCCATCGCGGTGGCGTGGGCTTGGATCTGCATGGCGCAGCCGGCGTTGCCGGTGGCGCACACGCTTGCCCCGGTTTGAATGATGTTTTGGATCTTGCGACGTCCCAGCGTTTCGGCCATTTCCGGCTCCATCAGGCTATAGGTGCCCGCGGCGCCGCAGCACAGGTCCGATTCGGGCAGAGGAACCACCTTGAGCCCGTCAATTTTTTCCAATAGCGACCTGGGTTCAGCGGTTATACCCTGGGCGTGGGCGAGGTGGCAGGCGTCGTGGTAGGCCACCCGATGACGCGGTGGCGGTGCGGGTTGTTGGGAGGGATGTTGGGATTGCGGTGGATCAAGCGTCACCAGCAGCTGGCTGATGTCGCGTACTTGGTCGGCGAAGGCTTGGCCACGTTTGGCATAGGCCGGATCGCCACACAGCAGGTGGCCATACGATCGGAGCATCGCCCCGCAGCCGGCAATGCTGTTCACCACATCATCCAATCGCGGCGACTGCTCGTGGGTGGGCCAGAAGGCGTCGAGGTTGGCTTGGGCCAACGCGCGGGCCTGATCGGCCTCGCCGTTGTGGTGATGGATCGCCCCGCAGCACTGTTGCGTACGCGGGACCACAACATCGTAGCCGGCCCGCTGCAATAGCGCAATGCTTTGGCGGTTCACCTGCTGGAACAGGACGCTGCCCACGCAGCCGACGAAAAAACCGACCGTGCCTCGGCGATGCTTGGGTGGGGCCTGGGCGTGGTAGTGTGTGGCCAGCGGCGGTTCCCACACCCGGCCGGCCGCTGGCAGCATGCGCATCACACCGACGAGTCGCTTGGGCAACGCCTGGTGTAAAGACGATTGTGTCAGCAGCCGCCAGAGGCTTAGTTTCTGCAACACGCGTGCGGGCAAGGCGGCAAGCTTGAGCCGGTGGGGGTACGGCAGAATATTTAGCGCCAAGGCTCGGATCAGCCGATCCGCCGCTGCGGCCACCGTCGTGTCGGTTGGCGTCACGATTAGCTTGGCGCGTGTGGCTTCGATCAGCTCGTGGTAGGCCACGCCCGAAGGGCACGCGGTCTCACAACCGCGGCAATCCAAGCACAGGTCCAGGTGATGAGTGACTTGGGGCGAGGGCTGGATCTGCCCGTCGGCTAAGCCCTTGATCAATCGGATGCGCCCGCGGGGCGAGTCGGCTTCCAACCCGGTGGTGATGTAGGTCGGGCATGCGGGCAGGCAAAGGCCACACTGCACGCAGTCTTGCGTACGTGCATAAGTCGGCGGGTCCAACGCCAACACAGGCAGCGGGTGTGTGGCGCATGACGGGTGTGGCGTGCCCATGGCGGGTGGGCCTAGTCCGGAGACGATGCGCTGCGGTGTGGTGTTTTTAGCCATGGCCATCGCTCATCACCGGCAGAAGCCGGCCGGGGTTGAACAGGCCATGTGGGTCCATGGCGTGCTTGAGCCTGGCCAGCAGCGGCCAATCGGGTTGAGCGGGCGCAAAGGGTGGGATCGATTCGGCCCCCGCCGGACGCGCATGCCACACGCGCAACCCACTTAACGGGGCGATCAATTGATCCACGTGTTGATTCAACGCGCCGACTTGGGTCGCGCCGAGCTGCCCGCCGGCAAAGACACAGCCGTGGATCGGCAAGGCTTCAATCTGGATCGCCGCATGATCCTCTGCCCACTGCGTTAGCTGTTGGCAGATCCAGCCGGTGGAGGCGGGTGGCACGATGATTTTGATCAACGCGGGTGCCCCGCGTCGCCAGCGGCGGCGGTCGGCGCGTTGTTGATCATCCGGGGCGAATGGGGTTGCATCGGACTCGGTGATCTCGATCCCGCCTGTGGCTTGGATAAAGGTTTGAAGCGCACGGTACTGCGCATCACAGCCTTCGGGGTGGCCGTGGTAGGTCATATGGATTGTCGCGGTTCGGCTCTGCATAGTCAGCGACAGACCGGTAGGGCTGGCATCGGAAACCAGCAGATCGGTGCCGACCCGATCGAAGACCGTTGGATCGGTTAGGCGTGCTTCAACCGTGCGAACCGATAGGGGGGTGGCGCTGGTGCGTAGCGTGGCATGGTACACGCAGCCCAGCTCACCCAGGGCCCCGACCATGAGTCGGGTCACGTTGTAGCCCGCCACGTTTTTGACCGTGCGCCCACCCACGTGGATGTCGCGCCCCAGCCCATCGATGTAGCGCAGGCCCAGGATCAGGTCGCGTAAGCCGCCATACCCCACGCGTAGCGGGCCATACACGTTGTGCATGATCGCCTCGCCGAGGGTGAGGTCGCCATCTGCGTCGATCGGCAGGAACTGATGAGATGCCCGCAGGGTCTCCTGGATCTGAGCCAGGGTCACCCCGGCTGCGGCGTGAACAACCAAGTCTCTGGCGTCGTGATTTACTTCGCTGCTGCGCGGGGTGAGCTGAATGTGTTGGGCCGGTGGCGGGTGGCCCAAGTTGGTGTGCGCTATGCCGTAATCAACCAGCGCTGTGCCGTCCCCGCCACAACGCCGGATCAGCTCGGACAGCTGGCTGGGGCCGTCGACCGTGACGGCCGGGTTGGGGGTGGAGGCGTGTGGCATGGTGCCCCGTGTATCAAGGGTCATCGGCTCATGATATACCCATCGGGTATGCGTTTGCCGCGTGGGAATCACAACAACGCCGAAGATTTCCCTGCCGCGGGCGAACCGGACCCCGTCAACCTGATCGAGACTGGTATACCGGGTCCGACCCGCGGGGGATGGTGTCGTGGCGGGGAAGCCCACGCATTATCATGCGTGGGCTTCAAACCACACGATCAACCTGTGCTAGACGCCCATGGAGCGTTGATCCGAATGCGGTACACTCCAACCGTGCATCCCTCCCATCACCTCACCAGCTTGGACAACCCCCGGGTCAAAGTGGTGGTGCGGCTGCGTGGGCAGCGTGAGCGGCGTCAGCGGGGGCGGTTTATCGCAGAGGGGGTGCGTGAGGTGTCGCGGGCACTCGAAGCGGGCTTGGCCATGGAAGCATTGTATGGTTGCCCTGAGCGGTTGGGTGATCAGCATGAATCGATCCTGGCTGGCCTATGCCGCCTAGCCAAGACGAATTCAAGATCAACCCCAGCAGCGGTTTTCACCGTGACCACGGCATTAATGGCCAAGATGGCTTACCGCCAAAACCCAGAGGGGGTCTTAGCGGTCTTCCAGACGCCATCATGGGATCTGCAGACCCTGGTCGAAGCACGAGTGGCTTCACAAACGGATGAGCCAGACCTCTGGCTGGTCGCGGTGGGCACCCAGAAACCGGGGAACCTGGGTGCGATGGTGCGCAGCGCCGCGGCTGCGGGGTGCCACGGGGTACTGGTCGTCGATGGTGTGGTCGATGCGTTGAACCCCAACGCGATCCGTGCCAGCACCGGCGCAGTATTCCGTCTGCCAACGGTGGGCACAACAAGGGATGCGGCTGCTTCATTCCTCACCGACCGGGGTGTTCTGGTCGTGGCGGCCACGCCACAGGCGAGCCTGCCCTACACGCAAGCCGATTTCACCGGCCCGGTAGCGCTAGTGATCGGCCCGGAGCACGAGGGGCTGGGCCCCGCTTGGCTCAAAGCGGCCGGGCCTGGGGCTACAATGGCCAGAAGTGGGTTTCCGACACAGTTTGAGTTGGGTTGCCAGGTGAGGATCCCGATGCATGGCCATGGGGTGGATTCGCTCAACGCCTCGGCTGCGGCTGCGGTCTTGATGTTTGAAGCGGTGAGGCAGCGTTGCCCACAGGCTTGAACCATGATCGTTATGATATGATGCTGTAAGTGTGAACGCCCAACCCTTACTCGGTCGTTTGTCTGTTGTGAGCCACCCTTACCCCGTCCAGGCCTTATTCGAGCAAGCCGCCCGCCTCGTCCAAGAAGCCGGCGTGTTTGATGCCGTCCACACCACCCAACAGTCGCTGCGGTGCCAAGCCAAGCATGTGGCGAGCGACACGTCATACCGCATGGACACCGACCCCAATCAAGATGGGGTGGTTTGGGTCGGGCTGTATTCCCCAGACCGCTGGCTTAGCGAGTCGATCGAAGCCGACCTGATGCACCAGGGCGATAAGATCGAAGAGCTGCTGGAAGAGGAATTGGTCGATCAGGGCCTTGAGCTGCAGCTGCCGATCGAGCACTTCCGCGATGACCAGAAGCAATACGTGTTCCGCTCACCGGTTTCATTGAATAGCGGCGGGGCGCTAAAAGATAACGATGTGGCCAGGTACATCACGCGGGTGTTGCTGGCTTATGAAGCAACATTCCGGCAGCTGGGTGATATGAAGCCACCCGACGAATCAACCGTGTAGGCCCCTGTTGCCCGCCGCGATCCGATGAAGCCATGCATTCGTAGATTGGAAAAATGATGCGCGTTTTGATGCTGGGTTGGGAATTCCCGCCGTATATCTCGGGTGGGCTCGGTACGGCTTGCTACGGGCTGACCAAGGCCCTCAGCCGCCAGGGGGTGGACGTCACCTTTGTGCTGCCTAAGGGGATCGGAACCGATTACACCTCGCACGTGCGGCTGCTCTCGCCCCAGGCCAGGTCGGCGGCGATGGGCGATCGCTCGCCTGCGAGTGTCGCGAGCACGTATGAGCTGGAAGAGACCGCCCAGACCGGTGAGTTTTCAAGGGTGACCTTTAAAGCGGTGCCTTCGCGGCACATGTCCAGCCCATACCAGTCGGTGGGCGGTCGGCTCAGGCCGGGCCCGGTAGGGCAGGTGGGGTACCGCGGCGGATCCGAAGTATCCCCCGACGGGGCCAGTACCGGCCAAGACTACCAGGGCGACCTATTTGCCGAAGCCCGCCGCTACGCCCAGCTGTGTGTTGACCTGGCCAAGGGTGAGCGGTTCGATGTGATCCACGCCCACGATTGGATGACCTTCCCCGCCGGCTTAGCCGTCGCCGCGACCACCAGCAAGCCGCTGATCACACACGTCCATTCCACTGAGTTCGACCGGGCCGGTGAGCAGATCCACCAAGAGGTGTACGAGATCGAACGCCGCGGCATGCAGGGGGCGATCCGTGTGGTCGCGGTCAGCTACATGACCAAGTCGATCATCCAGCACCGGTACGGCGTGGACCCGGCCAAGATCGATGTGGTCTACAACGGCATCGACAACGGGGGGCGCAGCGGCGCCCCCACACCGCCTCAGGCCGCGATCACACCCACAGACAAAATCGTCTTGTTCTTGGGGCGCATCACCATGCAGAAAGGGCCTGAGTACTTCATCGAAGCGGCCAAAAAAGTCCTGGAGAAATACGACAAGGTCAAGTTCGTGATGGCCGGATCGGGCGACAAGATCCAAGAGGTGATCGACCTGGCCCAGGCCCACGGCATCGCCAACAAGGTGCTGTTCACCGGGTTCCTGCGTGGCAGCGATGTGGAGCGTGTGTTCAAGATGGCGCACGTGTATGTGATGCCCAGTGTCAGCGAGCCGTTCGGCATCGCCCCGCTCGAAGCGATCAGCCACGACGTGCCGGTGATTATCTCCAAAACCTCGGGCGTGTCCGAGGTGCTCAAGCACGCGTTGAAGGTCGACTTCTGGGACACCCACGAGATCGCCAACAAGATCTTGGCCGTGCTCAAGCACCCGCCACTAAGCAACACCCTGCGGCAGCACGCGGACATGGAGCTGCGCCGCCTGACCTGGGACGACGCAGCCAACCGCTGCCGGTTGGTTTACCAGTCGGCCATGGTGGCGATGGCGTTTTAGAAAGCCCCTGGTGAGTTGACAAAGCCCTTTTACGGCTCCTAAACTGGCCACCCCACCCAAAGCATGATGGCCATGGTAGCGTAGTTTTGGGGATTGCCCGGGGGCGTAGCTCAATTGGTTAGAGCACCGGACTGTCGATCCGGAGGTTGCGGGTTCGAGCCCCGTCGCCCTCGTTTTTGTATCCACATCGCGTATGAAAATACCGCGGCGCAGGCACAAAAACACTGCGGATTTCTCTGCCACAGACCAACGGTTGGCCGCAAACCCTCTCGGGGGACTATGATCGGCACCGTGAAAGGTCGGTCTAGCAACATACGGTTGAAGGTGCTTAAGGCGGTCAGGCGGGGGCGGCATCGCTATGACCCGCTTCGGGTGCTGGGCATGACGGTGTCGTTGGGGCTGCTGGTTGGGGTGCCGCTATCGGGGCTGGCACGGGTCGATCTGTGGCAAGGCAGGCATTACCTGTTATACAGCGTAGTACCTTTTAATCGCGGGTTGGCCGGCGTGATCATCGGGATCGGGCTGATGTACGTGGTGACTTTTTTAAGCAACGTGGTGGCGGGTCGTTTATTCTGCGGGTGGGGGTGCCCGGTGGGTCAGGTTAGCCGGTTTGGCGAGGCGGTGGACACGCCCGGGATGAAGCCGAGCCAGCGGCGGTGGGCCAGCCTTCAGGGGGCGCTATTCAGCGTGGTATTCGTGGTGTCGGTGATGGCCTGGTGGGTGGACCTGCGGGTGTTTTGGCAGGGGCCGGCCGCTGCGTTGGGTTGGTCGTGGGGGTTGCTGCTTGTGGGCGTAGCCGGGGCATACCTGCACGGGCGGTGGTGGCGGTGGGCCTTCTGCAAGAGCGCCTGCCCGATCGGGCTGTACTACTCGTTTGTGTCCCCGGCTTCGTGGTACGGGGTCTACTTCCGCAATGAGCAAGACACGTGCATCGCGTGCGACGCATGCGACCATGTGTGCCCGGTAGATCTCAAACCGCGTGACCTGATGGCCCCGGTTCCCGCGCGCACGGGGGTGTCGATCGCAGACGCACCGGGCCGCAATCATTGCCTGGAATGCGGCGACTGTATCCGCGCCTGCGAACAGATGATCCAGCTGCGGGGGCAGGAACCGATTCCGTTGTTATTGGGGTATCACCGGGGCCCGCAGCGGGTCGACAAACCGACGCCCCACCCTTAAGAGACAAAACCGACCGATCCGCTTTTGATGGATCCATTGGTTGACAACGCCAAGGTTTTTCTCAGAATAACCTACAGGTCGTTTGTGTAGATGAGTTTTGCTGGGATCGGGTGAACCATCAGAGGCCAGCACGTGGACGCCCAGGACCGTGAGCATTTAATCCAAGAGCACCTCGCGGAGATCCGTCGGTTAGAGATGGATGCCGTGGACACCGATGTGCCGGCCAACGCATCCACTGCCTGGCCGCCCGATGGTTACTATCTGCTGTGGCACGTTGTGGTGGGGATGATGCTGGGGGTGATCGGGTCGCTGGTGAGCCTGCTGGCCAACGTCGTGGGTGCCCCGCTGTTTGGCAAGCCGGCGCTTGAGTTGATCCGGGTGTACCTGACGTTCCCGATGGGGGAACGGGCGTTGCGTGCGGAAGATGAGGTGATCCTCTTTCTGGGCTGCTTGTTGTACTTGTTCACCGGTGCGGTCTACGGCAGCGTGTTCCATATCGTCATGAGCTCACTGTTTGCCAATGCCTTGGCGATCACGCGGTTTGTCATTGCCACCGCGATCGGGCTGGGGCTTTGGGTGGTGAATTTCTACCTGATCCTAAGCTGGCTCCAGCCGATGCTGCTGGGCGATAACTGGATCGTGCGTCTGGTGCCCGTGTGGGTGGCGGTGTTGACACACCTGGCGTTTGCCTGGTCGATGCTGGTGATGGAGTTTTGGGGTCGTTTCGAGAGGCCGCGACCAAGCGGCTCACTGGTTGGTTGATATCGCACAACAGGTCACGGGTATGTCCAAACCAATCCATCGCACCTACCACGCTCGGGTTCGTCAAGCCCGCCCTTGGGATCGGCCGTGGCGTGCGTGGTTGGTGGTGGTGTTGCTGTGCGGGTTCTTGATTGTTTCACTGGGGGCAGCGGGCCCAAGCGATGGGGGTGGCGGTCGGGTTTTTGAGGTCAGCAACACAGCGGGTGGGCGCAAGCCGCTGCTGACGCCCACTGATCCGCGTCCGGCCGATTACGACCGCTGGCATACGACCGAGCCGGGCGAATACCGGGGGTATAACCAGCGGGCCAGCCTCTTGCAGCGTGGCAAGGCGGTGTACGCGAAGTACTGCCTCGGCTGCCACGGCCAGAACGGCGACGGGGATGGGCCGGCGGCGGTGAGGCTGATCACCAAGCCACGCGACTTCACCAAAGGCATCTACAAATTCCGGTCCACCGATTCGGGCAGCCTGCCCTTGGACACGGACCTGCACCGGACGATTACCGATGGGCTGTCGCGTGTGAGCATGCCGGCCTTCCCGCTGATGCCTGAACAAGAAAAAGTCGCGGTGATCGAATACATCAAATCGTTCTACCCCGATTGGGAGAAAGAGAAGAGCAATCGTTGGGTCGTGCCGGTCCCGGCCGCCCCCCAGGACCTAGGCGCTCCGGGGCGGGTGTTGCGGGGGCGGATTGTGTACCTGGCGATGCAGTGCGGGAAGTGCCACGGCAGCGACGGGGCCGGGACCGGGGCCACGCAAACCCAATACACCGACGCGTGGGGCAACCCACAAAAGCCCCTGGATTTCACCCGGGGCCGGCTCAAAGGCGGGGACAACCCCGAAGATATCTACCGCACCTTCCACACGGGGCTTCGTAGCATCATGCCCGCGTACGGCGGGGTGACGCTGGCGGCGGTGAATGTGGAGACCTTCGAGACCCAGAAGATGTTTCTCCAGCCGGGTGAGGATGAACAGCTTGAGCCGTACCTTGACGACTTCCCGGCAACAGCGGGTGAGGTGTTTACGCAGATGGACGAAACCCAACGCCAACAGATGATCCAGCGCAACAGCTGGGATCTGGTGGCCTATGTCCTGTCGCTGCAGCAGCAGGTATCGACCGCCCAAGCCGTGCTGGGGCAGCCACAGCCCACACCACACAGCGCTTCAAACGGGGAGTCCCCATGATCCAACCCGATCGGCCATCATCTTCAACCGGTGATCCTCCCGCAGGCGCGGCACCCACCGCCCGGCTGGTCCATACCGGGTTGGTGAAGTGGCACGTCATCGCTGCGGTGTTCTGGTTTACCCTCGCGTTGTTTGCGGGCCTGTTCTATTCCCTGCAGCTGATCCAGCACTGGCCGCTGCCGAAGATCGCCGTGCTCTCGCCGGGTCGGATCCGGATGATCCATACGAACCTGATCGCGTTTGGGTGGCTGACCAACGCGTTCCTGGCGATGCTCTACTGGACGGTGCCGCGGTTGACGGGGAAGCGTGTGGCCCACGCCGGGTTGGGGTGGGTGATCTGGGGGGCGTGGAACGGGATCGTTCTGGCGACGTATATCGGGTTGCACCTGGGGCAGGCCCAAGCGGTCGAGTGGGGTGAGACGCCGGTGTGGATCGACCCGGTTGTCGTGGTCGGGGCGATCCTGGTGTGGGTCCAGTTCTATACCCCGATTGTTCGCAGCAGCGAGAAGGCGATGTACGTCAGCTTGTGGTATTTCACCGCCGGGTTCATCTGGCTGGGGCTGACGTACATCATGGGCAATTTTTTCCCGCAGTACCTCGTGGCGGGCAGCGCCGCGGGCCCGCTGCTGGGGCTGTACATCCACGACCTGGTCGGGCTGTTCGTCACCCCGATGGGGTGGGGGATGATGTACTTTTTCGTGCCGATCATCCTCAAGAAGCCGATCTGGTCGCACGCTTTGTCGCTGGTGGGGTTCTGGGGGTTGGCGTTCTTCTACCCGCTGCAGGGGCTGCACCACTTCCTGGGCTCGCCGGTGCCGATGTTTGCTCAATACAGCGCGGTGGTGAGCACGATCGCGATCGAGATTGTGGTGACCACGGTGGTGATCAACTTCTTTATGACCTGGCGTGGCTGCGAGGGGGCGCTGAAGAACCACATGGCCATCCGCTGGTTCTGGCTTGGGGCGCTGAATTATGCGATCACCTGCTTGCAGTGTGCGTTCCAGGTGACGCTGACCTTCCAGCAGGTGATCCACTTCACCGATTGGGTCGTGGGTCACGCGCACCTGGTGATGTTCGGGGTGTTTAGCTTCTGGATCTTCGGGATGATCGAGCACCTGTGGCCGAAGCTGATCGGGCGGGATTGGTGGAGCGTGTCGCTGAGCCGGTGGCAGTTCTGGCTGATCGCACTGGGGCTGGGGATGATGTTCCTGACGCTGACCGCGGGCGGGATTGCCGAGGGGTTCATGGCCATGCAGCTGGCGCCGCGCGAATCGATCCTGGAAATGCTCCGTCCGTTCTGGCTTGTCCGAACGGTAACAGGCTTGGCGATCATCGGCGGGTTTGGGTGCCTCGTGGTGAACATGGTGATGACCGCATGCGCCGCGAAGGTCAAGCACATCGACATCGATTACGAGCCTTATGAGGCGATCGAAAACGAGGTGACGGTTGGAACGGTTTAGCTTTATCTTTCTGGTCGCGGGGTTGATGTTCTTTGCCATAGCGTTCGCGGTCGCCGGGTGGATCCCTACGGTGGCGTTGCAAGACATCGAGGTGCGCACGATAGAGCAGCTGGCCGCCCAGCCGCCGATGGACTTCATCGAGTTGCGTGAACAATACCCCGTTGCTTTCAAGCAAGCCTTTGGGGATTCGAGCGTGGAAGACGCTTTCGAGCAGGCGCTGCGTTTGGGCCACCGCGCCTACGTGTCCGAGGGTTGCTGGCACTGCCACTCGCAGCAGGTCCGGCCGTGGGGCAACGATGAAGCCCGGTTCGGGGCGGTCAGCTACCCGGAGGAGTACCACAACGCATTGAACATGCCCCCGCTTTGGGGCACGCGTCGGATTGGGCCCGACCTGATCCGCCGCGGTGGCCGGCAGTCCAACGACTGGCACGTGGCGCACTTCTACCACCCCCCGGACGTCAACCCGCTAAGTGTGATGCCTGATTACCCTTGGTTTTATGAAGCGGACGGCATCACGCCCAACAAGACCGGGCTGTCGATCATCGCGTACATCCAGTGGCTAGGCAGCTGGCAGCCCACCCGATCCGAGACGATTCACCAGCTGCCCGCGATCGACCGCAGCTACCCCGAGCCGAAGATCCTGGGCCAAAAAGCCGCGGCCACGGTCGCCGAGGCAACAGACGCCCAACTCGAAGCCGATGATCCAAATGAAGCGGATTACGGGGGTGACGAATACGGTGATGAGTATGGAGACGAAGGCTATGGCGAGAACTCCGAAGATGGGTATTAAGCAGCCTACTCCCAACCATGAAACAGGGGTTCCGGTCTGTATTCAAAGGATCAGGTGAGCCATGATTCGTTCAAACCCTGACGCCCAAACGGTGCACCGGCGGTCGCACGACGCGGCCCTATCCAACCGGGCGCGTGTGTTTCTATGGGTTTTTAGTGTGGCGATGGTCTTAACCGCCGGCGGTGCTTTCCTCTTTAAGCTGTGCGATTTTTATATCACCGCCACGACTCAGGGCGCCCAAGCGCTGGCTTCGTTTCTCATCCCGGTGCTGAACTACCTGATCGTAGCGGTGGGCTTTGCGTGCTTGTTCCTGTGGGCGTACTTTTCGGGTCAGTTCCGGGACATCGAAGCCCCCAAATACCGTATGCTCGAGATGCAGCGCGAGATCGACCGTCATGGGGGTTAACCCAAGGGTGGGTATCAAACCACAAACCCTGCCGTCATGAGTCAACACATGTTCCAACGACACAAATACCTCAGCTATCAGGGCTACGCCTTCCCGTGGTACGCCGCGTTGATCTGGATCGGCTTTTTCATCGGTGGGCTGGCCTATCTCGTACGCTACATCTTGCTGACCGATTGACCCTACCCTGAGGCGACGAAAGGCCGCGTCCCGATATGGCTGCGCAGACCACTGATTGGGATCCGGGCGTTGCGGGTTGGGCTGGGGATGCGGCCACGGAACCCTGCTGTGTTCACTGCGGCCTTGTGGTGCCGCGGTCACGCCGAACCGGCGGTCGGGGTGCACGGTTCTGCTGTTTCGGCTGCCGGTTGGCGTACGAGCTGGCCCAGCCGGCCGGACAGGCGACCCAGATCGATTCAAAAACCGATCACGCCGGCGGCGCAGCCAACACGTTGCTGCTGCGCCTGGGGTTGGGCATCTTCCTGGCGATGAACGTCATGGTCTTCAGCTGGGCGTTCTATTCGTGTGAGTGGTATACCCAAGGCACGGGGCGTCACGATCTCCTGGCGGGGTTGTTCGCTTATTTGCTGGGGCTATTGACCACCATCTTGATCGCGATGCTGGGTGTGCCCCTGGTGGCCGATGCGTTGGGCCATGTGCTTGGCCCTGCCTCCGAAACGATTCATGGCAAGCCTAGCGCCGCCGCAGCGCGGCCCCGAAACCGCTTCGTGAATCTGCTGGGGTGGTTGCGTGTTGCTGGGCGTGTGCGCCTCGACACGAACACGCTGATCTGTATGGGGGTCGGGGCGGCCTACCTGATCAGCGTGATCCACACGCTGCAGGGCCGGGGCAGCCTCTATTACGACACGGCTGCGATGATCCTGGTGCTGGTGACGCTTGGGTATTTCCTTGAATCCACCGCCAAGCGCAAAGCCATGAGGATGACCGCGTCATCGACGGCCCCGCCGGCACACCGGGTGCGTGTGCGACGCAATGGTGAAGAGATCGACATCGGCTCAGACCGGCTGCTGGTCGGTGATCGCGTCTACACCCGTGCGGGGGAGGGCTTCGTCGTGGACGGTGTGGTTGTTGAAGGGATCAGCCACGTGAATGATTCTTGTCTAACAGGTGAATCCAAACCCCGCGAGGTCGGGCCGGGAGACGCGGTATTGGCAGGCACCATCAACCTCGACGGGCCGCTGTGGATACAGACGCAGCGCGTCGGTGACGACCGTGTGATCCGCCAGACGCAGCGGCTGTTAGAAGACGCCCGGATGCGTCAGCTGCCGATCCAAAGGCTGGTGGATCGTGCGGCGTCTGTTTTTGTTCCGTCGGTGCTCGTGTTGGCGGTGGGTGTGGTGGTGTGGCATACCACCCAGGGGCAAGCCACACGCGGGCTGTTTGATGCGCTAAGCGTGCTTCTGATCAGCTGCCCGTGTGCGCTGGGGCTGGCCGCCCCGCTAGCGACGTGGAGCACACTGCGCCGAGCCGCCCAACACGGCGTGATCATCGATTCGGCCCCAACGCTTGAGCGCCTCGCGGCGATCGATCGGGTGTTCTTTGATAAAACCGGGACCTTGACGCAGGCACATCTGCGCCTGCATCGGATTGTCGTTGCGGATGGGGTCGATCAAGCTCAAGCCCTGCAATGGGCGGCTGCCCTGGAATCCACAAGCACCCACCCGATCGCCCGGTCACTGCTTCAGGAAGCCCAACAACGCGTGTTGGAGCCAACGGGTATCGATTCGGCCAAAACCCTACCCGGCCTGGGTGTTGAAGCCCAAGTCGCGGGTCGGGTGATGCGGTTAGGCAGCGCGCGGCTGGCGAATCAAAGCGGGCTAAGTGTCGCCCCGTTCGACAAAACCCACCCCACGCAACACGCCACAGGCAGCCCCGCCGCCGCAGCCATGAAAGTCTACCTGATCGATACCGACCGCATCCTGGCCCGGTTCGACTTGGCCGAACGTCTGCGTGACGACGCCATGCAAGCCGTGGCTAGGCTCAAGGCGATGGGGATCGGCGTCGAGATGCTCTCGGGTGATCAGCCCGAACCCACCATGCAAACCGCCCAAGCGCTGGGCATGCACGGTGAGGGATCCCTTTTGCCTGCGACAAAACTCGAACGGATTGCAGACGCCCAGCAGCGTGGTGATCGTGTGGCGATGGTCGGCGACGGGATCAACGACGGGCCGGTGTTAGCCGGTGCAGACGTGGGGTTTGTGATGAACAGCGGGACGGACTTGGCCAAGCAGGCCGGGCACGTCTGGTTGTTGAGCGATCGGCTCGACCGCGTGCCGACAACGATCGCGATCGCGCGACATTGTATGAAACGTGTGAGGCTGAACCTGGCATGGGCATTCGGTTACAACCTGATCGGGCTGACGCTGGCGGTTGGTGGGATGCTGACACCGATTGTCTCGGCGTTGGCCATGATCGCGTCGAGCCTCATGATCGTTACAACCTCGCGCAACGCCGGCCGCATTGATCAAACCAACGACCAAGGCATGGCCGCCTCAACAGAATCAGAAAACGCACCGATGGCGACGCCACTGGAACCGACGGGTCTTGGGGGCCAACCACGCTCCATGATGAAGCATGGCGTCCTGTCACAGGCATAACGTGAACGATGATGAACGCCGACGGCACCCTGACGCTTCTAACGCTATACAGCTCCCTGCTGATCGCTGGGCTGGCCGCCAGCCTGCACTGCATCGGGATGTGTGGGCCGATCCTGCTGGGGTTTGCAGAGGTATTTGATCGTGCCACGCTGACCATCGATGGCCGATCTGTGACCGATGATCGCACGCCCCCACAACGTCGATCATGGCTATGGGACTTCGGTTGTTACCACGCCGGTCGGATCTGGACCTACGCGTTGCTGGGGTTTTGTGCCGGGCTGTTGGGGCAGGGCATCCGTGATCGCGGTGCCTATCTCGGGTTGCAATTCCCGCTAGCGATCGCCGGCTGCGCTGCGGTCATCGCGGGTGGCGTGCTGCTGCTAGGTGTCTTGCCTACAGGCAAGATTGGCACATGGCTGGCCGGCTGCGGCACCGGGGCGCTGACGAAGAAGACGTGGTTAGCCAAGCTGGCCCATCAGCGCGGGTGGGTCGCCCGCTTGCTGCTGGGCGTGGTGATGGGGTTGCTGCCTTGCGGCATGGTCTACGCGGTGCTGCTGGTTGTTGTGGCCATGCCTACGCCGCTACACAGCGCCGTGGGGATGGTCATGTTTGGATTCGGCACGCTCCCATCCTTGACCGGCGTGTTGTTGGCCCATCGCGTGGTTCCCCGCCGATTCAGGGCCCAAGGCTCGCGATGGGTCGCGGTCGTGATCATCGCGGCTGGTTCCTGGATGATGGCCCGGACATGGCTCGCCTTGCCCGCCTCGCATCAAGACCACCCATTCCCCGCCTGTCATAGCGGTGGCCCAGGCACCGACACGCTTGTGGTGCATACGCCACCGCCCGTGGCGCCCCAACACCGTGATCCATCAGCAGCCGTACCGACTCAACCACCGGGTTAACTCAATCTTGCTTGTCTGACGCAGGGTTGTTGTTGCACAGCTTCGGTTTAGGGTGGTCTATGCGCAGACGATAGAGCTAACTCAGCAACCACCACTGGATCAGCAGCAGCTCTACCGCCAGCAGGCCCGCGACGCCTAGGGCGGTGTAGATCTTGGTGCGCCGGGCTTGGTCTGTGCGCTGGGGCAGCGGGATCAAGCGGAGCTGGTCTTCGCCTGCGGTGGGGCAGTCTTCGGGCGCGAAGCCGCGCCGGGCCTGATCCTGAACCACCGCGATGATCAGGCTGACCGCAAACGGCGTGAGCCCCAGGATCCTCCCCAGCTGCCGGAGGCGCTCCCGCCGCAGAGGGGTCAGCACTTCCCCATCGAGCAGCTGAGCGGTGCGGACCGCTAAGACCCACCGCGGGTCGGTTGGACCGGTGATGGGCTGATCGAATAACTGGGTGGGCTTTCGCGATGATGCAGCGCCTTTGGCGCGGCGACCCACCAGTTGGAGCCGCTTGGCGCGCGGCTCTCGCGGGGCTGGCCGCGATCTTGAAGGTTCGAGATGTGAGCGGCGTAACAACTCGCTTGCCGAGTCGGTGTTCGGCTGGGCTGGGTGAAGCATTGATCGATGTAGATCACTAGGCATGGGTCTGATCTTTTCCCTGCTATCCGATCTTGCTTGGCCAGGTCTAGCCAAGCGCCCCTTGGGGCCCCTCTATTTTAGGATACCACGCTCACCTTCCAGCGTGGCCAAGGTGATCAGCCGTGACCAAAAGATACCGCTAAAATAATCGTTACAAACCGACCCTCTGCTGCGGAGATGAAGGCGTCTCCGGCTTAATGGTTTCAGTTTCAACGCCCCAGCCCGGTAAACCGCCATGAAAGAAGACCTTGTTGACATCTACGAATGCGAAACCCTTATGGAAGCACAGCTTGTGTGTGATCAGCTGAAAGAAGCCGGGATCGATAGCTTCATCGATCACACCGACAGCCCCCTCGACGGGCTGGTGGCCGCCGATCAGCTCAAGATCGTGCGTGTCCTGCCCCAAGATGTAGACCGCGCCCGGCCGATTGTAAAAACGTTTCGGTCGCCGTCGTAGGGCGGGGATGTTGTTATGATGGGTGATGGATACCAATCGTAGATGAAATAAAAGGTTAAGCCGTTATTCGAGGAGAGAAACGATGAACCTCCGCGTTGGGCCCTATGTGTACCGGGTACGACAAGTCCATGGCTTGATCGACCACGAAGGGGAAGCCTGCCTGGGTTTGTGCGACAACCAGCTCCACGAGTTGTTGGTCTCCGACCAAGCCAGCACCGCTCAACAGATCCAGGTGCTCTGCCACGAATATATCGAAGCGTGGATCCACCACTTCGGCCAGAACCTCGATGACAAGGAAGATTACTGCGACCTGTTTGGTCTGGCGATGACTCAATTCGTCATGGACTATACCCGCAGTGTGCGTGAAGAAGTTGGGTTGGACCGTTGCTCATCCCCTGACCCGATCACCCCACCTGGCCGTGGCGCACGCCCCTTCACCTTAAAGACGTTCTCACCCACCACCGATCAAGCTGGCCCATCCGCTATACCCCCTGCACCTCGTGGGGCAGGTTTCAAGCGTTGTCGGGTGAGCCGACTCTATCAACCGCCTGTATTGCCAGAAGAAAAAGGCTGGGTGATGCGGGTCTTCGAGCCGGTTAGGTAAAGTCTTCCAGCTCGGGCAGCCGGGAGATGCCGCGTTTGGCTTTTCGGGCTTTCTTGGCGGCTTTGGCGGGCTTGGGTTTCTTCTTCTGAGATGTTGGGGCATGGCCGGCTTCCGCATCCGACGCCAGCCGCAGCTGGCCCACCTCATGCTCACGCTGATTCTTAAGCCGCTTGACACCCGCTTCGATCTCAGCGGTTGCCACTTCTTGTAAAAACCGGCCCTGAACTTCGGGTTCGGCACGCAGAAACATCAAGACCGCGGCGCTGAGCACCATCCCTTTCTGTTTGTTGTGGCCATACTGCTGACACAGGCTGTTGAACCGCTCGAGCAAGTCCGCGGGAACCGCCAAGTTCAGGGTTTTTTTGGGTGGCATGAACTTACTTTAAAGATGATGTTCCTCCACAATCAAACATGATATTGACATAATTTATTTATGATATTATAATGATTTAAATGCTAGGATCGGTTGGGCCTGTCCGTCGCAATCCGCTCTGCGTTAAAAGGAGCGATGGTGCGCTAATAAAGGCAGCGCCAATCGCCTCTCCCAGCCAGGGGTGACACCGTTATGGCCTACGCCGACCCTCAATCGCCCCGCGCCCCAGATCTCCCCCAAGAGCAGCCGGGCGTTACGCCCGAAAAGCCCTTAAAAAAATCAGCCCGAAAAACCAAACGGAAAGCCTCCGCTGCTGCGTCTGGCCGCCAACCACGGCAACACGCCCACCACCCCAACAAGGAAGGCGTGCCCCGCCCCACATCCAAAAAACCACTCGGTCTAGACGCCGTTCAAATCCTGCGTTATCTGATGTTGTTGCCCGAAGCGTGGCTGTCGGGCTATCAGGGCAAACCGCTACCGGGCCACCTCAAAACAATCATCCGTCGAGCCAGCCGCGCCACGCTCCAAGCGCTACTGGTTGAGGTGGCCTGTGAGCTCGAACAGCGGTCATCCAAAAAATCGCCGCCTTGAGCGGTTGCTTGATGGAAGCACATCGCCAATGCCATGGCCCCCGCGGGGACACCCAAACCCCGTTCACGTTCATCCTACGGGTGGGGCAATCTTCTAGATGGATGGGGTGATTGACATAAGCACCGAATTCAACCGATATTAGACATAATCATCGGCGTATAGCGGCTCAGGGAGTCGCGTTGAGGACGCCGCGTGTACCCAGGATGCTTCCGCTGTGGGTACACAGCGATCGGCGATGCCATCCGACTCGGATCGACCCATGGGACCACTGACCCTCTTTTTGACCGCGGGTGTGCTGCTGGCTCTCCTGGCGACCGGGTGGGTGGCGTATGCCTGCCTGCACCCGAAGCGCAAGACCTATGCCTATGCGCTGGCCAACAACTGGCCGACCGACCCTCGCCAGCTGGGTTTTGAATTTATCGAACAGCAATTCCAACTGGCCGATGGCACCGCCACCACGGGCTGGATCATCCAAGGGACCCAATGCAACGGGCCGCTGATCGTGATGACCCACGGCTGGAACAGCAGCCGGTACGCCATGCTCCACCGGGTGCCGGTGATGACCCCATTTGCGTCGCGGGTACTGGTCTACGACCTGCGTGGTCACGGCGATTCAACCGCATCCATCACGCATATGGGCACAACCGAGTCCGATGACCTGCAGCAGATCCTGGGCCAGATCGATGGCCAGGGCCAGCCGCTGGTGCTGTACGGCAGCTCCATGGGCGCAGGCGTGACACTGGCCGCAGCCGCCGTGGCGTCGCCTGCAGGACCGCCGCTCGCCGGTGTCATCGTCGAGGGACCCTACCGATCGTTCCAAGAACCCTTGGCTGGTCAGCTGCGTGCACGGAACCTGCCTGCGTTCCCGTTGACAAACCTGACCACGGCTTTTTTGGCTTGGTACCTGGGCGGCCTCTCGGGTTTCGATCGGGTGGCGCTGGCTGGGCGGGTACCGTGCCCGCTGCTGGTCTTGCACGGCACCGCCGACCCGATCTGCCACCTAGATTCGGGCCAGCAGATCGCCAACGCCGCGGCACAGGGACGACTCGTCACCTTCGTAGGCGCCGGGCATGGGAACCTGGCGTTGTACGACGAACCCCGCTACCTTGAAGCGTTAACACGGTTCTTCGAAGCCGTTCAATCGCATCACGCCACGACCCAAGCCAACACCACGCTGTCCCCGGTCCACTAAGCCATGCCTTTAAAAGCCATCAG
The DNA here is from genome assembly GCA_965223655.1 of Phycisphaeraceae bacterium. Lineage (GTDB taxonomy): Bacteria > Planctomycetota > Phycisphaerae > Phycisphaerales > Phycisphaeraceae > CBDCXC01. Next base: position 30,960 of record CBDCXC010000006.1, read on the forward strand.
CCCGACGCCCTGTGTCGCCATCGAGTTGGCGAACAAAATCGATCACACGCTGCTGAAGCCCGAAGCCCACGCCGATCAGATTGATCGGCTTGCCGCCCAGGCCAAGCAACACCGGTTCGCTGCGGTGTGTATCCATGGGGTGTACGTCGCGCGCGTCGCCCGGGCGCTAAGCGGCACCGGGGTCCACACCTGCGCGGTGATCGGGTTTCCGTCGGGGGCCAGCAAGCCAACGGTCAAAGCGATCGAAGCCGCCGCTGCGGTCAAAGACGGCGCCCAAGAGATCGACTTCGTGGCCCACCTGCCATACCTGCTCAAGCAGGACTTGGTTAGCGCTAAGGCTGAGTTCATCGAGATCGTGAAAGCCGCACGCGCCGCCAACCCCGCGGTGATCGTCAAGGTGATCATCGAGTCTGCGCTGCTGACCCAAGACCCCGCTCAAGGCCGCGACCGGATCCACACCGCCTGCCTCGCGGCACGCGAAAGCGGCTGCGATTTCATGAAAACCTCGACCGGCTTCCACCCCGCTGGCGGCGCAACCGTGCAAGCGGTGCAATGGATGAAGCAAGCCAGCGCCGGGCTGGGCGTCAAGGCCTCGGGTGGGATCCGTACCCGCTCCCAAGCGATGGCGATGCTCCAAGCCGGCGCCGACCGCTTGGGCTGCTCGGCGAGTGTAGCGATTGTTACGGCCACGCGAGGTTAAACGGATGTGGATCGTTTTTCCGGTTTTAGGCGTCCTAGCAGCGCTGGCGGTCTACGACGTGCTTCAGCGCAAACACACGATCTTGCGCAATTTCCCGATCATCGGGCACTTCCGCTATTGGTTTGAGGCTGTGGGACCCGAGCTGCGTCAATACATCGTAACCAGCAACGACGAAGAGCGGCCGTTTAGCCGGGACCAAAGGCGGTGGGTGTATGCCTCTTCCAAGGACCAGAACAACTATTTCGGGTTTGGCTCGGACAACGACATGGAAGCGGCCTCGAATTACCTCATTGTCAAGCACAGCGCCTTTCCGATCGTCGACCCACCACCGGGCGACCCCCGCCACGACCCGCAGTATCAAGCCCCATGCGCGAAGGTACTGGGCGCCCACCGCCGCCGAGCCAAGGCGTTTCGACCCGCGTCGGTCGTGAACATCTCTGGGATGAGCTACGGGTCGTTAAGCGCCGCAGCGGTAGAGGCGATCAACCGCGGCTGCCACACCGCCGGCTGCCTGCACAACAGCGGTGAGGGCGGGATCTCACACCACCACCTGCACGGGGGCGAGCTGATCTGGCAGATCGGCACCGGGTACTTCGGCTGCCGCGAGCCCGACGGCCGGTTCAGCCTCTCGCGGCTCGTGGAAACCGTCGGGCAACACCCCCAGATCCGGGCGATTGAGATCAAGATCAGTCAAGGCGCCAAACCGGGTCTAGGCGGGGTCGTCCCAGCAGGAAAGGTCACACCAGCCGTGGCGCAGATCCGGGGGATCCCCATCGGCCAAGACTGCATCAGCCCGGCAGCCCATTCGGCGTTCCACGGCCCCGACGGCCTGCTAGATTTCGTGGAGCGGATCGCCGAGGCCACCGGCCTGCCGGTGGGCATCAAGTCCGCCGTCGGAGAAATCGGGTTCTGGCGCGACCTGGCGCGCCTGATGGCGACGACCGACCGGGCCACGGATTTCATCACGATCGACGGCGGAGAGGGCGGCACCGGGGCCGGGCCGCTGGTGTTTACCGACCACGTAGCACTGCCTTTCAAGCTGGCGTTTAGCCGCGTCTACCGCGAGTTTGCCCAACAGGGCGTTCACGAGAACCTGGTCTTCATGGGATCGGGCAAACTGGGCTTCCCTGAAACAGCGCTTTTCGGATTCGCCCTGGGCTGTGACATGATCGCTGTGGCCCGCGAAGCCATGCTGGCCATCGGCTGCATCCAGGCCCAGCGGTGCCACACAGGCCACTGCCCCACGGGTATCGCTACGCACAACCGCTGGCTGGTGCGTGGCCTGGACCCGACGATCAAGTCGGCACGCCTGGCCAATTATGTCCTCACGTTACGCAAAGAACTGCTGCGCCTAAGCCGGGCTTGCGGTTTGACGCACCCGGCTTGGGTAAGCCTTGACCACCTTGAGGTTCTCGACGATCAACTCGGGTCGAAGAATCTTTATGAATTATTTGGATACCGCCCCGGGTTTGGGGTCCCCGCTCAACAAGATCTGCACAAGCTAGCTGCTGATTGGGGCGGCGCGCGTGATTGTGTCAAGCCTGGTGGAACCGTTTAGAAAGTGTGTGAGGAGCATGCCGATGTCGGGAATGGGTGCCACTGGCGGCTTGCCCGCCAGTGCGCTAGGCGTAGGTTGTTCACACTGGCGGGCAAGCCGCCAGTGGCACACGTCTTCTCACACACTTGCTTAGAGAAATCCATAGAAATGACTCAGGTATACCAGCCCCGATCAGATTGACGGGGTCCGGTTCGCCCGCGGCAGGGCAATCTTGGGCGTTTTTGTGATCCCGACGCGGCAAACCCATACCCGATGGGTCTATCTTGCGACCCGTAAAAGAATATAAATGATTATGAATAAGTTCATTATCGAAAAAGAAATGGCCGGAAGCACTCACTGAAGCCATTTTTTTCTTGATATTTGGGAGTAATATGTTTATGATAAGAATTAGTGTAAGTAAACAGTCACTTACTTATTATGGCCATGGCCCGTACCCTCAACAACACAAAGCAAGCTTTGATGACGGCGATGATGCGGGTCGTTGCCCAGCGGGGCCTCGAAGCGGCAACCATCGGCGCCATTGCCTTGGAGGTCGGGGTGACCCAGGGTGCGATCTATCGCCACTACCGCAGCAAAGAGCAGCTGCAGTGGTGTGCCTACAAGCAGGCGATCGAGGCGATGATCCATGAGAAAGAAACCCTGGCCGGCAGCGGTCTGCCGTTTGGAGAGAAGATCCGTGAGTGGGTTAGGCTGACCTATCACTGTTACGACCAGGATCGCTACGCGTTTACCTATGTGTTGCTGACCGATCACCCACAGCTGCACGGCCTGGACGAGGAAGGGATCACCACGCGTCAAGGGCAGCTGTTTATGGAGATGTTTGCTGCCGCTCAGAAGGCGGGCCTGGCGCGGCAGATCCCCCCGAAGCTAGCGCTAAGCCATTTCACGGGGTTGATGCTCAACGTGCCTCGATTGATCAATGAAGGGCTGTTAACCGGGCCCGCGGTGGGGTTTGCCGACGAAGTGACTCAATCGATCGTATGGGTATTGGGGATTGGACGCGGCTAAGCAGCCGGTTGTGTAAATCAATGCCGGTGCAGGGTGCACCGGTGGGGCATGACAATCGTTTTTTGAGTCGAAAGGAGTATGTGATGATGGCAGGTTGTAGGAAAACAGGGCTGGTCGTAGCCGTTTGGTTTGGGGCGGCGGTGGGGCTGTGCTCGGGTGTCGCCGCAGATGAATTTGAGATCACGATTGAGAACCTGAGCCCCAATGTGCTCACGCCGGTGGTGTTGATCACCCACGACAACGGATTTGATCTGTTTGACACCGGCCAGGCGGCTTCGGGTGCATTGGAGCGTTTGGCGGAAGATGGTGACCCTAGCCAGGTCATCACGTTAGCCACAGGATCTGTGGGCACGACGGTGTCTGATGTGGCAACCGTCAGCCCCGGGGTGCCGATCGGGCCGGGTGGGTCGGCTTCTGTGACGATCCAGGCGGATACCGCTCACCCGTTGTTGAGCTTTGCCAGCATGCTGGCGGTGAGCAACGACGCGTTTATCGGTGTGGCGACCGGGGACGGCGCGATCGACCTGTTCCCCGGTGGAGCAGCGTTTAACGGGGTGGTCGTGGTCACCGACAGCGATGTATGGGACGCGGGCACCGAGGTCAATGATGAGCTATCAACGTCGGTCCCTGGCCTGGGCGCTGGGGTCGACGCGGGGGATGTAGAAGGCGGTGTGATCACCATCCCCCACGCGGGGATTGGTGGGCTGGACGATATACCCAGCTCAAGGAATTGGGTGGGTGGTGATGTAGCCCGGATCACGATTACTCCTGAGCCGACGTCCGCAGCGCTGATGGGCCTAGGTGCGATCGGCAGCTTGATGATGCGTCGCCGTCGTCGGAGAGCTTAATTCTCCACCACCGATGGCGGGAGAGAGACACAACCCCCGGTCTTGCACCGGGGGTTGTTGTCTTTCATCGCGGTTCCTGTGGTAGGGCATTGGTGTACGCAGCGGGTATAATCGGGGCCCTTTTCTTGGGTGTGGCCCAGATGACCCATTGGCTGTTATGGATGGCGGTGTCGTACCTGGCCGGCTCGGTGCCGTTTGGGTTGCTGATCGGTTCGGCCAAAGGGGTGGATATCCGGTATCACGGCAGCGGGAACGTTGGGGCGACGAATACGGGTCGGCTGCTGGGTCAGCGGTGGGGGGTGCTGTGCTTTGTGTTGGACCTGCTTAAAGGCACTGTGCCGGTGCTTGCTGGTGGGTGGGCGCTGGGGTATGTGGGTCAGCCGATCGATGTATTGGAGGCGTGGCGGTGGGTCGCGCTTGGGGCCGCGGCGATGGTGGGGCACATCTACCCGGTGTGGTTGGGGTTTAAGGGTGGCAAGGGGGTAGCGACGGGGCTGGGGGTGGTGCTGGGGATCTGGCCGGTGCTGACATGCTCGGGCTTGGTTGCCGCGGGTGTGTGGGCGGCGGTGGTTTGGGCCACGCGTTACGTGAGCATCGCCAGCATCGCCGCCGCTGTTGCCGTGCCGTTGGGTGTGTTGCTGCACACGTTGGCTTGTGGCGAAGCGTTGGATCGGGTATCCCCGTTCCTGATCACAACGGGGTTGTTGGCGCTGCTGGTGGCGTATCGACACAGGTCGAACCTGGTGCGGATCAGGCAAGGGATCGAGCCCAAGCTGGGGCAACGGTAGGGGGGCGGAGGGATTGATTCGCGTGTCCGATGATGTCGTAGCTACTACAGAGGAAGCAGTTCCTACACGACACCGCGTCTACCCCAGGTTGGGCGCCATTTTTTGGACCACCCCGACCAATTCCTTGACGTGATCGACCGATTGATCTAGCAGCTGTTTTTCGCCTGGGTCGAGCTGGATCTCGATGACGCGCTCGACCCCGCCCGCGCCCAGCACGGACGGCACGCCCACGAAGTACCCGCCCACGCCATACTCGCTGCCGCAAAACGCCGCACAGGGGAGGATGCGTTTCTTATCTTTGACGATCGCCTCGACCATCTGGATCACCCCGCTGGCCGGGGCGTAGTACGCGCTGGTGCCCATGAGCTTGACGATCTCTCCGCCGCCGACCTTCGCACGCGCCACACAGGCTTCGATCTTGTCTTGGCTCAAGAGTTGCGAGACGGGGATGCCGTGCACCGATGTGTAGCGTGGCAGCGGGACCATGTCGTCGCCGTGCCCACCCAGCAGCAGGGCGCTGATGTCTTCGACTGAGACGCCCAGCTCCATCGCGATGAACGTGCGGTAACGCGCCACGTCCAAGCAGCCGGCTTGCCCCACGATCCGCTGGGTGGGGAACCCGCTGGCTTGCCACGCGGTGTACACCATCGCGTCCAGCGGGTTGCTGACCACCACGATCACCGCGTCGGGTGCGTGCTTGGCGGTGTTCTCGCTGACCTGCCGAACAATCTTAACGTTCGTGGCGATCAGGTCGTCGCGGCTCATCCCCGGCTTACGCGGGATCCCCGCGGTGATCACCACGACCTGGGAGCCGGCGATGTCGTCGTAGCGGCTGGTGCCTTGGATGTTCGCATCGAACCGCTCGATCGGGCCGCACTGGGCCAGGTCTAGCATCTTCCCCTTCACGCGGTCTTCGGCCTCGGGGATGTCAACCACCACGATATCGCCCAGCTCTTTGCTGGCCGCCCACAATGCGCAACTGGCGCCCACATTCCCACCGCCGATCACCGCGATCTTCGTTCGGTTTGGCATGCTTGGTTTCCTTATCAATCAAAAGCCTCTTTTTTTGATCCTGACCCACTGCACCGCCCGACAAGCCGCATCATAGGCAAACAGCAGATAGACTCAACCCGCCTAGCTCGACCTATCCCCGGCACGCCATACGAATAAGCACGTAAAACCGCTGGTGGGTTGGACGTTTGTAGGCATTTCGATGATCCTGTCGCGTGATGACCAACGTTCCGCCTCTGATCCTGATGGTCCTCTGGTTCTTGTGGGTCTTGCAGGCAATGTTCTCTGCGATGCGTGTGCGTAAGTTTCGGCGTCTCTACGACAAGCCGCCGCGTGAGGCATTTGATCGCTACCGCCCAACCGCTGTAGTGGTCGTGCCATTCAAGGGGCTCGATCACCACATGGCCCAGCATGTGGCGGGGCTGTTTGAACAGGACTACCCCGAATATGAGCTGCTGCTGGTGGTCGATGCCCCGGCTGACCCAGCGTACGCGGTGTTGGTCGAAGCGGTAGAGCGTTACGGCCCGGATCGTGCGCAGGTGTTGGTCGCGGGGCCCGCGGGCCCTGACGAGGGGCAAAAAATCCACAACCAGCTGTTTGCGATCGACCACCTGTTGGCGCGGCAGCAGCGTGGTGAACCGCTGCCTGAGGCGTGGGTCTTCGCCGATAGCGACGCCGTGCCCGGGCCGGGGTGGCTCGCGAGCCTCGTGGGGCCGCTGGTCCAGGACAAGATCACAGGCGTGACAACGGGGTACCGCTGGCTGATCCCGATCGTCCGTGATACCGCGGATTTGCCCGGACGGGCGTCGGTGTGGTCGCATCTGGCCAGTGTGATGAACAGCTCGGTGGCGTGCCTGCTGGGGCGGGACAAGGTCAACCACGCCTGGGGCGGGTCGATGGCGGTCAAGGCCAGCACCGCGCTGCGCGGTGACCTGCATGGGCGCCTGGTCGGGGCGCTGTGTGACGATTACCAATTTAGCCGGATGAGCCGCGACCTGGGGTTGCGAGTCTATTTTGTGCCCCGGTGCCTGGTGGCGACGCCGGTTGACTTTGATTGGCGGGGGTTGGTCAATTTTGTGCACCGCCAATACCTGCTTACCCGGGTGTACGCACCGCGTCTGTTTGTGATGGGTCTGATCCTGCCCGGCTTGTATGCCGCGGGGTGTTTTAGCGCGTGGGGCTGGGTGTTGGTGGGCGTGTTGAGCGGGGCGAAGGTCAGCACCTGGCTGTGGCCGGCGTGTGCGATCGCGGCGGTGTTCGTGGCCAACCAGCTGCGAGCTGGGTTCCGCCAGCAGGCGGTGACGCAGGCGTTTGGGCAGCCGGTGCTCAAGAAGCTGGGTTGGACCCTGCAGCTAGACCGGTGGGGCACGACGCTGTGGATGACGCTGCACGGGCTGCTGATCCTCCGCGCCGCGTTTGGACGAAACATGCGGTGGCGGGGGATCACCTACCGGCTATGGGCGCCCCAGCGCGTGAAGCGGTTGGATTAGAGCCATTCAAGTCAATCATCTCCACATGCTCTGGGATTACGGCTTGCTTGTTGGCGGGCAAGATGCCCGCCCCACCGGCAAACAAGCCGTAATACAAAAGTCTGTGATTTCAGCGGAGTGGCGATGATTGACTTGAATGGCTGTAGGTATACCCATCCCGATCGAGTTGACGGGGTAACGCCCGCCCGCGGCAGGGAAATATTCGATGTTTTTGTGATCCCGACGCGGCACACTCACACCCGATGGGTATAAAACGGCAAACCCACAACTTGGGCGTCCACGCGTTGTGAACCCAGGCTTACCCCAGCGGCGTCGCCTACCCCCAGGCACTGGGCGTCGACATACGCCATCGCAATGGGGTAGCCCAGGGTCGGCGAGAGACAGGCGCTGGTGATCTGGCCGACGTGTTGATCCCCTTTCAAGACACCCATGCCCTGCCGGGCGGTGCGCCGACCGTCGAGCTTCAGCCCGATTAACCGGCGGGCAGGGCCTTGGGCGGCGATCTTCTGCAGCGCTTCTTGCCCGATGAACGGCGGGTCTTTGTCGAGGCTGACGGCGAAATCCAGACCGGCGGCGATTGGGTCGGTGTCTTCATCGAGCTCGTGCCCGTAGAGCGGCATGGCCGCTTCGAGGCGCAGCGTGTCACGCGCGCCCAGGCCCGCGGGCAGGATCTGCGCCGCGTCGGGGCTTTCGGCTTGGCCTTGACTCAGCAGCAGCTTGATAATCATCTCCGCCATCGAGGCAGGAAAGATCACCTCAACCCCGTCTTCACCGGTGTAACCGGTGCGGCTGATCGTCAGCTTCATAAACACAAGGTTCTTGATGCAGAAGCGGTATCGCTTCAGGGTGGGCACCTCAGTCGAAAACCGGCCGATGGCTTGCATCACCTTTGGGCCCTGCACCGCCACCATCGCGGTCGATGTGGTTTCGTCCTTGATCTTGACTGACTGGTCGCCGACGTTGGTGTGGAGGTGAGCGAGGATCTTCTCGCGGTTGGACGCGTTCACGACCAGCAGCCAATGAGACTCGAACCGGTAGACCAGAATATCGTCCAGCACGCCGCCTCGGTCGTTGCAGACGAGGCTGTACCGGCAGGTGCCTTCTTTCATGTCGCTTATCCGGCGGGTGAGCACACGCTCCAGCAGTGGCCTGGCGTGGAGCCCGCTGCATCGGATCCGCCCCATGTGCGAGACATCGAACAAACCACCTGCGTTTCGGACCTGCCGGTGCTCTTCGTGGATCGATCGGTACAGGATCGGCATCTGCCAGCCGGCGAAATCCACCAGCTTCGCGCCTTGATCAAGGTGGAATTGATAGAAGGGGGTTTTCAGCACGGCTTGGTCTTTCAGGGTTTGCACAGCATCCATAGTTGGACTCCGGGTAGCCTGGATGGATTGTCTGGGTTAGGCGAATAGGTGGCGGTAAGTGGTGGGCTGGTACAATCGGAAGTCGACTTTGCGTAGATACTCGTACGGCCCGCCTTGTCGCATATTGTCGAGCAGCTGGGCGATCTGGGTTTGAGAGCGGAAGGCGGCCATGCTCTCCATCTTGCGGCTAAACGCTTTTTCGTCTGCCCAGACCTGCAGGTTTGGGTCGCTTGGGAAATCACAGTACACCGCCCATTCATACACCGTGGGGATCGCGTTGATGGGCTTGCCCAGCTCCGGCCAGATCCCGCCGTAAGCGTGGAACAGGCTGATCATCAGCTCGCTGTGGGTGATGCGGTGGTCGGGGTGCAGGTCGGCCGCGGTGGGCACGAACACCCGTGTTGGCCTCAGGTCGCGCAGGTAATACGTCATCGCGTTCTGCAAGCCGATGTACCCACGGATCGGGTCGATGTCGGGCGTGGGGGTGCGCCGGCCTTGCAGCACGTACAACGCACCGTCCGGGTAATCGATGTAGCGGATGAACCGCTGATCCAATCCCAGGCGTTCACACGAGTCATAGGTCTCGACGCGGCGGGTCTCGATAATCTTCTCTAGCTCGTTGGGTTGGCAATAGCCCATACGACCATCGGTGACAATCAGCAGATAGACGGTAACACCGGCTTGTATCGCAGCCTGGATCCACAGCCCGGCCCCGAGGCAGGCATCGTCGTCGTGGGGGCTAACAAATAGCCAAACCTCGTCTGTGATGTCCGGGGTTTGCATGGCTTTGCTAAGCGCGGTTGTCCGCAGTTTTTGGCCGGCTTCTAAACGGGTGAATTCGAAAAAATCTGCATCCATGAGCAATTTTACATCCAAGCTATGCTGTGTCCTCACCAACGCTTTGGTGCAGCCCCCATAGGAGCATGAGTGTACACCATGATCGCTAGCGGGGCAGGGTCCGCTAGCAGCGGACCACAGATCTGGTTTTCAGGTTAGCACTTACCGATCCAGCTACCCGACCCAACCCAGCAGCTGCTTTAAAAAAGTGGCGTAGAGGTTGCCTACCTCGACCCCGTGGCTGCCCGGCGCTTGGGCGGTAACCCGGTCGGGGCCCCAATCGATCAAAGGCCCCACCCAGTGTGGGGCGATATCGGTGGTCAGCGCCGCGGTATGGCCCTGGCTATGCTGGCCCACCACCAGCAGCGGGTGTGTGTGGCCCGGGGTGAATTCGAACCGGCCCGCTCGGCGGGCGGCATCGAACCGCTGAACCGCTAAAACCACCTGACTGGTTGGTTTGGGCTCGACCCGGTTAAACCCACCTACCGCCGGTGGCCGATCGGCCCACGGCAGGCCCGTAATCGATTCGTGAGGCTGATGTTCAAGCACCATCGCCGGCTGGTCGCAGTTGATGCGGTCGTCATGGGTGGCGATTTGTACCGGCAGTGCTTCGGCCACCACTGTGCCTGCCCAATCACCGCCTTGACCCTGGAACGACTCCCAGCCCCCGACCATAATCAACCCCGTGCCTTGTGCAACTTGTTCAACTAAAACTTGTTGCGCCTCGGTGTCGATCATGGATGCGGGGTAATCACTTAGGATGATCAGCTGTCGGTCTGCGTCGAATAGGCTGCGTTGAGCAGGCTGATCGCTAGGCACGTAGTCATAGCCCCACCCCCAGTGGGTCATCAGCCCCGCCAGGTACGCCCCAGCTCCGGTCAGAGCGGTATCACCTAGATAGAGCACGGGTCGATCGGACACAGGAGAACACCTTAACGCTTGCCAGGGTTAGAGTTGAGGCTTATGTGGGTGTAACATAGAGTGAGTTTGAAGTATGGCATCGTGGGCTTATGATGCCCCAGTCTATGCGGAGGCTGTAGGCTGTCAATCTCCATGATGAAAGGCAAGCATGCTTAAAGGCAACGCGATCGTGGGTCAATCGGGTGGCCCCACCTCGGTGATCAACGCGTCGATGGTGGGGGTGGTCGATGCGGCCAAAAAATCGAAAGCGATCGATCGTGTCCTGGGGATGCGGTTCGGGATCGAGGGCGTGCTGGGTAATACCCTGATCGACCTCAACGCCCAGCCGCCGGCCACGCTGCGATTGCTACGCGTCACACCCTCCAGCGCACTGGGCTCTAGCCGACACAAGCTTCAAGACCACGACCTCGAGCCGATCCTCAAACGACTCAAGCAGTACAACGTGCGTTACTTTTTCATGATCGGCGGCAACGACACCATGGACACGATCCACCGCGTCCTGCAATACGCCAGCCAAGAATGCTATAACCTGATCGGGGTAGGGGTTTCTAAAACGGTTGACAACGATCTGTTCGGCACCGACCACACCCCGGGGTACCCCAGCGCGGCACGGTACGTGGCTATGAGCGTCCAGCAAGGCGGGCTGCTGGCGCGCGACATGCAGCGCGTCGATCAGTTCACGATCTTCCAAACCGTAGGGCGCAGCGCCGGTTGGCTGCCGGCGGCTGCGGCGCTGGCCAAGCAGATCCCCGCCGACCCGCCACACGTCATCCTGCTGCCCGAGCGCCCGTTTGAGCGTGACGTGTTCCTCGACGCGGTTAAGAAAGCTAAGGACCGTTACGGCTACTGCTCGATCGTATGCGGGGAGGGGATCACCCACGCCGACGGATCGCCCGTTAGCGCTTCGCAGACACGCGATAAGTTCCAGAACGTCGAATTTGGTGCGATGGGCGGCACCAGCGCTGCGATGATGCTCCACCGGATGATCAGCGACGAATTCGGGTGGCGTGGCGAATTCCAGGTGACCGAGTCGCTGCAGATGTGCGCCGCCGACCGCACGGTGAAACGCGACATCGACGAGGCCTACCGCTGCGGCACGCAAGCCGTCAAGCTCGCCCAGCAGGGCACGACCGGCGTGATGGTCACGCTGGTGCGGCAATCCAAACCGGGTCAACCCTATCGATGCGGGCTAGGCACGATCGAGCTGGGCAAGGTCGCCAACGCCGAACGCCCCATGCCCAAGAAGTACATCACCAAAAACGGGTTGTTCGTGACCAAAGCGTTCCTCGAATACGCTAAACCGTTGATGGGCCCGTTGCCGCGGCATGGTTCGCTGATCTTGAAGAAAGCCAAAGCGTGAGGGGGATATCGGCCGCAGGGTAGTGAAAGTATACCCATCTCAGTCAGATTTACGGGGTAGCGTTCGCTCGCGGCAGGGAAATCTTGGGCGTTTTGGTGATCCCGACGCGGCAGACTCATACCCGATGGGTATAAGCCACCAATTCATCCGGGATTGGTCTATGGTATGGTTGACCAAGGAGTGTTTGTCGCTGCAATGGGCATGAGTCATCGATTTAAGATCGGGGTGATGATTGGCGGGCTGGTGTGTATGGCGGGTTGCCAGGACGCGTTATTTGTTCGCAACGCGCCCCGGACACCCTATGAGCGTTACCAATACCTGCACGGTCAACGGCGGGCGACCCAAGAGAACACCTATGGGCGAGATCAGCCGGCATTGAGGCAGCGGTTACGCCCGCTAAGCCAGTGAGCCCGGGTCTGCCGGGCCGACACAACAACATTTCGGCGTTGGGAACCGCCTATCCCCATCAAGCCACAAATGATCAGCATCACAGTACCCGGCTCGGGGATGGTGATGCCAAATGATTCAGCGGCTGAGGTGAACGCATTGAAATCACCATTAAAATTCGCGGCTAGCAGGCCAAAGTCGTTGATGTTGGTGATGCCGTCGCCGTTGAAGTCGCCGGTCTCCCACGTGCCGGGCTGGTTGAAGTTGCCCGCCAGCAGCCCGAAGTCGGCGATGTTGACGACCAGGTCGCCGTTGGCGTCGCCGGGCGCGGTGGCCAGCAGCGTCAAGGTGTCAATGGCATCGTCATAGAACTGGCCCAGCGCCAGCACGGGCGAGAGGAAGTGCCCGGTGACTTGGCTAAACACGCCATCGCGTGTGCCGTAGGTGAGGATGTCGAACGTGTCGCCGTAGGCGGGTATGAAATCATTGAGCAAGACCAAGTTCAGCAACCCATCGAATGAGACATCGCCGGTAATATTGACTTGATTGTGCTGGGTGAAATCGTCGCCGGCCAACTCGATGATGATCGCACTGGTGGGCTCGAAGGTGGCACCGCCGGTGACACGGATCTGGCCGGTGCTATTGCCGGGGTTGAGTTGGCCCGCGACGTGGAGATCGGCGTCAATCACGCCATCGCCAGTCAATATACCCGTGGTGGTAATTTGCACACCGTTGAGCGACTCGATCGTTCCATTGGCCAGGGATAGCGTGGCGATGCCGTTACCGCCGCCGATCTGGAGGCTGTTCACGGTGATATCTGAACCGGGGCCGGTGACGGTCAGGTCGGTATCGGTGTCAACGGACACGTCGTGGACCTGGCCGGGCGCTTGGCCGAGGGTCCAGTTGGAGTCGGCGCCGGCGTCGTCCCAGTGGCCGCTGTCGGGGCTGATCCAGCGCAGGTCGGGGGTGAACAGGAAGACGCCTTGGTCGCCGTTGGTGAAGGTTGCATGATAGGTGACTTGACTGAAGTTATTGAAGCTGCGGCCTTGGCCGTCGGAGCCGCGGGGATTGGCAAAAATACCTAACTCGTCGATCGTACGACCAGCTAGTTCACCTGCTTCTCTGACAACCAGCATCGCATTGCCGTTTGGACCGTAGACCCAAATCCCTTCTTCATTTGTGTCGTCTACCCCTCCCAACCCGGAACGGAGAGCGGCTCGAAACGCGATCTGCCCTCCTTCATTAAGCATTTGATTGCCAAAGAATTCGATGGCCGTTCCTTCGGGTGTGCCAGGGGCATGTGATCCTTTGCGGACTAGGAGGGTGCTGTCTAGCCAGATTCCTGAATTGTTTGTGTCGTCCACCCCCCCCGACTCGGTTTGAAGAGTAGCCCAATACGCGATCTGCCCGGCGTTGTTGAACGAAGGGAACCCTACGAAATTGAAGACCGTGCCGGTAGGTGTGTCGGGTGCGGACGACCCGGCACGGGCGACCAGCGTGTTGTCAAGCCAGAGCCCGGTGTCGTTCGTCTCATCTACTCCGCCGGCCCCTTGTTGTAGGAACGCGCCAATGGCGACCTGTCCGGCATCGTTGATGGCATAGCCAAAAGGGATACCAAACAGCGTGCCTTGGGGTGTGCCGGGGGCCTGCGATCCGGCGCGTTGGAGCAAGGTATTGTTAAGCCAGGTCCCCTCGCTGTTGGTAAAATCAACCCCACCCGATCCGGTTCGCAGTTCACCCCAATACAAAAATTGCCCCGCGTTGTTGAGTGCGGGGGAAGTGGGCGGGCCGAAGTAGTCTAAGGTATTGAAGAGCGCCCCTACGGGTACATCGGGGGCTTGGGACCCGGTGCGGGCCACCAGGGTATTGTCTTGCCAAATCCCGGAATTGTTGGTTACGTCTACTCCGCCCGATCCGTTGCGAAGACCGGCCTGAAACGCAACCTGCCCCGCGTTGTTGAGCAGCACGGGGGAAAAAAAGGTTTGGAATTCTGCGCCCCCGGGCGTGCCGGGAGGGTGTTGGCCGGCGTAGTGGATGGCGGCGGTGGTTGTGGTGTTATCGCTTCGGAAAATCCCTTGGGGGTTGGTTTGGCTGTCGGTCGTTGCTGTATAGGCAACCTGCCCCAAATCGTTCAGGGTGGGGCTACTGAAACCGTCAAACTCCGCACCGATCCCTGGAGCCTCTTGGAATTCTCGGATCATCGGGGTGATGCTGCCTGGGCCGTCATACCGGAAGATCCCTTCATCGTCGTCCTCTCCCAAGAACGTGTTGGAGAGGCCGGCTTGAAATGCGACCTGCCCCGTGTTGTTGAGTACGGGGAAATCAAGGTCGTTAAAGACCCCGTCGATTCCAAGCTCCGGGTCGGGCGCGTCGTCGCCGGTGATCGCGACCATGGTCGTGGCGCCTTGGGTGGTAGGCCCAAGGGTGAGCAGGGCTAAGCAGGCGGCGGCGAGGGCGGGTGTGCACAGGGCGTGACCGTTGTGGGTGGTTTTTGGTTTCATTTGGTGTGCCTCTCTTATCCGGGTGTAGGTGTAAAAATGACGTCAAGCCGGCTTTGCTAAGCGCTGCTCGAAAAGTTGTTTTGAAACAGAACCTAGGTTGATTGGCCGCTTTGTATGGGTGGCCCAGCAGCGGGATGCTTCCATCGATTTTTTCAATATATCTGGAATGTGTATGAAGTCAAGAAAAATTTGGTTATCGTATTGTTTTAAAATGGACGGATGGCGTGGCTTTCACCATTGGTGGCTGGGGTGTCGGGGTATGTTCATCTTCGATGAACGTTGCTCCAGCCCGGTCACAAACTTGGGCGACACCCTAGGCGTGCTGTGGGGCGCCCCGCTGGTGGGAATCATGGACGGTGTGGGTTATACTCGGTCTTTTCATGCGATACACATCGCGTATGAGAATGCCGCGTCATGAGCGCAAAAACACCGGAAATCTTCCTGCTTCGGACGGGTGGCGCGCCGTTGTTTCATCCGGGATGGGTATCGCGACGCGGGAAGGTCATGCCCGAGAGGCATCGCGTTGATGATGCTAACGCGGCGCACAACACCGCCGGGCAGGGCGGTGTTGGCCTCGGCGATCGGCCTCTTCTCGAGAACCAGCCGCCGACCCTTGCCAAAAAGCCGTTGGTCGCAGCATATAGCGTGTACGGGGTCTGCGGTAAGCCCCGAATACCATCCAAACAGCCGAGCGTGTCATGATCCACTGTAAGGCCGCGCGTTGCGTGGCGTGTCGATATTTTGTGGCGCTGTGTTTAACGATCGTCGCGGTGCTCTTGGCGTCGGTTTCGTGTAGCCCTTCTCAGGTGCGCGAGGTCACCCCGCCGGTTATCTCCAGCGGCCTAGAGGAGCTGACCCGTGAGGAAAACAAAGACCGCCTCCGCGAGCTGATGGGGCTTGGCGATATCGCGTCTTGGGCGCGCGAGCTGGTCCGGGGCACGATCGAAGGGGTCGAGGGTCAATTCAACAACGCGCAATATGCCGACCACTTGAACGCGTTGATCGAGGCATCCGTGAATCGGCTGTCCCAGGCGCTGTCGGAGTCGTTGGACACGCAGATCGGCCCGGCGGTCCGTAAGCAGATCGTGACACTGGTCCACGAAGCGCTACGGACTGCGTTGGACGAAGAGCACCGTCGCCGGGCCGTGCAGCTGGCCGACGACGTGACGGGGGCGGCGGTGCGGTCGGGCTCTGAGGCGTTGGCGCGTGGGGTTGAAGAGGATTTTTCCCCGGCTTTCGCGGCGGCTTTGGATCAGCATGTCGGGCCTGCTTTAGAGCGGATGATGCGTGAGCGTGTTGTTCCAGCTATCGGGGTGTCGGCCAGAGCGGTCAGCCGAGAAGCGTTCTTGGGGCTAAACGAAGCGCTTGAAGGCGAATTGGGCCAGACGATGGCTCAGGCGTACGCCGCGTTCTGGGATCGCTTGGACGATCGCTTGGGCCAGACCCAAGACACCGCCGAAGACTGGCTCAAACAAGCCGCGCTGGGAGGGGCCGGGGCGTTTGGGGTCGCGTTGCTGGTTGTGGTGATCCTCTGGCGCAAGACGGTCTTAGCCAGGATCCGCCGCGATCAGACCATCTTCCTCCTCGCCAGGGCGATCAAGGCCGTCCCGGTTGATAGCCCGGTCGATCACCTCTTAACGAGGATTAAGCAGGCGGGAGGCGAGGATATCTCGATGAGCCGAGGCTACGGTTACCTGTCTGAATTTTTGGACAAGAACCCGCAGCTGAGGGTTTCAAGGCAAGACAAGCAGCCATAATACAACGGGTAATCCAAATTCATCCGTACGCACCGCAACGAGCCGCGACCGTGAGGGAGCGGGTTTCTTCGAGCGCCATACGGTGCACAACTCATCGGCATGCTGCTTCATGATTCATCGAGCATGATCACCGCGATCCGTTCGGCCAGCGCCAAGATCGTCTTGGATGGGTTCAACCCGACCGGGCGGGGGAAGATAGCTCCATCGGCCACATAAAGACCTGGGTAACCAAACACGCGGCCGCGGTGGTCGACCACGCCCGAGGCGCGTGATGCGGCCATGGCGCAGCCGCCCAGCGGGTGGGGCGTGACGAGGTTGCGCAGATACTTCCAAGTTGCGGGCACAACCGCCCGGCCGCCGGTGGCGTTGCTTAGCCGCTCATGGGCGCCGATCAGCCCGCCCACGCCGCGCTCCGATCGACGTACGTCCCAGTCCAGCTTCAGCCGCTTCTTCCATGGGCGCAGCCAGTCGCGCCCGTAGTAGAGCCGTCCGTCGCCCCCGTCCATGGCTTGCCCAAACCAAGGCATCATCGTCTCGAGCGGGTCGCCATCCGATAGCGCCTTGGCGAGCATCTTAAGCAATCGGGGGGTTCGGCTGAATCGTCGTTGGCCCTTGGCTTTGGCGCGGACCATATTCCCGATGACGTCCGGGAACCCGCCGTCTTCGACAAAGTAGCGTGAGCCCCCATCGCTGCCGTCCAAAAAATCGATCGAGGCCGAGATCGTCGGGCCGATCGAGGGTGACAGCGTGCGGTCCGAATAGAACGCAGGCGTCAGGAAGTCGCCGTTGGAGCTCCAGCCAAAGCCAAGGTAGGGGCTGATCTTGGGCAGGGTCTTGAATTGATTGCGTGATCGGAACAGGATCTCGGTCGAGCCCAGCGACCCGGCGGCGAGGATAACCCGGCGGGCGCGCAGCACGCGTTCTACTTTTTTGCCTGATGCCAACTCATGATAGATGACCGCGTATCGATCACCCTCTTGAACGATGTGGGAGACGATGGACAGGGGCCTGATCTCCGCGCCATTGTCTTCAGCCACGGCCAAGTAATTCAGGTCGAGGGTGTTCTTAGCCTGGGCCTTGCAGCCGATGTCGCAGTTGCCTGCGTGCACGCAGTAGCCCTGCTGGCGTCCGAAGGCGTTGGTGAATGTCTTGGTGGCCAACTCACTTTCTGATCGTGCCTTGGGGTAAGCCCCATCCGGATCAAACGCAACGGCGAGATCGACTTTCCGCAGCCGTGCGGCGGCGCCGGTTTTTTCCGCGGCCTCGCGCATGAGCAGGTACCGCGGGGTGAGCTGGTTGTCGGGTAAGACCTCCGGCTTGAGGAAGTCGGCGGCCATGTCGTAGTAGGGCTTGAGTGTGTCGTAGCTGATCGGGCTTGGCCAGCCGGCGTTGAGCGTTTCCGGGTGGGCGTCGATGGAGACATTGGCGTAGATCAGCGAGCCGCCGCCGACCCCGGCGCCCTGCGCCACCCACATGTCGTCGAGCACCCGCAGGTCGATCCACCCGTTTTGCTTCTCGGGCTCGTCGATGTCGTAGATCCAATCGTCGTCGGGTTGGCGCGGGTAGTCTTCGGGTTGCCACCGCCGGCCACGCTCCAGGACAACGACCCGCCACCCGGCTTTCGCCAGGCGGCAGGCGTGGACCGCGCCACCAAACCCGCTGCCGATGATGATGGCGTCCAGTATCATGCAACCCTTTCGTGGTGTCGTGTCATGGTCAATGGTTCCTCAAGCCATTAACGGGTGACCGTTTACTCGTTCCGTCCCAATCCATAAGTGCGCCAGAGTGAAGCGAGGAAGAACGTGGCGAACCGTTTGACCGCCCCGAGCTTTTGACGGATGCCGATGCAATCGCGGGGGTAGAGTGTGGTCATCAGCGCGACAAAGCCGATGAGGTTGAGGCGCAGGACGCCCGCCGCCACGACCTTGCCGGTGGTGTCGTACCCTTCGTATACCTTGACATACAGCGTGGTCGTGTCGCGCCACAGCCGCCACGGCGGGCCATTCCGCACCGCCTTGCGGCCGCTGAACCAATAATGCTTCCCGTCGCGCAGGAAGCCGGTCTCGTAGACCATCTCTTTGTGCTTTGGGTCGTCGGTTGGCGAGAAGAGTTGGAAGTTGCTTGACGTGGCGGGCAGCACAAACCCCAGTCGGGGGCTATACAGATGCGCCGCCATGGCGCCGCGGTGCTGGGGAGAGGCCACAAACCCCTCGATATCGCGGATATTGATCGTGGCGTTCAAGGCGACCGGGATGCCGTTGATATCGCGCCCACCCGTTTTGGGGTCATCGGTGAAGAAGGAGATCCGTCCGGCCATGGTTTCGCGGAACGATACACCCCGCTTGGGCTCTTGCGTCTGTGTGGCGCTGAGATCCAGCGCGATACCGTTTTTTGGGACGGCCTTGAGATAACCAGAAGCGTCCATGTACCCCTGGTCCACCAGCGCGTTGCCGCTGACTTTCCCCATCACATAATCCGGGTCTAGGGGTATCGGCAGCCGGGGTTTAATCAGGTGCACCGTGATCGGCTCTTGATGCCCGTAGGGGGTTTCACCCTTGCCGATGGATTCGTTTAGCCTTGCGACCGCTTCGAGCTCTGCGTTGAGGGCGCCCACAGCGCTCATCTCGATCATGTGGACGTATTGGTTCAGGAAGCCGTCTTTGAATCGTGGGGTGTTCCCGATGCACCACACGATCCAGATTTCGTTGGCGCCGTGGCGTACTGTTTGGAGGATGTTGGAGTCCTTGATCCAGACCGCGTCGGTCCAGGTACGGCCGTTGTGGTTGACCGCGGGCGTCATCAGGGGCAGCGATAGGCCCGCGAGCAGCAGCGGCAGCTCGATCTCGGTGTGGGGCACCGCCACGACCTGCTTGTTGGCGAAATCGCAGACGTTGAATTGCGCGCCGACGCCTTGGCTGTTGCGGATGGCTTTGAGGTCGATACCGAGGTGTTTGAAGATATACCGTTCGATCCCGTCGAAATCCCCCATCGACGGCAGGTTTGGGAACCTCAGGTATCCCCGCAAAGATAGCGGGGAGATAAACCGATCCGGTTTGAGCGATCGCCACTGCGCCGCCAGCTTGGCGGGGGCCAGCCCCGACATCAACGCCGCGAGGTTCATCAGCCCCCCGGACGTGCCGTCGGCGTAAGAGAAACGCAGGCCCGACTCATGCAGCGCTTGAACCGCGCCCGCCTGATAGGCCACCCGCATCCCCCCGCCCGGGAGGATCAGGGCCCGGCGGTTGGGGGCGTCGGGCGCGATGGGCGGGGCGAGCCCCGCTTCACGATCCGGGGCTGCGGCGTGCATAAGACCAGACCAAAATAAAGGTAATCAATTCCAGGACCAGGAAAACCACAAAGTTCGTGCTTGGCTGGCCGTCGATCACCATGGACCAGCCGCGTGCAAACACCCCCAGGCCACACCCGGCCAGGAAGACCACGCAGCTGATCCCGCCATCGAGGATGTCGCGGCGATGCCATAGGCAGAACAGGCCAAAGGCGGTTTCCGATGCCTTCAGAAACCGGTACTGATTCAGCATTGTGATCGCTTCAGGGGTGTTTACCCAGCCCGAGTCAACCTCAAAAATGGTCACAAGCTCCCACGGTGCTGTAAAGACCCCGACGGCCCCAACGCCGATCAGCATCAGGCTGTAGCCGAGTTGAAATAACGTCGCCAGGATCTTAATCATTGGGGCAGCCGCCTCCAGAAAATGAACGCCAATAGACCCGTCAAGAAGTCGAATCCCGCGACAAAGAGAGCCATCGTGACAAAAAGCCCCTGGTGCCACGCCAGGGTCACCAGGGCAGCGGCTGAGAATTTCTGAACCGCGATCCACAGCGGGATCGCTGATTCATTTGAGCGTTTCAATAGGCTCTGCAAAAACATCGCCCCCGTGATAAACATAAACATGCCAACCGTTCGGAACAGGTGCACCGCGGCGGGCTCGGTGGAGGTGGTGACCATCCCCAAGACAAAATCACCGGCCACCCACTGCGACAGCCCGGTCACGAGGGTGATCAAGGCGATCACAATCAGCGCGAGTCGAAGCAGCGCGTCGTTCATCGGTCCTTCCTCGCCTTGTAGGCCAGATTGTAAAAGTAGTACATCATGGCCAACCACTGGACCGACCACAGCGAAGCACGGATTCGGTTCAGGTTGGCCCAAGCGGCGAAAGTCTCTTTCAGCTTGGCCGGATCAGTAATACCGTCGGTCAGGCTCTGATTGTAAGGGAAAATACAGTAAACCGTGAGCAGGGTCGCGGCGATCACACCCAGCAGCACGATGATCGGCACCCAGCGCAGGCCCGAAAGCCATTCGGTGATCAGCATCGTCACGCCCGCGATCAGCATGACGACGGTCATGTACGTAAAAAACTGGGTCGCGTTTTCTACCGGCTCGACAAACGTGAGGTAGTAGTTGTCGACCGTCAGCTTGGGCTCCAGGGGCAGCTGGAAGAACACAAGCGTCACGCCTGTGCCCAGGTAGATCGAGCAGCAGAGAAACAGAATCGCGTTGTTCAGCAGCAAGAGTCGTGGCATGGGTCAATCCTTGTCTAGGTCAAACGCGGGGTCGCGTTTGGGGGGTGACAGCCAGTCTTGGGCATACCCCAGCGGGTACGTGGTTTCGAGGCCTTCGCCGAAAGGTTCTTCTGGGCGTTCTTTGGCGGTGATGAACCAGCAGTCGAAGTAGTCGTCCAGCACGCCATTCACGCTTGGGATGTAAGCGGCGAAGATCGGCTCGGGCCGGTGCTCGAGCGTACGTAATCGATCGGCACGGGGGTGGTCGCCTAGGATGAACCGCGCCGACCCACGCTTCATGAAATGGGGGCCGACCCTGCCCTTGAAGTAAATAAACGAGCGCATGATCATCCCACGGAACTGGCAGTAGTTGGCCGCCCCCATGCTCAGCGGGATGGGGAACCGTTTGGGCATGCGCACATCGAAGCGGCTGACCATCTGCCCGTCGAGGTCGTATTGGCTGCTGGCCCATTTCTTCCCGGTTTTAAAATCTAGGTTGGCCTGGTGCTTGGGCATGCCCCAGATCCCCTTGCCGCCCTTGACCGAGACCTCTGTCGAGACCGGCAGGTCGTAGACAAACTGACCGGTGCCGTACGCCTTCTGGAACAGCGCCGGCAGCAGCGGGGGCGCTGGGCGACGCCCCTTGGTGCACACGATCGCGATGCTGTACTCGATATAGGAGCCGATGTCGGTCTTGCGGTAGTCGATCACCGTGACCGCCAGCAGCGCCTTGGAAAAAAACTTTAACGGGTGGATATAAGACTCCGGGATCAAGGCCGCCGCCGCTTCATAGTTGCAAGGGAACGCGGCCAGCATCGCCGAGGCCTCCCAAGAATTGACCGGCATCTCAAAGCGGATCCCATCCACGTAGCTGTGCTTGCCTTCGATTTCTTTCTGACGGCGGGGGATCGCCATTTCGTGCGTCCTTTAGTTTCGGGTGAGCTCGTCAACAATCAAGGGAAAGACATCACTTGGGGCGTCGCGCCCAATGAAGACGTCGAGGTGGCCGTAGTTGGCCAGCTGGTAATAGCTGTGGCGGCCCGGGGCGTGACCGTCTAAGAAATCGAACGTCTGCTCCTGGCTCTGGGGCTTGAAGCAATCGTTGAGGCTGCCGGCCAGCAGCACGATCCGCGCGTCGGTCCGCGGGGCATGGGCCACCACCGTTTCGGGCAACACATCAAACGCACCGGTCATCACCAGGTGCCCGGCCTTGATCGACCGCGACATCTGGCGGAAAAAACTCAAGGGGACGTGTGCGAACTCGCCCTTCATCCATTCGTGCACGTTGTCTGAGAGGTTTTCGTGTCGCCACAGCGTGGGGAAACCCGCCCCGTACGTGAACGACGACCACTTGCAGACCGGGTTGTTGCATTCGTGGTGGAGGGACCGGACAAAAAAGTCGAGCAAACGCGGCCATCCGCGGGGGGCGCTGATCCCCCATTGGGGGTTCAGGTAGGGCAGGAGCTTGGACACCACCGGGACCGCACAATAGGCCTTGTACTTCGCCCGCGTGGGCACCACGGGGTGCAGCGAGACGGCATTGGACACCACGGTCGACACCTCTGGCAACAGGCCCGCGACCAGCGCGATCATGAAGCTGGTCGATCCTTGGCAGTGGATTACGGCCTTGAGTTCCGATCGGCCGGTGTGCTCCAGGATCGTCTTGACCGCCGCGGGGTAGTCCCAGACCGCGGCCTCGTCGAGCGTCCACGGGTTGGGGGGCTGCTCGATGCTCCCGCGCCAATCGAGGTTCCAGACATCGAACCCGGCCGCGACGAGTATGTCATCGATATTGCCGGCGCGTGGCGGGGTGAAGATCTTGCTGCGTACGCCCGCACCATGAACAAGCAGAACCGGCTGTGGCGACTTGGCCAAACGCGCATGTTTGCGTGTGAGCGACAAAGATTTGCCGTCGGTGGTCTTCACGGTGTGAGAGCAACAGACGGCATCACCTGGACCGAGGGTATGATGGCTGGATTCGCCCGGGTTCTCATGCATAGAACAAATCTTCCAAGGGTTGCCACCTGACAAGATTGTTCGAGACCGATCCACACGAGGGTGCCGGTCTTTGGTTGCGCCGCTGACCACCGGATACCCTTGGGAGCGACCCAACCCGCTGTCGAAAAGGTGATTCAACTACCGTTTGGCCTTTTTACCGTTCGGCTGGGCGAGCCAATGCGGACAAATCACAGCGGTCCGCTGGGTTTGACGCCACCGATCGAAACAAAAATAGTTTGATCTTCGTCGCGAAGCACTCTCTTCACGGAGTAGGGCCACCGCATTTGGCAATCACCTTGCTGGACAGGGTGTCAGTTTATTTCCCACAACCAGGGAATTCAAGTGTCACGCCAATCGGTGGCTTGCCAGGAGGAACAACAAGGCCTCACCGCTTTGCATTCACCCGTCCCGCTGGGGCTAGGCCAGCTCGAGCACGGAGTGGATCGGTGTGCCGCCCAGCCCGAACCAGCCGCCTTTCTCGATCACCTCGCCATCGGACCCAAAGGGGGTAATATTGATCTTGCGGTTACGCCAATCGACGTCGACCCTGCAGAAGTTGTCTTCCTGGGTGTAGTTCCAGGACGTGTAGTCCATCGTGTGTTCGGTGCCCGCGGCCTGAAACGTGAAGGTGTCTTCCTGCCCCGGTGTTTTTGAATCGTGCACAAAGCTTGACGGATCGCCGTCGGCAAACGGGAACGGCCAGTAGAAGGCTGAAGATGTGATCGAAAACGCACGCAGCCTCTCTGCGTTTTTAGACCCGGCGAATGTCATGGCCGCGACGTTGGCGCAGTGGATGTCACCGGATAGGAACACCACGTTCTGGATCTGATTTTCGACGATGCACCGGAGTATCGCCGAGCGTGTCTGGGGGAACGCCGGCCAGGAGTCGCAGTCCTCTTTCCACTTCACTTGGTTTTCGTGCGAGCCCGCCCGGCCCTCACGCGCCGCGATTGGGTTGGGCGTAAAGACACTAGAGGTGACGATAAATTTGGGCCGGTCGTTGAATCGATCTTTGCTGTCCTTGAGCCACTGCAACAAGAGGTCGAGCTGGCTGGGCTCGTCATCGGCCAGGCGCGGCCGGCCAAGCAGGTGGTTGTCGCTGAGGTCGTTGGCGACCGAGTCGATGAACCGCTGTGTCCGCGTGTCCAGCACAAAGAACGGGAAGCCGCCGCACGCGAAGTGGTAGTACAGCCGGTGCCCAAAGCAACGCGGGCCGTGGATCCACTGGTAGCTGCGGTAGGCGTTGATCGCGATGTTGAATAAAGCCCGTTGCTCGGCTCTCTTGATGCGGTCTTGCGTCCAGTTGTCCTCGATCTCGTGGTCATCAAGGATCATATAGGTCGGCAGGTTTCCTAGTAACCGGCGCATCTTTTTCGAGCCGAATGCCAAGTGATAGCGCTCCTGGAATTCTGCAAACGTATCCGCCCGGCCGATCGCGACGTTTCGATTAAATGTATCGGCGTAGATCTGGTCACCCACCATGAGCGCAAACCGTGCCGGGTTGCGGCCGTCGCGGCCTGCGGCTTCTTCCAAGAGCGGCCCAAAGATCGTGTCTGATTGACGCTTTTGCCAAAGCAGGCCCGGGTATCGGCAGGACCCCAGCATAAAACTCAACGCATCCTGGGGTGTGTCGGGGAAGGTTCGAAAGGCCGCTTCAGAGCGATCCGGGTCTAGGGTCTTTAGCTCGTCAACCCAGACCTTGGGGTCGGGTAGCCGCTTGCCCAGTTCTTCGCTGGCCATGCTCTCGTCGTGTGGGTTGGGGTCATCGACGGTCAGCGTGCCGACCCGGACCACATACTCGGTATCGGGCCGCAGCGGCTGTGGGGGCCGCTTGCGAGCGCCCAATCCGATTTCCTCGCCGAGGGTAAAGGTCCCGGTCCGATCGAATTCCCGCCGCAGCCGAAAGTAGTGTGCGGTCTTGGATCGTGGTTGACGGCCACCCTCCTTGATGACGGTGATCACCCCGACCGTACGCCGATTGTGCTGGAGGCCAACTTCTTCATCGTCCGTGCCGCCACGGATCCAGATACACGCCGATTGGTCTGTCGTATGACCGACAAGCGGTCCCAATTGCGCTGGCCGTAGGCTGCTCATGGTGTGGCCTCTCTTAATAGAATCACGTCGATGAAGGCCATACACAACCAAGCCGTGTCAAACCCACCGACGCGGGTGTTTGGCACCATTTAAGCTATAGGCAGTCTCGTCTGGCGGTGGCCGGAAGTCAAGCTCCATTGATTCGGGGGTAAGCCGCGTATGTGGCGGTGGTGACCAAGGGCGATTGAAACATCACTGCGGTTTCACGCTGTCGGGGCGATCGTGATCCGGTTGTGTCGTGGGTGGGGGGTTGCGGAGCTTGGCGTACGCCCGCTGCCCGGAGAGGTGGTTGGGGTATGCGGCTAACAAGATTTTGTATTGCCGCAATGCTTTTGGGGTGTCGCCGCGGAGTGCGGATAGGCGGGCTTCGTTGTAGAGCACCTCCGGGTGGGTTGGGGCGATTTTCTTGGCCGCGGCGAGGTGGTCTTGGGCTGCGTTGGTGTTTTCTTCAGCCAGCGCTAACACGGTTAGCTGGATCTGGGTGTCTAAGTCATCGGGCTTAAGCTCGAGCACTTCGTAGTACTGCTGCGAGGCCCCAGAGAAATCGCCCCGCATCACATGCACCAGCGCCAGCTTGCGTCGGGCCTGGATAAACCCAGGCTGTCGGTCGACGGCCTGATCCAGCCAGTGCCGCGCCCGCCCAGACAGCCCGGCCTGGATCAACGCATCGCCGTAATTGTACATACACACCGGGTTCTGAGGCTGGCGCTTGAGGTCTGAAGCCATCAGCCGCGGGGCGCTAAACCATCGGCCGTTGACCCGCATCACCGCGGGCCACATCAACAGCAGCGCCACCGCACAAGGGATCACCGCTACCGCGCGTTTGCGCACCGACCCGCGTGTGCCACGATCGATGACAGCCGACAACGCCAGTGCGGCGGCGAGGGTCATGGGGAAGGCGTATCGGTTCGAGGCGTAGTCGGCGTGCGGAAACACCAGGTGGCACACCAGCACGAACTGCCCAAGCGCTAGCCCAATGGCGATACTCATCCAGTGGCGCCGGTACACCGTTGCCGCCAATACGATCGACACGGCCAGCAACACGGCCCACCCGGCGATGGTGATGGCGCTGTCATGGGTGGGCAGCGTGGCCGGCGTGTGGCTGTAGCCCAGGCTGGGCCAGATCAGCTGCCGGGTGTAGAACCACGCCAGCGATACCGCCGCGGGAATCCGCCCCCAAACATCGAGCTCCAGCAACGGGTTCGACACCACCGGCAGCGAGGCCTGTGCGTGTGGCATGGCGTTCCACCGCGATTGGAGCGCCGCATCAGCTACGTGCTGGGCGATGAAAAACAACGGTACCATTAGACCCAGACAAGCCGCGGTGAGGATATGGATAGGCCAGCACTGGGGCGGCGACCAGCCCGGTTTGGGCCGCTTGGATCGGGGCGGCTTGACGATCGCCTGCAGCACCGCCAAGGGGACGATCAGCAACCCGGTGGTTGAACTAAATAGTGCGATCGTCGCCCAGAATAGCGCTGTTGCTACCGTTGCGGCGGTGATCACGCCCAGCGCTACCCGTGACCGTTGCTGTTCCAGGCCGTGTTGCGTGGCTTCGATCGCCAGGCGTTGGACCAGCAGGAACCCCACCACGCCGATCATCGCCAGGATCTGGGCCCGGCCCGCGAGGTGGTTGATCGCTTCGGCCCCCAACGGGTGGGCTACAAACAGGCCCGCAGCCAGCCACGACGCGGTCCGGTTGATGGTGTATCGGCTAAACCACAGCGCCACCAGACACCCCAAAAACGCCAGCAGCGCCATATTGACCAGCCGAAACGCCAGCGGCGACAGCCCGGTGGCTTGAGCGTTAAAGTAGAACGTCAGCGTGGTAAACGGGCGGTAGGCGATCGGGCCGGGGCGTTGGCCGGCCCAAAAATCCTGCGCCCACAGCAGGGCCAATCCCTGCGCATCGACCACCCCGGGGTGGTTCACGATCGCCAGGTGGTCCTCAAGCATAAAGGGGTTGTCCAGCGACGAGGTGTACAGCCCGATCACCAGCACCCCAACCAGCAGGGGCAAGAATCGCCAAGACGAAAACCACGCCCACGTCGGTGAGATCTTCACAGCCTAATTCTAACCCATCTTAGGGGTGTTGGGGTTACCCCTTTGCCCCCGGAAAGCAATGCAGGGTGTTGCCCGTTTTCAACGCAATGGGCTACAGCCCCATCTTCGCGCGTTTGGCTTCCCACTCAGCCTGCTCACGCTTGTTGTCGGTGGCCAGCGGTTGGCCGGTGCGCAGCGATTCGAGCTCCAGCCGGCTCAGGTGCGCCCCGCCCAGGCGGTAATCTTCGAACGCTTCGCACGTCACGGGCACGATCGGTTTGATCAGCTCGAACATGGCAAACGCGTAGTCGCGGATCTCTTGCTGGGCGTGTGCGTCCATGCGCAGGCTCAAGAAGTGCAGCGTGTTGTGCAGGTCGCACTTCCAATACCATTCGGTGTAGACATTGACCGGCAGCCCGATGCGCGCCTGCTCGCGGCTGACGCCCTGCTCAAGCAGGTCCTCGTAGTGGGCGTACTGGGCCTGGCAATGCTCCAAGTAATCTAGGAACGCCCGGGCGGTCCCCACACCCACCGGCTGATCCCCACCCTGCCGGTTCGACGCCGACTGGCTGCGGATGTGCTCGATCGAGGGCACATAGAACCGATCGGGCACCACCGAGTAGCGGGCAGAATATTCATTCACGTTCGCGGTGCGGTGGCGGATCCACTGGCGCGCGACAAAGATGGGCATCACCACATGGAACTTGAATTCGATCATCTCGAACGGCGTGGTGTGCCGGTGTCGCAGCAGGTACCGGATCAGGCCACGGTCTTCGTTGACCCGCTTGGTGCCCTGCCCATAGCTGACCCGCGCCGCCTGCACGATCGCGCTGTCGGCGGTTTGGCCCTTGGGGATCAGCCGCGGCATCACGTCGACCAGCGCGATCAGCCCGTGCTGATGGACCGGGATCTCCCACCGGCCCGAACCGGCCATCGTATCGACCATCTCCGACTCAAACGGCTTGTGCTCGACGGGCGAAGCCTCGACCCGCACGGGTTTCATCGGCGTATTTTGAGTGGGGTGGGTTTCCATCCGATACATCATACCCATCTCAGGCAGGCAGGGAAGCCAGCTTCTACGGACCGACCGTTCTATGGACGCTTGAATGGGTCATTGGCCGAACAATGAATCATCCACTCAACCAGCCGCGACCGTTAGGGAGCAAGACTATAGCGATTTTTTTGACCCAATAACAGACTGTGTTATATTAAACGCATCGAGAGACAGGCTATTCAAACAACCTCCCAGGTTCTAAAAATCTCCCTAAGGTAGTTTTATATTATGATGAAGGAGGTAGGCTATGATCCATTTGCGATTCAACCGAAATCACCGGGTAGTTTTAGGAGGGGCCGTTGCACTTTTCGTTTCGTTCACGGCTGCCAACGCAGAAGTGGTCAACATCGACCCCGATGTCAACGATCGTCTTAACCCCATCCAACTGAATCTGGAAGCCGGCACCTATCGTGTTGAGGTGATAGGGATTGCCGACGGCGGTATCGCCGACGCGTGGAGCCCCTGGGCTTCGACGACATGCGGCGACCCAGCGGGATGCGCCAACACCAGCCCAACAACACAGACAGGGTGGATCACCAAATATGATGTGCAGTCCCCCGATATAGTCGCGGTTGCTGTTGACGGTGTGAGCCTGTTGCCGGTTACGACCCCGCCGGGGAATCGGTCAGACGACTTTTTCCTTTTGACACCAACCCAAACAAGGTATACCCATTTCAGCCAGGTTTACGGGGTATCGGGCCGGATGATTTCGAAGTTTTCGCGCAGCAAGGTGCTTAGCGTTTCTCGGTGCTCGTGGAGTGATTCAAAAAACGCTTGGCATTGTGACTTGAATTCAGCGAACGTGTTGTAATATTTGTTATACAGGATCTGCTTGCGCGTGTACTTCCATAGCCGCTCAATCAGGTTCAGGTTCGGCGAATAGGGTGGCAAGAACATCAGCTTGATCTTGGATGTTTGGACAAACGCTTTGACAATTCTTGATTGGTAGTACCTTGCGTTGTCGCAGATCACGTGGATGGCTTTGGCTTTGCGGTGCTTGCGTTGGATCTCTTGGAGCAACGCAACTGTCGATTGAGCGTTAACGCTTGGGTCGGTGCGGGTGACGGTTTTCAATGAATCGATGTGGATCGCGCCGTTGATGTTGAGCCGTTGCCGGTTGGTATTGCTCGCGATCGTTTTCGCCACGCCACGCTTGATCCAGCCGTGCGCCCCAACGGTGTTGTGCTGGAGGTGCACGCCATCCATGAAGTAGACCGGATTGGTTTGGCCCTTGTTTTTCCGTAGTTTTCTGTACTTGGCCAGGAATCGCCGCTGCTTCTGAAGGTCGGCTTTGCCCGGCACGACCTTCGGCTTTTTGTACACGTAACCCATACGGTGCAGCAGATCGGTCGCGCCGTTGACTGAGTACGTCACGGCAAATGTCGTTTGAATATACGCTGTGATGTCGGCCGCCCGTAGGTAGATTTGTTGCGATAGGTGTTCGTTGAGTTGAGCTTCTTGTTCTGCCGTGAGCTTGGCGATCCCGCCGCGGTACTCGAACGTGAGCAGCCGCTCCACACCGCCTTCGTGGTAACGCTTCACAAACCGACGCAGCGTGTCGGCATCCAGCAGCAACGCCTCGGCGACTTCTTGCTCGGTCCACCCGCTACCCAAATGGATGATCGCTTTGAGCCGGTCCGCTTCTCGCTTGTCACACACGCTGCGATGTGCCGCACGCAGCTCTTCGATATCCTCAGGTGAAAGCTTCAACCCAGCCATACCCCTTCAGATCGGACAACGACCGGTAACCTCAACAATTTTTCCCGCGGCACAGATTGACCCGTAAAATCGATCGGGAGGGGTATATCAAGCCGCCGCTCCATTGGTCTACCCCACCCCTGCCGATGCGCTTACGAACGCAAAATCGTCTGAATTTATCCTTGATAATACCGGGCCGGTAGGGTTCTCAATTGACGATATCAGACCGCTTGGTGACAACCGTGGCGGGCTATCACTTAACGTCTCACTGGTGCCAGAACCGTCGTCTATTTTTCTATTAACTGGACTGGTTGCTTTGACACGGTTGTCCAGATCCCACTGGGATGCTTGTAGTAAGCTTTAGCGGCTCATTTTCCTTCCAGAGTTTGCGTGGCAGGGCACTCTGGGTGCTGGGGATCGGTTTTACGTATCGCGTATGAAAATGCCGTGTAGGGGACACCAAAACACCAAAGATTGCCTTGCCGCGGATGGTCGGCTTGTCGTCAATTCATCCGGAACGGGTCTATCATCGCTCGATACCCAACCCCGCAGCTTTGAGCTTCCACTCTTCCACCATGCAGTAGAGCACCGGCACGACAAAGATGGTGACTAACACAATCGCCATGCCCCCGAAGCTGGGGATCGCCATGGGGATCATGATGTCCGAGCCGCGACCGGTCGAGGTCAGCACCGGCATCAGCGCCAGCAGGGTGGTCGCGGTGGTCATCAGAGCGGGGCGCACGCGGCGTTGACCGGCTCGGGTGGTCGTCTCACGGATCTGTTCGACCGTGGTGGGGCGGCGGGCGGCGAAGCTCTGTCTCAGGTAGGTGGCCAGGATCACGCCGTTGTCCGACGCGATCCCAAACAACGCCAGGAAACCCACCCACACCGCAACACTCAAGTTAATGGGGTGGACCTGGAACAAGCTGCGCATGGGCATACCCATCAGCTCAAAGTTGAGGAACCACGGCTGGCCGTAGAGCCAGACCATCAAGAACCCCCCGGCCCACGCGACGATAATCCCACTAAAGACCAACACTGTCGTGATGGTCGAGCGGAACTGCAGATAGAGGATTAAAAAAATCACACCCAGCGCCACGGGCAACACCACAGCCAGCGTCTGCTGCGACCGGATCTGGTTCTCGTAGTTGCCCGCGAAGCTGTAGCTCACGCCCGCGGGTAAGGCCAGCTCACCTTCGGCCTGTTTCTGCTTGAGAAATGCCTGGGCGTGTTCGACCACGTCGACCTCGGCATAACCGGGCTTCTTATCGAACAGCACGTATCCGACCAGGAAGGTGTCCTCGCTTTTAATCACCTGTGGCCCGGGCGTGTAGACGATCTGGGCGACCTGGGCTAACGGGACCTGCGTGCCATCGGGCGCCGCGACCAAGACCTGGCCCAGGGTTTCGATGCTGTCGCGCAGCTCGCGTTGGTAGCGCACGCGCACGGGGTACCGCTCTCGCCCCTCCACGGTTTGGGTGACGGTCTTGCCGCCGATCGCGACTTCAATCACCTGCTGGACCTGCCTAATCCCCAGCCCGTACCGTGCGATCGCTTCGCGGTCGATCCGGATCTCCAGATAGGGCTTGCCCACGATCCGGTCGGCGATAACAGCGGTGGGCTCAATGCTGGGTACCTGTTTGAGCAGTTGTTCGAGCTGCAACCCGACTTGTTCGATCGTCTCAAGGTCGGGTCCCTTTACCTTGATCCCCATGGGCGCGCGCATGCCGCTTTGGAGCATCACCAGGCGCGCCGCGATCGGCTGGAGCCGGGGCGCACCGGTTGTCCCCGGTAGCCGGCAGGCTTGCTCGATCGCACGCCAGATATCGTCGGGGGATTGGATGTGGTCGCGCCACTGGCGGTAGGGTCGGCCATCGGGGTCGGGGATCAGGTCACCCTGTTCGTCACGCGCGAATCGGCCAGCAGCGGGGTCAAACCGGAATCGGGCGCGGCGGCCTTGTGCATCGAGGATGTATTGAGGCTTATAGTTGATGATGGTTTCGATCATGGAGATCGGGGCCGGATCCAGCGGTGTGTCGGCCCGCCCCAGCTTGCCCACCACCGATTCGACCTCGGGGATCGCCGCGGTGGCTTGGTCGAGTTTTTGCAAGACGTCTAGCGCCTCGCCGATCGAGGCGTGGGGCATGGTGGTGGGCATGTAGAGAAAAGAGCCTTCGTCCAAGGGCGGCATGAACTCCCTGCCCAAACCCGGGAACGCTGAGGTGGCTGACCGCCACGGCCCGCTATCGCGGATCGTTTGACCGTCTACCCCGACGTACCCTGCAGCAGCGGGCGCCCATGCAAAGAGCCGATCAAACCCCACCCAGGCGCAGCTACCCAGGACCACCGCCAGCGTGGGGACCGACAAGAACAACGCCTTGTGCGCTAAACACCACCGCAGCATCCGGCTGTAGGCAATCTCCAATAGCTTGAAGCCGATCAAGATCCCCCCCAGCAGCACCGCGACAAAAAGAAAGTTGCGTATCACGCCGCGCTGAGGCCCCAACGGCAGCCAACGGTGGGTCAGCAGGATCGCGACGATCACACACGCCACAGCGTTCGCCACCCACGGCCCCGCGCGCCGCACCCAGCCCGGTACACGACCCGCCACGAGGTGATAGAGCCCGATCGATACGACGATCGCGCCGACCCACCACGTGACCCACACCGCCAGCCCCACGCCGGCGATGCACAGGCCGATCAAGCCCAGCCGCTTGAGGCGTTCGGATGGCGCCCGGCCTGCGATCAGCACGTGTGCCGCTGGTGGGATAATGGTCAACGCCACGATCAGCGACGCGATTAACGCAAACGTCTTGGTAAATGCCAATGGCTTGAAGAGCTTGCCCTCGGCCCCGCTCATGGCGAACACCGGCAAGAACCCTACCACCGTGGTTGCGACCGCGGTAAGCACCGCACCGCCGACCTCGGCTGCGGCGCGGTGAACCACATGGCGCGGATCGGACTGGGGGGATGCTTCTTCAATGTGTTTGAGGATGTTTTCACACAGCACCACCCCCATGTCGACCATGGTGCCGATCGCGATCGCGATGCCCGACAGCGCTACGATGTTGGCGTCGACATCGAACGTTTTCATCGCAATAAAAGTCATCAGCACGGCTAAAGGCAGCAAGGCGCTGATCAGCAGCGAGCTACGCAGGTGCACCACCATGACGATGACCACCAGGATCGTCACGAGGATCTCTTGGGCCAGCGCTTCGTTGAGCGTGCCCAGGGTCTCGTCGATCAGCCCCGTTCGGTCGTAGAACGGCACGATGGTGACCTGGCTGGTGGTCACCCACACGGGCCACTGGGTTGGCCGGTGGGTGCGTAGCCATTGGAGCCAGCCGTCTTGGTTGAGGGAGGTTCCGGGTCCTTGGTAGGCATCAAAGCCTTGCGTCGCGGCGAAGGCTTTGACTTGATCGGGTTGGGTTTGGGTCCAATCGATGACGGCTTTGGTAGGCAGCCCGGGTGCTATTTCCTGGATCTTTTGCTTGACCGCTTTGATCGTCGCCAAGGGGTTTTCGCCGTACCGCACCACCACCACGCCGCCCACGGTCTCGGCGCCGGCTTTATCCAAGGCACCGCGTCGGATCGCGGGCCCTAGCGTGACGTTGGCCACCTGCTGGATCGTCAAGGGGACGTTGTCTTGGACCTTCACCACCGCCTGGGCGATGTCGGCCAGGGATTGGATGAACCCCAACCCGCGTACGACATACTCCACGCGGTTGACCTCGATCGTGCGTGCACCCACGTCGAGGTTCGAGCCACGTACCGCGTCGAACACCTGTTGGATGGTCACGCCGTGGGCGCGCATCGCGTCAGGGTCGACGTCGACCTGGTACTCGCGCACAAACCCGCCGACCGACGCGACCTCGCTGACACCGTCGGCGGCCTGCAGGGCGTTGCGCACCAGCCAATCCTGTGTGCTGCGCAGCTCGTCGAGCCCCCACCCGCCGGCGGGTTGCCCATCAGGCCCACGCCCCTCGAGCGTGTACCAGAACACCTGCCCCAGGGCGGTGGCGTCGGGCCCCAGCGCGGGGGTAACATCTGGTGGCAGCGCCCCGGCGGGCAGGCTGGTGAGCTTCTCGATTAGCCGGCTGCGTGACGCATAAAAGTCGGCCCGCTCCTTAAACACCACATAAAGGGTCGAGAAGCCAAACATCGAGTAGCTGCGCACCGTTTTGACATCGGGCACCCCCAGCAGCGCAACGGTCAGCGGGTAGGTCACCTGGTCTTCGACGTCCTGGGGGGATCGCCCCGGCCAAGCGGTAAAGACGATCTGCTGGTTCTCACCGATATCGGGGATCGCATCGACGGCAACCGGGTCACGCTCTAGCCAATCGATCTGCCAGTCAAACGGTGCGACCCGCACGCCCCAGCCGATCAAGAACAAGACCAT
This sequence comes from Phycisphaeraceae bacterium, assembly GCA_965223655.1. Taxonomy (GTDB): domain Bacteria; phylum Planctomycetota; class Phycisphaerae; order Phycisphaerales; family Phycisphaeraceae; genus CBDCXC01. The sequence continues at coordinate 65,297 of CBDCXC010000006.1, forward strand.
CAGGGCCACGACCAGTTTCTGATCTAAGCAGAACCGGATGGCTTGGCTTAGCCAGCGCTTATTGAGAGCGGTAGGGGGGGGTGGCGTGTCACTCATGGGCGTGTCCCGCGTGCGGATGCCCGCTGCGACCTGTGTTGCCATGGGGGTTCATCATGCTGGGCTTGGCCTGCAGCTGCAGGGCGCTGTCGATCTTGAAGTTGCCGTGCGTGACGACCAGCTCGCCTTCGCGGAGGTTGCCTTGGACGATGTAGTCGTCCCCGGCGCGTGGCCCCAGGGTGATCTCTCGGCCCTCAAACGCAGGGGGGTCGGTGTGGGGTTGTTTGACGTAGACGATCGCGCGCTTCCCGGTCACGAGCACCGCTGATGCTGGTACGACCAGGGGTTTGGCCGACTCGGTTTCGTCAGGGGCGATATACCCCAGGTCCTGGGCCTTGACCAGCGCCATGCCGCAGATGTCGCAGCTATCGGATTGGTCTTTCACAACCTCGGGGTGCATGGGGCAGATCCATTTGCCGACCAGGTCGGGGTCCATGACCCGGCCGTCGTTGGCTACGTCTGCGTGTACGGTGCCGCGCACAAACATGCCCGGCTTGAGCAGGCCCTGTGGGTTGGTGATGTTCACACGCACCTTGACGGTGCGTGTCTTATCATTGAGCACCGGGTCGATAAAGGCGATAGTGCCCCGAAAGGCCTGCCCGGGGTGGGCCTGGGTGGTGAATCGGACCGCCTGCCCGTAGCGCAGCCAGGCTAGGTCTGATTCATACGCATCGAACCGCACCCAGACGTGTGTGAGGTCGGCGATGGTGTAGATCCGTGTACCGGTCTGGACGTACATACCCTCTTGCGCATGCTTGTGGATCACCACCCCGCTAACAGGCGATGAGATCGTCACGTGGTCACGGGCCGTGCCGCGCTGTTCGATCTCTTGGATCTGCGATTCGGTGATGCCCCAGAGTCGCAGCTTTTCGCGGGCGGCTTGGACGGTGGCTTGGGTGGCTTCGCGCACGATGTCGACCCCGCTGCTTTCCAGCTCGCGTACCGTTTGGATCGCTTGGAGCAGCTCCTCTTGAGCCGACAGCAGCTGCGGGCTGTACAGCTCGACCATGTGGTCGCCCTTGTTGACCGTGACGCCGGTGTAATCCACGTATAGGCGGTCTAATCGCCCGCCGACCCACGCGGTGATATCGCTGAGGCGGGTTTCGTCGAAGTCGACCTTGCCGACCATGCGGACCACCGCGTGGACAAATCGGCGTTGGACGGGGGTGGTCTGGATGTCCATGAGCTTGGCTGCCTCAGGGGTCACGACGAGGCGGCGTGTGCCTGGGCTTGAAGCCGCCCCGGGGTCGGCTGCGGGTATCAGGTCCATCCCACACAGCGGGCAGGGGCCGGGCTTGGGTTGGCGGATCTGCGGGTGCATCGAACAGGTCCAGACCGGGTCCGGTTGGTGGGCGGGCTGTGTGGTCGCGGCTGGCTGGGTCGGTGGGTTGTTTGTCAGGCAGCCGCGCACGGCGTAGCCCAGCACAAACACCAGCAGCAGCACACCCACCACCGCCGCCCCACCAAGCCGCTGCCAAAGGCGCGTGACCATTGGGTTGCAACACTCAAAAGCTTTAAGGTTCACGGATCACCTCGCGGGTATCTGGTGGGTTGGCGTGGGCTGCCAGCCGGGGCAAGGGGCGGGCGACCAGCATCTCGATCTCGGCTAGCCGCGTGGCGCTATCGGCCAAGGCGCGTTCGTAGGCCAGCTGGAACTCCAACAGCACGCGCTGGGCGTCGATCAGATCGGCAAACGGCGCGGATCCGGCGCGGAACGCAGCCTCGGTGGCCTTGATCGCTTGCTTGGCTTTGGGCACCAGCGTATCGCGGTATAGGTCGATTTTGCGGTGGGCTTCACGCCAGTAGTAAATCGCGGCGGTGAGGCGGGCTTGGAGGGTGTTGTGCAGGTCGAGGCGTTGCTTGTTGGCGGCCCCGAATCGGGCCAAAGACTGGCGCACCTGGGCGTCGTATTTCTGCTGCCAGATGGGGAGGTTGATAGCGATGCTGGCTGCGATGGCGTCCTGCCCGCTGTCGGATACCCCCGGTGACACCGCCTTGCCGGTGTCGATGTAGTCCACGCCGATCGTTAGATCGGGGTAGGCGCCCTTGCGGGCCAGCAGCACGCCTTGGCGCTGCATCGCAGACTCGTGCACCAGTGCCAGCAGCCGGGGGTTGGCTTGCGCTAGCCACTGGAATAGCTGCTGGTCTTGGGCCTGTGCTTGGTCAAGGGCGATCGGCTTGGGCCGGGGCAGGGGCGCATGGGCCGAGCGGTTTAGCGCGGCGTTGAGCCGTGCGACCACCGGGCGGCGCAGGGCCTGGAGCGACCGCCGCCGGTCGTCGAGCTTGCCCAGCTCGATCTGGGCGCGGATCACGTCGGGGTGCGTGCTTTCGTCGGTTTTGAACCGGGCCCGTGCTACGCCCTCGATGTATTTCACCAACTCACGGTTCTCCGTGACCACGCCGATGGCGCGCATCAGGTAGTAATCCTCGTAGTAACCCGACTTGATCTCGAAGAACAGGCTTAGCTTCTTGGCTTCGTAGCGTGCCTGCGCGGCGTGTGCGGCTTCTAGGGCGGCGTTGGTTTGCAGCTGCAGCTTTCCGAACCACGGGAAGGCCTGGCTCAACCCGATCCGCTGGCGCTGCGGGCCGACTCGGGTCTCGACGTTTTCGATGAAGTACTGGTAGTTGAACCGCGGGTCGGGCAGGCTGCGCACCTGAGGGATCTGCTGGAGCGCCGCGTGCCACTGCTCGAACGCGGCCTGGAGGCCGGGGTTGTGGATCGCGGCGTAGGCCAGGTAATCGTCGAGCGTAACACCTTCATCAAATGCACCGCCGCTTGACGCTTGGGCCGCGGGTAAGCGGGGTGGATGATCGGCGGGTGTTGTCGCAGCGGTATGGTGCGTGGTTTGGTCGAGCTGGATCCATTCATCAAATGCACGGCGTTCTTCTTGTGACGCGCAAGCCCCTAGCAAGGCCATCAGCCCAGCGGCCAAAACCCGTGCCCGCCTGGGATACGGGTCCGTCGCACGGCGCGGGGTTGATTGATCAGCGGTTGTCTGCGTCCGCATCGCCGGGAGATTCCTGATTAGGGCGGTCAAGGTTCGTTGTGCCAATATCGGATCGCCTCATCGGGCCTAGGCTCTGTCGGGAAACTCCTTCTGAAGTCCAATTTGGGTGCCACTGGCTGCTTGCCAACCAGTGCATCTCCGGGTTTTCGCACTGGCGGACGAGCCGCCAGTGGCACACGTTCAAGTTTTCCGACAGAGCCTAGGAGAACCGGAAAGGTACCACCCGGTGGGTGAACGGGGCAACTCGTGCTGCGTCTTGGCCTATTTTGGGGGTCACGATGAACACGCAGCACACCGCTAGCATATTTTGTATACGCACGGCGTCGCGTATCAGTTTGATGTGTGGGGATCACAAAAACGCCCAAGATTTCCCTGCCGTGGGCGAAAGGGACCCCGTCCACCTGATCGGGGCTGGTATAGATGCCCCACGGCGTGTTAGGCGTAGCTGTGTAGCCCGGCCAGCAACAGGTTCACGCCCCAATAGGTCCATAGCATGACAAAGAAGCCCAGCACGCTAAGCCACGCGGTGGTCAGGCCGCGGTTCTTGACCCCAAACCGGATGTGGATCACGATCAGGTAGACGATCCATGTGATCAGCGCCCAGGCTTCTTTGGGGTCCCAGGCCCACCACCGCCCCCAGGCGTGATCCGCCCAGTACGCGCCCAGCAAGATCCCCACGCCCAGCAGCCAAAACGCCAGCTGCAAGACCACCATCTGGGCTTGGTCCAGGTCGCCTAGCAAGCGGTGTCGGCCGACGGGCGGGGGCGTGGTATGGGCTGGGCTGACTTGCGGGGAGGCCTCGGCGCTTGGTGGGGTGCTCGTGCCCAACCCTGCGGTCGCCAGCCGGGCGGTTGGCCAGGCACGGTTGTAGTGCGCCACCAGGTAGAAGAGGCTGACAAAGAAACCCAAGGCGATCAGCCCGTAGCTGGCCAGGACCAGGTTGACGTGGAGGTATAGGATTCGGCTGGTGGCGAGGATCCCGGCGACCTGGCCCACGTCGTTGGAGGGGATCGGCACGGTGTTGGCCAGCAGCAGCGCGCATCCGCCAAGCGCTGCGGCCGCGGCGCCAAACAGCCACTGCTTCCTGATCGCCATCAGCACCAGGCCTACTAGGGCGGCGAACCAAGAGATGGCCATGAACGATTCAAACTGGTTGTGGATCGGCCACCGCCCGGCCAGCAGCATACGCACGATGATGCTGACCGTGTGTGTGGCGAACCCGATCGCGAGCAGGCCCACACCTAGTCCAGCGAGCGTGCGCCGCTGTGTGCCCATCGCGATCAGCAAGGTCAGCGTGCTCAAGAAATAGGCGCCATACCCGACCGTGAAGCGACCGGTGGCGTTGTAGAGCGATTCGGCTTCACGCAGCCACGCAGCGGGGTAGCTGGTGGGGTTGAGGCGTGGGATGCTGTGGGTTAGCTGCGTCAATGATGCGTTGACCTCGGCAGGATCGGCGCTGCGCCACGCGTGGCGTAATGCGTTGAGCTGGGCCAAAACCGTACCCGCTAGCTGGTGGTTGGCTGTTGGTGCCACATTGGGGGCATCCACGGCCTGGATCAGATTGACGGCCGTGTCGGGGTTGTTGGTGTTTGCCGATACCGATGGCGTGGCCGCTAGATCCAACAGGTGCGACCATTGATCCGTGCCGGGCAGCGGGCTAACCATATACAGGCCAGACGCGGTGTTCTGGAACGCCGATGTGGCGGTCCGCAGCTGGCGGATGGCTTGGTGCATGCGCAGGTCGCCATCGAGCGACACGACACGCTGCCCGGCTTGGGGTGTGGCCAGCATCTTGGGGGTAAGCCGGCCGATCCTAAGCCACCGCTCACGCTGATCCGCCTCTTGGATCACCGCATCAACCAGGAGGCGGCGCAGGGCCAGCACCTCAACGTAGAGGATCGGTTTGTCGTGGTAGTAGGTTTTGTTGAACAGCAGATCAAGGTAGGTGAACACGGGGTCGTACCGGGTCTTTGTCTCGATATCTTGCCAGTAGGGCTTGCCGTAGATCCGTGTGAGCGTTTCGCGCGCGAGGGTATCGATGATCTTGGCCCGCCCGCCGTGGAAGACCGCCAGCTTGCGGAAGCCGTCCAGGTCGATCCCTTGGGCGAAGCGGGTATGCTGGGCGCGGGTGAGCGATGCGTGGGGTTGATCGGCGTGGGGGAATACGGCCTGTGTGTCTTGTGGGGTGGGCTGGGGTAGGCTGTTGCCCGCGGGGGCCGATCGCACCTGCCCCAGCGCATGGGGCAGGTTCATGGGGATGGTCGTTATGAATAGGGATGCCAAGGCGGCTAGCCGTGATCGCATGAGACTCCCTCTTGGGCCATGGGTTAGGTTGAGCATTGCTGGGATTCATTTTATACCCATCGCGTATGAAAATCTTCGGCGTTTTGATGTCCCCGACGCGGCAAACGCATACCCGGCGGGTATAATCTCAACGTTTTAGAAAATCGCCCATGCCTGGAATCACCGCTGCGGTAAGACCTGAGTCGATCGCCCCAACCCCAATGGGGGTCCACCGGGTCGAGGTCTGGCTGTTGGTGGGTCAGCCAGACGCCGAAGCACAATCAGTGCTAGCCCACGCGAAAGAGAAGCTGCCACAACTGGTTCAGGTGCGCACAGCGCGGGTGTATCTGATCGAAGCGGCGCTAGACCCGGCCGCATTGGACCGGATCGCCAGCGAGCTGCTGGCCGACCCGATCACGCAGCACGCGGTGATCGGGGCCGCGGATCGTTTTAACGGTGCGGCTACGGTTGAGGTGCACTTTCAGCCCGGGGTGATGGACCCCGTGGCCCAATCCACGCGTGAGGCCATCGTCGAGATGCTGCCCCACCTCGCCCTCGATGCGGTGGCGGTCCAGACCGGGGTGCGGTACGACCTGATCCCCGAGCCTGGGCATGCCCTGGCTCACGAAGCGGTACGCCGTTTCGCCCAGGCCGTGTTGTCTAATCCGGTGATCCATGACCTGCACGATCAGCCGTACCACCCCGATCAATTCCCGCACGGTCAGGCGTACACGCTGCGTGTCACCCATGTGCCGATCCGTGGCTTGGATGATCAGGGTTTGATGACACTGTCACGCACGGGCGATCTGTTTCTGAACCTCGAAGAGATGCAGGCGATCCAGCGCTACTACGTGCGAGCCGATCGCGAACCGACCGACATCGAGCTCGAAACCCTCGCCCAGACCTGGAGCGAGCACTGCGTGCACAAGACACTCAAAGCCACGGTCCGGTACACACAACCCGCCTCAAGCAGTGGGCAGCAAGGCAAGGCATCCCCAAGCGTTCAACCCGGCCCAAGCGACTGGCTTGACCGCCCCGGGCACCGGCTGGAACCCGATGGGTCGCTGGTGATCGACAACCTGCTCAAGTCCACCATCGTCGCGGCCACCGCCAAACTGATGCAGCAAGCCCCCTGCCGTGATTGGTGCATCAGCGTGTTCAAAGACAACGCGGGCATCGTGCGATTCGATGAGCAAGACGCTTTATGCATCAAGGTTGAGACACACAACCACCCCAGCGCGATCGAGCCGTATGGCGGTGCAGCCACAGGGATCGGCGGGTGTATCCGCGACATCATGGGCACGGGCTTATCGGCGCGGCCGATCGCGAACATGGATGTGTTCTGTGTCGCCCCCCCGACGCTCGACCCCCAAGCCGTGCTACCCAACGATGGGTCGGGGGTGATCCACCCGCGCCGAACGCTTGAACGCGTGGTTGCGGGTGTGCGTGACTACGGCAACCGGATGGGGATCCCCACGGTGAACGGCGCGGTGTGGTTCCACCGGGACTACCTCGCAAACCCGCTGGTGTTTGCCGGCTGCGTGGGGCTGATGCCTCTGGATCGCTGCTTCGGCGATCCCCAGCCGGACGATCGGATCATCGCGTTGGGGGGGCGCACGGGCCGCGACGGGATTCACGGCGCTACGTTTTCCAGCGCCGAGCTGACCGACACCCACGCCGATGAGTTCGCCCACGCGGTGCAGATCGGCAACGCGATCACCCAGAAGAAAACGCTTGATGTGATCCTCCAAGCCCGGGACGCAGATGGTGGCCCGCTGTTTACCGCGATTACCGATTGTGGGGCCGGCGGGTTCTCTAGCGCCGTGGGCGAGATGGGTGAGGCTTTGGGCGCACGGGTCACCCTTGAGACCGCGCCGCTGAAATACCGGGGGCTGACCTACACCGAGATCTGGATCAGCGAAGCCCAGGAGCGCATGGTGTTAGCCGTGCCGCCCCAATACGTGGACCCATTACGCCAACTGTGTGAGGCTGAGGATGTGGAGATGTGCGACCTGGGTCATTTCGGTGCTGAGGTTGATGGTGAGCCGGCGTTGATCCTGACCTACGAAGGGGCGCAGGTGGGTTGCTTATCGATGCAATTCTTGCATGACGGGCTGCCGATGCCCACGCGTGAGGCGCATTGGCCCGCAACGGCGACAGCCGATACCGGGATAACGGATCGTGAGGCGCCGCGTCAGGCCAGCCCACCGCCGATCGATCAGACGCTTTACCGGCTATTGGCGCACCCCAACATCGCCAGCAAGCACTGGATTATCCGTCAGTACGATCATGAGGTGCAGGGCACGTCGGTGGTGAAGCCGCTGGTGGGTCCCGGTCAGGACGGCCCCAGCGATGCCGCGGTGCTGTGCCCGAAGCTGGGTAGCTCGCGTGGTGTGGCGATCGCCTGTGGCCTGCAGCCGGGTTTGAGTGACAAAAGCATTGGCGAGCAGGGCGATCCCTATTGGATGGCGCTGGCTGCGATCGATGAGGCGGTGCGCAACACCGTCTGTGTGGGGGCCGACCCTAGGCGCATCGCGATCCTGGATAACTTCTGCTGGTCCAGCTGTGAGGATCCCGCGGTATTGGGTTCACTGGTGCGTGCCGCCCAGGCGTGCTACGACGGGGCGTTGGCGTACCGCACGCCGTTTGTTTCGGGCAAAGACAGCCTCAGCAACCAGTTCACTACCGAAGACGGGCGGCTGATCATGATCCCGCCCACGCTGCTGATCACCGCGATGGGGATCGTGCCAGACGTTGCCCGCTGTTGCACCATGGACGCCAAGTTACCGGGCAACGCGTTGATCGTCGTGGGGCAGACGACGCCTGAGTTAGGTGGCTCGCATGCGTTGGGCGTGATCGAAAGCAGCGGGGGGGGGCACTTGATCCAGGGGATCCCCCGGGTCGATCTGGTTGCGGGGCCGCGCAATGCAGCGACGGTGGCGGGATTGATTAAGCAAGGGTATGTGGCATCGGCCCACGATTGTTCGGACGGCGGATTACTGGTTGCGGCGGTGGAGATGGCGTTTGCCGGCCGAGTCGGTCTGGAGCTGCGGCTGGATCGGGTGCCCTCAACTCAGCCACTCGGTGCGTTTACCGTCGGCTTCGCCGAGACACCCTCGCGCTACTTGTTGGAGATCCCCCCGGCTCACCAAGACGCGGCTATTCAGGCGTTGCGTGAGGCGGATGTGCCATATGCCACCATCGGCCGATTTGAAACACACGACCGATTGATCGCTCGACAAAGCGAGCAAGATGATGTGCTCGATGAGCGGTTGGATGCGTTGCGTGAGGCGTGGCTGGCGCCGCTGGATTGGTAGCTTGCTGGCCTTTGGCACGCTGGTTGGTCTTACAGGATTACCTGTGGGTGTGTTGTGACGGTGATTGGGTCATGATCCGTACACCCCGTGCGGCGGCGGCGTTGCGGATGCGGGCCAGCGCGGTGGGGCCTTCGAGCTTGCGGTGTGCGCGTGTTGGCCCGGTCGCGACCGCGGCCAGGTGGCCGGCGAACCGCTGCATCAACCGCCAGGTCAGGTAGGCGGAAAACGTTTGAGGGCGGGTGATATCGTATTGGTTGATCGCGTCGATCAGCACGGGCGTGGCGATCTCCAATAGCAGCACGAGGTGGGCGGTGGAGCGGTCGGGCTGGTCGATCAGGTGGCGGCGGGCTACGGATAAGACCAGCGGCAGGCTTTGTTGGGCGATGGTGTCGCGCGTGGCGGCGGCTTGTTTGATCAGGCGTTCGATCTGGTCCAGGTCTGCGGCACGCGGGTCGTAGCGGTTGAGTTGGTCACGGATCGTGGCGGCTTTGAACTTGAGGTAGTTGAACCGCGTCAGATGATGGCGCTGCTGCACCGGGTTGGGGGCGGGGTGATCGTAGAGCGGGTGCAGCGGTTGGGGCAGGTCACTGACAGGTGTCGTCGACCCCAACGCAGGCTGGATCGGGTCGGGTGCCATTGAGGGAGCGAGGATCATCGTGTCGGCGTTATCGCGGTCGAAAAGCGGTGAGTGAACGTATGAGATCCGCAATCGGCGCAGTGCCGCTGCACGGCGGTGGCGCACGGCGCGGTAGACCGTGGCGCGTGTGCGTTTGAAGCGGCGGGCGATCTGGCTGATGGGCACGCCCGAGCGGTAGGCGCGCGCGATCGTTCGCTTCTGCTGGTTGCTTAGGGGCTTGGTATCGTGGGCGAATATTTTGTCTTGGGGGTGTTGCTGGTCGTGGCGTTGGAGCAGCTGGCGGATCGTGGGGTGGGCGCGGTGTAGCCTTTTGGCCAGGTGGGCGGCCACGCGGTTGAGTGAGGCGCCGGTGGCTTGGGCGAGGCGTCTGGCGCGGCATAGGATGGCCTGTTGGGTGGGTTGGGTGATGCGTTGGCGTTGGGCGGCTTGTTGGACGCGGTCGCGGTGCTGATTGAGGAATCGCTGGGCGGCGGCGGCGGGGATGGCGATGGTCTTGTGTTTTTGACCCGGCTGCACAACCCACCGCCACCGCAGCCCCATGGTGCGCCAGCGTGAGATGGTTTTGATCGAAACGTTGAGGCGAGCCGCCAATTGCGCGGGGGTCTCGACCGGGTCGTCTTCGGTGACGGGGATCGGGACGGAATGGCTTAGCCGATCGATCATCAATCGCAGGTCTGGCAGGATCGCCTGGCCGGTGAGCACGGTCGGGGGGACGGCCTCGCTTCGGTAACCCGTGATGCGGTAGCTGAGGAAATCAAACGGATAGTTTTGGGTGGGGTCGATCTGGTCGTGGAGTTTTTCGGTTCGTCGGACCTGCTCCATGCGGCGGGCCGGCGGGGCAAACAGCAGCTGGTCCGTTAGCTGGGCTAAGGGGTGGCAGCGGAAGGGCTGTGCGGTTCGGCGGGACAAGGTTGGTTCATCACGAAAAAGATGGGTGTCACAATCGAGGCCGCGCTGCTTGAAGCCACTTGGCAGGCTATCGGGATAAGGCGACGACGCGTGGCTACGGGATCAAGGGTTACTCCGGGCTGCCGCTAGACAGGTCGTAGACCCACTGGTCGATGGCGCGGTCGTAGCTGAGGATCTCTTGGGGTTGGAAGAACAGGCCCAGTTCGTGTTGGGCTGCCTCGGGGCTGTCGGAGCCGTGGATCAGGTTGAACGCGTTGCTGACCCCCAAGTCGCCGCGGATGGTGCCGGGCTCGGCCTTGGAGCCGAACGTAGCGCCCATCATCTTGCGGGCGATTGCGATGGCGTTGTTGCCGCGCAGCGCCAGGACCAGGACGGGTTTGCTGGTCATAAACGCGACCAATCCGGGGTAGAACGGCTTGTCCTTGTGGGCCTCATAGTGTCGTGCGGCCAACTCGGGGGTGATCTGCATGAGTTTGGCCGCGACGATCTGTAGGCCTTTGTCTTCAAAGCGAGCGGTGATCCGGCCGACCAGGCCGCGTTGGACCGCGTCGGATTTGAGGATAATCAGGGTGGTTTCCATGGATGATTTCTCTGGTCTCGTCAGGTGGCGTTGGGTTTAAAGGGAGGCTTTTATAGCAGGTTTGCCGGTCAGCGGCGAATGGTCGTGGCGTTATGCCTGCGTCCGTGTGGGGGTGATCCGAGGCAGGTCGGTGTGGGGTAGGACCTTGGGTTCGATCAGCGCGGCGTGTTGGGTGAGCCAGGCATCGAGCTGGTCGACCGAGATGGGGTGGTTGCCGATTTTTGAGACCGCGATGGCCGCGGCGGCCGAGGCGACGAACCCGGCTTGTTCGAGTGTGGCGTCGCTGGCCAGCGCGAGTGTGGCTGCGGCGAGGAACGCGTCGCCAGCGCCCATGGGGTCGGCGGCGTGGGGTGCAAATCGTGGGAGGTATTGGCTTCGGAGGCGCGCGTTGAACCAGCGGTCGGGCTGGTCCTCGCGTGGTCGAAACAGGACGCAGCCGTGGTGGCCCATGGTGACCGCGAGGTTGGCCAATCGCAGCTTTTTCATCAGGGCGATCGCGACAGTGGGCAGGCTCTGTTCGAAGTCGCCCACCACGCTGCGCAGCTCGCGCTCGGAGGGGGTGAGCAGGTCGATCTCGCGGCAGGCCAGCAGGCTTAATTGTGGGCCGCTGATGTCGCCCACGATCGTGTTGACGTGTGGGCGGAGCATGGGGATCGCCTGTTCGAGCAGGCTGGCGGTGACCGTGCCGCAGCCGAAGTCGGTGAAGATCACCGCATCAAGCCGATCACGCAGGTCCGCCAGGCAGGCCAGCAGTTTTTTCTCGGTGTTGGTATCTAAGGGTTGGGGTGTGGCTTGGTCGACTTTGAGCAGCTTCTGGGTTTCGACGAGGTATCGGCGTTTGATCGGCAGCTGGCGGCGGATGGGGAACGTGGTGTGGGGGATGTGGCGGTGGTTGAGGCGGTCGATTAGGTCGCGGGAGGCTTGGTCCCACCCGATGGAGGTGATCAGGTGCGGGTTGGCGCCCATGGCTTGGAGGTGGGCTGCGACGATGGCGGCGCCGCCTAAATAGGTGGATTCTTCCAAGGGCCGCACCGACAGCACCGGCGCTTCGCTGGCGACGTGGGCGGGGTCACAGAACACATAATGATCGCAGATCGCGTCGCCGATGACCGCGACACGCTTGTTGGCGAACCCTTGGCGCAGCAGGCGACTCAAGAACGGCTGCTGCACGCCCCAGCGTTTGGACCAGGTAGCTAAGCGTTGGTTGTTGTTCACGCCACCGGTTTCCAGGGTTTGGCCGAAACGGTTGAGCAGGTCGGTCGAAGAAAAGACGACCTCGCCCGAGCAGTAGATGACGCGCCCGTTGTAGCTTTCGATCAGCTGCTTCTCGGCCAGGAAGCGTGGGTCGCTGCTTTGTTCGTACTCTTTGCCTTTGATGTAGACGTTGGGTTGGAGCGCTTGGATCACGGGTTCGGCGGTGGGGCCGTCGACGATGACGACGTGATCGACAAACTCAAACGCGGCGAGGTTTTCGGCCCGCAGCTCTTGGGGGATGTAGGGTCGGGTGCCGTCGGATTTTTCGATCGCGTCGTCGCCTGTTAGCGAGACGACCAGGAGGTCGCCCTGGCTTTTGGCGAACTGGAGGTAGCGGAGGTGGCCGGGGTGGACGATGTCGAAGCAGCCGTGGCAGAGCACGATGGCGCGGTGCTTGGTTCGGGCCTGCTTAGCGAGCTTGGCCAGCAGGGGCAGTGGGCAGATCTTGCGTGCGGGGTCGAAGGCCATACGCCATTTATCGGCCGCGTGGCGGCTTGAGCCTTGAGATGTATGCCAATAACACGCGGTGGTTATCCCGCAAGAGGTTCAAGGTGGGGCGGTACGGGGGGAGGCGGTGGTTGGGTCTGACCGACGCGCCCGATCGAATAGAGTGTAAATTCGTGCTTTAGGTGCGGTTATGGCGTTTTTTGCGAGGGTGTTGCGGTGGCGGCATCTTTGAGCATCTCGGGGTTGATCTTGATGGCTTGGATTTGTTTCACGGGTTGGTGCTTGAGCAGCTGCAGCGACGATTTGTCGAGACGTGACAGCGTGGGTTTTGGGCTTTCTGCGGTGGGGGTGCGTTGGGGTGTCATCGTTACCAGTGCCTTGGCTGCAATCTTCGCGACATCGAGCTTCCGCTGGTATTCCTTTACGGTGGCCTTGAGGAACGCCCGGTCTTCACCCTGGGCTTGGTCAGCAGCCTTGTTGAGCATCTGGTCGAGTTGGGGCACGGGGTTTTGGAGCATATAAGCCTGTGCTACCATCCGATGCTGATCAGGCATCTTGCCTGAGGCGATGTCGTTGATCCAGCGTTGGTAGAGGCTAGCCTCAGCCCCGGGCACGAGGCCGGCGATGTCTTTCAGGAACCCCGCGTAGTGGTCGAAGAACTGCAGCTCGAACCCCCCCACGCCGATCATCCCAAACCCCATGATGCACAGGAAGATCGGCTTCCACTTGGGGTCTGGTCGAGCGGTGTCCTGGGGGCGGCGGACCGCCACCCAGACCCCTGCTAAGCCCGCGATGGCACCCACCGCGATCAGCACAAACAGCGCTAATGGTTTCATGATCATGGCGATGGTCCCTTCTGCGTTTTATACCCATCGGGTATGAGTTTGCCGCGTCGGAATCACAAACACGCCGAGGACTTCCCTGCCGCGGACGAACCCGACCCCGTCAACCTGATCGGGGCTGGTATATTTCTGCTTCCCTGTGTGTATGGTGCGTTATACCAATTTTAGGGCCTCTAAGAAATGGAACCTTGTGGTGATCAAATCCTATTTTGGAGATTCTATCACTGGGGCACACGGCGCTTAGCCCCGGCCACACCAGCATTCTGTTAGGGGTGCTAGAAATCTTACCGCGCGCCATGGACGGAACTGGTGTAGTACAATCCACCCCTAGTGCTTCCCCCCGGGATAATTTTCGTTGATTGATGATGTTGTCCGATGATCTGTGATGGTACTGTTCACCCCGATCATGGAGGATCATCATGGCTCAACGTCGAAACAGGATCAGGCATATCGTTCATCTGACCGGAGACGAACGACACGAACTTCAGCAATTGGTGCGTTGTGGCCACGCGGCCGGTTGGAAGATTCAACGGGCCCAGGCGTTGCTCAAGTGCGACCGAAGCGATGACGGGCCGGGCTGGACGGATACCCGCATTGCCCAGGCCTTCGATGTGACCACGCGTAGCTTGGAGAGCTGGCGTAAGCAGGCGGTCGAGCGGGGTCCGCTGTCGCTGTTGGAACGCAAGAAGCGTGACGGATCCAAGCAACGCAAACTCGACGGTGCCGGCGAAGCGAAGCTGGCGCAATTGGCGTGCAGCCAGCCGCCCGAGGGCCGTGGGCGTTGGTCTTTGCAGATGCTGGCCGACGCGTTGGTGGCCTTGGAGGTGGTCGATTCGATCAGTGACGAGACGGTTCGTCGCACGATGAAAAAAACGGCTTGAAGCCCTGGCGTCGGAAGATGTGGTGCATCCCGCCGGATCAAGACGCCGCGTTTGTGGCACAGATGGAGCAGGTTCTACAGGTGTATGCGCGTCCTTATGATCCCAGGCGCCCCGTGGTTTGCATGGATGAGCAACCCAAACAGTTGATCCGTGAAACAAGCCAACCGATCACGACGTCGAACGGCGAACAACGCGTCGATCATGAATACATCCGCGAAGGCGTGTGCAACGTGTGGATGTTCGTCGAACCCTTGGGCGGCTGGCGCCGCACGCCGGTGAGTGATCGACGCACCGCGATTGATTGGACGCATCAGGTGAAAGCGTTGGTCGATGATCCGCGTTATGCCGATGCTTCACGCATCACGCTGGTGTGCGACAATCTCAACACGCACAAGCTCGCGTCGTTGTACGCGGCATTCGAGCCGACCCAAGCGTTACGGATCGCCAACCGGATCGAGTTAGTCCATACGCCCAAACACGGCTCGTGGCTGAACATCGCCGAATGCGAGTTGAGCGTGCTCAGCCGCCAATGTCTCAACCGTCGGGTTCCAGAAACACGAACGATTCGCCACGAAACCCAAGCCTGGTCGTCCCAACGCAACGCCAGCCAAACCGGCGTCGATTGGCAATTCACCACCGCCGATGCCAGAATCAAACTCAAGCGCCTCTACCCGAAAATTATGACGTGATGAAATACTAGTCATCAACCAAGTGAATCAGGAAATAACAGATGCAAAACCGGACATTGGGTTCTAGCGGGTTAACCGTCAGTGCGGTTGGGTTGGGCGCGATGCCGCTGTCCATTAGCCCCGATCGGCCAAGCGAGGCCGATGCCATCGCGGTGATCCACCACGCGATCGATTGCGGGGTGACCCTGATCGACACCGCCGACGCGTATTGCATCGACGACACCGAGGCGGGCCACAACGAGCGGCTGATTGGTAAGGCGCTAAGTCAATTGCCCCAAGCCACACGCGAGCGCGTGGTCGTGGCGACCAAAGGCGGCTGTGTGCGGCCTCAGCGGCGTTGGGACCGGGACGGCCGTCCCAAGCACCTGCGCACAGTCTGCGAGCAATCGCTCCAAAACCTGCGTGTGGATTATATCGGCCTCTACCAGTTCCACTCGCCCGATCCTGGTACCCCATTGGCCGAGAGCGTGGGTGAGCTCAAGCGGCTCAAAGACCGGGGCCTGATCGCACACGTGGGGGTGAGCAACTTCAGCGTCGACCAGCTGGACCAAGCCCAGCGGATTGTTGAGGTGGTTAGCCTTCAGAACCAATTCTCACCCAAGTGCCGCACCCCCGAAACCGACAGCACGCTCCAGGCCTGCCACCGGCGTGGTTTGGCGTTCCTGCCCTGGAGCCCGCTGAATGGGATCGGGGGAGCCAAGCGGTTGGGCGAAGGCCAAGCCGATGCCCAAGCGATCGCCCAGGCCCGGGGCGTGAGCGTACATCAAGTGGCGCTGGCGTGGCTGCTAAGCAAAAGCCCGGTGGTGATCCCCATCCCGGGCGCTAGCCGCAGGAGCAGTATCGCCGATTCGGCCAAAGCCGCCGATTTAGAGCTGGCCGCGGATGAGATCCAGCGGCTCGATGCTGCGTGGGCGTAGATGTAGCGGATGCCGGACGCGTAGACGCGACGCGTCTAGACCTGAAGTAGGGGGGCAATCATCTGGCCTTAACCCTCCGGCTCTGCTGGTGAGGGGGTCGTGGGTTCACCGGTTGAAGGCTGTGAGGGCGATGGGGGGCCTGTTGTGGGTGTATCCTCAGGGTGGCGCATCGATTGGCACAGATCCAGTAGATCTTGCGTAAGCTGTGTGATCTTCTCCAGGCCCGATTTGGACAATGCGGCTTTCTCTAACTCGCCGGCTAGGGCTCCCAGTTTTTCGGAGCCGCCGCGCACCGCGGCGAACCGCAGCTGGGCGGCGATCATCGGCAGCGCGTCGAAGTCCTGTTGCTCAAACGCGCTGGTTAGCCGGTCGATCGTTTGGCCTAGCTGACGCATCAACTGCCGAGACGATTCATCGACCCGCTGGGCCTGCTCCCCATGGTGTTTGTCTAGCGCGGCGGCAAACCGCTCAACCAACTCAGGGTCGAACCGCGTGCCCGCGTCGCTTCGGAGAGCCTCGATGGCGTCAGGATGGCTCATCGCCGGCTGCTGATGCCGATCATAGACCATGGCGTCAAACGCATCGGCGATCGCAAGGATCCGGGCCTTGGTGGGGATCGCGTCGCCCGTTGGCAGATCCGGGGTCTGTGGGTTTCCCCCATACCAGGCGTGGTAGGTTTGCAAGACCTGGGCTAGTTCCGGTGACGCGAAGGTCGACTTGACAATCGCCACCCCCATGGTGTGATAGAACCGCATCAGGTTGTGTTCTTCATCCGTCAGCGGTTCATCTTTGTGCAGCAGCGCATCGGGGACACCCAGCTTCCCGATATCGTGTAACAGAGCGGCCACTTCGAGCACAAAGCAATCGCGTGGCTTCATCAGATCCTTGCCCACCATCACACACAGGTCGGCGACCTGCTTGCTGTGTTGCCCGGTTGCCGGATCGCGGTGGGTCAGCGCCGCTAGCAGGCCGGTCACGGCTTGGAACGGCACGGTCGTTGCCTGGGGCTCGGGTTCTGCTTGAGCTTGATCTTGAGGTGGGGTTTCTTTTTCCTTGGCGGGCTCGGGCATCTGATCCCACCGGACTACCTGATTACGCCCACCGTGTTTCGCCGCATAGAGCGCTTGGTCGGCCTGCTCGATCAGATCTTGAGGGCTGGCGGCCCCCAACGCCTTGGACGACACCCCAAAGCTCGAGGTCACGTCCAACCCGGCGCAGTGTTTCTGCTCGATGGCTTCTCGGATCCGCTCGGCGGTTGACGCAGCCTGCTCAACGTTGGCATGACGCATGAGCACGCAGAACTCTTCGCCGCCGTACCGGCACACCAGGTCCATCTCGTCTGCGGTTTTCTGCACCACCTCCGCCACCTCGCGCAGCACCTGGTCGCCCACGGCGTGGCCGTGGTTGTCGTTGACCGACTTGAAGTGGTCGATGTCGAACAGGATACAGCCGAGGTCTTTCTTGCTTTGGTCGGCCATGCGCCACAGTGCGTCGAATTGCTCAAACAACGACCGTCGGTTGAAGCAGCCGGTCAACGGGTCTCGTGTCGCCATCCACTGCAGCTCTTCGTTCTGCTTGCTGATCTGGTCACGCGACTGCTTGAGCATGTTGACCAACTCGTTGAGCTGGACGTTTTTTTCTTCTACCGCGGTGACGTCGTCAAACGTCACCAGTGCCCCGCGTGTGTCCCCCTCGCCGCCGGTGATCGGCGCGGCGTTGACCATGAGTGTGCGCACGTCTTTTTTCGAGATCGCCAGCTTCAGCGGGACGCCGACCTTGACGGCCCCGTCTTGGAGCGTCGCCAGCCAAGGGAACTCGATGTTCGCCGGATCGTTCGGTTCGTCTGATGCGTCTTGATCCTCAATCCTTTCGGGTATCCCCCACCCCAGGTCGGAGAGTTTCTTGCCTTGGAGCTGTTGGGCGGTCAGGTTTAGGCTATCGGCAAACGCCTGATTCGCCAGCATGATCTGTCTGTTCTTATCGATCACCACCACGCCTTCGGCCAACGCGTTGAGCATGGCCTGCACCCGCTCGGGGATGACGGCTTGGGGGTTGAGCATCTTGAGTGTCCGCCGCAGGTAGAACATGTACGCCAAGTAACCCGCCGCGCCGACGAACAGCATCATCCCGATCAAGGGGTCCGTGAACAAACCCATTAGGCCGGGTTTGCGTAGAGAGGCAAAGCTGATTTCGGCCGCGCCCCATAGCTCGTCGCCCCGGATAATCGAGACGCGCATATGCGTGGCGGTTGATCGCTTGGGGTCGGCCCCCGCCCAGTGCCCGGGGTGGTCGCCGCTGTACATCAGCAGGTGTCCGTCTGAGGTGCGCACGCCCGCGGAGAGGATTTGTTTGTTCTGTTCGACGAGGCTGATGATGAATAGCCGCAGCGCGTGGGTATTGATCTCCTCCTGGACCGCTGCGGCGCAGTGCATCCCAATCGCCTTACACAGTTCCAAGCGGCCCTCGATTACCGCCTTGGTCTTGTCGGGGTAGACCCCGATCAGCTGCGCAGAAGAGAGCACGCTGAGCGTCAAGGCGACCAGGCCGAGGCTAAGGCGCGAGATGGTGGATAGTTTCCTCAAACAGACACTCTCAATACAGCCGCTTTTGGATGGTGTCTTTGCTCCATACCCATCGTGCTTGTGTAGCGCCTAGCACGGCGTTGATGTGTCAGCCGTTCCGGCGCGCAGCACCGCCGGCTGGTCCACATCTGTTGAAAACGATGCGCCCGCACAAACATTCAGTCTCCTTCTCACACCGCGCAGGCGGTGTGTGGTATGCGACACAACCGTCACAATCCCTTTGGCTGGGTGGTTTACCACAGCACGGCGAAGCGTTGAGCGGGATTGTGTCGGTTGTGTCGTCTGTATTACCTGTGATAAAATCGGCGTTTATGACGCCTCAATGAAGCCCGGCCAGCCTCGTACAGGGTTATAAATAAATTAGATTTTTTGGGTAGACCCGTTTCCCATTGGCGGGCAAGCAGCGAACGCTATCCAGGCGCATGGCCTCAATCGGTGGGGTGTTGAACAAGAGAAGCCGGTGATAACGCAAGGAAGGACGTAGCGATCCGCCTTGATTCGCCACCGGGCCATGAAGCCAAGAGCTGATCGGACCAGAGGATCGCGTCGTCATAAATGTTGTGCGCCTCCTGCGTGTCAATCCCTAGCTTAGTGGTCAGCGCGAGGCGGTCTGATAAGGGGTAGCTCGTTCGCAGGATAAGCTGATCCGATAACATGGCCTTGATACCGTCTGCCGGAGGCGGGGGTTTTAGCAGCTCTTGGCTCGGGCAATTTTTTTGGATGTCGGAAACCACCTGCTATGCAGGTGGTGATAGCCATTGGGCTATGCCTGACGTTGAGTATAGGGTGACCGTGGGTCTGCCAAATGGAAAAAACAATCGCGCAGCGTGTATCAGTGCATCTACCACGTGGCGTGGCGGTTGAACCAAGCGGTACCGATTAGGAGACGCCGTGGCCCCACGCGCTTTGTGGACCAATGGACAGTACTGGGGGTCACCCGTTCAGCTCGGCGCCCACCACTACGCGCGCCAGCTGCTGCAGCGGAGCTGGGATGTGGCGTTTGTTTCCGACCCGATCTCGCCGTGGCACCTGCTGTACCCCAGCACCGCGCGCGAATCACTCGACCGCTACCACACCTGGCGCCGAGGCGGCCGATACACCCACCATCGCCGATTGTTTGACTACACCCCGCTGACCCTGCTGCCCCCGTTCAACGCCCCGCTGCTGCGCCACCCATGGGTCTTGAAACACTGGCAGCAATTCACCCTGCCCAATCTACGCAAGACCCTGGCCCGCCACGGGTTTCACCGCGTCGACCTGCTGGTGGTCGATTCGATCGCTCAAGGCTTCTGGCTCGATGTTGTGGACGCCCGCAAAACCCTTACCCGCGTAGCCGACAACCTCGCGGGCTTCGCCGCCACCACACCGGCCATGCTCGAACGTGAACGCGACATCATCCGCCAAGTCGATCTGGTGGCCTACACCGCTCAGTCACTCAAACCCCTGGTCACGGCGCACAGCCCCAAAGCGTCGGTGTATGTCCCCAACGGCGTCGATATCGCACACTTCACCCACGACCGTGAAACCCTTCCCGAGGAGTACCGCCATATCCCCAAGCCACGGGCGATCTACGTCGGGGCGATCCAAGCATGGTTCGATACCCAACTTTTAACCCAGGTCGCTCAGCGGTTAAACCGCGTTTCGTTTGTGCTGATCGGCCCGCCCCGGACCGACCTGGGATCGCTTACGCGTCTGGGAAACGTCCACCTGCTTGGCCGGCGGTCCTACGCCGCGATCCCGCCATACCTCAAGCACGCCCATGTCGGCCTGATCCCCTTTAAGCCCAGCCCGCTGGTGCGATCGGTGAACCCCCTGAAGCTGTACGAATACATGGCGTGCGGCCTGCCGGTCGTCGCCACCGGGTGGGAGGAGCTGCGACGAATCAGTAGCCCTTCAGTGCTGTGCGACACCACAGACCAATGGGTCAACGCGATCGAACAAGCCCTGGCCAACCCACCCGATCACGACCGCTTGAGGCGGTTCGCCCAAACCGCAGACTGGTCGCAACGGTTTAAGATTCTGGCCAACGCACTGGGGATCGAGGCGTAAAGGTCTTCACATCAACGGAGGCCTGAGTAGTATGGGGGCCTGTCGACGTGGCAGGGGTTTGCGTGTCACAAACGGTAGGGGATCGGCTCGCGGTGAAGAACCAAGACGCCACCGCCCAATAAGGCAAGCGATCCGCCGCCCACGTGTTGGCCGCCCGCAGCCAGGCGCCGGGGAACAAGTCGGTGATCGGGCCAGAGATAAAAGCACCGTGGGTAAACCGGTCCACCCTGAAACCCGCCTGCGCCAGCGTCGCGGTCAGCGACCGGCGCGTAAAAAACTGCACATGCCCCGATTCATGGTTGTAGGGTAGCCCGTTCGGCATCGGACGAAGCTTGCGGTAACCACGGATTGACAGCTTCAGCAGCGCCAACACACCCAGCCGCTGGGCGACCGCCATCTCGATCTCGTAAGGCCCCCGGCCGTTGGGGACCGAACCCACGATCAAGCCATCCTCTTTCAACAACCCCGCGTGCTGCCGCAGTGTGGCGACCGGATCGTCGAGGTGCTCCAACAGGTCCGCATAGACAATCAGGTCAAACGCCTCCTCGGAGGGGACGTGTTCGAGAAACGTGGCATGGGGGCCGCTGAAATGCCGGCGTGCATAGGCCAGCGACGGCCGGTGGAAATCGACGCCGTAATACCGCACACCATCCATCCTCAAGTGCTGCGAGACATACACACCATTGCCGCAACCAAAGTCCAGCAGGGTGATCGGCCCGTTCCGGTGCTTCTGTTGTTCCCTGATACACCCCAGGATAAACCGCAGCTTTTTGGTGTGGCCGTAGAGATTCTCCGCAGGCAGCCCCGCGGCTGAATCAACCTGCGATCGTGCTGTTGTATCAACGGGTTGATGCGGCATGGTGCGGCCAACCATCAGGGGAGCCCAACGCGGTCAAAACAGACGCAACGCGTATCATTTCTGGGCCTCAACCGCGACGTACCACCCCCACCGCCGACCCAGATGATCCAGCAACCCCCGCGGCCGCTCCGGGTCTAAACACAGCCGACCCAGCACAGAGATATCCTGGGGTAGCAGGTGCAACACCTGCGACCCGCAAGCAGAAAAACCCGAGAACAGCCGCTTAAACTCCTTCGGGGTATACACTCGGACAATCAGATTGGAGTTGTCGTGCGGGTGCTCGATGAGGCTAAGCTGCTGCTTGAGCGTCCGGCGGAACACCCCCCCTCGGATCAGGTATCTGCACACAAAAACCGACCACCAAAACTGGACCGAATGCTTGTGGTAAACAGTCACCCAGCAGCGCCCGCCGGGCTTGAGCACCCGGTAGATCTCCGAGACCGCCTTCGTGGTGTCGGGCGTGTGGTGGACTACCCCGAAGGAATAAACCACATCAAACGAATCATCGTCGTAGGGTAGCTGCTCAGCGTCGCCAACGGTCAGCGACGACGATTCGCCATACAGCTCAAACCGCTTCGCCGTCACCTCACGGTTCCGGGCGGTCAGATCGATCCCCGACATCACCCCACCCTGCCGCGCCATCGCCAGGTGATCGGTCCCCATGCCGTACCCAACCTCCAACACCTGCTTTCCAGCCAGATCAAGCCGTTTGATTTTTTGGAGGATCCACGGGTGGCTGCTGTAGCGGTGCCGCTCGACCTGCTCAAAAAACTCACGCGAGCACATGGTCTGATTCGACTTGCTCGAACCACACGGCGCTTGGGTCCAGTTCGCCTGGGTCTGCTGCTTGTACTGCGCCGCGGTCAGGTCATCGAAGATCAGGGTATCCATGTTGATCGTTCCAGCAGCCAATCCCTACCAACGGCTGTATCTTAACGATTCACACCTGTACCGGCACCGGTCCCACACGGCTCCCAATACCGGAGGCGGCCCCCCGATCCGCCGCGAGGCGCAGCTGCTGCCCAAACGCCTGGCGCACCTTCGCCGCGTCGTGCCGCTCCACCGCCACCCGACGGGCGCGTTGCCCCAGTGATGACCGAAGCGGCTCATCTTGCAGCAACCTCTGGATCGTTTGGCGCAACAGACCAACACCAGGTTGGTCCACCACCTGCGCCCAGCCCGATCTTTGTGCGTACTGCGTCACCGCGATCGTGCCCGGGGCGTAGACCAAGATCGGCGTCCCAGAGAGCATGTACGCAGGCACCTTGGTGGGCATCGAATACCGGAAATAGTACGACGCGTTTGGTGTGAAATTGACCGCCAACACCAGCAGGTCCGCCTGCGCCAAACGGCGCGCTACCGTTTCGTTTGTCAACGCCTCAAGCACCGTCACACCAGGGGGGTTGTGCAGCGCCGCCCCGTAAGCCTGTGCATCGCGATCCGAGGTATGGATCTGCATTTCGACCGCCACACCCGCGGCACGCAACGCGTGGATCGCCTGACATACCGTGCGTAACGCTTGGATCTGGTGCCGCTCGATCGACCCCGAATAGACCACCCGGCTGGGCTTGGATAGCCCCCAATCACGCCTGCCCGCCGCCAGCCAGGGCGCCAGATCCAACGCGTTGTGGAAACTGGTAAACGCATACCCATAGCGCCGCTGGTAAGCCCGCGCCATCGCCTGGCAGATCGCCATCCGACCCGTCGCTTGCCCCAGCAACGCGGTGAATCGCCTACGGTACACCCGGTTGAGATACGGCGCGAACAAGCCCCGGTTCTTCGGGTGGGTCACACCGTCGTCCATCAAATGCACAACAATCGGCAGATCAAACGCTTCATGGATCTGGCGTGCCAGCTCGACATAGGCTACCCGCCCCAAGGTGGTATACAGCACCTGGGGCTCAAACCGCTGGATCCACTGCTTTAGCTGGGGGGTCAGGGTCGCCCATTCGGGGATCCCCGCGCTGCCCACGACGTGGATCGCCGCCCGCTGGACCAAACCCGGTGGCCCAGAACCCGCATGCGTGCCGCTTGGCCTGGAGGCACGCCCCCCATCATGGCCCCCATGGCACGGGGCAAACCAATTGAGCGGCCGGATATACCGCACTTCTTGGGCGGTCAAAAAATAATATCGATCACACACATCCCGGCTCACCGGGACCCGGTCGTCGGTCACCGTCGCCAGCCGATCACGCGGCCAACCCCGGAACAGATTCGACAGCGTCACCCCTCCGCCGGTCACCGAGTTGAACGCACTCGACGCCAGGATCAGCGTTCTGGGCAGTCTATCGTTATGCATGGTAGGGAAAATGATTCATACCCAATGTGTATGCCTCAAGTTGCTGCGGCCGACCACTGCCCGCCGTAGTTCCAGGTGCACCGCATCAAGGGAAAACAGACGATTTGTGCCGTGCTTGAAGTTCGGGCGCACCGTGCGGATCCGCTCCAATGCACGCCGCAAACCACGGACATACGGCCGGTAAATCAAACGTATCACCTCAGCAGGCAGCTTCAGATCACCCGCATACAGCTGGCACAGACCACCCGGATACACCCGTAAGCCTTGGAAATGGTACAGCACCAACGGGTGCGACCCAACCCATACCCGTCCCTGCTGTTGAGACACCGGCCAATCATGGATATTCCACGGCGCCGCATTGACACCCGGGTGTGGAGAACGCCAAACCCCGGGATAAGTTTCATGCAGCGTGTCGAGATACTTTTGATCAGCATACGCATGAGACGCGGGCACCGCGGGGCAGCGGGCCATGCACTGCGCTTCCCACCACGCCAGAGCCGCTAGGCCAGGCGATGAGTTTCTAAACGCGGCGTACCCACCATTGAATCGGCCGACAATCGGCGTGAGCCGATCCAGCTTAGCCGACGCAAAACGGTGGGGGGTCACCACCACGTGTGTGTCGGAGCGGCTACCCAACGGCAGGGCCGTGTCGGGATCGCCGAACGCCATCATGTCGCCATCGAGATAGACCGCCCCACGACGCACCGTCAATGGCTCGGAGTGCGTGCCGCAAGACCACGGGCTTGCAGGTCCAACAATATTCATTGGTTCGGCGAGTGCGATACGCTTGCGCTAAACGATCCGTCTGAAACGCCTCATGCCGAAACACGACCGCCCCAGGCAATGACAACCCTGACAAGACCTGGGCGCTGGGTTCATCAACACAATAAAAACGCAAAAACCTTGCCCGCCTGAAATGGGTGGATCGATTCATAAAGGCAGACAGCCCGGGCCACGTAGCGCAAATCACAGATCGTGGTGTAGACAGCCTGCATCGAAATACCCATTGGGGGTGCACGGAGGGTATCGGAAACACAACAATATACCAGGCCCGATCGAGTTGACGGGGTATCGGCCGGCCGCGGCAGGGAAAGACCCGGTGTTCTTGTGTTCCTAACGCGGCAAACTTATGCCCGATGGGTATATCCGTTATGCTTCCATCAGGGGTTTTCTAAACCATCCCATACGGGCATCATAGCGGCAGAGATCCGATCCATGAGCCTTAGCACCCTCACCGCCAACCCCGCCGCCGACCCCCCTGGGGTGACAATCGTTAGCCCTTTGACTGGCCAACCCAATGTCACCCGCATCGGGGTGATCAGAACCAAACCCTTGATCCAACGCTGGAAGCGGGAATTAGGGATCAACATCCAAGGTGAGCTGCAAGCGATCGACCGGGATCGAAAAATGGCGGTGCCTCGAGACACACCTGGTCTTCTATACGCCCACCCGTGCCGCGGGCAGCGAAGCGATGTACCAGCAGCTGGCGTCGATCCCGTGGTATTACAGCCGGTGGCGGTGGGAGCATGACATGGCCCTGACCCACCTCCGAGGCTTCCCTCACGTATTGGAGGTAGGCTGTGGCCGGGGAAACTTCCTGAAACGTGCCCACCAAGCAGGGCACGCGGTGGTAGGCATCGACCTGAACCACGCTTCCCTCAAAGCCGCATCGGAACAAGGATTATCTGTCGCGTTCACAGACGTCCAGACACTGGCACGCCAACAGCCCGGCCGGTACGACGCCATCGTAGCATTCCAAGTACTCGAACACACACCCGACCCCCGAGGCTTTCTTGAAGACCTGCTGCACCTATTACGCCCCGGTGGCCGGCTGGTCTTGGCGGTGCCCAACCCCAATGGCTGGCTGCGACTCGACGAACACAACCTCCTCAATCAGCCGCCTCACCATATGACACGATGGGTACCCGAAACATTTCAGCGGTTGCCCGCCCTGTTCCCGCTTTCGATTGTTTCAGTCGAATCTGAACCGTTAGCCCAAGACCAGGTCGACTACTACCTCACACTCCAGCTACGCCGCGTGGTACGCATTCATCTCGCGGCTCATTACTTGGCCCGGCTGCCCAACGCCACCGTCGGCCGATGGCTGCGATCTCACCACCCCACCCGGGCTCGGCTCGCGGGCCACGCGCTGCTGATCTGCTTAGAAAAAACCGCCTCTTAAAGGCCGCCTACACCACCCACATCAAGGCGGCCGCCACACCGCACGCTACCGCTTGACCCGGCCCACCCGGAGGCTAAGCGACCAACGCACCGCTTTGGCTACCCCCGGATCGCCCCACGCCGACTCCAAATCTGACCGAATCGTGTCAAGGGGGTCACGACCATGGTGCTCCCGGTACCGCTGAACCCCAGACCACGTCCCCAGGTACCCCATCAACCGGTGCAGCGTCCAAGTCGCCGTCATGCGGAAATCTGGCACCGGTTGATCGGCGAATGGGAAATCAACCCCCACATACCCCTGCTCAACCCACCGCCGTTCCGCCGGCCAGAAGCCGCCAACCATCTGGGTGTAAAAATCATTCACGATCTGGTCGACCTTAGGATCGACACGCAATAAGTTGTACGACCATACCGCGATCACCCCATCGGGTTTAAGGGTACGCATGGCTTCCTTGAAAAAAACAGTGCGATCCAACCAATGCAGCGCTTGAGCCACTGCGATGAGATCGATCGACCGTGACAAGATCGGCGTGCGCTCCGCTACGGACACCGCGTATGCGATCTTGGCGTGCGGCAGGGCGTGAGCGATCTGAGCCTGGCTGGCATCGGTGGCTACTACTCGGTCGAAGTGCTGGGCCAACCCCAACGCCGCCTGGCCGCTACCCGTCGCACAGTCCCACGCCAACCCGCACCGCCCCACAGTCCCCGCTAAGTATTTAAACAAACCCGCCGGATACCCCGGCCTGTACCGGCCGTAGCCTGACGCGAGCTGCGAGAAGTGGTCGTTGAAGGCAGCAACCATCGCGTGATCCTCATCGGATCGGTACGCGCCCCGCATCTCATCCGGGCCCTACAAGCCCAGCCTGGGGCGCCCCACCACAGGCCTCCGGTCCTGCAGCGTCAGCGGGTCTGCCCCCTCAACCAAACCACTTGGCCAGCTGATCGGCTGTAAGCCCAACCAATGAATCAACCACACGGTGTGCGTGGTGGAGTTGATTGGCTGGGTAGGTCCCGGCTAACCCCAGCGTCGCCAGCCCCGCTTGGCGGGCCGACGCGATCCCCGCGGTGGTGTCTTCGATCGCTAAGCAATGGGCGGCCTGGATCGCCAAATCGGGCCGGCGTGCCGCCAGACCCCGAACCGCTAACCGGTACGTCTCCGGGTCGGGCTTGGACCGCGCCACGTCGTCAGCGGTGACCACCGGGTCAAACACATCGGTCAGCCCCAGCTTGCCTAAGATCGGGTCGATGTCGCGTTGGATCGCCCCGCTGGCGATCGCTAGTGGCAGACGGTCTTTCGCATGCTGGATTAACTCAATCGAGCCGGGGATCGGGTCAAACCCTTCCGATACGATCGCTTCAAACGCTTGTGCCTTCTGCTCGCATAGCCGCACAACCCGATCGTCCCCGGCTGCGTCGCGGTCGGCTGCACCGGGGGTATCGGTTAGCATCGCGCGGAACCCGTCACGGTCGTCAAACCCCACGTACCGCTCCAAGTATTGGGCGTAGTCAAACCCCACGCCCAACCCCTTAGCCACACGGATAAACGCCTGATAGTGCAGCGGCTCGGTGTCGACAATCACGCCATCGAAGTCAAACACAATCGCCTTGAGCATCCCCAAAGTGTATCCCAATCCTGATCAGGATGATGGGATTAACCTCGCCCGCGGCGTGAGAAGGTCTCAGTCGAATGCCTTTTTTTCATTCGAGGGGGCCGGGCACGCAGTGCCCGGCTCTGATGACAAGGGTATACCCCAGCCCTGATCAGGTTTGCGGGGGGAAGGGGCCGGGTCGGTAGAGAAGCGTGGGGGTGGTGATCGCTACTTGCCGGCGTAGTCGATGATCCGTCCGATCTCGCTGCGCAGGTCTTTGCGGTGCACCACGCGATCGACAAACCCCTTTTCGAGCAGGTGCTCGCTACGCTGAAACCCTTCGGGCAGTTCTTGACGGACTGTGTTGGCGATCACCCGCGGCCCGGCGAAGCCGATCAGCGCCTTGGGTTCGGCCAGGATCACATCGCCTAGCATCCCGAAGCTAGCGGTCACCCCACCGGTCGTGGGGTCTGATAGCACGCTGATGAATAACCCACCCGTGTCGTCTAGGCGCGCCAGCATCGCCGCGGTCTTGGACATCTGCATCAGGCTCAACGCGCTCTCTTGCATGCGCGCCCCGCCCGAGCAGCAGACGACCACCAGCGGCAGGTCGGTCTCGATCGCTAATTCGATCGACCGGGTGATTTTTTCGCCCACCACGCTGCCCATCGAGCCCATCATGAACCGGCTGTCCATGCAGGCCAGCACAATCCCACGGCCCTTGATGAACCCCTTGCCGCAGACCACCGCGTCGGGGTGGCCCGACTTGGCCTGCTCCTGGGTGAGCCGCTGCTTGTAGGGCTTGAGGTCGACAAACTCCAATGGGTCGGTGGGCTTGAGGTCGGCCCACATCGGCTCAAAGCTGTCGGGATCACACAGCTGCTGGGTGCGCTGATCGGCGTCGAGCCGGTGGTGGTAATCGCACTCGGGGCACACGTGCAGGTTCTGCTCCACGTTCTTCCGATAGACCATCGCCTCGCACTGAGGGCAGCGCATCCACAGCCCTTCGGGCACATCGCTGCGCTTGTTGGTCTCAACCACCTCCTCCCAGCGGCGATTGGGGGAGGCTTCTGGTGCTGCAGCGGGTTCTTTGACCTGTACGGGGTCTTTTTGAGTTTTGCCCAAGTTGTGTGCCCTTTGGCGATTAGATTGACATTGACTTTAACTATATCGGCATCTGCACTCAATCACCTCCGAGATTATACCAGCCCTGATCAGATTCATATCCAGATGTGTAGACCCGTCCCGATCGGGTTGACGGGGTCCTGTTCCCCCGCGGCAGGGAAATCTTCGGCGGTTTTGTGATTCCGACGCGGCAAACGCATACCCGATGGGGATATACCCGCCCCAAGATGCGCCTGGGGGTCATCTCGGACCCAACACGATCCTAACCAACCTTGGATTCTCTAACCCCTACCACCGGTAGAAAGTGCGTAAAGCACCACGAATAAAAAGCTTCAATGCAGTACCGGATTAAACCCCAGCCTGATATGACCGATACCGGGGTTGCATCCAGTGAACCCTTCTTGTTGGGGTTGAGTTGTTGGTCCATTGAATTCAAGCGTTAACCCAGGAGGCACCTTGGGGCTTGTCCATGCGCTGGGGTCTGTGCCTCCTGATCGGCCTAGGGCTGTTCACACCGTGGCTATCGGGTTGCTCGGTCAAACGCCCACCCGAGGCGGTGATCGAGCCAACGTTTTCGTTTGTTGATAGCCGTACGGGCTATCTCCCCAAAGCACCAAACGCTGACCTGGAGTTAGCAGCGGCAGAGGAATCCGCCGCTGCGGTTGTGTCGTCACAAGAACCGCGGCCCTAAATCTCGCGACCCTAAATCTATTGAATGTGTTGCTTAGAGGCCACCACTCTTGTCGGTGTAGCGCCTGCCGGCTGCTGCATCGTCAGGCAGTGGATCGCCCCCAACCCCACGATCAAACGATCGCACCGCACACCGATGGCCTGATAGCCCGGCATGGCCTGCTCCAGCCGTCGCAGCGCAACATCATCATGATGCTGACCAAATGTCGGGACAAACACCGCTTGGTTGGTGATTAAGAAGTTCGCGTAGCTGGCCGGCAGCGGCTGGGGGCCACCCGGTGTTTCACCCTCGGGCGGGAAGTCATAGCAGATCGGGTCGGGCACGGGCAGCTCAACCAATTGCAGCCTCCGGCCGTCTTGGTCACGCGCCTGCTCTAATGCCCGCCAGTTGTGTTCGAGTGTTTCCGCATCGGGGTGGGGGTGCTGGGTGCGCACCGCCGCGACCGTGTTGGGCCCGACGAACCGCGCTACATCGTCGATGTGCCCGTCGGTATCGTCGCCCCGGATCCCCCCGGGCAGCCAGATTACGTGGTGCGTCCCCAACGCGTCATGTAGGCGTTGCTCTAAATCGTCCTGCGACAGGGCCGGGTTGCGGTTGGGGTTTAGCAAACACTGGCGGGTGGTCATCACGGTGCCCGCGCCGTTGACCTCGATTGAACCGCCCTCGAGTACCATCTCGTGTTGCCACATCGGGATCTGGAGCCGGCTGGCGATCCGGGGTGGCACCTGGTTGTCGTCGTCGTAGGGTTGGTATTTGTCGCCCCAGCAGTTGAAGGCAAAGCTGTGGCACGCCAGCCGGCCCGCGGGGTGGGTGACAAAAATGGGCCCGTAATCGCGGATCCACGAGTCGTTGGTCGCGATGCCAAGCGACCCGGTCTCGCAGACCCGGACATGGCTTCGCATCGCTTGGACCAACCCATCGAATTGTTGCTGGGCGGCGTCGAGGCACCCGGGCCAGGTGTCACGGTTGTGCGGCCGCGTGACCCAGACTCGATCGATCGGCTCCCACTCCGCAGGCAGCCGGAACCCCAGCTGGCGCGCGGTGCGATCGGGGCACACAATGCTTGGATCGCCGGGTGGTGTTTGAGGGTCGGTGCGCATCACGCGTCGAGGTACCGCTGTGTCAAGCCGTGGTAGGCATCGACCCGCCGGTCGCGCAGGAACGGCCACGCTTGGCGGTGCGTGTCGATCAACGATAGATCGCAGTCCGCGATCACGACTTGCTCGCTTTCGCCATCGGCCTGGGCGATCACCCGACCGCCGGGGTCAACTACGAAACTGTTGCCCCAAAACGTCAGATCACCCTCAACCCCCACCCGGTTGATCGCGGCGACAAACACGCCGTTGGTGATCGCGTGCGACCGCTGGACGGTGACCCAAGCATCTTGCTGCCTGGCACGCTCGTCGGGCGTTTCGCTGCTGGCCCACCCGATCGCGGTGGGGTAGAGCAACAGCTGCGCACCGCTCAGCGCTGTTAATCGAGCGGCCTCGGGGAACCACTGGTCCCAACACACCAGCAACCCGGCCTTGACGCGGCGCAGCTGCTGGGCGTGCCAAGCCGAGGGTTTGGCACGCGGCTCGACGCCGGGGGCTTGGGGCTCTTGGTCGCACGTGGCGTCGCCGGGCGTAAAGTAAAATTTCTCGTAAAAACCAGGGTCGTCGGGGATGTGCATCTTCCGATAGACCGCGAGGATCTGCCCGCCGCCTGATGGCGAGACCACGACCGCGGTGTTGTGGTAGAGCCCTTGGGCGCGTTGCTCAAAGAACGACGCGACGATCTCTACGTTCAGTTCATGTGCTAGACCGCACAGACGCTGTGTTGTCGGGCCGGGGATCGGCTGGGCCAGCTGGAAGTGGGCCGCATCTTCGGTCTGCGGGAAATATAGAGTCGAAAATAATTCCTGTGTCGCGATCACCTGCGCTCCAGCCGACGCGGCTTCCCGGATCATGCGCACGGTTTTGGCGAAGTTCACCTCTGGGGCAGGCCCGCAGCTGTGCTGCACCAGCCCGAGGCGCACGGTAGCGGTATGGTTAGGGTTGGCTTGGTGGTGGTTTGTCAATACGTCACCTATTTTTTGCGGCGTGCCGCTGCCATCGTCGGCGTGGGACATCGTAGCTCAACCCCAAGGCTTATGCTCGGGTTCGTCGTGTCGGCTCGGGAGGGCTATGATCATCATTATTGCCCACAGACAGCGAGTCGAACCCACCGACACGCCAAAACGCCTTGCGTAGAGAAGAGACCACGCCAGTGCCTCCCAGAAATCCATCGCAGCTACAAGGCCGGCTAGCGGGCTTATCCCTTCCGCAACAGGTTGCGGTTTTGGCGGTTTGGCCGCTGCTTGAGCAGTTCATGAGCTACCTGGTGGGCACGGTCGATCTGTCGCTGGCCGGCCACCTCGACCCCGAGCCGCTGAAGATCGCAGCCACCGACGCGTTAGGCGTCACCAGTTATGTGACATGGCTGATGGCGATGTTCCATATGTCCGTGGGTGTGGGGGCCACCGCGTTGATTTCACGCGCGATCGGCGGGCGGCACCGCGGGTTGGCCAACGCGGGCTTGGGCCAATCGCTGGTGCTGGCGGTCATCAGCGGCCTGCTGGCGGGCGCGGGGGTGTTCCTGCTAGCGCCGTTGATCGGGCGGTTGGCGGGGCTGCATGGGCAGAGCCTGGAGCTGAGTGTCTTGTACCTGCGCCTGGTTGCGTTGGCGGTGCCATTTAGTGCGATGTTGATGGTCAGCAACGCCTCATTGCGTGGCGCGGGCGATACACGCACGCCCTTCATGGTCATGGTCGTGGTCAACCTGGTAAACATCGGGTTTAGCTGTTTGTTTGTGTATGGCCCGGCGCCGATCGGTGGGCACGGGGTGGCGGGGATCGCCAGCGGGACGGTGATGGCGTGGGTGGTGGGGGCGCTGATCACCATCGCCGTGCTCACCCGTGGTTGCGGGGGCATCCGGCTACACTACCACCGGCTGCGGCCACACCCCCACACCATGCGACGCATCCTCCGCGTGGGTGCGCCCAACCTCGTCGAATCCGTCGTGGGCATGTGGATCGCCAATTTTTTAATCTTAATGATCGTGGGCCGGCTGACCACACGCGGGGCGATCGGCGCCCACATGATCGCGATCCGGATCGAATCGGTCAGCTTCTTATCCGGGTTTGCGCTAAGCATCGCCGCGGCCACCCTCACCGGCCAATACCTGGGCCTGGGCGACCCCCGCCGCGCCAAGCAGGCCGCGATGTTGTGCTGGGCGGTGGCCGCGGGGATCATGTCTTTGTTTGGTGTGGCGTTTGTCGCGGTCCCACACCTGCTGGCGATGATTATCACCGATGCGCCGCTGCTTCTGGACCTATGTATCACCCCGATCCGGATCTGCGGGCCGATCCAGGTGTTCTTCGCCACGCAGATCGTGCTGGCCGGCGCCATGCGCGGAGCCGGCGATACCCGCACCACCATGTGGATTACTTCGCTTTCGACCTACTGCGTGCGCCTGCCCGCGGCGTATCTGTTGGGGATCGTGTGGGGCATGGGTCTCAATGGTGTCTGGCTGGCGCTGTGCGGGGAGCTGGTATTCCGTGGGGTAATTTTCGCCGCGCGGTTCTGGCACGGCGGGTGGGCTAGGGCCAAGGTGTAATCCCGATGACACAGCCCACGACAACATCACCGCCCCGATCAACTCTTCCCTTGCCCCGGGGGCGATCCCTATCGCTTCACCGCCCCGTGATCATGGGGATCCTCAACGTCACCCCGGACAGTTTTTCCGATGGCGGGCGCTTCGCCAACCCCCACGACGCCATAACGCACGCCCGATCGATGCTCGGTCAGGGCGCCCAGATCATCGACGTGGGTGGGGAGTCCACGCGCCCCGGTGCCCAGCGCGTCGGGTCCCAGCAGCAGATCGACCGGGTCGCGCCGGTTATCCGCGGGCTGTGCCAGCAGACCCCGGGCGTGATCGTGAGCATCGACACCACCCTGGCCCCCGTGGCGCAGGCCGCGATCGATGCGGGTGCTTCGATGATCAACGACATCTCCGCGGGCCGCGACGACCCCAACATCTTCAGCGTCGCGGCCAACCACAACGCACCGATCGTGCTGACCCACATGCAGGGCAGCCCTCAAAGCATGCAAGACGATCCCCAATATGACGATGTGGTGACCCAGGTCGAAGCGTTCCTCGTCGAGCGGGCCCAAGCCGCGGTCCATACCGGTGTGCGGCGCTCACAGATCCTGATCGACCCCGGGATCGGGTTCGGCAAAACCGTTGATCATAACCTGGCGTTGCTTGGCCACCTGGATCGGTTGGTCGCCACGGGCTTGCCCGTCCTGCTTGGCGCTAGCCGAAAACGGTTTATCGAAACGGTCTGTCAACTCGGTTCGAGCACCGCGTTACCACCCACGGACCGGGTAGGCGCAACATGCGCCACGACCGCGCTGGGCGTCGCCGCGGGTGTCGCGGTGTTCCGTGTGCACGACGTCCAACCCAACCGTCAAGCTGCTGACCTCGCCTGGGCGCTGCGGAGGTGAGCGTCGACCAGGTTATCCCCCTGGCCTATCCGCTACTGCTTGGCCCTGGAACGAGAAGGTGGTATTGAGGCCTGTGGCGTTAAATAGATTTGATGATGCCCAAGGCCCCGCCAGCCATCAAGACAGCTGCAATAAGAAGCGGTAAAAGCTGGGATACCCGAGGCCCCGGTTCCAAAACAGCAACCCCGGGGTTCTGAGGGTGGTAATAGACCGTCACTTGTTGAGTGGTTCTATAGTATTCAGCGATCTTGTTTGCACGCTGTTCGCTGCCCCCGTAATCGCCAAAACAACGCCGATGATGATGGTACGCTTGGCCAGCGATCCAATAGGAATACGCCACCTTGACCGCGTATGACCCCTTGGTGTATGGATTTGTCGTGCCCGGGCCACCCCCTCCATGATAGACCACTTCGACCTGATCGATCTGCCCTTGGGTGCTTGGCCAACGCCGACTCAAAAAAGCATCCTTGCCTTGCATGACGGATGTGATCCACACACCCAATCCGGTGACAAACAACAAACCGTAAATCAACACAAGCATGCGATCATCTCCAATGGGCTGTTCTTGTCGACGCACCGCGTATCAATCAGATGGTTGCATCGGTGAAACAGATCCAGCAAAATCAATCCGTGGCTGACATTAAACACCAACGACAACATCGGCTAACCACCGCTCAACGCTACAGCCTCAGCGGTGCACAAGGGAAGATTTGCGATGGTTCAGTTTTTTTGGGGGGGGCTCAGTTAGATCTTATTGAATGGAGGATTCAATTTTTGTAACAAGGTATACCCATCGGGTATGAGGTTGCCGTGTCGGGAACACAAAAACGCTAAAGATTTCCCTGCCGCGGATGGGCATGTTTGTGCGCACAGGGTTAGAGGGGTTGGGGTGGATCGCTAAGGGGTGGTGGAGGGTGCGGGGTGAGCGGTCAGGAGTAGTAGGGATTGGATGGGTTGGCCTAAGCGGTAGGTGGTGAGCAGGGCGTCGCCCAAGCGATGGGGTGGGGTTTGGGTTTGGTTCCAATCGAGGGGTTGTGTGGCGGTGGGCTGAGTCTGGGGCGGTGCGTGGGGTTGAGACGCGGGTGGTTCTGCGGGTTGGGTGGTTGGGGTGTCGGGGTCTTCTGGTTTGGGTGGGGGCGGTTCCCATGCGATCGCCAGCCAGCCGTTGAGTGGGAGGGGGACTTGTAAGCGTAGCTCGTCAAACGTTTGACCGTCGGCTGCTTTTTCGTGGGGCAGGCGGGGCTGGATGGTTGGGTGCGGCTGATAACAGTGTGGGGTGAGTTCGAGCCACGCGGTGTTTGGTTTTTGTGTGACGATCCGGACGAGGAATTGGAATCGGCCGGTGTCGAGCGTGAGGGTTTGGGTTTGACCGGGTGGTGTGATCAGTTCCAGTTCGATGGGCTGGGTGAACGGCGGCGGGATGGTGAGTGCGGTGGGGTGGTGTGAGAGTGTCATGGTGTGGTGTTGTCGCCCACGTGTTGGGGGTAGTGCGTCTAAGAAGGCGTCGGTGTGTTTGTTTGACAATACGCCGACACGCAGCCGGTTTGCCCGCCATGCGGTGGCCTGAGTCGGGGGTAGGGCGTTTTCATCGATTGCTTGCCAGGCGTCATCGAATGAGGCGTTGCGTGGCAGATCGAATCGGTGTACGGCCAGCAGCGCGATGGGTTGATGCTGAAGTGTTTCCGTTGGTGGGGGTGTGGGTTCGACGCGTGAGCGGACTTGATCGAGAGTGGGTGTGGATTGCGTTTGCGCCACAGGCTGGGTGTGGCAGGCTGCGGTGCTTAAGGTTGCCGCGAGCCATAGCCAGACGGGTCGGAGTGTGATGGGGATTGCGTGAGGCATGGTCATTCTCAAAGATACGCATCGGGATTCAATCGTGGTCGATGCGCCTTGCCAAGCAACCCGCTCCCTTACAGTCGCGGCTCGTTGGGGTTGACTACGGTTCCTCTAGGCTCTGTCCGAAAACGGGTTCGTGTGCCACTGGCGGCTTGCCCGCCAGTGCAAAAATCTGGGGCGTTCACACTGGCTGACAAGCAGCCAGTGGCACCCAAATCGGGCTTCGAAATGGGTTTTCGGACAGAGCCTAGTATTTCATCACGTCATAATTTTCGGGTAGAGGCGCTTGAGTTTGATTCTGGCATCGGCGGTGGTGAATTGCCAATCGACGCCGGTTTGGCTGGCGTTGCGTTGGGACGACCAGGCTTGGGTTTCGTGGCGAATCGTTCGTGTTTCTGGAACCCGACGGTTGAGACATTGGCGGCTGAGCACGCTCAACTCGCATTCGGCGATGTTCAGCCACGAGCCGTGTTTGGGCGTATGGACTAACTCGATCCGGTTGGCGATCCGTAACGCTTGGGTCGGCTCGAATGCCGCGTACAACGACGCGAGCTTGTGCGTGTTGAGATTGTCGCACACCAGCGTGATGCGTGAAGCATCGGCATAACGCGGATCATCGACCAACGCTTTCACCTGATGCGCCCAATCAATCGCGGTGCGTCGATCACTCACCGGCGTGCGGCGCCAGCCGCCCAAGGGTTCGACGAACATCCACACGTTGCACACGCCTTCGCGGATGTATTCATGATCGACGCGTTGTTCGCCGTTCGACGTCGTGATCGGTTGGCTTGTTTCACGGATCAACTGTTTGGGTTGCTCATCCATGCAAACCACGGGGCGCCTGGGATCATAAGGACGCGCATACACCTGTAGAACCTGCTCCATCTGTGCCACAAACGCGGCGTCTTGATCCGGCGGGATGCACCACATCTTCCGACGCCAGGGCTTCAAGCCGTTTTTTTCATCGTGCGACGAACCGTCTCGTCACTGATCGAATCGACCACCTCCAAGGCCACCAACGCGTCGGCCAGCATCTGCAAAGACCAACGCCCACGGCCCTCGGGCGGCTGGCTGCACGCCAATTGCGCCAGCTTCGCTTCGCCGGCACCGTCGAGTTTGCGTTGCTTGGATCCGTCACGCTTCTTGCGTTCCAACAGCGACAGCGGACCCCGCTCGACCGCCTGCTTACGCCAGCTCTCCAAGCTACGCGTGGTCACATCGAAGGCCTGGGCAATGCGGGTATCCGTCCAGCCCGGCCCGTCATCGCTTCGGTCGCACTTGAGCAACGCCTGGGCCCGTTGAATCTTCCAACCGGCCGCGTGGCCACAACGCACCAATTGCTGAAGTTCGTGTCGTTCGTCTCCGGTCAGATGAACGATATGCCTGATCCTGTTTCGACGTTGAGCCATGATGATCCTCCATGATCGGGGTGAACAGTACCATCACAGGACAACATCATCAATCAACGAAAATTATCCCGGGGGGAAGCACTAGATGTGTACGGCCAATCGGTGGGGGCATCGCAGGCTGAGTCAACCTTAATGCTGTGTCACGATAGCCTGTTCGATCACGGTTAGGCCCTGATCGAGCAAGGCGCGGGTGATGGTCAGGGGTGGGGCGATGCGGAGGGTATTGTTCTGGGTGGCGTTGATTAGGACGCCTTGGTCTCTGCATCGGTTGACGACGTCGGCTGGTGTGTTGAACCAGGCGGCATCGGATCCGGGGTCGAGCTGGATGCCGATGAACAGGCCCTTGCCGCGGATGGATTGGACGGCGGGTTGGTTTTTGGCCCAGGCGCGTAGGCGGTTGATCGCGTGCTGGCCGAGTTGTTGGGCTTGTTGGGTTAGTGAGTCGCGTTCGATCGCTCGGAATACGGCGGCCCCGGCGGCCATGGCGATGGCGTTGCCCCCGAGTGTGGGCGTGTTTGACGCCGCCGGGTTGGTGGCAGTCAAAGAGCTGGGCGATCTGGGGTTTGGCGCACATCACGCCGACGGGTAGACCCCCGCCGACGCCTTTTGCCAGTGTCATGATGTCGGGTTCGATCCCCCAGTGTTGGTGGGCGAAGTATCGCCCGGTGCGCGCGCAGCCGGTCCAGACCTCATCGCAAATCAGAAGCAGGTCGTGTTGATCGCACAGCCGGCGCAGGACCGGCAGGTAATCATCGTCGGGGATATTGACGCCGCCTTCGCCTTGGATCGGCTCGACGATGATCGCAACGGTCTGGCCGTCGATGGCGTTTTGGGCGGCGTCCAAATGGTTGAACGGGACGTGGGTGAACCCGGTGAGGTATGGCTCGAACCCGAGCCGGGCTTTGTCTTGCCCGGTCGCCGCCATGGTGCCGAACGAGCGGCCGTGGAAGCTGTGGTGCATGGCGATGATCTTGAAGCGGTGGCCCTTGGCGCCTGGGTTGGCCTGCCCGTAGAGGCGGGCGAGCTTGAACGCGGCTTCGTTGGCGTCGGCGCCGCTGTGGCAGAAGAAGGATCGGCCCTCGAAGCCGTGGGTGGCGATCGATTGAGCCAGCTGGGTCTGGGGGTCGGTGTGTAGGAGGTTGCCGGCGTGCCACAGGCAGTTGGCCTGGTCGGTGACGGCTTGGACCAGGTCGGGGTGGCAGTGGCCAAGCAAGCCGGCGCCGAACCCGGCGAACAGGTCGAGGTAGGCGTTGCCATCGGTGTCGTAGAGGTGGCAGCCCTGGCCACGCTCGATCACGATGGGGCAGCGCGGGTAGGCCAACACCATGTGCTGGTCGTGGCGGTCGATCGTGGGTTGGGTTTGGGTGGTGGTCAATGGGGTTTCCTTTTGGTCACAGCCAGTTGATCGTAGGCCTATTTATCATACTCCGTGGATGAGGTGGTGTTACGATTGGTGGTGATGATCCGTACCCATGTGATGCTTGACGGTTTGCAGGACCCGGCGATGGCCCAGGCGCTGTCGGCGCGGTGGGTAGAGGCAGGGTTTGAGAATGGGGTGGATGTGGCGGGTCAGTGTGCGTGGCTATCACCCCCCGGAATCCCCGCCCCCGGAAGTTCCGGAATCACAGACGCGGGCGCCCAGGCAACCGGGTCGGGCGGTGAGGCGGTGATGACCGAATCGGCGATGGATCGGGCGGCGGGGGTGGCGCGTGGGTTTGGGTTGGAGGTGCGTGACCGGGTGGGCAGCGTTTTCGAGGCGGCGAATGATGTGGAGGCGCTGCGGGGGCGGCTGGTGTATGAGTACAAGTCACGGTTTGCCACGTTGTTGGTGTTTGGGTTGCCGGCTTGGGTGTTGCACGGGGTAGGGCCGATGTTGGCCGGCGGTGGGCACGACGCGCGGTCGATGCTCTACCCGTGGCTGTTCGAGCTTCTGCTGGTAGGTTGGGCGTGTATTGCGGCGGGGTGGCCGATCCT
This sequence comes from Phycisphaeraceae bacterium, assembly GCA_965223655.1. Lineage (GTDB taxonomy): Bacteria > Planctomycetota > Phycisphaerae > Phycisphaerales > Phycisphaeraceae > CBDCXC01. The sequence continues at coordinate 104,277 of CBDCXC010000006.1, forward strand.
GTGGCAAGGCGGGTTGTCGGCGATCCATGGGCGGGCAACGGGTGACCTGCTAACCACGCTGATTGTAGTTGGGGCGTGGATAGGTTCTGCGATTGGGGTGATCCAGATCGTGTTTGGGCGCGAGCCGTGGTTTGTGGGGGCAGCGGGTGGGGGTGGGCCTTGTTTTCATGCAGCGATCGCGGCGATCGGGTTGGCGGTGTTGGGGCGGTGGTTGGCGCACCGGTTCGGCAGGGCGCTGGTGGGGCGGGCGGATTGGATGCTGGTCGGGCATCGCCGATTGATGGCGGCGTGGATGGTGCTGGGGTTGGTTATTGCGGTGGTGCTGGGTTGGCGGTGGGGTTTGGCGGTGGGATTGTTGTTGCCGCCGGTGGTGTCGCTGGGGGCGATCAACCCGTGGAGCCCGGGTTGGTCGGCGGTGTTGCCGGTGCTGGGGTTTGCGGGTGTGTTTTTGTTGGGGCCCGGTGCATTTGGGGTGGCATTGGATGGGGTGGAGATTGAGACTGCTTTTGGGTTTGGGTTGCTGATGGTGGGGGTGTTTGTGTGGGGATGGCAGGGGTTGTCGTCGTCATTAGCAGTCGGAATGGATTCTTGAGTTGATACGAAAGATGAGGCGGGACCCGCTTCCTTACGGGCGCGGCTCGCTGTGGGCGCGTATGGTTTAGGTGTCTAACCCCAGGAGGCGGACGACTTCGTCCATGTCTTTGTCGCCTCGGCCTGAGAGGTTGACGACGATAGCGTGGTCTTGGTTGAGCGTGGGGGCAAGCTGGAGGGCGTAGGCTATAGCGTGGCTGGACTCTAGGGCGGGGATGATCCCTTCTTGCTTGGTGAGCGTGGTGAAGGCTTCGAGTGCTTGGGCGTCGGAGACGGCGGTGTATTGGGCGCGTCCGGTGTCTTTCCAGTGCGCGTGCTCGGGCCCGACGCCGGGGTAGTCTAGCCCTGCGGAGATTGAGTGGACCGGCGCGGTTTGGCCGTCGTCGTCTTGGAGCACGTAGCTGAGCGACCCGTGCAACACGCCGGGACGACCCAAGCCCAGTGGGGCCGCGTGTTGCCCGGGTTCGGCGCCTTGGCCGCCGGCTTCGACACCGATGAGTTTGACGGAGCGGTCTTGGATGAAGGGGTAGAACAGGCCCGCTGCGTTTGACCCGCCGCCGACGCAGGCGATCAGGGTGTCGGGCAGGCGTCCGATCTGATCGAGACATTGTTTGCGGCATTCGTGTCCGATGACGGCTTGGAAGTCGCGCACGATCATGGGGAAGGGGTGTGGCCCGACGGCGGAGCCGATGATGTAGTGCGTGTTGTGGCTGGTCTGCATCCAGTCGCGTAGCGCGGCGTTGGTGGCGTCTTTTAGGGTGCGGCTGCCCGATTCAACGGGGACCACGCGTGTGCCGAGCATCTGCATGCGGATGACGTTTGGCTTTTGGCGTCGCATGTCTTCGGTGCCCATAAAGACGTCGCATTGGAGGCCGAAGACGGCGGCGGCAGTTGCGGTGGCCACGCCGTGTTGGCCGGCGCCGGTCTCGGCGATGAGGCGCTGCTTGCCCATGCGGATGGCCAGTAGGGCTTGTCCCAGGGCGTTGTTGATCTTGTGGGCGCCGGTGTGGGCGAGGTCTTCGCGTTTGAGGTAGATGGTCGCCCCGCTTTTGGCGTCGCTGGCCAACGCGGTGAGGCGGTTGGCGCGGTAGAGGGGTGTGGGTCGGCCCACGTAGTCCCGCTGGAGCCTGGCTAGTTGGTCCGAGAACGTTGTGTCGCCCTGGGCCCGGGTATATTCCTGGGCCAGCTGTGAGATGGCGGCGACAAGGGTTTCGGGGATATAGCTGCCGCCGAAATCACCGAATCGGCCCAGCAGATCGGGCATGGGTTGGGTGGTGGGATTGGCTGAAGCGGGTGGTGATCCCATATAAAGCCTTTTATCGACGAAGCCACGGTGACGCCAACTTGGGTATCAGACAGCATCTAGCGGCATAGCCGGCTGCTGCGGGGCGCTTATGTCGGCGCGGGTGATCGGTATTAAATCCATACATGTTAGGATTTTATAAGCCTAATATTTTAAGTATACTCCGTGATTCGTCGATCTTGATAATTAAGATCGGACGAGATCGATGCGCCTGGTTTTATACATAGGAGGGCTTCTTGTGAGCCGCTGTATGGAAAATCGTGTCGGCGTGGTGCGATTGGTTCGGTTGCGCCAGATGCCATATTGAATAGCAGCGATGGGAGTTTCAGCAGGGCAGCCATCCAATCCACCATAATCAATGTGCAATATTATACCGGGGAGGATGGGATTGTGCTGTGTACGCCTATGCAAGTCATGGCGGTGGGTAGCGTCTAGCAGATCGATCGTGTGTTATAGCAGGCTGTGGTTTGGCCTGTTGTCAGAGAGAACCTGCGATGTCTGGCCCTGATACTCAACCCGATGCGGACAACACGGGCCACGGACAGCGTCAGACGGGATCGGCGCGCCGCCGTGGTTTGGATTTCCGGGTAGCGCATACCCACGACGAGGTGGTGTCGGCTTGGCAGCTGGTATACACCGCATACCGCCGCAAGGAGCTGATCGAGCCCAACCCATTCCGGCTGCATACGGTTGCCCATGCGATCCACCCGAAGGCCGCCGTGGTTCTGGGGATGATCGATGAGTTGATCGTGTCGACGCTGACCGTGATGGGCGATACCGATGGGGGGGGGTTGCCTTTGGATCGCGTTTACCACGATGAGCTGGCCGCACTGCGTGGGTCTGGGCGTCGGCTGATGGAGGTGGGGTTGTTTGCGGATCGGCGTGACAAGCTGGCCCGCACCGCCGAGGCCATGCTCGAGATGATGCGGTTCACCTTCTATTATGGGCGCCACTACCACATCGACGACATCATGATCGGGGTACACCCGCGTCACTCACGTTTTTATATCCGTACCTTTGGGTTTGAGCCCATCGGGGCCGAGCGTGACTACCCCGCGGTAAACAACCACCCGGTGATCATGCTGCGGGGCGATATCCAAGCCAACCTCGACCGCGTACCGCCCCACCCGTCGCTGGAGTATTACCTAGAAAACCCGGTTGAGCTCGAGGCCCTGGAGAAGCGGTTCCCGTTTTTCCCCCAGCAGCTAGCCGGATCACCGCTGGTTCATTTTCAAAGCGAAGATCAGGCGCATCAATCCTAGATCAGCTGCGGCCCGACAGCCCGTCGCACGTGGTCGCCGCGCGGCCAGAGGCCAACACTCAAGTGTTACGATCGACGCGACCGATTGCCTGCGATTTCTGCGATCACGGTGTCGCCAAAACGCAAGCGTCTGGGGCGGTACTTTCGATATCCAGGATCGCAGCGTCAAGCCCGATGATTTTGGTCGCGTTTATCGAACAAGCCGCCACAAAGTTAAGCCGACCGATCGGGTGGGTGATGGATCGCTGCTAGGTACACAGCGGGTTGTTGAGCCATGAAAAACACCGCCACGATTCCGATCAAAAAAAGTTTGCAACACCACGAAATTTTTCTTCCATATCCGGGGTTGTTTGTGTAAAATAGGCTCAACCTACCTAGAGAAGGCTATCAGGCTGTAAAAATTACGTTTTTATAATGAAGAAAGGATTGATCTGATGAGAAGCGCATTGGCTCGTATGGCAATCGGTGGGGTTGTTTTGATAATCGGGGCAACCACAACCCAGGCCCAGCTAGCCGATCCCATCCCCGGGTCGATCCCGGCTAGCGCGATCCAGGTCCAGCTTCAGACCGTGGCCACCGGGCTGACCTCACCCCTTGTGCTGACACACGCCCATGACGGCGCCGACCGATTGTTTGTGGTCGATCAGGACGGCCCGATCCATCTGATCAAAAACGGGGCGCTCCAGAATACCCCTTACCTAAACACCAATACCCTTTTGGTGAACCTGAACCCCGGGTTTGACGAACGGGGCCTGCTGGGGTTGGCGTTCCATCCCGACTTTAACGCTGCCGATGCCGCAGGGACCGGCAAGTTCTATACCTACACCAGCGAGCCGACCGATGGGGCTGCCGATTTCCCCACCGGGGATGGCACGGTCAGCCATCAGACTGTCATCCGCGAATGGTCCGCGACCGACTCCACCAGCGATACCTTCGCCGGGACCAACCGCGTGGTTATGCGGATCGATCAGCCCCAAGGCAACCACAACGGGGGGATGATCGCGTTCGGGCCGGACGGCAATCTTTACATCGCGCTGGGTGACGGCGGTGGCCGCGACGACGAGGGGGCTGGCCACAGCGCCCAGGGCAACGCACAAGACGCATCCAACATCCTCGGCTCGATTGTCCGGATCAACCCCGATCCGAACGACACGGCCGGCACGCTCAGCGCCAATGGCCAATACAGGATCCCCGACAACCCCTTTATCGATGATGCATCCAAGCTCGATGAGATCTACGCCTTGGGGATGCGCAACCCGTTTCGGATGAGCTTTGACACCGACCCCGCCACCGGGCTCGACACCGCCGAAACATCGGGCGCGCTGATCGTTGGCGACGTGGGGCAGGGTGATATCGAGGAGGTCAACGTCATCACCGAAGCCACCGCGGGTGGCAATTATGGGTGGCGGGTCAAAGAGGGCACCTTCCTGTTCGATACCGGCGGCTTTGTCACCGCAGACAGCCCTGGCGTTCCCGCCGACCTCATCGACCCTGTATTCCAATACGACCACGATGAAGGGATTTCGGTAATCGGCGGGTTTGTGTACCGCGGCTTAGCGGTCCCCGAATTAGATGGGCTGTACATCTTCGGTGAGTTTTCCCGAGGTGGGTCTGGCCGGTTGTTTGCCGGAGATTTGGAAGCGGGCACCTTTGAAGAGCTGCTGCCGGGCGATCAGCTCTCAGGGCTAAGGATCAAAGGCTTTGGGCGTGACGCCGATGGCGAGATCTATGTCCTGGCTAGCGAAGTGACGCCGCCCACCGGCGATACCGGCGTGGTGCTCAAGATCGTGCCAGAGCCCGCATCCCTTATGGTTTGGACACTGGCGGGGCTCATCGTTCTCCGCCGGCGACCATGAGCGAGCAAGGCCATAGGGATTTTCAGGGCAGACGACGTGACCGGCATATTCAATCTTCAATAGGGCAGCTCTAAGCCGCTTGAGATTGGCACTCAACACCATTGGGGCGTGGTGCCCAATCTCTGCTCACTACGCCGGGTGACACACATCACGCCGCAGGCTGAGGTGTGTTTGCATGACCGGTCGGCAGTCGATTTCTGTGGCTGCTGCCCGACCACCTAAGCGCGACACGCGACATGGTGGACCACGCCAGCGCCGTGACCAATCACCTTGCCTATGATTCGTTTGGCAACGCGATAAGCTCAACCCAAACAACCCCGCTGACCCAATGCCTGTTGCCCTGCCGCGGGCGAACGCGACCCCATCAACCTGATCGGGACTGGTATCAATCGGTGACGACAGATCATCCATCCCAGACCCCAGCCAACAGCTGCCCGATCGCGTGCGCCACCCCATCTTCTTCGCAGCTGCGTGTCACACGATCCGCCACCGCCCTGGCCGATTCGGCCGCGTTGGCCATCGCCACACCACACCCCGCCGACCGCAGCATCGCCACATCATTGACTTCGTCCCCGATCGCTGCGACCTGGCTGGGTAAGATCCCACGCTCTTGGATGATCCGCCCCAACCCCCGCCATTTATCTACACCATTGGCAAACACCTCCAAGACATGCACCTCTTGATCCGGGTTGGGCGTCTGCACGGCCTGGAAGCAATGCACAAACACGCGATCCCCAAACGCCTCTTGCACACGTTTCGCGACCGCCAAGGGCCGGCCACCCTCCGCCACCACCCCCACCCGCAGGGTGTGGTGCAAGTCCTCAACAGCCACAGCGCGTTTGAAGTACACCGTGGAACCGGTAGCCTCAAACCACCACTGCGTATTCGCGGTCAGCGCCCCATCCCCGGTGACCAGGTAATCATGCCCGCAGCGCTGGGGCTCGCGGCAGATCAGCACGGCTTCGGGCATGTGCCGCAAAAAATCCACGAGCGCCAAGACCAGGTTCGGCTCAATCACCGCCAGGTCGATCGACTGGCCCGTGGCGGTATCGCAGACCATCGCGCCGCTAACAAACACCCCCGGGCCACGGGTGGGCAGCTGCGCCAACACCGCACCCGACTCCCGCCACCCCCGGCCGGTGCACGGCACGACCAGCACACCCGCCGCCTGCGCCTGGGCGATCGCGTCTAGGTTCGTTTGGCTGACGCGCCCACGCCGATCCAGAAGCGTGCCATCGAGGTCAATCGCGATCAAACGGTAACGCATCGTACACAGACCCTTCTATTGAAGATTGAATCATCCATTCAACGAGCCGCGACCCTGAGGGAGCGGGGCCATCGGGATTTTCGAGGCAGATGATGTGGATTGGAAGATTCAATGTTCAATAAGACTCAGGCCGCTGGGCGCGTCAATCATAACAGCGGCGACAGCAGCGCCGCCGCACGATCAAAATAGCGCTGCGCCTGCGACCGCCGCCCCCACAGCACACGGTCCACCGGGATCGCTTCATCGAGATACCGCATCTGCGCAAAACGGATTTCCTGGGTCACCTGCTGACCATACAGCAACACGTTGAGCTCAAAGTTCAGGTAAAAGCTGCGGATGTCCAGGTTGCTCGAGCCCAGCAGCGCAAACGAGTCATCGATGGTAATCGTCTTAGCGTGCAGCAGCCCCGGCTGGTGCTGGTAGAGATAGACACCCGCGTCCAGCAGCGGATCAAAGTAGTCACGGCCCGCGGCACACACCAGCGGATGGTCGCTGCGGAACGGGACCACCAGGTTCACCTCGACACCGCGGTCAACCGCCATCGACAGGGCCAGCAGCGTGGGCTCATCGGGCACCAGGTAGGGGCTGGTGATGATGATCTTCCGCCGCGCGGTGTTGATCGCAGCCAGGATGACCCGCAGCAGCGTTTCGGACTCTTGAGCCGGCCCGGTCGGGACGGCCTGAGCCGGTGTGTGGCCCACCGGCTTGAGCGCGGGAAAAATCTCGGGTTCCTCCAACGCCGAATCGGTCTCAAACGCCCAATCCTCAACAAACACTTCTTGGAGCTGCCCCACCACAGGCCCGGTGAACCGCCCGGTGAGGTCCAACCACTGCCCTGCGCGGCGGTGGCCGTAGTCGGCGTCGACCACGTTCTGGCTGCCCGTATACGCCACACGCCCGTCGATCACCGCCAGCTTCCGGTGGTTGCGCACATCCAGCCGCGCCAACCCCCGCCGCAACAGCGATGCCGGCAACGCACGCTGAACCTCCACACCATGCCCCTGGATCTCACCCAACACCCGACGATGCCGTAGCCCAAACATCTGCCTCGATCCCACCGCATCGACCAGCAGCCGGCACCGCACGCCCCGCTGTGCGGCCCGGATCAGCGCCTCGGTCACCCGCCGACCAATATCGTCAAACCGAAAAATGTAATACAGGAGGTGGACGTGGTGCCCAGCCGCATCGATATCCGCGATCAGCCGGTCGATCGTCTGGTCGGTCTCCGAAAGCAGCTCCACCTGATTCCCGTCGAGGATCGGCATCCCGCTGATCTTCTGGGTCTGGAGGATCACCGGCATCAGCGCGGGGCTCATCTCCGGCTGCAACACATTGTCACGCAGGTACGCCAGCCGCTGGTGGGACCGCACCGAGAGGGTCACCGCCTTGTGCAGCCGGGTGCGGATCCGCCCCAACCGGTTCTCCCCGATCAGCAGGTAGAGCACCAACCCCAGCACGGGCAAAAAAAAGATCACACTCAGCCACGCCAACGCCGTCACGGGTGCAAACCGCCTGCGGAGAACGACCGGCGTCATCCCCAATCGGATCACCCACTCCAACGCCCCGTAGATAAATAGCCAAGACCAGGTCATAAGCGGGTCCAGGATGCGTCTGCAAAGAACACCTGTCCGCGGTAGAGAACGCGCGGGTGTTTTTGTGTCACCGATGCGGCATCATACGCGATGCGTATAGACCTCTCCCGATCAGGTTGACGGGCTCCGGTTCGCCTGCGGCAGGGCAATCCTCGGCGTGTTTGTGATCCCCACGCGGCAAACCCATACCCGATGGATATACAACCCCAACCGAAACGACTCTTTTTACACCGCTCCCATCGGAGCCCAAGCGGCAGGCCTCCCCGACAGGCTCCGGTAGACCCGTGATACGAGGTGGTCGGTCACCAAGCCCATATTCACGTGGCTGTCCATATGCAGCTGGGATTGCTCCAACGCATCGATCACCCCCAACCACGGCTCAAGCAGCGACTCAGAAACCTCAGGGGCGTGGGGGTCGCAATCGGCCGACAGGCGGGCGATCTGGCCCCTGGCGTGCTGAGCGATTATCGCCCACAAAAGCCCCGCAGCCTCCTTGTTGGCCGCTTCTTTGGAGGCGCCCACACGCTGCTGGACCCAGCGCTTGGCCAGCTCGTCGATCATCTCTGCGATCTGCTGTCCCAGGTCGGCGGACAACCGGCCATGAACCATCTGGTCCACCGCAGGCAGGATCGTCTGCGCCCACCGCTCCAGACCATATTCGACCGCCAAGCCCGCCCGGCCCAGGCTGCCGTCGGCAAAACCCACCAACCATGTTCGCTGCGCCGCAGTTAGTTCAAACACCTGCCGATCCAGCCACTGCCCCACGGCTTCAGCAGACAGACCCACAAACGCCAACCGCTGGCAGCGGCTGCGGATCGTGGCCAACAGCTTGTCTTCGCTGGCGGTGACCAAGATCAAAAACGTCTCGGGCGGGGGCTCCTCAAGCGTTTTGAGCAGCAGGTTTTGGCCCGCATCGTTGAGCAGGTGTGCTTCGTCGACAATCAGCGCTTTGCGTGTGCCCAGCTGGGTACGGCGGTAGACCGGTTCAACCAAGTGACGCCGCAAGACGGACAATGGGATCGATGTCAGCTTCCGTGCCCGCACCGCTGCATCATCGCTGTGCCGGGCAAGCTCCTTGGTCACAAGATGCAAATCAGGGTGCGCCCCAGCAGACCCCTCCCCATCATCGCGGGTACGGTCACGCATCAACCCACACGACGCGCACCCCCCGCACGCGGCTAGCCCCTGAGGCCCACGCTGGGGCTGATGACACAGCAGCAGCTTGGCAAACGCGACCGCCGTTGTGAACTTACCCACCCCAACCGGGCCATGGAAGATATACGCGTGGTGCAGCCGGCCACTCAGCAGCCACCGTTGGAGCATCTCAACCGCCCGGTCTTGCCCAATAATCTGATCCATCATGGCACCGATGCCCTATACACACCGCTCCATAAAAATCATCCAGCGGGTAGGATTATAACGGCGCCAGTTCCTGGCATAAGAAAGCCGGTCCACCCCATGACCACCGACCCCCACAACGCAACCCTCACCCACCGCGAGGACCTGACTAACGAGTTGGCGATCATCCGGATCCAACCCGATCAGGGCCCGGTGCCCGAGTTTGAGCCGGGCCAATTCATCACCATCGGGCTGCTCAAACCCCCCGCCGCTGCCCCTGGGCCAGCACCCACGCGTGTGAGGCTCACCCGGCGGGCCTACTCGATCGCGTCTTCCCCAGCGGTGCGGGGCTATGTCGAGCTCTATGTCGTGCTGGTTGAGAAAGGCCAGCTCACCCCGCGGCTTTGGAATATCCCCGTTGGGGGCCAGCTATGGATGGATAACAAAGCCAAAGGCGAATTCACGCTCAAGGGCATCCCAACCGGCAAGGACCTGATCATGATCAGCACCGGCACTGGACTGGCACCCTACCTGTCCATGCTGCGCACCTACCGCGGCCAAGGGCGATGGCAGCGGCTGGTCATCATCCACGGCGTACGCCTCGCTGAGGATCTCGGCTACCGAGCCGAATTGGAACAGATCAGCCACGAAGACCCCTCCATCTTCTACATCCCAACGGTCACGCGTGAACCAGCGGACTCATCGTGGCAAGGGATGCGCGGCCGGGTCGGGGTCGTGCTGGAAGATCAGACCTATCAACGCTTAGTCGGGTCGGCCTTAGACCCCGCACACTGCCATGTGTTTCTCTGCGGCAATCCCGACATGATCCAATCGGTCCAAGCCCAGCTTGAAGCCAAGGGCTTTACCACACAGACACGCGACCAACCCGGGCAGATCCACTTCGAACGCTACTGGTAAGCCGCTAGGCGATCCGTCCATTCAACTATCGGTATACGCATCGCGTATGACAATGATGTCTCGGGGACACAAAACACCAGAAACTTCCTTATCCCGGACGGGCTTGACCGGCGTCAACTCATCGGGGCTGGCGTATTTGATCCTCACCGCTGCAGGATTAACCCGGTCCATCAATCTGGCTTGTCGGTGATGGGCACCACCCGGCCGATGTGTGGTTCGCCCCTGGCCTGGGCTAGCTGGACCTGGCGTTGGCGGTCTTGGAAACGCCTGCGTTGTTCAGCGGTCGTCTGAGCGTAACACTGTGGGCAGCTTACGCCTTTCACATAAGTGTCTTGCTTTTTGTGTTCTTGGTTGATCGGGTACCGGCAGGCGTAACACAGGTCGTGCCGCCCCTGCTTCAGGCCGTGGATAACCGCCACACGCCGATCGAAGACAAAGCACTCACCTTGCCACAGCGATTCAGATTCGGGCACGTCACGCAGGTAATCCAGGATACCGCCTTGCAGGTGATACACGTGTTCGAACCCCCGCCCTTTGAGGTACGCCGTTGCTTTTTCACAGCGGATACCCCCGGTGCAGAACATCGCCACCCGTTTGTGGCGGGCCGGGTCCAGGTGCCGCTTCACATATTCGGGGAATTGGCAGAAGCTGTCGGTCTGAGGGTCGATCGCGTTCTGGAACGTGCCGATCCCCACTTCATACCGGTTGCGCGTGTCGATCGTTGTCACGCCGGGATCGGTGATTAATGCGTTCCAATCCTTGGCCCGCACGTAGGCCCCCACCACCTTGTTGGGGTCGATGCCCGGCACGCCCATCGTAACGATCTCATTTTTGAATTTGACCTTCGTACGGAGAAAGGGCATCTGATCGCAATACGATTCCTTGGTGTGCAATCCTGTCAGGCACGGGTCGGCCCCGAGGCGCGCTAATAAACGATCAATCCCCTGGCGTGTGCCCGCGACGGTGCCGTTGATCCCTTCATGAGCAAGCAGCAGCGTCCCCCGGACGCCGTTGGCCCGCATCGCGGCCAATAAAGGGTCACGCAACGCCTGGTAGTGATCCAACCCAACGAACTTGTAGATCGCACAAACCACGTATCGCAAGGCAATCGCTCCCGGTCAACCGAATCCCAACCCGCAGCCCGTACGACTCAACTTGATTACCACCCTTTCCCCGCGTAACCCTGCCCAGCAAGCCTAAGAGCCCCTAGCACAATGGGGGTTGACGTATCTGCCGCCCATCAGGGTCATCATACGCGAAGCAAGCCAAGAGCCGGAAATACCCACCGAATGCCCGCTTGTCCTGTTAAGCGGGTTATGCGATCGTTAATCATCACATAGGTTTAAACGGCGCTAGCTTCAGCGGCGTGGCCTGATGACGGCCAAGCCCGCTGCGGCTGCCAGCAAGATCACCGCCGACGCCGGCTCAGGGACCGCCAGCTCGTCGAGGTAGATCGTCTCAACATCACCGGGGCTGCCGACCGTTGAGGCGGTGGTCCGGAACGCGGTAAAGCCGAAGAACTTGACGTTCGCTAGCACATCCGAATAGCTGTGAGCGGTTTCCCCATCGGGGAAGTCGGTCAGCTCCATGTCGGTTTCATTTAAGCTAAACGTGTACTTGGTGGCAGTGTTGCTTAGCGCTTGGCGGACCTTGGCGCCGTAGCTGGTGTGCCCGTCACCGATCACGATCGCCAGCTCGGTTGCGGTGGTCGTGAGGCTAGAGCGGGCAAAGAACGAGCCCACCGGCTGGCCGGAGAAATCGGAGGCCGACCCGTTCTTGGAGACCAGGTCCAACAGCACGCCGGCAAAGTGGGGCAGGTCTTCACCCGCGGTTGTTGATTCGCTCCAGATCGGGGTGAACTGTGCGCCCACACCGCCGACCAAGGCATTGCCCGTGGTCGAACGGATATCGTTGTCGATGTTGAGCGGTTGGCCAAAGGCGGCTAAGTCGTTCGTCCCCCGGCGCTGACCAGGTTCGTGAAGCTGTTGCCGATGACTTGATTGTCACCATAGGCTTCGAAGCCTTCGAGTCCCGTGGCGTGTGTCGCGGTTGGGCTTAGGGTTAGCATCAGGACGGCGATGAGCACGGCGGCGTGCACCCACAGCCGGGTTGCGTCGTTGACATTTTGCATCGATCTTTCTCCTCTCCTCTGGATGATGATCTGTCACTAGGCTTGGTCATGTCGTGCCGTATCCGGAGAACCGACCCACCAATACCATGACGGTGTGGATCGTTCAGCAGCCTTCCGCTGCCCCAGACACCTCCCCACGCGGCTGGCGGTAGGGTGCTGGTGGCTAGCAGATACGGGTCGCTTGGTTGTTCAGAAAATCCCCCCCCCGTCATGGTCAAAAGATGTAGCCTGCGGGTATGCCGGGCTTCTTCAGGGCCAACCTACGTAGAACAATTCTCATTGGCACCACGCCTATCCAAAATATAACCCCAAAATGTGGACGCGGCCAGTGATTTTTTCGAAAAAATCGTCTGGAGGGCTTGGCGCGGGTACCAGCCCTACGCCGTTATACGTCCTATAACACGGCGGCGGTGTCACTCTGGTTACGGTGTGGCGCTTATAGGGAAGGGGGGTAAATCGTGATCCGCATCATGGGCTTAAATTTCACCCATGGCCGTTATTTCGCGTGATCCGTAGCCGGTAAATGCCGATCTCATACGCGACGGATCGGGCCGTTGCCGGTCGTGTGTCAAGAAGCGGTGAAATTCAAGGCCTACTAGGCTCTGTCTCAAAACGCAATGCGTGTGCCACTGGCGGCTGGTCCGCCAGTGCGAATCCCTGGAGATACACTGGCTGGCAAGCAGCCAGTGGCACCCAAATGGACCGACAAAACGCGTTTTGAGACAAAGCCTAGCTGTTTCCTTCATGGCCAACGCAGCCCGGCGGGGATGCGGGGGTGAACGACGCTGGGTGTGGTGTCATGCAATACCGACGGATCGCGAGGGGCCTGGTGGGGGCGATGGTCATGATCAGCGTCGGTGGGCTGACGATGCTGAGCCTCAGCTGCGGCGCAGGCGGGCAGGGGCGGGTCGTGGGGCCGCGGCAACACACCGGGTGTTTGCGATGCGCATCGAAGAGCCCAGCGGGTTTCATGGCGAACGCGCTCGCCAAGCGCTGATCGCGTTTTGCATGGAGTATGGCGTCGATTGCCTGCTGGTGCGGATCCGGCTGATACCAGCCCCCCAGCGGGCGGATGACCACCCCCCAGACCCGCACACGGTGCTCCAACACGAAGCGGAGTTGGCGGCGTTGATCCACGCCGCTCACGAGCAAGGCATCGCGGTTGAAGCGCTGCTCAACGCCCCCACGATCGACACCAGCCGCCCGGCTAGCGCCGAGGCGCACCCCACCGAGCCACCCGCCGCCACCGCCGCACCGGGGGCCGGGCACGCCCTGGACGTGGTGATGGCGTTCAACCTCGAACAGCCTCCCGCGGCGCGGTTCGCGGGTGTGCAGTATGATCTCAATACCGATCGATACGACCTGCGCCCCTGGGGCCACCGCCAACGACGCACGGTGATGCATGGGTTCCTTGAGTTTTTGGAGCAGGCCAAGGCTTCGATCACCCAGGCCAAGGCACCGCTGCGCCTATCGGTGAGCATCCCCTCCTGGTACGACGACCCGGTCGATGGCGACCCGGTGGGGGAAGTGGACTACTACGGCTTACGCAAAAATTTTCACCAACACATCCAAGACCTCACCGATTACGTGGCGGTGGTGTGTGAGCGTCGCCCCGGCGAAGCGGCCGATGGTGATCTGTCGGTTTTCATCGGGTCAGAATTGGACTATGCGCAATGGATCGGCCGGGGCGTGTGCATCGGGGTGCGGACCACCCCCAACCCTGGGGCGACCGACTCGACCTATTACGGGCGGCCCACGTGGGAGTTTTGGCAGCACAAGCGCGAAGCCTATCAATCGTTGGCCCACCGCCCGGAATTCGCGGGGTACATGGTTGACCGGTACACATCATTCAAGCAGCTGCTTCTGGCGGCAGCCCCGGCCCAGGCCTCGACCCAGCCGGCCTCTAAGCACCAGGTCTTCGGGATGTGGGTCTGGAAAGACAAGTGGATCACCAGCGAGGAAGAGCAGGACCGGCTGATCGCGTTCTGCGAGCAATACGGGATCAACCTCCTGCCGGTGCAGATCCACCTGGACCCCAGCTCGGTGCGCCGTGGCCAGCCCACGCTGAAATACCCCGACCAGCTGCGCCGCCTGATCGAGGTCGCTGGCCGCAAAGGCATCCGGATCGAAGCGCTCGACGGTGCGCCCGAGATGGCGCTGGCCACGAACCATCAAGCGGTGTTGGCGATCCTGGATGCGATCATCAAGTTCAACAAGTCGCTTGGGCCTTACGTCAGCCTCGCGGGGATCCATTACGATATCGAACCCTACCTGCTGCCCCAATGGAAGACCCCCCAGCGTCATCGGGTGATGCGCCAGATGCTAGAGCTGTTCGAGGCCGCGCGCCTGAAACTCAAGCTCGACGCGCCCCACCTGACGCTGTCGGCCAGCATCCCGTTCTGGTACGACAAGAAGATCACGCCCGAGGACAGCTGCATCCTCAAATACAACGGGCAGCTCAAGAACCTCCACGAACACATCCAAGACCTGACCGATTACGTGGCGATCATGTCTTACCGCCGCAAGGCGCTGGGCGAAGACTCGGTCACCGAAAACGTCGAGACCGAACGGGCGTACGCGGAGTGGATCGGGCGGTATATCTGTGCGGGGATGGAGACGATGTATATCCCCGATCGGCCGGAGGTGTCGTTCCATGGGCTGCCGGCGTCGGAGTTCTGGTTCCAGCGTCAGAAGATCCAGCAGGCGTTAGCCCACCAAGGCGGGTACGGCGGTGTGGTGGTCCACAGCTACGAGTTCTTTGCCCCGTACCTGGCCCAGGCAACGGGCAAGGGCAACGCCAAAAGCAACGACAAGGCCACCACCCCAAAACCCTAACACGATCGGGGCAATCACCGGCCCCGAGCCTCATGGATGGAAGATTGAATCATCCACGCAACCAACCGCGACCGTCAGGCAGCGGAGTAATAGGGATTTTCAAGGCAGATGATGTTGATTGGAAGATTCAATCATCTAACCGTAAACCCCGACCCAACCGCCTCGCCACCGCCATGGCCCCCATCAAACACAGCATCGGTGTGGCCGGTTCAGGGACGGACAAACCCGATGCATTGAACCGCAGCCGCCCAAACAACGCGGGGTCTGCGCCCTCTGAGTGTTGCTCAAACGTTGCATCAAAGCTTGCAATCTGAAGACCACCCGATAGGTCGGTTGTGAACCGCACATCCAAGACCGTGAAGCTCCCAGTCAGCGTGTTTGAGCCACGGTTCTGAAACGACACATCCAGCCCGGGGTGGCCCGGGTCGGCAAAGTCGGCGCGTTGGGCATCGAGGTACTCCCCCGGCTGAATAGGGATCCCCAGCTGATCGGTCCCAAAAAACAGCAACGCAGATTGGTTTCCTGGGGCTGGGCTATCCAGAACAAAAAGAAGCTCCCCAGGGCTACCGTCGGGCAGGCTACGCCGGATCTGGGCCGAGACATTGTCGCTGGGAACATTGTAGAGAAGATCAAACTCTCCGCCCTGCCCGATGAAGTCACCCGGCTCGCTGTGTAGCGTAAGACGCGCCACCGGGATGGCCTGCACCGATGAGCCGGTCACACCGACCGCCATCAACACCAGCAACAGCCGCCATCTCAATGCCTGTTTCATCGCTTTGCTCCTTCATCAAAAAACCGATGAGAGATGAATAAGTGAACCCATACGATTGCCGTCTTCGCCACCACAAGCCGATTTATCACACGTATGATACCCCACGAACAGAATTTCGCGCCTTGGCGTATAGATTGGTCGATAATATACCCGATGGGTATAGCCCTAAAACGCCATCCCAATGACCGGTTATCCTGATTATTCGGACAATGGATGCCTGGCACGCCGCTAAGGACACGTAAAACCATAAAATAGCCAGGCTAACAACCAAAACCAGCGAATTGTGAAACAGTTACCTATAATTAAATGATTCTCAATCAACGCAGAACAATAGAGCACTACGATTGACAGATGCAGCAAGGTCAACGCCACCACACTTAATCGCACGACGCAGCGGGTCCTTCCCAACGGGATCGGGCTCGCCGTCCATACCGAAGGGTGAGTGCCTCGATGTTTGAAAGATTTACCGACCGTGCCCGGAAAGTGATGGCCCTGGCCAACCAAGAGGCCCAGCGGTTCAACCACGAATACATCGGCACCGAGCATATCCTCCTAGGCCTGGTCAAGGAAGGTTCGGGCGTCGGGGCCAACGTGCTCAAGAACCTCGACGTCGACCTGCGCAAGGTCAGGCTAGAGGTCGAGAAGCTGGTCAAATCCGGCCCGGATATGGTCACCATGGGCAAGCTGCCCCAGACCCCGCGTGCCAAGAAAGTGATTGAGTATGCCATCGAGGAAGCCCGCAGCCTCAACCACAACTATGTTGGCACCGAGCACCTGCTGCTGGGCTTGCTGCGCGAGCACGAGGGCGTGGCCGCACAGGTCCTGATGAACCTGGGCCTCAAGCTCGAAGAGGTGCGCGAAGAGGTCCTGAACCTGCTTGGTGCGGGCGTCGACCCCGAAGAAACCACCACGGCCACCAAAGGCAGCGGGGGCGAAACCTCCCCAACCAAATCGGGTAAGAGCAAGACACCTGCCTTAGACAGCTTCGGCCGGGACCTGACCGAGCTGGCGACCGAGAACCAGCTCGACCCCGTGATCGGCCGGGCCAACGAGATCGAACGCCTCATCCAGATCCTCTGCCGGCGCACCAAGAACAACCCCGTGCTCTTAGGCGAAGCGGGCGTGGGCAAGACCGCGATCGTCGAAGGGTTAGCGCAAAAGATCGTGAACCGCGACGTGCCCGAGCTGCTGGCCGACCGGCGAATCGTCGTGCTGGACCTAGCCATGATGGTCGCCGGCACCAAGTACCGCGGGCAGTTCGAGGAGCGCATCAAGGCCGTCATGAACGAGGTCCGACGCGCCAAGAACGTGCTGCTGTTTATCGACGAGCTGCACACCCTCGTGGGTGCCGGCGGCGCCGAGGGCGCGATCGACGCCTCCAATGTCCTCAAGCCAGCGCTATCACGCGGGGAGATCCAGTGCATCGGCGCCACCACGCTCGATGAGTACCGCAAGTACATCGAGAAAGACGGCGCGTTGGAGCGGCGGTTCCAGACCATCCTCGTCGAGCCGCCCAACAAAGAAGAGACCGTCCAGATCCTCCTGGGCCTGCGCGACCGCTACGAGGCCCACCACCGCGTGCAGTTCACCGACGAAGCGATCCGCCAAGCCGTCGAGCTAAGCACACGCTACATCACCGCGCGCGTCCAGCCTGACAAGTCGATCGACGTGATCGACGAGGCCGGCGCACGCGTACGCCTCAAGAACCTCAGCAAGCCACCAGACCTGGCCGAAATAGAAGACCGCATCGAACGCCTCTCGATCGAGAAAGACGAAGCCGTCAAGGCCGCCGATTATGAACGCGCCGCCGAGCTGCGCGACCAGGCCGAGGGCATGCGACGCGAAAAAGAAGAGATCCAGAAGAACTGGCGTGCCAAGATGCAAGAGGTCGACGGCGTGGTCGACGAGGACGTGATCGCCGAGGTGATCAGCAAGATGACCGGCGTGCCCGTGACGCGGCTAGAAAAAGCAGAGTCCGAGCGGTTGCTCAAGCTCGAAGAAGAGCTCCACCGCACCGTAATCAGCCAGGACGACGCGATCAAGGCCGTCGCCAAGGCGATCCGACGCGCCCGGTCTGGCCTGAAAGACCCCAAACGACCCATGGGCTCGTTTATCTTTGTCGGGCCGTCGGGTGTGGGCAAGACCCTGCTCTCCAAATCATTGGCCGAGTTTATGTTCGGCGATGAGGACGCCCTGGTCCGCATCGATATGAGCGAGTACATGGAGAAGCACAACGTCAGCCGCCTCATCGGCGCGCCCCCTGGCTACGTCGGGTACGAAGAGGGCGGACAGCTGACCGAGCGCATCCGCCGCCGCCCATACTCCGTCGTATTACTTGACGAGATCGAAAAAGCGCACCCCGACGTTTTCAACATGCTCCTGCAGATCATGGAGGAAGGCCAGCTGACCGATTCCTTCGGCCGGCGCGTCGATTTCCGCAACGTGATCATCATCATGACCAGCAACATCGGAGCCGACCTGATCAAGAACAAAGCCGGCTTCGGGTTCGCCAAGCACACCGAGGAAGCCGACTACGACAAGATCAAGCAGACGCTCAACAGCGAGATCGAGCGCTACTTCCGGCCCGAGTTCATCAACCGGCTCGATGATATCATTGTCTTCCGGCCACTGACACGCGGCGACCTGATCAACATCGTGGAGTACGAGCTCAAGAAGGTCCGCGGCCGACTCGAAGAACGCGGCTACGTGCTGGAGTTGGATGATAAAGCCAAGGACTTCCTGATCGAGAAGGGCCACAACCCCGACTACGGCGCCCGCCCGCTGCGGCGTGCGATCGAGCACCTTGTGGAAGACCCCCTGAGTGAATCGATCCTCCGCGGCGAGTTCAAGGACGGCCAAACCATCCAGGTAACACGCCAAGAGGAACAGGACCACCTGACCTTCGACGCCACCACCCCCGAGCCGGCCCCCACCGACGACGAGGGCGACCTGGCCCAAACCAGCGTTGAGAGCACGTAGAAACCAAGAATCTATACCCATCCCGATCGGGTTGACGGGGTATACCAGTCCCGATCAGGTTTACGGGGTCCGGTTTGCCCGCGGCAGGGAAATCCTCGGCGTTGTGGTGGTTCCCACGCGGCAAACGCATACCCGATGGGTATAACGTCCGCTCGCGTCAGGGAAAGATGCCATATTTTTGTGCCCCCCGCGGCATAACCGTATACGGCCGCGTATGGCCATGCCGTCCCAGAGATACAAGAATACCGGGGATTCTCTTGCCCCTCAGGGTTTCATCCATTGGCTCTGCGGTTTTGAATCAGGCCCTGGCTTGCACCACCTCACCCTAAAAAATTAGAATCCATTTTCAGAAATAGCTGATCGGCATAAGGAGGCAGGCATGAAAAGTGTATGTCTGGATACGATCACAGACCTGCGGGTTTCTGCGCCCGGGAAGGTCAAGTGTGCGACGGTGCTTGGGTACCATGCGCCGGGTGATGGTGGGGGCGGGGATTTCTATTGGGATGCTTCAAACAACGAGGATGAAAACGGCGGCACGGTTATCGTGTCGCAGTCAGGCCCACCAACCGGCCGGTGGAAGCGGGTGATCGAAGGCCCCGTCTCGATCAAGTGGTTTGGGGCGATGGGGGATGGCAATCCCCACCCTTTGGTACCCAATTACTACCCAACCCTATCCCAAGCGCAAGCCGTTTACCCACACGCCATCAGCCCAGATGACCAGATCGACTGGGCCGCGGCCCAGGCTACGCTCAATCGGCTCCATCAAGGCACAACCACCGGCAACCATATCATCTTTGTCCCTGCTGGGACCTATTTTCTTTCCCATACACTTAGCCCACCCGATTCGTCCAGCCATTGGCAGCTGGTGGGAGAAGGCAAACTCGCTAGCCAATTCAGGTGGGCCGGGCCTAGCGGCGTCCCCGTCATCAAGCTGTTGAACGCTCGCAGCGTTGTATTGAAAGACTTTGGCCTATTTGGTCGGTCTACACTGCCTGGCTCAGGCATACCATCCCATGGCGTGCTCGTGCACAAAAGTGACTTACCACCGGAGGATCCGGCGCCGGCTTTCAATGTCTTTGAGAGGCTTTCCATTGGGAACCATTTCGGCGAGGTCATCGAGAACGGGATCGCGTACACAGCCGAGAATTATGCAACAAGCGATGCTCACGATAGCAACAACGAGCAAGGAACGTTCATCGATGTGAATATCGAAAACGTCGAACAATATGGGTTGAGCTTTGAGCATTCCAACAGCCTGCTCCACAAAATCTATGGGGGGGCGATCGTGGGCAACCAGGCTGCGATCAACAACGTGGGGCCTAACGGCAAACCGGGCGGCAGCTTCATGCTTTTCGGGACAGCGCTGGCCACGAAGACATATGGCTGCATCTTCCGGTTGGGTATGGCTCGCCACGCGATCTCGATCGTCGCAGCCGCGGTCGAGAGCGAAGGCGCATTGTTGACAACCCCTTGCCCCATGGATCCCGACTGGGCGTTGAGGATCGAAATTATCGGCGGCTCCTTCATTATCAACAACGGCGACGACGACGAGGTGCTTTTTGACAGCTCGGAGGGGGGCCACCTTACGATGACCGGGGCCTATTTTTTGCAAGAGTTGAAATTAAAATTCCCAGGCAGCGGTCGTGTCGTTTTCCGGGATACCGATATGAACCTGGTCCGCATGGCATACAACGGCGTGGTGCTGCTGGACAACTGTTCGAATACGGCTGGCCCTGGGGCCTTTACCTTCACCAACCTTGGCCACGGCAAACTTACGATCACCAACCCACGCCGGAACCTGGCCCACCCTCAGAGGTATCGGCTCTCGGAGCCAGGCCCAGGCAAGATCCTTGAACTAACTGGCCCCACCCCTTCACTGGCGGGGTACGATTACTTCGAAGCCTGCTACAACACACCCACGTTGATCACCAATTTCTTAGACGGCTACGACACAAAAGAAGTCGCTATTTACTTCTGCAACGACAAAGCAAGCATCGCGAACAATCAGCACATCCTAACCCCGGATCAGCAAGACATCGCCTTCCCACCAAATGGTGGCTTTGTCCGTTTGAGAAAGACCCATAGAGCGTTTGGAAAGCCCAATGCCGTGCTCTGGTTGGTCGAAAATGTGCTGAAATATACGTAAAAAAACACCCGATTCGATCTAAAAGTCAAAGCCTGGCTACGACGCGTCTTGCCAAGACATCCGATACGCTAGCAGACACCCTCGCCCGCGCCCTGCAATCCGTCCAAACGAACAAGTACCGCAATGACTTTCGTTCATGGGGACACGGCGGTGATCCATGCCAAACACTGGGTTGTTCGAGACGTGGGGTATGAAACAGGTGTGGCGCTGATCAACCGTGGTTGGGGCGTTGGACCACCGCGCCTGCAACATGCCCGCCAAACCCCGCGGCAAAGACCGCCTGGGTCGACAGCGGTCCGGGTACGCCGTCGCGGGTTACCGTCAGGGCCGGGCTGGGGCTGGGCAGCGGTTCATGCAGCCAGGGCATCGGCGGGCGACGCTGGGCTTGAGCGCACAAACAAGCGATCACCAACGCGGTTAGGCCCCCAGCCCCCAGCCCATGACCCAGAGCGCCCTTGCACGCATACACATCGGCCGGTCCTCGCAACGCCAGCGCTAGCGCACCCAGTTCTACCGGGTCGTGGTGGGCTGTGCCCGTGGCGTGGGGGTGGATCAGGTCGACCGCACGGTTGTTCAGCAATCGGTTGGCGATATTGGTCAAAGCCGGCATCTGGGGGCTTGGCCTAACCAGGTCGTGGGGGTCGCAGGCAACCGCGGAATCGACCAATTCGATCTGACCGGGCTTGGGTGGGCCAACCTGGGCTTCTAACACCACCGCCGCCGCGGACTGGGCCAGGATGAACCCGCTGCGACGCTGATCCAGCGGGCGCCCCACGTACTGATCGGGTGTTAGCGGCGGCAAGACCCCCAGCCGCTTGTAGCTGTGGATCAAGATCGGCAGCAAGCAGGCTTCGGATGTGACGACCAACATCTTACGCCACCCCGTGGCACGATCGGCCCGCAGCAGCGCCATGCGAGCCTGATGCAACGCCACCAGGCTCGACGCGCACGCAGCGACCCAAGGCCGGGCACCCCTTACGCCTAACCGCTGCGTGAGGTGGTGGGCCAAATACCCCTGTGGGCCCAGTGCGATCGCGAGGTGGGCATCGCGGGGTGGGCGGGGTGTGGGCCGGTGGCGATGGCCAGGCCGTGGATTGCCGTTGGCAGGGATCGATCGTCGGTGATGGTGTTGGGCCGCAGCGGTAAACGCGGTCATTGCGCCTTTGCTGGCTCCGATGACGCAACTCACACTGTTTGGCTTGACCCCAGCCATGAACAGCGCCTCGCGCGCCGCCTGCTCGGCTAGCTCAACCGCTGGATCGGTCGCGCTGTGCACCGCGGTGCTGACCGAGCCTAGTGCCCGCACAAGGTCGACCGGGTCGATCTGCTTAGGCAGACCCGCCGCCCGATCCGCGAGGGTCTTGCCACCAAGCAAAGCAGAGAAGGTCTCCCAGCTGCTATGGCCCAATGGGGTGACCAACCCATAGCCGGTGATGACGATACGCTTGTCGCTCATAGACCTATCGTAGATCATGAAGCGGACGGTGACTCACCCACCCACCCGCCCGGAGGCGGGCGCCCATCCATGAGGGTATACCCATCGGGTATGCGTTTGCCGCGTCGGCATCACAAAAACGCCGAAGATGTCCCTGCCGCGGGCGAACCGGGCCCCGTCAACCTGATCGGGGCTGGTAGATCAATGGTGCCAAGCCAACGTACGCCAAGCGATCGTTAATTCAGGAAGATCCCGTCGGCAGGGGTTTCCTGCTGGAACCGCTGGGCGGTGGTGAGGGTTTGGAGGGTTTCATCCAGCAGCTTTTCAAGCCAGGCGGACCGGACAAAGGTATCCGGCTCGGCCAGCATGGCGTAACGCTGCTGGGTGTTCTGGCAGACGGTGATGATCGCCAGGTCGATCAACGCGGTCGTGGGGATCTCTGCACTAAGCCAATTGTGGATCGCGCTGATCGAAGCCAGCTGCTTGAGCAGCGGCTTGGATAAGAGGCGTTCGATCCGTTGTCGTTGTTCGGTGAGGTCGATCTCCATCGGGGAACTGGTTTCGGCTGGTTCTAGCAGGGCGGTGCGGTAGGGTTTGTGGGGGATCTCTTTGAGGATGCGTGCCCGGCAGATGCCCTGCAGCAGCAGGTTGTACCGCCCGTCGCGTAAACACTCGTGGCGGACCACGTACCCCACGCAGACATGGGGCCGCAGCGTTGGCCCCCCTAAATCGGTGGGCTTGTTAGGCTGCCCGTCGTACAACGCCATCGTGATCAGCCCGTGTGAGTCCAGCACATCGCGTGTCATCTGCCGGTAACGCGATTCGTAGATGTGCAGGGGCACGGTGGCGTGTGGCAGCAGCACACACTTAGACAGCGGGAATAGGGGCAGCGGGGTGGCGAAATCAATGGTGAGCTTTTCAGCCATAACACATCATAGGCAGCAGGGTGTAGCCAGGTGCCGGTATCCTTCCGTGAGCCGACGGGGCGGCGAGTTCAGATACTAAAATCCCCTGATTGCTGGGTCGGGTCGGCCTCGGGTGACGCTTTAGCGCTAGCCGGCTTGGGCCGGCGACGGGCGGTGATCTTCAGCTCCGACATCTTCATCGAGACCGTGTGATAAGGCGGCACCGATTGAGTTAAGAAGACCGACCCGCCGATGGTCGACCCCTCCCCGATCACGGTCTGGCCCCCGAGGATAATCGCCCCGCCGTAGATCGTCACATCGCTCTCGATCGTGGGGTGTCGCTTGCGCCCGCGCCAGACTTGGCCGCCTTTGGTCGACAGGGCTCCTAGCGTCACGCCCTGGTAGATCTTCACCCGATCGCCGATGACCGTGGTCTCCCCGATCACCACGCCCGTGCCGTGGTCCAAGAAGAACGACTCCCCGATCGTCGCACCGGGGTGGATATCGATCCCGGTCTGGTTGTGGGCGTACTCGCTGATGATCCGCGGCAGCAGGGGGACCTTCAGCAGCCACAGCTCGTGGGCGATCCGGTGGATCACGATCGCGTCGATCCCGGGGTAGCAGAAGATGGTCTCGTCGTAGTTGACCGCGGCGGGGTCGCCCTCGAACGCGGCCCGCACATCCAGCCCCAGCCGGCGCCGCAGCTGCGGGATGCGCTCCAGGAACGCTACCGCGATCACCTGCGCCTGCTGGTCGCACTGCGTGCAATCATCGCCTTGCCCAGCCCCTTCGGTGACATTCTTTTCGTACCGCAGCGCCTGGCGGGCCTGCTCGTACAAGAGCTGGTGCGCCTGGTTGAGCAGCTCACCCACGTGGTAATGGACGTTTTGTGAGGTCAGGCGCTGGTCATCAAAAAAACCGGGGAACAGCAGCCGCCGTATCAGCTCGGTGAATTGGATCGCCTTATCCCGGCTGGGCAGGAACGCCGAGTTGAGGTGGCCCAAGCCCGGGTTGGCGTGGTAGCTGTCCACGATCTGACCCACCAGCTGATCGGGCAGGGGTTGGGGTTCTTGGGGCAATGGTGGCATGGTCATCCCTACGGGTAAAAATCAAAACGGCCCGACCAGAGGCGAGCCGTTTCGAGATCAACCTTTCCATCCGCCTGGGCCGCTCAATGGTTTTGCTCGAACCCCAATTGTAGGTGGGTGCGTTGCCAAGTCGTCCCGGCCGTCCACACATGGAGGCATGGCCTTCGCGCCCAGCGCCGCGCCCTTGGGGTTCCTAAAGGTTCGAGCAAACGCAGCATCGATCTCGAACCCCGCAGACAGAAAAGCCGTTGTGCTGATCTTAAATTATCCTCTATTTTATTATATACCAATCCCAGAGGCCCGTCGCCTATCCTAGCTTAGATCAACAAGGACAGAAGAACGTTCCATGAATGACATGGCAACTATTACGCTCAAATGGTTAGCGATAAAAGGCGCTACCACCGTCGGCGACCCAGTGCCAATCCGCCTACCAACAATACGCTTAGCATCGTCGGCTCTGGCACGACCAAGATCGAGCCGGTGGTGAGCAGTGATGAGGCGTCGAACGATAGCCCGTGGGCAAGTGTGGGGAGGTTGATCGAATCAAACGAACCCGTGATGGCATCGGAGTCGAGCAGGTCGAACGTATCGCCTAGGTGGGGCGTGAAGCCATCGAGCAGCTGCATGTCTAGCGTCCCGCCCAGGGTGAGGTTGCCCGCTACGACGACTTGGTCGTAATCGACGCCATGCGTCCTGCCCGCCAGCTCCATGACCAGCACCGCGGTAGGTCCCAGCACCGCATGGCCGTCAATGGCCACCTGGCCCGGGCTATCGCCGGGGCTGAACGTACCATCGAAGATCACCGTGCCGCTGCCCGTGAAGTCCCCGCTGCCCGAGACCGTGCCGGTGAATGTGCCGGTACCCGTGGTGGCGATCGACCCGTTGTTGACCACGTCGCCGTTGACGGTGGCGTCAATCAGCTTCATG
Source organism: Phycisphaeraceae bacterium (assembly GCA_965223655.1). Classification (GTDB taxonomy): domain Bacteria; phylum Planctomycetota; class Phycisphaerae; order Phycisphaerales; family Phycisphaeraceae; genus CBDCXC01. The sequence continues at coordinate 129,621 of CBDCXC010000006.1, forward strand.
ACACCATCGTTGGTCAGCCCGCCGTCGAAGTTGAATACGGAGTCGACACCGTTGATCTGGGCTGTGGCGCCGCTGGCAGCGGGTCCGGTGAAAGTCAGCGTGCCGTCCAGCGCATTGATCTTGCCGTCACTGATCGTGTTGTCCGCGTCGACGGTCAGGTTGTCGCCCGTGAGCGCCACCAGTTCGCCCCCGGCCTGGATTGTCAGGCCGCTGGCAAGTGTTCCCGAGCCCGAAACACGACCCCGGTTGGCGATGGTCACGCCGTTGGTGGTGGTGAGGGTGATGCCCGGCTCCAATCGCAGCTCCGCGAACCCGCTGGTCTTGGCCCCGATCACCAGCGATGCGACGGCCGTATCCAGTGACGGCCCGTCGACGACAACGCCGGCGTCGGGCTCGATGAACACCGGTTCAATGGCTACGGGTAAGAACAAGTTGAGTGGCCCCCAATTGGCGCCGTTGTCCCAGTCACCGCTGGAGGCGGTGGACCAATGCACGGGGCCGGCCAGCGAGGCCATCCAGGCCTCGGATTGGCCCGATGGATTGACCCCACGCCCGACATAGACGCGTTTGTTGTCGGAGATGCCGGTGGCATCAACCAGTTTCCAGCCGGTGAGGTCTAGGTCCGGGTGGGCAGAGAGCTGGTCTATGAGTTTTCGCATGCCCTGGGACTTGTTCCAGACAAAGGCATCATTTAGGCCCGGTTGGTCGAGAAAGCCGGTAATGACGGTGCCGTCGGGAGAGATGGCAGAGGGTCTGCCTGAGGTGTTGAATGCGCGGGGCAGGTCGCCCAGACTCACCATCGTGCCGTTTTCCCAGCGGAAGGCTCTTGCCAGTGCACCGTCGTGACTTACACCGGCGATGACGGACCCGTCTGCAGAAACGGCGTAGCCTTGGCTGGTGTTGCCGCCCAGGGTGCCTAGTGGGGTCATGACGTCGTTTTCCCAGCGGAAGGCTTCATTGATACCGCTGGCGATTACGACTCCGACGATGACAGACCCGTCTGCGGCAACGGCGTTGGCTTGGCTGAAAAAGCCGTCCAGGTTGCCCAGCCCGGTCATAACCCCGTTTTCCCAGCGGAAGGCTTCGTTTGTGGCGCTAGAAGTCGTGCGCCCGACGATAACGGACCCGTCTGCGGAGATGGCATTGGCTTCGCTGCTGAAGAAGCTACCGCCGGGCAGGGTGCCCAGCCCGGTCATGACCCCGTTTTCCCATCGGAACGCTTCGTTTCCGGAGCTGGATCTACTCTTCCCCACGATGATAGAGCCGTCACCGGAGACACCTCGGGCCTCGCTTAAAAAATCCCCACCGGGCAAGTCGCCCAGCCCGGTCATGACCCCGTTCTCCCAGCGGAAGGCTTCTTGCCCGGAAGCAGACTCGCTCCACCCAACGACGACTGACCCGTCACCGGAGACGCTCAAAGCCCTGCTTTCGAATGCACCGCCGGGCAGGTCTCCTAGGCCTTGGAAGCTGGCGCCGTTGGCGCCGCCGGCCACGCCCAGAATCGCCGTCGTAGACAGCAACGCCAACCGGACAACATACCGATCCCGCATTCTGAAAAATCGCTTTTCGATCACCCGATCGGTTAATGGGAAAAAGAAATGCATGCCAAGTTCTCCTTGTCCTAGGCCGTGGGATACGACCCTGTATGGCCGATTTTGAGCAATCTGATGGCGAAGCCGATGACATCAGCCTGAGGACAACAAATCGGCTTCCACACTACCACTAATCTATTAGCTAGATCACATTTAGCGGACAAATCGCTGAGCCGCTGTTGAAGCCGTTTCAGATGACCTCCACCAACACCGACAAAGCTTGTACTGATTTTATACTGCCGACAGCGAGTTTTTACAAAGTTTTTTGCCTGTAACTTCTTCAATCGGTGGCGGCCATTTCATACGGGATGCGTATAGCGGCCCCATCACGCATCGTCTGGTGGTGGCTGATCAGACGCGGGGTTGGGTGTCGTGTCATCAAAGGGGTCATAGACCAGCTCGATCTTGGGCGCATTCGTCAGGTCGACGGGCATGGCCTGGCCCCGGCCGGTCGCAGGGTCGAACGCGTGTGGGCCCATCGCCAACACCGGCTGGACCAGCTGCTTTAACGCATTCAGCTGCTGGGGTACGTTGAACCCCCATATAAACCGTTGGCAGCCCACGGAACTTGGTCAGGCACGTTTCGTACACACACTTGACGCCACGCGGGTTGCCCCGGCGGATGTGCTCGATGGTCACAGCGTATTGGATCAGCCCCTGGTAGAACCGCTTCTTCTGGCCCGACGCCATGTGCCAGATGTCTTCCCACACCTCGTGGGCTTCAAACCATTCGCCGGCGTTGAATAGGCGCAGCCCTTCATGGAACAGCCGGTCTTCATCGTCGGCGTGGGCTGGGTGTGTCGGTGTTGATCGCATGGGGCCGTCCGATCCTCATAGGCATGGGTCTGCCGCAGGAACACAGGTCAATAGGGTTGGGGATTGTATACGCATCGCGTATGATAGACCCATCGGGTATGCGTTTGCCGCATGGGAATCACAGACACACCCAAGATTGCTCTGCCGCGGGCGAACGGGACGCCGTCAGCCTGATCGGGACGGGTCTATCCGCCAAATTCTACATTAGGCTCATTTTGTTTCGTCAATGTGCAACATCACTTTGTTTCTGGCGTTTGATTGAACATTGAACCATCCACTCAACCAGCCGCAACCGTTCGGGAGCAAAGCCATAGAGATTTTCAAGGCAGATCATGTTGACCGGGATATTCCAATGTTCAATAAGCTACCTTTGGAAAACAAACCGGTCAGTTTGAGTAAAATAAAAAATACTTGGGCGATTAGCTCAGTTGGCTAGAGCGCTTCCCTTACAAGGAAGAAGTCACAGGTTCGAGTCCTGTATCGCCCATTCTTAATACACAAGGGTTTATGGTGTGCCATGACCCTTTTTTATGACTGGGGTCCAAT
>CBDCXC010000007.1:0-263490 GCA_965223655.1 Phycisphaeraceae bacterium
TGGATGTCAAGCCGTCGCGCGATCTGCTGCGCTGTTTCGATCAGGTGCCCGATCCCCGGGCTGCCAATGTGAGTTTTTCACTTACCCGTCTTCTGCCCCTTACCCTTCTGGCCGTGCTATGCCGCTGCGAGGGCTACGACGAGATCGCCTGCTGGGCCCAACAACGGGCCGATTGGCTGGCCACGTTTGTGACGCCGCCTCCCGGCGAATCGGGGCCCCGTACACCCCATCCCGACACCTTCGAGCGGGTCATGCGTCGCGTGCGTCCCGAGGCGCTGGAACGCACGTTGATCGAGTTGAGCCGGTGTCTAGCCGAGGCGTCCCAAGGCCGGCTCGTGGCCGTCGACGGCAAGACATTGCGGGGATCGGTCGATCACGGGGGCCGCAAGTCGGCGATCCATATGATCCAGGCGTGGGATCAACAGAACCATCTGGTGCTGGGCCAACTGGCGGTTGATGGGAAGTCCAACGAGATCCCTGCGGTGCCTAAGCTGCTGGCGTTGTTGGATGTGAAAGGGGCCGTGGTCAGCCTCGACGCGATGCCCTGTCAGAAGGAGACGGCTTCGGCGATCCATCAGGCCGGAGCGGATTACCTCTTGGCGGTCAAAGACAATCACAAGCACCTGCACGAAGACCTGAAGCTGTTCTTCGACGACGCCCTGGAACAGACCGATCCGGGCTTGGCTCATGCCGTGGCCGAACCGGATAACCAACACGGGCGGCTCGACGAACCAGAGGCCTGGGCCTGTGGGGACGTGGGCTGGCTGCGGCGTCGACACCCCGGCTGGGCTAAGCTGCGGGGCGTGGCCTGCGTCGAGAGCCGACGGCTGGACTTCGCCACCGGTCGATCAACCACCACCCGTCGCCACTACCTGACCAGCCTCGACCCGCGACAAGCCGGTGCCACACAATTACTGGAACTGGTCAGAGGGCACTGGGGCGTGGAGAACCAAGTGCACTGGTGTCTGGACGTGTGTTTCGGTGAAGATGCCAGCCGGGTCCGCAAGGATCACGGTCCGCGAAACCTGGCCTGCATCCGACGTCACGCGTTGAACCTGCTACGTCACAATCCCCCGGCACGAGGAAAATACGCTAGCCCCTGCGACAAAATCAGCCTCAAACGAAGACGCCTGATCTGTTCACTCGATGGCCGATACCCCCTGCAAACCTTTATCCAGACTACCTGAGGCCATATGCGCTTACCCTGGTGTGGGGTGGGGGTTTATTGCGGGCGGCGTGTTTCTTTCAATAAAATCTGATTGGCTGTATGGGGGGTGGTAGCTAGGCTCCATCGGGGGGAGTATGATCTGCCCGCGGTGGGGGGCCTATCGTGCGTAGCCCATCGGATCCAATCACCCTCTTCGACTGAGGTCATCAAGGCATGCTTCGCAAGATCTTTAAAGCGTACGACATCCGGGCGACTTATCCGGATAAGCTCAACGAAGCGGCGGCGTGGCGGGTGGGGTGTGCCACGGGTCGATTCTTGAAGCAGCAGGTGGGTGACACGCAAGACCCGATGCTCCAGACGGTGTTGGTCAGCCGTGACATGCGGCCCCACTCACCGTCGCTGGCCAATGCGGTGATCGAAGGGCTGCGAGCTGGGGGCATGGACGTGATCGACCTGGGGATGTGCGATACCTCGTTTAGTTACTTTGCGGTCAATCACCTGGGCTGCGCCGGTGCGATCCAGACCACGGCCAGCCACAACCCGATCGAATACAACGGCTTTAAGATCTCTGGCCGAGAGGCCAAACCGATCGGCGCTTCCACGGGGTTGAAAGAGATCCAAAAAATCGCTGAATCGTTGGGTGAGCCGGGATCGGTCGCTCCAACCGGGAAGGTTGAGTCGCGCGACCTGTGGCCGGAATACCGCCAGCACATCCTGCGGTTCTTAGATCTAGGTCCACGCAAGCTGAAGGTTTTTATCGATGCGTCTAACGGGATGGCTGGGAAGCTGGTGCCTGCGGTGTTTCAGGGGATCGAGGGGTTGGAGATTATCCCGCTGAACTTTGAGATCACCGGTTCGTTTGTGCACGATCCCAACCCGTTGGTGGCTGAGAACATGAAACCGACTCAAGACGGCGTGCTGGCGCACGGCGCGGACTTGGGGGTGTGTTTTGATGGCGACGCCGACCGGTGCATGCTCACCGACGAGCAGGGTGGGCTGATCGGCTGCGACCACCTCACGGCGTTGCTGGCGGATCACTTCTTGAGCCAGTCGCCGGGGTCAGCGGTGATCTACGATTTGCGATCGAGCAAGACGGTGCCTGAGGCGATCCAAAGCCACGGCGGCCAGCCCCACCGCGGGCGCGTGGGGCACGTGTTTATGAAGGCGCTGCTGCGGGAAACCCAGGGTGTTTTCGGCGGCGAGCTGTCGGGGCATTTCTATTTCCGCGATAACTTTTATGCCGATTCCGGGGCGATCGCGTTTGCGGCCGTCGTCTCGGTGCTGAGCCGATCGGATCAGCCGATCAGTGCGCTGATCCAGCCGTACAAGCGGTATCCTCAGAGCGGAGAGATCAACTTCCGCGTCCCGGACAAAGCTGGGGTGATCCAACAACTCAAGCAGCGGTACGCGGGCAAGAGCGAGCAAGACGAGCTGGATGGGATCACGATCGATACCTGGGGTCGGGCGGGCTCGGACGATGGGGGCTGGTGGTTTAATGTGCGCCCCAGCAACACCGAGCCGCTGCTGAGGCTCAACGCCGAGGCCAAAGACCAGCAGACGCTTGATCGATTGTTGACAGCATTGAGCCCGCTGCTGGGCGAACCACAGGTGGGTCATTGAGCCCAGGCGTAAGGTGGCGTAGGTTCAGCATTAGGTGCGGCTAATGATGTTTTCCACATCTTTTCCCCGTCTCCAGGCCAGGGGACCCAGTTTCACACCATGCTGTTAGTCTACTTTGCTCGCACCCTTTTATTCTCTATATTTTTTGTCTTGGTTTAAGATGCCCATCCGCACTCTGGTGGGTTGAACACAGTCATCATGGCTTTTCACAAAGGGATGGAATCATGACGCCAAAACAGGTCCTGCAGCTAGTCAAAAGCAAGAACATCGAGTTTATCGATTGCCGCTTCATGGATTTCCCAGGGTTGTGGCAGCACACGACCTACCCCGCCAGCGAGCTGACCGAGCAGAGCTTTGTGGATGGCTTTGGGTTTGACGGCTCCTCGATCCGCGGGTGGCAGGCGATCAATGAGTCGGACATGCTGCTGGTGCCGGTCTCCGAAACCGCGAAGATCGACCCGTTCCTGCAGCACCCGACGCTGTCGCTGATCTGCGACATCAAAGACCCGGTCACCAAGAAAGAGTACTCACGCGACCCACGGTCGGTGGCGCGCAAGGCGGTGGAATACCTGCGTCGCACGAAGATTGCGGATACGGCATACTTCGGCCCGGAGATGGAGTTCTTTATCTTCGATAACGTCTGGTACGACCAGACGGTCAACCAAGCAGGCTACATGGTAGATTCGTATGAGGGGGTTTGGAACCGTGGCAATCAAGACCCGACCAATCTGGGCTACCAGATCCGCCTCAAAGAGGGTTACTTCCCCTGCCCACCGATGGACACCGGCACGAACATCCGGTCAGAAATGGTCGATGTCATGCTCCAGATGGGGATCCCGGTCGAGTGCCACCACCACGAGGTGGCTACAGGCGGTCAGGCGGAGATCGACCTGCGATTCCAAGAGCTGGTGCACATGGCTGACACGTGCATGTACTACAAGTACATCGTCAAGAACGTCGCGGCCCGGCACGGCAAGGTGGCCACGTTTATGCCCAAGCCGCTGTTCCAAGACAACGGCTCAGGGATGCACACCCACCTGTCGCTGTGGAAGGGCGGCAAGCCGCTGATGGCTGGGAAGAAATACGCTGGGCTTAGCGACCTGGGCCTCTACGCTATGGGCGGGATCCTCAAGCACGCCCGGTCGCTGATCGCGTTTACCAACCCGACCACGAACAGCTTTAAGCGGCTGGTGCCCGGGTTTGAGGCACCGGTGAACCTGGTCTACTCGTCACGCAACCGGTCGGCGGCGATCCGCATCCCCATGTACCAGGACAACCCCAAGACCAAGCGGATCGAGTTCCGCTGCCCCGACTCTTCATGCAACCCGTACCTGGCATTTGCGGCGATGCTGATGGCTGCGATCGACGGGATCCAGAACAAGATCGACCCGGGCGAACCCCTGGACAAGGATCTTTACGACCTGGAGCCCGAAGAGTACGAGTCGATCGGCTCGGCGCCGGTCGACCTGGCTGAGGCGCTGGACGAGCTTGAGAAAGACCACGCCTACCTGCTCAACGGCGAAGTCTTTACCGACGACGTGATCCACTACTGGATCAAGTACAAGCGAGACAACGAGGTCGCGGCGCTGCGGCTACGCCCCCACCCGTTTGAGTTCTGCATGTACTTCGACATCTAGGCCAAAACTGGTCGGTTTGATTGCCTGCATGAGGTAGCCCTTGTTTGTCGCCACACGCGGGGTGGTATGCAGAGGGATCGTTCCCTGCTCACGGTTGCGCAGGGGCGTGGCAGTGCGCAGCGTGTGTTTCCTCGCGTGCTGAGTGGGTGTGGGTGCTGTAGGCGCACCGGGGGTTTGGTGTGATGGCTTACGGATTGTGATCCGTGGGCCGGTGCGGCTGGCGGTGTGTCAACACCAGCGCCACGCCCGTCCCCACCAGCCCCGCCAGCCCCGCGATGGACCAGAACGACACCGGGTCAACCCCTCCCGCGTCACCGTGGCGGTACGCCAACGCCCCGATCCCAACCAAGATCATCGCAGCGCCCCACCCGATCAGGCAGGCTTGGACCACCTGCGCCCCAGCGACCTTGAGACGCGGCGGATCGGTCGACGCCGACTCCATCAAGGGCCGGGGGTCGAAGTCCACACCCGGGGGCAGGCAAACCGTTAGCGTGTGGCTGGCCCCGTCACGCTGCCAATACCCACCCACCTGCGCCACCTGGTGCAGCAGCACCGCGACCGGCTCGCTGTGCATCGCTTGATCGGTCAGCGACCAGCGAAAGGCACGCCAATCCGACTTCTCTACCACCCGTTGAACCACCAGCTGGTCCGACCCGTCGCGGTCGGCCTCCACCGTGTCTTGGTAATTCACCAGCTTGCTTAGCTGCGGGCAGGCTTCGAGCCGATACAGCCGATCTCGAAGCCAAGTAAAACGAAGCGGTTCGCTCACACCTGCGGTATCCGGGAACCGGGCGTTGGCCTCAATGATGTGTTTCCTACCCTCAGCCGATAAGACCGCTGAGTCTGCCATAACACGCTTCCCGCCCAAGAATTGGTGGCCTAAGTCTTAGACGCCCTATTCTAACAGCAGATCCGATCGAGCCAAGCGAAAAATTGGAAAAAACAGGGCTGTTTAATTCTCGAAGGTGGAGATGTCCGATGATGTCAAGGCGTTGTCCCCCCGTGGTCATGGAGGACCTGAAGATGGTGAATGAGCCTTTATGTGTTGTGTTTGACCAGATCCCGGACCCACGGAACCCGTCGGGTCGGCGTCACCCATTGTCGGCGATCTTGACGCTGGCGGCGGTGGCGATGCTTTCGGGTGCACGCAGCCTCGAGTCGATCGCTCAGTTCGCACGGGATCGCGGCGATCGGTTCACCCGGCTGCTGGGGTTCACCCGGGATCGTCCGCCGTGCAAAGCCACGTTCCATAACGTGTTCAAGGCGCTGGACACGACGGTGTTTGAGCGAGCGATCAGCCGTTGGCTACGCGGCCGCCGGGCATCGGGTTGGGAGGCGATCGCGATCGACGGCAAATGCTTGTGCGGCACGCAGGGTGATCAACTGCCGGGGGTGCATCTGTTGGCGGCGTATGAGCACGAAGCTCAAGCCGTGATTGGGCAGATGGCGGTTGATGCCACAACCAACGAACACAAAGCGGCGTTGGCGTTGCTGGACCTGATTGACGTCGAAGACGCGACGGTGACGGGTGACGCGATGTTCTGTCAACGGGATCTATCGCAGAAGATCCTAGACAAAAAGGGGATTACCTCTGGGCGGTCAAGGGCAACCAATCGCAACTCAAAGAAGCGATTGTTGAGGCGTTCTCGAGCGAACACGACGCGGGGGCATCGCCGCGTGAACGCCGGTTGAAGCAGCAAGAACAACAGGCCACCTCGAGCTTAGGCAAGGGCCACGGCCGCGTCGAAACCCGCAGGCTCACCAGCACCACAGCGTTGAATGGCTACCTTGATTGGCCAGGCGTCCAACAGGTGTTCCAAGTCGAACGTCAACGTACGATCCGTGGGCAAACGACCACTGAAATCGCCTACGGGATCACCAGCCTGTCGCGGGATCGAGCCGATGCTGAGAAGCTGATGGCACTAACGCGTGGCCATTGGGGGATCGAAAACCGCTTGCACCACGTGCGTGACGTGACGTGACGCTGGGCCAAGACGCTTGCCGGGTGCGAACCGGCCACGCGCCCCAGAACCTCGCAGCCATCCGCAACCTCGCCATCACCCTGCTCAACCAAGCCGGCTTCAAGAACAAAGCCGCCGCCCTACGACGGCACGCCGCCCACCCAAACCAAGCACTCGCACTCATCCGCGGTTCACCCGAGAATTAAACAGCCCTGTTGGAAAAAAGCGACATAAGAATTGATCAAGGATTCATTATGTGATCCTTTAGGGCTCTGTTGAACCCCTTTTTCTGTTTTGATTGTGCCAAGATCATGAGGTTGTGGGTTAATGTTCGCATCCTTAGTTCACCGAACTGTCATGGCTCGCTGCGAGCGGTGAGTGCTGAGCCGAGTCGTCGTTTGTGCCGAGAGAATCCGCTTTGGGCTTGAGCGCGTTGGCGGTATTGGCGTTTGGGGAATCGCTGTTTCATCAGCCGGCGGTAGCGTGTCTTGGGCCAGCGGCGACCCGACCGTCTTGGGTTTAACGGGATCACAGTGGTGGGGATGGACAACTCACAGCGGCACAACAGGTGGTTGTGTTCGGCGTCGTAAGCTTTGTCGGCTACGACCCGACGCGGCTTCAAATGCTTCGCGGCTTGACGCATCGCTTCGGGAAACTGAGGCGAATCACCGCTAGGCCCGCGATGCCCACGATCAGCTGTGTGGCCGTGTGAAATACCGCCGTCAGCTTGGGCCAGCGGCGCCTCAAAAACCGTTTGTAACCCGTACGCTTCACAAAATGCAGCGAGGCGTGACGGGCTTCGAATCCCGTAGCGTCAATCGCCACAGTCGAGTCGTCGTTGGCACCGATCAAACCGACCCGTTGAGCATCCTCAAAGCAGGCGGCGAGCAGCCGATCGAAAACCCTTTTTTTGCCAGGCTTTGTTCGACATACCAAAGTGTCGAATGATCGGGGACTTTCGACAGCTTCAACACACGACGCAGATCCGACCACTCGCTCAGCAACGCCACCACCCCGCGGTAGTCGGTCTTGAGAAACTGGCGTAGCACCAGGATCGCAAACAATTGGGGCAGGGTGTAGGTAGTGTCCGTCAAGTTGCGCACTTTGGTTAAGCAGTCTCCGGGGGATGGCTGGTTGGCTGGGCCGCAGTGAGGGCGAGCGTAGCGAGCCCGAACGAAGGGCCAGCCAACCATTGCGTGGCTACACCGCCACGCTCAATCGTTCTTCTTCCGATTCGTGGTCTCGCTCACGTTCGAGTTCGTAAAGTCGATCCATGTCCAGGTACTTCCGTGTCCCCCAACGCGTACCGGCTACGTGACGCACCCGCGCCGAAGCCAGCATCACCGCCGAGTGGCCATCTGGGAATGCACCCACCACCTTCGTGCGGCGTTTGATCTCACGCATCAATCGTTCCAGCGGGTTGTTCGTGCGTAGCCGTGTCCGGTGTTCACGTGGGAAACTCATATACCGCAGCGTCTCGTGTACCGAATCCCGAACGAACGCCGCAGCCTTGGGTAGCTTCATCCCCTCAAGCTTGACCGCTACATCCTCGGCCTTCTTCAGCGCCGCGTCACGGTCTTCTTGAGCGTGGATTGCCTTGAGCATCGCACTGACCTCTTTGACTTTGCTGCGGGGCACGCAGCTCCACACGTTGCGGTACCAGTGCACCACGCAGCGTTGCCACTGTCCATCCGGGAACACCTCACCCAGCGCTTCGACCAGTCCCAAGCACGCGTCGCTGACAAATAAGCGTGTCTCGCACAGACCACGTTGCTTGAGGTGACGCAAGAACCCCAGCCACGACGCCTTGTCTTCCTTGGCCCCTTCGGCGATGCCCAGCACCTCGCGATAACCGTCGCGCGCCACGCCGATCGCTACCAGGATCGCCACGTTCTTCACCTCACCGCCCCAGCTCCGCTTGAGGTATGTGCCATCGAGGTACACATACGGATGCTCGCCTTCAATCGGCTTGTGCCGCCATGCATCGATCTGCTGATACACCTTCTGGTTCAGCTCGCTCACCGTCGAAGGCGATACCTTCGTGCCCCACAACGCCTGGGTGATGTCTTCGACTCGACGCACACTCACGCCCGCCAAATACATCTCGATCAACGCCTCCTCCACGCTGCTTTCACGACGCTTGTAACGCTCAATGATCTGCGTCTCGAAAGGCAACGACCGCAACCGGGGCACTTTGAGCGTCACCTGGCCTGCCTTGGTCTGAAGCTTGCGATGGTACGAACCGGCCCGGGTATCCTTCCTGGCATCGGTGCGTTCATACCGGCCGGCTTGGCACAACGCCGCGGCTTCGGCATCCAAAAGCCCGTTGAGTGTCTGCTCAACAGACTCCACCACAAGCCGGTCGACGTGACCGCGGACCTGAGCTTCGTCGATCCGAAACACGTCTTTCATCCCGACATCGTTTGCCGTAACATCATCCATCGTAGCTCTCCTTGGTTGAGGGTACTGTCTTTCAACAACACCATCCGCCGGGAGAGCTGCCTTTTCAAATGTGCGCATGATTTAGGACGTTATCAGGCACCGTGCCCTCTTCTTTCAGGTCACGGATCAACCGATCGCGTACCTTGGCGTAGACTGCAGGGCCTGTATCCCACCCACAGGCATCGGCGATGGCTATTTCGATGGGTAGTAGATCTTTAGAAAGTGTGTTTCAGCTCATTATTTTGTTGGCTGGCTGCTATTCGTTTTTTTTGAACCGAGTTTGCTCTGGGATCCTGCTAGGATCGCGATCATTGGATCGTCAGAATCACCAAGCAGTTCTTGAACTTCAGATATCGCATAAGCGAGGAGAGACTTTGTCGGCGAGCAAGCTTTCAAGCATTCGAGCGCATCAATCATTTCAGAACGTCGCTTGGATTTAGCATAACATTGTACTGCGTGAAGCAGGATGTCATCATCATCTTCTACACCTTGTTCCTTAGTGACCTCCATATATTGATCTACATAGCCAAGCTCTTTCTTGTCTAGACGGAGTTTGTCACAAACAAGCGCTGCATTGTATAAATATGGGGGTTTGTTAGGGGACCATTCTAGGCACTGTTCAATGTCTTCAAGGGCGCCCTCATAATCTTGTGCTGAATACTTAAGACGGTGTATTTGATTCAACAAATATGCTTTTTCTTCCACTGGCATGGTGTCAGAGTTAAGCCGTGTTTGAACGAGCGGCTCAAGAATCTTCAGGCCATGCTGCTCTTCATCTCGGTGATGATATAAGTATTGAATAAGAGCTGAAATACCCATCTTAAACTCGTCTAATTTAAGTTCAGGGTCTGGCAATCGTTCTTCGATAATTTGAAAAATTTGGTCGTTGCCAATAGGGGCACACAATACTGCGGATTGGAAAAGTTCGTCTGCATCAAATGCGTCACAGTTGGCCAGCAGGGTGTTTGCGGCACGGCCTAAGTCGCCTGAAAGCATCGCTTCCATATAGTCCTCATGCGGACTTGTGCTTGCGCGTTTCCAAGCACCCATCATTGCCGCGAGCGGATGATTCTTGAATTTGTCCGGCAAATCAACCGAAGCCGGTTTCGTTGAAGGAGAGACGGGCATGTCGATGGTCCTGATCTTTCGTTCGATTCGTTCCAATGTCGTGGCGATATTTGTCAGTGTCACTCCCGAGGAGATTTCTCCATATAAGGAAGTTTTTCTCCTTTCTTTATGAGTTGGATAAATGGTTTGCCCGTCTCGTGACGCCTTCCGCATTCGTAAAAAACATTTGGATTGTGATTCGTCAAATCGATGATGCAGAGCTCGGCGTTTTGGACAAGTTGAATGATATCGGAAGTAATCGTTGAGGCGTGTGGGATCTTGTCGGCACGGACGATCTCGAAGTTGAATGTTTTCAGTGCTGGTTGGATCAGGAGCTCAAATATATCGTCCGCGAATTGGCGAACATCGCTTCCATCCTCGCCAATTGGAGAGATAACAAAACAAGTTTTCTTTGACATTGGTCAACCCCCGTCTGTAAAAATAATTGCAACTCCCTAGTATTTCATCACGTCATAATTTTCGGGTAGAGGCGCTTGAGTTTGATTCTGGCATCGGCGGTGGTGAATTGCCAATCGACGCCGGTTTGGCTGGCGTTGCGTTGGGACGACCAGGCTTGGGTTTCGTGGCGAATCGTTCGTGTTTCTGGAACCCGACGGTTGAGACATTGGCGGCTGAGCACGCTCAACTCGCATTCGGCGATGTTCAGCCACGAGCCGTGTTTGGGCGTATGGACTAACTCGATCCGGTTGGCGATCCGTAACGCTTGGGTCGGCTCGAATGCCGCGTACAACGACGCGAGCTTGTGCGTGTTGAGATTGTCGCACACCAGCGTGATGCGTGAAGCATCGGCATAACGCGGATCATCGACCAACGCTTTCACCTGATGCGCCCAATCAATCGCGGTGCGTCGATCACTCACCGGCGTGCGGCGCCAGCCGCCCAAGGGTTCGACGAACATCCACACGTTGCACACGCCTTCGCGGATGTATTCATGATCGACGCGTTGTTCGCCGTTCGACGTCGTGATCGGTTGGCTTGTTTCACGGATCAACTGTTTGGGTTGCTCATCCATGCAAACCACGGGGCGCCTGGGATCATAAGGACGCGCATACACCTGTAGAACCTGCTCCATCTGTGCCACAAACGCGGCGTCTTGATCCGGCGGGATGCACCACATCTTCCGACGCCAGGGCTTCAAGCCGTTTTTTTCATCGTGCGACGAACCGTCTCGTCACTGATCGAATCGACCACCTCCAAGGCCACCAACGCGTCGGCCAGCATCTGCAAAGACCAACGCCCACGGCCCTCGGGCGGCTGGCTGCACGCCAATTGCGCCAGCTTCGCTTCGCCGGCACCGTCGAGTTTGCGTTGCTTGGATCCGTCACGCTTCTTGCGTTCCAACAGCGACAGCGGACCCCGCTCGACCGCCTGCTTACGCCAGCTCTCCAAGCTACGCGTGGTCACATCGAAGGCCTGGGCAATGCGGGTATCCGTCCAGCCCGGCCCGTCATCGCTTCGGTCGCACTTGAGCAACGCCTGGGCCCGTTGAATCTTCCAACCGGCCGCGTGGCCACAACGCACCAATTGCTGAAGTTCGTGTCGTTCGTCTCCGGTCAGATGAACGATATGCCTGATCCTGTTTCGACGTTGAGCCATGATGATCCTCCATGATCGGGGTGAACAGTACCATCACAGATCATCGGACAACATCATCAATCAACGAAAATTATCCCGGGGGGAAGCACTAGTAGGTAACAAAGCATTCAACAATACATCGTATCATCACGTCATTGGCCTCAATGTACTATTTCCAATCGGTCGTGACAAGAGTTCCCTTTTTCATCGAACACATATCCTCCATGTTATGATGCCATACAACTCCTGTATAGCCGAATGCTACTACACGGCCATACACCATACCGTGTAGTGGCCCCAATCCATTGATTGTACCTCCTACCCATAACGATCCGTCTATCACCCTACACTTAGGACGAGTACAGTGTCCCCCAACTGCTAAACCGATGACCTTCCCCGCCCCTGATATCCGTGGCTGGCAAAATCAGGACAAAAACCCGAGAATATCACGATAAGCAGAGACAACAGGCGGCGGTAAAATCGAAACCCCCGAATCAGGAGATCAAGGACGATGCCCATTGAAATCACCATGCCAAGGCTGTCGGACACCATGGAAGAGGGGACGCTGATCAAGTGGCAGGTCAAGGTGGGGGATAAGGTGAAATCGGGTGACCTGCTGGCCGACGTGGAGACCGACAAAGCCACCATGGAGCTGCAGTCGTACGACGACGGCACCGTGGCGAAGCTCGCGGTCGACGAAGGCCAGACCACGCCCGTTGGCCAGCCGATCCTCATCCTCGCCCAGCCGGACGAAAGCATTGAGGACGCCGCCCAAAGCTCGCCAGACTCAACCGGTGCAGGCCCGTCGTCCGGGCCGCCTCAGATGGCGTCGGCCGCGATGCCTGCTAGTGGTAGCACTGCCATCGCTACCGCACCACCACCAACCACCAACTCGACCGGCGGTCGCATCCGGGTTAGCCCGGTAGCGCGCAAGCTGGCCGAAGAGCACGGGGTTGACCTAGCAACACTCCAAGGCTCGGGGCCCGACGGGCGGATCATCAAGCGCGATATCCTCGAACGCATCGGCGAAGCACCCGCTGCGACGGCGACCCAGCGGCCACCCGTATCAGCCCCACCCACCCCCGCGGTGGTCACGCCGATGGCACCGCCCACCGCCCAACCCCAACCCCAACCACCCGCCCTTCAACCCCACTTGGTCCCGCTGACCAATATGCGCAAAACCATTGCCCGCCGGCTGGTCGAATCCAAAACCACGATCCCGCACTTCACGGTCACCCTAACGATCGACATGGACCCGCTGTTAGCGCTGCGCCAAACGGTCAACACACAGCTGAAAGACCTGGGTGTTAAGCTGAGCGTAAATGATTTTATTGTCCGCGCCACAGCGTTGGCCCTTGTGGAACACCCCGTGCTCAACAGCTCATGGACCGATCAGGGGATCCAGCAACACGCAGCGGTCAACGTGGGCGTCGCGATCGCCCTGCCACCCGAGAAGGGCGGGGGGTTGGTCGTCGCCACGATCCGCGACACGACCAGCAAAACTTTGCGCCAGATCGGGGCCGAGACCCGGTCGCTTGCCAAGAAAGCCCGCAGCCAAGGCCTGAACATGGAGGAGATGTCCGACGGGACGTTTACAATCTCCAACCTGGGCATGTTCGGCGTAGCGCACTTCGAGGCGATCATCAACCCACCCCAAGCGGCGATCCTGGCCGTGGGCGCCGCGGTGGAAAAACCCGTGGCGCGTGATGGGCAGATCGTAATCGGCCATGAGATGGCCACCACACTAAGCGGCGATCACCGCATCATCGACGGCGCTACCGCAGCCCAGTTCCTTCAGACGCTGCAACAGATGCTGGAAAACCCCGCGGTGCTGATGGTGTAGTTGTTGTAGGTTGCAGCATGGCTGGCAAGATGCCCGCCCCACCAACGACCAATTTAGGGCTGCGCGTCGCCTAATGCAGGGTCGGCTAGCCCTAGCTGGTCAAACGCCCGTTTCCTAATTAAACAAGAATCGCAGCGGCCACAGGCTTGCGCGCGAGAGCCCGGGTTGTAGCAGCTGTGGGTGAGGCCAAAGTCGACACCCAGCGCAAGCCCACGCTGGATGATCTGGGGCTTCGTCAGGTCGATCAGCGGTGCGTGGATGGTGATGGGTTGGCCCTGGACCGCGGCCTTGGTGGCGAGGTTGGCCATCCGCTGGAACGCCTGGAGGTATTGCGGACGACAATCAGGGTACCCCGAATAATCGATCGCGTTGGCGCCGATGAAGATATCGGTGCTGGCCAGCACCTCCGCTAACGCTAATGCGTAGGACAAAAAAATCGTGTTCCGTGCAGGGACATAAGTGATAGGGATGGGCTGATCAACGCCATCAGTGAGTTGGCGGTCCTTAGGGACATCGATATCGCTGGTTAGCGCTGATCCACCAAAGGCGCGCAGGTCGATCTTGACCCGGTGTTGCTTGGCGACCGCTAGCGCGTGGGCGACGCGTTTGGCTGCGTCTAACTCAGCGCGGTGGCGCTGCCCGTAGTCAAAGGTCAACGCGTGGACCCCGAAGCCCTGCGCCGTGGCGATGGCCCCAACGGTCGCGCTGTCGAGCCCGCCCGACAGCAGCACCACCGCGGGCTTGGGTTGCTTGTCCGATCGAGCCATACCGCGCTATCCGTTAGGGTCGGCCGCACCGGGGTCATCCCTGCCTAGGGGCGGCTGGTGCATCACCACCACGGTGCGCGCGGTCATATCGCCCAGCCGTTGGCGGTGCCGAAAGGGCACAAAAACCAGCAGCGGCAAGGCGACCAGGTCAAGCGCTTTGGTCCCGTTGCGCACCAACACCCGCCACGGGCTGGGGCGTTGCCCGTCTAGCGTGACCACGCGCATCGCGAAGAAGGCCTTGCCTAGGGTCTTGCCGATCAGCAGCTCCGCCAGCGTGGTGTGGGCTACAAACAAGCCGATCGCCCAAGCACCGGGTTGCAACGCGTCCCACCCACCGCTTTGGCCAGGCCAGTACTGCAGCATCGCCTGTGGGTCGATCTTAAACACGACGATCACCACCCCCACCGGTGGCAGCAGGTCGACCACCGCCGCCAGTGTCCGCCGCCCCAGGTCAGCCAACACCTGGCCGTGGGGCAGCGTTAGCTGATTGTATTTGGGCTCTCGCTTCCAAAAAAGAAACGTGATCATCAGATCCAGCACCGCGGCCGCAGCGATCACCTGGTAATCGAAGGTTTTTGACAGCGGCCCGCGGGCGGCGGGCGATAGCGTGGCGGGCGGCTGGGTGCGGCCCTGCAGGTCGATACTGGTCCACTGGTACCGGCCGGGTTGGGTGTTGGCGATCAAGGCAACCGATTGGCGGTGCGAGACCAACGCCCACGGGTGGATCGGGGGCTGATCGATCGTCAGCACGCCTAACGCGGTCACGCCACCGGGCCGAACGACCCACAGCTCAACCCCAATCTGATCCAGCCGGTGGTTGGCCAGCCCGAGAACCAATTGCCCATCGACCGACAAAGCGGTGATCGCGTTGGCGTCTGTGAAGGCAGGATGGTCGGCCCGCGATGGAACCGGTGGGTCGATGGGGTCGGGGGATAGATGGATCGTGTACTGCTGTCTTGCCCACCCGGTTGGGCTGTGCTCATAAGCCGATAGCGCGATCGAGCCCTGTTCCTGAGTCGCCGCAACAAACATCGGCGCGGGGTCTTGGCTGCGACGCATCACCAACCCAAATCGGGCATCCCCAGGCCAGCCCCCTTCTGGAAGCGCCACCTTCACCCAGCTGGTGCGGTCGAGTTTCAGCAGCCGATACTCACCCAATCCGTTGGATCGCTTGATCGGCGACAAGAGTGTCTTGGGCGCCGCGTCCGCGTGCAATGGCTGGGTCGTGCTGTGGGATGAAGTGGCGGTGGCTGCCTGAGCCGGTGCCGTGGCAGCGGGTGGGCTGGTTCCTGTTGTATCGCCCAAGGGCAAATCGTGTGGTGTCCGATCGTTTGAGGGAGGTGGGGTGGCCGCCGGCCGGGTCTGGGACGCGTCGATGCTTTGCAACGTTGCGGGGGTGTTGCTGTGCACCAGCGCCCAGAGCCCTTTGCTGCTGGCCGCTAATGCACGCACCTCTACCCCGCGTGGCAGAGCCGGCTGGAACACAGCCAGGTCGTTGGTTAGCCGAGTCGTGGCAAGCGATTGGCCTGGGATGCGTACGGACTGGACCGTTGGGCTTGGGCGTTCTGGTGAGCTTTCATAGACCAGCCAAAGCTGCCCGCCCACACTGGCTAGCCCCCCCCTGGCCACCCGGCCACGCATCGCCACGATTTGTTCTAGGTGGCTGGAACCGGCTAGCCAATCCCGATGCAGAAGCGTAAACCCCTTGCGATCCGGGTCTAGCTGCAGCACGTACAGATGCTTCTGGTCGCCGGTGGCCCAAAGCGGTTTTGGGGCAGCGGCTTTGGTTGGCGGGGCCAACCACGCCAAACCAATCACAACGCCAACGCATAATAAATTGGCGTGGGACAGACCGGATCTGGATGAACAGACCATTCGCAGACGCATTGCCGATGGGTATACCATGTGCAGCGTGCTCAAACAACGAGTCCTCTCTAGCGTCATGATGATCGGTGGCTTGATCGCGCTGGTGGCGGTCGACCACCGCCTGGGCTGGATCGATTTACCCCAGCCCTGGCTCCAAGCGCTGTGCCTGGGTCGTACGCAGCTGCCGCCGGGCCTGCTGATGGGGCTGGGGTTCTCGGCGTTGATTGTCCTGGCGGGTGGCGAGCTATGCCGGATGTTCCAGGCCAACGGCATCAACGCCGATCCGTTGATGCTGACCGTAGGGGCAGTGGTGGTCTGCGCCGGTTTCTACCTGACCCCACCCGATCTGGGCACCGAAACAATCCTAACGGTATATGGGGCGGGCCTGATGGGATGGTTCATCATCGCGCTTGCACGTTACAGCTGGTGCCGAGGCGTGCAGGGGGCGGTTGCCGCGGCTAGCGCTACCCTATGCTGCGGGCTCTACCTTGGTATGGCCCCGGGGTTTTATTTAGTGATCCGGCGGTGGCACAGCCCGTGGGTGGTCATTGGGGTGATCTTGATCGCCAAATCCTGCGATATCGGCGCCTACTTCGGGGGCCGGGTGCTGGGCCGGCATAAGCTGATCCCCTGGCTTAGCCCAGGCAAGACGTGGGAGGGCTTGGCGATCGGCGTTACCACCTCGGCGTTGGTGTGTCTGCTGATCATCACAATGAGCAACGGTTCTAACCTCGCGGGTCAGTGGCAGGTTCTAGCCGGGGAATCGAGGCGCTGGGGGCCACAGGCGTACCCCTGGGTGTACGCATTCATCGCAGGGGCCTTGCTTGGCGCGGTGGGTCAATTGGGCGATCTGGTCATGAGCCTCTTCAAACGCGATGCGGGCATCAAAGACTCGGGCTGCGCGGTGCCGGGCTTCGGCGGGCTGCTGGACGTGCTCGACTCGCCCATCCTCGTGGCCCCTGTCGGCTACTGGCTGCTCAAAGCCGCTGGCACCATGGGGTAAAGGTTGGCGCAGCCCACCCAGATCCGACCTATCAAAAAACCCTTATCAAGGCCAATGATCGTTGCATACCCATTTCAGCCATGTTGACGGGACCCCATCAACAGGTCGGGACGGGGCTATTCTTCTTCGACGATGCGTAGTGCTTGGCTGTGGATCTGCTCGTCGATGGTGCGCACGAGCAATTGGTTTTGCCATGAGATGCGTGTTTCGATCCGGCGGTTCTCGATGGTGTTGCGGCCGACCGCTTCGTGCCGCTGGAGGTCGAACAGGATCTGGGTTTCCACGTGGCCGTCTTTTAGGCGTGCGTGGGCTTTGGCGCCTTTTCCCAATCGGCTGGTGATGTGTTGGAGCTGGGGCTCGAATCGCAGCTTGGCGGTCCCGGTGATTGTTGCGATGGGGATGCCTTCGAGGGTCTCAACGGAACCCAAGGCGTAGCGCATGGATTGGTGGAGCTTGCCCAAGGGTAGGGTGGAAGAGAACTGGGCGTCCCATTTTTGATTCAGTTTTGTGGCAGGCGGTCCCTTGGCGATGACGGCTAATTCGTTGGCTGAGTCGATAAACGCTGAATCGTCGGGGACCTCGATGCCTTGGGGCGCTTGGCGACGGATGGCGTCGGTGCCCTGGATTTTGCGGACCTGCCCATCGGGCGTCAGGTCGAGCGTGAGCGGCACGCCGGCCATCGCGCGCAGCAGCTGGTGGAAGGGTTCGGGCTTGCCGCTTCGCTGGCGGCTGTCGCAATCGAGTGTCTTGCTGTCTGGGCCGGTGAGCTTGGCGGTGATCCATTCGAGCGTCATGCGGCACTTGGCCGACCCGTCGTGGCGTACCTGCTCGACGGCCCAGGACACCTGCGCGTCGATCTGAACTTGTGTCTCCCACTGGCGTGTGTGTTGCCCCATGGTGAGGGTTTGGTTCTGGATGCGCTGGGACCAGATCTGGTAGCGCGTGGTTCGCCCTTTCGTGAAGTGTGGGGTGAGGTCGAAGGTTTGTGTCTCGGGGGTGGGCTGTGCGATTGTGATTGCGGTTAGCCATGCCAGCAGCAAGCAGGCGCGCAGGCCTGTTGTGTGGATCTGGGTTGAATGGTGGTTGATACGACTGTCCACGAACCCCGCTGCGCCCAAGGGTTCTGCTGCCTGACGGTCGCGGGTCGTTGTGGTCGACCTAGGATTGGTCCAGGCGTGAGGGTTTTTCTGCTGGGGTATATTCATTGGGGCGGGTCTATGTGGATTTATTTCGGGTCATGGCCGCCGCGACTGCCAGCTGCCGGCTTGCGGCTTGATGCCCAGGGGGCCGGGGTGGTCCAACCAGCTGACTTTATGGATCTGCCACACGTGGTCTTGGTTTTGTTGCCAGTATACCCGCCATCGTGTTTGGACCACGCGTTGCCCGAGGTTGGGTGTGAGTGTGGTTTTGAGATCTAGCGCCACCGACCCGGCTTGGTGGTGTTCCAAGTGTGCGGTGATGGACGTGATCTGTTGTTTGAGGATCGCCTGCTTTTGATCGAGCCGTTCCAGCTGGGCGATGAGATGGTCGCCCTTGAGCCAAGGATCCCCTTGGGGCCCGGTGAGGACCGCTTGGGGGTGGAGCGTGTTTTGTAGGGCGTGCAGGTTGAAGGGGTGGTTGTTGGTGTGCGAGACGGTTTGTTGGGTGAGGGTCATGATCTGCTCGCGGTCGGTGACGACCCATGTGGCTAAGGCGACCACCCCAGCGGCGGCGAGGATGGTTAGGCCGCTGTAATTCATGAACTGCTTCTGTCTGCGTCGGATCCCCAGCGTGAACAGCGCGACGGCCACCCCAGCCAGTGCTACCACGATGGGGTAGGGTTCTTCCAGCAACAGGGATTTGGCTGTTTCAAGCATGATAAGATGGTACTCCGATATAGCAGTCGGGTATGCGTTTGCGGTAATCCGCTACTTTCTCTGGGTCTTTTATACCCATCGGGTATGCGTCTGCCGCGTGGGAATCACAAAAATACCGAAGGTTGCCCTGCTGCGGGCGAACGAGACCCCGTCAACCTGATCGGGACTGGTATATAACAGGCGTGACACTTGAGATGACCCAACCCCCGGATATCTTTCAGGCCAATTTGGCGAAGTTGCGTCAATCCGAGCCGGAGTTGGCCGATCGTGTGGCACAGGCGGCGGGGTTGGGGTTGGATTGGGTGGCGTCGCGTCGCGGGCCGTTAAGCGCTAGCCTTGAGCACCGTGGCCGGCCGCTGTGGCTGGCTAGCCGCTACGACCCGGAGGCGGAGGCGGACAAGCTGGCTTCGGTGGTGGACCACACCAAGCACGCGTGCATCGTCGTGCTGGGGTTGGGTCTGGGTTACCACGTGGCGCGTATTGCCCAGCAGATGAGCGCGACCCAGAGCCTGATGATCGTCTTTGAGCCCGATCTGGGCATGATGCGGGCGGTGATGGAGCGTGTGGATCATACCGGCTGGCTGGGCCGGCCCAACGTGCTTCTGGCCGATGTTCAGATGGACCGGTCAGCGTTGCTCAAGCGGGTCGAGCATGTTTCGGGGATGCTCACGCAAGGCACGCTGCTGGTGACCCACCCCCCGACGCGTCAGCTGCACGAGCGGGCGTTGCATGATTTTGGGAAGGTGATCGCGGAAACGCTAGAGTTTTGTCGTACCAACGTGGCGACCGCGTTGGTGAATGCTTCTCGCACATATCGGAATCTGTCGCTGAACCTGCCAAGCTACGCCGCGGGCGCTACGGTGAATGCGTTAACCGGTGCGGCCAAGGGTTTCCCCGCGGTGTGTATCGGTGCCGGGCCCAGCTTGGCCAAGAACGTTCGGCTGCTGACCGACGCTGAGGCTCGGTCGCGTGTGGTGGTGATCAGCGCCCAGACGATGCTCAAGCCGCTGTTGGATCTTGGGGTTCGCCCGGATTTTGTCACGGCGTTGGATTACCACGAGATCTCGAAGCGGTTCTATGAGGGTCTGCCGCCGCTGCCGGATGTGACGCTTGTGGTCGAGCCGCTGGTGAACCCAACGGTGTTGGATCATTACCCCGGCCCGGTCCGGGTAACAATCAACGGTTTTTTGGATCTGCTGCTAGGCGATCAGGCCCGGCCGATTACCCCCATGCCACCGGGCGCTACGGTTTCTCACTTGTCGTTTTACTTGGCGCAGCACCTGGGCTGCGACCCGATTATCCTGATGGGGATGGACCTTGGGTTTAGTCACGGGCTGTATTATTTCCCCGGTACCGCGATCCACGAGGTGTGGGCACCGGAGCTGGGGGCGTTTAACACCGTGGAGATGATGGAGTGGCAACGGATCGTGCGGCACCGCACGCACCTCAAGAAGCTAGACGACATCCACGGCCAGCCGATCTACTCCGACGAGCAGATGCTGACGTACCTCAAACAATTTGAACGGGATTTCGCGAACGCGCCTCAGCGGGTGTTAGACGCGACCGAAGGCGGCCTGCCCAAGCAGCACACGACCCGCATCACGCTAGCCGATGCGCTGGCCACGCACGCTACCAAGCCGGTCCCGCAGCTACCGATCCCAGACAAGGCGCTCGATGGACAGCGGTTGTCGCAGACCGCCAAGCTCTTGCGCCAACGCCGTGGGGAGGTCTCTGAATTGCGCCGCTTGTCAAAGAACACCATCCCGTTGCTGAAACAGATGCTTGAGCATCAACGCGATCAGCCCCGTTTGGATCGGCTGTTTGATAAGCTCAAGCCGATCCAACGCCGTGTGGATCAGCTGTCTACTGCGTTTAGCCTGGTGAATAACCTCAACACGGTAGGGGCATTCAAGCGGGCGCGGTCGGACCGTGCGATCGATAACGCGGGGTTGGATCCGTTTGAGCGTCAACGCCGGCAACTCGAACGCGACGTTGCTAATGTAGATTGGCTGGTTCAGGCCTGCGACGAATTGTTGAATATCCTCCACGATGCGCTGGGGCGTGTTGAGGGGGCTCGCCAGGCCTGCAACACCGCGGCCAATCCCTCGTCGACCCATGTAGCGGCGGGGCAGGCCAGTGCGTGACCGGAAAGATTGCTGCCTATGCCCGACACGATTGCCCTGATCCCTACCCGGTTGACTACGACGATGCTTGGGTTGCCGTCGAGGGTTGGTGAAGTGTTGCGTGGTCGGACGGTGTTGGCGCACACGGTAGCCCGGGCAGCCAAGGTCGGGCCTATTGAGCGGATCGTGCTGCTACACGCGGATGGGGAAGACCCGCTTGAACAACTCAACACAGAGGATGTGGGTAAGCCAGTTTGTGGGTTTGCGCATCCGGCCATGCGGTCATACCCGCATCAGCAGCAGCACGCTGGGGCGCGTAAGTGGTCGCTGACCGCTTGGCGTGGTGGCCTGGGCGGTGCGCTGTGCTACGACGAGTTGTTGCCGGTCAAGCCGATGCTGGCCGCGATGGAGCACCACCAGGCTCAATCGGCGTTGTTGGCCGGTGGGGATTGGCCGTTGGTTGATCCGGTGTATTGTCAGCGGGTGTTGGCCCGCCACCTCGAGCACCCCGAAGCGATGCAGATGACCTTTACCCAAGCCCCCCCTGGTCTTAGCGGGATCGCGGTGGGCCGGTCGCTGATCGAGCAGATGGCCAGCAACGACGCCACGTTTGGGCAGGTCCTGGCCTACAACCCAGCCAAACCCCAAGCCGACCCCATCGGGCGTGACGTGTGTGTGCAGATCCCCGCGTCGGTGCGGTCGTGCACCGAGCGGTTTATTTTTGATACACCCGCCACCGCGGCGATGATCCGCTGGGTGGCTGACCAGCTGAATGATCGATTCCCACAAGCCGATGCGGCTGATATCACCGATGTGGTTAGGCGGATCGACGATGAGACCGCCTGTGGGTTCGCTTCGCTGCCCCAGCAGATCACGCTGGAGCTTACGCCGCGGCGGAGGGTCAGCGGGCCGATCACCCCGCAACACCATGTGGCGATGAGCCGCCGGGATCTATCATTAGAATCCGCTCGGCGGATCGTGTCGCAGATGGGTCAAGACCGGGATATTGCGCTAACGCTGGGCGGGCTGGGTGACGCGTTGCTGCATGAGTCGTGGGCATCGATCGTGATTGCGGCACACGAAGCGGGGGTGTTGGGTATCGCCGTTGAGACCGATCTGTTGGTCGACGAGCCGGTGTTGGAGCGGCTGCTGGAGCTACCGATCGATGTCATTGCTGTTCGGCTCAACGCCGACACCACCGCGACCTACAAAAAAGTGATGGACCCTCAAGACACCCTCAACGACGGGTTTGCGAAGGTGGTGCGTAACCTGCAGTGGTTGATCAACCGGCGGAATCGGCTGGGGCAAGCGGTGTCGGCGGCAACGAACGAAGAGCCATCAGATGACCGAGCATCGGACACCCGGTCGAGCCCGGGTTGGCCTTGGATTATTCAACGGCTCATCAAGACAGCTGATACATTAGAGGACATGGAAACGTTTTATGATCGATGGGTCTATTTCGCTGGCCATGCGGTGATCGATCCCGCCACATCGGGCTGTGGCCTGATGCCGACCCAGAGCCCGGTCCAGATGGCGCCGCCGGCTCGCAAGCCTTGCCGTCAGGTCGCGCACCGCATGACGATCCACAGCGATGGGTGCGTGGCTCAGTGCGATCAGGACTGGCTGGGCAGGGCCACCTGTGGCGATGCCACCAAGACGCCCTTGGCCCAGATCTGGCGATCGATGCGGTCGCTGCGCGAAGCCCACGCACAGGGTCGGTGGGGTCAGCTGGAGTTGTGTGGTGCATGTGATGAGTGGCACCGGCCCTAAATCAATAGCGCTGATAGACCCATCGGGTATGAGTTTGCCGCGTCGGAGACACAAGGATACCGAAAATGGACCTGCCGCGGACGAACGGGACCCCGTAAACCTGATCGGGATTGGTATATTCCTTTTATCATGAAGACGCTGTGTATCATCCTCGCGCGCGGTGGCAGCAAAGGGTTGCCCAACAAGAACACCCGGCGGCTGGCCGGCAAGCCGATGGTGGCTTGGACCATCGGGCACGCCCAGGCTGCTCAGCGGCCTGACCGGGTTGTGCTCAGCACCGATAGCGAGGCAATCGCTGAGATTGGTGCGTTATGCGGGGTTGAGGTGGCGATCCGACCGGATGAGTTGGCGACCGATACCGCCACGGTTGATAGCGCCGCACGCTACACCATGGACTGGGTGCAGCAGCGCACCGGGCAACGCTTCGAGGCGGTGGTGATCCTTTATGGGAACGTACCGGTGCGACCGGCGGGGCTGATCGATCGTGCGATTGATAAGCTCGAAGCGTCTGGTGCCGATAGCGTCCAGAGCGTCTGCCCGGTGGGCAAGTCTCACCCGTATTGGATGCAGACACTCACCGGCCTGAGGGGCGATACCTTGCAGCCGTACGAGGCGAACAACATTTATCGCCGGCAAGACCTCCCGCGGGTGTATCAGCTCGATGGGGGGGTGATTGCAGTGAAGCGTGATAGCCTCTTCACGGTGGTTGAAGGCCAGCCTCATGCGTTCCTAGGGCAAGACCGCGGCGCGGTGGTGACCCAACCAGGCCAGGTTGTTGATGTGGATACCCCTCTCGATTTTGCGCTGGCTCAAGCGATCTTGGAACACGGCCTGGTGGGGGCCGATGGCGGCGTCAACCCCACCATGCGTTCAGAGATAGACTCAGCCGTGAGCCCAGAAAAAATGGAGGCTCCGTGAAGCGGCGTCTAAAGCGGGGCCGAACGGTGGCTGTGATTACCGGCACCCGATCGGAATTTGGGTTGCTCGAACCCGTGATGCAAGCGATTGCTCACAGCGGGGTCAACAACCCGGCCAGCCGCGATCGGCTTAAGCTCCAGGTCGTGGTAACGGGTACCCATCTGACTCATGGCACTTGGCGGGACATACGCCGCGCAGGCTATGCGATCGACGCAAAGGTGGTGATGCAGCGCCGTAACGCGGTGGGCCGACACGCCGATGTGGCGGCGTTGGCGCGGGGTGTGGCGGGGTTGGGGAAAGTATTTGCCGCAAGCAAGCCCGATGTCGTCTTGGTGTTGGGTGATCGGATCGAGGCGTTGGCTGGGGCGTTGGCGGCGAGTGTGGGGGGGATCTATGTGGCGCATCTGCATGGTGGGGACCGCGCTGCGGGCGTGGCGGACGAGGCGATGCGGCATGCGATCAGCAAACTCGCCCACCTACACTTCCCCGCTACGGCCCGCAGCCAGCAGCGGTTGATCCGGATGGGTGAGCCGCGTGAGCGAGTCTTCTGCGTTGGTTCGCCCGCCGCCCATGGTCTTGGGCAATTGCAGCCGGCCCACGATGCGCCGGATTTGATTGTGGTCCAACACCCCATCGGTGCTTCAGACGACGATGAGCGTTGCTGGATGGATCAGACTCTCGCCGCAACGAAAGGCTTCAGTCGGTTGGTGATGGCGTCCAATAGCGACCCGGGCAGTGGTGGGATCCGTCGGGCGTTGCGGTCCAGCCGTGTCAAGGTTATCGATCACCTGCCGCGGGCGGAGTTTTTATCGGTATTGGCCGGCGCTCAAGCGATCGTGGGCAATTCCTCAGCGGGCCTGATCGAAGCGGCGGTGCTGGGTCGGCCCTGTGTGAATGTGGGGCCGCGTCAAGACGGTCGGGAGAAGCCGGGTAATGTGATCGATTGCGGTTATGGGCAGCGCTCGGTGCGGGTAGCGATCCGCAAGGCGTTATCGCTTGACCTGCGTCGGATGCGCCACCCCTATGGTGACGGGCACACGGGTCAGCGGATCGCCCATCTGCTAAGCACGCTTGACCTAACCGAGGTCCCCACGCATAAACGGAATGCGTATTGATGGGTGATTGAGGTTATCGCCTATCTGTGGCGGTGATCTCTTGTCGTGTTACGACAGGGACCGGGCTCGCAGAGCCCGGCTCAGATAAGCGGGGTGGACGGTGGGGGGCTGGTTTTTAGGCTACGCCTAACCCTTGGTACCATGTTGGTTACACAATTGTGTGGGGGCTGAACCTTGCATCGCTCCAGGCGTATGGATGGGTAGCGATCGCTGACGCACAACGGTATGGGTATTCATGGCACACGACCACGTGAAGCACGAGTTGGAGATCCTCGACGAAACCGGTCGGGTGAGCCTGCAGATCGTGGCGGCGTTGATGGGGGGGGGGCTGTTGGTTTGCTCGTTTGTGGCTGGGCTGCTGTTTGACCACGAATTTTACCCCGCGGCGCTGGGGCTGATTTCGGCATTGCTGCTTGGGGCGCCGCTGATTTGGGTGGCGGTCAAAGACCTGATCCACGGCCACACGCACATGAACGAGCTGGTGGCGTTGGCGGTGTTGGCCGCGATCGCGATCGGGGCGTACCAAGAAGCGGCGGCGGTGGCGTTTTTCATGATTATCTCTGTGCTGATCGAGAACCGCACCGCGCTGGGTGCTCAAGCCAGCATCGAGTCGCTGATCCGGATCACCCCGACCCGGGCCCACAAGGTCGAGGAGGGTGGCCAGCTAACGGAGGTGGAAGCCAAAGACCTGAAGCCCGGGGATGTGATCCGTGTGCGCCCGGGCGACAACATCCCCGCCGACGGGCAGGTCGTGCAGGGCTGCAGCACGGTGGATCAGGCCAACATTACCGGCGAGTCGCTGCCGGCAGATAAGACCCAGGGCAGCGAGGTGTTCGGGGGGACGATCAACCTCACGGGGATGATGGACATCCAGGTGACCAAGGCGGGCCACGACACCACGCTGGGGCAGGTCAAGGATTAGATTTTGCAAGCCGAGCGCACGCGTATCCCCTTGATGCGGATGATCGACCGGTACGCGAGTTGGTACACACCGACGGTGCTGATGATTGTGGGTGGGGTGCTATTTCTTTCGTTGGGTGGGCAGCTGGCCAACCCGTGGGAACGGGCGATCTCGATGCTGGTGGTGGCCTGCCCGTGTGCGTTGATTTTGGCCACGCCGACGGCGATGGTCGCGGCGTTGTCGTCGCTGGCGCGGCTGGGTGTTTTGGTTAAGTCGGTGGTTGATCTGGAGTCGGCTAGGAACCTGACGGCGATGATCTTTGATAAGACCGGCACGCTGACGACCGGAGAGTTACAGGTGACCCGCCTGACCCCCGAGCCGAATGTTGAGGGTGCTGAGTTGCTGCGTATTGCGGCTGCGGCCGAGCAGCACAGCCGCCACCCCGTGGCGCGTGCGATCGCGGCGGTGGCCGGTCAGGCCCGGCTGTCCCTGCCGAGCACCACCGCTTTCGAAGAGGTGTTCGGTCGGGGGGTCTGCGCCACGATCGATGGGCGCGAGGCGTTGGTCGGGCGTGCGGGGTGGCTGACCGACCAGAGCCACGGCGGCTTGGCCTCCGATACGATCCCGCTGATCGAAGCGGCGCAGGCCCACCCCGAAGCCGAGGGGTTGAGCGTGCTGTTTGTGGTCTACGGTGGCCGGCTGCTGGGTTGGATCGGTTTGGAAGACAACGCCCGGCCCCAGGCGGCCGCTGCGGTCGATCGCCTGCGCGGGCTGGGGATCAAGCGGCTAATCATGGTCACGGGCGATCGGGAGACGGTGGCCAAGCGTGTGGCTGGCCAGCTGCACACCGAATACGTTGCGGATGTGTTGCCCCAGCAAAAGCTGGACATGGTTGATCGGCTTAAGAACAGCGACCACCGCGTGGCGGTGGTGGGGGACGGTGTCAACGATGCGCCTGCCCTTGCGGCCGGTGACCTATCGATCGCGATGAAGGCCGCCGGCTCGGACGTGGCGATCCACTCAGCCAAGGTCGTGCTGATGAACAACAACCTCGATCGGATCCCGTTCCTGATCGATCTGTCTGGTAAGACCACCCGGGTGATTACTGAGAACCTCCTGACCGGCGGTGCGTTTATCGTCATCTTTATGATTCTGTCTGCGGCGAATTATGTTGGGCCGGTGACCGCAGCGGTCTTGCACACGGTCAGCAGCCTGGCGGTGGTCTTTAATTCTGCGCGGCTGGTGCGTTATGGTGAGCAGCTAGGTCAATCGGACGAGGCTGGGTCGAGCCATGAGCCAATCCCAGGGATCCACGATGCGGGGAGTCTCCAAGCTTCGATGGTGGCCGCGGTATGACGAAGAAACCTCGATTAGTCGTGAATCAAAGGAGGGTGCTGGGCGTTTGGGCGACGGTGTGTGAGTTGGGTGGTGGCTTACCCCAGTTCTCTCAGCGCGATCAAGCCGCACGCCAGCCCGATCAGGGCCGCGGTGTAGCAGGCGGCGTACGCGGTGACCAGACCGATGTAGTTGGGGGTGAGCGGTTGGCCTTGTGTGATGGCATCGGCGGGCCAAAACAGCTGGAGGTTCGGCACGACGGCGTAGCAGGCGTGGATCAGGGTGGACTGATCCGCGTGCCGACCAAACAGGTAGTCGCTAAGCAGCCCCAGCCCGAATACCGCGACACACACGGCCAGCGTCCCCATCTGCCCCAAGCAGGTCGAGACCACGATGGCTACCGCGGCCAGCAGCAAGACGCCCTCGAAGATCAGCAGCACCCCGGCCATCAGCTGCGGCGACCAGTCGGTTGTCGGGGGTTGGTAGTGCCAATCTTTGTTGATCAGCAGCACCAAGCACCAGGCCACACTCAACAAGCCCGCCAGGCCAATGATCAGGCTAGAGGCAAACACCCGGTTGTAGAAGTAGTTGCCCAAGACCGCGCCCAGCAGCGCCAACATCGCGGCGGTGATCCCAAACAGCAAGACCGGCCCGTCGAACGGGTCCATGGCGGCCTGCATCACCCGATGCCTGACGGTCAACAGAAAGATCACACACAGCACCCAGAACGCGATCGCGATCGCGGCGCTGACGCCGAGGTATTTGCCCAGCACGAAGACCGGTCGCGGCACGGGTTTGCTCAAGACGGTCAGTGCGGTCTTGTCTTCGAGCTCGCGGCTCACGACGCCGGTGGCGGTAAACGCGGCCATCAGCAACCCGGCGACAAACAAGCTGCTGAGGCCCATATCGATCAAGAGCTTGTTGTCGTCATCCAACGAATAGGCGGCCAGCGCCGGCGAGAGGACCAGCGCCATGGCACAGATCAGCGTCAGCACCGCCAAGATGGGTTGGCGTATGCTTTCGGTAAAGGTGTGTCGGCTGATGGCCAGCAGCTGTCGGATCATGGTTTTTGGGCGTTGGAGAAGCGCAATGGCGCGGTTTTCAATGGGCGCGGCCGCTTGGAGTCAGCGGCGGCGTCTTGTCCGTGCTTGAATCCAGCCGCCGCATTGAAGTCTTATCTTATCCGCAGGGGCCGATCGGCTCTATCTGGCCTGACCCCAACTTGGAGCGCCCGATGAGTCAAGATCAACAGACCTACCGTCGCGCTGTGCATGCCGCGGCCTTGGGCTTGCTGGTCCAGGCGGTGCTGACGCTGGTGGTGGCGGTGTTGGGTCTGTATGCCCAGAGCCCTGCGGTTTACGCGGCGGCGTGGTATTTCGCCGGTGGGTTGGGGGTCTGGTCGATCCTTGTGGTGGTGTACCATCAGCACCGGCTCGAGCGGGTCGAAGCGCTAGAGGCTGAGCAGTTTGCTTTGACCGACGCGGCGAGCACCGCGTTGTTTGAACAGCCCGGTGACGAGCTGCGGGTTGCGCGGCGGCGGTTGGGGTATCTCTACAAGTGGGGGTTGAGCCTGATCGGCCTGCTGACCGCGGGCTATCTGATTTTTGTTGGCCTGACGCTGTTGTCCCGGCAATACGAGGCTTACCTTGCCGGCACACTGCTGACCGGTGCTGTGCGCGAGGGGATAAACACGTATGTGCTGCTGGGTGTGTTGTTGGCGGTGTCGTTCGTGGCGTTTATCGTGGCGCGCTATGAATCGGGGATGACCGGGACGCCCGCGTGGCGTCTGCTGCGCGGCGGTGCAAGTTATCTGATGGGCAACGCGGTGGTGGCGGTGTTGTTGTGTCTGGGGGCGTTCTTGGTGCACTACCGCAACGCGGCTGGATTGGGGTACCTGCGGCTGCTGATCCCTTGCGTGCTGGTGTTGGTGGGTAGCGAGATGGTGGTGACGCTGCTGCTTAGCGCGTATCGGCCGCGTCGTGTGGGCGAGGTGGCCCGGCCGGCCTTTGATAGCCGGCTGCTGGGCCTGATGGCCAACCCCGGCTCACTGGCGCAGGCGGTTGGTGAGGCGATCAACTACCAGTTCGGCTTCGAGGTGTCGCGCAGCTGGTTTTATCAGCTCATGATCCGGGCCGTGGTCCCGCTGGTGGTGTTTGGGGTGCTGACGATGGTGCTGATCAGCGGCGTGGTGGTGGTGGCGCCTTACGAACAAGCGGTGGTGACGCGTTTTGGTCGGCTGCACGGCGAGACGCTGGGACCGGGCCTGCATCTGAAGCTGCCCTGGCCGATCTGCCGGGTGGAGAAGCACAACGTCGGCCGGGTCCACCAAGTCTTGGTCGGTTCCGTGCATAACCCGATCGACCACGACCAAGCGATCCTCTGGGCCAATCAGCACGCCGACGAAGAAGCGTATCTGATCGCGGCGTCGGCACCGTTCGTAGATCGATCCGTTGTGATTGAGGGACCTGCCACCGAGGTTGGGGTGCGTGGTGGTGGCGGTGGGATGTCATTGGTTGGTGCTCAGCTGGCGGTGCAATACCGCATCACCGACCTGCACCAGCACCTGACCACCAGCCAAGACGGGCGTCGCATGCTCGGGGCCATCGCCGAGCGGCGGGCGAATACGTATTTTCTTTCACAAGACATCGACACGTTGCTGGCTTCGGGGAGGATGGCGTTGGGTCATGAGCTTCGGCAACAGATCCAAGCCGACGCCGATGCCGCCGGGCTGGGGTTGGAAGTGGCGTTTGTGGGCCTCAACAGCCTCCACCCCCCAGCCGAGGCGGGGGTCGCAGCGGCGTTTTTAGAGCAGATCGGCGCTCAGCAAGAGCGGGCCAGCACCCTCGACCGCGCCCATCAAGAGGCCATCGAAACCCTGACCGCGGTCGCGGGTTCGTATGACCAGGCTTTGGCGATCGATCAAGCCATTGTGGGCCTGCAGCGCCTCGAGCAAGACCGCCGCGACAGCCACAATCCACGGCAGCCACTCAAGGCGGCCCTGCAACGAGATCGCGTCCGGGCGTTAGAGATCCAGATCGAGCGGCTGCTGACTCAGGCCAGGGGGCAGGCGGCTCGTATCATCTACGAAGCGCGGGCCGATCGATGGGAGCGTGCGATCACCGAGCGAGCGATGGCTCAGCGGTTTGGTGCCGAGCTTCAGGCTTACCGAAGCGCCCCCAACTATTACCGCGCCAAGCGATACCTGGATACGCTAAGGCGGGGCTTAACCCCCGGCGTGCGGAAATATATCCTGGCGACCGAGGCGGCAACCCCGCCGGTGTTCCGGATCGATTTAAAAGATTCGCGGTCGACCATTGACGCGTTGCTTGAAGACCAGCCGTAAAGCCATTGTAAGGGTCCGTATGGGATCAATGACACGCACAGGGAATCACGGGTGATCCAACCATGAAAAGCCGATTGACCATTATCGTAGGGGTAGGGATTGTGTTGGTTTTGTTGGCGTATATGTTCACCTTCCAGGTGCGATACGACCAGGTGGCGGTCCTGACCACATTTGACCGGGCCGCCGATCGGGCGATCAAACGCCGGCCCGGTTTGTATCTCAAGCTGCCCTGGCCGATCCAGAAGGTCCAGACCTACAGCACGCGGCTCCAGCTTTTTGAGCACCGCTTGGAGCAGGTGGCGACCGAAGACGGCAAGAGCCTGGTGGTCAAGACCTACCTGGCGTGGAAGATCACCGATCCGTTGGCGTTCTTCATCAAGCTCCAGAACCACCAAGCGGCGCAAAGCAAGCTTGCGCCGCTGCTGAGTGAAGGGGTTAGCGGCACCATCGGGCGTTACCGGATGGACCAGCTGGTCAACACCGATCTTGACCAGGTCAAGCTGCCGCAGGTCGAACAGGAAGCACTCGAGGGGTTGCGCCAGCGCTTAGTGGCACTGGGTTACGGGATCGAGGCCAAGCAGGTGGGGATCCGCCGGCTGCTGCTGCCCCAAGAAAATACGCATCAGGTTTTTGAGGCCATGCGCCAAACCCGGGGTCGGTTGGCCGCCAGTGTGCGTGCCTCGGGCGAAGCCCAAGCCGCCGCCATTGTCAGCCAAGCGCAATCCGCCAAGCGGCGGATCCTGGCGTTTGCCCAACGCCGGGCCGAGTCGATCCGCACCCAGGGTGTGCAGGAAGCGGCGCAGTATTACCCTGCTTTTCAACAGGACGAGCCGCTGGCGATCTTTCTGCGTCGGATCCAGACGCTTGAGGCGGTGTTGCCCCACAACAGCACGTTTGTGCTGGACGCCAAGCAGCTATCGCTCCAAGAGTTGTTAAGCAGCCGCCCGATCCCCGCGCCCGCGCCGGGGTATCTTTGGCAAGACGAAAACGAATCACCATGAACCCAGCGCCCGACATCCCGGACGCCGGCGCACCAGTGCCCGACGGTGGTCACCAGCCGCGGCTTGACGCCGCGGAGCAATCCTTGGCCGATGCGCTGCGTGTGAGTTTTTGGGCGTTGAAGCTGGCGATGCTGGTCTTGTTGGTGTTGTATCTGTTCAGCGGGGTGTTCAATGTGCGCGAGCAGGAGAAAGCGGTTCGGTTGCGGTTTGGGCGTATCGTGGGGTCGCCCGGGCAGCAGGTGCTGGCGCCGGGTGGGCCTTATTTTTCCCTGCCCTATCCCTTGGAGCAGGTGGTGACGGTCCCCACGGCTCCGAAGCAGATCGAGCTGGACACCGCGTTTTGGTACCAGACCGCCCACGCCAAACAAGGCATGACCGACCGCGAAGCCGAAGGCAAGGCCGGGCCGCTGGACCCGGAAAAAGATGGGTCGCTGCTGACCGGTGATGCGGAGGTGATCCACGCGAGGTGGTCGGTGACCTACGCGGTGCACGACCCGATTGCATACCTAACCCATGTGAAAGACGCGTTGACCGCCCAGCGGCTGGTGCGTATGGCCACCGAGCAGGCGGTGGTCGAAGCCGCGGCAGGGATGACCACCGACCGGTTGATCCGGTCTCAGGGCAACGACCAAGCCAAGCGCCGCGCTCAAGCGGTGCTTGATGCGATGGGCACGGGGATCCGTGTGACTTCGTTGTCGGTGAAGCAGCCGTCGTACCCGCTGCCGGTGCGGGCGTCCGTTCGCGCGGTGTTGACCGCTGAAACGATCCGGGCCAAGCGCATCGGTGAAGCCCAGCAGCGGTGGAATCAGACGTTGGTGGAGACCGCCGGCGAGGCGCACGGGCCGTTGTTGGCGCTGATCGAATCGTATGAGCTAGCCCGCCAAGCGGAGGATACCCAACGCGCTGAGGCCTTGGAGCGGGAGCTGGATCGTTCTTTTTCCCAGCTGCGGGTCGTGTTTGAGGGGGCCAAGGTTCCGATCGGTGGGGCGGTGGCGGAACAGATCCTAGACGCCCAGACCTACCGCACCGAAGTTGTGGCGCGGGTGCGTAATGAGGCAGATTATTTCTCGAGCCTCTTACCCCAGTACCGCAAGAACCCCCGGGTGGTGCTTAACCGGCTGTGGCAAGACGCCCGTGAGAAGATCCTGACCGGCGACATCGAGACGCTGTACCTGCCGTCCGGTCAGGCGCATCTGGAACTCAACCGCGACCCGAAGATTCAACAGGCCCGCGAGCATCAAAAACTCATCGCTGATCAACCGTCGTCCGATTTTGAATAAGGCCTCGTTTCGACATGTCACCATCTGGAACTGAACCATCCTCGCCTGCCCAGAGGCCGCCCGCGGCCACGGGCCAGCCGTCTTCTCACGCCTCACCTGGGCCGGACGACGCGATCGTGCGGTGTATGGGTCTGACCAAGGTATTCCGCGACTTTTGGATGCGCAGCCGCGTGCGGGCTGTGGATGGGATCAACCTGACGGTGAACCGGGGCGAAGTCTTTGGCCTGCTGGGGCCCAACGGCTCGGGCAAGTCGACGACGATCAAGATGATCCTTGGGTTGCTGTACCCCACCGCCGGGCGGATCGCGATTTTTGGGAAGCGCCCCGAGGGGATAGCGATCAAGCGGTTGATCGGCTACCTGCCCGAAGAGTCCAACCTGTACCCGTTCCTGACGGCGCGTGAGACGCTGGATTACTACGGGCGTCTGTTTCACCAACCACGTCGTCAACGCCGTGCCCGGATCGACGCGTTGTTGGAGATGGTTGGCTTGGAGGCTATCGCGCACCGCCCGATCGGGCAGTACTCCAAAGGGATGCAGCGCCGGATCGGGCTAGCCCAGGCGCTGATCAACGATCCGAGGCTGTTGATCCTCGATGAGCCCACCAACGGCCTAGACCCGATCGGCACCCACCAGATCAAAGATCTGATCTTGGAATTGGCGAGGCGAGAGAAGACAATCCTGCTATGCTCGCACCTGTTGGCTGACGTGGAGGATGTGTGTGACCGCGTGGCGATTATGTTTGGCGGGCGGGTCTGCGCCACCGGCTCGATCGAGCAGCTGCTGGTTCAGCGGGGTGTGACGGCCCTGCACGTGCCCGACCTGGACCCTGCGATGATCCAAAAAGTTGAGGTGTTCCTGGAAGCCAACGGCCGGCACATCGAGAAGGTGGAGAAGCCACGCCAAAAACTAGAAGCCCTGTTCTTGGACATCGTCCACAAGGCCCAGGCGAAGGGGCTAACCACCAGCGGCGCGCAGCTGGGGGGGAGTATCGCCGCGTTCCTGAAGCAGGATCATAGCCCGATCCCTTCTGGCGCTATCGCGGCTCAGCCCGCTTCGGGGTCTGAGTCGGCGCCGGCGGCGATGGTGGCCCACCGGCGGGCGGGCGCTGAAAAAACGACCAGGCCCGCCCCGCAAGAGAAACGAGCGGTCCGCAAGCAAAAAAAAGGAACGCCACCGACGCCTACGACCGCCCCGTCCCCCGCATCAGACGGCGCTTCGCTGATCGCAGGGTTGACGAAACCCCCACCCGATCGCCCCCCAACGGCCCAGGCGCCGAAGCAAGAGACCGCCCCACCGCCTGCTGCCCCGGGTCAGGCATCGGCTGAGAATCCTGTGATTGATCAGCTCGTTACCCCCCGGCAAACCCCACGGTCTCAATCGGGCAAGGGATCATCATCACCGATCGAAAAAAAATCTCCACCCACGCCGGCTTCTGCGTCGACACCGCCGGTGTCGGCATCGTCCACCCCCATGGCCACGGATCCGAAGCAGGCCCCACCACCCCCAAGCCCTGCACCAAAGGGTCCCCAGGGCAGCCGTCCCCCGCGTAAGCGGTCCAAACCCTCCAAGCCGGCCGGGCTTCCTCGGCCTGCCGCTGCATCCGATGTTCCTAGCCCAACAACGCCACCTGCTTCACCGTCTCAGGACGAACAAGCCAAAGACACCATCTTTGCCTCGGCGTTGTCCGATCAAGCCCAGGAGCCTGCCAAGCCTGTTAAAGATCCGAAGCCCTCACCACCAGCCGATCCCTTAGCCAATCAAAAGACCAACGAAGAAAAACCGGACCAGTCATTCCTCCACGCCATTGATGAGGTTCCACCGTTCGACCCGAGCGCGAATAAAGAGTAGCCCAGCCCCTTGCCTGCCACGCCCCCTCGATCGCCGTCAACCCAGAGGCTTGCCCCAAGGTCCATCCCGTGGGGCAAGCTCCAAGGCGCGTTGATCGCGGCGCTGTTGCTGTTTCGGGTCTGTATCCCGGCGCTTGCATGGATGGGCAAGCTGCCGTGGTCGGCCAGGTGGGGGGCGCGATGGGTGGTGATCGATCTGGTGTTGGCTGCTTGGTTTTGCTACGCGTGGGCGGTGACGCGTGGTTGGTATTTGAAGTGGCTGGCGGTTTTGTTCCCGATGGCTGCCGGTGCAGGGGCTGCGTGGAGTTGGGGCTACCGATCGATGGGGATTGCGATCGCGGGTTCGGCGATCATGCTGCTGGCGATGCTCTTGGGTTTGCGGTTGATCCGCGTGGCGCTGTCCCCGGGCGTGGCGGCGTTGGGGGTCGCGGGGACGGTCTTGGAGGAGGCGATCCGGATGAAGGTGGTGCTGGCCGCGGTGGTGGGCCTGCTTCTGTTGGTGCCGTTCTTGCCGCTGATGCTAGACCCCAAAGAGCTGCTCAAGTATCGGATCCAATTTTTTCTCCACTGGGGGCTGTCTAGCGCAGCGGTGTTCCTGAGTCTGATGACGATCTTCTTGGCAACGGGGACGGTCTGCAACGAAATCCGTGGCAGGCAGATCCACCTGACGCTGACCAAACCGATCGGGCGGGTGGGTTACCTGATGGGCAAGTGGCTGGGTGTGGCGCTTCTGAACCTGCTGTTGGTGGGCGTTGTTGGGATCGGGCTCTATGCGTTTACCCAGGTGCTGCGTCAGCAGCCGGAGGTCG
The DNA here is from genome assembly GCA_965223655.1 of Phycisphaeraceae bacterium. Taxonomy (GTDB): domain Bacteria; phylum Planctomycetota; class Phycisphaerae; order Phycisphaerales; family Phycisphaeraceae; genus CBDCXC01. The sequence continues at coordinate 35,311 of CBDCXC010000007.1, forward strand.
ACGCCCAAGACCGTGCCGCCATTGAACACCAGATCCTTGTCGCGCGACAGGCTGTCGCGCCCCAGCCCCCGCAGCAGATGAACCTGGCGGCGTTGTTCGAGAAGCGGCTCAAACAATTGCAAGCCGAAGCGCCCAACCGGTACGCTGGCCAGGGCCCCGATGCGATGGCGCGGCGCGCGATCCAGCAGGCGTTAGCCGCTCAATGGCACACCATCGCACCGCGGGACGCCCAGCGTTATGTGTTTACTGGCCTGCTGCCCGCCAAGCGGTTAACCGAGTCTGTCCAGCTGCGGTTAAAGCCGATGTCTTCGATCACCCCACCCGATCAGCGGGTGAAGCTGGCGCTGTGGCTCAACGGCCGGCCGTTCCCGGTCGACCCCAAGACGGCCAACCACGCGCCGATCGTCTTGGCCGATAACCGCTTCCATGTGGTTGATCTGCCCGCCGAAACGATCGACTCAAGCGGCCGGCTCGAGGTACGGATCGCCAATGTCGACTTGATTAACATGCGCGCGACTTTCCCGTCGAGCATCGCCTTTACACCGCGCGAAGGGATCACGCTGCTTTATCCGGTGGGTCGCTTCGGCCCCAACCTGGTGCGTGGGTTAACGCTGATCTGGTTCCAGCTGTGCTTCTTAGCCATGCTAGGCATCGCGGCTGGGGCTTTGTTTAGCTTCCCGGTGGCGTGTTTGGTAAGCGGTTTGGTCTTTGTGGCTGCGGGGGCCAGCGGGTTCCTGCTGGAATCACTGAACCAGTATGTTGGGTTCCCCGCACAGGAACTATCTGGGTGGGCAACTCTGGTTTGGGCGCCCAAGCAATTGGTCAAGCTGGTACAAGCGGGCGAAGCGTGGCAAGCCGTGAAGATCCTCCTTTGGGTGTTGGGTCGTGGCTTTGTGGCGATCATCCCATCCTTGAGCGATTACCAACCCGCGTCGTGGATCGCCGATGGTCGTGTGGTGCGGCTGGGGCTGGTGGGGTGGGCGGGGTTGCGTGTCGGCCTAAACTGGACCGGTGTTTGTGCGCTAGGGGGATGGGTGGTCTTCCGCCACCGGGAGCTAGCGAGGGTCACCGTCTAGTGTGCAAGCGTTCGGGTATGCTTGGATGAATGGGCCGGTCATAGGCACTGGCCACGGGATTGATCGAGATGGTTTCGAACCGCATGGTTTTCACCCTATCGGCCGCTCTATCGATCTGCTGTTTCGTGGGTGCGGGGTGGTTGCTTGGCCCGATCAACGCCGCGCGGCCCCGGGTGCTCACGGCCAGCGGGCCCGCAGCCGGCCTGGCCATGCCGCCTTGGGTGACGCTGACCAACGTCGCGTTAGGGGCGTTCCGCGGGGTGGCGGTGGATGTGTTGTGGTACCGCACCTTTCAGCTCCAGCAGCAGGGCCAGTATTTTGAGGCCAACCAGCAAAGCCATTGGATCACCACGCTCCAACCGCACTTCTCTGAGGTCTGGCGGTACCAGGCATGGAACATGGCCTACAACATCTCTGTGGCTACCCACACACCCGAAGAGCGGTGGCGGTGGGTCAACAAAGGCATCGCGCTGCTGCGTGACAAGGGGATTGTCTATAACCCTACAGCGATCCAGCTCTACCGGGAGCTAAGCTGGATCTATTTTCATAAGTTTGGTCAATACACCGATGACATGCATTGGTACTACAAGCGCCGTCTGGCGATCCAATGGCTAGAGCTGCTGGGCGACCCGGGTGTGGGGGCGACGACCCAGCAGGCCATCGATCGGTTTCAATCCATCGTCGATGCACCCGATACCCTCCCAGAACTGATCCAACAAGCGCCTTCGGTCGGCCCGCTGGTGACCCAGCTGCATGGCTTGGGATACAAACCCGACCAAGCGTTGCTGCGTCAGATCGGCAGGGTGGCGATGTTTCAAGATTGGGCTGGCTTGCGATCCAACACCGCAAACCAAGCCGACGCCCAAGGCACCGATTTTGACACGACGTTGGCCCGGCTCATCACCGCCCCTGACGTAGCCGCTGCCTTGAGACAGCTGGTGGCATACCTACGCAAGAAGGTGCTGGTTGAGGACTACCATATGGACCCCGTGTTCATGCTTGAGTTGATGCAGCGGTACGGCCCGTTTGATTGGCGTCACCCAGCCTCGCACGGTTTTTATTGGGCCCAGAAGGGTATGCAGGCCGCCCTTCTGGTTGACCCCGATTCCTCCCACCTTAAGCGGGCACCGGCGTCATCGATCCACGCGTATGACCGGCTCAACACCTACCGCCAAGGCCTCCACGCCATGCAGGCACTGGCTAACACCGGCCGGGTCGTGCTCGACCCGGTGACCCAACACCTGGATACCATCCCTGATCGGCGGTTCATCCCCGCCTATGGCCGTATGGTGGAATTTGGGTTGCAACAGATCGGACGCGGTGCGTTTGGCGACGTGAGCGAAGAAAGCTTCGATCAGGGCTACGAGAATTTCTTGCTCGACGCCACCATGGCCCACTACCTCTACGGGGAGGTCTCTGAAGCGCTGACTTATTACAAGCAAGCCCGCCAGTTGTTTAAAGAGCGGCCCAGACGCCGCCTTGGCCGGCTCGACCTGCTGACGCTGCCCGAATTTGTCACCCAGCGGTTGAGCCGAAACCTCGACCGCATGGCCAACACCGATCAGATGATCCACGCGATGCTATACCGGGCGTTTGAACACGGGTTGGCGAACAACCAGTTGGGGGTGTTTGATCGCTTTGTGGGAACCGCCCGCCGTGCCCACCGTTGGTACCAAAAAGACAAACGCCATCAGATCAACACCCCCCAGGGCCGGCTAAGATTGCTGCCGTTCGAACAGGCCCTAGAGAGCAGCTATCTGGCATACATGCAGCAGCCCCATGTCCCGCTGCTGATCCGGTCTCGGGTCTGGGCCAACACACCCATGGCGCTGCGGCGTGGTGTATCCGACCGGTTGCTGCCTATCTTACACAACCAAGCCCAACGGACCGGTTTATCACCCCAACGCGTGTTTCCCCCCATCACGCCGCGGGGCAAACCCCAAGACCAACCGATCAAACACCTGCTCAAGTCCACGCCGCCTGCACCGGTACAGATTGAACAAAAGTAAGGCGTATACCCCTTGGGTATGATGAAAATACCGCGTCACCGCAGTAAAAATACGCAAGATTTGTATCCCGCGCAGGGCGGTTGACCGCAAATCCAAGTGGGATTGGTATAGAATGACGGATCAGGTGGGTATTGGGCCTTGTGGGTGTTAAGCCGTACCCGAACCCATGGCCCCCAATCCGTTTGATCCGTTCCAGGTATGGCCGCGGGCCAAGAGGGCTTGGTTGTCTTCGTCTCATAATGGTGGATGACGGTCATTGGCATGGCACGATTGATGAATAATCCGCACCGTATTTCGCCCACCACCCGTCACCGCCCTGATGCCGACCATGGCGTATCCTCAATCGGGTCTGGCCCCCAAAAGGTGGCCTGGGTTTCTGGGCCGGGGCGGCACCCAAGCCGAGGGCGGTTCGCTGGCGTCTGCCTGATCGTCCTGCTGTGGGTGACACCCATGGGGTTGGCCGAACAAACGCTTGAGAGTACCCCCGAGGGTTTGTTTTCCCATCAGATGGCATTGCTGGCTTGGCGGAGCTTGGTGTCTCAAGGCCCGCCTCGATCGGACCAGCTGGTGCGGGCGCGGGTGCTGCTGGATCTTGCGTTGCACGTCAACCCTGACGATGCGGAGTTGTGGCGGTTGCGTGGCGAGCTGGCCAAGCAGATGGAGGACCGCGCAGGTGAGCTCGAAGCGCTGCGTCAATATTGTGGGCAGCGGCCCGAGGATGATGCGGCTCAGCTGGCGTGGATCATGGCGTCGGTGGAGAAACACCAGACGATAGACGAACGTGTCCAAGCGATCAGGCGCATCCTAGACGGCCCCACGGCATCCGAAGAATTAACCGCCGCATTGCGTTCGCACCTATCAACTTATATCGCCAAGGGCGCTCTAGAGAGCGGAGACACCCCACAATTTACCCCCCGGCTTAAGGCCGCGCTGCGGTTGGATCGGTCGAATCAAGAGGCTGGTCGGCTGCTCTACCAGTGGCTGGCGGATCGGGGCGCGTCGTTAGATAAAATCGGCAAAGCGCTATCCTACCTCATTTGGACCAACCCGATCGATCCACCGCTGCGGCGGCAGCTGGCGCAGATCTTGCTATCCCAGGGTGCCTTTCAAGCCGCCGCCCAGCAGTTTCAAGCCGCCAAGTGGCTCACCCCGGGGATGGTTGACCAGCCGCTTGTCTACAGCTGGGTGCTTAGCGTGGCAGCCAGCGGGCAGATTGAACAAGCATTAGATCTATTAGCCGATTACGAAACCTTCCTGCGGCTCAAGGCCACACAAAGCCAAGAGCAAGAGTCGGACACCCCCCCACCCGCCGGTGAGTCCGACCTCGCGGGCCTGCCCATGGATCTGGAGCTATTGCGTTTGGCGATCCTGACCCAGACCGGTCAACGGATACGGGCCCAAGGTTCTTTCAAACGGCTCAAGCTGCTGCTGCAAGCCCGGATCGATGGGGGCCAAGCGCAGGCCAAGGCCGACCTGGTCTGGCTAAGCCTGCTGCTGGAAGACCGCCAACCCGATCCCAAGGAACTCCAGACCGCCCGTGAGTTGTGGTCGGATCAACCCACCCTCGTGAGGCGGTTGATCGGATGGGAGCACCTGCGAGCCGGCGAGCTAGTCGCAGCGCGTGGGGTGTTGTCATACTCGGCTCGGGACGACCCCTTTGCCGCCTACGGCGTCGCTCAAACGTACACGCAAGCCGATGACCCCAATCGGATTGATCAGCTCCAGCAGGTGGTCACGATGTCCAGCGGGAGCTTAGCGGGGATGATGGCGGCCAACGATCTGGCGGCCTTGGGCATCACCCCCACGCCAACCGCTGATGGGCAGCGGCTGGTGGATCTGGTTGAGGCTTGGCCCGATCAGCTGAAACTGGCGGACCCCAACCCCCCGTCGTGGCTGGGGCTATCGGTCAAAATTGAGCCGGGCCGATATGACTTCCTTGAACCGATTACCGCACAGCTGACCCTGCGTAACCTGACCGATATCCCGCTTGCGATCGGCCCCAGCCAGACCGTGCCGTCCCGGCTGATGATCCACCTCACGCTCCGCCGCGCAGGCCAGACCAAGATCCAGCTGCCGCCGCTGGTGTCCGAGATCAATCGCCGGCTGACGCTTTTGCCACGCGGCAAGCTCGAAGTCGCTGTCCGTTTGGACCAAGCCGATCTGGGTGAGATGATGTCGATGGCGCCGGTGGAGGCCATGAGCTTTGACGTCTTCGCGACGCTCGAGCCGCCCGCGACACAGGAAACCAGCTCCTTTATTGCTGCGCTGCTCAACGCGACACACAGCACGTACCTGATTAAGCGTGAGGGGATACGGCTGACCGGTGAATGGATTAACCGGTGGATCGCGATGCTTCGGACCACCGATTCGGTTCAGCAGATGATCAGCGCGGTGTGGCTGGTACACCTGGGCGTCTTCCTGGATGGCTCGTCTCAGACCCAGGAGTTGGCCGACAGCATCGCCCAGGCGGTCAACCACGAGTATGACCGGCTCACGCCTACGCTCCAGGCGTGGATGATCCGCTTCCTGCCACCGGGCGAGCAGAGCAACGTGTTTTATCACGCGGTCCATGAATCGGCTCAACGCAGCGACGACCCCACCGTGCGGATCGTCTACGCCGCGACACAGATCACCGAAGCCGACTCACCCCAGCTCAACGCCCTGCTGCGGCACCCCGACCCCTTGATTGTGGAGTTCGCCCAGGCCTTGCGGATCGGGCTGGAGATCGAGGCCGCGGAAAAGAAGGCCCAAGAGGAAGCCCAAGAACAACAATCCGATCAGGACCAAGGGTAAGCCCCCTGATCGCCGTGTGCTTGTTGTACAAATTCTTTGCCGGGTAGGCCTGGCCGATAACCCTGGCCGTCAAATTAAATTCAAGTTTTCACAGCCACGCTAAGGCCGACCAGCCGGGGCGCCCGCTGGTTTCAAGCCACGGCATCAACGCGGTGTCGAGGCTCGTTTTGGTTTGCGCCTCGCCACAGACGATAGGTCTAACTGCTTTTAAAAAAATTATTAACAGCCATCTGCCGCCGTGTGGCCATCACCTTGGTGTCGTATCAATGCCACACGATTCTCCGCTTTTAACCGTCAAGCCGTGCGTCACTTCTCAGCCATCTTTACTTTCTCTGCCGGTTAATTCGGGCTTAGCGTTTGCCGATCATGAGTAGTACCAACCGGCCCGCCCAGGCTGGGTTGATTTGGGGAGCATCTAGGAGAAAGGTTCAGCGATATGCCGCGTCAAAAAGATATCCTAACCACGGGTGAGGTGGCAAAAATCTGCAACGTGGCGCCCCGCACCGTGAGCAAGTGGTTCGATTCAGGGCAGCTACGGGGTTATCGGATCCCCGGCTCCAAAGACCGCCGCATCCCGCTCAATTCGCTGATCCGTTTTATGAAGTCTCATAACATCCCGCTCGATGGTTTGCAGAGCGGCCGCACACGTGTATTGATCGTGGATGACGAATCAGAGATCGTGGATGTGCTCGAGAAGGTGCTCACCGAGCAAGCCAGTTACGAGGTCCACACCGCCCACGGCGGGTTCGCCGCCGGTGTGGAGTGCGAAAAGTTCCGCCCGCACGTCATGCTTTTGGATATGCACCTGGGCGACATCAACGGACAAGACGTATTGAAGTTAGTCCGAGAAAACGCAGACCTGCAGCTGACCAAGGTGATCGCGATGAGCGGCAAACTCACCGACGGCCAGGCCCACCAGCTGATGCAAAAAGGGTTCGACGGCTACCTCAAGAAGCCCTTCCACGTCCGCCAAGTGATTGAGTCGATCGAAGAAGCCACCGCGATCGTGTACTGATCCCTATACCCCTCGGTCCGTCGCGACCCGTCAAGCCCAACGGGGATCTGAGGCCAACCACTCCCCCCATCATTCCGTATTCTCCAGATATACCTATCGGGTATGAGTTTGCCGCGTCGGAATCACAAAAACGCCGAAGATTGCCCTGCCGCGGGCGAACCGAACCCCGTCAACCTGATCAGGACTGGTATAGCATCCGCTAGATCATACACTTCATGCGTGTTTGACCCTGTCAATTTGGGGGCAAAGATCGTCCGGTACACTCGGTCTGCCACGTTCCAATTGGCCCAGGTGCCGCTGACCCTTTATTGAACATTGAATCATTCACTGTCTCTTTCGGGGAGGGTTGGAAGCCCTCGCCTTTAGGCGAAGTAAGATGTTACCCTGTCGCTATGCGACGTTACACGCTTGGAGCTCATACGAAGACGGACTTGAAGGTGCACTTGGTTTGGACGCCCAAGTATCGGAAACGGGTAATGACGGGCCAGGTGGCGGTGCGGGTTCGGGAGCTTCTTCGGCAGATCGCGATGGAGCATGAGATCCAGATCATCACGGGCAAGGTGTCCAGCGACCACGTGCACATGTTTGTGGCCTACCGCCCGACGTTGGCGATCAGCAAGATGATGCAGTGGCTCAAGGGGATCCGCTCTCGGGTGATCCTGTCGGAGTTTGGGCATCTCAAGAAGCAGTTCCGGGGCAGGCATTTCTGGGCCCGTGGGTATCTGGCGGTCAGTTCAGGCAATCTCACCGATGAGATGATCCAGCAGTACATCCAAGAACAAGAAGGTCAACCAGTCGATGGCGACCGTCGATTTCAAATCGACCCCTCTTGAAGCCCCCGCCTTATAGGCGAGGGTTGTTCACTTCAACAAGCCGCGACCGTCAGCGAACATCAACGTGATTATGATCGTATGGGAAAAAAAGTTGTGGTCTCATTGGTGGGTAGCCATCGTTGTCGCAGTGGCGGTGATCGGGACAACCCCGATTGGCTGCGACCGCAGCGCAGCGCCAGACCCACACCAAACCGACCCATCGCCCACCAACCCGTCAGACCCACCCGACCAAGCACCCGCCACACAACCTCAGCCCGCCCTGACATTACCCCGGATCGACCTGCGGGGTTTGCACGCACTGATTGAAGGCTGCGCACAGCAAGAGCAAGTGCTGATCATCGATTTTTGGGCCACCTGGTGCCGGCCATGCGTAGCGCTATTCCCCAAGCTGCATCAAGCGCTTAAGCCGCTTGGGAACCGTGTCCGTGTGGTGAGCGTAACACTCGATGCACCGGGGTTATACGAATCCAGAGCAGTCCGGTTCCTCCAATCACACCACGCAACCCAAGACGCGTATCTGCTTGTCGCCCAACCCCAAGCGCGATCCCGGGTCGTGGCGCAGCTGGGCCGGCGGTGGCAGGACCTGGTTGTGCCTGCGGTTTTGGTTTACGATGTTCACGGCAACTTGGCGGCAGAATTCTTAGGCGGCGAGGCAGAGGCAAGCCCGATCACCACGAAGGTCCAAACCTTATTGGACCAGGCCCTAACCTCGACGCGCAACCAGCGGTGATAAGCCATGGCGATGAACGAATCGGTCACGAGCAAGACGTATGACGTGTGGTCATGGTTTTATGACCGTACCTTCGGCTACTTGGTCCGTAACCGGCAGATGCGGGCGGTCCACCAGCTGCGTGCCCAGCCAGGCGACTGGGTATTAGACGTCGGAGTCGGCACGGGGATCCTCTTACCGATGTACCCACGCAACGTCAACGTCGTGGGGATGGATCTCAGCAGCGGGATGCTCAAGAAAGCAGCCAAAAAATGCTGCGACCACCACCTCACACACTGCCACCTGGTTCGGGGCGACGCCATGCTACCACCGTTCGCACCCGCCAGCTTCGACCAGGTGGTCATCACCCACGCGATTAGCGTGGTCAGCGACCCCGGCAAGCTTATCCGCTGGGCCGCCAGGCTGCTCAAACCCTACGGGCGCATGGTCCTGCTCAACCACTTCCTATCGACGCAGCCGATCGTGGCGTGGTTTGAAAAAGCCCTCAACCCGTTGTTCATGAAAATCGGTTGGCGCAGCGACCTGGCTTTGGAGGAAGTCTTGGGCGAGGCGCTACGCGGCAGCGACCTTCAGATCGATTACCGGTTCAAGATCGGCATCATCGACCTCTGGCAGATCGTGGTGCTGACCCCTGCAGCGAAGCCTGGCTTGAACGCCAAACCGGTTGCCACGATCGAACCCGCACCGATTGGTGTCACGCGGTTGGCGGTAGAGGCCGGCTAACCACAAACTAGACCCCCGACCCACCCGCCTCGGGCATACCCCTCGGGTCTATCGGCCACGATTGAATCCCAATGCGCATCAGTCAACTCGTTCCATTGATGGGGGTGATCGCCATCGTCAACCCGCTGGGTATGGCGATGGTGGAGACCACGCTGCCCCCCGCAAACCCGCCACCGCAGACCGATGATGCTCAAGGCCAACCCTCGCCCCGGTCGTCGTTACCGCTAGGCGGCCCCATCGTCAACGCCACCGCTGTGTTGCGCGCCGATCGTGCGATGGCCTGGCCGCAGGGCCAAGCCCGATGCCTGCTGCTGGAGCGCAGGGTCACCATCTCAGTGGGCAGCTACGGCTTCCAGGCCAACCGCGCGGTGGTCCGGATCGATACCGAACACCAAGCCGGCACCCGCGTCCACCACCTGGCGGTGTACCTTGACCACGCCGAGCCGCTGCACGGCAACGGGCCGGTGCAGGTCCAGGCCCAGCGCCTGCTGGTCACCGCGTCGACGCGAGGCGGCGTCCAGCTCACCACCGACCTGCTCCAACACGCCCCCGATACGGTCCAAGACCGTTTCGTCCAATACGGGCTGGCCCGCATCGATCGCCATATCGAGACGGTGTCGGCCCCGCCTCTCGTCGATGTGCCGCCCGGGCAACGCTTGTTTGGGCCACAGACCCAAGCGCTGCGTCAGACCAGGCGTCAACAAATTACCCAAGAAGCGCTACGCCGAAGCCGGCTCAGCCTGGCCGCCGCAAGCAGTGCCCCAGCCCGGCAACCCGACCCCGCAACTCAAACGGCCCTGCTTTCTCGGCAGATCATGGGCCCCGGCGGGACGGTCAGCTTCCACGCAGACAAAATCGTCCTACAAAAATCCAAACCGGAAAGCTCGTTGGTGTTACTGGGCAATGTGCGGCTGGTCTACCAGCACCCCAGCCGTGGGCAGGCCATGTCGCTCAAGGCCGAAAACGCCGTGGTCTTCTTGGCGTCTAAGGCGATGGCCCGCCTGGCCGGGCGCAGCGCCGACGCCGGCGATGTGCGCGGCGTCTACCTCGAAGACAACGTCGTGGCCACTGACGGCCAATACACCGTGCGCGCCCCGCGCGTGTATTACGATTTAGAACGCAACAAGGCCGTCGTGCTCGACGCGGTGTTTTATACCTGGGATGCCCAGCGCCGTGTGCCGATTTATGTCCGTGCCCAGAAGCTGCGACAAGAATCGTTGCTGGATTGGACCGGGCACCAAGCGCTGCTGACCACCAGCGAATTCGCCCAGCCCCACTTCTCGATCGCCGCCAACCGGATCTCGTTTCAACGCACCACCAACCGCCACGCCAACCAGGGCTACCGCTTCGTGGCCAAAGACAGCACCCTGCGTTGGGGCGACCTGCCGCTGTTTTATTGGCCGCATTTGGCCGGCGATGTCGAAACCCTGCAGGGTTCACCGCTGCCCCGTGTGAGCATCGGCTCTAGCCGGCAAGATGGATTGGTGGTGCGCACCACGTGGGACCTGTTCGCTGTGTCCGGTCAGCCACAGCCCAAAGGCGTGAAGCTGCGCGGCCGGCTCGACGCGCTAGGCGATCGCGGCGGGGCGACTGGGGTCGACCTGGACTACCGCCGGCCACGCATGTTCGGACAGCTCGACGGATACCTGCTCATCCACGACACCGCCCAAGACCAGATCGGCAGCCGCCAAGATGTCGCCTTTGACGGCGACACGCGCGGCTACAGCCTGTGGCGACACCGCCAGCATCTGCGCGACAACTGGGATTTATCGCTCGAATTCGCCCATGTCTCAGATCCCACGTTCTTAGAAGCGTTCTTCCAGGACCAAGCCGAGCTTAGCAAACCCTACGAAACTTCGATCTATCTCAAAAAACAGGAACACCAAAAGGCCTTTACCTTCCTGGCACAGCACGACACCATGCAGTTCACACCACAGGTTACCGCGTTGCAAGCCCCGGGTTACACCGTTGAGAAACTCCCCGAGCTAGGCTACTACCATGTGGGCGTCAGCCTGTGGGAGGACCGGCTGACGTACTGGGGCGAGACCCGGCTTAGCCGCATGCGCATCCGAGCCGGCGAAGACACACCCGACGACCGCGGCTTCACGCCCGCACAGAGCCTGCAGCTGTTTGGGATCCCCGCCACCACTGATTTTGAAGCAGCGCTTGGCGCCGCGGGCATCTCCAGCGGCTACCGCCTGCGCCTCGACTCCCGCCACGAGATCCAATCCCCACTCAAGATGGGCGTGTTTGACCTCGTGCCCTACGCCACCGGCCGCGTCACGCTGTACGACGACGACTTCGTCGAGTTTCAAGCCGAGGACGACCCGCTACGCCTCTGGACCACCCTCGGGTTGAAGATCCATACCCAGCTCAGCAAGGTCGACCCTACTGTCGAAAACAAGATGCTCGACCTCCACCGGATCCGCCACATCATCGAGCCACACATCGACATCTTCTGGTCCGGCTCAAACCTAGACCCCGAGGACATCCCTATCTTCGATCAAAACGTCGAAGGCCTGGCGGAAGGGTTTGGCGTGCGCATCGGTAGCCGCAACACCTGGCAGACGCAGCGCGGCGGCGATGGGCGCTGGCGCAGCGTCGATTGGCTTACACTCAACACCGACCTGGTCTTCCGCAGCGACGACGCCGACGTCAACGCCGAGCTGGCGCGGTTCTTTAGCGATCGGCCCGAGCTAAGCCGCGGTGGCGACCACTTCCATACAGACATGATGTGGATGGTTAGCGATGCGCTGGCCGCCGTGGGTGACCTGACCTACAGCCTCGAACATGAACGCGTCTCCCAGTGGCGTCTGGGGGCCAGCTTCCAACACAACCCGCGTCTATCGTTCTTTACCGATTACTCCGAGATTGATCAGCTCGCCAGCCGGCTGCTGGCCTACGGGTTTGAGTACCAGCTCACCCGCAAGTACCGCGTCCAGTACCGCCACACACTGGACCTAGGCGGTGACGAGTCGCGCAGCATCGAGGTCGCGTTAGAGCGCAAACTCCCCCGCTGGCGGATGCTGGTCGTGGCGCGGATCGACGAGCTCGACGACGAACAGACCATCGGGCTGGTCCTGATCCCCGAAGGCATCCGCTCCTCGCGCCTGCTCCAACCCGCCGGCACCCGGCGGGACCGGTGAGAAGCGATCCGTTTCACCTCAACCAACATCACGGCGGGCCTGTCATTTTGCCAATGTATACCATCGGGTATGAGTTTACCGCGTCGGAATCACAAAAACACCGTGGATTGACCTGCCAGGGAACCGGGCCCCGTCAATCCGATCGGAACGGGTATAGGATCTAGCCGCCGGGTGGCTAGATCCTATTGACCACGAAGAGTGATTGGATACCGGCTGCTACTTGCAGCACTTCCCGTCTGTGCCACAGCACTGCTCGGTTTTGCCGTGATCATGCCCATCTGTCGCCTGACACGCCGGCAAGCCTAGCATGGCCAACACCATCAACAAACTCAGTAGCCGTTTCATACCGATCTCCTAGAATCGAGATTTTACGGACGGGCTGTTGTTGAAGCCGTCCCGGTTGATCTCCGCCAACAGCGGCAAAGAACGATCGATTGTTATTGTACGGTCAGCATCGCGTGATGCAATGCGTCACTAACCTGAGTAACGCATAAGAGAACGTCGGAACCGCCGTTGGCAGCCCAGGCAAGCCGATTCGGCGGGCAGAAGGCGCTGCGACACCTGGTCTTGACCCTTCTCATGCCGCAGATCGCCCCTTACACGCTCCAAAACGCCATTTTCGACGCTCTGTGATGCGCTATTCAGCTCACTGGCAATCCGGGTAGCACCTTAAAATCGTCTCAATTTTTGACTCGCCTGGTCAGACAAAGTGAACAACCCTCGCCTATAAGGCGGGGGCTTCAAGAGGGGTCGATTTGAAATCGACGGTCGCCATCGACTGGTTGACCTTCTTGTTCTTGGATGTACTGCTGGATCATCTCATCGGTGAGATTGCCTGAACTGACCGCCAGATACCCACGGGCCCAGAAATGCCTGCCCCGGAACTGCTTCTTGAGATGCCCAAACTCCGACAGGATCACCCGAGAGCGGATCCCCTTGAGCCACTGCATCATCTTGCTGATCGCCAACGTCGGGCGGTAGGCCACAAACATGTGCACGTGGTCGCTGGACACCTTGCCCGTGATGATCTGGATCTCATGCTCCATCGCGATCTGCCGAAGAAGCTCCCGAACCCGCACCGCCACCTGGCCCGTCATTACCCGTTTCCGATACTTGGGCGTCCAAACCAAGTGCACCTTCAAGTCCGTCTTCGTATGAGCTCCAAGCGTGTAACGTCGCATAGCGACAGGGTAACATCTTACTTCGCCTAAAGGCGAGGGCTTCCAACCCTCCCCGAAAGAGACAGTGAAGAAATCCTTATTGACTTTTAAATAGTTCATTTAATGCAGTCGATCTAGCCGATCTGATGGTGTATGCCCTACACCGGATCACGCAAGGCAGCCCAGCGACGTCGTTGGCGAGCGATGGCGTTGCTGGATCAAGGTCAGTCTCAGTCACAAGTGGCGCGCAAGCTGGGGGTGACACCCGCGGCGGTGTCGCAGTGGGCCAAGTGGCGACGCCAAGGCGGCGACGCCGCCCTGCAAGCCAAGCCCCACCCCGGCCCCCAACCCAAGCTCACCGCTAAGCAGCGCACCAAGCTCGAAAAGTTATTGCGGCAGGGCCCACGCAAGCACGGTTACACCACCGAGCTGTGGACGCTGACGCGGGTGGCCCAGGTGGTCGAGAAACATTTTGGCGTCAGCTACAGCTGCCCGGGGCTTTGGCACGTCATGCGTGGCCTAGGCTGGTCGGCCCAGAAGCCCGAACGCTTGGCGCGTGAACGCGACGATCAAGCGGTCGCCACGTGGCGCAAGCAAGACTGGCCGCGCCTCAAAAAAAGCGCGGCGAAGCGGTCAAAGCATTGTGTTTACCGATGAATCCGGCTTCATGTTGCAACCCACCGTCCGCCGCACGTGGGCGCCGCGGGGCCAAACCCCAACGCTCAAATGTTACGATCGACACGACCGATTGTCTGCGATCTCCGCGATCACCGTGTCGCCCAAACGCAAACGACTGGGGCTGTACTTCGACATCCAAGATCGCAACGTCAAGACCGATGACTTCGTAGCGTTGATCGAACGGGTCGTCGCAAAGTTAAGCCGCCCCATCCTCTTGGTGATGGATCGCTACTCGGTGCACCGCAGCGCAGCGCGTCGATGGCAACAACAACGCCACAAACGGATCACTATCGAATGGCTACCGGCTTACGCCCCGCAGCTCAACCCCGTCGAACAGGTCTGGAACCGCGCCAAACACACCGACCTAGCCAACTTTGTCCCCGACGACGTGTCGCACCTGGGCCGAAGCGTCAACGATTCACTCAAACGCACACGCAACCAACAACACCTGCTACGATCATTCTTTAGACACGCTAGGCTCAATCTATAGAACGTTAAATGAACTATTTAAGAGTCAATAAGCCAACACCTGCTCCACTTACCCCTTCGCGGTAAGAGCCGCCGAGCCAGATAATCCCCGACGCGCCGGTCACGTTATAAAGCGTAGACGGCGCAATATTGGTGTGCCCCACACCCACCACGCCATTCGTAACATTGTGGGCCTTGAGAAGCGTATCTGAGGTGTCGTAGAGCATTTCGTTTCCCAATACCTTGAGGCCTGTAAACGGCGGAGCAAAAGTGCGGCGGGTGGCGGGGCGGAGCAAAAGTGCGGCACCCCATGAGAGGTCTTCTGAGAATGTGGGTCTTACGGCGGCCACGGTGGCGGCCGAGACCACCATTAGGCAGGAGGCCCAGGAGTGTACCGCGACATGGACCAGTGGATAGAGATCCGCCGCCGGGTATTGGTGGAAGGGGTGAGCAAGCGTCAGATCCTTCGTGAGACGGGGATGCACTGGAAGACGCTTGAGAAGATTCTGAATCACAGCCAACCACCGGGGTATCGGCGTAGCCAGCCGCCCAAGAAGCCGACGATTGGCCCCCACCTCTCGAAGATCAAGACGATCTTGAAATCGGATACGTCATTGCCCAAGAAGCAGCGTCACACGGCGAAGCGGATCTGGCAGCGGCTGGTGGCTGAAGACAGCTTCGAAGGCGGTTACACGACGGTCAAGGATGCGGTGCGTGAACATCGAGCCCGTCACCGGGAGGTGTTCATGCCGTTGGTGCACCGTCCGGGTGAAGCGCAGGTGGACTTCGGGTTCGCGTTGGCCAACGTCAACGGGGTGCTGCGGAAGGTGGCATTCTTCGCGATGGCCTTGCCGTATTCGGACGCGATGTTCGTGATGGCATTCGAGCGGGAGTGCACGGAGACGTTCTGGGAAGGCCACGTGCGGGCGTTCGAGTTCTTCGGGGGCGTGCCCACGCGGATCAGCTACGACAACTCTAAGGTGGCGGTGAGCAAAATCGTAGGCTGCCGCCAGCGACAGATCACCCAGGGGTTTGCTCAGCTGGTGAGCCACTACCTGTTCGAGCATCATTTCTGCCTGGTGCGACGGGCTAATGAGAAGGGCGTGGTCGAGGGGGTGGTCAAGTTCGCGCGTCTCAACTTCTTCGTGCCGGTTCCACAGGTGCGAGACCTGGATGAACTCAACGCCTATCTGTTGGAAGCGTGCCGGTCAGATCTGACGCGTCGACTGCGGGGTCAATCCGTGAGCAAGGGGCAGTTGCTAGCCGAGGAACGGGCATTGTTTCGGCCGCTGCCGGCTGCCCCGTTCGCCGCGTGCCGGGTGCGGCCCGGCCGGGCCAACAGCGAGTCGTTGGTGCGTTTCGACGACAACGATTACTCGGTCCCGGTGGAGTATGCCCATCACCCGGTGACGGTGCGGGGTTACTACGACCGGGTCGAGATCGGCTACCAGCAAAAGGTGATCGCCACGCACCGTCGCTGCTGGGATCGCCAGCAGGTGCGTTTCGAGCCGAAGCACTACCTGCCGCTGTTGGAACGCAAGCCCGGGGCATTGGATCACGCCCGGCCGCTAGAGGGCTGGGTCTTGCCTTCGTGCTTTGGGGTGTTGCGTCGTCGCCTTGAAGACGAGCAAGATCATGAAGGTACACGTGAGTACATCCGTGTGCTGCGTCTTCTGGAACTTCACCCGATGAGGGAACTGGAACGGGCGGTCCGCCAAGGCTTGGCCATGCGCACTCACAGCCGCGACTGCATCGCCCAGTACATCCCACCCCCGGAACCCTGGGGCCGCACCACCTTCCGCCTCGATGGCCGCGATCACCTGCGTCACGTCCACGTCGCGTCCACGGATGTCCATGATTACCGCAGCCTGTTGGGCGTGGGAGGTGATCGATGAGCCAGGCCAAGAAACCCACGGTGCTGCTGGAGCATCACCTCAAGACATTGAAGCTGCCGACCATGCTGCGGGAGTACGCCTCAGTCGCCGCGTCGTGCTCGAAGGAGCGTTGCGACTACCCGACCTACCTGCTGAGGCTAGCCGAACGAGAACTGATTGACCGCGACAAGCGAGCCGCCGAGCGACGCATCAAGGCCGCGAAGTTCCCCGTGATCAAGACGCTGGACACCTTCGACTTCAAAGCTCAGCCATCGCTCAACGAACCGCTGATCCGTGAGCTGACCACCGGCCAATACATCGATCATCATGAGAACGTGCTGTTGGTAGGCAAGAGCGGCACCGGCAAAACCCACATCGCTACGGCGTTGGGTTTTATCGCCGCTACCCAGGGTCGGCGGGTACGGTTCGGGGCCGTCACCGCGTTGGCGACCCAGCTGACCGAAGCCCGTGACGACCGCCAGCTCCAACGCGCCCTGCGTCAGCTGGAGCGT
Source organism: Phycisphaeraceae bacterium (assembly GCA_965223655.1). Classification (GTDB taxonomy): domain Bacteria; phylum Planctomycetota; class Phycisphaerae; order Phycisphaerales; family Phycisphaeraceae; genus CBDCXC01. Next base: position 52,328 of record CBDCXC010000007.1, read on the forward strand.
CAGGACCTGTTGATCCTTGATGAGCTGGGCTACGTGCCGTTTAAGAAGGTCGGCGCCGAGCTGCTGTTCGAGGTGATCAGCCGAGCCTACGAGCGGGTGAGCGTCATCGTGACCACCAACCTCCCGTTCGAGCAGTGGACCGAGGTCTGTGGCAACCAACGCCTCACCGGGGCCATCCTGGATCGGCTCACGCACCGCGTGCACATCCTCGAAGCCAACGGTGAGAGCTACCGGCTACGCGAATCCAAGCAACGACAAAGACGACGCCGATCCAAGCGGCCATAAAAGGAACTTGACGTCCCGCCACGAGCGGGTGACATTACGCACCGGGCGCTGCATTTTTACCCCGCCACCCGCCGCACTTTTACTCCGCCGTTTACAAGGCCAACCACGGTATTGAAATCGAGGAACGTACGCGGTTCAGTTGTGCAATCGCTATGCGTGAACCGACAATCTTCAATGCCAATCAAGCCGATCTCTTTACCGTCCACTTTGGCCAGAATCATTGCCTCCGCAGCATTAACCTCGAAGTAGACCCCGGTCATATTAAATGACGAGATGCCGCCGGATGAAGCCAGTTTTACGCCATAGGCCATCGGGCTGGTTACGCTACCTCCTTGGACCAGGCCGCCACACCACTTGAAACTAAGCGTTTTCTTGATAAGCGCACCACCGGTGACATTCTGATTCACCATCAGGTTGACTGCGGTTGTCTGTATCAACCCGTCGACGATGAGGCCCACATCATTATTTTGAAGATGAACGTTCGTCAGCAGCATATCTATCGACACGTCATTGAATGCCGCGCCGTCGCTCCGTAGCCCAACACCACCGGCTGCGCCGAAGTGACGCACGTGCACGTTTTCGATTGAAAAGAAAGCTACGCTATCGAGATAAATCCCCGCACCGCTGTGGCTCTGGCCTAAATCTGCTTCGATGCGCAGGTCCCGAACAGATGCGTATACGGTATCACCGATATCTGCGCCATCCACCCGGCGAATACCAGGCAGTCCGGGCCACCACTATCTCCTTTGTGCCGATACAGGATCGAAGATGCATTGGCCCCTTCGCCCTGCAACGTGATCGTGGATTGTGTAATCGTCAGCGTATCGTGGACGGCATAGGTGCCCGATGGGAAAAAGACTATTCCGCGCTTTCCGGTCTGTGTTTGGCTTTCGATCGCGTGACGGATGGCTTGTGTGTCAATGGCGATGCCGTCGCCTTTGGCGCCGAACCAGCGTACATTTACGCCGGGTGACGTGACCATGCGTAACCAACGGCCATTGCCGATGTGATTGTTCGGTTCGATGACCAAGCCACCGTCGTCGGCAGCGCTCGAAGTCGGGTCCCAGTAGAAGATCCCCCCGCCGCCATCTCCCTTGGCATGGTAGCCCAAGACCACGTAGCATTCCGAAGCGTTGAAACGATGTTCCGATGGATTGATCGCAACAAGGTCTGGCACCGTCTCCAAGCATTCGAGTGTATGCTTGCCAATCGCTTCCGCGGCCACCGCTTGCCTCCTGTATGTTCAAAAAATGGGTGATTCTCAGCCGTTGCACAATGAAACGCTTTCATAACAATCATACACGAAATCATGCTCTGGAGGAGCGGTGGATGGCGAAATCACAAAAAGAGCCCCTGGGCTTTGTCCACAAAATCTTTTTGAAGCTTGATTTGTGTATCACTGGCGGCTTGTTTGCCAGTGATCGATTTGAGTCATATCCATCTGGATTCAATCGTGGCGCGATACGTCTTTCCAAGACCCCCGCTGGGCTCACGGCCGCGGCTTGTGGTGATCGCACACCGATTTTTTACGCGGTCAGCAACCGCTTCTTTTCTAGCAGGTCGATCACTGCCTGCACCGATTCGGCCACGCTATATTCGTGAGTCTTAAGGTGCAGCTCGGGCTTGGGCGGAGCTTCATAGGGGTCATCGATGCCGGTAAAACCTTTAATCTCACCGGCTCGAGCTTTCTTATAGAGGCCCTTGGGGTCGCGGTTTTCGGCTTCCGATAGCGGGCAGTCCACGTACACTTCCAGGAATGGCAGCTTTCCTTCTTGGTGCAACGTACGTACGCCGTCGCGGTCGGCGATGTAGGGGCTGATGAAGCTGGTGATGGTGATCAGTCCGGCATCGGTGAAGAGCTTGGCCACCTCGCCGATGCGGCGGATGTTCTCGGCCCGGTCATCGGCACTGAACCCGAGGTTTTTGTTTAAGCCGTGGCGGATATTGTCGCCGTCGAGCCGGTAGGCGTGCTTGCCCCGCTGCAGCAGCACCTGTTCCAGGGCCACCGCGATGGTGCTTTTGCCGCTGCCCGATAGGCCGGTCATCCAGATGGTGACCCCTTTCTGCCCGAGATTATCGTGTCGTTCCTGGGCGGTGACTTCGCCGTCGTGCCAGGTAATATTGGTCGCTTTTTGGTTCGCCATCGCGTGGGTTCTCCATTGCTATTAATAGCTCGATCGATCTCCATCCATCCAACCCCGCCGATCGTAGCGGAATCGACGCGGCAATGAAAGTAGGGCTGGTTGGGGCATCTGATACGCACCTGGATTGATTGTGAGTCGATCCAAACCCCAAGCAACCCGCTCGCTGACGGTCGCGGTTCGTTACGATCGATTTAGTATTTTTACCGGATCTTACCTCCGTGTTGGCGCACCTTGGCTTCGATCTCGTGGCGTAGCGTGTCATCGAGTTGGTCGGCCGGCAGGGTGAGGTACAGCCCCTGCCCGTAGATCAGCAGCCACAGGTCGGGGTATCGACGCAGCTGATCGAAGGCCTTCCAGGGCAGCTTGGAGACGCTTAGTTGGCTGGTGACCTCCACCACGGCTTCGTCGGTGAAGCGTAGGTCGACGCTCTGGATGCCCAGCTTGTGGATGATGTTCAACGCCCGCTTGGGGATGGTGAAGTAGATCCCGATCTTGGTCGCGGTGACCGCGGCCAGGGCGCCGGTCATCATCCACACGACCGTAGGGGACACCGGCCCGGTGGGACCGTAGGGCCACAGCAAGGCTGCGCACAGCAGCCATGCGATAACGATCAAGATTGCTGACCAGACCAGGTACGATCGGACAAAACGCCGAGCACTGGTCCGCACCAGGTCATCGGTGTAGGTGATGTGCAGCTGGCGATCCATGGGCGGTGGGGGCTAAGTTTGGTATTACCATTACCACAAAATGGGTGTACGCAGTAATGGATTTATCGGTGTGATACCGACCCTGATTGAGTCGATTCCGGTCAAGTGTAATAGTTGCCTCGGTGAGTTGCGCTTCTCTTGTCCCATCCTACTGATTTGCTGCTTGCTCATGTTGATATGAATAGGATCCGAGGATAGTAGAGATGCCCACTGGTCAATTTATTACATTAGACATGTCGGTGTTCTGTGCATGGCCAACAGGGAGATATCAAATTCCTTCGGGCTACAAAACTGTTATTTCGATGGGCTTTTTATATGAGGTTGTGGCCTGCCTGAAAACTATGTACCAGTCTGAATGAGAGTCGGTTTGTGATCGGCTGATTCTATCGCTTGCTGGGCCGTAGCGCAGGCGAGGGGCGTAGCCCCGAGCCGCAGCGGAGGACCAGCAAGCGATGCGGCGAATGCTGCCGGGGTCTGGTATCCCAGCGATGAATGGGGCCGACGGTGGTTGTAGTGGTTCTGCCACCACCCACTGACCTGCCTCGCTTCGGCCAGGTCGGCGAACGATTCCTGATTCAGTAGCTCGGTACGGAACCGGCTGTTGAAGCTCTCGGCGTATGCGTTTTGCCACGGAGCGCCGGGTTCGATGTACAACGTCACCACGCCGGTCTGCTGCAGGAAGTGGCGGATTGCTTCGGCGATGAACTCCGGGCCGTTATCGCTACGGATGTGACCGGGTACGCCACGGATCAGCATCAGCTCACTGAGCACGTCCAGCACATCCTGGGCCTTGAACGAGCGACGGACCTGCACGGCCAGGCCCTCTCGCGTGAACTCATCCTCGATCACCAGCCAACGCAGCACCCGGCCACGCTCATCGCGGTCGTGGATGAAGTCCCAGCACCACACGTCGTTGATCGACTCGGCCTTGCGTCGCATGATCCCGTTTTCGCTCACGCCCAAACGCCGCTTTTTCACCGGCTTTTGCTTCACGCCGTAGCCGTGTGTCCGCCACAGCCGGTACACCCGGTCACGCCCGACCTTGAACCCCTCGGCCACCAGCAACGCATGAATCATGCGGTAGCCGTAGCACGGGTGTTGACAGACCAAAGCCTCCATGGCCCGAAGAAGCGGCCCTTCGTCGGCTTTGACCTTCCGCAGGTAACGCTGGGTGCCCCGTGGCTGATCCAGTGCCCGACACGCCCGCCGCTGACTGACGCCCACGCCCCGCTGAACGTGCACGACCGCATCGCGACGACGCGCCGGGCTCACCCGTTTCCCAGGTGATCCAACGCCGACTTGAGGATGTCGTTGTCCAGGTGGGCGTCAGCCAGCAACTTCTTGAGCCGGGCATTTTCCTGCTCCAACGCCTTGAGCCGCTTGGCCTCGCTGGCCTTCATCCCCCCGTACCGGTTCTGCCAGCGGTGGTACGTCGCCTCGCTGACGCCCAAGGCTTGCAATACCTGCCCCAGCGACTGCCCCGCGTTGAGAAGCCGATCCGATTCCTGCAACTTGTCCACGATTTGCTTCGGGCTGTGACGAACACGCTTCTTGCCTGACATCGATGTCTCCTTGGCCACCTCGGCCAGTAGAGACTCTCATTCAGACTGGATCAACTTTTCACAGGCAGGCCATTACGGCAAACGATGTCGGGATGAAAGACGTGTTTCGGATCGACGAAGCTCAGGTCCGCGGTCACGTCGACCGGATTGTGGTGGAGTCTGTTGAGCAGACACTCAACGGGCTTTTGGATGCCGAAGCCGCGGCGTTGTGCCAAGCCGGCCGGTATGAACGCACCGATGCCAGGAAGGATACCCGGGCCGGTTCGTACCATCGCAAGCTTCAGACCAAGGCAGGCCAGGTGACGCTCAAAGTGCCCCGGTTGCGGTCGTTGCCTTTCGAGACGCAGATCATTGAGCGTTACAAGCGTCGTGAAAGCAGCGTGGAGGAGGCGTTGATCGAGATGTATTTGGCGGGCGTGAGTGTGCGTCGAGTCGAAGACATCACCCAGGCGTTGTGGGGCACGAAGGTATCGCCTTCGACGGTGAGCGAGCTGAACCAGAAGGTGTATCAGCAGATCGATGCATGGCGGAACAAGCCGATTGAAGGCGAGCATCCGTATGTGTACCTCGATGGCACATACCTCAAGCGGAGCTGGGGCGGTGAGGTGAAGAACGTGGCGATCCTGGTAGCGATCGGCGTGGCGCGCGACGGTTATCGCGAGGTGCTGGGCATCGCCGAAGGGGCCAAGGAAGACAAGGCGTCGTGGCTGGGGTTCTTGCGTCACCTCAAGCAACGTGGTCTGTGCGAGACACGCTTATTTGTCAGCGACGCGTGCTTGGGACTGGTCGAAGCGCTGGGTGAGGTGTTCCCGGATGGACAGTGGCAACGCTGCGTGGTGCACTGGTACCGCAACGTGTGGAGCTGCGTGCCCCGCAGCAAAGTCAAAGAGGTCAGTGCGATGCTCAAGGCAATCCACGCTCAAGAAGACCGTGACGCGGCGCTGAAGAAGGCCGAGGATGTAGCGGTCAAGCTTGAGGGGATGAAGCTACCCAAGGCTGCGGCGTTCGTTCGGGATTCGGTACACGAGACGCTGCGGTATATGAGTTTCCCACGTGAACACCGGACACGGCTACGCACGAACAACCCGCTGGAACGATTGATGCGTGAGATCAAACGCCGCACGAAGGTGGTGGGTGCATTCCCAGATGGCCACTCGGCGGTGATGCTGGCTTCGGCGCGGGTGCGTCACGTAGCCGGTACGCGTTGGGGGACACGGAAGTACCTGGACATGGATCGACTTTACGAACTCGAACGTGAGCGAGACCACGAATCGGAAGAAGAACGATTGAGCGTGGCGGTGTAGCCACGCAATGGTTGGCTGGCCCTTCGTTCGGGCTCGCTACGCTCGCCCTCACTGCGGCCCAGCCAACCAGCCATCCCCCGGAGACTGCTTAACCAAAGTGCGCAACTTGACGGACACTACCCAATAATTTTGCGGAGACTTGTCTCCAAAAGTGGCCCCAACAGGCTCTCAATAAATACACAGGTCAGGGGACTAAATCACCCGAGTTCATTTCGGAATTTCAAACAGGTCCCCTAGTGATTGAATTTATTGAAAAATACTTTAACTCAGATGGTCGATATAGTGATCCGGACTGGAAACGCGCTTTATCTGTATTTCCCGATGTCAAGGCAATCGGTCGGTGGGCAAGAATTATTAACTCATAAAACCACGGCCTCTGGCCGTGCGACCCGAATAGCTTCGAGCGATTCGGGGTGATGTTAGTCCTGTGGATGCGTAGGTTCTCCTTTCGGGAAGACCCGTTGGGGCAGAAAGGAGAACCTGACGAGTCATCAATGGTCTAGCCAATCCCATGTGCGTTGGGATTGCATCTATCACATCGTGATCGTACCGAAGTACCGCCGGAAAGTCTTCTTCGGCAGGAAGCGGGAGAAGGTCGGTCTGATCCTGCGACGTCTGTGTCGTCAGAAGGGGATCGAACTGATCGAGGGCCATGCGATGCCCGACCACATCCATCTGTGTCTTCGGATCCCCCCGAAGTTCAGCGTGGCGTCGACGATCGGTTTTCTCAAAAGTAAGAGCGCGGTGCGGATCCACCGAGAACTGATGCGGGAAACCCGGATGACCGGCTTGCATTTCTGGTCCACCGGTTACTGCGTGAGCACCGTGGGCCTCGACGAACAGAAGGTCCGTGCTTACATCCGAGATCAAGAAAAACTGGAAACAGGCCAAAACCACCTCGAACTTCATTAACCGTTGCTAACGGCCCCAGCGGGGCCTTCCCTACGTCCAACGGCCCCTTCGAGGGGCCTTCCCCAATACCACGGCCTCTGGCCGTGGTCGATTATTCTTTGGTATGCCTTTGCAAAGATAACGAAGCCTTCAGATAAGAATAATTGGGACGACGCGTATCATGCCTTTACTGCGTCATATACTCATAATATTCTTGTCAAGGACAATGGCCTGAAAGAGATGATTCCTGTGGTTTTTGGTGAAAATAGAGTGAGGATAAAATAAAAGTCATGTGACCCATGCCACACAGTACGCTGCTGTGTGCGAACTCACCATCAACTCATATAGACTGTATCTACGTCGTGGTGCTGGCATGGTCCGCCTTCATACGATTACCTGGCGTATTCGACCGTGCGCATCTCGCGTAGGACGGTGACGCGGATCTCGCCGGGGAAGGTCATCTCTTCGCTGACCCGCTTGGCGATGTCGCGTGCGACCACCACGCAGTTGGTGTCGTCGACCGTGTCGGGGTCGACTACGACACGTACCTCTCGCCCGGCTTGGACGGCGAAGGCCTGACGCACCCCCTTCATGCTGTTGGCGATGGTCTCGAGCTCTTCGAGGCGTTTGATGTATTTTTCGAGCGTCTCACGCCGCGCGCCGGGCCGGGCGCCGCTGATCGCGTCGGCGACCATGACGATCGGTGTGTAAGAGGTCGTGGCGGGGATGTCGTTGTGGTGGCCGGCGATCGCGTTGAGCACCGCCTCTTTTTCCCCGAATTTCTTGCAAAAATCGGCCCCGATCTTCGGGTGGCCGCCTTCAACCTCGTGGTCCATGGCCTTGCCGATGTCGTGCAGGAACCCGCACCGCCGCGCGATCGTCCCGTCTAGGCCAAGCTCGTCGGCGATGACCTGGCAGAGGTAGCCCACCTCGATCGAGTGGCGCAGGATGTTTTGGCCGTAGCTGGTGCGGTAATACAGCCGCCCCATCATCTCGGAGATCTTGGGGTGCAGGCCCTGGATGTTGGCCTCGATCGACGCGTCGCGGCCAAACTTGATCACCCGCTGGGCCATCTCTTTCTGCATCAGCTCGACGACCTCTTCGATGCGCGTGGGGTGGATCCGCCCGTCTTCGAGCAGCTTGCGCAACGAATCGGCTGCGATGGCCCGGCGGATCGGGTCGAAGCAGGAGACCACGACCACGCCGGGTGTGTCGTCGACGATCACGTCGACGCCGGTGGCTTTCTCGAAGGCGCGGATGTTGCGGCCCTCTCGGCCGATGACACGCCCTTTCATGTCGTCGCTGGGGATATCGATCGCCGAGACCGTGCTGTCGGCCGTGTGCTCCGAGGCGTACCGCTGCAGCGCCTGTAGCGTGATCTTGATCGAATTTTCTTTGATCTGTTCTTCGGCCCGGTCCATCTCGCGTTGGATCACCTGGGCCGCTTCGTGCTGCACCTCCTGCTCGATGAGCTTGAGGGTTTCTTTGCGTGCGTCGTCTTCGGTTAGCCGGCTAAGGCGCAGCAGGGTGGCTTTCTGTTCTTCCCGGGTGGTGGTCAGCAGCTGATGGTGCTCATTGATGAGCTTGTCGAGCTGGGCGTCTCGGGTGGCGACTTTTTCTTCTCGCTGCTTGACCTTGGTTTCAAGTTCTTCGAGGTACTTCTCCTTGGTGGTCAGGACGTCGAGTTTGCGGTCGAGGTTGTCTTCGCGCTTCGTCAGCCGCCGCTCGATCTCTTTGAGCTCGTTGCGGGCCTGGCTGGATTCCCGGTCGAAGGCCTCTCGGAGTTTGGCCTGCTCGGTGCGGGCGTCGAGTTCGATTTGCTTGGTGCGTGTCTGGGCCTCGCTTTGGGCCTGCTTGAGGATCTGGTCGCGCTCACGTCTAGCGTCTTGGACGTACCGCTTGCCGATCAGCCGGCCCGCTGCCCAGGCACCCGCCACGCCCAATACACCACCAACCAGCAATAGCGTGATCTGAGAAGAATCGATCTGAGCAAAATACAACGCAGACATGGGTGGCCCCTTTCTAAGGTCAAGCCGGCCACGGCACAGACGCCGCTTGGCCAAGCCATCCGTTGGGGCACATGCCAAAGCCCGGTGTCGATCGCAGCTAAGAACCCGCTGCTTGATGAGGCCACCGGGGATGATCCGATCAGTCGGGTGTAGAAGAGGACTCGCCTATGTTTGTTCCAAACCGATACCACCACAGGTTAGCAATGGGTTCTGGAGTACCCTATCCCAGCTCGTACGCCAAGATTTTGTGCATACAACACCGGTTGCAACCCGCGGTTTTGTCAATAACCCTGTCACAGCAGAACACCCACGCGAAATAATATCCTCAATCTATATACGCCTGATCCCTTGTCTTAGATGAGGCGTCCGCTGATTGTCATGATCAGCGGGTTTGATCGGACGCCACCCGCGGCCAACACCGCTTGGCACGTGCCGGTTATAATCAACACACCTATTATATATTAAACGTAAGTGTGTTTCTGGGTCAAATGTTAGCGAGGTAATTTTTTATTCATAGGCGCCTTTAGGGCGGCTTGTCGGGGGTTTGTATTGAGAAGGGTTGGCGTATCGAACCCGTCTGACCCCAAACCAAACCAGCATTTCGAACCATAAGATGCTTAAACCCACCGCTGCCGCGGTCAAGACCACGTCGACCGCCAGCCCATATGGTCCCCACGGTTGAGGCCACAGGTCCACCAGGAGGTTGGCCAGCACCCCATTTTCAGCCAGGATCTGCAACCAAATCAGCGTCGCCACCGCGATGACCCACCCCACCGAGGCGTAACAGGCCACCTGTTCAGCGAGCGCAACGGGTACGCGCCATCCCTTTCGTGTGCTAAAGAACGCTACACCAAAGGCTTCGACGTACGTTGCCGCCGAGATCCCCACTGCCACCCCCACCGCCCACCGCCATGCTTGGGGCATCCCATGGAGTTGGAAGGCCAGGTAGACCCCGAAGCTAAGCCCAACCACGAAGCTGGCCAAAAAGATCCGGGCCCGCCGGTTGGACCCACCAACGATGAGTGTCCGAAAACTTACCCCCGGCTCGACGACCAGCCGCCACACAGTGACAATCCAGGCCCCAAGGGTCATTTTGTGTTGCCAGGGCAGGCCGGTGCGTAACGCCGGGTCTGACCGAGCGATTGGGTCCCCGCACTCGGGACAGGATTGCTGGGGATCAAGCCTGCAGAGCCTGTAACCGCAGGTCTCACACAGCGCCTCGGACCCGGGGAAAGGCTGCAAAACAGCCATCTGGGGGGTTGGATCGGGCTGAACGGGGGGCGGTGGGGGCATGGCGGGTCATTTTAACGCAATGAGGTCGTGTCCAGCCGCCAGAAAATCTGCCTAATTTCACAACGTCACCGGGGATTGGGCCGATGAAATATTCAAACCCAGCGGGGTTGATGCGAGAAAATGGAGGCTTATCGGGATAGAATGAAATAACCCACTCGGGGGATCTATTGGGTTGCAAAATTGGCAGGGGACCCATCGCCATATCACCCCAATCCGCCATTTATGGTCCCAGGTTGTGGGGGGTGTTTCTTTGAACGAGCGGGATGAAAGAGGAAGACCGAAAGAGTGTAGCCTCGGTGATCGAGGGCCATTCCCAGCCGGTGACGCTCGAGCAGCTCGCCGCGCGGGGTAATAACCGCCAGTTCCGGGTGATCTCCATGAAGGAGACGCTGGAGCTGATCGAGGCGGTGGTGGACGAGACGATCCAGCGAGAGACCACCCAGCTTGCCGCCGCCGACCGCGAGCGGGTCGTTGACCAGGCCAACGAGCAGTTCCAGCGTGTGTCGCGGATCCAGGCCCAGTCACAGGCCACGATCCAGCAGCAACAAGAGCATATCGCTTCGCTCGAGGCCAAGATCCAGCAGCTGGAAGCCGCCCAAGAGAACCAAGCACTCCAGCAGGAACTCAAAGCGGCCCAGCAGCGCGAGCAGGCGTCCGCTCAAGCCGTCAAACAGCTGATGGAACGGATCGCCAACGCGCGCGAGACGATCCTGAACTACGACCGCGAGACCGATCGGCTCGTGGATCAGATCAAGCAAGACGAGCAGCTGATCGAGCAGCTGCGGGACCAGATCCAAAGCCGAGAGCACGAGCTTGGACGCATGAACGGGCTGGTCGAAGCGCTCAAAGAAGAGATCGCCGCGTCGCAGGCGTCCGATGCGGTTCAGCCCGAAAGCCTTCACGAATTGCGTGGTGAGCTGGCGGAGGTCAGGGCGTTCCTCCAGTCGCTGGATCAGCAGAATGGGCAAGCGGGTCACGAAGCGATCGAGGCGATGCTCCAGAAACTCACCCAGCGAGAAGCCGCGGTGCAAGAAGGGTATCACAGCAAGCTCAACGAGACGCTGGACAAAATCGGTCGGGCGATCCGCGTGGCGTCGGCGGGTACGGTGGAGTGCCCCGTTGACGCCACCGAGGTCTATCTTTCCAAGATCTTTGACGACGAAGCAGAGATGGAATCGAACTTCCAGAAACTCGACGTCAAAGCCACAACCACCAAGCAGAGCATTTCGGACAACCTCAACCGGCTCAAGCAGCTGCGTCAGCAGGCGTCGCGGTCCATCGACCCACCGCAACAGCCCGATCAGGAGACCCAGGCCTAGGCCGGTGCGCCAACGCAAGCCAAAGCCGATTCATTTTTGTAGGGAATCACAACTCAGGGGAGAGTTACCATGTCGCGCAATGATGCCAGAGTTAGCTTCGATTCAAACCATGAACCCGCCGACAGCGATCAAGCCGATGTGCCTCAGGATGGCCAGTCGGTGACGTTGTTGGGGAAAGGCTTGGACGTGGGCACAGCCAACCTGCTTAGCGCCGCCCACAACCAAGACGGCAACCCCACGATCCAGCGTGAGCGGAACATGTTCCTGGAGATCCCTTCTGAGTTTCAAAAGAACCGGAAGATGCTCACCCAGCTCAACGTCCCCTATGTTTCGTACCGCGACCGGCTGTTCGTCTTGGGTGACGCATCGTTCAATTTGGCGAACATGTTCGGCAAGGACGTCAGGCGGCCGATGAGCGACGGCTTCCTCCAGGCGCAGGAGAAGGACGCGATCCCGATGCTGCGGTTCATCATCGACCGGCTGCTGGGCAAGCCCGCTGCGGATAAGGAGCCGGTCTACTTCTGTGTGCCCGCCCCGTCGATCGATGTGGATAACGATATCGTGTACCACCAGGGCGTGATCGAGGGGTTGCTCAAAAAATTAGGCTACGCGCCCCACGCGATCAACGAGGGGCACGCGGTGGTTTATTCCGAGCTGGCCGAGCAAGACTTTACCGGGATCGGGATTTCTTGCGGCGGTGGGATGTTCAACATCTGCGTGGCGTACAAGTCGATCCCTGCGGTGACGTTCTCGGTGGGCCGAGGCGGCGACTGGATCGATCAGCACGTGGCGAAGGTCATGGGGATTCCACGCACCCGCGTGACCGACATCAAAGAGTCGCCGGGGGTGAACCTCAAGCAGCCTCGGTCGCGCGAAGAAGAAGCGATCGTGATCTACTACCGGAACCTGATCGACTACCTGCTGCAGAACCTCGCCCAGCGGTTTGCGATGGCCCAGGATGTCCCGCGGTTTACCGACCCGGTTGAGATCGTTGTGGCCGGGGGGTCGAGCATGATCGGCGGGTTCGCCGATGTCTTTGCTCAAGAGCTGGCCAGGACCGATTTCCCGCTGCAGGTCGCCGGTGTGCGCCGCGCCCGCGAGCCGCTGACGTCGGTTGTGCGTGGCTGCCTGATCGCGGCGGCGATGGATTAGATCCACGCTTCCCCGATTGAGATGGGCAGCCGCGGTGGACCGCTGCTGGGGGTTGTCATCAACAACTCAGGGTTTTGAACCCGCCGCCGCGACCGACCCACTACCGCACCCTCTTTGGGCAGGTCCACCCCGCTGTCCCCAGCCGGTTCTTCGACGAGTTGCCTAAAGACCACACCCAACCCAACGACGTGTCCGACCAAGGCTATGATCGGACCCACGACGACCGGTTCGACGCCATCGACGAACCCGCACCGCCAGACGATGACGATGACCAAGACGCGCTCTCCCCCGGGCAGCTGGTCCACCACCCCCAGTTCGGCCTGGGCCGCATCGTCGCGGTCCACCCCGGCGGCTCCCAACCCCGTGCCCGCGTCGAATTCAACACCGCCGGCGTCAAAACACTCATCCTCAAGTATGCGAGGCTGGAAAAAATATCGTGCTGAGTAATCGATTCAATGTCTTTGAATTGCGCAGCCCCAGCCACCCGCCGCCAATCCAAGGCCAAGGGAACCACTCAACGCAGAGAACTCCGTGTGGCATCCGGCATGTTTAGAGCCCCTAACACAATGCATTTTGGTAAATGCGATGGCAGATCAAGATGCAGCCGATGGTGAGGAACGCTTCGTGGATGTCGCGTCTTCGTTCGTAGCGGATGCGTAGGCGGCGGAATTGGTGCAACCAGCTCAGCGTGCGTTCGACCACCCAGCGGTAAACGCCCAAGCCGCTGCCATGCTCCGTGCGTCGTTTGGGGATCTTGGGCTCGGTGCCGATGTCACGCAGCGCTTCGCGGTCGGGTTCGCTGTCGTAGGCGCGGTCGGCGTAAAGCTCATCGAAGCGATAACGCGGCGCTCCGGGCTTGCCTTTGATCGCCGGCACGTCGTTGACCAAGTTCAGCAACTCGGTGACATCGTGGCGGTTGGCCGCGGTGGTCTTGGCCACGATCGGCACGCCGTTGGCGTCGGTCAGCACATGATGCTTACTGCCCGGTTTTCGCCGATCCACGGGGCTTGGGCCGGTTTTTTCGCCCCCCCCACCGCGCGCACGGTCGCGCTATCAACCACCGCCCGGCTAAAGTCTAGTTTGTCGGCCTCACGCAAGTGGTCCAGTAGCAGGTGGTGGACCGTTTTCCAGGCACCGGCTTTTTTCCAGTCGCGTAGCCGACGCCAACAGGTCATGCCGCTGCCGCAACCCATCTCTTGGGGCAGCATCTCCCACGGGATGCCCGACATCAACACAAACAAGATCCCGGTCAGACAAGCACGATCGGGTACAGGTTTGCGCCCTGGGTTGCGCTTCCTGCGCGGCCGCACCGGGATGTACGGTTCGATGATCGCCCATAACTCATCTGAAACAAGTTGCTTAGCCATGAACAGGTTGGCCTGCCTGAAAACTATGTACCAGTCTGAATGAGAGTCGGTTTGTGATCGGCTGATTCTATCGCTTGCTGGGCCGTAGCGCAGGCGAGGGGCGTAGCCCCGAGCCGCAGCGGAGGACCAGCAAGCGATGCGGCGAATGCTGCCGGGGTCTGGTATCCCAGCGATGAATGGGGCCGACGGTGGTTGTAGTGGTTCTGCCACCACCCACTGACCTGCCTCGCTTCGGCCAGGTCGGCGAACGATTCCTGATTCAGTAGCTCGGTACGGAACCGGCTGTTGAAGCTCTCGGCGTATGCGTTTTGCCACGGAGCGCCGGGTTCGATGTACAACGTCACCACGCCGGTCTGCTGCAGGAAGTGGCGGATTGCTTCGGCGATGAACTCCGGGCCGTTATCGCTACGGATGTGACCGGGTACGCCACGGATCAGCATCAGCTCACTGAGCACGTCCAGCACATCCTGGGCCTTGAACGAGCGACGGACCTGCACGGCCAGGCCCTCTCGCGTGAACTCATCCTCGATCACCAGCCAACGCAGCACCCGGCCACGCTCATCGCGGTCGTGGATGAAGTCCCAGCACCACACGTCGTTGATCGACTCGGCCTTGCGTCGCATGATCCCGTTTTCGCTCACGCCCAAACGCCGCTTTTTCACCGGCTTTTGCTTCACGCCGTAGCCGTGTGTCCGCCACAGCCGGTACACCCGGTCACGCCCGACCTTGAACCCCTCGGCCACCAGCAACGCATGAATCATGCGGTAGCCGTAGCACGGGTGTTGACAGACCAAAGCCTCCATGGCCCGAAGAAGCGGCCCTTCGTCGGCTTTGACCTTCCGCAGGTAACGCTGGGTGCCCCGTGGCTGATCCAGTGCCCGACACGCCCGCCGCTGACTGACGCCCACGCCCCGCTGAACGTGCACGACCGCATCGCGACGACGCGCCGGGCTCACCCGTTTCCCAGGTGATCCAACGCCGACTTGAGGATGTCGTTGTCCAGGTGGGCGTCAGCCAGCAACTTCTTGAGCCGGGCATTTTCCTGCTCCAACGCCTTGAGCCGCTTGGCCTCGCTGGCCTTCATCCCCCCGTACCGGTTCTGCCAGCGGTGGTACGTCGCCTCGCTGACGCCCAAGGCTTGCAATACCTGCCCCAGCGACTGCCCCGCGTTGAGAAGCCGATCCGATTCCTGCAACTTGTCCACGATTTGCTTCGGGCTGTGACGAACACGCTTCTTGCCTGACATCGATGTCTCCTTGGCCACCTCGGCCAGTAGAGACTCTCATTCAGACTGGATCAACTTTTCACAGGCAGGCCACCCCTCCGGTGTATACGGACACCCAACAAAGACGGTTGGATGTTTGTAAGGAGAACGTGCCATATATCCTACTATCTAGGGTTAAACTAACTAGTTGAAGTAGGATGGGACGTACCCACCCCATACATTGTGCAATCCAGTATACCGTGCCCATCGAATATGCCACGTCCGGCGCCGGGTGCCACACATCACGCCGCAGGCTGCTGTGTGCGGACTCGCCATCAACTCACACAGACCTTGTCCACATCGGGGCCCCGGCATGGTCCGCCTTCATACGATCTGGCCGATGACCATCCCCAATCCCTTGGCCGATCCACCAACCCCCGCCGCACCGGGTTCGTGTGGATGTAATGAATCTTCTCCATCAATTCATGGTCGGTGAATAGATTGCGGTCATACCCACCACCCCGTTGCCAGAACCGCGTTTGGCCATGGGCGTCTGTCACACGCCCAAGGATCGGAGCATTGACATTTCGCCACTGTTCGATGACGCGTTTCGCAAACGGTGATTTGAGACGGCGCAGCAAAGCCGTCACCGTAGTCATCTGCACCGGCAAGATAAGCAGGTGGATATGCTCGGGCATGACCACCCAGGCGTACAATTGAAACGGCATCGCTTCCCTCATCAACGCCAGGTGATCCACAAATGCGTCTTTGATTCGATTGTTTTTGAATAGCGGCAATCGGCGGTAACAAGAGCATGTCAAGTATCTAGCGTGCCCGTGTATATCGATCCGCCTGAGTCGGCGACGGTGTGACTCCATAGTGACAATGTAACGCAACCGGTTGATCGCACACAGCAGCCCCTTTCAGGGCCATGCTGTGTGGCACC
Source organism: Phycisphaeraceae bacterium (assembly GCA_965223655.1). Taxonomy (GTDB): domain Bacteria; phylum Planctomycetota; class Phycisphaerae; order Phycisphaerales; family Phycisphaeraceae; genus CBDCXC01. The sequence goes on from CBDCXC010000007.1 coordinate 68,511, forward strand.
CGGCTTCTTGTCCCATGTGATGAATTTGTTATGCAACACTCCAGTGGGCATGCCCCCCCTGCTTGTGCCTCTTGAGCTCGCTGTTTCCGGGCTTGATGACTTCTCCGACGTACTTTTTCAGGTCTGCCGCCTGGTAGCAATAGGTGACAAATTGCGAGCAACTCACGCCGTTGTGCGGGCTCAGCCCGATGCTCTCCTCAGCATTGGCGATGGCCTTGACGACGCGAAAGAGCGAACCGACCTTCCATTCCCGAGGGGTTTGTTGATCCCTCCCGACCCTGAGGCGCACCGGGCTGTAGGGCGTCTTCAAGACCCGGTACTTTTTCTCCTCCGTCAAAAGGAACGGCGTTTGGCCCTCCGACCCTTCCGGAAGATTTTCCGTGGCCCAGCCCTTTGCATACTCGGCAGCCGTATCGGGGAGCGTCTCCTTGGTGCATCGATAGACGTTGAGCTGAGTGGCGTTTCTCGAGCTTCAGCTTCAAGTACGTCGAGGAGTGTTGGCGAACCCCCCAGTTTGACCCCTCCGTCGCATGGATTAGAGGAGAGGTTCCGCCCACCCAAAGCATGCTGTGGACGGGTTCGTTGTCCTTCAATTCAATGATGATGTCGCCGGCCTTGAGCTCTTTCATCTCGGTGCAATGCCTCCTGGGTACCCAACGGAATGAAGCCCGCGGGGTGAATCGCTATTAGCCCTTCTTGACGTATGAATCATTGAGGATGTCGACGTATCCAAGGATCGTCGTATCTTCGGTGACGTTCTTGATGACAGACATCACGCCCTTGCAGATCTGCGCGAAGAACGCCCACTCGCCACTGTCCTCGTTACGTTGTCCATAGACGAAGGCAGAACTCGCCCATTGATTACCGGTCTGCCCTGCGTAGTCGTGCTTCCGTTTGCGCCCTAACGAACCACTGATGGACAGTCTGCGGATCAGCTTTGGATTCTCAGATGTGAACTTGGCGTCCACTTCTGCGTCGGTTCTCTTTTTTCTGCTAGACAGATTCCCCGCCACGTGCGCTACCCTCGGCTTCTTGAGGTCTCCGGTCAACACCGAGAATCGACAGCCTGTCATCTCAGAGGTGAAAAAAGAAGTCTGCATCGGCCCCCAACGTCATGGTGACGGCCAGATCCTTCTTCCACGGAAGATAGTAGGCTTTGATGCTGTCACCGCTCTCCGACGCCTCCAACGTAAATGCGGCTTTCCGGTCCGGGATATTCTTCAGCGTGAATGAATGGACCCCATCCGATCCGACTTTATCCGTCTCCTCGGGAACCATGATCAGGTTCGTCTTCAGGAACGTCTCCGGGGCCCTCTTGAATTCTGCTGTTGACATCTTATTGACTCTTAAATAGTTCATTTAACGTTCTATAGATTGAGCCTAGCGTGTCTAAAGAATGATCGTAGCAGGTGTTGTTGGTTGCGTGTGCGTTTGAGTGAATCGTTGACGCTTCGGCCCAGGTGCGACACGTCGTCGGGGACAAAGTTGGCTAGGTCGGTGTGTTTGGCGCGGTTCCAGACCTGTTCGACGGGGTTGAGCTGCGGGGCGTAAGCCGGTAGCCATTCGATAGTGATCCGTTTGTGGCGTTGTTGTTGCCATCGACGCGCTGCGCTGCGGTGCACCGAGTAGCGATCCATCACCAAGAGGATGGGGCGGCTTAACTTTGCGACGACCCGTTCGATCAACGCTACGAAGTCATCGGTCTTGACGTTGCGATCTTGGATGTCGAAGTACAGCCCCAGTCGTTTGCGTTTGGGCGACACGGTGATCGCGGAGATCGCAGACAATCGGTCGTGTCGATCGTAACATTTGAGCGTTGGGGTTTGGCCCCGCGGCGCCCACGTGCGGCGGACGGTGGGTTGCAACATGAAGCCGGATTCATCGGTAAACACAATGCTTTGACCGCTTCGCCGCGCTTTTTTTGAGGCGCGGCCAGTCTTGCTTGCGCCACGTGGCGACCGCTTGATCGTCGCGTTCACGCGCCAAGCGTTCGGGCTTCTGGGCCGACCAGCCTAGGCCACGCATGACGTGCCAAAGCCCCGGGCAGCTGTAGCTGACGCCAAAATGTTTCTCGACCACCTGGGCCACCCGCGTCAGCGTCCACAGCTCGGTGGTGTAACCGTGCTTGCGTGGGCCCTGCCGCAATAACTTTTCGAGCTTGGTGCGCTGCTTAGCGGTGAGCTTGGGTTGGGGGCCGGGGTGGGGCTTGGCTTGCAGGGCGGCGTCGCCGCCTTGGCGTCGCCACTTGGCCCACTGCGACACCGCCGCGGGTGTCACCCCCAGCTTGCGCGCCACTTGTGACTGAGACTGACCTTGATCCAGCAACGCCATCGCTCGCCAACGACGTCGCTGGGGCTGCCTTGCGTGATCCGGTGTAGGGCATACACCATCAGATCGGCTAGATCGACTGCATTAAATGAACTATTTAAAAGTCAATAGGACAGCCCCTTTCCTGTTTTTTTGCTGATCTGCAATGTCGGAACCATGTTGTCGTTGGTTTGCCGGGTGCCATACATCAGGCCGAAGGCTGATGTGTGCTTAACCGTTCGCACACAGCACCCTGAACGGGATGCTGTGTGGCACCCGACCAATCCCCCAACACTATGTGCCACTGGGGCGCTAAGCGGAGCGTGCCCAAGTCACCCGTCTGTGTGGCACCCCCGCTTGCTCATCCCCACCCCGCCAGCCTTCGGTTACTTTCGGCGGGTGTATTTGATTTCCATCATCTTGAATTCACCGCCATCGGGGGTCGCCTCGTAGCTTTCCATGGTCCAGTGGTCATCGTCGATGTAGGTTTCGATGGTCTTGGAGTGGCGGGTGCCGTTGAGGATGGGACACGAGTATTGGGAGGCGTAGGTGAGTGTTTTCCCGTCGGGTGAGGCGGTGCCTTCGGCGGTCATGAGGCCGGTGCCCATGCTGTCTAGCCAGGTGGCGACGTATTTTTTCTTGATGTTGTCGTACCCGGCGATGCCGATGCCTGAGAATGCTTGGCCTTGGAATTGGCCGGTGACGATGTCCTGGATAAACCTGCCGCCAAGGATGAGCTTGGATTCGCAGGTGCCCGCAGACTCCTCAGGCGGTGCGCCGGGGACCATCCAGATCTTGATGGTGTAGTCCCAGCTGCCGGCTCGTTTGGCCAGCAGCGCGTGTTCGGGCCCGACGGCTGCGTAGGCTGCGAACCGCTTCATCATCTCTTGTTGCTCGGGTGACATGGACGGTGCGTCGGCGGGGGTGTCTTTGGCAGCAGCCTGGGAGAGGCAGGCCGCGGTGGCGAACAGCAGGGCGAAAGCCGGTCTTAGTGTGTGCGCGTTCATAACGGGCTCCTTGATGTTAGTGTCACGGGACATCTGTATTGTCTCGATGGGAGACGGTGTTGTAAAGCATAAAAGAGGTGCTCTGCCCCGTTTTTATACCCATCGGGTATCATTATCCTGTAGGCAAAGAGGGTTTTTAGAGGCGGCCTGATGTTCAATGGATCGTCGCTGTTTGAAGATCTACACACGCGTTCGAAAGCGACGCCTGCAAATCCATCCCGGTTGGTACGATGCAGCGGATAGAAAACGGCGGCGTGATTATTTCGTGTGACTTTTGTGGGACCGATTGGGACCAAGCGCTAGCGATGATCGAGGGCCACCAGGGGTCGGTGCTGTGCTTGGCGTGTCTCAAGCTGGCGTTGGGCGCCGTTAGCTCGTCTCAAGAAGCGTTTACCTGCACGCTGTGTCTGCGCCAGCTGACCGAGCAGAAATGGTCTCACCCCCACCGCCCACCCCGAGCCAACCCCGCCGCCGCGGTGTGCCAGGCATGCCTTGAACAGGCGGCGGGTACGTTTACCAAAGACCGGGATGTCGATTGGCGGGACACACGGTAATGCGACCGTGGATCCGTCATGAAACGATACCACGGAGAAGATCTACCCGATGGGTATATACCCATCGGGTATGCGTTTGCCGCGTCGGAATCACAAAAACACCCAAGATTGCCCTGCCGCGGACGAACCGGACCCCCTCAACCTGATCGGGGCTGGTGTATGGGCCGGCTTTAATAGAGCCGCTTTTGTTGCTTCTTTTCACGGAGGATCTGGTTGAAGAACAGCACCGAGGCCGCGATCAGGCAGATCGCGATCGGCCAGCTGATGAGCATCACCGCCGCCATGGGGCGTGAATCGTCACGCGCCGACCCGGGCACGCCCACGCCCATCAGCAGCAGCAGCGCCCACATGGCTGGGATCAGCAGCAGCACGCCCACCGTTGCCAGCAAGGGGGCAGCGACTGCTTTGAGATCGTTCGATTTCGCGTTGCGGCGGGTGGTCCTTGGTGTTACCCGGGCCGGCTGACGGGCTGAGGTTTTGGTTCGTGTTTTTGTCGAAGCCGCCGCAGCGCGGCGGGGGGCCGACCGGCTGGCGGTTTTCTTGACACTCGGTTTGGCGCTCGGCTTTTTCATCCTTGCGGGTTGGCCAGTGGCGGGTTGGGCCGCTTTTTGACGTGCCTTTAATTGGGTGGGTGATGGGCCTGGTTCACGCGGCCCATCATCTAGCTGTGCCAGTACGATGGCGTCCTCTTCTCCACGGTCTAAGTCGAGCAACGCTGTTGCTGCTGCCGCTTGGACCGCCTGTTGAGAGGTCGGTTGGCGCGTTTTAGGAAGGCTCTGTGGCTTCCTCCTTGGCCTTGGCCTAGGGGATTGGCTCATCTTCACTGCTCTTTTCAGGTTAAGATTGTACCATTATCCATTCGGTTCATGGGAGGAAAAAATCCAATTTTTATCACCCCCAACGGCTGGCCGGTTCGTGGTCTGCCGATTGCGACGGTTGTATGATGCCTAGGCGGGGCACTCACTTTTGCTGCTGGATACATCGCTGCTATGAATAATCCCATCAAACAAGCCATTATAGCTGCCCGCCGGCGGATAATCCTCCAAAAAGGGCTTTTGGTTTTTCCCTGGCTGGGGCTGGGGGGGCTGGGGCTGGCGGCGGGGGTGTTGTTGATGGGTCGGCTGTTTGCCATCCCGGTTCCTGACTGGATTTATGTGGCGATCGGGGCTGGGGTTGCTGTGGCTGGGGTGGGGGTGATGGCTTGGCGCTGGCCAAGTGACGCCGTGACAGCGGCATGGATCGATCAGCAGCTGGGTCTCAAAGACCAGCTGGCGTCGGCCTTGTTTGCTTATGCTCGTTACCCCGACAACCCCTTTGCTGGGCATGTGGTGGATCAGGCGACTCAGCTCGCAGGCAGGCTATCGATCCCCGCGACGTTGCCTCTGCGACTCACCAAGCCCTGGGGGTTGCTGCCGTTGGCGGGCGTGGCATTGGGGCTGATCGCGGTGCTTGTGCCACCGATGGACCTGCTTGGCCGGTCACAGGCTCAGACCCAACAGCAAAGCCAGCAACGCCAAGCCGACACAGCCAAACAGCACATCGACCAATCCTTAGCTGCCGTGCGCACCACCGAGCTGGGGCACGACCCGGCCGACCCATCGAGCGCCGCCCCCAACGACGCCTTGCAAACCCTCTCCCAGATCCAGCAGGCCGACCTGACCCAGCCCCAGACACGCAGCGAGGCCGCGGCCAAGCTCTCCCAATTGCAGGACCGGTTGGAGGATCAGACCCAGCAGCACGACAAGCTGCTTCAGACGCTGCGCAACACCATGAGCCGGCTAGAGCAGCAAGAACCCGGGCCCGCTGATCCATTGGTCGAATCGCTAAGGCGTGGCGACTTCCAAGACGCCCAGGCCCAGGCCCGCGCGTTGGCCAAAGCCGTGGAGTCGATGTCACCCCAAGAGCGTCAGGCCCTGCAGCAGCAGCTCCAGCATCTGGCTGGCCAGATGCAGCAAGCTGCGGATCAACACGCCCAACAAGAATCACAGTCCGCCCAGCAGCTCGAGCACACGCTGTCTAGAGCACAGCCATCAGGCCAACCCCAGGATCCCGCTACGACCCAACCCGCGCCACACGATGGATCACAGGCGCCGATCGATCCCCAGGCGTTGGAGCGGCGGCTGGTTGAGCAAGGCCACGACCCACAAGACGCCCGGCGTATCGCACAAAAGGCCCAGGAAATCCAGCAGCAACAGCGCCGCCACCAAGAAAGCCAGCAGCAGTGCGAAGGGTTATCATCGGCTTTGGATCAAAAAGATCGGTCTTCGAATCAGGACGGCCAATGGACCCAAGGCCAGCCAAACCCGAACCAACCGCCGGCCGCGACATCCCCCAAACAATCACTAGAGGACGCAGCCGATCAACTCGAACGACTCGTTGAGCTTCAGCAGCAGCTGGATCAGATGCGTCAAGCCCAGCGTCACACGCAGCAGGCGATCGAGAATCTGTCGACCCGAAGCGCCAATCCGACCGCGGGGGCCCAAGAAGGGGGTGACCCGCTGGGCGCACACCGGCAGGTGGAGGCCTACCAGGCCCAAGGACGGGGCGATTCGGCCCAAGATTTCGATCCGCAAGGCGGCCAGTCAATCACGTGGTGGCGGCCCGATGGACACCCCGCCAAGGGCCCAGCCACGGTCCAGGCCCAGCCGTCAATCCCCCAAGCCCAACGCCACGCCGAACAGGCGCTAACCGAAGACCGTGTGCCCCGGCGGTATCATCAGGCGGTGCGCCGGTACTTCAACCAGATCCCTCGCCACGCCGAAGACGCCCCACCCCCATCCCCCCCCACTCAGCCATGACGCTGCGTTTCGATCATCCTCAGCTGCTGGTGTTGCTGGTGTTGGTCGTGCCGGTGGTCGTCATGGGGCGGTTGCGGCTAGCGCCGCTGGGCATGGGCCGGGCGTGGCTGATCATCGGGCTGCGGGTGGTGGTGGCGGTGACGCTGGTGCTGGCGCTGGCCGACGCCCAGGCGGTGCGGCGACACACCGGGCTGACCGTGATCGTGGTAGCCGACCAATCCGAATCGGTTCACCGCCTGGCGCAGCGGCCCGCGGCAAGCCAGGGGCAACCCCCGGGTGAGCCGCCGGCGATTGGGGGGCATCGATCCATCGAAGATTGGACGCTGGGCTGGCTTGAGCAAGCGGCCCAAGGCCACCACCCCGAGGATCGCTTGGGGCTATTAACCTACGACGGCCAACCCACGGTGCGCACCGTGCCGTCTACTGCCTTGGCATTCGAGTCCGACACCGTGATCCAGCCCACGGAGGGCACAGACACGGCATCAGCACTGCGTTTGGCCATGGCGCTGTTCCCCGCCAACAGCGCCAAGCGCATCGTCCTGATCAGCGATGGCAACGATACCGCCTCACCCAACGGTCAAGGCCTGATCAACGCCGCGCGTGAAGCGCAAGCGGCGCGCATCCCGATCGATGTGCTGCCGATCGATTTCCAGCTCGACTGGGAGGTGATGGTCGAAGCACTCCACGCCCCTGCGCAGGCACACGAAGGCCAAACCATCGCGCTGCGCGTGGTGCTGCGCGCCACACACCCCGCGACCGGCACGGTGCATCTGAAGCACGACGGGCAGCTGGTCGACCTCAACGGACCCGACCCGGGCATGGGTGGACAGGTATACCCTCACCAATGGATTCCGCAACAGCTGCCCGGCTTGGATACAGGCTACGCAAGTGAGGTTGGCGGATCGGGTGATTCAGGCGGTGCCGATGCGGCGGGTGAAGCGGGTGGCCACCCACTCACCCAGCAGGCGGATCACGATCGCACCGAACCCCGGCAGGGCCGTTATGTCTGGGTGGGGAAGATCGAACTGCCGTTTGCACAAACCGGGGTGCATCGCTTTGAAGCTGTCTATGAGCCTGCGGCGCAAGCCGACACGATCGCCGCCAACAACCAAGCCCAGGGTTTTACCCTGGTGCAGGGCAAGGGTCGGGTGTTGTTCGTTGGATCGACCGGTTTACCTAGCAGCCAGGTGTTGCCCCAGGCGTTGGTAGACCATGGCATCGAGCTGGATGTGGTTGGGCCCGAATCATTCCCCACCCAGTTGACGTCTCTGCAGCGGTACGACGCGGTGGTCTTGCAAGACGTGCCCGCTGAGGCGATTGCCCCGGCGTTGCAGAAGCAGCTGGCCAGCTATGTGCATGATCTGGGTGGCGGGCTGATCATGGTCGGTGGCCCCAACAGCTTTGCGGCTGGGGGTTGGACCGGCTCGCCGATCGATCGGATCCTGCCGCTGCAATGCCAGATCCCCAGCCAGACCGTGGTGCCCGCCGGGGCGCTGGTGCTGGTGCTGGACCGGTCGGGATCGATGAGCAGCAGCGTCAACCAATCGCCTTATAGCAAACAGGAGGTCGCCAACGAAGCGGCGGTGTTGGCGTTAGAAACGCTCTACCCCCAGGATCACGTGGGGGTGATCGCGTTTGATAACAGCCCGCGTTGGATCGTGCCTCTGGGCATCAACGCCAGCCCACGCACCGTCGCCCAAGCCGTGCGCAGCATCCACCCCGACGGGGGGACCAATATCCACCCCGCGTTGGAGCAGGCGTACCAGGCGTTGCTGAAGCTGGGGCCGCACAACGTGGCGGTGAAGCACATCGTCTTGCTCACCGACGGGCAGAGCCAAGGTGGCGACTACCCCAAGCTGATGCGGAAGATGGTTCAAGCGGACATCACGCTATCGACAATCGGTGTTGGGGACGACGTGAACGCGTCGTTGCTGGCCCAATTGGCGCAGACCAGTGGCGGGAGTTTTTACCCCGTGTCCGACCCCAACCGCCTGCCGCAGGTATTTATCAAAGAGGCCCGCACGATCCGGAAGAACCTGATCAAGGAGCTGGATTTTCAACCACAGCGGATCGAGACCGGCTCGCCGATCATGGCTGGGATCGGGTCGCTGCCGGCGTTGCGTGGCTTTGTGCTGACGGGTCCCAAGCACGACCCGCGTGTGTTCATGCCGATCGTTGGGCCTGAGGGTGAACCGATCTTCGCACACTGGCAGGTCGGGCTTGGCCGCTGCGCCGCGTTTACATCGGACGCCACCAACCGCTGGGCCGCACCGTGGGTGGGGTGGGGCGGGTATGGTGACTTCTGGGCGCGGACGGTGCGCACGGTCGCGCGTGCCTCGGCTAGCCGAGCGTATGACCTGACGACGACAATCCAGGGCGATCGGTTGCGTATCCGGCTCGACACGCAGCCGCCCGCTGCCACGCTTGGTGGACCGGGTGGCCAGCCGACGGGGCGGGTGGTGCGCGTCACCGGCGCGGTGCTTGGCCCGGCAAGTGACGCGACGCAGGTCACGCTAGAGCAGGTCGGGCCGGGCGTCTATGAAACCACCGTGCCTGCCGCTCAATCAGGTAATTACTTGGTCAGCCTGTTTGTGGAGGCGGCAACACACGCAACGGTGAACCCGGCCGCCGGTGGTGAGCAGGCCGGGAAAGGCAGAACGCGCCTGACAGTATTTGGTGGCGTTAGCCGGCCGCCGGGCCAGGAGCTGCGCTACTTCGGGTCCAACCGGGCCCAGCTCGAACAAGTCGCCCGCCTCACCGGTGGCCGGGTCTTGGAACCCGACGATCCCCAATCGCAAGAGCTCTTTGACCGCAGCGGGATGGCGGCGTCGCGGTCGATCCGATCGTTGTGGCGGGAGTTGTTGGTGTGGCTGTTGGGGTTGTGGTTAGTCGATGTGGCGGTGCGTCGGCTGGGCATCGATACCGCGGCAATCGGGCGCTGGATCCAACAGCAGCGGGAGGCGATACGCGGGTTGTTGAAGCCACGCGAGGTTCAAGCCGCGGCAACACTCGCTGTACTCAAACAACGCGCAGCGCAGGTCGACCAGCGACTCACCCAGCGCAGCGAACCTCAACAAGCGGATCATCGTGCTCAGGTTGATAACAGCCCTTTCTACACCGGCCCCGGTGTGACCGACACCCCGCAGCGTACCGTTGACTTGTCGGGTCTCATCGGCGCAACCCCCCCCAACGTTTCTAAAGATCACCCCACGGTTCCTGAATCGTCCGACACGGATCCCCCGGCCACGACCAGCCGGCTGCTGGATGCCAAGCGCCGCGCTCATGGCCGCCTCGACGCGCAGGGCGGTACACATGAAGATACCCATGGGGCTTGAAAATCAGATAGCGATGCCAATGACGATGACAATCGTGACAAACCGACACCGACCCATGGCATGGTGATACGCGTCCAGATAGATTGGTGCGTCGTATGCGTTAGCCAAGCCCCGATCGCTCACGATCGCGGCTCGTCGTGATCGCGTATGGATGACGCTAGGCCCGTATGACAGGAGCGTTTCGTATGACCCCATCCCAATCCGACGCCACCGAATCCATCTTCGCAGAGGCCGCGGCGTTCCAGCAAGCCTACACCGCGGTACGTGAACAGGTCTGTCAGGTCATCGTCGGGCAAGCGGAGGTGATCGACGGCGTGCTGACCTGCCTGTTCGCCGGGGGCCATGCGCTGCTAGAGGGTGTGCCGGGTCTGGGCAAGACCCTGCTGATCCGGTCGCTAAGCGAGGCGTTGTCGCTGAAGTTCAACCGGATCCAGTTTACCCCAGATCTGATGCCCGCGGATATCACGGGCACCACGATCGTGATCGAATCGGAGGGTGAGGGCGGTGGTCGGCGGTTCAAATTCCAGCCCGGCCCGATCTTTGCGCAGGTGGTGCTGGCCGACGAGATCAACCGCGCCACGCCCAAGACTCAGTCGGCCATGCTCGAGGCGATGCAGGAACACGCGGTGACCGCCGCGGGCAAAACGTACGCCATGGAGCAGCCTTTTTTTGTCATGGCCACCCAAAATCCCATCGAGCAAGAAGGGACCTACCCGTTGCCCGAGGCGCAGCTGGATCGGTTTTTGTTCAAGCTGCTGGTCCAGCCCGCGTCGCGTCAAGAGCTGCACACGATCCTGGATCGGACCACCGCGTCGCAGGCCGCGTGCGTCAAGCCGGTGCTGGACGGCGAGTCGATCCTGCGTTTCCAGAAGCTGGTTCGTCAGGTGCTGATCGCGCCGCACGTGCAGGATTACGCGGTGCGGTGCGTGTTGGCGACGCACCCCACCGGTGAGTTTGCGACCCCGCAGGTCAAGCAGTTTGTGCGGTTCGGCGCTTCGCCGCGTGCGGCCCAGGGGCTGGTGCTTGGCGCCAAGACCCGGGCGTTGCTCGACGGCCGGGCGCACGTGAGCACGGAGGATCTCCAAGCCGTGCTGCTGCCCGCGATGCGCCACCGGGTGCTGCTGAATTTCGAGGGGCAGGCCGAAGGCATCACCACCGACGCGATCATCGAAGAACTCAAGCAGCAGCTGCCACTCGAAGCCGAGGGTGTGGCGATGGGCACCACCACCGGGTAAGGGCATCACCATCGAGACGCAACCAACCACGCAAAGTGAACCGCTGCTCTCACCCCAGTTCATGCGCAAGCTGGACCGGCTAGACGTGGTGTCACGCCGGGTGTTGGCGGGGAAGCTCCACGGCGAGCGGCGCAGCAAGAAGAAGGGCCAGTCGGTCGAGTTCGCCGACTACCGCCCGTACACCACGGGCGATGACCTGCGGTTCATCGATTGGAACCTCTACGCTCGGCTGGAGAAATTATTCCTGCGGCTGTTCATGGAGGAAGAGGACCTGGCGGTGTCGATCCTGATCGATGTCAGCGCATCGATGGATATGGGCGATCCCAACAAGCTGGTGTACGCCAAGCATGTCGCCGCGGCGCTGGGGTATATCGGGCTGGTGAACTACAACCGGGTGCATGTGTACAGCTTCGCCGAGACGCTGGTGGATCAGCTTGAGGGCTTGCGTGGCCGGGCGCCGTTGGGGCGGCTGCTGCGTTTTTTAGAGGCCCAATCGGCGCAGGGCCAGGGCGACCTGACCGCGGTGTGTCGGCGGTTTACACTCCAGCAGCGCCAGCCGGGGGTGGTGATTGTGCTCTCGGACTTTCTGGATAAGGGCGACCTGGCTTTGGCGCTGCGATCTTTGGCGCACCCGCGGTACGACGTGTATGCGATCCACGTGCTGTCGCCCCAAGAGATCGACCCGCGTGCGGCCGACTTGATGGGCGATCTGCGGCTGGTCGATTGTGAGGACCAAGCCACGGCTGAAGTCACGGTAACCCCGGCGTTGATGAAGCGGTACCGCGGGGTGTTGACGCGTTTTTGCGAACACGTGCGGGACCAGTGTGTCCGGCGTGGTGCGGCGCAGCTGATCGCGGATACACAGGTGCCGTTCGATCGGTTGGTGCTGCGCGTGTTGCGTGAGCGGGGGTTGCTGGGGTAGACCTATCATGGGCGGCAAGCGTTGGTTTTTAACTTAAAGCCGATATTTATTGACGATTGAATCGCCCTCTCAACGAACCGCGACCGTTAGCAAAGCCATAGGGATTTTCAAGGCAGATGATGTTGACCGGAATGAAGAACCCCGCCGTAAGCTGCGAGGTATCTACGAATCTCAGAACAACCTCAACTGTTTGAGATCTTCTTTCGGCTGACCTTGTTTTTTTACATATCGCTCTACCGCCGACCAATTTCCACGCTCACCGACCGTTGCCACGTAATATCCATCCGACCAACACTCGCCACCCCAGAGATCCCGCTTCACCTCCGGATGACGACGGAATACTTCCCGTGTTGTAATACGCTTGAAAATCTGTACGATTCGACCCGGTGATAGCTTGGGGTAAGCTCCGAAAAGTACATGGATATGATTACCGTCCATACCCAATGCCTCAAACTCAATCGCATAGCGGTCCTGAATACCCTCCGAAGTCTCTTCGATCACCTGACAAATCTCGCGGCTTAACAATGATTTACGGTACTTCACCGGAAACACAATGTGATAATGGCCACCTCTAATAATCCTTCTTTCTGCGTATCCATTTTTGTTGTGGTGTTGACGAGATGGCTTGAAGGTTTCTGTTTGTGGGTTTGGCGTTAGGTCTTTGGGGTCCGCTAGGTGGCGGTGAAGGTGGGGATTGGGGGTGGGTGTTGGCCCGTTAGGCGGCGGTGAGGCGGGCGTAGCGGTCGAAGTTGTAGACCAAGTTTCGCATGCCGATGGCCGCGCGGGCTCGCACCAGTCCGATGCATCGCAGCAGCGTCCCCCCCAACGCCTGAGCTTGACGACCAAACACATGCTCGACGCGCGCCCGGACCTTCGATCGCTTTTTGTTTGCCTGTTTGCTGCGTGGGTTGAGCGGGTGATCGCGGTAGCCCTTGCGGTGGATGCGGTCACGGTAGCCTCGGGCGTTGAGCTCCTGGCTGATCGCGGCACTGCGATAGGCGCTGTCGCCGTATACGTCTTTGTTTGTAGGGCACCTCTAAAAATACCTTATTAACTCATAAAACCACGGCCTCTGGCCGTGCGACCCGAATAGCTTCGAGCGATTCGGGGTGATGTTAGTCCTGTGGATGCGTAGGTTCTCCTTTCGGGAAGACCCGTTGGGGCAGAAAGGAGAACCTGATGAGTCATCAATGGTCTAGCCAATCCCATGTGCGTTGGGATTGCATCTATCACATCGTGATCGTACCGAAGTACCGCCGGAAAGTCTTCTTCGGCAGGAAGCGGGAGAAGGTCGGTCTGATCCTGCGACGTCTGTGTCGTCAGAAGGGGATCGAACTGATCGAGGGCCATGCGATGCCCGACCACATCCATCTGTGTCTTCGGATCCCCCCGAAGTTCAGCGTGGCGTCGACGATCGGTTTTCTCAAAGGTAAGAGCGCGGTGCGGATCCACCGAGAACTGATGCGGGAAACCCGGATGACCGGCTTGCATTTCTGGTCCACCGGTTACTGCGTGAGCACCGTGGGCCTCGACGAACAGAAGGTCCGTGCTTACATCCGAGATCAAGAAAAACTGGAAACAGGCCAAAACCACCTCGAACTTCATTAACCGTTGCTAACGGCCCCAGCGGGGCCTTCCCTACGTCCAACGGCCCCTTCGAGGGGCCTTCCCCAATACCACGGCCTCTGGCCGTGGTCGATTATTTGAGAGCATCAACCACGCCCTGGGCAGCATTAGAGCCGTTTTCTGGCGGCAGGCAAGGAATTTTTAGAGGTGCCCGTCAGATAAATTTGATGCTTTTTTCTGAAGCCGGAGGGCTATTATTGACTCTTAAATAGTTCATTTAACGTTCTATAGATTGAGCCTAGCGTGTCTAAAGAATGATCGTAGCAGGTGTTGTTGGTTGCGTGTGCGTTTGAGTGAATCGTTGACGCTTCGGCCCAGGTGCGACACGTCGTCGGGGACAAAGTTGGCTAGGTCGGTGTGTTTGGCGCGGTTCCAGACCTGTTCGACGGGGTTGAGCTGCGGGGCGTAAGCCGGTAGCCATTCGATAGTGATCCGTTTGTGGCGTTGTTGTTGCCATCGACGCGCTGCGCTGCGGTGCACCGAGTAGCGATCCATCACCAAGAGGATGGGGCGGCTTAACTTTGCGACGACCCGTTCGATCAACGCTACGAAGTCATCGGTCTTGACGTTGCGATCTTGGATGTCGAAGTACAGCCCCAGTCGTTTGCGTTTGGGCGACACGGTGATCGCGGAGATCGCAGACAATCGGTCGTGTCGATCGTAACATTTGAGCGTTGGGGTTTGGCCCCGCGGCGCCCACGTGCGGCGGACGGTGGGTTGCAACATGAAGCCGGATTCATCGGTAAACACAATGCTTTGACCGCTTCGCCGCGCTTTTTTTGAGGCGCGGCCAGTCTTGCTTGCGCCACGTGGCGACCGCTTGATCGTCGCGTTCACGCGCCAAGCGTTCGGGCTTCTGGGCCGACCAGCCTAGGCCACGCATGACGTGCCAAAGCCCCGGGCAGCTGTAGCTGACGCCAAAATGTTTCTCGACCACCTGGGCCACCCGCGTCAGCGTCCACAGCTCGGTGGTGTAACCGTGCTTGCGTGGGCCCTGCCGCAATAACTTTTCGAGCTTGGTGCGCTGCTTAGCGGTGAGCTTGGGTTGGGGGCCGGGGTGGGGCTTGGCTTGCAGGGCGGCGTCGCCGCCTTGGCGTCGCCACTTGGCCCACTGCGACACCGCCGCGGGTGTCACCCCCAGCTTGCGCGCCACTTGTGACTGAGACTGACCTTGATCCAGCAACGCCATCGCTCGCCAACGACGTCGCTGGGCTGCCTTGCGTGATCCGGTGTAGGGCATACACCATCAGATCGGCTAGATCGACTGCATTAAATGAACTATTTAAAAGTCAATAGAAAAGGTCTTTCTCACTAGGTTCTGTCCCATAAGTCCTTAGATGACCGATGAACGAGATTAGACGTTCTTTCAACACGAGGGGTTATGGAACTCGCACGGATGCGACGATACGAACTCACGGACGAGCAGTGGGCGTTGGTCGAGCCGTTATTGCCGCCCTAGCGGGGCAACGGCCGGCCGTATCGCGACCACCGCACGATGGTCCACGCCTGGTTCTGGATCCTCAACACCGGCTCGCCCTAGCGCGATTTGCCCGAACGGTTCGGCCCCTGGAAGACGGTGTACAACCGCTTCAATCGGTGGCGGGCCGAGGGCACCAAGATCCACGTGGTGACTGACGGTGGCGGAACCCCCTTGACCGTGCAGGTCACACCGGGGCAGGCCCATGAATCGTCGGCGTTTGAAGAGACGATTGACGCGGTGCGCATCGCCCAACCGACGGGTCGGCCGCGGAGCCGTCCACAAACGGATCACCGGCGACAAGGCGTACGACATCCCACGCGTCAGACAATGGCTGCAGAGGCATCGGATCGGCGCGGTGATCCCCGAGAAAGCCAAGCCCCACGGCCGCAAGCCGGGCCGCCCCCCAAGCTTTGATCGCGACGCCTACCGCCGCCGCAACGTCATCGAACGCTGCATCGGCTGGCTCAAACACGCCCGCCGCATCGCCACGCGATTGGAGAAAACCGCCGGCAACTTCCTGGCGATGCTCAAACTGCCCATGATCCAACATTACTTCAAAACTCACTTACGGGACACGACCTAGAGGTGGTTTTGGGTGAAGGGTTCATCACGACACCGGGTGCGGTTTTCGATGTGCTGGATTGGGGTCGGGTGACAGGCGAGTTTGAGGGGATTCGGTTGCCGGTTTTATCGGATGGCTTGACATGGGACGTATCGGATCTGCTGATGACGGGGCAAGTGGCGGTGATCCCCGAACCGGGGGCGTGTGTGCTGATTGGGCTTATTTTTCTGCCCGGGTTTTCTCGCCGGCCACGGCTGGTTGGGGGCCGGTTCACGATCAGGTGTTCAATGGCATTACGCGATGCGGAACTTGCTGCGGTTGCGCCTGACGAAACGTTTATTGGCGGCGAGGTGCTCTAGGATGTGGTAGATGGTTTCGACCTGGTGGGGTTGGCCCATGGCGTCGGCGATCTGCTCGGCGGTGGCGGGCTTGGGGTGCTGACGCATGTGCTCGAGGACTTGGTTTTGGAGCTCTAGGACGGCTTCGGCTGCTTTCTTGCCGGCTTCCACACCGGGCTGGTGGTAGGCGTTGACGTTGATCAGGGTGGCGTAGAAGCCGACGGCGCGTTCGTAGAGCGCGATGATCGCGCCCAGTGATTTGGCGTCGAGTTTGTCGATGGTGATGGTGATCGAGCCGCGGTCTTTTTCGTAGAGTGCTTCGCGTGTGCCCTGCCAGAACCCGTTGAGGTAGTCGCCGCTGGTGATCCCGGGGTCGACCTGTGGCTGGTGCTTGGCGGACGCGGTGGGTCGGTCTTGGAGCACGACGATGAAGGTGGCGAAGAAGTTGTTGACCCCGTCGCGTAGCTGCTGGACGTAGGCGTGCTGATCGGTTGATCCTTTGTTGCCGTAGACCGCGATGCCCTGGTGGACAGTCTGGCCATTTAGGTCGTGCTCTTTGCCCAGGGATTCCATGACGAGCTGCTGGAGGTACCGGCTTAGGAGGATGAGTCGGTCTTTGTAGGGCAGGACGACCATATCTTTGGCGCCCCGGCCGTCGGTGGCCCAGTGCCACATCAGCGCCAGGCGGGCGGCGGGGTTGCGGGCGGTGTTGTGTTCGCGTGTGATTTGATCCATGTCTGCGGCGCCGTCGAGCATGGCTTGGATGTCGAGACCCTGGAGCGCCGCGGGCAGCAGGCCGACCGCGGACAGGACGCTGGTGCGCCCGCCGACCCAGTCCCACATGGGGAAGCGCCGCAGCCAGTTCTGGTTGTGGGCGTGCTGGTCGAGTTTGCTGGCTTGGCTGGTGACGGCCACGGCGTGAGCGGAGAAGCTTAAGCTTTTGCGTGTGAACGCGGCTTCGATCTCAAGCATGCCGTTGCGGGTCTCTTTGGTCCCGCCGGATTTGGAGATCACGATGACGAGGGTGCTTTTGAGGCGTGTGCCCAGGGTTGCTACGAGCCGATCGATCCCGTCGGGGTCGGTGTTATCGAGGAAGTGGAGCTTGATCTTGTTGCGTGTGGATCCCAGGGCGTCGTTGACCAGCTGAGGGCCTAGGGCGCTGCCGCCGATGCCGACGACGACGGCGTCGGTGAATCGGCTGGCGTTGGTCGGCTTGATGGTTTTGTTGTGGACGGAGTCGGCGAACTCTTTGATCTGGCGTAGTGTTTGTTCGATCTGGTTGGTGATCTCATCGGTTGGTGCTAGGTGTGGGGCGCGTAGCCAGTAGTGGCCGACCATGCGTTGCTCGTCGGGGTTGGCGATTCGTCCGGCTTCGAGCAGGTCCATCTGCTGGTAGGCCTGCTCGATCGCGGGCTCCATGGATTTGAGGTAGTGGTCACCGAACCGCATGCGTGAGATATCCAGCTTCAGGCCCACTGAGGCGCACTGGCACAGGTGCTGCTTGTAGCGTCGCCACAGGGCAAGCCGATCGAGGGGTGGTTCTAATAACGGTTTTTCAGCCACGGGTTGGCGGTCCACTGGATTGGGCGGGTAGGCGGTGGTGGAGGATGAGGTGATCATACCCTCCTATCGAACCAGCAGGCGAAATCGTTTACCCAATGCGTCGGGCTTCTTGGAAAGTTTGGGTTGTGTATGATCGGGGTGCGTTTTGGTGGGGATGTACATCTCTGCGAGGACGACGGGGCGTGTCTTATCGGGCGTGAGGAACCCGCCGATGGGGAACGATTCGCCGTGGCGGTTTACAAACCCGCTAAGCTCGAAGCGTGTTTCGCTGCCGACGGGGATGTGTTGGGCTTGGTAGACGTACTGCTGGTTGATCCACAGCTGGACACTGCGGTAGGCCACGGGCGTGCGGTTGGTCAGCAACAGGGCCGGGCCGTCACGGGTCACGACGATGTCCAGGTCGTCGGGATCGGTGTGTTGGGGGTATGGGGTATTGGCCAGCTGCTGGGCGTCCTGTGGGTCGGGTTGAGGCTTGTTTTGACAGGCGCTAAGCGTGACCAGCAAGCCGAGGGCAACCAGGGCAATTGGTGTGATCCATGGCGTGTTCATGGGTAGTCCTAGTGGTGTTTGGTCTGGGTGCTAAGGTGTTGGCGTCCGATCCGTATAATAAACGCTTATTATGGTAACAATAGGCAGTGTCGAACTCGATGCCCCGTTTTTTCAAGCCGGCTTGGCGGGTTACTCTGATGCGGCGATGCGGCTGGTGGCGCGGCGACATGGGTGCCCGTACGCGGTGACGGAGGCGATGCTGGATCAGTTTTTGATCCGTGGGGGTAAGGGTCTGCGTGCGGCGGAGCTCGACGCGGCTGACCACCCCATCGCGGGCCAGCTGATGGGCTCGGACCCGCGGGGGATCGCCCAGGGCGCCAAGATCCTGGTGGGACTGGGGTACGATATAATCGATATCAACCTGGCATGCCCGGTGAAGAAGATCCGCAAGAAGAGCCGGGGCGGGCACCTTTTACAGGTGCCTGATGAGGCGATCGATATCCTCAAGTCGGTGCGTGAGGCGGTGCCGGAGGGTGTGCCATGCACGGTCAAGTTACGGCGAGGCAGCGATGATTCGGCCCAGGCGGCGGCCCATTTTTTTCAGATCTTTGAGGCGGTGATGGAGCTGGGTTACGCCGCGGCGACGGTGCACGGCCGGACGGTCCAGCAGAAGTACGTGGGCCCGTCGCGGTGGGGTTTTTTGAAAGATCTGGTGGCCCGGTATGGGGGTACACCCGGGTTTTCGATCTTTGGGTCGGGCGACATCTGGGTTGCGAAAGATATCTTCAAGATGATCCGCGAAACGGGGGTCGCTGGGGTGAGCGTAGCGCGTGGGTGCATCGGGAACCCGTGGATCTTTGCCCAGGCTCGGGCGATGATGGATGGAGACACGCAAGCCGCGGTGCGCCCGCCGACCATCGGGGAGCAACGCCAGGTGTTGATGGATCACTTTGAGCTGTCGGTGGGGCTGCACGGCGAGCGGTCGGCGGGTTTGATGATGCGTAAGTTTGGGATCAAGTTTTCACGGCACCACCCCAACAGCGAGGCGGTGAGCCGGGCGTTTATTGGGGTGAAGAGCTTGGCTGATTGGTTGGGGGTGTTGGACGAACACTATGGGCTGAACGAGGTGGTGGGCTGCGGCGTATGAGGGTAGGTTCGTTGTAATGGGGCTGGTTGACCGTTGGCCGCGGCAGAGTGCCGTGGCTATCTCTAGATGGGTGCAACCTATCATACGCCATACCGATAAGGGTGGCCTGGAACCATCGATGATGCGTGTGGCTTTGATTGGGGATATCCACGCCTACCGGTTGCTAGTACCGCCTTGGCGTTTGGTGGGCAAGCGGCTGTTGGGTCAGGCCAATCTATGGCTGAACCGGCGACACCGGTTTGATCTGACGCTTCTGGAACGGCTAGTGGAGCACGTGGCGTCGATCCAGCCGGATATGATTTTGATGTCGGGCGACCTGACCACGACGGCGTTAGAGGGCGAGTTTGAGGATGTGGGTCGGGTCCTTGAGCCGCTGACGCGTTGCGTGCCGACCGTAGCGGTGCCTGGGAACCACGATCGGTACACGTTTACGTCATCGCGTCGGCGGGTGATGGAGGCCACGCTGCCCCAGATGGTGCCAGATCGGTGGCCTCACTTTCGGAGGTTGACGGATCGGTGGCATTTGTTGGCGTTGGACTCGGGTGTGCCGCGGCTATTGAACTCGCGGGGGCGGTTGGGTCGCGACCAACTGCGTCACGCACGCCGACAGGTCTTCGACCTGACCAGCGAGGATGGTTTGATTGTGCTTTGCCACTACCCGGTCAAGTCCCCGCCGCGCGCGTTGCCGCTAACGTGGGACCATCGGTTGGCGGATTCGTTCCGTCTACGTGGTCTGCTGCGGCGGTGTTCGGCTCGGGTGATGTATCTCCATGGTCACATCCACAAGCCCTGGTGCTGGCAGCCTAAAGGGGTGTCGGATCTGACCTATCTCAACGCCGGTTCGCCCTGTATGACCACGACGAAGCACCCCCAAGGCCAGGGGTATTGGCAGATCGACCTGCCCGAGAGGCCGACCGATCCGGTTGGGGTGATCCACCACCTGCCTCGAGTCAATGGTCAAGGTGGGTTGGGGCAGAACGGGCATGGGTGGGAGGCACGCAAGATATTGTAAAATGTCAGCATGTTTTAGGTGCCAATTGGTGACTTGGGGCGGGCATCGCCGGATCTCGCGTATGGGGCGTGTTCCTTGGTTGGTTTGGACCTGCCTGCTGGGTTGGGTAAGATGGTTGGATCGGTACCTTGAAGCAGGGGTTTGTGATGCAAAAGATGCTTGGTTTAGTTTGGCTGCTGGCGTGCGTGATCTTGGCAAGTGGGTGTTCGACCTACATCAACATCCCACCGCAAGACGGTGACTTGGCCCAGCACAGCCCCAATGGGGCGACGGTGCGTCTGGTGGTGAGCGAGGCGCTACACGCGGTGGTCCAGCAATACCCGTTTGACGGGTCGTATGCGGTGCTCTTGCCTGAAGACACGACGGCCCAGACCTACAGCGAGGTGGTGTCTCGGATCAACGACGGGGCGGTTTGGCCGGGTAATAAAGACCGCAGCGACCTGCCAATCATCGAAGTCAAAAACATCCGGGTGCGTGGTCAAGACGCGCGTGTGGACATTGTCTGGCCGGGTGAAGCAGACGAGGAGCACGCGGATCCCCAGCCCCAGGCGGTGACGGTTTCGATGCACTGGCACCCGTTTAAAGGGTGGGTTTCCCAGCGGGTGCGTGTTTGGCGGTTACCGATCGAAGAAGCGTTGCGTCTCACCCTGGGTGACTTGGGCCACCGGTAAGCGGTTGGCTCGGGCCATGGCCGATGCACGGTTTGACCCTTGAATGGGGGTTGCCCTTGAAAGAATTACCTTTGATTTTGATCTTGCTGGTGGTGTCTGGGTCGTGGGCTCAATCACCGGCAGACCGGCCGGCCGCGGCCACACAACCCGCTGGAGCGACATCATCACCGCCTGGGGGAATGCCCGATTCTGAAGCGATCGAGCAGCAGCTGATGGATCAGCTTGAGAAGAACCCGGTGATCTACCCGACGCAGCCCACCGGACAGGATGCCACGGAGAACCATGATGTCCCACTGACCGCTGGCGCTGACGATGTGGACCCGCGTGTGTTGGGCGTTGCGCCGGGCAGTGAGCGGCCGAAGCTGAGGCGTGAGGGTGAGTTCATCGTGGATCGCCGTGGCCGGATTGTTCAGGCCACCAACGGCCGGCAGATGCTGTTCGTCTTTGAGGCCGATTCAAGCACCGCGCCTGAGCCGCCCATGGTTATGACCCCATGCCAGATGCTCCAAAACATGGAGGACATCGTGCGTGAGCGCGGTGATAACGTGGTTTTCGTGCTCTCTGGTCAGGTGCTGGTCTACCGCGGTGTGAATTACATGCTGCCGGTCATGATGAAGATGGCGATCGACCGCGGGAACCTCGAAAATTAGGCTGGGCCTGGGCGGTGTGTGTCAAAAACCATTGGCTGGTTTAACCCTATCACGATAACTGGGTCGATACAATAGATCGGTAACCGGTCGATACCCTCCCGTGGGGTATGGCTGAGTCGTGTTGGCGTGGCCCCATGGGCACGCTTATCGCCAAGGGGGATAGGGCTTCTTGATCGTCGATATCACCAGTGTCTCATCTACGTTTTTAATCAAAACAAGGCCACGCGTGACGTGAACACCGACACCCTAGCCGATCGCCTACATCAACTGTTGAACCGGGTCCAGACCTACCCGTGGTGGGTGGTCTGGATCGAGCTGGCGGTGATCTGGGCGTTGGTGTACATCATCATGCGGTTTCTGCACGGCACGCGCGGCGCCCGGGCCATCAAGGGGGTGGCGTTGATTCTGGTTATCGGGACGTTGTCGGTCAAGGTGCTGGGCAGCGATACCTCGTTCGAACGGCTGAATTTTCTCTACAGCAACTTTTTGGGCTACGCCACGCTGGGGTTGGTGATCGTGTTTCAGCCTGAGCTGCGCCGGGGGTTGGTGCGTTTGGGTGAGGCGAGGCTGTTCCGCACCAGCAAGCTGCGCAAGGCCCGTGTGATCGAAGAGCTGCTTGGTGCGGTGTCTTACCTAAGCAAGAACAAGATCGGCGCGGTAATCGCGGTCGAACGCCAAGTCGGGCTCGGTGGGATCATGGAAAGCGGCACGCGGCTCAACGCGGAGGTCTCCGAGGAGTTGGTGAACACGATTTTTTGGCCCGGCAGCGCGTTGCACGATATGGGGGTGGTGATCCAGGGCGATCGGGTGACCGCCGCCGGCGTGCAGTTCCCCTTGGCCGAGGGCGAGCAATTCAGCTCCGAGCTGGGTTCGCGTCACCGTGCGGCGATCGGGCTGTCGCAAGACACCGACGCCTTGGTGATTGTGGTCAGCGAAGAGACCGGGACGGTGAGCCTGGCCGAGCGGGGCCAGCTGGTGCGTAACCTATCGATCAGCGGGCTGCGCACACTGTTGGTCCGCGGTTTGGGCCAGGTTAGCCTATCGCCGGCGCCCGATGGCAGCGCCAGCGGCGAGCCTGCCCAGGCCGCGTAATGCAGAATACCACCCAGGCGCTTATGCCTATGGAAACCTCCCCAACTCACCCGCAAGGCCCTAGTGTCTGGCAGAAGATACAGACGTATATTCTGGTCAGCATCGTCTCGGTATTGATCTGGCTGTATTCGGAAAGCGAAAACGTCAAGCAGCAGAAGCCGCTGCAGTTCACGCTCGAGTTTGTCGCGCCGCCGGGCCAGCCGCTGCTGATCGGGCCGGCGAACCGGCGTCAGGCCAAGGTCGGCCCGCCCAACCAATACCAGGCCTTGATTACCGTCCGGTGTGCGACCAGCCAATACGCCCAGCTCCAGCAGCTCCAGGCCGCGCCGATCCCCATCACGGTGACCGAGCAGCCCGATAGCCGTACGCAGGCGGTGTTCCTGCGTGACCAGCTCAATGATTCACCGATCGGCAAACTGGGGGTAAGCCTGGTGGACGTCCAGCCGACCCAGATCGAGCTGAGCGTGGAGCGTGTGGTGGAGGTGCGGATGGCGGTCTCGACCGACACGGTGGTCCCCCCCGGTGTGCAGCTGGCGACCGTGCCGACGATCGAGCCCACGGAGGCGACGGTGAGCCTGCCGGCTGGGGTGGTTCAGACGCTGGGCGAAGCCAAGCTCGAAGCCCGACTGGACCGCAGCAGCGTCGGCCACTTAAGCGAGAACACCCCCCACGAGCTGACCGTGCCCCTCACGCTGCCGCCGGTCTTGCGTGAGCAGATCAGTTTCATGACACCGGTCATCCGCCCCGGGAACGCGACGGTGACCATCACCATCCGCAAACGGACGGGCACCCTTAGCCTAACGGGCGTGCCGATTTTGCTTACCGCGCCGTGGGCAGAGATGAAGCGGTTCTCGGTGGCCTTGGAAGAAAGCCAGCGTGTCCTAAGCCAAGACGTCGAGATAAGCGGGCCAAGCGATGTGATCGATCAGCTCCGCAAGGGTCAGCTCAATGTGTGGGCCGAGCTGAGGCTGACCGTCGACGACCTGGAATCGGGGATCACCTCGAAGCAGCTGAGGATCAATGTCCCCTCGGGCGTGCAGGTTGAGTCCACAGCGCCGTTGGTCAACTTCACGATTACCCCTCTGGCCGCCCCACCGCCGTCGCCGAACACGTAATGGCCCAACGCCGTACTGGGGAAAGGGCCATCAGGTAGCACCTCTTTGGGGCTGCGTGGATCCATGAGGTTGTGGTAAAATTGACCTATATGCCAACCGAAGCACAGATCGATCATCAAACCTACTGCCAGCAGCTGGCGGCTCAGGCACAGGCGGCGGGTCGTGGTCTGGCGTCGACGCTGGGCGTGGAGCGCACCACGGCGTTGCACGCGGTGGCGAAGCACTTGCTAAACAGCACCGAGCCGCTCCAAGAGGCCAACGCCAAGGACCTGCATGCGGGCCAAGAAGCCGGGCTTAGCGGTGCGTTGCTGGACCGGTTGAAGCTCGATGACAAGCGGATCCAGGCGATGGCCCAGTCGGTCCAACAAATCGCTGACCAGACCGATCCGATCGGACAGGTGATCGAAGGCTACATCCGGCCCAATGGGCTTCGGATCGAGAAAGTGCGCGTGCCGATCGGGGTGGTGCTGATTATTTTTGAGAGCCGACCCAATGTGACCAGCGACGCCGCGGCGTTGTGCATCAAGAGCGGCAACGCGGTGATCTTGCGTGGCGGGAAGGAGGCGTTCCATTCGAATACCGCGATCGCCGGGTGTGTGCAGCGTGGGTTGGCTGAAGCCGGCTTGGACCCACAGACGGTTCAGCTGGTCGAGACCACCGATCGGGCGGTGGTGGGGGAGCTGCTCTCGCTGGAGGGTCAGATCGATATGGCGATCCCGCGTGGAGGCGAGTCGCTGATCCGCGCGGTGGTCGAGCAGGCCCGGATCCCGGTGATCAAGCATTACGCGGGCAACTGCCATGTGTATATCGACGCTCAAGCAGACGATCAGATGGCGTATGACCTGTGTCTCAACGCCAAGACCCAGCGGCCCGGGGTGTGCAACGCGGCCGAGACGATCCTGATCCACCAAGACCCAGCCGATCGAGGTTTGCTTGGGCGCATCTGCCAGGGATTAGCCGGCAAGGGTGTAGAAGTCCGAGGCGACGAGCAGACCCAACAGCGGTTCCCGGACGCGGTGTCAGCAATCGAAAACGATTGGTACGCTGAATACTTAGATCTGATCGTGGCGGTGCGCGTGGTCGATTCGATCCAGCAGGCGATCGATCACATCAACCGGTACGGCTCGAAGCACACCGACGCGATTGTGACGCACGATATCCAGGCGGCGGAGCGGTTCGTGACGGGGGTCGACTCGGCGAACGTGATGGTCAACTGCTCGACCCGCTTTAGCGACGGTGGGCAGTACGGGTTGGGGGCGGAGATCGGGATCAGCACCGACAAGCTCCATGCGCGCGGGCCCATGGGGGCGGCCGACCTGACCACCTACAAATGGGTGGTGCGCGGCAGCGGTCAGCTGCGGGGTTAGACGCGGTCTGTAAAGCGTATTTTGTTTGTCGATTCGGGTGCCACACGATGACCCGAAGGGCAAAGTATGTATCTCACCGATCGTTGCTCGCGCACACCTTGCCCTTGCGGGACAAGGTGTGGTACCCGAGCTTAGTTTACGGCGTTGAGTGGCACTCGAATCGCCCTAGCAAGCAAACCATTACCATGACACAACCCACGAAAACAACTCTTGAAAGTGACGCTCCATCCAGACCCTTGCCTGCGGCGTTGCCGGTGATCAAGCTGGTGTGTTTCGATCTGGGGGGGGTGATGATCCGCATCGCCAAAAATTGGGACCACGCGCTGCAGCGCGCGGGTTTGGACGATGAGGTGACCGCGCGGGAGGGTTTTAGCCAAGACCCGGGGTTTCAGAAGGCGTGCCTGCAGTTCGAGGTGGGGCAGATCGGTGAGCAGCAGTTCACGTCGGACATGGCCAATGCGACCGGTCTGGCAGATGATCAGGTGCTGGCGATTGTGGATGGGTATCTCGCAGATCCTTACCCGGGTTTTGAGGCGCTGGTGGATCACCTGCGTCAGACGGCGGTGCAGACCGCGTGCCTCTCAAATACCAACCCGCGGCATTGGCGAGCGATGTCGACACCGGGCGATCGGTGTCTGCCACTGGATCGGCTTGACTATCGCTTTGCCAGCCAGCTCATCGGCCACCGCAAGCCCGAGCCCGCGGTCTACCGCCACGTGCAGCGGCAGACCCATGTGGACCCAAGCGCGATCCTGTTTTTTGACGACCACCACACCCACTGCCTTGCGGCGGCCAAGCTGGGGTGGAACGCCTACCGGATCGACCCGGAGGGCGACCCGCTGATCCAGGTCAACCATCACCTGAGGCGGTACAAGGTGTTTTATTGATCCTTGAACGATTGATTCCTTGTGACCTGCATCATGTGTACTGAGCAGGCGATCGTTAATCCGACTACAAGTTGTTTTAATTTCATAATTAACAATGGTTTACGGCCATGCCCGGTTGTTCCTCAACTGGAAGAGGGCCTCGTGAGAAGCACTTACTCCCATTCAGACTCTGACATACGGTGTTTTAAAAATGCCACGATTACTCTGTGATCCTCGTTGATCTGTTTACAGCGCTAATCTAATCCCGCCTACACATAAAACAGGCCACAAGGCGCATTTGGACGACACCCCAAAATAACTCAAGACGAAAAAAACCTTGAAAAATCGGATCTCCCTATTTATACTATAGGCGAAGAGGAAAGAGGGAAGGAAGGAGAATTTGCCTGGGTCGCTGGTGGGGACAGATCTACCCAGGTCAAACAATGCCGGAATAACCTGAGCGGATGAGAAGCGCTATGCTTGTGGTTCTCTAGGAGAGAGCTGGTGGCGCTTGTGTGTTTCCTATAGGCGACTCAATCTCTATGGGATTGATTTTTCGCTGCTTGCAGCAAGCCAGGGAAACAGGCTCTTTTGTTTTCATGCCCCACTTGTAGCAGGGTGATTGATTTAGCCGGCAGTGGTGAAATCAAATTTAGTGAGTAACACAATGAAACGTATTCTCTATGGCCCTGTTGGGTGTACTGCAGCTGTTTTCGTCTGGATAACCATGGCCAGATCGGCACAGGGGGCGATGGTCTTTCATAATGGGGTGGGGGTGAGCAACCTCATCATCAGCTCCACCGGTTTGTTGGTTAGTGACGCCGAATCTGGGCGGCGGGCCGCGGATGATTTTACCTTTGACTCAGTCACCCACGTTCATGGGATCCACTTTCTTGGCCGGTATTTCTCCGCCAATACACCCCAGACGACTGATTCATTTTCACTGGTGTTCTATCACGATGACGGCAACGGTAGGCCCGATACGTCAAGCGTCTTTGCCACCGTGCCGATCGTGGATGCCACGCGTACCAATACCGGTAAGTTTGGTATCTTTGAGTACAGCGCTGATTTTTCGTCTGTCTTATTCCCCGGTGAGACGCGGTTTTGGCTTTCGGTCTTCAACGACACCACGCTTGATACCGACGACAGTTGGGGTTGGATCGGCAATAAGCTTACGCCATCGATCTTCGGGGATAACGTCCAATTCTCCGTGGACAGCGGTGACAGCTGGGGCGAGTTTGGCCAGCCCAACTCACACCTCGCGTTTGAGCTGCTGGGGCAAACCCTCGCACCCGAACCCGGCTCGACCTGTTTGACGCTGGTGCTGGCTTTGTGGTTAACGCACCGACGAAGCCGGTCTACACACGGTGCGCACAACTAAACCCTGACCGAAGGGTTTTCTCTTTCCTCGCAACAAAAACGCTGACTCGACCCTCAACCGCCACGGATCGTTGCTATCGCGTAGGGGTTGCTCTGGAGCCAGATGAAAACGATGATTAAGCACGCGGTGCGTGGTGGACACCTAGGACCTTGGTGTTATCTTCGACACCGCTTAGCACGGTGGCGTTGGCGCCAATCATGGACCGCTTGCCGATGGTTAACCCCTGGGCGACAACGGCGCCCATCCCCACGAAGGTGTGTGACCCGATCGAGGTGCGGCCTGCGACGGCGGCGTGGGGTGCGAGGTGGACAAAATTGCCCAGCGTCGATTCGTGGTCCAAGCAGCAGCCGGTGTTGAGGATACACGCACAGCCGACCACTGCTTGGGTGGCGACCATCGCACCCATACATACGACGGTGCCCTGACCGATCTGAGCGTCAGACTCGACGCAGGCTGCGGGGTGGACCAGGGGCGGCATCTCAAACCCTTGATCGCTAAATCGCTCAAACGCTTGGGACCGAGCCAGATTGTCTCCCATCGCCAAATAGACCCCGGTGATCTGATCACGGTGAGCGGCGATCTGATCACCCCGGCCCAGCACGGACACGCCCGGGCTCGGCGGCGATACGCCTGTTGGGGCGTCATCAAAGAAACCCAGGATCGGCAGCGCTAAGGCGCGCAGGATGGACGCGACGACCCGAGCGTGCCCGCCCCCGCCGTAGATCGCAACGCCTTGATCCGCTGCTGCTGGGTGAAAAGTCATCGGATCATCTCCGGTGTGATCGGGGTGTCAGGCGGGATATCGATCATCGCGGTGCGGCCGATGATCTCACGCAGCTGCGTGCCACCCAGCTGCGTCAGTGGGCGTTTGACCGTGAGGTTCTCTAGCGTCAGGGGTGTCCCGGCGGGGATCGTGGTTTGGGCGACTACGCCGCGGCGGATATTGGGCATGTTGCGTTGCTCGGCCGGGGTGGGTGCTTTGACCGATGCCCCCAGGGCCTGCTGGGTTTCGCGGATCATCTGGACCAGTGTGGCAAACTGGTCGGGGTCGCAGGAGCAGGCGTGGTCGGGTCCGGGCAGCGATCGGTCGAGTGTCAGGTGCCGCTCGATCACGCAGGCGCCAAGCGCCACGGCCGCGACCGACGCGGTCAGCGACGGTGTGTGATCGGAATAACCCACCAGGGTGCCTAGCCGGTGACGCATCGTGACCATCGCGCGCAGGTTGGCGTCGCCGACCGCGCTGGGGTAGTCGGTGGTGCACTGGAGCGTGAGGATCTGGGTGTTGCCGGCTTGACGGATTGTGCTCACGGCTTGTTCGACTTCTTGCAGGGTACACATACCGGTTGAAAGCAGCACGGGCTTGCCTTTGCGCGCGATGTATTCGAGGAACACCGGCTCCACCGCTTGGCCCGAAGCGACCTTGTACGCTGGCACACCCAACGACTCAAGGAAGTCGGCATCTTCAAGCTGATACGGTGTCGATAAAAAAACAATCTGCTTCTCGCGGCACCGATCCAGCAGCTGTGGGTAGTGCTCGTGTGGCAGCTCCAGCTTGCGCAGCATCTGCAGCTGCGATTCTTGTGTGTGTGTGGTGAGTTGTTGGTAGGCGGCTTTGGGGGCCGACGTGGTGACGACGCGGTCGGCGCGGAAGGTTTGGAACTTGATGGCGTCGGCGCCGGCGGCTTTGGCCGCATCGATCAGCGCCAAGGCCCGCTGGGGGTCGCCGTTGTGGTTCACCCCGGCTTCGGCGATAACCCATACCGACCCGTGCTCCGATACGGTGCAGGGGCCGATCTGCAATGCGCTGGGTGGGCCATCCATGGGCGGTGGGCTTGCTTACAACTCAGGTCAGGGCGTGTTTGAAGCGTCTGATCAATCCGCCTGGTGTACCCACAAGCGTTTGGTCGGCCATCTGCCACGCTCTCTGACAGTCACGGTTCGTATGCAAACACGGTTTAACACGATCTGACCGATCGCTGCATCAAGATTATTTAAACATATCGGCCGCTTCATCTTTGGTGTTAGACGGATCGGGGATGGACTTGGGGCTCACGGGTGTATCGGCCGCGGGCTGGACGACAGCGCCTTGGGCGTTCGGCCCCGCTGAGGTACCCGAAGCCTGGGTGTTGCCGGCGGCGGGTGTGTATCGCAGGAGGTAGATCTCGACGCGGCGGTTGGCTTTGTTGCCCTTGGGCCCGTTTGGCGCGATGGGGCGGTGCTCGCCGTACCCCGCCACCCCGATACGCGTGGGTTCGACGCCCGCTTGGGCGATCGCGTCCTTGACCGCGATCGCCCGGTGGACCGAGAGGTGCCAATTGGTGGGGTGTTTGGCGCGTGTGGCGGGTCGGCCGATGGGGACGTTGTCGGTATGGCCCACGATGCGGACGGTGTACTGCCTGCCGGTGTCGGATTTGAGGATCCCAGCCAGTTTTTTGAGGCTGGTGACCGCTTGGGCGCTGACCTCGGTGCTGCCTAGCGCGAATGTCAGGTCGCTTTGAAACTTCACCATGCCCATCTCCGGGTCGTAGGTGATCAGGTTCGGGTTCGACTGGGCCAGCTCGATCAAGGCGTGGTCCAGTTCCGCGTCTAGGACCGGCCCGGTGCTTAAGGCACGCAGCCGGTTTTCGGCTTTGGCCAGCGCGGTGGCCAGCT
The DNA here is from genome assembly GCA_965223655.1 of Phycisphaeraceae bacterium. Classification (GTDB taxonomy): domain Bacteria; phylum Planctomycetota; class Phycisphaerae; order Phycisphaerales; family Phycisphaeraceae; genus CBDCXC01. The sequence continues at coordinate 98,680 of CBDCXC010000007.1, forward strand.
GATCGTGGCTGGAGAGGGCCTTCTCTAACCGCGCCAGCAGCTGTGGGTCTTGGTTGTTGAGTGTGGTGCGGAGCACATCGATCTCGGTCTGCTTTTCTTCCAATTGAGCGCGCAGGTCGATGATCTGCTCTTGGCTGCGTCGGTAGACCGTTTCTAGGTCATCGACGTAGCGTTGCGAGACGCACCCGGCCGCGCTATACGCCACAATCCCCAGCAGTAGCACCCACTTGTTCCACATGTCTGTTGTCGAACGAACCTTCATGGTGGCGGATCCTTTCCCAAGCGTTGTTGGATTAAGCCTTCTGATTTTGATCTTCCCAAGTCTGGGAGTTAAACCTGTTTCAGATAGCTGATCGGCTGCGGTTGCAACGCCCGCAGGGACGGCTTAGCACACTATATCAACCCCGGATGAGTTTGCGACACCCCTACCCGCCCGGGTCGAAAAAACAACCGGGGTTTCCACCGTGGGTGCGTCATGGATGCCATGAGAGGGCGGTGATCAGCCAGCCAGATGCAGCAAGACCAAGCCACGATTTACCGGGTTGCGGGCGTGCGTGACGCGTTGGGTGTTGACGCTCGGCCAGGGGTGGTGGTCGTGCGGCAAGGGCAAATCGTCGCCGCGGGGGGGGCTGATCAGGAATCCGGGTACGGGGGTAGCCGCATCGTTGATTGCCCGCATATGCTGATTTTACCTGTCTTTGTGAATGCTCATGCTCACCTAGATCTCACCGCCGTGGGCCCCCGACCCTACAACGGTCGCTTTGTGGATTGGCTCAAGACGGCGATACAGACCGGCCCTAGCACACAGGCTCAGGCCACCCAAGCGATTGAAATCGGTATCCAGCAGTCCAAGCATGCGGGCGTGGGGTATGTGGGGGATATCAGCCGGTGGGAGTCGATCCAGACCCGCTTCCAATCGGTTTCACTGCCTGGGGTTAGTTACCTTGAATGTTTTGGGATTGGGCAGCAGCAGTCCCAAGCGGTCACGCAACTCAAGCAGCGGTTGGCGGGTATCTCAGACAGCGGCGTGCGTGATCCGACGATGGGTGTCGCGTTTGGGCTCCAACCCCACGCGCCCTATTCCGCGGGCCTGGAGCTGTATCTGGCTGCGGCGGAGCTTGCGGGTCAACATGGGTATCGGCTTAGCACCCATTTAGCAGAAACCCATGAGGAATTAGTATTTATCCGCGACGCCAAGGGGCCGTTTGTCGAGCTGCTCAAGCACCTGGGCAAATGGGATGGATCGATCCGTGCGACGGGCTTGCACCCCGTGGCGTGGTTGGAGCCGGCGCTGCGTGCCGGTCGGTGGTTGCTGGCCCATTGCCATTATGTAGATGACCGGCAAATCGAAATGTTGGCGCGGTGTGGGGCATCGGTGGCGTATTGCCCAATCGCAAGCGACTACTTTGGCCACCACCAGCCCCAGCGCAAGGTGTATCACCGCTACCGCGACATGCTCTCAGCCGGCATCAATGTCTGTTTGGGGACCGATTCGATCCTTTGCCAGCGCCCTAGCGACCCTCAGCCGTTGGGCATTGGGTCGCAGATGCGATACCTGTATCGCCGGGACCGCACCGACCCAATAACGCTGCTACGGATGGCGACCGTCAATGGTTTGCATGCCATGGGGTTACCACCATCATGGGCGTCGCTGCAACCCGGGTCGCCCGGCCGATGGGTGATGACACGGGTTGACCCGCAAGACCCTACCGATCTGCTGGTCCAAGCCTTGTGTCACGACGGCCCCATGATGATGTATAGCGCCCAAATGCAGGAACGGGCTTGATCCAAGGATTACCCGTCGTTTTTCACCTCAGCGACATTCTGACGGCTGTTGTCGTAGACGTAGCACTTGCCTGCGTCTTCGTTTTTAGTCAGCTTGTGAGCACCGTCGCAGTGGGGCAGGTTCTGGCTTAAGCCACACATACAGATCCATACGCTCTTGTCTTGGGGCTTGACTTCCTGTGGCCCCGTTGCTTCGTGGCGGACTAGCCGTGCCATCAATCATCCCTTTCGAAGAGGGGGGTGAATCGAATATCGAATATGGACTTCATATGCTAAAGATGGGCCTACAGCAAACGAAGACCATTTGACGACAAAGGACGATTCAGAGGCCCTTGTCATCTAAACCAAAACCTCTTATCCCCCGAAACCAACACGATGAGGAGATAAATTTTTGTTTAACAAATACTTTCGTCCGTTTCAGGATGCGCAAAAATGCCTAATTTTAACCATCAATGGGCTAAAATATGGCGATAGTCGATGTACTTTTTCAATCTTATCAGCCCTTCACCACCGATGATCCGGAAATCACAGATTTTTTATGAAACAGCAGGTTGAAATCTTCTCTAGTTTGGGTATACTATGAATATTCACTCAGCAAGGTGTATAGACCCCAAACGATAGAGGTGCAAACTAGGGTTAAAGCAGAGAGCAAGTGGTTTGTGATTATGAGCCATCGGTACTGTTGTCCATTCGGACTACTCTATTTTTCCCTCAAAAATTAACGGGGCTATTTCGGGCAAATTAATTTAGCTTTCTCCCCTCCGCCCCGTTGTCGCTTTTGCGGCAGCGGGGTTTTTTATTTGGCGGTTTGCTTTATCACGCAGGCGGCTGAGGACACGTATTATGCGGGCACGATAAAAGGCGTGGGCCGAATCTATTCTCCGCAGACGTTTATCGATACCGCCACGTGGATTGCACATGCCAAGTGCGATGGCCCAGTAGTGGCGGACTCCGGGGTAGACACACTCCTTGAAACCCTGCCAGGGGGCGGCGGGGTGGAGAGAGGCTTAGAACGCAACACGCTAGTGCTTCCCCCCGGGATAATTTTCGTTGATTGATGATGTTGTCCGATGATCTGTGATGGTACTGTTCACCCCGATCATGGAGGATCATCATGGCTCAACGTCGAAACAGGATCAGGCATATCGTTCATCTGACCGGAGACGAACGACACGAACTTCAGCAATTGGTGCGTTGTGGCCACGCGGCCGGTTGGAAGATTCAACGGGCCCAGGCGTTGCTCAAGTGCGACCGAAGCGATGACGGGCCGGGCTGGACGGATACCCGCATTGCCCAGGCCTTCGATGTGACCACGCGTAGCTTGGAGAGCTGGCGTAAGCAGGCGGTCGAGCGGGGTCCGCTGTCGCTGTTGGAACGCAAGAAGCGTGACGGATCCAAGCAACGCAAACTCGACGGTGCCGGCGAAGCGAAGCTGGCGCAATTGGCGTGCAGCCAGCCGCCCGAGGGCCGTGGGCGTTGGTCTTTGCAGATGCTGGCCGACGCGTTGGTGGCCTTGGAGGTGGTCGATTCGATCAGTGACGAGACGGTTCGTCGCACGATGAAAAAAACGGCTTGAAGCCCTGGCGTCGGAAGATGTGGTGCATCCCGCCGGATCAAGACGCCGCGTTTGTGGCACAGATGGAGCAGGTTCTACAGGTGTATGCGCGTCCTTATGATCCCAGGCGCCCCGTGGTTTGCATGGATGAGCAACCCAAACAGTTGATCCGTGAAACAAGCCAACCGATCACGACGTCGAACGGCGAACAACGCGTCGATCATGAATACATCCGCGAAGGCGTGTGCAACGTGTGGATGTTCGTCGAACCCTTGGGCGGCTGGCGCCGCACGCCGGTGAGTGATCGACGCACCGCGATTGATTGGGCGCATCAGGTGAAAGCGTTGGTCGATGATCCGCGTTATGCCGATGCTTCACGCATCACGCTGGTGTGCGACAATCTCAACACGCACAAGCTCGCGTCGTTGTACGCGGCATTCGAGCCGACCCAAGCGTTACGGATCGCCAACCGGATCGAGTTAGTCCATACGCCCAAACACGGCTCGTGGCTGAACATCGCCGAATGCGAGTTGAGCGTGCTCAGCCGCCAATGTCTCAACCGTCGGGTTCCAGAAACACGAACGATTCGCCACGAAACCCAAGCCTGGTCGTCCCAACGCAACGCCAGCCAAACCGGCGTCGATTGGCAATTCACCACCGCCGATGCCAGAATCAAACTCAAGCGCCTCTACCCGAAAATTATGACGTGATGAAATACTAGCTTCTACAGGAACCGATCATGTGTCCCAACAAGCTCATCAGGATGTGGTAGCGCCAGTGGTAGCAAATGAGGTTCATTCTGCGGCATCACACGACATTTCAGGTTGCTTTGATCGTAATGACACGGGCTGTGAAACGCGACGCCATCGCACAGCGCAAGCCCCTGATTTGTCAACGCATAACCCCTCACGACACCGCATGTCACGAGGGGCAAAACCAATGACCGGGCTGGGACTCGAACCCAGGACCCGCGGCTTAAAAGGCCGATGCTCTACCAACTGAGCTACCCGGTCGGTGCGGGTATTGTATACCATTCCGCGCCCGAAACGTGGTAGTGGCCTTACGTTCTCTTATTAACTCATAAAACCACGGCCTCTGGCCGTGCGACCCGAATAGCTTCGAGCGATTCGGGGTGATGTTAGTCCTGTGGATGCGTAGGTTCTCCTTTCGGGAAGACCCGTTGGGGCAGAAAGGAGAACCTGACGAGTCATCAATGGTCTAGCCAATCCCATGTGCGTTGGGATTGCATCTATCACATCGTGATCGTACCGAAGTACCGCCGGAAAGTCTTCTTCGGCAGGAAGCGGGAGAAGGTCGGTCTGATCCTGCGACGTCTGTGTCGTCAGAAGGGGATCGAACTGATCGAGGGCCATGCGATGCCCGACCACATCCATCTGTGTCTTCGGATCCCCCCGAAGTTCAGCGTGGCGTCGACGATCGGTTTTCTCAAAGGTAAGAGCGCGGTGCGGATCCACCGAGAACTGATGCGGGAAACCCGGATGACCGGCTTGCATTTCTGGTCCACCGGTTACTGCGTGAGCACCGTGGGCCTCGACGAACAGAAGGTCCGTGCTTACATCCGAGATCAAGAAAAACTGGAAACAGGCCAAAACCACCTCGAACTTCATTAACCGTTGCTAACGGCCCCAGCGGGGCCTTCCCTACGTCCAACGGCCCCTTCGAGGGGCCTTCCCCAATACCACGGCCTCTGGCCGTGGTCGATTATTTTGCCATGCATTCACCATCCGCGACTGATCGGTCCCCGGATCAGGGGTTTGCCGTGGGGGTTGTGGTATTTTTCTGGTTAGTTTGTTGCGCTTGGTGTTTGTGGAGCAACTGGAAAAAAGAGTAGAAGTCGAGGTCAAGGAACACCGCGGCTAGCTGGGGGTCGAACTGTGATCCGCTGCAACGACGGATCTCGGCGATCACCTGTTCGTGTTTCATGGAGCTGCGGTAAGTTCGGCTGGAGCTCATGGCGTCGAATGCGTCGGCGAGGCTGACTAGCCGGCCTAAGAGCGGGATGTTTTCACCTTCGAGTTGGTGTGGGTAGCCTAGCCCGTCCCAGCGTTCGTGGTGGTAGAGCACGCCTGGGATCAGGTCTTGCATCTGCCGGATGTCAGCCAGGATGCGTGCCCCGATCTGGGGGTGCTGTTTGATGAGGTTGAACTCATGGAGGTCAAGCGGCCCGGTTTTTTGGAGCACAGCTTCGGGGACCCCGATTTTGCCTACGTCGTGGATGAGGCCCGCGATGTGGACCCGTTCGATCTGGTGGGGTTCAAGGCCGGCGGCTTGGGCCAGCTGCTTGCTGACCAGCGCGACGCGCTCGGAGTGGCCAAAGGTATAGGGGTCCTTGGCGTCGATCGATCGTGTCAGGGCGTGCATGGTGCCCATGAACATCGCGTGCATATCGGCATAGAGCATGGTGTTGGCCAGGAAAATCGACAGGCTTGCGCCCAGCGACGTGCCCAGGTGGGTGTCGATGCTGCTGATCGGCGAGCCATTGGATTTATCGCCCCCAAACAGGATGCCGATCAGTCGGCTGCCGTGAACCATGGGTACGACCAGCAGCTGGCGGGTGAGGCGCGCCAGGTGCGGCAGATCGAATGGTTTAGTGTCATCGATGACCAGCGGCTGGGGGTCGTCGGCTAGGCGTCGCATTAGCCCGAAGGCGATCCGTCGCATCATGTGTGTTTGGCAGCTGATCTGCCCGGCGATAAATAGCCGCCCGGCAAGGTGGTCCAACCGAGGCTCGTCATCGGCCAGCTGGATCGCCAACCACTGCAACCCCGCGACCTGTTGCATCTCTTGGCAGGCGTGGTTGATGATGTGGTCGGGTGGGTGGTCGACGGTAAGGCTGGTGGAAAACCGGTTCAGGAGGCTTAGTTCTTCGTACGCCTCGCCCAGGTGTGCGCTGAATTGTTTGAGGTCACGGTTGTGGCGTTGGATCAAGTTGGCGTCATTCGCTAGCCACCCGATGGTTTGGGCTAGTTGGTTGGCGTGGTTTGGGTCAAGCAGCTGGTGTGTGTCGATACGAGCCCGTGCGGTTTGTTGGTCGAGGTGCTGTTGGTCGCAGACAACGGCCAGCTGTTCGCTGTCGGTGATGGATTGGGTCAGCAGCACGGCCACGTCGCAACCTGGGGGGTGATCGGTACCATCGGCTTGGCGGGGGCAGCTGGTCAGCGACACCAAGCTCACACCCGGCCAAATCGCGGCGTGGTAGCCTGCTTGGACCCTCAACGCGTTGAGATGGGGGCTTAGCGATTGGCAGAAGTGGGGCGACTCCAGCAGAACCCTTTGGATCCACTGGGTGGGCCCGTGTGTGTAAACCGAGCCATCGGGGTCGATCCAGGCTAACCCCGCACCGAGTGTTTCAATCCGTTTCTGCAACAGGTCAGAAACGGTAATCGGATCGGGTTGGGATCGGATCTGGGTCACGCCACATCGGGGATCTGAGGTGGTCGATGATGCAGGAGCTGCCCGACGTGTGCCAAGATCTCACGCGGGCTAAAAGGCTTGGTCATGATCGCCGTCACACCGCTGTCAAGCGCATCGGGTGGCAGCGAAAACCCACGGGCGGTGAGCATCAGCACAGGTATTTGGTTCGTTGCGGGGTTCTGTTGGAGTTGCTTGGCAAGTTCCAGCCCGGTCAAAAACGGCATCTGGTAATCCGTAATGATCACATCGGGTTTTTCGGCTTGAGCGATCCGCAGCCCCTCTTTGCCGTCGGGTGCGGAGATGACACGGTAGCCGGCCTCTTCGAACTTCAGGCCAACCACGTAGAGGATGTGTGCCTCATCGTCGACCAGCAGGATCAATGGTGGTGTTTCGGCCATAGCGGTTGCCCCGGTTAACGTGTCGCTGAGCGATGGCCCCATCGATGATGCTTGTGAACCGCACAGGGCGTGGCCATGCCGCGTTGTAGGCACGACACCACCGGGGATTTCCCCGCCGCGAACGGTTGGCTTGCCGTCGATTCATCCGGGGTTGGCATGAGCCGTCTATTCATCACGGATCAAGACCTTCTGTTGGGCTTGGGTCGTGACATTGGCTAGCAGCTGTTTAGCGCGTGTGTCGTCGGGCTGCCGCTGCAGGGCTTGGGCGTACGCCTGGGCCGCGGCTTCGAGCTGCCCATCGCGTTCCAGCGCGATGCCGCGTAGCAGGATCGGTGTAGGGTCATCGGGGATCAGCTGTGCGGCTTGATCAAACATCGCCAGGGCCTGGGGGATTTTGCCCTGCTTGGACCAGATGACCCCCGAGAGGATAAACCCCTCTTGTCGATCCGGGGCTAGTTTCTTAACTTTGTTCGCGACGAGCAACGCGCTTTGGAGGTCCTCTTCCACCAGCGCTATCTCGCTGAGTTTGATCCATGCCTCGACGTCGAGCGGGTTCTCACGTGTGATTTTGGTGTAGACGGCCTTGGCCTGGGTGGGGCGTGCGCAACCCAGGTAGCTGTCACCCAGAGCGCGGAGGATATCGCGGCGATGGGTAAACTCGGGGTGGCGGGTTAACCGTTCAAAGATCTGCGATGCTTCTTTGGCTTGGCTGGCGCCAAGCAGGGCGAAGGCCAGTTCTTCCTGGATGCGGAGGTCACCGGCGCGGATCACCGCTGCCTGTCGAAAGTAATCCACCGCTTGGTCGTATTGCCCGCGTATGACAAACAGCTGCCCGATGGCCATCCGGATGCCCGCGTTGAGGTCGAAGTAGGTCATCTTGCTTTGCAGCAGTTCCATGGCCTCATCGATGCGGTCCAGCACGACGAGCATCTCGCTCATGGCCAACAGGTAGGCGGCGTTGTCGGGCTCAAGTTCATAGGCCCTGCGGTAGTTTTCCAGAGAGGTATCGAAACGTGTCCACCGCTGCATCACGATGCCCTGGTAGTAGTAGGGCTGTGAGAGGTTGGGGTCGATCTCGATGGCGGCTTTGAAGCGGTGATAGCTGCGCTCCAGCTGACCGCGCTCCATCGCCACCCGGCCCGCGAGGGTGTATAGCCGGGCGTTTTGAGCGTCGATCTTGATCGCTTCGGCGATGGTTTTCTGGGCTTGATCGAGGTCACCGGCATCAAATTGCTGCTGTGCCATCTGCAGCATGAGGGTGGACCGCATGGCTTTCCAGCGGTCCTCGGCGGCGTCGACCTGTTCGCTGTGTCTGGACGCACACCCGGCGATACTACCAATCAAAAGGATGGCGACCACCAGGCTGGAGATAACATGTAACATAGAACGCATCGATACGCCCCCTTTGCTCCTCTCCCCATGGTGTAGGCGGTGCCGGAATCGGTTCACGCTTATGTGTTAGGGTTGCTCATCGTCGGTTTTTTCTTCTTCTGTAGGCATCAGCCAATCCACGACGGCGTTAAACGAGTCGGATTCATCCTGGCTTTGCTGGTCTGCGGCTTCGGGTTCTGGCACGCGTTGTTGTGAGAATTCAGCGTCCGGGTCTTGTGCATCTGCATCGACGGGTTCATGGCCAAAGCCCTGGAGGTCTTGTGCGTGGTGGTCGGTTGCGGTCTTGGCTTGCGGGTCATTGTTAGGATCAGAAGTGTCCCCATCACTGGGGGCGCTGTCGTCGGCGGGCTCCTGATTGAGATCGGTGTACGGCTCATGCGAGGAGAATTCGTCCGTTGAGCCCTGGGAGGCGGGATCGCCGGCGTCGCCGATTTGACCTCGGATGATCGAATCGGTGGCGTGGCTCAAGATGCTGAAGTTCGCGCGCCGGTAGGCACGCTGACCGGTAAGCTTCTCTTTGAGCTGGACCGCTTCGACCGATTTGGGGTCCAGCGTCAGGGCCATATTCACCGCCCACAGCGCTTTTTCATTGGACCCGCCTTCGTAGTGGGATTGCGCATCGCGGATATACGTAGCCAGCATCTTGGTGCGTGACCAGGGCAAGAGCCCTTCGCGTGCACCCATCTGCGCTAGCTCGATGCTATCCTGTGTGCGTTCTCCCATGGCGTAGAGCGCGTCGTCTTTGACGATGGTGGGGGTGATCAAGAAGATCACTTCATTGCGTGTGACGGTATCGTCTTGGCCTTGGAACAGTGTGCCCACCACGGGGATGTCACCCAGCAACGGGACCTGGCTGTTGGTGATCTCGGTGTCTTCCTTGAATAACCCGCCCAGCACGACCGTCTGGCCGTTGCGGACCACCACGTTGGTGGTCATCTCCTGATTCGTGGTTTCGGGGATCACAAAGGTGCCGACGGTCCGGTTGGTGTTGCCGTCTGAGATCGAGGGCTTCAGCTCGATCCGGATAAACCCATCGTCGCTGACGAACGGCCGCAGCGTCAGCTGCGTACCGACCTCTAGGAACTCGACGGTCTGCGTGGTGGACGTATCGGTGGCGGTGCTGCTGAGGTAACCTAGCTTTTCGCCCACGAGCAGCTCGGCTTTTTGTCGGTTGAGCACAAGCAGCTTGGGGTTGGCCAGGACCGATGTATCGGTCACCGTGTCCAGCGCCCGGATGAAGCCCGCGACGGAATGGGTGATGATGCCGACCTTGACCCCCGAGTTGCCGGCCGGGGTATTGCCCAGGGTCGTGTGAACCGCGGCGGTCCTGTTGGGTAGGCTCTCGGTGCCGGTGATCACATCCTGGACGATCCCGATCGGGTCACCGAAGTTCGACAGCGCAAAGTCAGCTAAGATGGAAAGGTCAACCCCAAAGGCGTTGGTCTCGGTCAGGCGGGCCTGGAGGATCGTGGCTTCGACCAGGACCTGGCTAGGCCGCTTGTCGAGCTCGGCGATGATGGCCACGATCTCTTCGACGTTTTCTTCGTAGTCGCGGATAATCAGCGTATCGGCGTGCGCAAAGCTATTGGCCCCGCCGTCGGAGATGCTGGGTTGAAAGCCTGCAGACACGTCGCTGCTGACCGCGATCGATCCATTGGACGACAGCAGCGGCGAGACGAAGGCCGATGCGTCGGCGGCGGTGATGTAGTTTAGGTTGACGATCCGGGTGATGGGCTGGCGCTGGGCCTCGATGATTTTCTGCATCTCGGCGGCGGTGTACACGAAGACCAGGTTGCCTTTTTCTTGGTAGCCAAACCCGTTGGTGTGCAGGATCGCATCCAGCGCTTCGTAGAAGTCGACCTTGTAGAGATCCGCGGAGATAGTGCCCGCGACGTTGCGGCTGGCGATGATGTTGCGCTGCGACTGAAGGCTTAGCAGCTGGAGGACCTTGGAGATCTCCAGGTCCTTCACGTGCAGGTCCACCTCACCGAACGAGCCGACCTTCACCCCTTGCTCGTTGAGGTTTTCCACGTCACCGGCTTCGGACGCAAAAATACCCGCGTCCTGGTCGCTGTCTGCGCCGATCGCCTGGCTGGTCAAGCCGATCATGCTAAGAACGATCGCCACGATAGAAAGCTTGTTGTGCATCAGGTCGCCCATCCGAATTCTCCTTGATCACACGGCCTAGTTTGAGCCAAGGCCTGTTCGTCGTGCCCCGGCGTACGTTGCGGTTTGGTTTGAACACTCATGCGGTTAACACGTCACGGGTTGTCTTGATCTGTCTGTACGGCGTATTCCAGCGGCAATCTTTCGCGGGCCCTTTCGGGCCGCAGCGGCTGTAGGGGCCTCATGGCCTGGAGGGCTTCATCGGCTCATTGCATCCGGGACTTTTTTGGATATCTCGACACGGACCTTGACAAGTCGGCGGGCGCTGACCGCAAGACGCGCGTGGCGGGAGCGGTAGAGGGGCGTGCGATAGGATGAGACGGGGGGTGGGTAACCAGGGCTACACCCGATGCGGATCACCGCCATGTTCCGATAGAAATCCACGCCGGGCCAAGAGAGCCGCCTTAGGCGGGAGCCTCAAGCGGCGTGTGAGGGTGGTGGCGACCGATCGATCCGTTGTTGGCCGATCGGTTCTCAATGGGGTAGAAGCAAGGCTGGGGGCACCAACAGCCGCGAGGAGAAAAATAATCGATTTTTTCCCTACGACCTGAGGGTTGCTCACCCACCGTGGCAAGCAGCATGGGGCTGATTGTCATGGACCGGTGGGGTTTATGGAGGTGGTGGGGTTGGGGCGATCGTGACGCGACCGGTAAAGGGCGCCACGGTGATCCGGTACTGGGTGTTCCCCGAAGCGATGTTGATATTCCCGCCATTCATCGGCGAGCCTAGCGCATCAAACGCCAAGACCTGGGTGCTCCCGAAGCTTGCGCCTTGGAGGTTAACCCCGACAAAGCGGTTATCTTCATCGAAATCGACAATGTAATTTCCGCCGGTGGTGGGGTTTGATTTCCAGGTGCTGGTGATGGTCACGCCGTTCGCGTCGGCGATCCGGTAGCGGTTCTCAGCCGGTTCGAACACGACCTGCCGGATCGCCTGTGCGGCTACGGCGTCGTTCTGGGCGATGAGGATGTCGGCGATGATCATGCGGCCCGCGGCTTGGACACTTAGCGTCCCGGGCTCGAGCAGTGCAGGGACCACCAGCGCCCCGGCCAGGCCCAGGATCACCACCACCACCAACACCTCGACCAGGGTAAAGGCGCGTGGTTTGGCGTGGTGGTCGCTGATAGGCATGTGGAGTTTCTCCCCGCGTATACGGTGCTTAATCTTGGTCGTGCCCGCTTTCAAGTCGGACCCGTGCCTGGCCTGAGGTGAAGAGGCCCTTGAGGGCTTCGATTTGGCGAGAGACCCGCTTGAGTTCTTCTGCGATCTGCTTGCGTTGCTGGCCGGCGTTGGCGATCCCCCCGGCGTAAGCGGGGGTGGCCAGGCCGATGGTATTGGCATGGTCTTGGTTGGACCAGTAGGCTCCGAGATTCAAGGCCAGCAGCACAGCGATCACGGTTAAAACAGCGTTGAGGTACTTGTTGGATTGCATGGGTTGGTCTCCTTTTTCGTTGACGGTAAGCGGGGGTGGATCAGCGTGCCTGTGGCCTGACCTGGAGGCTTCAAAGGCACTGGCCTGCTTCTTTTGATCGGCCAGATCAATAACCACCTTTCCTCAAGCTGTACTTACTCAGATATGCTAACCCGTCCGACGCATCCGTCAGTATACCGGTCTCTCGTGGCAGGGTGCAGGCACCGGATCAGAAATCGATATACCGTGTGCCGTGCAAGTCTTCACCCGGTAAATTCGCCACAATCGTCCCGGTTGGCGGGTGGTAGAGCCAGCCCACATCGGGCCGTTGGTCCGCCACGGAGCCGGCCTCTTCAACCGACCCGATAAACAGCAGCTGTGGTTTTTGGTTCACCGGGTTCACCGGTATCTGCTTCAGGTAGGGCCCTAGGTTGTACTGGTCACTGGCAGCCGCTGAAACCTGTCCTCGCGAGTTGGTGTATTGGGTAGCCTGGGCGACAAAGGCTTCGTAGGTGGGTTTGGCTGCAGGATCGCCGTTGGGGTAGCCCGGGGCCAACCCATTGTGTTGGGCTTGGTAGGCCAGGATCTGGGTCCGCAGCTGGAGCAGCTGATCCCGGATCGTTAGTTCAAACTCTGTATTCCTGGCGCTGGCTAGCCGTGGTATGATCATCAACGCCAAGATGCCCAGCACAACCCCGACAATCAAGATCTCGGCCAAGAGAAGCCGGTGAGGCGTCGCCGTGCTGCTGCCTTTGGCCGCCCGCTTGGCCGCTTGCTTGGCCAGCGGGGGCGGGGGCTTGAGTGATCTGGGTTGATGGTCTGGCCGACCGGACAATGGCGTAACTCCTCATGGCCTATCTGCGCGGGTTGGGTCGGATGGCCCTGCGCGCCGGCTGGAAGCATAAAAACTCACCCCAGCGGTTAGGCCGGGGTGAGTGAAAAGTACTTGGTCTAAGCGTTACGGAGTAGCGGTGGTGTATTCCTTGATATCGCCATCGAGTTCATCCATGCCGACCTCATCGGCCTTGCCGCTTTCCATCGAGGCGCGGATCTCACCGGTGGCGGAGTTGTAGACCCAGCCTACCGCGGCCGTTGCATTGGGCACCGCGGTGCCGGTATCGGTGACGGTGACCACATCGCCGTTGCCGCCGGCGGTGAAGGGGTTCACCGGGGCTTTCTGCAGATAGGGGCCAAACGTGTCGGTATCAGTGGCGGCGGCGATGGTGCCATCGACCAGTGTTTTGGAGGTGAGTGCCTCGAAGTCATCCATCAAAGTATGGATGGGGTAGTCCCCGTTGTGTTGGAGCTGGAACAGCTCCAGCTGGCTGCGGATCGACTGCAGCTGTGAGACGAGGTTGCTAGCCTTGGCGGCTTCGCTGGCGTTGGTGAACTGCGGGATCACGATCGCGGCGAGGATGCCTAGGATCACCACCACGATCAAGATTTCAACAAGCGTAAATCCCTTTGCTTTCTCTTGGCGGAACGACATAGCTTTTCTCCCAAAAAATGCCAACCCTTTTTGTACGCGGATCCACACGAACCCGTCACGCTGTTTTCTAGTCGCTGCTGGCTTGAGCCTCGATGCGCTAGCCAGGGTTTCCCATCGTCAAGTTGGTCGATGGACTTAATCCCACCGTTGGTGATTGCCGTGACATGCAGGGATAAACCATGGCGCTGCTAGATAAAGAGAAACGATATAAGTTTGTTTCAAGCAAGGCCGGGGGTTGCTTTTCCACGGCGGCCTGGTCTGACCGGTTGCCTAACCGCTACAACCCCCACCACTGGACCGCGGGCGGGTCGTCTGATCCTACCCGCCACAGGCAGGCAAGGGGAAGGCAGGCATCGGTCCACGTACCGGGGGTTTGGTATATGATGAAGGTGTACCCAAGGCCCACCCAAGATGCCCGATGCACTGGCACCCATCGCCGAGAAGGTCTACGCCGGTCAGCGGCTGTCCGTCGCCGACGGGCTGACGCTGCTGCGTAGCCCGGACGTGTGGTCGATCGGGCAGCTGGCCGACTACGCCCGACGCCAACACCACGGCCAGACCACGTATTACAACGTCAACCGGCACTTGAACTACTCCAACATCTGTGCGTTAAGCTGCAAATTTTGCTCATTTTTTCGGAAGAAGGATCAGCCCGGGGCGTATGCGTATTCGATCGATCAGATCGCCCAGCACGCCCGAGAAGCCGACGCCGCCGGTGCTACCGAGCTGCACATCGTCGGCGGGCTGCACCCGTGGCTGCCATTTGATTACTACACAGGCATGCTCCGGGCGATCCGCCAAGCGGCGCCTAAGGTTCACATCAAAGCGTTTACTGCGGTTGAGATCGTTCATTTCGCACGGATCTCCAAGCGACCCCATGATGTGGCCAGGGTGCTGGGTGACCTACGAGACGCGGGGCTGGGGTCGTTGCCCGGAGGCGGAGCCGAGGTGTTCGATGATCGGGTGCACGACGAAGCGTTCAAGGGCAAGATCCGGTCCGACCAATGGCTAGAGGTCCATCATCAGGCCCACCGGCTGGGTCTGTGCTCCAACGCGACAATCCTTTACGGGCATATCGAGTCGTTGGAGGACCGTGTGCAGCACTTCTGCATGCTCCGCGATGCCCAGGACCGGGCGATCCAAAATCAGATGCCTGGCCGCTTTCAGACGGTGATCCCCTTGCCGTTCATCCCTGATGATTCGCAGCTAGGCCACCTGTCGGGGCCCACCGGGTTGGACGACCTGCGCATGTTGGCGGTTAGCCGGTTGATGCTCGATAATTTCCCGCACGTCAAGGCGTTTTGGATCATGCACACACTTGGCCTTAGCCAGCTGGCGCTGCACTGGGGTGTGGATGACATCGACGGGACCGTGGTATGGTACGACATTACCAAGGTTGGCGGGTCGGGCACGCACCAAGAAATCTCGGTCGGTGACCTGCGGCGTGCCGTACGCGAAGCGGGGTTCGTCCCGGTCGAACGCGACACGCTCTACCGCCGCGTCGAGCGCAACGGCGCCGATTGGTGGGTTGAACGTGAGCCACAAACCATCGGATGAAGCAACCGAATCGAATGGGGCTTGCCTCTTGCTCATCGGGTTGATTTGGCTTAACTCTACTCACCGCGGCCGCATCAGCGGGAACAGGATCACGTCCCGGATGCTGGTGTGGTTGGTCAGCAGCATGACCAGCCGATCGATGCCGATGCCTAACCCACCCGCGGGCGGCATGCCTACGCGTAGCGCTTCGAGGAAGTCGTGGTCCATGGTGCGAAAGGTCGCTTCCTCGTCGTCGAGGCCGGCGATCTGCCTCTTGAAATTCGCTTCCTGGATATCGGGGTCGTTGAGTTCGGTGTAGGCGTTGGCGATCTCCATGCCCGCGATATAGAGTTCAAACCGTTCCGCGATCGATGGGTCATCGGTTTTTGTTTTCGTCAGCGGACAGAGGCTCGCGGGGTAATCGATGACAAACGTGGGCTGGATCAACCGGCGCTCAACCGTATGCTCCCAGACTTCTTGGAGCAGCACGTCATGGTCCCTGCCAGCGTGGTTCAGGCCAAGCTCTTGCGCCTTGGCGACCAGCGGATCGTGGTCGTCGCTGTCGAACCCGTTGTGCTGCTTGAACAGGTCGTGGTAGGTCGCTTTGTTAAACGGCAGTGAAAAATCCAGCTCATGGTCGCTGTATGGGCGTTTGGCCAACCCACCGACGGTCATGGCCAGCGTGTGGATCAATTGTTCGGTTAGCGCCATCATGCTCCGGTAATCGCCAAACGCTTGGTAGAGCTCGAGCATGGTGAACTCGGGGTTGTGGCTGTGGTCGATGCCCTCGTTACGGAAGTTGCGGTTGATCTCAAACACGCGCGTCAGCCCGCCCACAAGCAGCCTTTTGAGGTATAGCTCAGGCGCGACACGCAAGAACAGGTCGATGCCCAATGCGTTGTGGTGGGTGATAAACGGGCGGGCTGCGGCGCCGCCGGCGATCGGCTGCATCATCGGCGTCTCGACCTCGACATACGCCGGGCCTAGGTCATTGGGCGGGTCGGTCAGAAAGCTACGGATCGCGTTGAGGATTTTGCTGCGCTGCGTGAACGTTTCGAGCACATGCGGGTTGGCGTAAAGATCGACGTACCGCTTGCGGTAGCGCAGCTCGGGATCTTGCAGCCCGTGCCATTTTTCGGGCGGCGGGGCCAGGCTCTTGGTCGCGATACCAAACGCCTGTTCGCCTTCGACCCAGACGGTAATCTCGCCGGTCTTGGTCTTCCCCAGCGCGCCGTGTGCCACGACGATATCGCCCAGGTCCGCCAGCTTGGCCAAACCAAACGCGTGCTCATCTACGGCGTTTTTGCTGGCAGCGATCTGCAGGTCGCCTGTGGCGTCGCGGAGTGTCATAAACACCAGCTTCCCGATATCACGGTGCAGCACGACCCGGCCCGCCACGCATACCGTGGGCCGGTTGTCTTGGTCGGGGTTGGCTTTGGCAGCGGCGTCGGCTTGGGCGTCGTAACGCTGGCGCGCTTCGTGGAGGCTGATCAAGCCGTCGGTACGCTGACCAAACGGGTCGATCCCAAACGCTTGCCGAAGCCGATCCAGCTTGGCGCGTCGGTCGGCGATCAGGTCCTGGCCCGACTGAGCCGAGCCGTGACGCGTCTCATCGGTATGCGACGCCTCGGGGGTTGAGGGTTGCGGCTTAGACCCGGGTTGTGGCTGGATTGGCTTCGCCATGGCCAAGCCATACTATCGGGTCGAACAATAAGGGTAAACCGGGCGGAGAGTGTCGTGGCATTCCCACCGAGCACGGATTGTGCGGTGTGGCGCTCAAACCTGAGTTCACGGCGTTGCGTATAATCCCATTTTTAAGCGGCTCCTCACGGCTATCGGCAGCCAACAAGCCCTCCACTTAAGATAAGAACCGATCGGGTAGATGACTCAGCCAGGGCCATCGCACTTATTAACTCATAAAACCACGGCCTCTGGCCGTGCGACCCGAATAGCTTCGAGCGATTCGGGGTGATGTTAGTCCTGTGGATGCGTAGGTTCTCCTTTCGGGAAGACCCGTTGGGGCAGAAAGGAGAACCTGATGAGTCATCAATGGTCTAGCCAATCCCATGTGCGTTGGGATTGCATCTATCACATCGTGATCGTACCGAAGTACCGCCGGAAAGTCTTCTTCGGCAGGAAGCGGGAGAAGGTCGGTCTGATCCTGCGACGTCTGTGTCGTCAGAAGGGGATCGAACTGATCGAGGGCCATGCGATGCCCGACCACATCCATCTGTGTCTTCGGATCCCCCCGAAGTTCAGCGTGGCGTCGACGATCGGTTTTCTCAAAGGTAAGAGCGCGGTGCGGATCCACCGAGAACTGATGCGGGAAACCCGGATGACCGGCTTGCATTTCTGGTCCACCGGTTACTGCGTGAGCACCGTGGGCCTCGACGAACAGAAGGTCCGTGCTTACATCCGAGATCAAGAAAAACTGGAAACAGGCCAAAACCACCTCGAACTTCATTAACCGTTGCTAACGGCCCCAGCGGGGCCTTCCCTACGTCCAACGGCCCCTTCGAGGGGCCTTCCCCAATACCACGGCCTCTGGCCGTGGTCGATTATTAATCTCACATCGCCTGCCACCGTATGACCACACCCAGCGAGCCTAAGCCTATCAAGCCGAAGCAGGCGGTGAGGGATGCTGGGATGGCTGCTGAACCACCGTCGGATAACGAATCGGCTTCGAACCGGAAGTTGTTGGCGACGAATGATCGGGTACCCGATATGGCTGCAATCGTTATACGATCGATTCCGTCGGAGTCTTCAAGGCCCACAAACTCATCTGGTCAATTGAGATCTACGCCAAAATTCACAGATCCGAGTTAACTGATCACCCTCGTCTATAAGACGAGGGGTTCATGAGGGGGCGATTTGAAATCGACTGTCATCGTTCATCGGTTCGCCTTGCTGCTCCTGTATGGATTGCTGGACCAGCTCATCCGCGATGTTGCCTGAACTTACTGCAACGGGGCGTCTAAAATTTTTTTGTTCTCCCCGTAACCCCTTGCCTTTAAACATGCAAAAACGTGCCGTGATGCGGTGCCAGTTCTCATTGTGCGCACAAACTTGTCCTTTCGGCCTAACTTGAAGACAGATAATTTTTACTACTTCTCTCAGGAGAGTTCCCCGCAAGATGAGATTTGACTCTGACGATCTGATCCCTTTGGGGCTGGATAGTAGCGTGCTGGAGCTATTGATCGAAGAGCACGTGAAACACCGCGTGCCTCACTTCGAACGGTTGTGGGATTACTATCGCAACGATTTAACAGACCGCGGCCTGTCTGACGGAGGAAGCCGCCGCTATCGGCTGGCTCAAGAGCAGGGGCTGCATCCCCGTCTGACTCAAGGGGACGAGGCGTCGTCTTTTGTCCAGGTTCAGCCTAGGCGTGAAATTGTCATAGAAAACGATATCGCTTGGCGGATCCACACGCTTGTGGATTTTATGTTTGGGAAAGCTGTTGTCATACAGAGCGGCGTAGCAGACAAAGAACGTGCTAATCAAATTGAAGCGTTTCTTCATCAGGTATTCGAAAGTAATGGAGGAGTTAGTTTTTTCCAAGATATGGCATTGCTTGGTTCAGTATATGGACATGTTGATGTGTTGCTACGGGTCAAGTCTTCCGAACTCGCTAACCCAGGAGAAAAAAACAGTGGGTTTGGAAAGAGCCATTTTTTTAGTGGTTCGGAGCGATTTGTCCTTGAGCTTATCGATGCGCCAAAGTCGGTTCCGATGCTTGCCCCTGAAGATTATCGTCAGCTGAATGCTTACGTCCTACATTACCATCAAGAGACTGATCGTGTAGAAACAAAAGGGTTTCTAAGCCGTCTATTAGGTGGACGGGATCTGCAGCTAGCCAGTATTGAGCGAACGCAAATATGGACGGACCAAGCCACCACGACTTTTGAAAAGGCCCAGGGGAAGATGGGGCTTGTTGATCAAGCGGTTAACCGCCTTGGTCGGATACCCTTGGTGCATATCCAGAACTTACCTCAGCCGTTCTTTTATGAAGGGCTTAGTGAAGTAGAGCCGCTGATACCCCTTCAAGATGAGCTAAATACCCGGCTGTCGGATCGTGCGAATCGGGTTACTTTTCAATCATTCAAGATGTACCTTGGCAAAGGGATCGATCGATTTACCGATCGACCTGTTGGGCCGGGTCAGATGTGGTCCACCGACAACCTTGATGCCAGCATCGAAGAATTTGGTGGGGATTCACACAATCCATCTGAGGACACTCATATTACTGAAATCCGTGAAGCGATGGATAAAGCCAGCGCTGTTCCTCCAGTTGCAGCGGGTTTGGTACGCGACAAGCTTGGCAATCTATCAAGTGCGAATGCGCTTCGTATTACGCTCATGGGTCTGCTGGCAAAAACAGGGAAAAAACGGGTGGGTTACGGGATAGGTATCCAGCGGCTTAGCGAATTGATACTCCACGCAGCAGATGTATTTGGGGTATTCCCGAATCAACCAAGCGAACGTGGGATACGTTTGGATTGGCCTAGCATGCTGCCAGAAAACGAGTCGGAACGCCTACGTGATGCACAAGCCAAACTAAAAATCGGGGTGCCTCTTAATCAGGTGCTTGCGGAATTAGGTTATGCCGACTGCGTAGAATCCGTTTAAAACACTAAATCATATATTTTGTAGGAGTGATTTGATGGTTCGAGCAGAATCAGAAGGGTTAGCGAAAGATAATAACTGTTGTGAAACAGACGCGGCTGTGGTGCCACAGAAGAAGCAGGAATCCCACGATCCCGATAACAGTGAAGGTGGGGAAAAGCTTGTCCCTGTGGGCGAAGCGATCCGCTATCGGAAGCGAGCTCAAGCGGCTGAGCAAGAACTGGCGGAATTAAAAGGCTGTGTGCAGGATATCCATGTCGAGCTAGAGCAAGCCCGCCAAACGGTGAAACACTTAGAACGCCGTCAAAAAATAGACGACCTGCTTGTTGGGGCGGATACGGTTGATGTTGATGTCGCCAGGCTGCTAACAGAAGCAGCTGTTGAGATGATGGATCAGCCAGATATTGCATTGGCGATTGAGGATTTGCGTCGGCAAAAGCCGTATTTATTTCGAAAAAGGCGGTCTGCGGCTGGGCATATGCCGGCGCGTGTAAGAAGCAAATCTGCTCACGATGCTGACGAGGCGGCTGAGCGGGCTGCAACAACGGGTGACCGGCATGATTTGTTACGGTACTTGCGGCTGCGGCGTAAGCCATAGTGCATATTAACTTAGACGGTTTATTGACGATCGGATAGTCCACGCGAGATGTTTGGGGTTGAATCCGTCGGTATTTCGCCGGCTTTTTGTTTTGCTGGCATACTGGATTGTCTATTCAATCTTTAAGCATTCACAAATGAATTGGTAATTGACTAAGGAGTTATCAGATGGCATTTACCGGGAAAGCAACTTATTCAGCAGGGCCTTTGTTGCCTGAAATTGTAGAGGATGTTTCTGATATTATTGGGATTGTAAGCCCTTTCGAGACACCCCTTCTTGATCACTTGGGCGATCCGCAACGTGTAGCCACCAGCACGATTCATGAGTGGCTTGAAGATGAGCTGTTGCCGAACACAGACATCATTGATGATACGACCATCGCCAATCCTACCACTGAGGCAAGTTTTCATGTGGCAAATGCCAATCGATTCCAGGTCGGTGATCAAATCAAGGTTAGCGATTCGCAGGAAGTCATGTTAGTTACGGGAATCGCAAGCGGTACGCTAACTGTCATCCGTGGCTACGGGGGGACAACCGCAGAAGCCATTGCCACGAACGATCTGGTCCATATCCTTGGGAATGCTGCATTAGAAGGTGAAGACCGCCCAGCCACGCGATTTACAAATCGGAGCAGGAAAAGTAATTACTCGCAAATCTTTACCGCCAGCGTAGAGGTTTCGGGCTCTCAGCTGGCGGCTCAACAAATCGCTTTGGCCGATGAGCTGGATTATCAAAAACAGGAACGCCTGCGGGAATTGGTTCGAGATCTTGAAAACTGCGTGATTAATGGTGTGGCGCCTGTTAGCAATCCGGAAGGGTCGTCTACTGTGCGCCGATCAATGAAAGGTATTCTGTCATTCATTTCAACCAACGTGTTCGAAAATGGGGTTAATGGATTCCCCAGCGGTGATGGGGCTGGCAGCGACGAATTAACCGAAGAGCAGGTCAACACTGCTTTACGGAACATCTGGGAGCAATCTTCCGGCCAGGTCGACACGCTTGTCGTGAACGGATTTCAGAAGCGTCGGGTCAATTCGTTTATCAGCAGTTCACGGCGATTTGATGCAGAAGATGAAAGCTTTCGTGATCTGGTGAGTATTTATGAAAGCGATTTTGGTATTTGTCGTGTTGTGATGAGCCGCTGGATTCCGGCCGATACGATTTTGTTGCTAGATTCGTCTCGGATTGATGTTATGCCATTGCTGGGCCGCAGCTTTCATTTCAAGAAGCTCGCATCCGCGGGTGACAGTGAGATCGGGCAAGTAATCGGCGAGTATACGCTAGAGTTTCGTAATGAAAATGCGCACGGTGTGGTTAGAGGGTTGGCAACATCCTAAAGGATATTTCTACGGCAATGAAAAGGTTGACGGTGCCGTGGGAGGAGCATTGATTCTAGGGTGAATCGTTACGGCCTGTCGGAGAAACCACCGGCAGGTCGATTGAAGGCAGTGCAGAGTAGATCCATAGATTTTCTAATCTGTGATCTCTAAACCAAGACCGATTGAGGGTATCGGTAGGCCGAATCCAATCCATGAACAATGGTGTAAGGGTGTATTGATGTTTTCTACCGACCGAGATTTGCTGGCGATCGATCCAAATCTATTTCAAGATATACCTATGGCAAGCCAGGAGCGATTGGCCGTAGACGACGGTGTTCTTTCTGGGACAACATTAACAAGCAGTTCGGCTGATTTTAATGAAGCGCAAGTGGCAATGGGTAGCGTCGTGTTGGTGGCAGGCATACCGCATGAGGTCATCGAACAAGTCGACGCCCATACTCTGACAGTCTCATTGATACGCGCCACCACGGATGCCCCGGCTATCCCATCTAACGATGGGGTTGATCTGCCAGTAATCGTCCGATCATACGCCCCACAGGCCGAACGCGTTCACGATGAGTTGATCCGATTATTGGGCATTGCCCCCAACACACCCGCAGAAGCTGCCATCGTTACAAAACCCCTTATGGCAGAGCTGGAATCTTTCGGGACTTTAGAGCGGATCTATTCGGGAGCTGCAGCGGTGGTTGGCGACAACAAAGAATTACGAATCAAAGCAAAAGAGTTTGGCCAGCGTTTTCAAGCGGCGTGTCGATCTGCAACGATCCTGTTCGATATTGACGGTGATGGATTGGTTGATGCAAAACGGAGCCTGGGCGCGGTGTGTCTTAACCGCGTTTAAAAGCGATTATTCGGAAAGGGGTTCTTCGTGTGCGAGCCAAGCCTTTTGTATTTATTCAAGCCTTGTCGGAAAAGCCGTTTTGAAACTCAATTCAGGCATCACCGGCTGCTTGTCAACCAGTGAATACCCAGGGCTTCTGCACTGGCAGGCCACTTGGTTGTTAGGCAGATCCTAGAAAAAGGCAGGTTATTTGGAGAATTCGGCGCGGCACTTGTTCCCCCGATGGTTTTCAAAAATGAGTTGAGCCGACTAATGAGCACGTTTGATCAAGTTGATTTGTTTGATAGCGGGCCACATCGGTTCCATATAGGCGGTCTTTCATTACGGCATGTTTTAAATGAGGTCCCTGGTGGCCGTGGGGTACGGTTAAGTGCCTTGGGACAACATGGCAGAGCCATTACTCAAACCGGTGATCTGGTTGCAGACCATCCGTCGCAGATCCAAGCGTTAATGGATGCGATCGAGGCAAAGCTTGATGGACAGATTCGAACATTGGTCGATGATATTGGCCGCTCGTGGCCTAACACAGTCATGCTGAGCTTTGACCCCAAGCCTATGGTGCGGGTCGGCCCTCGAGTTCGTATCTCTTACACCATTCAGTATCTACAGGTTGTCCCGTGAACCGGTTTTGAATAAGGATATATTTTGCCATTGGATCCAACACAAGATGTCTTTAGGCAGGTTTTAGCTAGGCCTGTAACAACGCCGACTGGTGATCACCCCGGCTTGGTTCATCTGTGGTGGTCTGCACCAGAGCAGGGCGAACGATTGGTTCAGGTATACCTGGATGGTGTCTTGGTTGATGTGAGCCAAGATACTTCGCAGCGCGAGATGTGGTTAACATGTGATCGGACCCGGGCCCATCGGATTGAACTACTCGCTGTAGATGCGACGGCCGTTGATGGGTTGTGGCGAGACTATCCAGATCGATTGAATTGTTGGAGCCCATCGATCCAAGATGAGTTATCCGTTGCGCTGATCCGCGACCAACAGCTACCTATCGATTCTCATGTTTGCGTGGATGTGGATAGCAAGCGTCTGGATTGTGGTGAGATGTGGCCCGCCCAAGAACACCGAGGTGGGTTTGGATCGTTATTTGGGATAGGGGAATTTGGGTATGACGCAGCCACGGGAGTTGGGTTAGGGATGGGGGAATTAGGGATGGGACCTCTGGGTACAGACGGCACCGCCTGGCGTTGGCGTCGTAATGACCTAGAGGCTGGGCCTCATCTGGTTGAGATCGGTGTAATCGACCTTTCTGGGCAAAGCGTTGCCGATCGGGTCTCACTGGGGCAGCAGGTGATTGAGGGTTTGGTGGCGCCTGCGGCAACGTTTACGATCGGTCAGGATTTTAATCTCCAGTGGTCTGTTTAACGAATCGGAATCCTAGGCTAAAGAAATGAGCGACTATTATGCCTGAACGCTATCCAAGCGATGCAAGCCTGCTGGCGATAACAGAAGATGCGACTTCTGGGGTGGAGTATATTCCTACAGGCCAGAGCCCGTACTTTTTAGAATTCCGCAAACTGATCCAAAGGTTACTACTAGTTGCCAATCGAGCCAATGATCTGCGGGTGTACCAAGACGGGGATTTGACGATTGGCATAAGGCCTGGGCGATGCTTGATCAACAACTCCGTTATAGATTATCCAGGGGCAGTGAGTATCGGGGTTGCCAGCAACACGACAAGCTATCTTTGGCTTGATTCGACCGGGTTGTTACAGGTTGGGGTTTCAGGCTTGCCCACAGATAGAACGGCATTTGCTCCATTAGCCGAAATTATTTCTGGGACGTCATCGATAACCGCGATTACAGATCTGCGTGGCGAGGCTTTTTTGCACATACCGAGTTTGATGTCTATAGGCATTAATACCACAGCCGGGGAGATTAACCAGGCGCTCGATGGGATTGATTCAACTGTTGACGCAGCGGCATTAAATCGATTAACAAATGGACCGGAAAGTACTGCGGATAGCGAGCATCGACATTTACAAGTCTTTCAAGATCAAGATAACGAAGTCTTTTTTACACTGATTAACGATCATAGCGGGGTCAATGCCAATGTATCGTTGGTATGGAGCCTACCAAACAGGCTGCCCGACGATACCGCATTATTCCCAGATTTGAGCAATGGTTTCCTTCGACAGCGGTATCAAAATACTGTTCATAGCCTGGTTGGATCCGTTCACGCATGCTTTATTCATGAAGGAGATCTCACAAGCACACAGACGGACAAGCTGATTGGTGTCGTTCCAATTGATGGGGCTGTAAGCAATGTCATTCTATCAATGGCCACTAATATCGTCTCGGACACTTCTGCTGATGGGGTTAATGTTGTAGCCAAAGTTAACGGCGTGGGACTGACCACAACGAATCCTCAGATATCTGATGCGGACGGTTCGGGATTTCGCAGTACTGCTCAAGGCGACGGCACTCCTGCCGCGATGAAATCGGATGGAACTGAAGATGTAAAACGAGGCGATATATTGACGGTTGATATCACCCGATCTGTGACGGGCAATGTCACGGTAGAAGCATCCAATATTGCTGTTTTGATTGTGATACGAGCTGCTCAGCCCGAATGAAAGATATTAGTTTCCGTGTGGCAGCGTATATGTCATTGAGGCATTTGGGAACAAACGCCGTATTACACAAAAAAAGCAGAGAAATCGTTGCCATTTTTATGGTTCCCTTTGGTTATAACGTTAATGGTTTGTCCTGCAAAGGTACGCTAGCATGACGATTCGAGAACTTGCTTCAGAAGATATTGCCGGCTTGGTTGGGACGCGCCATCCGATTGTAGGCTTTGAGTATCCCCCTAACGGATTGCAGCCATATTATCAATGGTTGATTTCCACACTCCATCTGTTAGCGGAAGCTGGCGTTGGCGGCCTAAGGGTTGCTCAAGACGATATTAGCGACACCAACGTCGTAGTGAGCCCAGGGAAGGTAACACTTGATGGCCTCGTATTAAATTATTCCGGTGGGAATATTGATCTAGCGGCCTTTAACAATGACACAGCTCTTCTTTGGATCTATAATAACACCGGTTTTGCAGCCATCGGTACTGCCAGCACACTTGCCAGTTGGCCGGCTTACCCCCATATCAAATTGGCTGAAGTTTCACTTTTGGCGGGCGCTATTACTCAGATTCAAGACCGTCGCCATGAAACGATCCTTAGTAAAGGTCTTGATGCCGATGTTCTTCGTACACTACCCCAATATTCTATTACTCTCACTACGCAAGGAGACACACTATCCCCGAGTGTGGTGACCATTATACCGCAAGATTTTATCGGCAATCCTATTGCTGCTACGGATTATTTGCGGCTCCGGATTTGTGATAGCGACGGATACGCCTTAGCCACAAATGCTACCATCACAGCTGCAGGGAATACCACAGTTGCGGAAGAGATCGTGACCGGCAAAGAATCTATTTACAAGAGCGATGTGGATGGCACATTTATTCTAAATGTTGCAAACGCGATCGCTGAGACTGTAACCCTGAGGATTGGGGCCGCACCACTTTCACACCTGCGGGGTAATTTTACTGAAACGTTAGATATAACCCATATTTAGTTATTTTGTTTATCGAGGGATCTTATGGCACTAGCAGCTACGATTGATAATTTTACAAATCTAACAACCAACCCTTGGACGGTTAGCGGGATCACAGCTTCAGGCAATCAGGTTTCTGCGACTACCGGTGGATCCTGGGGTACAATAAAACTTACGCACGGACCGGTTAGCCCTAACGGCGACGAAGCCCGCATCGCTTTTGACCTAATCCCGGATAAGAATGACACAGCTGGCCGCATGATATTTTGTGGCCAGACATCCAATAGCGCTGCGGATCAGGGCATGGTTGCCGGATATATCGCAGGCACAGGGATTGTCGCATTTTTGACATTCAACCAAGGGGTCAGTGGCTCTGCCGATATCGCGGTGGCCGATGCAAACGTTATTGACGGACACCGGTATCACATCGAAGTATTTTACAAACCCAAGTATCATGCGTCGGCGGATACCTGGCAAATCATCATCCAGGTCTATGACGAGGATTTCAATTTTGTCGGTGGCGTACGGGAATCTGCATCACTGGCGGCTTGGATGAGTTTTGACAACGTGACCATCGGTGGCACATCCTCGACATCCAAGATCAGCCGGTTTGCCTTTGAGCCCGGGCCTGCGGGTTGGTTCCCTTCATCGACGACCAGCCCCTACATGCGCGCAAGCTGCATGGGATTTCGTGAGGTAGGGACGATCGACGTTGGCGACGCCAATCATAAATTTGGATTGTATATCCCAGGCACCCTCAGGTCTAACCCGCCGGTTGTCTGTTTACACTTCCACGGATCGGGATCTTGGTCGCCTTCAACACCCGTCGGGTCTGGTGCCGGAAACAGCTGGGACCGTGCGACACCCAACCACATGTCAACAATTACATTTCACATGCTCGATGCCGGAATACCTGTCGTCGCCCCTAGTACGTTTTCGGATGATAGTTCAAGTCAAGATTCCTGGGGATCGACGACGGCATACCAAGAGGTCAAGGATATCGTTGGTTGGGTCAATAGCCATCTTGGCTCAGATACCCGGTACTTGATTTATGGATTTTCGATGGGTGGTCTGATGGCCTGCCGAGTGATCCAGCAAGGAGAAATCCCAAATATTGAGGGCGTGATACTGCATAACGCGGTCACCGGTCTCTTCAATGCGTGGAACACAGGCGTGTGGCAGACGTCTCTAGAAAACGCGTGGGGTATTGCGCCGGCGGACGCCGCCGAAGCCCACAATGAACTCGACCCGTATGACCCACACCTGGTCGTATTGGCTCAGCCCGACCATTGGCGAGGCAAGCATATTACTGTTTTATCCTCAACAGCAGATGGCACAGTCAGCCCTGCTTCACATTCTGATATTTTGACAGCAGCTCTAACCTCTGTGGACATTACCCATACTCATATTCAACTTCCATTTGGTAGCCATACTGATACCTTGCCGCCAAGCGCTGCAGGTAATTTTATCAGCAACGCATTAAGGCGGAGCTTTGATTTAGAGATCGGATCAATGGAGTCTAGGATCGCTTCTCCTGTTGATGGGCTGAGTTTAGCATCTTTCCGCGAGGCGTTGCTGGCTTATATCGCGGGCGAGTCCGTGGTGATCGACAATGGCGATGGCACCAAAACAATCTCTTATAAAAAGCAAGACCGATCGACTGACAAGTTGACGATCCGATTTAATAACAGCGGAGAATTTACACAGACGACGGTGAACTAATGGCTATATTAAAGCATGTTGACCATGAGGTAGATAGATGGGGTGAATTTCAAGGATCACCTAAAGGAACCGGCCACAACTTTAGGCCGCATCGGATGCGCGGTGTATCTTTTCGCCCAATTCCTTTTCGGCCATTTGCCGACGATGAAGTAGGACAAAGTTTTCGAGTACCAAGCTTTCGCAGCAAGCTATTCCGCCCAATGTACTTTCGCCCTGAGGCTGGATCGGGCCCTGCTACCCTGTCCCAATCGGCTGGCGCATCATTCCCCGACCGTCGCGGGACATTAGGATTGGGTTTACGTGTGAGCAATTTTGCAGGAAGCGGAGGCCAATATCTTGAGCATGATCTGGGCCAATCGTACTCGTCTATAAATACTCGTTTTATGATCAACCCAGCAACGTTTTTGGGGGGATCGCTAACCATTTTGCTTGGGCTTCAAAGTACTGGGCAAGAATCTTTTCGCGTGGTGTACGAATCCGCCACGCGACAACTCCGGTTGGTGCTTGATACGGGCGATCTTCTTGCCACGAATCTGTCCCAAGAACTGCCTTGGCATTGTATTGAAATAAAATCCAACGTCGATGCTGGAGAAGCCGCGCTTTGGCTCAATGGGGTGTCAGTGGGCACAATTTCAAGGCCGCCAGGATCGCAGGCAACACGCAAGCTATGGATAGGAGGGGTATTTAAAGATAGCACGGCCACGGGAGAGTTATATATCGATGAATGGATCATATCAGATGAATATATTGGGCCCGTAACAGTCGATGCGAAAAGTTTGTACGCTGATGATCCTACGCGATGGCTCGTAATTTATAACACCACCGATCTGGAATCGATCGCTTGGGCAGAAAATTACCGTCAGTCGAGGGGCGTCCCATTCGCAAATCTAGTTGGATGGAGCTTAAGCACATCAGAAGTGATCGATTTAACGCAATGGCTGTCACTCTATGATTCTATCAATGATTACCTTGTAAATAATCGATTAGACAATCAAGTCCTTGGCATATTGATAGGCTATCGCGTCCCAGGCTACGTTGATCTAAATGGATCAGGGTTTATAGAAGCTGTGCCTGCTTTATTGCATCACACAGAGACAACGCCATTGTTTAACCCACTATCTAAAGAGGGCCCCCCAACCCGGCCGACCAAAACAAATCTTAATGGATTTCATCTTACAGCACGTATCGACGGCCCTACACTGGGCGATGCTCAAGCAATGGTCTTACGGTCAACTGCGTTGATGGATCATGGCGTGGGCAATGGTTCGTCTAGTACGATGTGGATTGACCCATACACTACCCCGGGCTCTGAAACAGACCCTCACATAGCCTCAATGGTTAGCTGGGCTTCAAGCCTTAATCGTATGCGTACCCGTTTGCCTTTAAAGGTTAGCGCTGAAATAAATCCACAGCAAGAGGTACAATTTAATCAAATTCAAGATGATGGGTTTTTCTGGGGTTGGTCAGCTACAACGCCTTCTCCAGGTTTTTTTGGAACCCCCGGTGGAGACCGGGTCTTCTGCCTACAGCTAAGCACAACAGCCTCAACAGGCCCCAGCCTGCGGGGAGCGGCACTGGGTCATTGGTTAGACACGGCTGTGGATGCCGGGTATGCCGCCGTAGCTTCATCGAGTCGATCGTATAGTACTTCTGCGATCCCGTTGATCCAGCCATTCTTTGATGCTTTGCGAGAAGGGTGGACTTTATCAGAAGCGTGGTTTGTAGCTAATCCAGTTCCTGGCGAGGGATTATTCCTCACGGGGGACCCACTTTTGACTCTTGCGATGCCACGTGCTGGATGGGATATTTTTGGCCCGGTGAATCAATTGGAGGAGATCGATCCGAACAAACCATCGCTGGCGCTACGCGAGGATGAATTTGGTGTGGCGCTTCAAAACGCACTACACCCTCCAGCAAATGACCGCGGCCTATATTTGATCCGTCGGATCGATCCGTTAGGGCGGTCTGAGGTTGGAACCCGTGTGGTACAGGCGGTCAATATTGAGGGGGTTGCGCAACAGCCTCCCTTAATGCCGGTGTGGCCAGATACGGAAAATTGGCCCCTGTCAATGGAAGACGGCATGGTGTCTCTGTGTTTGATGTGGGGGCGGCCAATCCAAGATTGCCGTATTCAAACGGTCGAATTGGAGGCCCAAGTACCTGGCGATAATGCCATACAAGTACTTCAGGAATTAGCGCCCAAGAGGACAGACATAAACGTAAAATTGCTCCAACCTTTACCAAACCAGCCCACGCGTTACCGTTGGCGTATTTACAGCAGTAAGACCAATTGGATCCGGACTTCCTGGTCCGAAATTATTACGCCCTTAACGCCACAATCTGTAGCATTACAGTTAATCGAGGTGAGAGGATGAAAGCGTGTGCTTCACTCCCTGCGATCACAAACGTCTTCTCAACGTCCAGTGACATGCCAATGGTGTTAATTAATGACGTACCACAACCGCAGCTAATCCCTCAAGATATTCGGATCGCGGGGCCGCTGGACAGACGTTCTTCATTAATCAGGCTGTCAATGGACAATAACAGGAGAGACTTTAACGATCAATATACCGGAAAAATGGCAATTCTAGCTTTAGCGAATCGCCTAGTCGATGAGCAAGTACGTTGGGCGGTACTCGTCCGTGGCCAAATAGACAATGATGCTTTACACTTGACCGGCGGCAGTGATAACGGCCTATTAGAATTAACCGATAATTGGAATCATGTGCTGGATGCAACGGTTTCGAAGGGGTGGTGGGAAACAGAGGAAGGGTTGCTCTTTGATGATAGACGCCCTGTGTCGATAGGTGTGGGCCCAGCAGCGAATCGATCTCGCAAAGCCTGGCCGATCGGGGGCGAACTCATTTATGTGTTTCAAGACCAAGGACAACCCTGGACGGTGGCGACAGCGCTAAGAACACTTAGCGCTTTGAATAGACTCAAATTATCTTTTCGGTGGGTCCCGACAGAGATTCAAAATCTTCCGTTATTAAAACAAATCCGTCTAGACAAATCAGTTGGTGAAGTGCTAAAAGACATCCTTGAACCATACGGCTTGATCATCCAGCGTGAACTTATTCGAGAATCCGGCACAGTAATCGAAAGACGTTCGATACGGCCGATTGCCCATGAGCGTACTATACGCTTGGCTTGGCCTGATGAGCGCCGTCCATTGGGGCAAGTGCTACAGGTTAAGTCTGATCGATCCGTAGAGGCATCACAGCATTGGCTTGCTCGTGCAAATGGCTGGCGGATTGAATCTACTTTTGAGTTGTCCAAAGGTTGGGATCCAGCATTGGAAGGTGAGCCGGATGAAGCCTATAGCAAACTCCACAGCAGCGATTTCGTAACATATGCCGATGTTTATCGTTTATGGGCATTGAATGAAGACGGGCAATACAGCGGCCCACCCTACCTTCAAGGGCCTCCGTTTGATCTTGCCAATTTTTTTGAGGATCCCTCGATCTGGCCTCAACCCCTCCGCTTTTTACCCACCTTGATTAAAGACAGCGCTGGAGTAACTAAACCGCCTATTGTGGAGATGAGCACCGATGGTGGCACGAGCTGGCTAGTCTACCCCGGGCCAATTCAATTTAGTACCGATCGAGCCGCGATCTACCTCAATGACACAACGCTGCCTACATTATTTCTAACATCCGCAAAACTTGGAGATGCAAAGATCCGCGTCACCGCCAGCTTGCAAAGCCCTGTGTTGGTACAAGTCGAACGGTGGTCAGGCAATCCATTCAAAGGAATTAAACCAGACAATATCTTCCATTTCAGAAACAGCGTGAGATTCCAGCGCGTTGCTCCAACCAGTCTACATTACAATGACATTATTCAAGGCAACCTTACTGCAGATGAGGTTGACCAGACAAATGATCTCCATCGTTGGTTAGTCATCCAAATACAATTATCGAAAATCGCAGCAGATCACAATACAGGGCAAGCCCAACTGACTTTGGCAGGGCCTTGGCCATTTTTGCGAATTGGAGATCGTTTAGTAAACACCATTGGCCCTGGAATTAATGCGGCACAGCAGCCTGAAGCAGTGATATCGAAAGGCGCAACAATCCGTTCGTTATGTTGTCGATGGTCCAATGGTGATACAATCGATCATCGTAGCCCATCGGGCCGAAGAGCCTTTTCTCCATTAACCACGATAGAGTTGATGTTTTGATATTCGTTTGATGGCCTGCCCCCCCGAAACCTGGCCCAGTTAGTGTGAAAGTGGCTCTGTTGAAATCCTTTGCAGCTTTTCGGTTTACCCGATGCTTAGGTATAGAACGATAACCCCTGATTGGACAAGGAGGTCCAGCGATGACGAAGTCTGCGGTGGCGGTGGCCAAAGCGGCGTTGGCGGTGGGCGGTCGGTTGTTACCGACCTACGCCAACAAGTTTTCACGATAACGTCCTAAATCATGCGCACATTTGAAAAGGCAGCTCTCCCGGCGGATGGTGTTGTTGAAAGACAGTACCCTCAACCAAGGAGAGCTACGATGGATGATGTTACGGCAAACGATGTCGGGATGAAAGACGTGTTTCGGATCGACGAAGCTCAGGTCCGCGGTCACGTCGACCGGATTGTGGTGGAGTCTGTTGAGCAGACACTCAACGGGCTTTTGGATGCCGAAGCCGCGGCGTTGTGCCAAGCCGGCCGGTATGAACGCACCGATGCCAGGAAGGATACCCGGGCCGGTTCGTACCATCGCAAGCTTCAGACCAAGGCAGGCCAGGTGACGCTCAAAGTGCCCCGGTTGCGGTCGTTGCCTTTCGAGACGCAGATCATTGAGCGTTACAAGCGTCGTGAAAGCAGCGTGGAGGAGGCGTTGATCGAGATGTATTTGGCGGGCGTGAGTGTGCGTCGAGTCGAAGACATCACCCAGGCGTTGTGGGGCACGAAGGTATCGCCTTCGACGGTGAGCGAGCTGAACCAGAAGGTGTATCAGCAGATCGATGCATGGCGGAACAAGCCGATTGAAGGCGAGCATCCGTATGTGTACCTCGATGGCACATACCTCAAGCGGAGCTGGGGCGGTGAGGTGAAGAACGTGGCGATCCTGGTAGCGATCGGCGTGGCGCGCGACGGTTATCGCGAGGTGCTGGGCATCGCCGAAGGGGCCAAGGAAGACAAGGCGTCGTGGCTGGGGTTCTTGCGTCACCTCAAGCAACGTGGTCTGTGCGAGACACGCTTATTTGTCAGCGACGCGTGCTTGGGACTGGTCGAAGCGCTGGGTGAGGTGTTCCCGGATGGACAGTGGCAACGCTGCGTGGTGCACTGGTACCGCAACGTGTGGAGCTGCGTGCCCCGCAGCAAAGTCAAAGAGGTCAGTGCGATGCTCAAGGCAATCCACGCTCAAGAAGACCGTGACGCGGCGCTGAAGAAGGCCGAGGATGTAGCGGTCAAGCTTGAGGGGATGAAGCTACCCAAGGCTGCGGCGTTCGTTCGGGATTCGGTACACGAGACGCTGCGGTATATGAGTTTCCCACGTGAACACCGGACACGGCTACGCACGAACAACCCGCTGGAACGATTGATGCGTGAGATCAAACGCCGCACGAAGGTGGTGGGTGCATTCCCAGATGGCCACTCGGCGGTGATGCTGGCTTCGGCGCGGGTGCGTCACGTAGCCGGTACGCGTTGGGGGACACGGAAGTACCTGGACATGGATCGACTTTACGAACTCGAACGTGAGCGAGACCACGAATCGGAAGAAGAACGATTGAGCGTGGCGGTGTAGCCACGCAATGGTTGGCTGGCCCTTCGTTCGGGCTCGCTACGCTCGCCCTCACTGCGGCCCAGCCAACCAGCCATCCCCCGGAGACTGCTTAACCAAAGTGCGCAACTTGACGGACACTACCCGGTGCCTAGGTAGCCCGCTTCGTTGGGTGAGTTACTCCTTCGCGCATGTTTCTATGGCCCCGCCCGCCACAGCTTGACCTCGACGCGCCAGCTGGGGTCGGTGGGGGGTGACGTATCGATCGTTACGGGGTCGACCGGGTCATTGGCGCGCAGCTGGTTGAGCTCGATCAGGGTTTCGTTATCCGAATCATCAACCGATTGCACGCGCACGGGCAGCAGCGTCTGGCGGTCGTACCAGAGGTCGACGGGGTGGATGTCATCAGGTTGGGTGGGCTTGGGCGTGAGCCGGAGGTGGACGCTATTGGGCGGATCGTCTTTTGTCGGGTCGATCAGCGACACATCGAAGCGTTTGAGCACAACATCTTTTTTGAGTGTGACCGGCAGCGTGAACGGGCCCGAGCCCAACGCCAGCGGGTCAGCGGGTTGGTCGGCGTCGGGCGGTGCGGTTTCGCGTTTGATCATGAGTTTTTCTTGGTCGTAGCGTTCGACCAGCCACCGGCCGTCAAAAATGTACCACCGCTCGTCCCGGTCGAGGCGCTGGTCGACCAAGAGGCGGTCGAAGTGGATCGCAAACCGAGCGGGCGGGCCCGCGTCGTAGATCAGGCTGCCAAACCGTCGTTGGCGGTCGCCGACCAGGCGCTGGATCCGATCGTAGATCACCGCGGCGTGCAGTGTCTTGACCTGGTCAGCGTGTTGGGTGATGCGGTCTAGCCAGGCATCGGCGGTTTGGGGCGCATCGATTTCAGCCGGTGGGTACGGGTGTGTCACCGGCTTGGTTGTGGCGGTTGGCTGGGTCGTTGCGCCAAGCCGGGATTGGGGCGCGGCGTGACAGGTGGTGGTGGGGGCGATCAGAGCCACGATCAGTGGGGTGATTTTAAAGGCCATGGTGCGTCATGATCATCAGGTCGATGGGGTGTTTGGGTCGATCATGTGTGGCTAAGCTGCGCGGTGGGTGAGGGATGGTTGAGGATCGCCAGCGCCTCATCGATGAGCTGGCTTTGCTGACGGACGATTGGGAATTGAGCCAGCGCGCTGATCCCATTGATCGCAACAGCGGCTAGGCCGCTTGCCAGGTGCAGCGGCGCGGGCACCCATCGGGATGGCAGGGTGGGGTCGGTCGCGGCGCCGGCGAACATGGCCAGCAGGGTCGCCCCGATCCCCGCCAACGCCAGCTTGAGCGCCCGGGCTTTACGCGCCAGGGGTGGCGCGACAAAGCGTGCGTGATCCAGGTCGGCCTTGTGGGTCGCGGCCAGCAGCCACTTGTGCGTAGCCATGAAGTAAGTGTAGACCCCGACGTGCGTCAGCGTGGTCATCAGGCCCGCAGCGATCGCCATGCTGACATGCAGCACATACACCCCGGTGGGCTTGGCCGCGGCATCTGTGGCGAACAACCCCAACCCAAACACACAACCCAACAGCAAGACATTGGCGGTGCTTAGGCCAAGGAATAATGAGATCATGGCGGTATTGTATACCCATCGGGTATGGGTTTGCCGCGTCGGAAACACAAAAACGCCGAAGGTTTCCCTGCCGCGGGCGAACCGGACCCCGTCAACCTGATCGGAACGGGCATATCCCCATCGCGTATGATCATGACGCGTCGGAAACACAAAAACACCGAGCATTGCCCTGGCGCGGACGGGCGGCTGGCCGCCGACTCATCCGGGACGGGTCTAGACGCGATCGGTATCAGCCTTTGTTTCAAACCCTATGGCGTGGTATCCACCAAGGCGTATGACCCCATGCGAGAGCGGATGATTCGAGACACACGTATTAGATCGTTCAGGCTGTTCAAGCTGCTATGGGTGGGGCTGATCGTTTTTGGCCTTCAGTGCTCTGGCCTGGCGTGGCCGCCCACGGGCCAGGCGGTGCGCGTGCCGGTCGTGCGAGACACGTGGGTGTCTTCGGTCAAGGGCGAGCAGGACGCCAACCTCGGGGGCGCTAAGAAGCTCAAGACCAAAGGGATCCAGGAGTTCACGCTGCTGGATATCGACCCCGACCCGCTGCGTGGGCGGGTGATCCATGGCGCGATGCTGCACCTGCGTTGCCGATCGCCTAAAGCCCCACAGCGGCGGCTGACCGTATCGACGCTCGCCAGCCAGTGGGCGCAGGGCACGTCGTGGCGGTACAAGACCCAGCCAAGCAGCGCGTCGTTCCGGTGGGCCAAACAAGCCCAACGCCTGTGGGCGCACCCCGGCAGCGACATCACCGCGGTGATCAACGGCGAGGGACACTCTATGTGGCGGTTCGCCGACCCGACGCCGCCCGATGCACAAGGGTGGCAGGTCGTTCCGGTCGAACCATCGGTGATCGCGGCGCGTGTGGCGGGGGTGAGCCACGGGTTGGTGGTGTTCGACGACGTCGGATCGGAATACACGCGTCGGGGCGATCGGTTTCAGTACCGCCTATTCCCAAACCGTTTTGTGTATAGCCGCGAGGCTGGCCAAGCCTATGCGCCCTACCTCACCGTCTATTTCGGCGACCAAGACCACCAACCACCCGCAGCGATCGAGGCGGTACAAAGCAGCGCCACCGATCTGCCTGCGGGGCAGGCCAGTGTCAGCTGGATCACACCACCCGACGCAGGGCCCGCGGAGACCATCGGATTCCACGCAAGATTCTCCACGGATCCCACTTTTGAGTGGGGCAGTGCGCGTGAGATCCCACGCTACCTGATCCCGATGGCTGCGCCGCCGGGGCAAACAGTAACCATGTTGCTTCGTGACCTGGGCCTTAGCGCTAAGCAGACAATCCATGTGGGCATCCAAGCGGTCGACGCCGCGGGTAATGTCGGGCCGATTGCCACCATGCGGGTCGTCACGGCCGATCAACCCAAGCGATCGGGCATCAACCAGGGGCCAGCGCCGGTGGAGCCGTTTGTGGACCGTGCACCGCTCCCGCAGCTCAAAGCCCCTGGGCAAACCCGAGGCGTGTCGGTCTGTGTGATTGATGCGTTGGATAAGGTTAACCCCGTGTCGGGCGCGATGATCCCCCCGCAGCCGAAGGGTTATAAGCAGGCCAACCACCTGTGGTCTGCGAAGCGTCGCTTGGTGCGGCTGCATGCGGCCAAGAATGAATTTGTCGTGTTTCAAATTGTGCTTACTGGACCCACAGACGGAGCGATCGGGGAATTCACATTTGATCATGATCCGGCGGCACACGCCTCGCAGGCCAAGCTGCTGCGGTTGCGACACGTGAAATCAAACAAGGGCTGGCTGCCCGATCCGTTGGTGCCGCTTGGCAGCCAGCCGATCCGCATCCCCGCCAAGGATGAAAACATCCCGGACCAGACACACGCAGCATTTTTAGCGGAGGTCTACGTCCCACACGAAGCCAAAGCGGGCACGCACACCGGCACACTGCGGCTGGCCTGTGGCGGACCACCGCTAACGATCCAAGTCCAGCTACACGTCTGGGACTTCACATTGCCCGACCACCTCTCGTTTATCCCGCAGATGAATTGCTACGCGCTGCCCGCCCCACCGATCGAACGGGCCTATTACCGATTAGCGCATGAGCACCGGACCTGCCTCAACCGGTTAGCGTACAACTGGCGCGGACAGGTGCGCAGCGGACACGCACCGGATCGACCAAACCGAAAGAGCGGGCGGTTTGACTGGACCCGATACGATCGACGGTTTGGGCCGCTATTTGATGGGTCGGCGTTCAACGACCTGCCACGACGCGGCGTACCGATCGAAGCGTTCTACCTGCCCATCAACGAGAACTGGCCCATGGACGTCAACCAAGCGTTCAAGGGCTCTTATTGGGCCGATGAAGCCTTTAAGCCACACTACCGAAAGCAACTCATCGATGCTTGCCGGCAATTTGCCAAGCACTGCCGCGACAAAGGGTGGGATGAAACGTTCTTTGAGTTCTACCTCAACAACAAGCTGTTCCATAAGAAGGATCGGTGGCGTGCTGCGTCGGCGCCGTGGATCTTTGACGAGCCAGTGAACACGCAGGATTTCTGGGCGCTGCGCTGGTATGGCACTGCGTTCCACGAAGCCGTGACGCCCATACGGGGTAACGTGAAGATGGCGTTCCGGTGTGATATCTCCCGGCCACAGTGGCAGCGGGACCTGCTCGATGGCGTGCTGGACATCAACGTGGTCAGCGGGGCGTTCTATCAATACCGCCGCAGGGTGCTAGCCCGCAAGCAGCGCTGGGGCGAGATGGTGTACATCTACGGCGGGGCGAACGGGGTCACCGGCTCGAATGTTCAGTCGGCGGCGTGGTGTGTGGATGCGTGGAGCCAGGGCGCCGACGGCGTGCTGCCATGGCAGACGGTGGGCAACCACGCATCCTGGCGGCGGGCCGATGCGCTGTCGCTGTTTTACCCCGGCCAACCGGTGGGGCTGCGGGGCCCGATACCCAGCGTCCGTTTGAAGGCTTACCGACGCGGGCAACAGGATGTGGAGTACCTCACGATCCTCGCGGAAACGCTGGCGATCCCGCGGTGGGCGCTTGGGCAGGAGGTGCGTCAACGCTTAGGCCAGCAAGCCCAGTTCCACCAGGCTAGCGAGCATGACGCGGGGCAGCTGCGGTACGACACCCTCAACCCCGCAGACCTGTGGGCGTTGCGCATGCGTGTGGGCACGATGCTCGACCGGCTCAACCCGCCAGCCAAACGAAGATGGGTGCGGCTGCATACCCCTGTGCGCGACGTGTCGGCCCTGCCGCCGATGGGGTATGTCACCCTCAGGCCAACACACCCTTAGCGTAGCCCCCAGTCGTCGATACCCGTCTCGGATGCGTTTGCGGCAAGCCCACCGCCCGCGGAAGAGAAATGATCGGCGTTTTTGTGATTTCGACGCGGGATTTTTATACGCGATGCGTATATTCAGCGTGTTGATGTTCCCGACAGGCACGATCACGCGCGATATACCAAGTAGAAGTGTATCCGATACAAAACAGAGGCTGCGATCAGCGGCCTGGGGTGGGTCTTGCCCCAGAGCCCGCCCGCTCTAATCTCGCCTGATTAGCCCGCTGCCGGCCTGATATGCACACGCCTGCCTTGGAACGCGACCACGCCGTCGGTCAACGCGTAGAGCGTATTGTCTTTGCCGATCCCCACTTGGTAACCGGGCTTAAAGGGCGTGCCGCATTGCCGCACAATGATATTGCCGGCTCGGGCGAACTGACCCCCGTAGAGCTTGATCCCGCGGTACTGGGGGTTGGAGTCCCGCCCGTTCTTTGTGCTGCCCTGTCCTTTTTTATGCGCCATGGCACACCTCAATTCGATCGGTCGACTTGATTCGAGCCATGTATTATAGAGGCCAAGGCCCTATCAGGGCAAACCCTTGAGTCGAAGCGGCGGGGCTGGGGGGCCGTCCAAGCTTGTTTTGAGTTGCAAACCTACAGGAGACGTATAAAATAACTCGATTCGCAACCACCCCTTTGGAGCTTGATGTGCGATGCTCGAAACGTTAAACGATGACAAGCTGATTAATGGTGTCGGCGGGCGATTCCAATTCACCGCATTGGTTCAGCACAGGCTGCGCGAGCTAATGGAAGGCGCCCGGCCGCTGGTGGAACGCCGTGGCCGCAACGACTTTGAGGTCGCCGTCCAAGAGATCGCCGAAGGCAAGATCGCGTTTAAATTGCCCGACACCGATGAAACGCCCGGTGACTAAATCACGCGGGGTGTTCGGGCATCTCCCCTTGCACCCAACGCCTGGGCGGGCCCGCTGCTGCGGAACCACCGACCCTATTTTTGCCCCCGACCATGGGTAGCCCACACGCGATCGTAGCGGTCACCGGCGGCATCGCTTGCTATAAGTCGGCCCATCTCGTGAGCCGGCTAGCGCAAGAAGGCGTCGATGTACGCGTGCTGATGACCGAATCCGCAACGCGGTTCATCACCCCGCTGACCTTCCGCTCGCTTTCGAATAACCCCGTGGTGACCAACGCCTGGGAATCACACGATCAGCACGACGCCCAGCATGTGGCATTGGCACGCTGGTGCGACGTGATGGTGATCGCACCGGCCACCGCAGACATCATCGCCAAGATCGCAGCGGGCATCTGCGACGACGTGGTGAGCCTGGTGGCCGCGGTCATCGGGCGCAACAAACCGATCGTGTTAGCGCCCGCGATGAACGCGGACATGTGGGCCAACCCCATCGCCCAACGCAACGTGTCGGCCATCACCCAAACCCTGGGCTGCCAGACCGTTGGCCCCGAATCGGGCTGGCAGGCCTGCCGAACCACCGGGCCGGGACGCATGAGCGAACCCGACGCGATCCTGGCTGCGGTCCGGCCGTTGTTGAACCCCAAGCCATCCCAAGAGCGCACTGAATCGCGGTGATGGGTTGGGCTGCTCTCAATCGCCATACAATACACGCCGGTTCTCTTTGTAGCTAATCACACGGCTGGTCCCCGATCGGTCCCACTCATACATCAGAAGCCGCTTGACCACAGGCGGTTGATAATCGGGCAGCGTGTACTCGCAGACAAAATAGACCTCCATCGACGCCACGTGTTGCTCCGCGGGGTGACGCTGCTCCCACTGCTTACGCAGCCACGCCGCGTAACGCGCGACCTTGGGCCGGTGCTTGGCCGGCCGCCATAAACGGTGCAGGTGCTTGCGGTGCCGGTTGATCCCCATCGCCGCGAACCTGGCGCGGGATTTCTCCCACACCACCGGGCCTTGGCCCAGCACCAGATCGACCGATGTGCCGTCTGCGAGCTGCGCGGGGATCACGTACCACCCATCGTCACGCATCGGGTAGGGGGCGAACATCCGCCAGTGCTGATTGATCCGCAGCACCGCGCCGTACCGCCGCACCGACCAAGGCACGGTGTAAGCATCCACATACGTCCCCAGGTTCAGCACAAACACATACACCAACACAACGGTGACCACAGCCGAATCAAAGAACGACAACCGCCAATCCGCGTCGGGTGACAACACCCACGCCCCACGCCGCCCGATCGCTGCCACGCCACCCGCCACCCGATCCACCACCGCCCGCCACCACCGCACCAGCCACGCGGTGCACCGGCTTCGGTCAACCCCGTCCCAAAACCCGCTAGGCAAGAACAACACCCACGCCAACATGCACACATAAGGGAACACGATCACCGTCATCGTCGCCGCGATCCCCACATGGAACCCCACAAACAACAACACCGCCAGCGTCCTGAGATACCCCGTCCACCAAGGCACAAACGCCAGCAGCGGCCCGAATATCTCGAAGTAAAACGTCCCGATACTCATCGCCCGCATCGTGCCGGGGAAGTTCAGCAAATGCCGACCCAGCGGCGTCGTCATCAGGTCGATGTTCATCGCGTAATACAGCGCCGTGCCTTGGGTGTGCCAGATCGGGTTGTCCTTGAGCAACCCGGTAAAGACATACATGAACACCACCTGCAAGAGGATCGCCACCGTGCCAACCGTCAGCCGCATCCGACCGGGCCTAGCCTTGTGTCTCGCCGTACGCGCATCGACCGAGGCGCAAGCGCCAAGCGGCAGGAACATGCCCCAAAACAACAGCAACACCAACAGCGTGTCGCCGCTATTTAAGAGAATAGGGTTACGCCGGTGCAGGCTAACAAGCATCATCCAGCTGGCGACTGTCGCAAAACGCGTCCGGTACCCCACCAACAGCATCAATGCGAAAACACCGGCCAACACAAACAGAAAGCCATTCAAACCCCGCCCGCCGCTGATCATGTGCAGCGATAGCCACGCCAGCGTCGACTCGCCCAGCCGAACCGACCGAGGGATCAGCCCCAGGTCCGTGTAATGGGCGGTCAGCGAAAAACTCCGATCGATCAGATCCACCAGGATCACCACCGCCAGCCCCACCCGGAACGCCGCCATCGACCGCAAATCGATCCCCAATAGTTGGCCGACCTTCGGGTGGCCCACCAGCCCTTGACACAGTTGTCTGGTCCGATCTAAGCCCTGCATGGGTATTCCCATCAATAGCAGCCCACGGCGTACCCCATGGGCCAACTCGTTTTTCTACGTACGTTGGGCGCAAGTTCGACCCGAACGCATATCCCCATCCCGGATGAATTGGCGGTCTGTCGCCCCAAGATCGTAGGCACAGCAACAGCTACGTTTTACATCGGCGTCATGCCGGCTTCACGTGATCGCAACACGCAAAACGTTGACTCAAAATACCGCCCAGGCCGCTGGCCGACCCTACCCCCCGCCCCAATGAAGTGGGCCACCCTACTGCCCCCTCCCTCTCGGGCAGGGGGCCTGTCCCACCTGTACCCCCCCTGGGCGCCTAGAGGGTGCGTTCTCATACCCTGATCAATCGAGGCGGGCTCTCCCAGCTCGAGCGAGACGCATCGCGTATAGTCGAGACCCATGGAAGACCCCGGTGAAACCCCGATCGATCTTAGCGGCAAGCGGGTGGTCGTGATGGGGCTTGGCCGGTTCGGAGGCGGCGTTGGGGTCACGCGGCATCTGGTCAAGCAAGGCGCCGACGTGCGCGTCACCGACCTGCAATCCGAACAGCAGCTTGGCGACAGCCTCCGCCAGCTCGAGGGCCTGCCGATCCAGTACCGCTTGGGGACCCACAATATCAGCGATTTCACCACCGCAGACCTGATCGTGGTCAACCCCGCGGTCGATCCCCGCGGCAACCGTTTCTTGCGTGCCGCACAAGCCGCGAGCATCCCGCTGACCAGCGAGATCCGGTTGCTGATCCAATCGCTGCCCAACCCGGGCCGGACAATCGGCGTGACCGGCACCGCGGGCAAGTCCACGGTGACCGCGATGATCTGCCACATCCTGTCAAAAGCTCTGGGCACACAACGCGTGCACATCGGCGGCAACATCGGCGGGTCGCTGCTGGGCCGTGTCGATAAGATCCAACGCGACGACTGGGTTGTGCTCGAACTATCGAGTTTCATGCTCGAAGGATTAGCCTCCGACCACTGGTCGCCCCACGTCGCGGTGGTGACCAACCTAACCGAGAACCACCTGGACCGCCACGGCAGCTTCGGGGCTTACGCCGCTGCGAAGCAGGTGATCTTGAAGCATCAAACCCAGGCTGACCACGCGGTATTAGGCCCGGGTTTAAAA
Source organism: Phycisphaeraceae bacterium (assembly GCA_965223655.1). GTDB lineage: Bacteria > Planctomycetota > Phycisphaerae > Phycisphaerales > Phycisphaeraceae > CBDCXC01. The sequence goes on from CBDCXC010000007.1 coordinate 141,439, forward strand.
CCGATCATGCATCCCCGTGCGGGCGGCGTTGACTGGATTGAGCAACCACCACGCCCAGCGCACCCCCTTTTGATCCCCGGCCAGCACAACCAGCTCAACGCGGCTATGGCGGTGCAAGCGGCGGGCGCCGCGGCCGGGATTGAGCCGACGCAGGGCATCGAAGCGTTATCCGATTTCCCGGGCCTGCCACACCGCCTCCAGCTCGTCGCTGAGGCCCGGGGGATCCGTTTCTACAACGACTCAAAGTCCACGACGCCCCAAGCCGCCATGTACGCCATCGGGTGCTTTGTGTCGCAGCGATCGGCATCAGGCTCGGCCCCGGGGGTACACGCGATCCTCGGGGGCTACGACAAAGCCGTCGATCTGTCAGGATTGGGGCGGTATGCGGGCGAACACTGCCACGCGGTCTACACCATCGGCGCCACGGGCGACACGATCGCCGCCGCCGCCGGTTCGGGCAAGGCCAAGGTGATCCCCTGCGGCACGCTGGATCTCGCGGTGCAGCAGGCTTCACGCCACGCACACGAACAAGCCATCGTCTTGCTGAGCCCCGGCTGTGCGTCGTGGGATCAATTCGATCATTACCAGCAGCGCGGCGGGGTGTTTATCGAGGCGGTGCTCAAGCACAACACAGAGCCCGCCCCTTAGCCACTTGCAGAAGCGAGCCGCGACCGTGAGCAAGTGGGCCGGATCAAAAATCCAAGCTGACCACGGCTACCGCACCAGCTGGAGCGCGGTGTACTGCTGGGTTTGATGGAGATCTTCGCCCACGATCACGGGCGCCATGGTCACCGCCGGGCCGGGTCGGTCGCGGTAGCGCGAGTAGTCGTAGCGTGCGACGAGGATCTGCCAGCGTGTGCCGGCCCCGAAGCTCTCGCCGTGGGCGGTGAGGTCGCGGATCGGCATGGCCAGCTCGGCGGTCCAGCGGTTGTCTTTGTCACGCCAGTTGTTGATCGTCCCCTCCACCTTCGCCGCCGCGTGCAGCCCGCAGTCGTATTGGTGGTTGCTGGGCAGCCCGAACCGCCCCGGGCTAAGGAACCAGGAGCTGCTCTTGCGTCCACGGGGCGTAACCGAAAGCCGCCAGTGCCAGCTGTAGTCCGCGGGCTTGAGCAGCACGGTGAACACGTCGCCCAGCTGGTGGTGTTGGAGCTGATCGGTTAGGCCTTCGGCGACGATATCGTCGTCCTCCAACTCGACTGCGAGGTAAAGGTATTGGTTGTCCCACGCCAGCCGCACAACGCCCTTGGCCTCTTGCTGGGGCTCCTCGCCCCGCCGGACGCGCCGCTTGACCCCGCTTGAGCCGCTGTAGAGTTGGTAGGTACGCGCTTCGTTCCACACCGCCTCATCAAGCCAGCCATCGACGATTACCCGTGACGGCGTGTATTGAGCCTGCAACCCGGGCCCGAGGTCTTGTCGGCCCCGTGTTCTGCTCATGGCCCCGGCGCAGCCACCGATTAAGGCTGCGATCATGATCACGGCTAGCATCGGCGTGAACCGCGTTATCGATCTCATACAAGATCCCCTTTCATCAATGGTTCATGTCAAAAGTATACCTTATGGGTATCCCTGTCCGGCGTGGCCCTAAGCTTGTCGTGCCCGGTGGGAGGCTTCTAGGAGTGTATCGCTATCGGCACCACAAGTCCATATCTTCGAAGGGATTAACTTTGCCCAAGCCAGGCCCATGGCTTATAGTAACAATTTTGTGCTTCAATCAGGGTTTCAATCATGAAATCAAGGACGAAGGGTAGATGAATACACTCGAACCGCTGGTGGTATGGGATTGGCTGGTGATCGCGATGTTTTTCGCCGCGACCCTGGGCATCGGGCTGTACTTCTCAAGACGCGCGGTCAGCAGCCTGGCCGATTATTTCGTCGCCGGCCGGAAGATGACCTGGTGGGTCGCGGGCACCTCGATCGTGGCCACCTCCTTCGCCGCCGACACCCCGCTGGTGATCTCGGGGTGGTCGCGGACGATCGGCCTGCAGCGCAACTGGTTCTGGTGGGGCGGGATCATGGGGTTCATGCTGTGCACGTTTTTCTATGCGCGGCTGTGGCGGCGAGCGGATGTGCTGACCGACGTGGAGTTCAACGAGCTGCGATATTCCGGCAAGCCCGCGGCGGGCTTGCGCATGTTCCACGCGACGTACATCTCGCTGATCCGCAACACGCTAGTGATGGCGTGGGTGACGCTTGCGATGACCAAGATCTTGGATGTGACGTTCGATATCCCCACGCTGGTGTTTGTGAAGGATCAGTGGCTACCGGTTGTGGTGGCCAAGGGGATCGATATTGCTTCGGTCATCGCTGAGGCAGACATCGCGGTGTGGCCGATGCTTGGGCAGGCGATCTTGCCGGCCAAGGCGATCGGGATCCTGCTGTGTTTCGGTGTGGCGGCGGGGTATAGCGCGATCTCCGGGTTGTGGGGCGTGATGGCGACCGACTTTTTTCAGTTCATCTTTGCCATGACGGGGACGGTGATCTTGATGGTGGCGGTCTTGATCGCCGCCGGTGGGCCCACATCGATGGTGGAGCAGGCAGACCGGGCGGTTCGGGAGGGGCGGGTGCATAACACCCAGCCCACCCAACGCCTGGTGGTGGAACAGCAAACCTTGATCGACAAGCTTGCTGCACCGCCGCCTAAAGATCAACACGACACCCAAGCCCTCGCTCGGCAAGAGGCGGCCAGAACCGTGATCGATTATTTGGTCGAGATCGGCCTGTTTAAACGTTCCCCGGATAACCGCGGTTCGTTATTGTGGAACGTTCACGGGCGGGACCGTCAGCAGATCGAAGCGGGTGTGGTGATCCTTGGGTTGGACGCTCAAGAGGACCTGCTCATCCCGGGGGCACAGACGCAATCGCTAGAGGATCGCCTCCGACGCATCGTGCTTGATTTATGGGCATCGTCCTACACGTTCAGCAAAGCCGGCCTTACCGATACACCGGTACGCGAAAAATTGCTCGATGCTGGCTTGATCGAACCGGGTCTACCCGACAAACCCGATGCTCCGATCAACCACTACCGGTTCACCGACCTTTCATTATCTGAACAAGCATTACAAGATCGGCTAGCTGCCGCGGGGATCGATCGGACCGGCGAGATCATGGGTGCGTGGCGGAAGGATCGGGTGGTGTCGTCGCGCAAGGTGACCAGCTTCTTGCCGCCGTTTGACCTTGAGGGGGGCGGCAAGCTGGTGATCTGGTCCTTTATCGTGTTTATCGGCCTGCAGTGGTGGGCCGGCGGGGCGGGCGATGGGTTCCTCGCGCAGCGGCTATTTTCTTGCAAGGACGAAAAGCACTCGGTCTTCGCGATGCTCTGGTACAACTTCGCGATGTTTGTGATGCGGCCGTGGCCTTGGATCGTGGTGGGCACCGCGTCGCTGTTCTTGGTCCCAGACGTTACGGCCTACGGTGCGCACTACGACGCGGAGCACGCCTATGTCATCATGCTCATGAAGTACCTGCCCGTGGGTCTTAAGGGGCTGATGGTGGCGGCGTTGATGGCGGCGTATATGTCGACCATCTCGACGCACGTTAATTATGGGGCTTCGTATGTGGTTAACGACTTGTACAAACGCTTTATCCGACCCAAGGGAAGTGAGCGGGAGACCATCTTCGCCTCCCAGGTGGCTACGGTGGTGCTGGCGGTGCTCGCGGGGGTCTACGCGTTTTACGCGACCTCAATAGGCAATCAATGGTTTATTTATTTTGAGATGCTGTCGGGCGCGGGCTTGGTGATCCCGCTGCGTTGGTATTGGTGGCGGGTCAACGCGTGGACGGAGCTGTCGGCGATGTGCGCGTCGATTGGGATTTTCTTGTTGTTGCGGATGACCACCCTATTCCATAGCCTGTTTGAAGCCGTGGGGTTGCCCGCGTTTTGGCTGGAAGAGTATTCGGTGCGGTTCACCTTAAACATTGTGCTTGCCGCCATGGTGTGGCTCACCGTCACGTTCTTGACCAAGCCCGAGAAAGAGGAGCACCTGGTGCGGTTCTATAACCGGGTTCGGCCTGGGGGTTGGTGGCAGCAGGTTGCGATCAAGGCGGGCAACCCCGATCACCTGGCGGTGGGCCGGCTTGAGTGGGCCTGCTGGGCGCTGGGCGTCACGGGCTTGTTCGCGATGATTTTCTCGCTTGGCAAGGCCTGCTTCGGGCTCTACACCCAAAGCCTGGGGTTTGCGGCGTACGCCGTGGTCGCGACATTTTTGATGTTTAAGCTGATCGGGAAGATGGATTGGTCGAGCATCACGCAGCCTGAGGAAGATGCCACGGCGGACACGGCTTAACAAATGCGTTGATGTTAATCGCCTTGCTGCGTGTTGCAGCACCGGGCGGGATCGGCATTGTCGCCACCGCAACCCTTGGCCACCGCAGCGACCGCTAACAGTACCCACCCAGCCAGCAACGCCAACCCACCGATCGGCGCGACCATTCCCAACCAGCTGGCGCCGGTCAACACCAGCAAGTAGAGGCTGCCCGAGAACAGAACAATCCCCACCACAAAGCAGCCCCCCGCGGCTGATGGGGCGCGGTTCTTGTACCGGTCGGCGGCCCACGCTGCGCCAAGCAGCGCCAGCGCGTGGTACATGTGGTACCGCACGCCAACCTCAAACACCTGTTTCATCTTGGGCGAAAGCTGCGGGTCTAGCGCATGGGCTCCGAACGACCCCGCGGCGACGGCCAGGAACCCCATCAGGGCTCCGATTGCGAATAGTCGGCGTACCATATGTGTTGCTCCTTGCTCGAACGCTGCTTCATCGTAGCAGGACGGCGGGTCCAACAATTTTGTCCCAACCGCATTGGCCCGGGCTGCCCAATGCCACTAATGTAATCGTATGAGGCAACCACCCCATGGGGTGCCCCATACGGGTATCGATTGGCTGCATCGCAAGCACACCAACACCGAAGCATCTGGAGATTTTCCTGCTGTGGACCATCGGCTGCTACCCCACCCATTAAAGGCAGGGACCGACGCCAATTTTTCGGTTGGCTTTGTCCACCGCCTGCGGTTTACGAGGGGGGTATTCGATGTTGAGAACCCGCTGTTGACCCAGCTGATGATCGGCCCAGGTGGATCCCCAAATGGCCATGGCAGCCTCACTTCGTCACCGGCACGGGCGTTGGTTTTTGTGGATCAAGGGGTGTTAAGCCACTGGCCTGGCCTGCCGGATCGATTGCAGCGATACACGCAGGCACACGCGGATCGGATGGTGCTGACCGGTCCCGTGCATCCGGTCGTTGGGGGCGAGCCATGCAAGAACGACCGCGGGGTATTCGACGGTCTGTGCCAAGCGATCCACGACGCTGGCCTGTGTCGACACAGCTACGTGATCGCGATCGGCGGCGGCGCGGTGCTGGACGCGGTGGGCTTCGCCGCTGCCACCGCGCACCGGGGGGTTCGATTCGTGCGCCTCCCGACCACCACGCTGGCTCAGGGCGACGCCGGCGTGGGGGTGAAGTGCGCAATCAACGCCTTTGGGAAAAAGAATTTCCTTGGCGCGTTTAGCCCACCTTGGGCGGTGATCAACGATGCGCCATTCCTGACCACATTAAGCGGCCGCGATTGGCGGTGTGGGTTTAGCGAGGCGGTCAAGGTGGCGCTGATCAAAGATGCAAGGCTGTTTGATCGGATCGTGGCTGGGTCGCAGGCCATTAGGCGCCGCGACCTAGATATAGCCGACCCCATCTTACGCCGCTCTGCGCAGCTGCACCTCGAACACGTGACCCAAGGGGGCGATCCTTTTGAACGCGCCGACGCACGACCGCTGGACTTTGGCCATTGGTCGGCCCACAAGCTCGAATCGATGTCCGGGTACCGCTTGCGGCACGGCGAGGCAGTCGCGATCGGGGTCGCGTTAGACACCGCCTACAGCGCGATCACGGGCCTGATGCCTTGGGCGCAGGCTCAAGCGGTCCTCGATACCCTGACAAGCCTAGGGTTTGTGCTGTTCGATGATGCGATGCGTGATACAGACGTATTATTAGACGGGCTTGAGGAGTTCCGCCAACACCTAGGCGGGGTGTTGACGCTGACGCTGTTAAAAGGGATCGGCCGGCCGATCGAAGCCCACCGGATCAACCCAGATCAGATGGCCCAAGCGATTGAACACCTCGCCCGTTACGCCACGCCGCCCCAACCCGCTGTGGCCCAAGCCTAACCCAAACAGGGCATCCAGTTTCTCCACACACGGAGACCCAAACACCATGAACCAAGCATCGAAACAATCCCCGATCACCCACACCCAGTTGATAGACGCCTATTTCTTGGAACACCGAGCCAAGCTAATCGATATCGCGGCCTTCCTCGATCGTATGGACCGGGTACCCAGCGATTCGGGTCAAGAAGACTTCCGGCTCGCGGCGTTCCGTGCGGCGTTGCGGGTCGTGGCCAACGGGCATCGGCACCGTGCCAAACGCGTGTTGACGTTGCTGAGTGACCCAACGGACACCCGGTCGAATCGCCCGGGCCGCCCGCGGTCGGGGCGGCTCCGATTTAACCGCCTGCCCGGCGTAGCGCGAGCATCCAAGTATGCCTACTCAATAAGGCTACGAGCATGAACCAAGGCTATATCGACCCACACATCCATATGGTGTCGCGCACGACCGATGACTACCTCCGCATGGCGATGGCCTGGGTGTGTCGCGGTCACCGAGCCGGCGTTCTGGGCGGGGTACGACCGCAGCAGCGCCCAGGGTTTCTACGACTACTTCCGGCAGCTTACGCAATACGAGCCCGCCGAGCCGCAGCGTTTGGCATCGATCACTACTGTTGGCTGTGTATCAACCCCAAAGAAGCCCAGGACGTGGGGTTGGCGCGCGCGGTCATCGCCCTGATCCCCGGGTTCTTAGATCAACCCAACGTGCTTGGTGTGGGTGAGATCGGGCTCAACAAGAACACCAAGAACGAGCTGGCCGTGCTCGAAGAGCAGATCGCCTTGGCCGATCGGCACAACCAGCTGATCCTGGTCCACACCCCCCACCTGGAAGACAAGCTCAAAGGTACCCACCTGATCCTGGATGCGATCAAGCGCAACGGGAAGATCGACCCGAGTCGGGTTCTGATCGACCACGTGGAAGAGCACACCGTAAAGATGGTGCTCGACGCGGGTTTCTGGGCGGGGATGACACTCTACCCCGAGACCAAGTGCACACCGCAGCGCGCGGTGGATATCCTCGAATCGTACGGTCACGAGCGGCTGATGATGAACTCCGCCGGCGATTGGGGCCCCAGCGACCCGCTTTCGGTGCCCAAGGCTCGGTTGGAGATGGCCCGCCGTGGCTACCTGGCCAAGACGATTACCCAGGTCACACTCCACAACCCACAAGTATTTCTCCAGCAGGGCGGCAAGTTCCGCGTCAATAGCGAGCCGAGCCAGGGGTCGTGATGCGCGATTGGTTGGGATCGGGTACCGTTGCGGGGTACTGCACGAATGTGCACGGGGGTGAAACCTACCCCGAGGTGTTAGCCAACCTCAATCGATACACCGTAGCGATCAAACAAAGAGTCAGCCCTGATCAACCCATGGGCCTCGGGCTGTGGCTTAGCGCGGCGGTTGCCCGCCAGGTGGTGGCTGACCAGCAGATCGCGGCATTGCGGGATTGGCTCCGGGTACGCGGGTTGTTCGTGTTTACACTCAACGGCTTTCCGTACGGCGGTTTCCATGGGCCGGTGGTGAAGCACCGGGTGTACCAACCCGATTGGTGCGATCCACGCCGGCTGGCGTATACGCTGGACCTGATCCAGATCCTCGCGGGGCTGATCGATGACGATGCAACCCAGGGCAGCATCTCAACACTCCCGATCGGGTGGCTGGGACGGATCGTTTGGAACACCACGAAATCCAGGCCGCGGCGAAACAGCTACAGACAATCGCAGAACACTTGGATCAGCTTGAGCAGTCGACCGGCAAGCTGATCCATGTTGATCTAGAGCCCGAGCCGGGGTGCGTACTGCAACGAAGCCAAGATGTGGTGGTGTTTTTCGAGGAATCATTGGACCCATTGGGGCAGATGGAGCGGTTGAGGCGGCACATCCGGGTGTGTCACGACACCTGCCACGCCGCGGTGATGTTTGAGGATCAGGCCGCTGTGTTCGATCGATACCAAGCCGCGGGGATACGGGTTGGGAAGGTGCAGGTGTCGTCGGCACTGCGTGTTGCATTCGATCGACTCACGCATCCGCAGCGTGCTGAATCGCTGGCGCAGTTGCGCGCGTTCCAAGAAGACCGCTACCTGCACCAGACCGTAGCCCGCTTAACGGATGAGTCCGGTGCGGTGGCGGAATGTTTTTATGATGATCTGTCTGACGCCTTGGCCACCTGTGGGGACGGTGGCGTACCAAGCGGTGAGTGGCGGGTCCACTTCCATGTGCCGCTGTATTTAGATCGAATCGGAATGCTTTCGACCACAGCCGATCAGATCCCATCATGCTTACACCGCGCTTGCCAAGCCGGGGGTGTGCAGCACATCGAAGCCGAGACCTATGCGTGGGGGGTGTTGCCCGAAGCGATACGTGGCCAACCGTTGGCCGATGGCATCGCGCGTGAGCTGACTTGGTTGGCCGGTATGGCTAAGGCTGAGGCGCCACCATGAACACCCGTGTGATCGCCGCCCATGCCAAGCCTTATGCCCAACTAGCGAGGCTATCCAACGCACCAACCTGCATCACGAACACACTGGTTGGCTGCGCGATCGGTGTGGGTGGTCAAGCATTTCCGTGGCGTGGGGCGGTGGTCGCTGCGACGGGTGTGTTGCTGATTTATGCTGCGGGCATGGCGATGAATGACGCGATCGATGCGCGTGTCGACCGCACCGCCCGGCCTGACCGACCCATCCCCAGCGGGCGCATCAGCGTGCGGGGTGCGTACACAGTTTCTGTGGTCACCGGGTTGATCGGGCTGGCGCTAGTGGGTTGGAGCGGGTGGATCGCGTTGGCGTGGGGCGCAGCGTTGGTGATCGCCGTGGTGGGGTACAACCTGCTGCACCACCGGACCGCGTGGTCGGTGTTGCTGATGGGCGCTTGCCGGGGGTTGGTGTACCCCATGGCGGCGGCGGTGGTTTGGGGGGATATTGATGCAATCGATCAACTCACTTTAGCTGGGTTCGCGGTACTGTTATTTTTTTATACAGTCATACTCACAGTGGTTGCACGGGCACGAAGCTCTGGGGTACATCAAGGCTTTATAGCGGTATTGATGGTAGCGCCTTTGATGGGCACAACGATCGTTCAGCCGACCCATTGGTATTGGCCGGCTGTGGTTGGCGCCGGGATGGTGGTGTGGCTATGGTGGGGTATAGCGCATCTGTTTCGCCAGCCCAAAAACATACGGATTGCGGTAACCACCTGGCTGTCGGGCTTCTGCCTGGTCGATGCGTATTTTTTGACGCTATTAGACCGCCCAGCGCTATCATGTATCGCGATTGGTTGTTGGGCTGTGACGGCGTGGGGGCAGCGGTGTTTGGCTGGGGATTAGACGCTATGGGAAAAAGTGATGTATGTGCTGTTGATTTTCCCATCCGTACCAAATCCAAACAGTCACCATACTGGCAGATAAATTGTTAGTGTAACACTGGTAGACTGTGTAGGCCATGAGTGATCCAAGAAAACACCACTACGTTCCATGCGCATATCTTGCTGGCTTTTCAGAATCAAATAGTGGTCAGTTACATGTCTTTGACCGTCGCGAGGGTAGATCATTTTGCACCAGACCTGAGAATGTTGGCCATCAGCGCGATTTCTACCGCGTCGACATAAATGAAGTGATTGACGACGAGTTTGTTATAGAACGAAAACTCTTTCAGCGTGTTGATGATGATGGCCTTACAGCGTTGCGGCGCTTCGCCGATGACACGTACGGGTCGGATCCGCAGACTAGAGAGATGGCGATGGCATACATGGCCGCGGCATATGCTCGTACGCCACACGCACGGGAAAAAACAAGTCGAATTATTTATAAAATGCTTAAGTCTTCAATCGGTGAGGTGTTTAAGGACGATCAGAAGTTTCAGGAATTTATTGCCTCACTTCCCGATGAGGTGCGTAATGGGGCTACATTTGATCCCGAGGCATTCCGTCGGTTTGCTCTAAGTAAAGAATATTATGAGGTAACGCTCGATCAAAACTGGACGGTTGGGCTTCCCCTGGAGGCAATAATTCCATTGACTATGCATGGGCTTACCCCAAGACACTGGGTCGTTATGCTCGCCAAAGACGATGAGCATTTTGTGACCTGCGATAATCCATTAACCCTTGTTTCAATTGAGTCTGTGGAGAGTGGGCTTATGAGATTCGATTCGCCCGATACGATTGCCATGTTTCCGGTGGATCGGACGCGGGCTCTTGTTGGTTTGGGGAGAAATGCAGTAAGTGGTTGCCTGATGCCGCGTGGAGTGGCAGCCGTTAATCGTTCAGTAGTATGTCAGTTTCATCGGCACGTTTTTGCGTCTAAAGACGATTTTGTCTGGGAGGGCGGCTCAAACGAGATTTTCAGAAGCCGTGAATATCTGGCGCTGGGTGAGCCTGACCCGATCCCGTTGCAGAAAACTACCTGCCCGGCCATGCCCTCGATGGCCAACATGACATCGATAAACAGTAAGGCATGGATAATTGGAGATTGACCACTATTGTATTTCAAAAAAACCCGCTCCCTCACGGTCGCGGCTCGTTGGGTCAAAGTTTTTTTCGGATCTGCTGAGACTTACATCTACACCCTATGGCACATCCTACCGCGGTCATCCTGGTTGTTGGGCTTAACCGGTCGCTGCTGGGCGATCACAGCCCGCGTCTGAAGCGATGGGCGGATCAGGGGGTGGTGCGCCGGTTGAAGCCGGTGTTGCCCGCGGTGACGTGTAGCGTGCAGTCGAGCATGCTCACGGGCCGCCCACCCGGCGGTGAGCACGGGCACGGGGTCGTGGGCAACGGGTATTACCACCACGAGCTAGCAGAGGTGCAGTTCTGGAAGCAGAGCAACCGTTTGGTGAAGGGCGAGAAGGTTTGGGAGGCCGCGAGGCAACACGACCCGTCGGTGACGTGCGCCAATCTTTTTTGGTGGTTCAACATGTACTCGAGCGTAGATTATTCGGTGACCCCCCGCCCGATCTACAAGACTGATGGGCGCAAGATCCCCGACATTTACACCGAGCCGCCTGAATTGCGAGACCAGCTCCAGCGGCGGCTGGGGCGGTTCCCGCTGTTTCATTTCTGGGGACCGGCGTCGTCGATCCAGTCCAGCCAATGGATCGCCCAAGCCGCGATGCAGGTACACCAGCAGCATCAGCCCACGCTGTCGCTGGTGTATCTGCCCCACCTGGACTATGCGTTACAGAAGCTGGGCCCAAGCCATCATGACATCCCCAAGGCCGTGGGCGAGATCGATACGGTGGTAGGGCAGCTGATCGATTACTACGAATCCCAAGGCGTGCGGATCATCCTCCTCAGCGAGTATGGGATCGAGCCGGTGGATAACGCGGTGGCGATCAACCGCGTGCTGCGCGAGGCTGGGTTGCTGCGTGTGCGAGACGAGCAGGGCCTGGAGCTGCTGGACCCTGCAGCCAGCGACGCGTTCGGGGTAGCGGATCATCAGATCGCACATGTCTATGTGAAAGACCCCGGCCAGGTATTGCGCGTCGCAGATCTGTGTAGCGGGATTGAGGGTATCGAGCAGGTGTTAGACCGATCACACCAAGCCCAGATCGGGTTGGACCACACTCGAAGTGGGGACTTGGTCCTGGTGGCGAAGCCGGGGTGGTGGGTGAGTTACAACTATTGGCTCGACGGCCGCTGCGCCCCGGACTTTGCACGCACGGTCGATATCCACCGCAAGCCGGGGTACGACCCGCTGGAGTTGTTTTTTGACCCAGCGATCCGCTGGCCGAAGCTGCGGGTGGCGTGGAAGCTGCTTCGCCGTCGGATGGGTAGCCGGACGCTGATGGATGTGATCCCCTTAGACCCGAAGCTGGTCCGCGGCTCGCATGGGCGTGTGGCGCAGGACGAACGCGTGGCCCCGATCCTGATCACGCAGGCCGATTGGCTTGATGCCCCACCTCAGATCCCATGCGAACAGGTGCGGGAGGTGATCCTGGAGCACCTGTTCCACCGATAAAGCATTCCGTGAGATCTGTTGAGGATTAAAACGATTCCAGATACTGCGGATACGACGCGCCATCATTTGGTTAAACCGCGGATGGTGGGTATAATCAAAACCGTTTACTAAACTCCCCCCCCAAGTGCTGCCACCGCAGCCTCCCTGCTTGTTTTGGTTAACACCCCCATGAGATACCGGCCTCCTTTTATTTTGATGTTGCTATGGGTGTGCTGTGCATGTGCCCCGGCTCAAGCCCAGGTGCGTGGTGTGGCACACTGGGAACGGCTGGCCGATATGCCGGTGGGGGTGTTTAATGCTGCGGCCAGCCTCACTGAACCCTATGCGGTGATCACGGGTGGGATTACGCAAACCGGATTGCTAACCAACCTGGTTCAGGTTTTCGATATGAGTGTCCAGTCCTGGACCGCTTCGTTGCGGGCGCCCATCGCGCTGTGCCACCACGCCCAGGTGACGCTACCCGATGGTCGTATTTTGGTTGCTGGGGGTCAGACCGGGGCGTTGTTTAACCAGATCACGGCAACGCAAAAGGTTTTTCTTATTGATCCTCGGCTCAATTTGATCACAGAGCAGCGCGATCTGCCCGAACCGGCGGCCCAGCCAACCGCAGATTTGCTGCCCGACGGCCGGGCGATCGTGATCGGTGGGCGCAGCGCATCGATCTTCGATTCGTTGACCGAAACGTGGGTGGAGACGATCGCCTTGTGCCAGCCCAGACAGGCCCACGCATCGACTGTCTTGTCGGATGGGCGTGTGCTGGTGGTTGGGGGTTTGGGGCGTGCTAGCCTCGAGTTGATCGATCCGGTCAATAGGACGAACCGGCTACTGGCCGCTCGCCTGCCGTTCCCCATGGACGACCTAAAAATCGTGAGCCTGCCCAACCAGCGTGCGTGGGTGCTGGGGGGGCAGCGCAGCTATGGGGGCGATACAACCGACCGTACGTGGGTGGTTGACTTAAGCAACCCTCATCAGGCGCGTCTCGAAGAGGGCCCGCGCCTGGGGATGAGCGCGGGGATTGCCGATGCCTGTGTGGCGCAGATCGGGCAATGGGTGGTCCTGGCCGGTGGTGAGTCCCAGCGGGCCGGCCAAGACACCGAGTTAGACTGTACCCGCTTGCTGAACACCCAGACGCTGACGGTCCAGCCGATGCCGGTGCTGGTCCAGCCCAGCGATGACGCGGTTGCGATTGTCACCGAGCGGTCGATGATTTTGTTTGGTGGTTTCGCGTTGAGGCCGGGGGGGTTGATCCCCGTGGTCAGCCGGGTTTCGCAGCGGCTGGACCTGCCCCACGGGTTTGGCGGCCTACCCGAAGGGGGGCTGCTCAAATAGAACCAGGCGGCAAGCAGCGGGGGTTGTGTTGAGGTCCCCAAGCGGTGGTGTCATGGGGGTTGGGGCGTGGCGGTAAGGGAGCGCATCTCGCCGGGATGTTGGTTGTGGGGATTGGGATTTATTTCGCTTGTTCGAGGATGTAAGCGACGATCGAGCCTAGGCCGACTTTGGCGGTTTGGTGGGTGAACCACGCAGCGCCAAAGCCGTAGGGTGAGGACATGCCAAGCGGCACGGTCTGGATGACTTTGAGCCCGGCGGCGTGGAACTGTTGAGCCCATGCACGGGGCGTCCAGCTGAGGAACTCTTGGAGGTTGCTGTCATACTCGCCGTGGACCCTGGGCACAAGTTTCTGGTACCACCTGCGTCGGGCGGGTCGTAGGGGGTTGTTGGTTTCGCGGCCGGGGTAGTATTTTTTTTGGCGTGGTGTGCGTTGGCCGGCTAGGGCCCGTGTGATGCCGCGGGCTTGCTTGCGCGCGAGATTGGGCACGAAGCCACCCCACTGCAGCAGCTTCCACCACGACACAGGCACCAGGTGAACCATCTTCCCGTTGGGCTTGAGCATCCGGTTCATCCGTCGCAGCGCGTCGAGACGATCAGGCAGGTGCTCGAGCACGGTGACGGAGACCAGCAGGTCGACCACGCCATCGGCAATCGGCGGCGCCGCGGCGCTGGCGGCGGTGAGCAGCACATTCGCGGTGGTGGGCTGGTCGCCGATCCGCTGGGGGTTGATATCGAACCCGACAACGGTTTCGAACCGTTTGGCCAACTCGCCACAGACCCAGCCGTCGCCGCAGCCGACCTCGACCACGGTGCGCATGCCTTGAGCGGGTAGGGCGTTAAGCACCCGGTCGAGCATCCATTGCCGCTGCTGGTGTTGGTAAGTGGGGCCGTGGGGCCAGTGGGTGGCTTGGTATAGGGGGCGGAAAAGGTTTTGGATCGCGTGAGGCATGCCTGGCTCGTCGAGGCGGTAAAGCAAACGCTGGGGCGGGTATCTTTTAAAGGTAAGGGGGTTTTATTGTACCAATGGTGAAACGTTTTGATTCGACCGGGTCTTGATGCGACCCAGGCCGATCAATCCTACGCCGCGCTTTGATGGGCGTGACCCGTAGCGTCATACCCTTGGCGGCGTGTGGGGAGGGTGTTACGGGCTAGGTCTTTTTTGGAATAGGCCAAAGGATTTGATCTGGCCAAGGCACTTGAACGAGGGGTCGGGGTGCATCAGCTCATCAACGGCTTGGACCACGCCGGGGAAGTCTTTGGGGTTGACATCGTCGAATATCACGATACCCCCGGGTTGGACGTGGGGGGTGTAGTCGAGGATGTCTTGTCGGACACAGCCGTAGTCGTGCCCGCCATCGATCCAGAGGAACGCGATGGGGTCGGCCCATCCCTGGGCGGCGTGGTGTGATAGTTTTTGGTGCAGCGTGGCGACTTCATCGATTTTGAATCGGCGGACCGTGTCGCGGAAGGTATCGAGCGATCCAAACAGGTGCGGATCGATGCTCACGAGGTGCTTGCCGGTGCGTCTGGCGGCCTCGGCCAGCCACGCGGTGGACTTGCCCTTGAACGCGCCGATCTCGACGAGGATGCCCGGGGCTTGAGTCGTCATCGCGAGGTAGAACAGCAGCCGGCACTTGCGGTCGGAGGTATTGGCGGGGATCGCGCACAGCTGCTGGTATTGTGTGGGGTCGATCCGCTGGTGTGCGAATCGGTCGGCGGCGAGCTGTATCTTAAACCCCGGCTGGAGGCGTCGGGCGAGGCTATCGACCGATCGAATCGGCAGCTTGACGAGATTGCGTGCGGCGCGGTGTAGCATGGGTTTGTGTGATGGCCGATCAAGGGTGAAAAATCACCCCTCGATCCATGGGGTATGTTACATCGATCCTCGGTGGCGGTGAAGCGGCAGCGGGGGGAGGGTGGCATCGCCTAGAATAGGGGCCAGTGGTTCAACCCGGGCCGACGGTGGGTGGGTGCGCTTTGTCCGGGTAGAGACGGGTTGGCCTTATGAGCCTCATGGCACGCGTTTGATGCAACAGAAGAAGCTACCGATCACCGTGATCTTCCTGACGCTCAACGAGCAGCACAACCTGCCCGAGGCGCTCCAGAACGTTCTGCCTTGGGTTCAGGGGGTGATCATTGTCGACAGCCTCAGCACCGATCGGACGGTCGATATCGCGTTGGAGCATGGGGTGACGGTGGTGCAGCGGCCGTTCACCAACTTTGGGGATCAGTGGAACTGGGCGCTGGAGCGTCTGCCCATCGAGACGCCGTGGACCATGAAGCTCGACCCCGATGAGCGGGTGACCCCTGAATTGCAGCAAGAGATTGCGGATCTGTTGACGGGTAAGCCGGCTTGCACGGGGTATTCGTTCCGGCGTCGTTTGTGGTTCATGGGCAAGCCGCTGCGTCAGACCCAGTGGGTGCTTCGGCTGTGGCGGACGGGCAAGTGCCGGTTCTCCCCGGTGCTGGTCAACGAGCACCCGATCATCGACGGCCCCGTTGGGCAGCTGCGTTGCGGCCTGGATCACTTTGACAGCCCGAACCTGCACCACTGGTTTGAGAAGCAGAACCTCTACTCCACGATGCGTGCGATCGAGATGGTCCGCCGCAGCGACTTTGCAGCCAAGCCCAATCTGTTCGGGGATGCGTTGGCGCGTCGGATGTTTTTTAAGAAGGTGTTTTTCTACTTGCCGTTCCGGCACGCGCTGATGTGGTTCTACTTGGGGGTGTTGCGTGGTGCGCTCTTGGATGGCCCCACGGGTTGGGCGTGGATCCGGATGCGGGTGAGTGTGTTGATCTGGGCGCAATACAAGGCGCGTGAGATGCGGCAGACCGGGGTGATCCCCGAGGTGCCGATCGCCAAGCACGGTGATTTTGACCCCCGGGTGATCGGATCGGATGACCAGAGACGGGTTGGCCCCACCCTGCCCCCAGCGCCCAAGCCGGTTCCGCGCACGAAACGGTTGCGGTTGGCGGTCAACGCGGTGTCGGCTGCCCCGGGCGGCAGCCTTGTGGTGTTGCTAGGCTATCTCAAGGCCTGGCAGGAGCTAGGCACGCCGATGGACATCCAGATTTACGCCTCGCGAGCACAGGTCCAGCAGGCGGTGGCCCAGGCGGTGCCCGGTGTGCGGGTCATCCCGTTTGCAACGGGGTCATTACCGGCGAAGCATTTTCTGATGCAGCAGCTTAGCCTGGGCCCGCAGATCCAAAAGACCCACTGCGATGTGGTGCTGACCACCAACGCGATGATCGGCCGCTGTGGGGTTCCCCAGGTCGTCCACCACCAGAACCTCAAACGTTTTGTGAAAAACCACTGGGTTTCCCAGCTATTGGCCGGCGGCCTTGGGGAAGCGGTGAAAGATGTCGCGGCCCGCAAGGCTCTGCGGCGGTCGGCGATGAATGTGTTTATCTCGCATTATCTGAGGCAGCAAGCCGAGCGGCTGGTCCCCGAATCGAGGCTGAAAAACCACGTGGTGTATAATGGGCTGGATTCACAGGCCTTGGCCACCTCGCGGCGTCCAGACTCGGCCCAGGTTGACCGCGCCAAGCTGATCGCCATCCAAGCGCCCTCTCCACACAAGGACAACCCTACGCTGTTTCGGTGTTTGGCGCGTCTGGTGGAGTTGCGTCCAGACACGCCCTGGCGTCTATCGATCGCAGGAGACGGCGACTGGTCTGGGCCCAGGCGTCTGGCCCAACAGCTGGGCGTCGATGACCGTATCGAATACCTTGGCTATGTCGACCACCAGCACCTCGAGCCGCTGTTCCGACGGTCGCTGTGCTTGGTTTTTACCAGTCGGCTAGAGGGATTTGGCCTGCCCCCGCTGGAAGCGATGGCCATGCGTTGCCCGGCGATTGCCTGCCGAGCAACGGCGATGCCGGAGATCGTCGGGGACGCCGGTATACTGGTCGAGCCCGGCGACAGCGAACAGTTCGCCCAGGCGGTGCTGCGGTTAGCCGACCACCCGCAGCAGTGTGAAGAGTTGATCACGCGGGGAGTTGAACATATTAAACATTTCAGTTGGCATGAATCGGCGTCGAAGATGGCCAAGCTGATTGAACAGGCCGCGGACTCTACCTACCGGTAACGCTGAAGCAACCCTCTTTTTGGTCCTAACACTGATGAAGCAAGTGCTCCAATCATACCGCAGCGGTGAGCTTTGGCTGGCGGAGGTGCCTGCGCCGGCGGCCCAAAGCGGGGGGGTGGTGGTTCAGACGGCGGCGAGCCTAGTCTCGGCGGGCACCGAGCGGATGATCATCGAGCTGGGTAAGAAGTCGCTGATCGGCAAGGCCAAGGCCCGCCCAGACCTGGTCAAGCAGGTCATCGCTAAGATCAAAACTGAGGGCTTGGCCCAGACCATGTCCAAGGTCTTTGCCAAGCTCGATACGCCGATCGCGTTGGGGTATTCGTGTGCGGGCACAGCATCGGAGGTCGGGGCGGGCGTCTCGGGGATCCAGGTGGGCGACCGTGTGGCGTGCGGTGGGGCTGGTTACGCCACGCACGCGCAGTACAACTTTGTACCCAAGAACCTGTGCGTGAAGATCCCCGAATCGGTGAGCTTTGAGGACGCGTGCTTTACCACGCTGGGTGCGATCGCGATGCAGGGCGTGCGCCAGGCCGACCCGAGGCTGGGTGAGCGTGTCGCGGTGATTGGGCTGGGGCTGCTGGGGTTGTTGACCGTGCAGCTGCTCAAGGCCGCGGGTTGTGTGGTGATCGGCAGCGACCTGGACCCCGACAAATGCGCGTTGACTAAGCAGCTGGGTGCGGACGATGCGGTGTCTGGCGGTCTGCCCCAAGCGGTGGGTGGATTGACCGATGGGTACGGCGTTGACGCGGTGATCATCACGGCCGCCACCGCGTCCAACGGGCCGATCGAAACCGCCGCAGAGATCTGCCGGCCCAAGGGGCGCGTGGTGGTTGTCGGTGTGGTGGGGATGGATGTGCCGCGTGACCCGTTTTACAAGAAAGAGCTCGACCTGCGGCTGAGCATGTCGTACGGCCCGGGCCGGTACGACCCAAGCTACGAAGAGGGCGGGCATGATTATCCGTTTCATTATGTGCGTTGGACCCAGCAGCGGAACATGGCCAGCTTCTTGGAATTGATCGCGGCGGGGCGCGTTACCCCTAGCAAGCTGATCACACATCGGTACGACATCGACCAAGCGTTGGGGGCTTATGAGCTGCTGGAGGGCAAAGGCCCATCGCAGGGACAAGAGAAATACCTGGGGATCGTGGTTGGCTATCCAAGCCAAGCGCGGGAAGGACCGCCGGTACGGAAAGTTACATTGCAATCCGTCGCTGCTGCATCCAGCGCGAGCGGGCGTGAGGGGATAGGCGTTGGTTTTGTCGGTGCGGGCAATTTCGCCAAGGCGGTGTTGTTGCCGGTACTGAAACGGATCGACGGCACGCAGCTGGTGGGGGTGTGTACCGCGACGGGCAACAGCGCGTCTGAGACGGGCAAGAAGCACGGTTTTGCGTACGCCACTACGGATTGGAAGCAGCTATTGCACGATGACAAGATCAACGCCATCTTCATCGTCACCCAACACAACACCCATGCGCAATACGCGCTCGATGCGCTGGCTGCGGGCAAACACGTGTTTGTCGAAAAGCCGTTGTGCATCAAGCCTGAAGATCTGGATCGCTATCGAAAAGTCTTGCAAGATGCCCCCCAACCGCCGCCTTGTCTGATGGTTGGGTTTAATCGGCGGTTCTCATCGCACGCGGTAGCGATCAAAGATGCGTTTGCGTCACGGTCGACACCGCTGGTGGTCAGCTACCGTGTAAACGCAGGGGTGGTGCCGCGCGACGTGTGGCTGCAAGACCCCGAAATCGGGGGCGGCCGGATTCTAGGCGAGGTCTGCCACTTCGTGGATTTCCCTAGTTTTGTATCCGGTTCGAACGTTACAGGTGTGTTCGCCACCTGCGTGTCGACCGATGACTCGCGGCTGGTTAGTGAGGACTCGGTCGTGATCACGCTGAACTATGCGGACGGGTCGCTGGCGACGATCCAATACTTGGCGCACGGGTCGTCGCAGCTGCCCAAGGAGCGTGTCGAGGTCTGCGCCGATGGGGTGACGGCGGTGACGGACAACTTTACGAAGACGGTGTTTTATGGCACGCGCCGGCCGGCGGTGAAGGGCGCCCAGGACAAGGGGTTCGACGCGGAACTCAACGCGTTTATGCGCACGGTCCGAAACGGCGGGCCCTGGCCGATCAGCCTCGAAAGCATGCTGGGCACCACGGGTGTGACGTTTGCGATCAACGAATCGTTGCGCACGGGTCGGCCAGTTTCAATGGCGGGTTTTGGCATGCCTCAACCCGGTGGATCCCCCAGCCCATGACTGTTTCGTCGCTGCCAACGGTCAAAAAATACCACCGCCACTTGGGCGTAACCGCCGATTGGCTGCTGCGCTCGGTGGCCAAAGGTCGGGGTGGGTCGTGTGCTCATTTCTCGCCGCTACGGGGTTGGTCCAAGCCCTACCCCGAGACAACGGGCTACCTGATCCCAACGCTGCTGGCCATGGAGCCATGGCTGCCCAACCGTGGGCTAGCACGTACCGCCGAACAACTTGGGCAGTGGTTGCTGAGCATCCAGTTTGAGGATGGTGCGTGGCAGGGTGGGCTGTATCACCCCGGCGTGTCGGCGCGGGCCAGTGTGTTTAATACGGGGCAGATCCTCAAGGGCATGGCTGGGTTGTACCGTGCCACCCAAGACTCCCGGTGGCTCGACGCGGCATTACGTGGCGCTGGTTGGCTGGCGGGTGGTGTGAATGAACAGGGGCAGTGGGGCCATCGCGATTATATGGCCGATACCACGCCTTCTTATTACACACACGTGGCCTGGCCGATGCTTGAGGTCTGGAAACTGACCCAAGACCAGAAGCTCCGTGATGCCGCCGACCGGGTGCTTCGGTTTGTGGTGTCCCGCCGCCAACCCAACGGCACGTTTTTGGGTTGGGGTTTCACCGAGGCAGGCCCAGCGTTTACCCATACGATCGCCTACACCCTCCGCGGTCTGCTCGAAGCGGCTCGGCTAACCGGCGACTGGTCGGCGTATGGCGAACCTGCCGTCGATGCACTGGAGTGGCTGAGACGGCGGGCGGACTTGACCGGCGGGCGGCTGTCGGGGGCATACGATCAAGACTGGAAGCCCACCCGTTGGTACAGCTGCCTGACCGGGAATGTGCAGATTGCAATCTGCTTGCTCGAATGGGAATCACGCGTCCATGACCTGCGGATCGTGAATGCGGCGGCGAAGCTGACGGATTATGTGTGCGCGGCGCAGTCGATCCGGTCGGTGTGGCCGTCGATACGCGGTGCGGTCGGGGGATCGAAGCCGCTTTATGGGCGGTACATCACCTTGCGGTACCCCAATTGGGCGGCCAAGTATCACTGCGACGCGTTGATGCGTTTAATCACGCGTATCGAAGCCGAATCGGAAGCCTCGCCATGCGATTGATCTTAACCGCGGGTTTTAGCAGGGCGAAGCATGTGATCGCGATGGCACAGATACTGTCGCAGCGCGGCCACCGGATTGAGATGGTCCTGGTCGTCAACCCCATCAGCCTCCGACGGATCAAGACGATGATCCGTCAGCGTGGTGGGCGCGAGCTGGTGCGAGCGGCGAAACGGATGCTTGGGCTCACACGGGCACAATCGGGCATCCAGCCCGACCCGCTGGATCAGTTTCTCCAGACCCATCAGCTTCGCCACCGCAGCCTGAAAGCCTGGGCCGCGGATCACCACGCCCGATACCACGTGGTGCCGGATCTCAATGCCCCACCAACCATTGATCTGGTGCGTCGTGTCCAAGCCGACGGCCTGATCTACGGCGGTGGTGGGATTCTCCGCAACGGGATCTTGGAAGCCATCGGGGGTCGGGTGCTCAATGCCCATTCCGGTCCGCTGCCGGAGATCCGCGGCATGAACGCGTGCGAGTGGTCGCTGCTGCTTGGCTTAGCACCCATGGTGACGATTCATTTTATCAACCGTGGGATCGATACCGGGTCGACTGTGCGCACCCTGCCGGTGGTGGTTGAGCCGGGCGACACCATCGATCGGCTGCGCAGCAAGTGCACGGTACTGGGGGTAGAGGGCATCTGCGATTCGGTCGAATCGCTGGCTAGCCCACCGCCGCCCGCGTCGCCCCAAGCCGGGCATCACCGGCAGTGCTATGTCTTGGCCCCGGTGCTCAAAGAGTTGCTTGAACACCGTCTGGCTGTGGGCTGCTATGCCCATCGGGCATGAGTTTGCCGCGTGGGAGACACAAAGATGGTCAAAAATTTACCTGCCACAAGCACACACAACACCGTCAACGCGATCGGGACTGGTATGTCTCAACGGTGTAGGATGTGATCGATGCAGCGCTACACGCCCCCGTCTTCCAATGCACCGCCCCCTATCACCGGTGTTGCGCCACAGGGCGGGCCGCTGTTGGATCACTACATCACACCGGCTCAGCTGCGCGACTTGGTTGAGCGAGCCAAGTTCGAGGACATAGGCCCCGCGGGTTTGGATGTCACCAGCTTGGCGTTTGTGCCTGCGGATCGAACGGGCCAAGCCGATGTACGAGCCCGAGCCGGTGGTCGGCTGGCGGGGGCGGCGATCCTGCCGGCGATGCTGGGGGTGTACGATCCGACACTGACGCTCACGTCATGCATTACAGACGGCCGACCCATTCAGCCTGGCGAGACGATCGCTACGGTTGTCGGTTCGTTGCGGAGCATTTTGGCGATGGAGCGCGTAGCGCTGAATTTCATGACCCACCTGTCGGGGGTCGCCACGCTCACCGCGGCGTTTGTTGATGCGGTGGAAGGCAGCGGGGCCAAGATTTTTGATACGCGTAAGACGCTGCCTGGGCTGCGCGCGTTGGAGAAGTACGCGGTGGCTTGTGGGGGCGGACACAGTCACCGTTGCGGATTGCACGACGCGGTGCTGATCAAGGACAACCACCTTGCGGGTGTCCCGCAGGATCGGTTAGCGGAAACGATCTGTCATGCGGTTACGCAGGCGCGGTCGGCCACACCGCCGCCGGCCTTTATCGAGGTGGAGGTCGACCGCTTGGATCAGCTGCGGTGTTTGTTGGAGCAGGTGCCTCAAATAATCGATCTGGTCCTGCTGGACAACATGCCTGTGTCACAGCTACAAGAAGCGGTCGCCATGCGCAACAAGATAGCGCCGCGTGTCGAGCTGGAAGCCAGCGGCGGGGTCGATCTTCAATCGGTGTTTGAGGTCGCGCAGGCGGGTATTGATCGCATCGCGGTCGGGGCGATCACACACAGCGCCCCGTCGCTTGACATTGGGTTAGACTTGCGATGAGCCGGCTGCTCAACCAATCCACCCCGCGCCGCCCGACACCCCCCGCTGGGGTGCCCGCGGTCGCTCCTGCATTGCTTGATGGCTTGCTCCGCGCAACCGGTCCGGCGACGGTCGAAGCGTTGGCGTTGCGGTTGGGCCAGCCGGTGGCGTGGGTGGTTCGTGGTTTAGATCAACTGATGGCTGCGGGTTGTCAGCTCCAGGTACACCCTCAACAGGGTGTGCAGCTGATACGCACAGGCTTGGGGACGTGGTCGGATTACCTGCGCTGGGCGTGCGGGCAAGACCCCAACCGGATCATTGAAGTTTACAACCAAACGACTAGCACACAGGATGCGGTGCGTCGGGTGATCGCGTCGTGCGGCGAGGCGGCCGAGGGTGCGGTCGCGGTAGCCGATGAGCAGACCGCTGGTCGTGGTCGGCTAGGGCGGAGCTGGGTCGCACCGCCTGGTGCTGCGGTCACCTTTAGCCGTGCGTGCCTGGGGCAGCGGGAGCAGCTGTCAATCGATCGGCTGACGCTGGCGACCGCGGTGGCGGTGAGGGAGGCGATCCAACCCCTGGTTGAGCCGAATCGGGTCGAGATCAAGTGGCCCAACGACCTGCTGATCCAAGGCAAAAAGGTGGCGGGGATCCTCGTTGAGATCCACTCGTTGATGCCGGGCTGGGACGCCGTGGCTGCGGTCATTGGGGTTGGGGTCAATGTCACGTTAGACACTCGGCAGGCCCCGTTGGATCAGCCACCATACCGGGGGCGTATCACCAGCCTTCACTTGATGGGGCGGTGGGTCGATCGGCTGTGGGTGCTGGCCAGGGTGCTGGGCCATATGGATCGGGCGTTGTTGGTCACCGATGTCGCTGCGTTGTTGGATAGCTGGCGGGCACACTGCCCGATGCTGTCCCAGCGTGTGGCGTTGAGCCACAACGGGCAGACGATCCATGGGCAGGTGATCGATCTGGACCCCCAAGCCGGGCTGATCGTGCGCACGGTCAGCGGCACCGTGGTGCACTTGCCCACGGCCACAACAACCATGTTATCCGCACCCGGATAAGGCTGCTGCTTCACGCACACAAAGCGGGTTTAGGGTGTATGGGTGGGGGCGTTTGGCGTTTGGGTGTCATCAAGTTGGCCTAGCACGGCCAGCAATGCGTCGGCGTCGGCGTCGGGCGCAGGCAGCGGCA
Source organism: Phycisphaeraceae bacterium (assembly GCA_965223655.1). Taxonomy (GTDB): domain Bacteria; phylum Planctomycetota; class Phycisphaerae; order Phycisphaerales; family Phycisphaeraceae; genus CBDCXC01. The sequence goes on from CBDCXC010000007.1 coordinate 165,364, forward strand.
GCCGGAGGTGGCGCACCAAGAGGTGGTGGGGTTGGTCTTCCCCCGAGACCAGGAACACCCAAGCCAGCGGGCCTTGTTCGTAGGAGGCGGTGGCTGCTTGGTCGGCGCGGCGGTATGGCAAGAAGACACGCTGACCGTTAGGAGTCTTAACCCGGCTCCATCCGATCGGGGTGTGGCGGTGGGCATGAATCTTGTTGGTGTTGGGCTGAGCTCGATGGGTTACCAGGCGGATCTGTGGCCGGCGCACGCGCAGCACGCCGTCCTGATCGAGCACCTCCGGGACGCGGTCCCATTGGGTGATGACTCCCACCAAGAGCTTGCCATAGGATCGATACCGGGCCCCCAAGGCTTGGGCCAATTGAGGATCGAGCTGGGGGATCGGTGTTGGCCAGGCCAACACACCCACGACCTCAACGCTGCTGGGTGTGGCGGTTTCACAGCCTGTGGGCTCACGCCCAACCATCGCCAAAGCGGCCTGTTTGGCCAGTTCGGGCCGGTGTAGTGCCAGCGGGTGGCTGCTGCGGAACGCGCCGTCTGAAAGCATTGAAAGCACCTTAGCGCTCAAACGGTCGACGGGCAGCCACAGATCGCGGTCGGTGTTTCTTTGGATCTGACCTTGGGTGTTGATCCGTAGCGGCTGATACCCGCCTAGCAGCGCGGTGGGCAGCGGCATCAGGCTCAACCCGATGATCACCAGCCCCACGGAAAACGCACCGGCCAGCAGCCCACACACGACCGCCCCAAGCACGTCGACCACCCGGTGCAACCGTAACCGATCGGGCAGGGTCCAGCGGGCCAAGCAGTGCAAGGCCACAAGCCAGAACCCAAACAGCCCCAACAAACCCAACCCCCAGGCGTACGCCGGCACGATGGCCAGCAACACGCCAAGCACAAGCGGCTCCCACAGCGCAACAGCCAAGCAGCCAGCGATGACGGTGATCAGCAAGTGGATCCAGGCGCCAAGCAGCCCTAGCTTCAGGCTCCATCCCAAAGCGGTCGCCCCGATCAGCGCCAAGGTCAATAGGTTTAGCGCCATCGGTTGATCCTGGCGTGCGTCATCCGCATCATTCAGCCTGGCTGTGGTATTGGTTTAACGCCGGCTGTGCCGGCCACGCCTGCCCGTCAAAATGCCCCGGCTCTTGGCCCAGCACGCGTGTGGTTTCGCTGATGCTGGTGATCCCCAAAGCGATGTTGGCTATTGCCGCTTCATACAGCCAGACCATCTTCTGCTTACGCAGGTGGACCTGCAGCGGATCGAGCTGCTCGTTGGCGATCAGCCCCCGTGCTTCGTCGTCGAGGGCCATGATTTCATACACGCCCACTTGGTCGCGGTAGCCCAGCCCGAGGCAATCGGGGCAGGGCACGTAACGGGTGCCTTTTTCGAGCTGTCCGCTGTGTTTGTAGAATACCTGGTCCTGGTCGATTGAGAGGTTGAGTTTCCGTATCAAACCGGGGTTGGGTTCGTAGGGCAGCCTGCACCGGATACAGAGCTTGCGCACTAGCCGACAGGCGATGATGGCGCTTAACGACTCTGCGGCGGCTTTGGGTTGGCCGACCAACGACACCCAGTGGCGCAGCGCCGCGAAAGTGTCTTCCTGCCGCACACCGATGTAGTAACGGACATCCTCGGCCGACTCGGCGATCAACCGCACTGCCGGGCCACCGCCCACCAGGCCGCTGATCATCAACACCTGGGGGTCTTGGCGTAGCGTAGCGATTAACCGTTCCCGCAGCTGGTCTGGGGTCAGCCCGGGTTCGAGCCGGCGATGATCGACACCTTCGATTTCAAAGGCGATCTGATCCTCCAGCGTAATCGAGCTACGCAAGTAGGGATCCTGCTCCTGGAGGATGCTGTAGAGCATGGTGGTCTGCCCGTGCCCCGGCGGGGTGGCGATGAGCACGACCCGATTGGGCTGATCCAGGATCGAGCCTAGCAGCTTTTGTTGGTCTTCGAGCAGCCCCAGCTGGTCGATGGGTCGGCGCCGCTGTAATTGGGGATCGATATCGAGTGTTAGTGACAGGCCGCGGATCGAACCGAACGTCGTGACCACCAGGGTGTGCAGGCCCGCTGGCCCGGTGTGGACGGACACCTTGGCGGTCTGTTTACACCGCCGTTCGGTGACCTTGAGCTCCGCGGCCAGCTTGAGGTAGTCGATCAGGTTTACCCCCGCGGCGGGCTCCAATGGGGGCTGGGGGTAACACACGCCATCGATCTGGATGGACACCAACGCGGATTGGCTGCTGGCTTCGATCGCAATGCTTTGGGCGCGGTGGGCCAGCGCGTAGCCCAAGAGTTCTTCAAACGTGCGGTTGGCGATCTCCACAAGATCGCGGGTTTCTGAGTAAGCGGTCGGCGAGAGCACCTGGGTTTGGAAGGATACCGGCACGCGGTGCTTGGCCCACGTGGGGTAGAGGCTGCGTTGGGCGGACCGCTTGGCGCGGCTGTCACGCAAGGGGTTGATGCGTTTGGGGGTGGGCCGTTTCTTGCGCAGGTCATAAGCGCAGCCCCCAAGCGGTGTGCCAAGGATGATCAAGGCGACGATCGTCCCGATCCAAAAGGCGGGGATGGTCAACCACAACCCGAAACCAACGACACACGCGCCAAGCAGCAGCTGTCGCCAGAACCGCCAAGCCCTATCGATGGACTCCAGCTCGCGGTCCAGCCAGGTGGCGGTGTAGGCCCAGGCCCACAAGCTAGCCATGACCACCAGCGGCTTGATCACGCTGATGAGCATCACAGCTTGAGGGGCGGTCTGTGCCATGTGCGGTAGTTTAGGCCCAACGCACACTTGGTGAGGCGCGAGCTGGGCCGCATCCGGGGGGTGGTTGGGCTGCTAGCCGGCGCTGATCCCCTTGAGTTTCATCTTAATTTCCATGGGGTTGGTTGCGGCGGCCATCGCGGTCTTGTAGTGGATGTACTGTTTTTCGACCAGCTGGATCAGGCTGTCGGCGAAGCTCTGCATCCCCGTATCGCGTTCGTTCTTGATCACCTGGTCCAGCTCATTCTCGCGGGCGTCGAGGATGTACTTGCGTGTGGCGGGGGTATGCAAGAGGGCTTCAACCGCGGGGATGCGCAGCAGGCGTGCCTGTGTGTCGGAAGCCGGCAGCAGCTTCTGATAGAAGATGGCTTCGAGCTGATAGGCCAGCATATTACGCACGGCGCGGCGTTCTTCGGGTGTGAACAGATCGTAGATGCGGCTAAACGCATGGGCGACACCCGAGGCGTGGAGGGTCCCGAACACCAGGTGCCCGGTCTCGGCTGCTTGCAACGCCGCCTCGAAGGTTTCCCGATCACGCATCTCCCCGATGAGCACCACGTCGGGGTTCTCACGGACCAGGTCCCGCAGCCCCGCGGGGAATGAGGGCACGTCGATCCCCACCTCCCGCTGGTTGATTAACGCTTTGGCGTCGGTGAACAGGTATTCGATCGGGTCTTCGATGGTGATGATGTGGCAGGCCCGAGTTTGGTTGATCGCTTGGATCATCGACGCCACCGTGGTGCTCTTGCCGCTGTCGGTGACACCGGCCACCAGCACTAACCCCTGCTGAGCCTGCACAATCCGGCTCATGACCGGCGGCAAATGGAGGCTGTCGAAATCAAGGATCGTGTTGTTGACGTACCGGGCCGCGATGGCTGTGCGGCCACAGGTGCGGAACACATTCACCCGGAAGCGGTGGGGCTGATCGCCGTGGAATACAAAGTCAACCCCGATATCCAACGCCCCCCATTGGCGGTAGCGCTGTTGCTGAGTTTCGCTAAGTGATTCCGCTACGTGGCGCTCAAACGCTTGGGGGTCTAGCGGCGGCGTATCTAAGGGCTTGAGCTGGTTGTCCAATCTCAAACGCGGCGGCTGGCCGCCACGCAGCAGCAGGTCGGACGCCCCATGCTGGACCGCAGCCTCAAAATACTTTTTGAGGGGTGTCTGGGCCAACGTCCGACCCGCCGGGTTGCCATCGTTAGCCGGGGCAAGGGCCGTGGGCCGCGGGTGATGGGTATGGATGGAGACGCGGTCGGTCACGGCGTTGTCCTTGATCCAGCCTCAGCCTCGCCCTAACCCAAACGGATACGGGAGAGAGGGGGGTTAGACGCGTTGTAAAACCCTGTTGTGGCAAGGGCAACAACCTGCTTAGAGAGGTGCCCCGGCCCGTCTTTGGGCGGTAAAGCATTCATACCCTGTACCCTGCAGGCAGCGGGCCTATGCTTTCATCTTATGTTATGCACGATGCCCCCGCGAGGCGCACGGGCACACCGCGATCGTGGAGGTATCTTTTGGTTTGCTGGATTGTGTAACGGTCGTAATGGAAGATGCTTGCCGCCAACGCCGCGTCGGCGCGTGCCTCGGTGAGGACCTCGAGGATGTGCTGGGGGCGACCGCATCCGCCCGAGGCGACCACCGGGACATCCACGGCTTGGGCGACCGCGGCGGTTAGCTCCAGGTCGTACCCGTTTTGGGTACCGTCGGCGTCCATGCTGGTCAGCACGATCTCCCCGGCCCCCAGCCGAATCACTTCCTGCGCCCAAGCTATCGCTTCAAGCCCCGTTGGCCGCCGCCCGCCATGCGTGTGGACTTCAAACCGGGTCTGGCCGTTGTACACGGTGCGCTTGGGGTCGATATTGACCACGGTGGCGCACCGGCCGAAACGGCGAGCGGTCTGGGTGATGATGTCGGGGTTTAAGACCGCGGCGGTGTTGATGCTGACCTTCTCGGCGCCGGCCTGGATCAGGCGGGTGACATCCTCGATCGTGCGGATCCCACCGCCCACGGTGAAGGGCATGAAGCACTGCTCGGCCACGGTGCGCACCACATCGAGCATGATGTGGCGGTCCTCATGGCTGGCGGTGATATCCAAGAACACCAGCTCATCGGCGCCGGCCTGCTCGTACCGACGCGCGGTCTCAACGGGGTCGCCCGCGTCCTGGAGGTCCTCGAAATGCACGCCCTTGACCACGCGGCCGGCTTTGACGTCGAGGCAGGGGATGATCCGGTGTGTGAGCACGGTTTAGTCATCCAGCAAGGGATCGATTGACCCGATCAGGGACCCACCGCCCCCATCGCCCTAGGGGGATCAATCCCAGATGGCGGGAAGGTGATCCATAACCGGCCTACTGTACATTGAATCTTAGGATCGCTCAGGCTTTAACCAGGTGGCAGTCCACCCCGAAGGTGAACAGGTTGCCAACCCATGGCAGGTGCGCCAAGCCGTGCAGGCGTTTGACAGGGATGCGCTTGAGCCGACGGACCCCGAAGCCGACGCGGCGTACCGCACGGCGGAACCGGGCAAAGGTGATCCGGTTGAGCCCCGTCTGTTCCCAATCCGCGGGGTGGTAAGCCGTACGCTTGAGGTTGCGTACCGCCATGATGGCTTGGAAGCCAAACAAGAGATGGGCGTAGGGCACCTGCGTGGCCCAGGATAGATGGTAGCCGCGTGGGGAATAAAACAGCGGGCCAAACGTCGTCACAAACGACCCGTTGGGCACCAACACCCGTTTGATCTCGTTTAATGTTTCAACCGGCTGCATCACGTGCTCAAACACATTGGTGCTGAATACCGCGTCGAAGCTGTTGCTGGGGAAGGGGATCCGGTTGTCTTGGATCAATGCGAACGCGAGGTTGGGTTGTTGGGACTGGGCTTGTAGCCGGTTGGCCGCGGCGATCCGACCGGGGTGGATGTCGCAGCCCACCGCAGAGGCCGCATACCGCGCTAGCCACAGCGTCTCACCACCCCAGCCGCAACCGAGATCCAACACCCGCTTGTCGTGCACCCCGCCTAGTTCTTCGACGAACTTGGCGTAGCTGCCCGCGGCCTTGCGGCATTCGTAGGCGGCGGCTTCGTCGTCGCTGCTCGGAGCCACCAGGGGTGGGAACAGCCGCTCAAGCTTCAGCAGGCCCGCGGCGCGCAGGCCTAACCTTGCGCGCGGTGACGCGGATAGGCCGGGGGCCGCAGGTGGGCTGGGGGTGATGGGCATCTCTAGGCTTACTTATCGGCTTGGCAGCCGGTGCCCATCAATCCGATACCACCGTTTATCCCGATACCATCGTTGATACCAAGCCAGTCGCTATAACCCGCACAGATGGCGGCATCCCCCTGTGGTCAACCTTGTTGGGGGGGGTATTGGCTGGTGAGCACCGTGGGTTCTATGCTATATCCGTCACGTATGAACGGCCCATGTTGGAAACAGAAGAAAGCCGTAAGCTGTCCCATGGCAAGGTGCTGGAACATTAGGCCTTGGGCGGTGGTGTGGCTGCTGACGCTATGCGTGCCGTGGACGGGGTGTGCGTGGAAGGGCGGGCGAGAACGGCAAGCTGAATCACCGGCGGGATCGAATGGGGTGTCGGTGTGGCGGCTGGTGCCTTGGTCGATGCGGGTCTACCCCTCGACACGTTTCACAGTCCAAGACACCGGCTGGGCCATCCTCGAAGCCAGGATCGAGTTAACCGATGAGATGGGCGATTCGGTGAAGGGGATCGGCCGGTTTCGGTTGGAGTTATTTTCCCGCGGCCCCGCGGGCTCAGCCGACACCGGCCAACGCCTGTATAGCTGGAATGTCGCCACAACAAGTCTGGCGGATCAGCGGCGGTATTATGACCCGATCACGCGGGCCTATCTGTTCCGGCTCAAGCTCGATGAAACCGACACGTTTAAGCGTGATAGCCTCCTCAAGGTCCTGTTTACTGCGTCCGACGGCAGCCGCCTCGAGGCTCAGGCCCCGCTGCCGATTAACGCCAAGACATTCGGTGAACTCCGGTCGCAATGAGCGGTCACCGCTGTGGTGCACCAGCCACCTTTCGCCCCCTGCCACCCGCCGCCTGTCGGAGGCAGGGAATCCGCAAAACAACGCCTATGGAACTGCCCAACCTCAGCCCGCCCGGGCCGTCATAGACCGGCACCCAATCCGCTTACGAATCCGTATAATGTGGCCACCCATGGCGGGGAACACCACTATAGCCCGTGGTGTAACGGTAACACACCAGGTTTTGGTCCTGGTATTCCTGGTTCGAATCCAGGCGGGCTAGGTTTTGAAATACGCCAATCGAGCAACCGGAAACAAGGCTTGAGCACCCAGCGACCCAACCCCGACCCGCCGCTTGACAGCCCGGCTTCGCCGGGCGTGCAAGCGATCGTCTTGGCTGCGGGCAAGGGCACCCGGATGGGCGGCGATCGGCCGAAGGTGGCCTACCCCGTTGCGGGCCATCCCATGGTCTGGTGGGTGGTCAACGCTTGTCGAGACGCCAGCGTAGAGCGATGCGTGGTCGTCATCGGCTACCGAGGCCAAGATGTACGCCAAGCGCTGGCCGACCAAGACCAAGCCGGCTGCGTCTTTGTTGAGCAACACGAACAGCACGGCACGGGCCACGCCACGCAGATGGCCCAGCCCCTGTTCGAAGGCCAACCGCCAACCGATGTGTTTGTGTTGCCAGGCGACGGGCCGCTGATCCGCGGCGAAACCCTGTCGCGGGTGCTGTCGACACACCGCGCGTCCAACGCAGCGGCGACGGTGACCACCGCGGTGCTCGACGACCCCACCGGTTACGGCCGCGTGCTGCGCCACCCCGATGGATCGTACCAAGCGATTGTCGAGCAGAAAGACGCTACCGACCAGCAGCGGCTGGTCCGAGAGATCAACACCGGGTATTACTGTTTCCGAAGCGATCTGCTGTTCGAAGCCCTGGGGAAGGTGCGCAACGCCAACGCCCAAAAAGAATATTATCTCACCGATGTCCCGGGTCTGCTCAAACAGGCCGGTAAGAAGATCGCGATTGTTGAGGTGGCTAACCCTGACGAGATACGCGGGGTCAACGATCCTCAGCAGTTGGCCGAGGTGGATCGGATCTTGCAAGCACGGTTAGCCGGCCCGTCGCCCAACAATCAAGCGAGGGAGTCTGCATGAGCAAGGCAAACCAAGACCAGCTCAAGATTTTCTGTGGCCGCGCCAGCCGTGAGCTGGGCCAGCGCATCTGCGATCACCTGGGCCTGCCCATGGGCCAGGCTCAGACCCTGATGTTTCCCGACGGCGAGATCACGGTCAAGCTCGACGAAGACGTGCGTGGCCGAGACTGCTTCATCATCCAGAGCACGTACCACCCGGTCAACGCCCACCTGATGGAGCTGCTGATCTACATCGACTGCCTCCGCCGCGCCAGCGCCCGGCGGATCACCGCGGTGCTGCCCTACTTTGGCTACGCCCGACAGGACCGCAAGGATGAGGGGCGCGTGCCCATCACCGCGAAGCTGGTGGCGAACCTGATCTCCACCGCGGGCGCCGACCGTGTCTTGGCGATGGACATGCACGCCGAGCAGATCCAAGGGTTCTTCGACATCCCCGTGGACCACCTGCACGCGTCGCCGGTCATCCTCGGCTACCTGCGCAAGGTGCGCGACGACCTGGGCCGGGTCACCCTGGTCAGCCCGGACGTGGGCAACGTCAAGGTCGCCAACCAGTACGCCAACTGGCTAGGCGGGGACATGGCCATCATCGACAAACGCCGCAAGAGCGGCACCGAGGTCGTCTCAGCCAATATCATCGGCGAGGTCAAAGACTCCACCGTGATCATGATCGACGATATGATCTCAACCGGCGGGACGATCTGCGAAGCGGCGAAGCTGGTCAAGGACAACGGCGCCACCGACGTGATCGCCGCGTGTACCCACCCGGTCTTGGTCGGGTTGGCGCTGGAGCGGCTAGCGGAATCCCCGATCAGCCAGGTCGTGGTCACCGACACGATCCCCACCGCCCCCCGCTGCAAACCCTTAGAGACTAAGATGGTGGAATTGAGCGTAGCTGAGCTGCTGGGCGAAGCGATCCGCCGGATCCACCACAATATGTCAATTTCGATCTTGTTTCGGTTTAACGGCAGCGGCAAACGCGCCTAAATGGGGTTCGCTGAATCTCCGTGGCCCTCAACAATGACACGTTATTGTCAAGAGACTTAGAGAAAGGAATCAGAACAGATGGTCGCCAATCAAACCCCTGAAATCCAAGCCCGGCTACGTGAGCAGCTCGGCAGCCGCCCTACCGCGAAGCTGCGAACGGCTGGCGAGCTGCCCGCGGTGATCTATGGCCACAAACAAGCACCCTGCCACATCAGCCTCGACCGCAAGCGGATCCAGGATCTGCTGCACCAGCACGCCCACCTAATCGAGGTTGTGGTCGGGTCGACCCGCGAACCGTGCCTGGTCAAAGACGTCCAGTGGAACCACCTGGGATCCGAAATCTTGCACCTGGACCTGACGCGTGTGGACCTGACCGAGCGGGTCAAGATTGAGGTTGAATTGGAGTTAGCCGGCAGCCCCGTGGGCCTCAAGGAATCGGGCACGATCCTCCAGCACCCGCTAGACAAGATCCAGGTCCAGTGCCTGGCCTCGCAGATACCCGATCAGATCAAGGTCGATATCACCGATTTAACCGCCGGCGCCACCATGACCATCGCCGACCTCAAGCTACCCCAAGGCGTCACCGCGGTCGACGACCCCGAGACGGTCATCGCGTCGATCCAGGTCCTGGCTGAGCAACCCGAAGAAGAGGTCGAAGCCGCCGCGCCTAGCGAGCCAGAGCTGATCGGCAAGAAGGAAGCCACAGAAAAAGCAGAGGGGTAACGTCGGGTGCGAAGGCTTGACCCCAAAAGCCCGAGTGTGATTCAATCTGTGTGCCACTGGCGGCTGGCCCGCCAGTACAACGACGACCACTGCCAGCTGGTCAATCACACGAGCAGACACACCGTGAACTGAAGTTGGGTGCCACCAGCACGGCCCTGAAAGGGTCTGTTGCGTAAGGTGCACAGCCGATGCAAGGTCATTGTGTGGCCTTAGCGTCGCACGCAGCAGCCTTCGGCATGCTGTGTGGCACCCCGCTGATAACCCAGCGACTAGCACGCTCAGCGGTGCTGCGTCCACCACCCCATCATCCCCGTGAAACTCATCGTCGGCCTAGGCAACCCAGGCACCCAATACACCCAGACCCGACACAACGCGGGGTTCATGGCTGTCGATCGGTTGGCCACGCGTCACGGGCTGACTCGCCCCAAGACAAAGTTCCACGCCGGCGTGCTCGAAGGGCTCATCGCCGACCAACGCTGCCTGCTGATGCAGCCTATGACGTATATGAACCGATCGGGTTTAGCGGTGGGCGAAGCGGTTCGGTTCTACAAGCTTGACCCGGCTGTCGGCTTGATGATTGTTATCGATGACGTGGCGTTGCCGGCGGGTCAGATCCGGATCCGATCGGGTGGCGGCACGGGTGGGCACAACGGGCTGGCCGATATCGAACGCGTGCTGGGTACCCGCGACTACCCGCGCCTGCGCATCGGGATCGACTCGCCGGGCCGGGCCCCACAATCGGATTACGTCTTAGGCCCGTTCACCCCAACGCAGCGCGACGCCATCGACCCAGCCCTGGACCGCGCCTGTGACGCGATCGAAGCGTGGCTAGCGCACGGCCTGGATCAGGCGATGAATCAATTCAACGCTCCCCCGTCAGCCTGAGTGAGAGGGGTATACCCGATGCGCAGAATCACATTTGATCATGGGCAAACCAATGACAGGAAGATCTCCCCGCTACTCATCAACAAGCCTTGAGCTTTTTAAAAGCATAGAAGCTCATCTTAAGCAGCAGCCACCCGTGGCGGAAACGCGAGATATTAGTCGATCCATACGCCCGGTCACGGTAGCGGATGGGGATCTCGATGATCTTGAGGTTAAGCTTGGACGCCCCAAACAGCAGGTCAAAATCGCCGAACGGGTCGAAGTCTCCAAAATACGACCGGCCTTCTTGGAGCTTCTGGTAGTCGCTTCTAAAAATCACCTTCGTGCCACACAGCGTGTCTTTGAATTTTTGATTCGTCAGCCAAGACAAGGCAACCGAAAAGAATTTGTTGCCCAGGATATTCAAGAACCGCATCGCCTCGCTTTCCATGGGGTAGACCAGCCGAGAGCCGTTGATGAACTCGCCCTTGCCCGAGGCGATCGCGTGATAAAACTTCGGCAGGTCTTCGGGGGGGACGGTGAGGTCGGCGTCGAGGATCATCAAGATGTCTTCATTGGCATTGGCAAAACCCAGGCGTACCGCGTCGCCCTTGCCCTTGCCTTTTTGCTCGAACAGCTTGATGTCTTTGTCGGGGTTCTCCGCGATGACCGCCTTGATCTCCTCGACCGTGCCGTCGGTCGAGTGCCCGTCGACAAAGATAATTTCTTGGTGGCGTCCAAATGATGGGATCCGTTCGATCGCCGGGCGGATGTTGCCTTTTTCATTTCGGCAGGGGATCAGCACCGTGGTGGAGTGATCAGCGATGGGCTGCTGAGCCTGGACCCGGGCGACCCAGCAATTCGTCAAACAAAGGCGGTTGATCAGAGGCAGCGGCGCCACAGAGCGATTGATCAGGTTCGATAGCACCGGGATCCGCTTGGGCATCAGGATCCACCGGCCGGTGTTGACCAACTCATAGCCCGTTAGGGCCATAAAATTCTCGATATCCGATGGAGACAGCCAATTCTGGTTGGCGCTGGGCATCTTGAAGCCCAGCTTTTCCGCTGCTTTGAGCACCGGCTCCCACAGCATGCTGTGGTTGTGGATGATCACCCGCGTGTGTGGCCCGCACGCCGACCTGAGGTTCTCCAACGCCTGCTGGATATCCACCAGCGTGCCGATCAGGTCTGACAGGAGGATGTAATCGAACGTTTGATCAAAAGTCGTGGTTTCGATATCGGCCTGCTGATACTCAATCCGACCCGCGATGTCGCCGCCGCTCCCTGATCTTGCGCGGCTGATCATGGCGGGGCTCAGATCGATCCCCAGCCCCTGTGCCGGCTCCAGCTGGCGTAGCACATACCCATCGCCGCAGCCGACCTCCAGCACGTTTTTCCCAGGCGGGATAATAAACCGCAGGTACTTGATCAGCTGTTCGTAGTAATAACGATTCTTTTTGCGAAACCGATCACGGGTTACGGTGATCTTGTCGTAGTGATCCCGAAGCCCACGTTTGGTTTCCAGGTCAATGTGCTTGGGTGGGAAAACCTGCTTCAATATCCCTTTGGGGCCTTCCCCGATCCCCAAATCAAACCCCGCTACGGTTTCGCTGTTAGCCATGATGGGTACACCTTACCTTTCAATCCAATCCTGCTGCGGTATTGCCGTGACGCACAGCGCCAGTTCATCTGATCGATGGATCGACCGCCATTCATCCGGTAAAATAAATCTAAATGCATGGCGTATGAAAAGGCCGCGGCCGTGCCGGGAACACAAATTGATCATTCCCCTGCCACAGATGGGCGGCTTGTCGCAAACTCATCCGGGAGAGGTATTATACCTATCAAGCAACGAGTTATCGCATCTGGCCGGCAAAAATATAAACACATCCGGATTGAGATTGCGGCGTGCCGTCGGGCTACGGCAGGGAAATCCTCGGTGTTTGTGCATTTTTGACGTAGCCGATTCACGCCGCACGGGTAGATGAAAATCCACCGTCAGAGACGGTGGATTACTACTCCGAGCATCAACCGTGTGTTGGCGGCCCAGGCCCAAGAAGCATTGTGGTGACGAGTTGTTGAGGCTGTGGTGGATCAGCGGATGCGCCTACATGTGCGAGGCATTTAGCCCCACCGCTACAAACTTGGACGACGCCCAGGGCCATCGCATCCTGGGGCGGCATGTCCTGATCGGATAGCCTGCCGCTGCGTAGCCCTGGCTTGATCGCTCAAAGTGAGAGATCGGTCAGCTAAATCGATCACCGCCCGGATCTGGCACCCGGTCCATTGTGTCCATTCGCGGGGTGTGGTGACCCTGGAGCCGGGCCTCCCCTTCAATAGACCCATCGGGTACGAGTTTGCCGCGTCGGAATCACCAAAACGCCGAAGATTTCCCTGACGCGGGCGAACGGGCCCCTGTCAACGCTGATCGGGACTGGTATAAAAGCCCCTGCGTCCCTGTTGAGGTCAGCCCCCACGACAGATATAGTAATTGAAGGTAAATGATCCCCCCTCGGGGACGAAACCGCGTATCGGAAGTACTGAAGCATGGGAATCCCCCTGCCGGGTGGACCGTTGACTGCCATTTGATCTGGGATCGGGATATGCCCATCTTATTAATCCAACACATCGATTCGCTTAAGAAGCTGATTGTCGGTGAAGGCGTGATGGTCGAAGAAGCGTTGGAGAAAGCCATTGCCGCAATCGAGACGCGAGACCTCCAACTGGCCGAACAGGTCATCGTCGGCGACCGTGAGATCGATCTCAAAGAAATCGACGTCGAAGAGGAGTGCCTCGTGACCCTGGCGATGCACCAGCCCGTGGCCCACGACCTACGATTTATTGTCGCGGTGCTCAAGATCAACCGCGACCTGGAGCGGATCGGTGACCTAGCGGTGAACATCGCCGAGCGGGCCGCGGCACTCACCGCCGTCCCCCCCAGCCAGCCGGGCTGGATGGGGCTACCCGAGATGGCCCGCAAAGCCCAAGCCATGCTCAAGCAAAGCCTCGATGCGTTTGTCGATCTCGACACCCAGCTGGCCCAAAAAATTATCCGCACCGATGACGAGGTCGACGACATCCACCGCAACATCTACACCCAAGCCGAGCAGCGGATCCAGCAAGAACCCGAAAAATTCCCACACCTGATCCTTTTGTTAAGTGTGGCTCGTCAGCTTGAACGCGTCGCCGACCACGCGGTCAACATCGCCGAAGACGTGATCTACCTCACCCAAGGTAATATCGTCCGACACGGCAGCAAGCGCAAAATCAATCTCACTCAGGAACAACGGGCTTAGCCACGGCCTGAATGGGTAACTGGTTAGGGGATCGAGAACCGTAGCACTATTTATTGAAAAAGGAGAGTAACCATGGACAACCTCACAAACATCCTCTTGTTTTTGGCCATCGGGGCCGCAGCGGGCTGGATCGCCGGTCAGCTGATGAAAGGCAGCGGCTTTGGGATCGTGGGCAATATCATTGTGGGCATCATCGGCGCGGTGGTTGGGGGGTTCTTGTTTAACTTTTTTGGGGTTTCAACCACCGGTCACATCGGCTCGCTGGTCTCTGCGGTTGTCGGCGCGGTGGTGCTTCTGTTTCTCGTTGGGCTGATCAAGAAAACATAGCCCAGGCCGGGGTTGTTATACCTCCCCACGCGTTGCATGACCCCGATAAGCTGATTCAAAGCTTTGGTCTACTGACCCGCGTGCGGTAGCGAAGGCGCGTTGGTCTAGGCTACCCCGGTCCTGGTCATCTGACCCAAGAATTAGGGGTTCTCCACGCCTGCGCAGGTGCACAAGGTAGGCGGGTCGCCGCGGCCCACCGTGGGATCGGGCCCCGGACCGGGTCGTACTACGTGGCGTCGTCGGCGTCGATCTTGAGCCGATCGATATGACCCACCCAACCCCATCTGTGGAGTCATCGCATCAAACGTGTATCGTTCCATCTGGATCTGCTTTGGGTTCACAAAAACCGCTTGGGCCAAGCCGCCCTTAATACGCATAGGCGTATGTTTTGACCGCGTCGAGATCGCCCCGCGTCTTGCAGGGCCATGCCGCGTACACCAGACAAAGCACCATGATTTTCTATGATTGGCATAAGAGGCCTTCCCTTATGGCAGCGGCCAACCAAGCCCACCAACACCCGATCAGCGCTGGGTCAAAGCGTTTGATGCCAGCTGAGCCGCCAGCCGGATCGCCGCCTTCATGCTGCCCGGGTTGGCTTGGTTGCGACCAACCAGGTCGAATGCGGTGCCGTGGTCTACGCTGGTGCGGACGATCGGCAGCCCGAGGGTCAGGTTCACCGCTTCGTCAAAGGCCAGCAGCTTGACGGGGATCAGGCCTTGGTCGTGGTACATGGCCACCACCAGGTCATGCTGGCCGGCGGCGGCTTGGTGGAAGACGGTGTCGGCCGGGAACGGGCCACGCGCGTCGATCCCCGCGTGCTGAGCCATCTCGATCGCGGGTTTGATGACGCGTTGTTCTTCGTCACCGAACTGCCCGTTCTCTGAAGCGTGGGGGTTGAGCCCACACACCGCGATCCGCGGCTGGTCGATCCCCATCTCAACACAGGCTTTATGCCCCAGGTCGATCGGGTCGAACACGCAGCCGATCGTCAGCTTGTTGCGTAGCTCCATCAGCGGGATGTGCACGGTGGCCAGCACGACGCGCAGCTTGGGTGACTCAAACATCATGGCCACGCGCTTCGATCCTGTGCGGTGGGCCAGCAGCTGGGTATGCCCGGGGAACCGGCAGCCGGCCATCTGCCACGACTGCTTGCAGATGGGAGCGGTCACGATCGCGTCGAGCCGGCCGGGGTCGTTGGGGGGTTTGGTCGCTGCCGTGATCGCGTCATCTAAGAACCGCAGCGACGCGGTCCCGCCCTGCTTTGTGGGGCGGTGCAGCGTCTGGCCTAGCATGGAAAACGCATCGTAATCCAAGACCACCACGGGGTGGACCAGGTCGAACCCAGCCCGGGGCGAGTCGTGCTGCAACCGCCACCAGAAGGGATGGACCTCGGCCATATCAGCGGCATAACTCAGCAGCTCGTTCATCCCAAAGATGACAAACCGCCCCAGCCGGCGGATCGCCGGGTCGGCCAGTGCTTTGACAATCACCTCCGGGCCGATGCCCGCAGGCTCGCCCATGGTGATCCCGATCACCGGGCGGTCCGTCAGCGGGCGCAGGGCTTGGTCGAGGCGTTGCATCTTGATTTATCGTAGCACGTTGTGGGCCCGGGAAGAGGGCCTCGGTACCCGCTGTTGGGGCGGCGATGTTGTTGCTACGAGGAATGCTTGAGTGTATAGAATATACCGCGCTGTAGGATTGATGGGTGTGATGATATTAGGTGCTTCGCCTGCATGCTGTGGGTTTAGTTTAGCTTCCATATATAGCTGTCCCGATCAGGTTGACGGGGTCCCGTTCGCCCGAGGCAGGGCAATCTTTGGCGTTTTTGTGATTCCCACGCGGCAAACGCATACCCGATGGGTATACCTTATCCAAAGTGATTGTATGATCCAATCGCCTAACCGCGGTGCGTTATCGATCTATACGCACCGCGAATGAAAATGCCGCGTCGGGAACACAAAAACATCGAGTATTGCCCTGCCGCGGGCGATCGGCTTGTCGCAAATTCATCCGGGATGGGTATAACACCTTGATGTCGATGGATCTAGTCCGACCGGGAGGGGTTTGTCTGCTTGAAAGAAGCCTGTATGTTGAATTGGAATACGTTCAAGGGCTTGACAAGGCTCTAAGATTAGGGCCCCTAACACAGTAGCAGATTAGGCCTGCCTTTGTCGCGGGTTTGGATGCGTTAAATGCCATTGTGTTAAGGGCTCCCTTAGTAGGATCAGATGGGTAGCATAGATCGATCGGGATGGATTTTGGGGTTGGCGTCGGCCCTTTGGGTTGCGCTGGCTAGCCCCGGGCACGCGGTGCCGGTTATCGAAGCTGGCCTGCTATCCAATCCACCCCCTGCGGTGCGGTGGGGGGTGCAGATCTTGGATGACGAACCGGCGCAGCGTTTAAGCTACGCTACGGAATCCTTGGGCGGAGCTTTGTTTCGGCGGGTTCGGTCAGGCTCGCTGGTGTACTTTTTGCGGGTAGCATCGGGTAAGTTGCATAAGCGAGCTAGACACTATGTCGATCACCGGGATGTGTATTCAACCCCAGAGGAAAAACTAGACGAATCACAAAAGAACCCAAACAACCCCGCCACGCTGCTGTCGACTGAATCCCCCACCCAGGTACAGCGGTCAACGGTTCGTTGGGTGGATATCAACGAAGCCGCCGCCCAATTATTTATGAGTCAGATCCCGATGCAGCCCTTGACACTCGAGATCAACTCTACCGCGATCGATGCGGTGACTTTTTCGGGTAACCCCAACTACGTGCTCGTTCAGCTCGAGGGGCAAGGCGTCACGGCTCTGCCCATTGTGTTGGATCCTTTGTTTGGGTGGGGATCGGATGGCGGTGAGGTGAGAAGCGGCAAAGCAGAAAAAAAGAAAGAAGTCTTTGGGTGGAAGAAGATCCGGAAGGTCTTGCGGTGGGTTTTTTTAGCCCTGGCGGTGCTGATGCTGATTCTTTCGATGGGGTCGGGTTTTATAGCGGCTTTTATTGTGTCACTGATTTTTGTGGTATTGTTTCTTGTGACGTACTTGGATTTCGATTTTCTTTTCCAGCGGTAGGGTATCGAAGCGCTCGGATCAGGGCCGATGAATCGGCCTAGACCCGCCCCGGGCGGATCTGTAGCAAGCCGCCCATCCGTGGCAATGGGATACTCGGCGTTGTGGTGTCCTCCCCGCGCACAAACGATACGCCATGTGTATCACAAATTGATCACCGTGGTGTGCGTGTTGGTATAGATACACAGGTCGCCGGCGATGGTCAGCGCGTGGCCAACGATCTGCTGGGGCGTCTGGTCGGTGTGTGCAAGCAGCGCACGGGCCGCTGCGGTGGCGTAGGCGCCGCCCGAGCCGATCCCCAGCACGCCGTCGCTTGGCTCGATCACATCGCCCGAACCCGAGACAATCAGGCTGCACGACCGGTCCGCAACCACCACCAGGCTGTCGAGCCGACGCAAGACCCGGTCGGTCCGCCACAGCTTGGCTAGCTCGATGGCTGCCTTCTTGATGTTGGCCGGCGAGTCTTTGAGGCGTGCTTCGAATTTTTCCAGCAGCGCAAACGCATCGGCTGCGGCGCCGGCGAACCCGATCAGCACACCGGCTTCCTGGGCACCCACGCCTTCGAGTCGGCGGACCTTGACCGCGTCGGACTTGGCCACGATTTTGTCCATCGTGACCTGCCCATCGCCGGCGATCGCGACCTGCTGACCGCGTCGGACCGACAAGATGGTGGTGGCGTGGATGGCGTTCATCGGTTCATTGCCCCGTCGAGCAGGTCATTTGACTAACTGGATCACTTACCTAGCAGATAGCCCCAATACATCGGCCATGTGGTACCGACCGGGGCGCTGGGTGGCTAACCACTTCGCGGCCTGGATCGCGCCGTGCACGAACGTGTCGCGTGTGGTCGCGACGTGTCTGATTTCTAGGCGCTCACCCAGCGTGGCGAACGCCGCGGTGTGGTCCCCGACGGTGTCGCCCATGCGCAGCGCATGGATGGGGATTTTGCCCGGCTGGCGGGGGACGTCTGCGCCGTGGGTCGGCTGGACCACGGTGGCGTTAAGGTTTTTTCCGGTTGCTTGGCAGATGGCTGAGGCGATCCCCAGCGCGGTGCCCGATGGGGCGTCTTTCTTGAACCGGTGGTGGGTTTCGGTGATCTCGATGTCGTAGGCTTCACCCAGCTGCTTGGCTGCTTGACCAGCTAACGCGAACATCAGGTTCACACCCAGGCTCATGTTCGGCGCTTGGAGCACCGAGATCGAGCCCGCTGCCTGATCGATCGTCTGGTGGTCGTCGTCGGTTAGCCCGGTGGTGCCGATGACCATGGCTTGGCGTGTTTCAACGCAGTGCGCCAGGGCCACACGCGTGGCGGCGGGGGCTGCGAAGTCGATCAACACATCGCAGCCGGCCTGGTTGAGTTGATCTTGGATCGGCAGCCCCAGCGGCTCGATGCCCGCGACAGTACCCGCGTCTCGCCCGAGGCTAGGGTGCCCGCTGTGCTCGATCGCACCGTTGAGGCGTACCTCAGGGTCTGCGGCGCACAGCGCGATGAGTCGGCAGCCCATCCGTCCCGCAGCCCCGTGGATCGCAACGCTGATCATTGGCTATCCCTAATCGCTGTTATGGAGCGTGTAGCGTGTGGTGCGCCTTGGTCCTGAGTCACGAACCATAGGCCAACCCAGGGTCTCAATCAAGCCGTTCGCCTGGCAGGGTCAGTTGACAAGCGTGGTTATGGACTTAGATTACAAGCGGTGGCCCACCCGCCCCATCAAGAATCGGCCGGGTGTGAGCCCATCGGTTGCGTATTGGCGGTGTTGTGTGGCACCAAGACACGGTTTCCCTGCTGCAGACCAGCGGGGCGGCACAAACTCAACCGGGGCGGGGATCGCCTCCACCCGAGTTCAACCCCAGGCAGCCCTTGGCATTATTCGGCAAGAAGCACGAAGTCGAATCCGCTGGTGTCTTTCGGCGTGACCCACGCAAGGCCAAGCGGTTCTTCGACCACGCCAAGGCTGTGGCCGATAGCCACAATTTTGACTACGCCATTGATTGCTACATCAGTGGCCTGCGTCACGAGCCGGCGAACCAGGCCATGCACGAAGCGCTGCGCGAAGTGGCGCTGAAGCGGAAGGTGAACGGCGGCAAACCCGCGAGGCTGACCGAGAAGTTCAAGAAGGGTGGCAAGGACGCGATCGGCCGGTTGCTGCGCGCTGAGACGCTGTGGTCCAAAGACCCGCTCAATACCGCTTTGTTAATCGACGTGATGACCCGGATGGCCCAGGCCAACGAAGCCGAGCCCGACCTGGGGTTGGACGATCTGGTGCTCTGGGTGGGGGGGATCGTGCTCGAGTACAGGCAGGCCGCCAAGCAGCCCAACAAAGCCGTTTACATCCAGGCCCGAGACCTCTTCGCCCAGCTGGGCGCCTACGCCCAGGCGGTGGATGCTTGCAGGCTCGCCTTGCGGCTGGATCCCGATAACGCGGTACTCAACCAAGATCTCAAAAACCTCGACGCCGAACTGGCTATGCAGGTGGGCAACTACGGCCAAGAAGACGAGGAAGGCGGGTTTAAGTCGTCGGTCAAAGATATGGATCAGCAAAAGCAGCTGGCCCACCAAGACGCGATCACCAAGACCGCGTCGGGCGTCGACGACCAGATCCAACGCAGCCGAGCGCAATACGAAGAACAGCCCGGCGATCTTGACCGGCTCAACAAGCTGGTGAATGCTTTGCTGCAGAAGGAAGCCCAAGCATCGGAAAACGAGGCGATCGGGCTGCTGGAATCCGCCTTTGAGCAGACCAACCAATATCGCTACAAGCAGCGTGTCGCAGACGTGCGCATCAAGCAGATGAACCGCCGCCTGCGGGCCTTGCACGCGCAGGTCCAAGCCAGCCCGCAGGATCAGGCTCTGCGACAGCGGTTCCAAACGCTGTCGCGCAAGAAGCTGCTGTTTGAGCACGAAGAATACACCCGGCGTGTGGAGCACTACCCCACCGATCTTGGGTTGCGGTACGAGCTGGGCCGGCGCCTGCTGATGCTGGGCAAGCACGACGATGCTATTAGCGCGTTTCAGCAGTCCAAGGTCGACCCCAAGTACCGCATCGTCTCGCTCGAGCTGCTGGCTCGTTGTTATGCCGCCAAGGGGTGGCTCGATGAAGCGGTGGATACCCTCCGTCAGGGCATCGATGCCTACCACAGCAGCGATGATCGGCTGGCCATGGAGATGCGGTACTTGTTGATGACCGTCTTGAAGCAGTTGGCGGCCAAGAACCAGTCGCTAGATCAGGCCAAGGAAGCCCAACGGATCGCTTCGCAGGTGCTCCAAACCGATATCCATTTCCGAGAGATCCGCCAGCAGATGGAGCAGATCCGTCAGCTGGTCGACCAGCTGGCCAAGCAGCAGCAATCGGGTGTTTAGCACAACCTGCGGCAGCTGCGTTGGGCAGACTTCGACATGCGATGGCGGCGAGGGGTTTGATCGCTCACCTCAGGTTTGGCATACCCGTTCCGACACCCTTGGGCAAACCCGTGGGGGATTGGTATAAGATTCACCCGATGGCCAAGCGACGCAAGAAACCGTCCGACAGCGACCGGCTGCTGTTCGACGAGCCCGACCCGCCCAAAGCCGGCAATGGGCAGGTTGTGGCGCTGCACGAAGCGGCGCAGAGCCGGTACCTCAACTACGCAATGTCGGTCATCACCAGCCGGGCGCTGCCGGATGTGCGCGACGGGCTTAAGCCGGTGCAGCGGCGGATTTTGTACACGATGTGGCTCCAGCGGCTGACCGCCGACGTCAAGCACCGCAAGTGTGCGAAAGTGGTCGGCGACGTGATGGGCAGCTACCACCCGCATGGGGACACCGCGATCTACGATGCGCTGGTGCGCATGGCCCAGCCGTTTGCCCTGCGCCTGCCGCTGATCGACGGCAGCGGGAACTTCGGATCGCTTGATGGCGATGCGGCCGCGGCGATGCGGTACACCGAGTGCCGCTTGGCGCGGGTCGCCGACGAGATCCTAGGCCAGATCGACCAAGATACGGTCACCTTCCGCCCCAATTACGATGGCACGAAGCAAGAGCCCGTGGTGTTGCCGTCACGGGTGCCTAACCTGTTGGTCAACGGGGCGACAGGTATTGCGGTGGGGATGGCGACGAACATCCCCCCCCACAACCTGGGCGAGGTCTGCGCGGCGCTGCTCAAGCTCTTGGATAACCCCGAGCTCAAGACGCATCACCTGTGTCGTTACATCAAAGCCCCCGACTTCCCGACAGGGGGTCAGATCCTCAACAGCCCCGATGAGATCAAGACGATTTATAAAGACGGTAGCGGTGCGGTGCGGGTGCGTGCGACGGTTGAACCCGGGCCCATCACACGGTCGACCAAGACGCTCTACATCACCAGCGTCCCGTACACGGTGAATAAGTCGGTATTGGTCGAACGGATCGCGGATGTGGCGATTAGCCGGAAGCTGCCGCCGCTGCTGGATGTGAAGGACCTATCGACCGATGACGTTCGGATTGCGTTGGAGCTGCGTAAAGACGCGGATGAGGCCAAGCTGCTGGCGTACCTGTTCAAGCACACGCCGCTGCAGATCAACTTCAACGTAAATCTCACGTGCCTGATCCCCACGGATAACCCGCAGGTGTGCCGGCCCCAGCGGGCTGAGCTGCGGGAGATCCTGTGGAATTTCCTGTTGTTTCGGATGGAGGTGGTCACCCGCCGCCTTGAGCATGAGCTTGGCGCACTGCAGAAGCGGATCCATATCCTAGAGGGGTTTGAGTCGATTTTTGACGCGTTGGATCAGATCATCCGGCTGATCCGCCGCTCCGATGGCAAAGCCGACGCGGCCGAGAAGATGATCGCCAAATTTAAACTCGACGCCCAGCAAGCCGACGCGATCCTTGAGCTGAAGCTGTACCGGTTGGCAAAGCTGGAGATCCTGCTGATCCGCCAAGAGCTCGAAGAGAAACGCAAACACGCCAAGCAGATCGCCAAGCTGCTGGACGATGAAGACGGGCGGTGGGGGGTTGTGCGGAAAGAGATCCAGGAGATCCACGACCGCTACGGCAAGCCCGACCGGCGGCGCACCGCGATCGTGAGTGTGGCTGAGGAACCCGAATACCAAGCCGAAGACTTTATTGTCGAGGAAAACGCCATCGTCATCGTGACACGCGACGGGTGGGTGAAGCGGCAGAAAGAGGTGCGTGACCTGTCGACCACGCGGCTACGTGAGGGCGACGCGGTGCTGACCGCGGAGGCCGGCAGCACCCGTGCGACGATCGTGTTCCTGACCAGCCTCGGCGTGGGGTATACCTGCCGCATGACCAACATCCCCGCCACGACCGGGTACGGCGAGCCGATCCAGAAGCTGTTTAAGCTTAAGGATGGTGAGCGTGTGGTCGCGGCGATCAGCCTCGATGACCGGGTCACCCGCGGGCTGACTCCGGACAAGCCCGGCGCGGTGCCCGCGACGCACGCGGTCGCGGTGACCAGCGACGGGTACAGCCTACGGTTTAGCCTTGAGCCGTTCGTCGAGCCAAGCAACCGCAACGGCCGGCGGTACGCCAAGCTGGCCAAGGGCGCCCAGGTCGTGTGCGTCGAGGCGATCCGAGGCAACGAGACACTGATCGCCGCGACTCAGTCGGCCCGGGCGATCCTGTGCAAAGCCAGCGAGGTCAACTTCCTCAACGGCCCAGGCAAAGGGGTGATCCTCATCAAGCTGGCCAAGGGCGACCGCGTGTTGGGGTGTATCGCTTCCACGGGCGACCGGGATCTGATGACCGTCGAGACCAGCCGGGGCGCTACCCAAACAATCAGCACCGCGAAATACGAAGTCACCAGCCGGGGCGGCAAGGGCCGGGAAATCCTCAAACGCGGGTCGTTGGTCGCGGTCGTCCCGGAGGAGCCTGCCTTGCCGGTCATGCTCGAGCAGGGGTAGCATCTCGCGCTTCGGTATCGGATCTTCCATCGGGTAACCGGGCCAGGCTGGATCCAGCTGATCTGCATAGGCCGTTTGAACCGATAATAGGGGAAATGGACTAGCCAGCTGATGCGGACAGGGTTAGCCAGCCTGTATGCAACGCAAGGGTTACTTACGGCTTGCATCGACACACAGACATGACGGATAGACCCATCGGGTATGAGTTTGCCGCGTGGGAATCACCAAAGCGCCGAAGGTTTCCCTGTCGCGGGCGAACGGGGCCCCGTCAACCTGATCGGGGCTGATATATAATGACATAAGGTGGGGTGCTCAATCAGCCCCTCGCCTCTAGCAGCGGCGGCGGTTTGAGCGCGACATGGCAAGTGGCTGTGACTTTTTGGCGTCCATCGCGGTAGGGGTGGGGCAGTGATGGTGATAGGAAAAAATCCAACCCAAATCCCATGGCGATCAACCTTGCGTGGTGGTGGGGTGGGGGCCATCGCCGTAGCGGTCATCCTGGTGTCGAACGGGGTATTGGCTCGGCCGCCCTTGCATGAAGCGGTGATCGAAAACCAGCTCCAACGCGTGCAGCGGATGCTGGAAGAGGGCGCCAGCCTCGAGGAGACCGATGAATACGGCTTTACGCCGATCCACCTCGCCGCACGCTTCAACCATTTGGAGCTAGCCGAGGTGCTGGTTGGCCAGGGTGCCAACATCAACGGCAAGGATCAGCATGGTGCCACGGCGTTGCACTGGTCTGTCGCGGGTGGGCATCTGCCGCTGTCTCAAAAATTGATCGATCGCGGCGCCGATATCCATGCGAAAGACTACGAAGGCCGCACACCCCTGCATTGGGGTTGTGGGGAGGGCAAGGACGAAACCGTGAGGCTGCTGCTGGGCCGAGGCGCGGACCTCGAAGCCCGGGACGGGGTTGGCCGCACGCCGTTGTACGCCGCGATCGACAACAACCAACCCCAAACCGTTGAGCTGCTGCTAGCCAAGGGCGCGCAGGTCAACACCGGGCAGTCTGAAGGCGTCACACCGCTGCACGTGGCGGCGCTCAACGGATACCACCAGATCGCCCAGCTGCTGCTGGCTAAGGGCGCGCACATCAACGCCCAAGACCACAGCGGTGTGATCCCGTTGCACTCGGTGGCCGTCCGGGGCCATACCTCGGTCGCCGAGCTTTTCTTGGGCCACGGCGCTGCGATCCACGCCAAAGTGGGCGGGCAGGCCACGCTGCATTTCGCGGCCAGCAAGAATCACAGCGACCTGATCGAGACGCTGGTAACCCACGGCGCGGATATCAACGTGACCAATGCTTTGGACGAAACGCCGCTGCACGTGGCGGTCGATAAGGGGCACCTCGCCGCCAGCCGGGCGCTGGTCGGCCTAGGGGCCCACGTCGCTGCACGCGATGAACGAGGGATCACCCCATTGCACACCGCGGCGTATAAGGGGCATGTATCCATCGTCGAATTGTTGCTCGCCAACGGGGCCGACCCCAACGCCAAGGTCGACGGCGGCACGCCGCTGCACTTCGCCGCCCAAGCCGGGCATGTCGCCGTAGCCCAAGCCTTGCTCGACCACGGCGCCGATATCCACGCCGACAGCAGCCCGGGCGCCAAGCCCCTGCACTACGCCGTCCTGCGAGGGCAGCTGGAGATGATCGCGTTTTTATTCGATCACGGCGCCAAGGTGGGTGCTAAAAAAAAGGATGGGGCTACGCCGCTGCACGTGGCGGCCATCTCGGGCCAAGCCCAAGCGACGGCGATCCTGATCGATCATGGGGCATCGGTCAACGCCAAAGACTTAAGGGGCGTTACGCCCCTACACTACGCCGCGTCACGCAACCGACTCGATATTGCCCAGCTGCTGCTAGAGCACGGCGCCGACACTAACGCCAAAGACAACCGGCGGATGACACCCCGTGATGTGGCGTCGGGTAAAGCCCATGCCGAGATGATGCAGCTGCTAAGCCGCGGTGGGTCGCGGTGATCACAGCTTAGACCGTGATAACAATCCCGGGTGAATGGGCGGTTGATCGTCTGGCCGCGGCAGGGAAATCTCCGGTATTTAGGTGCCTCCGACGCGGCATTTTCATACGCGATGCGTATATACTGTCCCCGCGATGACCGCGACCTACACCGCCAAAGATATCACCGTGTTGGAAGGGCTCGACCCGGTGCGCAAGCGACCGGGGATGTACATCGGCGGGGTGGGGTCCGCGGGGCTGCACCACCTGGTGTGGGAGGTGCTCGACAACGCGGTGGACGAGGCGATGAACGGGCACGCCTCGGAGATCGCGGTGACGCTCCACCCCGATGGCACGTCGGTGACGGTGAGCGACAACGGCCGGGGGATCCCGGTCGATCGTCACCCCAAGCAGAAAAAAAATGCGCTCGAGGTCATCCTCACCACGCTCCATGCCGGCGGTAAGTTCGACCCACAAGGCAACAGCTACAAGACCGCGGGGGGCCTGCACGGCGTGGGCGCTAGCGTGGTCAACGCCCTGTCCAAGCAGCTGATCGCTACGGTCAAACGCGACGGCGCCACGTGGGAGCAGCGGTTTAGCCGCGGCAAGCCCACCACCAAGCTTAAGAAGCTTGGCGCAGTGCGTGGCAGCGGGACGACGATCTACTTCCACCCCGACCCGACGGTCTTCCCCAAGACGGAGTTCAACCCGGGGGTGATCCTCGAACGGTTAGAGATTATCAGCTACATCCACCGGGGCGTGCGGGTCGCCTTTGATGACCGCGTCAGCCGATCCAAGCAGACCTTCAAACACGATCGGGGTGTCGTTGATTTTTTAGACAAGATCATCGTTCAGCGGCCCCAAGCCGGCGGGTCGGGTGGGGCCGGGCCGGTGCACGAACGCCCCTTCACACTCACCAAAGAGGCCGCGGCCGGGGGTCAGACGCGGCTGGAGCTAGCGCTGCAATGGACCGAATCAACCCACGAACACCTGCGCAGCTATGTCAACGGGATCCCCACCGGATCAGGCGGCACGCACGAGACCGGGCTGCGGGCCGGGATGGGCAAGGCAGTCCGCAACTATATCGAAACACACAAGCTGACACCCAAGGGTATCACGCTGGCCACCGAGGATTTCCGTGAAGGGCTGGTCGCGGTGCTGTCGGTCTTTGTCGCCCAGCCCCAGTTTCAGGGTCAAACCAAGGACCGGCTGAACAACCCCGAGGTGCAGTCGCAGATCGATTCGGCGGTGCGGCCGGCGTTGGAGCACTGGCTGAATCACAACCGCACCGCGGCCGAGGCGATCGTGGCGCGGATCATCCTCGCGGCCAAAGCACGCGAGGCCTCGCGCGCCGCCCAGCAGCAGGTCACACGCAAGAGCGCTACGTCTAGCCGGTTGAACCTGCCCGGGAAGCTTAGCGATTGCGTGTCGTCGGGCCGGGGCGACAGCGAGTTGTTTATCGTCGAGGGCGATTCGGCGGGCGGGTCGGCCAAACAGGGCCGCAACCGCACGCACCAAGCGGTGCTGCCTTTGCGTGGCAAGGTGCTCAACACCCAGCAGGCCACGCTGGCCAAGGTGTTGGAGAACAAAGAGCTGTCGGATCTGGTAACTGCGCTGGGCTGCGGGATGGGGCGCGAGTTCGACCTGGCGAAGCTGCGGTACCAGCGGGTGATCTTGCTGGCCGACGCCGACTCAGACGGCCACCACATCACCACTTTGTTATTAACGTTCCTGTATCGTCACATGCGTGGGTTGATTACGTCGGGGCGGGTCTATATCGCCCAGCCGCCGCTCTACCGGATCGATATCGGGAAACAGACGCATTGGGCAGCCGACGACACGGATCGCGACCAGATTCTTGAACGACACGGCGATGGCCGGTCCAAGCCGCAGATCACCCGGTTCAAAGGCTTAGGCGAGATGATGCCCAAGGTGCTGTGGGAGACCACGCTCAACCCCAAGACCCGCCGTCAGCTGCGTGTCGACATCGCCGACCCGCTGGCGACCGATCAGGTGATCACACAGCTGATGGGCAAAGACGCGTCGGCCCGGTTGCGGTTCGTGATGGACCACGCGCCCGACGCGCAGGACTTAGATCTGTAAACGATGGGTATCGGGTGCACCAAAGCCGGGAGGTCCGGGCTACGGGCTAAAAGGGGTTGATGATGACACATGTGGTACCTGATTCAGGCGGTCGGCCTGCTGCGGAACGACAACCGGGGCAGGGGTTTCGCATACGCACGCTTTGCGCCAACACGGCCATAGTCTCGCTGCTGGTGATGGTTCTGGTTGCGGAGGCGATCATGCGGGTCATCGGCGTGCAGCCCAAGGCCGCCGTGGCGCTGAGGGCTTATTTTCAATACGACCCGGAGATGGGTTGGCGTGGCCGGTCCAACGCGGGGATGCGGTTCGTGCCGGCCGCGTTTCCCGGGTATACCTCCTGCGGCGTTGATGGGTTTGGCACGATCGAAAGATCCCGTGAAGACGCGTCGGCCGTGGTCTGGTGTGTGGACGATTTGGGTACGTGGGGGTGGGGCGTTAGCCGTGGCCATGCCGTGTTCCGCAACCTGGGCGTGCGTGACGCCAAACCAATCGAAACCGAGTAAGGGTGTGTGCAGCGTTTACCGATTGGATCTTCAGCCAACCCAGTTTTCCCGGCTCAGGTTGCCCCCTGGGTGGGTGGGTTGGGTCGTGTTGGCGGTGATCGTGGTGCCTTGCGTGGTGACGGTGCCTTGGTCGATTGGCCGTTACGACGCCCAGCGTCTGGTGGGTGATGTGGCGCTGGCGGCACCCAGCTGGGGCGAGCCGATGGGGACCGATCTGCTGGGTCGGTCGCTGCTGTGGCGGTCGCTGCTGGGCGGGGCGATAAGCCTGGGGGTGGGGTTGTTTGCCGCGGGGGTCGCGGTGGTGATTGGGGTGGTATGGGGCACGGCGGCGGGGATGGTTGGGGGGCGCACCGACGCGGTCATGATGCGTACCGTCGATGTGCTCTATGGGCTGCCTTATATCTTATTGGTCGTGTTGCTGGATATCGCGATCCAAGCGCCGATGGAGGCGTTGGCTGCACGCCTGCTGCCGATTGATTTGGCGTCGGGTGTGGCACGGATCGTGACGCTGTTGATCGCGATCGGGGGCGTGAGCTGGCTGACCGTAGCACGGGTGATCCGGGGTCAGGTGCTGAGCCTGCGTCGCCAGCCGTTTGTGGAGGCGGCTAGGGCCTGCGGCGTTGGGCCGGGGCGGATGTTGCGGCGGTACATGCTGCCCAACCTGATCGGCCCGATCACCGTGTATACGACGCTGACGGTGCCGACCGCGATCCTGCAGGAGTCGTTTTTAAGCTTCCTAGGGATCGGGATCCAGGCGCCGCTGCCCAGCTGGGGCAACCTGGCAGCCCAAGGGCTTCATGAGCTGCATGCGGTGGGTCGGCCCGGTTTTGAGGTGCGGTGGTGGCTGATGGCCTGGCCGTGTGCGCTGTTGGGGTTAACGCTGCTGGCATTGAATTTAGTCGCAGACGCCTTGCGTGCGCGGTTGGATCCCCATGGTTCTGTAGCGTAGCCCATCGGTAGCACAGCGCAATCGTGAGGTGAGCCTGGTATAAACTAGGCAATGTTGGGAGCCGCCGGTGGCACACCCAACGTTTGGTTTCGGACAAGACCCCGTTTCAAACCACAGCACGGTCATGTGATAGCCGTTGAGGGTGCATTGCCATGGGCAATCGGTTTGGTTTTAAGGATCTGATTCAGGCGGTGTTGCTGATCGCGCTGCTATTTAGCGTGTGGTTGGCGATGAAGCAGTACGATCGGCAGTGGGATAAGGTGCAGTCGATCAACCAGAAGCTTGATGACCTGACGCGCGATGTGTCACAGCTTGGGCGTGGGTTGGCCCACGGGGTTGGGTTGCCTGCACCCACCGTGTCTGATGGTCCGCCCACCAACTCGGGCTCTTTGTTATCCACCGCATCCCCCGCCCGGGACAGCCCCGCGTTTGCGCGTCAGCTGGCCGCCCAGGCCCAGCCGGGTTACGCCCAGGGCGATTGGTTGGTCGATGCGTTTGGCGGTGGGGTGGCGAACCTCACGCCGCTGCTGTCGGGCGATGTCTACGCCAGCCTGGTCCAGAGCCACGTGCTGGATACCCTCGCAATACGCAACCCCGAGACGTTGGAGTGGGTGGGCTTGCTGGCCAAGAGCTGGCAGATCAGCGACGACGGGCTGCAGATCAGCTTCCAGCTACGGGACGGCGTGGTGTTTTCCGATGGCCAGCCGCTGACCGCGGCGGATGTCGTATTCACCTATCAATGGATCATGGATGAGCAGGTCGCCGCTCCCCGGTTGCGTGCGTACCTCAAGACGATTACGAAGGTGACTCAAGACGGGCCGCACGCGGTGACGTTTTGGTACAAGGAGCCTTACTTTGAAGCCTTCGAGCTGGCTGCAAGCCTGTTTATCTTGCCCAAGCATTTTTACGGCCAGTTCACGCCCCAGCAGTTCAACCAGTCGGTGGGTCTGCTGCTGGGTTCGGGCCCGTATCGGCTCGAAGACCCCCAGGGCTGGAACCCGGGTGATCTGATCCAGATGATCCGCAACGACCGGTACTGGGGCGTGCCCCCCGCGTTTGACCGGTTGATTTATAAGGAGATCACCAACGACGTGTCGCGGCTGACCGCGTTCCGCAACGGCGATACGGACATGTTTGTGGCCAACCCCGAGCAGTACCGCGCGATGCTAGCCGACGCCGCGCTGGCTGGTCGTACCCAGCACTACGAATACCTGCCGCCTACGGGCGGCTACCGTTATATCGCGTGGAACCAGCGGCGTGATGGTCAGCCCACGTGGTTCGCTGATACCCGGGTGCGCCAGGCGATGACGATGCTGACTGATCGGGCTCGGTTGGTTGAGCAGATCCAGCTGGGGTACGCGGTGCCTGCGACCGGCCCGTTTAATCCCAAGAGCAAGCAGGCCAGCCCGGCGGTCCGGCTTTGGCCGTATGATGTGAAGCGTGCCAAGGCGTTGCTGGCCGAGGCGGGGTTTGAGGACCGCAACGCCGACGGGGTGCTCGACACGCCCGACGGCCAGCCGTTCGCGTTTAAGCTGACCTACCCCTCGGGCAACACGAACTACGAGAAGATGGTGCTGTTCCTCAAAGACGCCTACGCCAAAGCGGGCATCCTTCTCAAGCCCGACCCGTTGGAGTGGTCGGTCTTCACCGATCGGCTCAAGAACAAAAACTTTCTGGCGATCACCCTGGGCTGGTCCAGCGGGATCGAGACGGATATCTACCAGATGTTTCACTCTAGCCAGATGGCTGAGGGTGGCGATGATTTTGTGTCGTACAAGAATCCTGAGTTAGACAAGCTGATCGAGCAGGCCCGGCACACGGTAGACGAGGCCAAGCGGATGGCGTTGTGGCACCGCTGCCACGAGATCCTCCACCAGGATCAGCCGTATACCTTTTTATTTTTCAGCAAGAGCCTGCGGTTCATCGATCAGCGCATCAGCAACGTGCAGAAGCTTGAGCTGGGGCTTAGCCCGCGCGACGAGTGGTGGGTGCCCGCGACCCAGCAGCGCTGGACGCGGTAGGTCCCAGCGGATTGTATACCCATCGGGTATGAGCTTGCCGCGTGGGGATCACAAACACGCCCAAGATTTCCCTGCCGCGGACAAACGGGGCTCCGTCAACCTGATCGGGGACTGGTATATCAGGCGCGCGCCATGGGCTTAGGAGAATAGCCGCATGAATCACTACAAACTGAAGATCACGATCCCGGGCGTAAAGGGCTTGGCTCGGGTGATCGAGGCGACCGATGATTGCACGTTTGATGACCTGCACGAAGCCGTCTTTGATGCGTTCGATCGCGAGGAAGAGCACCTCTATTCTTTTTTTATCACCAAGAAGGACACCGCCAGCCTCCAAGCGATCTACGACGCCCCGGAGATCACCCACCCGTACAACACCGAAGGGCTGTTTGGCGGGGAAACCAAGCCATCGACTGCAAAGATCAAGCTAAGCGAGGTGGGGTTGTCTGAAAAGGATGTCTTTTATTACCTGTTCGACTTCGGGGATGAGTGGTGGCACCGGATCCGGGTCGAGTCGATCGTTTCATCCGATCAGAGAAAGGGGGGCATCAAGCTCATCAAGTCAGTGGGGCAGTCACCGCCACAATACGCGGGCTGCTACGATGATGCCGATGACGGCGATGCGGGTTAGGCCTCCGATCTATGCATTACTACATCGCACGACGGCTGATCCTGATGGTCCCGACGCTGGTGGGCATCACCCTGGTGGTGTTTATGACCATGGCGCTGTCGCCGGGCGGGGTGGGCGGGTCGCTGCTGAATGTGGAGGGCTCGATGCGGGCCGAAGAAGCCCAGGCGCTGCGGCAGTACTACGAGCGGCGTTACGGCTTGGATCGGCCGTTGCATATCCAGTACCTGCGTTGGCTTAACCAGGCGTCTCCGATTGGGTTTGAGATCGATCAGGGTGGCCAGCGGGGCGCGTTTGGGTTCAAGGCGCCCGACCTTGGCGAAAGCTTTGTCAAGAACCGGCCGGTGCTGGACGTGGTCTTCGAGGCGCTACCGATCACCCTCTTGCTCAACGCGATCGCGATCCCCTTGATCTACGGGGTGGCGATCACCGCGGGGATCTACGCGGCCAAGCACCGCGGGCAGCTGTTTGATGTGGGTACGGGTGTGGTGTTCATCGCCCTTTGGTCGCTGCCCACGATGTGGGTGGGGGTGATGCTGATCGGGTTCATGGCGAATCAAGATTACTGGCAGGGGTTCCCCACCGGGGGTGTGCACGACACGCTGTCGGACACCATGGCGTTCCTGCCGACTTGGGGCACGAACGGCCAGCCGTTCCAGCCCGGCTGGCTGCTGGACGCCTGCTGGCACCTGGTGTTGCCGGTGGTGTGCCTGACCTACGGTGGGTTCGCATTCCTGTCCAAGCTGATGCGTGCATCGATGCTGGAAAACCTCGCGGCCGATTTTGTGCGCACCGCGCGCGCTAAGGGTGTTGCACCGCGGGTGGTCTTGTTCCGCCATGTGTTGCGCAACAGCATCCTGCCGATGATTACGATGGCCGCGGGTATCCTCCCGGGCTTGCTTGGCGGGTCGCTGATCGTGGAGAAGATCTTTAGCCTCAACGGGATGGGCAGCCTGATGATCGAAGCGATCTTTACGCGTGACCGGGAGCTGGTGCTGTCGGTGACGTTCGTGGTGAGCCTGGTGAGCCTGTTGAGCCTGCTGCTGGCCGATATCTGCTACGCGATCGCCGATCCGAGGGTGAGCTATGAGTAACACCATCCCGTCTGCATCGGTCCCCGGGATACCCGGCCCGCCTGACGTGGCGCCCAGGCGCCCGCGGAACTGGGTGATGAGGCTGGTCGGTCAAACGCTGTCGCGGCCAAGCGCGAAGCTGGGGTTTGGGTTTATCCTTCTGCTAACGTGTTGTGCGGTGTTTGCGCCGTTTTTGGCCAGCTCGCATCCCCTGCTGATGAAGATGGATGGGCGGTGGTCGAGCCCATTGCTCAAACACCTGACGCCCACGGATGTGGTGTTGCTGGTGGCGTTCTTCACGGTGTTGGCGTTGGCGCCGCTGCGGGGCGTGCGGTTTTCCCACAAGCTGTGGCAGCTGCTGGGGGTGCTGGCGTTTGCCGTGCCCTTAGCGCTGATGACCGTGCACCCGCCCAAGGCGGTGGTGTATGAGCAGTACCGCGAGGCCCAGCAAGCCGGGCAGGTCGAGTCCATCGTGTGGGCGCCGATCCCTTATTCGCCCACGGACCGGCTGCGTGACCAGTTTGTGCTGGACCAGCCCCACCCCTGGCAGCCATCAAGAGAGCACTGGCTGGGGACGGAGCGCAACGGCGCCGATATGCTGAGCCGGCTGATCCACGCATCGCGTATCGCCCTGGCCGTGGGGCTGATCGCCGAGGGGATCGCGCTGGTGATCGGGGTGACGATCGGCGGGCTGATGGGGTATTTCGCCGGGCCGATCGATCTGATCGGGATGCGGCTGGTCGAGGTGTTCTCAGCGATCCCCCGGATTTATCTGTTGTTGGCGTTCGTGGCGTTTTTCGAGCGCAACATCTACCTGATCATGGTTATCATCGGGCTGACCAGCTGGGTGGGGTACGCGCTGTTTACACGTGCTGAGTTTTTGCGGCTGCGCAAGCAAGACTTTGTTCAGGCGGCGGTGGCGTGCGGCTTGCCGCTGCGGTCGATCCTGTTTCGGCACATGCTGCCCAACGGCATGGCGCCGGTGCTGGTCAATGTCAGCTTTGGTGTGGCGTCGGCGATCCTGGCCGAAACCACGCTTAGCTTCCTGGGGCTGGGGCTGGTCGATGAGCCTAGCTGGGGCGAGCTGCTCAACCAGGCGTTGAGTGCCGGGGGCGGGTTCTACTGGTGGCTGGCGATCTTCCCGGGGCTGGCGATTTTCCTGACCGTGTTTGCTTACAACATGATCGGCGAGTCGCTGCGCGACGCGATCGATCCGCACCTGCAGCGGCCAACGGTGTGATGGGTTGGGGGGGTGTGGTGTATAATAAAAATGTTTGCTGCCCGCCTCGCAGTGATGAGCCGTGTTCCAACACAGCTCTCACCGACCCAGTTATTGGTTGGGTGAGAGAGATGAACCAGGGAAACAACTCCATCCACATGACCGGTCCGCAGAGGCACACCCGCAGCGCGTCTCAGAAGGTGCTTGACTACGCCCTATCGTTAGCGCGTGAGGGCAAGTCCAAGCGGGGTATTGTCAAAGAGCTAGTGGGCGTTGGGGTCGAGAAGCGCCAAGCCAAGCAAGCGGCGGCCAAGGCGATGGGCTCGAAACGGCGCCTGACCCAACGCCGGGGCAGTCGGCGTGATGGGCTCTTGGTTGGGGGCGTGGGTTTGGCGGCCATCACCGTGTTTGCTGCGATGTTCATGCTTGCGGAGACCCAGGAAGCCACGATTGTGGCGGTGGTCTTGTTTGCGGGGATAGGCGTGAAATTGATCTACAGCGGGGTGGGGTTGCTCAATAGCCGGCAAGACGGGTGAGCCGTGTCGCCAGCGGTGTGCCTGGTTGGTTGGGGATTCGGCGTTGCCAGTGGGCTCAATCCCCCTACACCGTGGTTGGATGGGTCGTTTGCCTGGCGTGTTCGGGGATCGATTTTCTGCCGCGGATCAGCAGCTTGATGGGCACTTCGGAGAACGGTAGCAGCTCACGGAACCGGTTGAGCAAGAAGCGTTGGTAGGCGGGGCTGAACAACGCGGGGTCGTTGACGAACAGGCCGAT
The DNA here is from genome assembly GCA_965223655.1 of Phycisphaeraceae bacterium. Classification (GTDB taxonomy): domain Bacteria; phylum Planctomycetota; class Phycisphaerae; order Phycisphaerales; family Phycisphaeraceae; genus CBDCXC01. The sequence continues at coordinate 199,608 of CBDCXC010000007.1, forward strand.
GGTCGGCGGGTGGGTATCGAGCTGGGTGACGTAGTAGATCCTGGGTCGGCGCCCGATCTTGGACGTGGGCGTGTTTGATAAAAGGATCCGGTGCACCACCTGGTTGAGCTCGCTGGTGGAGACGCGGTGCCCGGTTTGTTGGTAGAGGTTCATGGCCATCGCGACCACGTCGCGCAGGCCTTCGCCATGGGTAGCGCTCACAAACGCCACGGGCGCAAAGCTAAACCCCTTGAGCGCCCCGTCCATATACTTCATGTATTGCTCTTGGGTGTAGTTTTCTTGGGCCAGGTCCCACTTGTTGAGCACGATGACGCATGGCTTGTGGTGCTTGAGGATCTCGCCTGCTAGCTGCCGGTCTACTTGGCTGATGGGCACCGCGGCGTCGATCAGCAGCAGCACCACATCCGCGCGGCGTACAGACCGCAGCGTGCGGTGGTAGCTGTAATACTCGATATCACCGGCGAGGCTCTTGGTCTTGCGTACGCCGGCGGTATCGATCGCGGTGAAGGTTTGGTCGTCGATCTGGAAGTTGACATCGATTGAGTCGCGGGTCGTGCCTTCGGCTTCGCTGACGATGACGCGGGGTTGGCCGGCGAGGGTGTTAACGAAGGTGCTCTTGCCCGCGTTGCGCTTGCCCACGATCGCCAGCAACGCGGCGGGGTTGGGGGCTGTGGTGTTGCCGATGCCAGTGATCGTATCGAAGTCGATCCGGTCGATGATCGCGGCCATGAGCTGGTCCTTGTTGCGGCCGGTCGAGGCCGAGACCAGCACTGGTTGGCCGAAGCCCAGGGCGGCGGCTTCGTACGCCGCGGCTTCGTGGCGGGGGCCGTCGACCTTGTTCGCGACCAGCAGCACGGGGGTTTGGCTGTCGCTGGTGCGTAGCAGCTGGGCGACCCGCTGGTCTAGCGGCAGCAAGCCGGTTTGGGCGTCGATCACAACCAAGATTAGGTGGGCTTGGTTGATCGCGTTGGCGATCTGCCGCTCGATCTGCGCGGTGAGGTCCTGGGGATCTTCGACGCCGTACCCGCCGGTATCGATCAGCTCAACCTGGTGGCGCAGCGTGCGATGATTCGTCGAAGCCGACAGCTCCACGGTGGTTGCCACCCGGTCGCGTGTGACGCCCGCGGTTGGATCGACGATGCTCACCCGCCGCTTGGCCAGCAGGTTGAGCAGGCTGGACTTGCCGACGTTGGGTCGGCCGACGATGGCGACACGAGGCATCATGAGGGTATCCCTTCGACCGCACACGGTTGATGGGTTTGCTTGGGGTGGGGTGTTTTGTTTTTGCGGTGTTTTTTCCACAGCGTCTGAGCCTCGGGTGGGCGGGCGTAGAGCGGTAAGAGTTTGAAGGGATCGGCATAGCTGCGAGCTTGAGCCAGTTGCCGGCCAAGCCGCCACACCACATCGCTGCGCCCGACCGTTAACTCCGGGGGCAGCAGCTCCACATCGTGTGCAAGATGTTCTGGGATCTTAGGCAGCGGGTGCCCTACGACCATGACCGGCCGGGGCACCGATTCGAGCAACGCTTGCATCGTGCAGACCGATGGTGGCTGCTGGGCCTGCCATTGCCCATCGCGGCAGGTTAAGACGCCGGCGTAGACCGAGTCGTGCTTCGTGTTTAAGCAGACCGCGAGGTGCTGGGGTTGATCTGGGTCTTGGTGGGTTGGTGTTGGCACGTTGTGCGCGACGGCTTGTATGGTGGGGACCGCGACAAGCCGCAAGCCCACGGCGTAGGCCAGTGATTTTGCGGTCGCCACCGCGATCCGCAGGCCGGTAAACGACCCGGGCCCGATTGACAAGTAGATCTCCGCTAGCTGGGTAGGCGCCATGTTATGGGCTTGCGTGAGCCGGTCGATCGCCACCATGAGCTCGATCGGTGGCTGCCTGCCGGGCCCGGGGTGATACAGCGTCAGGGTGTCGATCAGCTGATCGCCTTGCCCGAGGCTGACCGATCCGGGTCGGCTGGCGGTCTCGATGGCCAAGTTGTAACCGGTTTGAGGCATCGGATGATTGTATCCCCATCGGCTAGGGATCGGCAGGGGGTGGTTCACTTGGCAAGTTTATCCACTGCCTTATCCGTGTTAGCATCCACTGGTTGTGTATGTCGCTCTGATCGCCAACACCGCTTGGTTAGACGAAGAACTCACCGCATTCCGCTATTTGGCGGTGGGGCTGATCGATGAGCAGGTCCGGGTGGCCCAGGTGGTGCCCCATCAACTCGATGATCATGAGACCAGCGGCTTCTGTGATCGTGTGGCGTGGTGTGACTCGCGCTGGCCGGTGATGCGCAAGCGGCGATTGGGCCGGCTGGCCCAGCGGCTAGATAAGCTGGGCGTTGACCTGATCCATGCTTTAGATGGCCAGGTGTGGGCCGGGGCGGTGAGCCTGGCTAGGCAACTCAACACGCCGGTGGTGTTGGGGGTCTGCTCGGCGATGGACGTGCCCCAGCTGGACCGGTTGACGCGGTTGGACACGCTGGCGAAGGTCGCGTTCACCGCAGCCACCAGGCCCCTGGCGCAGGCGATCGGGAAAAAAGTCGAATCCGATACCCAGGTCGAGGTCGTCCCCCAAGGGGTGCATGTGCCCGATATGCCCCACGTGCGTGCCGATCAGGGCGGGGCGTTGTGTGCGGTGGTCAGCGGCAACGGTGTGTTTGACACGTCATACGAAAGCCTCTTGTTGGCGCTGCGGTCGATCACCATCGATTACCCGCAATCGCAGTTTTTTTTTGATGGGCAGGGCACGGAGCAGCACCGGCTGTGGCAGGCGGCCAAGCGGTACGGCCTGCTGTCAAACGCCAGCCTCGTGCCACGCCGACTCGGACACCGGGAGCTTTTGCTCAAAGCCGACCTGCTGATCCACCCCCAGGCGTTGGGTCGGGCGCGGTCGATCACACTCCAGGCGATGGCGCATGGGATCCCGGTGATGGCGTTGGAGGATCCTTGGTTGGATTATTTGGTTGATCAGCAGACAGCGTGGGTGGTGGACCAGCCGCACCCCGAGGTGTGGGAGCGGCTGGTGCGTCAGGCGATCGAGGACGCCCCGCAAACCCGGGCGATCGCGACACGGGCGCGGCAATGGATCCGCGAGACACACTTGGCGTCGATGCAGGTGGGCCAGACCGTGGGGGTTTACCGGCAGGTCAGCGGCGAGTCGATCAAGTTTCCCCAGCCTCAGATGCCCCGGTGAGCACGATGCAGATCGCTAAGAGCATTGCCCAGGCTCGCCGTTACCGCCGATCGGCACGCACGGGGGTGGTGTTGGTGCCTACGATGGGGGCGTTGCACAAGGGGCACCGGTGGTTGATCGAAGCGGCCAAGCAGGCCGGCGTGGGGCGGGTGTGGGTGAGCATCTTTGTCAACCCCACGCAGTTCGGGCCCAATGAAGATTTCGATCGCTACCCCCGGCCGATCGAGCAGGACCTGGAGATCTGCCGGCAGGCGGGGGTTGACACGGTGTTTTGCCCCACGGTCGCGGAGATGTACCCACCTGAGTTGCTGGGGTGTGAAGTCACTGTCCCGGCGTTGGCCGAGGATTTAGAGGGTCGGCACCGCCCGGGTCACTTTGAGGGGGTCTGCCGGGTGGTGGCGAAGCTGTTTCATCTTGTGGAGCCGACCGCGGCGTGCTTTGGGCAGAAGGATTACCAGCAGCTGAAGATCATCCAGGCCATGGTCGCGGACCTGTGCATGGGTGTCTCGATCTTTGCGGTTCCGACGGTGCGTGAGGACGATGGTTTGGCGGTGTCTAGCCGGAATGCGTACCTCGATGCTCAGCAGCGTCGCCACGCTGTGGGCCTGTACAAGGCGCTGTGTGAAGCCAAGATGCTGGTTGAGCAAGACGGCGAGTCAGATCCCCGTGTGGTTGAATCGGCGATGGGTCAGGCGATGTTGGCGTACCACGTCGGGGTGGATTACGCTGCGGTGCGCCACCCTCAGACGCTTGGGGTGTTGGATTGCATTGAGCCACGGCCCGCTGGCGGTGCGGTGGCCTTGGTCGCGGGTCGCGTGGGCGGGGTGCGGTTGATCGATAACATGGTGTTGGGGGTTGTTGAAAGGTCTGCATCAAGATGCTGCCCGTCGGCGGCGTAACCACAACAAACCACTCAGCGTTCCGATCACAACCGCGGTCGTGGGCTCGGGGATGGTGATGCCCAATGATTCAGCCGCCGCAGCTAGATCGTTGAAGTCGCCGTTGAAGTTGGCCGCGAGCAGGCCGAAGTCGTTGATGTTGGTGATGCCGTCGCCGTCGAAGTCGCCGGTCTCCCACGTGCCGGGCTGGTTGAAGTTGCCCGCTAGCATGCCGAAATCGGCGATGTCGACGACCAGGTCGCCGTTGGCGTCGCCGGGCGCGGTGGCCAGCAGCCGCAGCACGCCGTTGGTGTCGTTGTAGAACTGCCCCAGCGCTAATTCGGGTGACAGGATCGCGCCGTTGACCTGAGCAAATGCGCCATCGCGTGTGGCGTAACCAAGGATGTCGAATGTATCACCGTATGCGGGTGTGAAACCAGCTGCCATGGCTAGGTCGAGTGTTCCGTCCAACGACAACGCTTCAAGTGCGCTGATCCGGCTATCACCAGCCCCCACATCGGAGCCATCCAACCCAAAACGCAGCGTCACTTTACCCGACCCGCCGCCGACGGTGAGCGATTTGACGGGGGTAAACGCTGTGGGCGCGGTGACGGTCAGGTCGGTGTCGGGGTCGATGGACACATCGTGGACGTGGGCGGGTGCTTGGCCGATGGTCCAGTTGGAGTCGGCGCCACTGTCGTCCCAGTGGCCGCTATCGGGGCCGATCCAGCGCAGGTCGGGGGTGTAGAGGAAGATGCCTTGGTCGCCGTTGGTGAAGGTGGCGTGGTAGGCGACTTGGCTGGCGTTGTTGAAGCTGCGCGGCTTGCCGTCGGAGCCGCCGGAACCCACACGAAGAGCTAAATTGCTAATCGTCCTGCCGGCCAGATCGTCTCCTTTTCTGGCCACCAGCAGGGACTGGCCGTTGGGCCCGGTGATCCAGACCCCGGAATCGTTGGTCGTATCGACGCCCGTCCCGGTGAGGAAGGCCCGGTACGCGACCTGCCCGGTATCGTTGAGTACGGGGTTATTGAAGCCACGAAAATTGACCCCTCCGCCGATCCCGTGGGCCGGGTCGCCCTCCCGGGCAATCAGCGTGGTGTCACGCCAGATCCCGAAATCGTTGGTGGTATCTACGCCCGCCCCGGTGAGGGAGGCCTCGTACGCGACCTGCCCCGTATTGTTGAGCACGAGGAAGTTGAAGGTACTGAAATTGGTCCCTCCTCCGATCCCGTGGGCCGGGTCGCCCGCCCGGGCGATCGGTGTGGTGTCACGCCAGATCCCGAAATCGTTGGTGGTATCTACGCCCGCCCCGGTGAGGGAGGCCTCGTACGCGACCTGCCCCGGGTCGTTGAGCACGGGGTTATTGAAGGTACTGAAATTGGCCCCTCCTCCGATCCCGTGGGCCGGGTCGCCCGCCCGGGCGATCAGTGTGGTGTCACGCCAGATCCCGAAATCGTTGGTGGTATCGACGCCCGCCCCGGTGAGGGAGGCCCGGTACGCGACCTGCCCCGGGTCGTTGAGCACGAGGAAGTTGAAGGTACTGAAATTGGCCCCTCTGCCGATCCCGTAGGCCGGGTTGCCCGCCCGGGCGATCGGTGTGGTGTCACGCCAGATCCCGAAATCGTTGGTGGTATCGACGCCCGCCCCGGTGAGGGAGGCCTGGTACGCGACCTGCCCCGCGTCGTTGAACACGGGGGTGAAGAGGCCACTGAAATGGACCCCTCCGCCGATCCCGTGGGCCGGGTCGCCCGCCCGGGCGATCAGCGTGGTGTCACGCCAGATCCCGTCATCGTTGGTACCATCTACGCCCGTCCCGGTGAGGGAGGCCCGGTACGCGACCTGCCCTGCGTCGTTGAGCACGAGGAAGTTGAAGGTACTGAAATTGGCCCCTCCGTCGATCCCGTGGGCCGGGTCGCCCGCCCGGGCGATCAGCGTGGTGTCACGCCAGATCCCGAAATCGTTGGTGGTACCTACGCCCGTCCCGGTGAGGGAGGCCTCGAACGCGACCTGCCCTGCGTTGTTGACCAAGGGGAAACCAAACCCACGGAACACCGCCCCTTCGGGTGCACCGGGGGCGGGGTCGTCGATCTTCGCGATCGTGATCGTTTTTCCCCACGCCAAGTGAGGCACCACCCCTACCGCCAGCAGCCCCCCAACCAGGCACCTGGGCCACATCCCACTCGTGCGCATCTCCTGTTTGATCGACATCTCGCAACTCCTCTTGCTTGTTTGGCTCCATGCGTGGGCTGGGCGCTACTAAAGCGAGGTACCACTTAAAAAGAGGGTGCGTTGGTTTTTCCCCTCTGGAGTGAGATCCACGAGCAGCATCCGTATGCCCCGGTCACCGCGCCATCGGTGAACAAAAAGCCATTATACCGTCTCTTCCGGGATCACCTAGCAAAATGTTGATGGCGGTTTGTCCCCCTCGTGTGTGAGCAGCGGTGGGCCCGGCACGTTGTGAGGGGAAACCCATGGGTGGCCATCCGTGGGCTTTGGTGTGTTGAGGGGGCTGGCGCGGCGTGTGTCTGTGGTGCCTATGGCATGCTATTGAGGGCTTGGTGTTCACAGGTCGGCTGGCGTTTGGCGTTGTGCGTCGTACCAGAGGCCTAGGGTTTTGCGTTGGCGCAGGGCATTGGGGCCGCCGGCTAGGATGCGGATCGCGTTGGTGGCTAGCTGTGTTGTGGCGTACATCCGTGTTTTGCGGCCGGAGGTGAGCACGGGTTGGCGGAGGATCACGAACCGGCCGTGACGCTTGAGCGCGTGGCTTAAAAAAAGTTCCTCAGCGGCGAAGTATTGTTCGTCGAACCCGCCGACGGCTTCAAAGGCGTGGCGTTTGGCGAAGATAAAGCACCCCGCGGCCCAGCCCAGGGCTTGCGATGCGCCGTTCCAGATTTCAAGCACCAAGCGAGGGAGGGTGCCAAGCGGCTCGTCGACGGCGACGCGCGAACCGCCGCCGACCACCGCGGCGTTAGCCATGGCGGCTAAGGCGGCGTGCAGGGTGGGTTCAGGCAGCAGGGTGTCGGCGTCGAGGAAGATTAGCTGGTGGCCTTGGGCACACCTGGCCCCGGCGTTGCGCACGGCGGCGATGTGGCGCAGGTTGACCCCGACCACGCGTGCGCCGTGCGACTGGGCGATGGCGGGGGTGCGGTCGGTTGAGGCGTCATCGACGACGATGATTTCGAACGGCTGGTCTGTTTGCTGGGCGGCGCGTTGCAGCTGTTGGAGGGTCTGGCCGATCAGGTACGCTTCGTTGTGGGCGGGGAGGATGAATGAGACCATGTCCTGTTCACCCGAGATTTTTTCGTTTGATTGCAACAAAATCTGCCAACCCCGCTCCCTGACGGTCGCGGCCCGTCACGGGGGTCTGTCGCCATCCAAACGAAAAACACCTCAATCCGGCCGGCTGGTCCCAAGGCTGACGGGGGCGGTTGATGGATCGTCAACGCTTGGGCTTGGGCCGGTTTTTTCGTTTGGGCTTGTGGTGTTTGAGCCCATAGGCTTGCATCGGCAGGCCGAACAGGTCAATGAACCCGCGGGCGGCTGTCACGTCGTAGCCGCTCATCGAGAAGCTGGCGAGGTCCGTGTTATAGAGGCTGTTGGGGGAGGTGGCGGAGACAGCCAGGGCGCGGCCTTTATAGAGCTTGACCTTAACCGAGCCGGTGAGTGGTTGGTTGGCGTGGTCCATGAAGGCTTGGATCGCTTCACGCAGCGGGTGGAACCACTGGCCGTAGTAGACTAATTCTGCGTACCGCAGGGCCAGCTGCTGCTTGTAGTGGTAGAGGTCGCGTTCCAGGCACAGCTGCTCTAGGGCTTTGTGGGCTTCATAAAGGATGGTGCCGCCCGGCGTCTCGTAGACACCGCGCGACTTCATCCCCACCAAGCGGTTCTCGACCAGCACGGTTTGCCCCACCGCGTGCTTGCCGCCGATCCGGTTAAGCGTGTCGATCAGCTCATCGGGGGCCAGCCGTTTGCCGTTGACTTGGGTTGGGTTGCCGTTTTTGAACGTGATCTGGACGTATTGGGGTTTGTTGGGGGCTTTGGTGGGCGGCACGGACATGACCAGGCAGCTATCCAGGGGTTCGTTGGCGGGGTCTTCGATCTCAGCGCCTTCGTGGGAGATATGCCAGAGGTTGCGGTCCCGCGAGTAGATCTTTTTCTTAGACTGATCGATGGGGATTTGGTGTTTTTTGGCGAAATCGATCGCGGCTTCCCGGCTGGTGAGCTCGAAGGCGGGGTCTTTCCAGGGGGCGATGATGCGCAGCTTGGGGTCTAAAGCCATATAGGTCAGCTCGAACCGGACCTGATCGTTGCCTTTGCTGGTGGCGCCGTGTGCGACGGCGTCGGCCCCGGTGCGTTGGGCGGCTAAGACCTGGTGCTTGGCGATCAGCGGGCGGGCGATGCTGGTGCCTAATAAATAGTCCTGCTCATAAGTGGCGTGTGCGCGCAAGAGGGGGAAGCAATATTCTTTGGCAAACTCTTTTTTGAGGTCTTGGACGACGACCTGGTCGGCTCCGCTGTCGTAAGCTTTTTTTTCGATATGCTTGAGTTCATCGCCTTGGCCTAATTCGGCGGCAAAAGCCACTATTTTAACACCTGGATAGCGTTGTTTAAGCCAGGGTAAAATGACTGAAGTATCCAGCCCGCCGGAGTAGGCTAGGATAACTTTTTTGGGCGTCATAGATTTTTTCATGTTAGGCCCCCATGGGGTGGCGATAAAGTTAATCAATTATTTTGCATAGAGTAACGGCAAAAAACCCGCCTGCGACCATTGAATTGCCATAAGTTGAACGAACAGCTGGAATTATAATAAAAAAATAAGTTTTTGGTCGAGAAAAGGAGAAAAAATCAAAGAAAATTCGATTTTTTTTAGTTTTTTCTCTTGATCGAGTCAGAAATTTTGGTAGGATGATTCGAAGTTTGTCAGCCTGAAAAGTCTACCATTTGCCATTTTGAGGGTATATTTAATGGTAGGAAAAGATAGTATGAGAGCTTGTGTGAAAGTTTAGGATTTTGTAGGCAGGGGATGGAAGAGTAATTTAGTGATTTTATAAGGATCAGTGTTAACAACCCTTAATGTGTGAGGCGATGAGGCCATGGAAATGAGAGCAAAAAAGTTTTTGGCAGGAACATTAGTTTTGGGTGCGATGTTTGGGGTAAGCCCCGTAGCAGCCAACGCGAATGGCGACACCGACTACATCTTTGACTGGACTTTTCGGTTAGGGACAGATACGCCCCATGAGGGCACGATCCCTGTTCCGCGTCTAGGCAATGATATGGGTGCCGATCTCGCTGCGTTTTTGGCTGACCAAGAGTCAGCTGCAGTCAAGGTCGTTCGTGACCTTGATGATGCAAAGGCAGCAGAGTTTTTTGATGGCGCTACGCCGATTCAAGCGGTGTTGGCGGACCTTCGAAGGTCCTTTTGCGAGTTTTCGCACCAGTGACCTTGTCGACCAAATTGATGGGACGGCGTCTTCAGATGCGGTTATTAGCAACTTTTCACTCGATCCTTATCACCCAGATCCAACCAACCCCAATCCTAATGCGGGCCTGACAAATCTGGCGTACTTTTTTACCGGTGTGAATGCGGCCAGCCCGAATCTGTATCCCGGTTCGCCTACATTTAGAAGCCCTGCTAGTGGGGATTCCAGTGCTCCCAATATTTTGTCCTCACTTATGACGCTTCCGATTCTCCGTTTGTCGGGTGTTGTCGAGAACACGCCAGAAGATGATAAGGTGCTTGCCTATATTTCTAGAATCAATGTTCACGGTGGTTCGCCCCTCGTCAATTCGGAATATGAAGGTCTAGGGGCTTTTGAAACCACCGATCAGCTGCTTTCTCGTGGGGATTATCAGGCGTTGGTTTCTCACTACCGTTTGCGTGGGGCCGATGGTGTGATTGCTCACCGGCCGGGTGTGGTGGACTACAGCAGAGCCGAGTTTTTAGATGACACCGTTGCGGGTTGGAATGCTTTGGACCGTGTCTTTGAAGATGACGGCGGCGATAGCCCACGCGTCATTACAACTGAAGATACGCTGCGGATCGTTGGGGAGGGGCCTACGGCAATCGAAGAAGCCGGTGCGGTCTGGTCAGGCGTGATCAACGACGATGTTGCGGTCGTGCTTCTGAGCAACCTTAGCGATGGCGATCTGGAAGTAGACCTTGGCTCTGGCTTGGGTGACCATCAGATTCAATTGGGTGATCGTACCCACCTAGTTGGCGCAGGTAACCACGTCTTGCTAGAGTTTGCCTTGCTTGACTTCGGTGTGCTGGGTGATATGTGGGGTCTGCTGCAGTCCAGTGATATCTTTGAAGATGATGCTCGGGGTGGGATCGGTATCCCTGAACCAGCCTCGTTGTTGATGCTGGGTGTCGGATGCCTTCTGGTCGGTCTGCCACGCTCAACGCGTCGGATTTAACTCAAGAATCCATTAAAAACGACTACATCAACCACCCCCATTTGGGGGTGGTTTTTTTTTGTGAAGCGGAATGCGCTCAAAGGCTGTGGCCCGGTGGGTGAGGTTGGATTGGTGGCGTAAGACGCAGAGGCACACTACTCTAAAGCAGCGATGCGACGTACCAAGGTTAATGGCGTTCCAGTCGGGCCCGAAGAGCCCCTGACGATTATCGCTGGCCCCTGTGTTGCTGAATCGGCCGATCTGTGTCTACAAATCGGAGGGGCGCTGCGGGATCGCTGTGCCGCATTAGGGCTTAGCTACATCTTTAAAGCCAGCTTTGACAAAGCCAACCGCAGCTCGTTATCGAGTCCCCGTGGTCCCGGTTTGGAAGCCGGCTTACGCATGCTGGAGCGCGTTAAGTCGGCATTGGGTGTGCCTGTGACCACCGACGTTCACGAGCCTGCCCAAGCGCCCGCCGTGGCGCAAGTCGCGGATCTATTACAAATCCCGGCTTTCCTGTGTCGGCAGACCGACCTGCTGCAAGCTGTGGCGGGTACGGGCAAGCCGATCAACGTCAAGAAAGGTCAGTTTATCTCACCTGGGGAGATGACAAATGTGGTTCGTAAGCTGATTGATGGGGTCGCGACGGTTAAGCTTGGAGCTGCTTCACCGCCGGGCCTGATCTTGACTGAGCGTGGTACGTTTTTTGGTTACAACCGGTTGGTGAACGATTTCGTGGGGCTGGGTGATTTAATGGAACTGGGCTGGCCGGTCTGCTTTGATGTGACGCACTCTACGCAGATGCCCGGGGGTGAGGGGCACCGTTCGGGTGGTCGGCCCGATCGGGCGGCGTTGTTAGCTCGCTGCGCGGTGGCGGCGGGTGTTCAGGCGTTGTTCATCGAAACGCATCCGGATCCTGCTCAGGCGTTATCTGATGCGGCGACCATGCTGCCTTTAGCCCAATGCCAGGCTCTGTTGTCCGATCTGGCCCGGCTGCACCAGGTGGTGGCATCAATCGATTCAACATCCAGCCCGAGCCGGGGGATGACCTGACCGCATCAGGGGCATTGAAACCGTCATGATACCCCTGTAGGTGTCGCCCAGGTGGGTGGTACCTATGCCCCGGGTATGAGTTTGCCGCGTCGTACAGACACAAGCGATGGAAATTTTCCTGCCGTGGGCGGACGGTGCCCCGTAGACTCGATCGGGGGGTATCAGGGTGCGGGGGTTGGTTGGGTTTTAGCGCAGCGTGCCCCAGTCGAGGCGTTGTGGTCCTGGGGCATGTTCATCTTCGATGAACGTAGCCCCCACTTGCTCACTTCTACAAAGTTGGGCGTCACCTTATTGCTCTCGATTGTTGGCGATCGTCTACCGGATATTTGGGTCATGATGTAAAATGTGTTGTTGCCGGCGGTGCATCGGTGTGCGCCCTTTCCGATCGGGTTGTTATCGCACGCATGTGTCCGATCGGTGGACGGGTTTGACACCATGTGTCTGGTTTAGCCAACCGCGCTGTCCTACCAGGGAGCCCACAATACCATGGCTACTGCTACCGAACCCTCAAGCCATTGGCCCGCGTCTCAAGCCTCGAAGCGATGCGTGGACTGCAAGAGCCCGATCCACCCCGACGCCAAGGTCTGCCCCCAATGCCGTGGCCGCCAGTCGTCTCACCTGTGGTTGAACATCGGTAAGTTTTTGAAATGGGTCGCGGCGATCACCGCGGTGTTTACGCTTGGAACCACGCTGATACGGGCCAACGAGCTGTACCAGGATTACAAGAACCGTCGGCAAGCGGTGAGCATCTTGGTGCAATCGGGCAACACGCAGCGGTCGTTTGGGGATTACGCGGCGTCCTGGGCCAGCTACCAGGAAGCGCTCGAGCTAGACCCGGGCCACGCCGACGCGTGGACCGAACAGATCGAGCTGGCCATGGTGTGGCTGCGGGATATCCGCATCGTCAATCAGGAAACGGCGTTTACCCAGATCGTCGATCAGATCACCCCGGTGCTGCACCGCGGCAGTGTGTTGACCCAGGGCACGCGTCAGGCCGACATCTTCGCTCATCTGGGGTACGCCACCTTCCTGCGGTACCGCGATCGTCAGGCATTGCCCAAGCAAGTCGATCGCTACTACGACTGCGCCCAGGAGATCGAGCCCCACAACACCTACGCCAACACGTTCCGCGGGCACTGGCTGCTATGGCACCATCAAGATTTAGAAGAGGCCATGCAGTGTTTTGATCGCGCCCTTGAGACGGGGCGTGAGCGTGACTATGTCCGGCACATGCAGCTGGCGGGTTGTTTCAATCAAGGGACATCGGCTCAGACAAGGGGGTATGCGGCCAAGATCGCAAATCAGATGCGCCAAGAAGGCCAATCACTTTCCGATCAACACAAGGGGAGTCTCCTCTATGGGTATAGATTTTACTTGGGTCGTGACACGAAGGACAGGGATCAGTTCATGGCTTGGTTATCCCCGCAGGATCACCTGGCTACTTTTCAATACCTGATCGATGGCATGGCGGTCAGCGAAGCCAAGGATAGGTCTAAGTATCTGCTTCATCAGGTGATTACCGCCACCCTCCTGGAAGCCGCGGGCGATACCGTTCAAGCACTGGCGATCTACCGTGCGATCCAGCAGAAGGTCGGGCCACAGATGGGGCAAAAGCGGGGACGGGTTTACTATACCTGGGAAGGGCGTGTGCTGGATCGGATCGCAGCGTTATCCGGCGATCATCCCGTGGCGGCCGGGGTTTCTCCGCCCCCACCGGGTACACACGGGCCACACGAACGCCATGAAACAGGCGGCCTCAACGCGGTTCCTGTCACAGATTCGGCCTCTGATTAGCCGGCTGTTGGGATCGGGGGGCGCCCCAATTCTCATCCGGTGCGTAAAAAATCTTCGATGGCAGCCAGGGTCTGCTGGGGCTGTTCTTCCTGGGGGGCGTGGCCACAATCGGGGATGACTTTGAGTGTGGCCCGCGGCAGGTCGCGCTCAAGCCGCTGGCTGACCCAGAGGGGGATCACCGTGTCGTGCTGGCCATGGATCAGCAGCGTTGGCACGCGGATTTGGGGGTATTGGCGGACCCGCTGGTCGATATCTTTGGGCAGGATCTCTTGGGCGGTCTGGAGTAAGGCGGCCCGGGCTCCGGGGTAGCGCAGCGGGGCTGCGTAAGCTTCGATCAGCTGGTGGGTGATCTTGTTTGGATCAAAAAAAACCTCGCGCAGCACGCGCTTCACCTGAGCGCGTGGTGGTACCCCCCACGCCATCAGCCGGTTGATCAACGGTGTGCGCATGATCTTGATGAACCAGGGGAACGCTTGGGGGTACGCGGGGCTATCGATGAGGATCAGCCGATCGATGGGGTTGGCCGGTGCATTGAGCAGCTGTGTGGCGGCCATCAGGGACACCCCCCCGCCCATGGAGTGCCCAACGAGGGTCAGGTGGTTGAGGCGGTGGTGCTGGATCAGCGCGGTGATGAGCCGGGCCTGGTCGGCGATGGTGTATCGGCGATCAGCGGGTTTGGGCGAGTCGCCAAACCCTTTCAGGTCGACCGCCCAGACCTCGTGGCTCTCAGCCAGCGCCGGGCGGACTAGATCCCATGTATGGCGGTTGGCGCCAAACCCATGGACCAAGAGCATGGGTTTGCCGTGGCCTTCTTTCACCACATGCAGTTTAGGGGTCATGCTCATCACAACACCTATCCTACCGCTACCGCACACGGCGGAGTTGTTGGGGTTGGATCGATAGCTTGGGTAGCAGCGGCTGGACCTGTTGCCAGAACCGTTTGGCGTCCGACCCGTAGCCCGCGGTGGGTTTGATCTGGGGTGCTTGGTGGGCAAACCACGATTTGAAGCGATCCATCAGCAGCTCGCGAGAGTACTTGCTGATCATGCTAGCCAGGCTGGCGGGTAGGTGGTGGCCATCGGCTTGGACCTCGAACCGTATCGTCATGCCCCACGGTTGGGGTGCGGGGTGGCGCCACAGGCGATACGCACTGCGATTGGGGTTTTCTTCGAGCACAGCCAGCTGGGCGTCGGGGAACGCCAATAGCAGCGCGTCGCGGTAGTGCACGCGGCCCGATTGCCGATCGACGATCACGATCGGGTGGTGGTCGCCAAAATGATCCCAGATCGTGCGCAGGTGTGCGGTGACAAAGGTAAAGCTGGTCGCGGCTTTCGATCGGGTAGCCAAGACCATCTGGTTGAACCGGTCTTCAAACACCGTGGATACGCCCAAGTCGAGCACCTGGACGCCGCTAGCTTTGGCTGCTGTGGCTAGCAGGCTCTGGGCAACGGCTAATTCGCCGGGGGTGTTGGCGCATGGCAGCGTGGCCCATGGCCGGTCGGGGGTAGGGCGGTACCAGGGCAGCTCTCCTAGCTGGTGGTGGTCGGTCTCGCCTAGTGTGTCGAGCCACCGATCGACCGATTTGGGCCGATGCCCGCCCAACGCAGCGAAGCTTAGGGCTGCGGATTCCAGGTGCTTGATCCCCGAGGCGGGGGTGTGCAATTTTTTAGAGTCGTTGACGGCGATGCGCCCCTTGCGCCCGGTGAGCCGACGACACACGGCTTTGTCCAGCAGCCGCCACAGGCAGGGCGGGTCTGGGGCCTCGGGGTCGTGTGGGTGGCTTTGGATGCCGATGACTGCGCGGCTGACCAGCAGCGGGCCGAACAGCGGGCCGTAACCCGCTTCGTCGATCCCCGCGTAGACATACATGCCCCGTACTATACCCGCCTGATCTTGGGTGCGCCCGCCAGGTGCGGATGCAGTCAACCTGTGTCGTGGCCAACTTGCTCTATGATTTTTTCCCATACCGCGTCGACGGTGATCTTTGCGATGAGGGATTGATCGTCGCGTTGGCGTCGGTAGTGTCGCATCTGGTCAGGGGTTATACCCGGGGGGGTGATGACCGTCTCTTGACGCTGATAGGGGCCGACCAGGGTGGGGTCGGTGGGGCCGAATAGCGACGCGATCGGGCGGTTGAACCCGACGGCGATATGCAGCGGGCCCGAGTCATTGCAGACGACCAGGCCGGCTTGGCTGATGATCGCCATCATCTGGCCGACCGTGGTCTGGGGCGCTAGGGTGGTGGCTCGCGATGGCAGCGCGTCGAGCAGGGGTTGGATGGCTTGACGTTCATTGGGCCCGGCCAAGATGACGAAGCGATCACCTAGCAGCTTGGTTTCGATCAGGCGTTGGGCGATGCGGGTGTAGTTTTCGATCGGCCAGCTCTTACACCGCCACCGCGCGGTGGGCGCGAGGCAGGCGTACGGGCCGGGCCCGCCGTGACGGCCTAGCCAGCTGTCAAGCCAGCTGCGGTCTTGGTCTTGCAGGTAGAGCCGCATGTCGTGGGAGGGGGTATACCCCTGTGCGGCCAGCAGCGCGAGCATCTGATCGACGGTGTGTAGGCGTTGTTGGATCCGGTGTCGGCGGTTGTACGCCAGCCACGCCAGCTCGCGTGCATCGGCGCACCCCACGCGTTGCTTGGCGCCGGTGAGCCAGGTGAATACCCCTGAGCGGGCCAGGCCTTGTAGGTCGATGACCAGGTGGTAGCGCTGCTTGCGTAGGTGTTGTGCCCACGCCAGCGCCTCGGCTGCGGCGCGTGGGTTGTAGCAGGCGGACCCGAACCGCTTGCGGGGGAACGTCACGACGTGGTTTAAGCTGGGGTGGGCACGGATGACGTCGGCGAATGCCGCGCTGACCAGCCAATCGATTTGGGCCTGTGGGAAGGCTTGACGGAGTGTGACCAGCGCGGGTACGGTCCTGCTGACATCGCCTAACGCGGTGGGCCGTATGATCAGGATGCGGGCATTGGGTGGGCTTGGCTGGGGTGGGCGTGGGGTGGGGTCGGGCATGATGAGTGTTGTTGGGGATTGCGTTTGCGTTTTTTTATCTGCGGCGGTGCTAATCTAACCTGGTCTTTATGGGTAGGGGCCGATCTCATGGTGCTATTTTGATCCCCAGGCCACGAGACAAGGGGCCATTTTATCCGCTGACCGTGGTGGGGTGGGTCTGGGCGGTGTTGTTGGTGTTGGTGATCCCGCTGGGCTGTCAGCGTGAGGCTCAATCCTTGGAGCAGTTTAAGGCCCAATGGGTGGAGGCGATCAAGCAGCAGTCTTACCAGCGGCTGTATGAGATGCTCGATCCATCCTCCCAGCGGTCGCTGCGTCAGAGTCTGGAGGTGATGCGTGGTCTGGATGGATCAGCCCAGCAGACCATCTTGGATCAGCTGGAGCAGGAAGATCTGACAGACCTCACTCATCTCTCGCCAGCCCGGTATTTTGGTCTGCTTTGGCACCGGGCGACCCAGGGCCGCAAGCCGATACAGGTCGATTTGGCACCGGGCGTGGCGGGTATCGCCGATATGCTGTTGACTTTTGAGGGTAATCAGAGGCTGCATGTGCGCGTGGTCCGGGTGGGTCAGCGGTGGGCGTGGCAGCTGCCGGATCAGAGCACCGGGTGATCGATGCAGCACATCGGGAGGCAGCACTGGTGGCTTCATTGGCGCGATGGGGATGCGGTAGTGAAGGCGTAAGCCTGCGGGCGGTGATTGGGGCGATGTTTGACAGTGATCGGTCGGTGGCTATCCTTGTGGGCTTAGTGGGTTTATACCCATGGTGTCAGCTGCCACGTTGCGGGCACAACAATGCCGGGGGATGACTCCCAGCCGGGGGCAAACTGTGGGCCTGGTAAACGTGATCGGGACCGATCTCGCTGTAACCTGTGGTGTCACCAAGGGGTGCGGCTCGTTGTTCATACTCGCACAACATCAACCTGATGGCTCGATCGAACAAGTCGCGCCGTTTTTGTTTTACGCGCTGGCTGGGCTGACGTGCCTGAGCGCTTGGTCGATTGTGTTTAGCCAGAGCATTGTGCGGATGAGTGTCTATTTGCTTCTGACGCTGACTGGGGCTGCGGGGATGTACCTGATGCTCAATGCGGAGCTTTTGGCGGCGATCCAGCTGATTGTTTATGCGGGTGGGACGCTGATCCTGATTGTTTTTGGGGTGATGCTGACCAGCAAGAGCCCGTTTGTGGGGCTGCGTGTGAACGGGTGGGAGATCGGGTTGGGGGTGTTGATCGGGCTATCGATCGGTGGCTTGCTGCTTTTTGCGTGGGTCCACACGCCGGTGGCGGCTACGGCGGCGGGTGATGGGGCGCTGGGCGGGGGTTACGGCCAGGTCGCGACCGTGGGTCGGGCGCTGCTGTCGGTTTACATGGTTCCCTTTGAGATCGCCGCGGTCTTGCTGCTGGTCGTGATGATCGGGGCGGCCTTTATGGCCAGGCAAAGGGCACAGTAGCCGTGGCCTGCGTGGTCATCGGGGATAGATCAATATGAACCCTGCCTTCAACATCCAGCTGACCCACTACGTGCTGGTTTCATTCCTGCTGGTGGCTGCGGGTATGGCCACAATGCTGACCAAGCGCAACGCGATCGGGATCCTGATCGGTGTGGAGCTGGTGCTCAACGCCGCGGGTTTGAACCTGGTGGCGTTTAACCGCTACGTGTGGTCGGGCACGACGGGTGAGCCGGCGATCGACGGGCTGATGTTCGCGATTTTTATCATCGTGTTAGCCGCGGCCGAAGCCGCGGTGGCGCTGGCGATTATTTTGAATTTTTACAACAATTTTAACTCGATCGATGTTGAGAAGGCTGTACAACTCAAAGGATAGGCTTGCCTTTGGGACGGTTGGGTACGGCGGTCCACCCCAGCGGGTCTCGGCTCTTACACCACACACGACGGGGTTTTTCCATTGCCTCACGATTTGACCGAAGTCCAAGCACAGATCCGCACGCTTTTGGTTGCCGCTACATTGTTGCCGCTGGCTAGCAGCCTGGTGGTGATCTTTTTTGGCAAGCGGGTCATGGGGTTGCGTAGCGGCTGGTTCGCGACGGCGGTGATGGCCGGGGGGTTTGGCTGCTCGTTGGTTTCCCTGATCCAGTGGCTGACCCACCGCCCCGATCCGATTGTGTGGAACCTGCCGTGGATCCCGCTTCCAGGCTGTGAGGCTGGGTGGCTGTACCTGGGTGCGATGATCGACGGGCTGACCGTGGCGATGATGGTGATGGTGACCGGCATCGCCACGCTGGTGCACCTGTACAGCATCGGCTACATGGCGGGCGACAAGCGGTT
This sequence comes from Phycisphaeraceae bacterium, assembly GCA_965223655.1. Lineage (GTDB taxonomy): Bacteria > Planctomycetota > Phycisphaerae > Phycisphaerales > Phycisphaeraceae > CBDCXC01. Next base: position 218,206 of record CBDCXC010000007.1, read on the forward strand.
TGAGCGGTTCTTTGCTTATCTATCGCTGTTCACATTCTCCATGCTGGGGATCGTGATCAGCAACTCGATCATGCAGCTGTTCGTGTTTTGGGAGCTGGTGGGTTTGACCAGCTACCTGCTGATCGGGTTCTGGTTTGAGAAGCGTGGTCCCCAGCTGGCGTGCAAGAAGGCGTTTGTGATGAACCGGGTAGGGGACATGGGGTTCCTGATCGGGTTTGGGATCTTGTTTTACCAGCTAGGTGGCAAGCTGCTGTTGCCAGCAACAGGCGAGCTAGACGGGAACATGTTCTCTGCTCTGATCCACCGGCTTTACGAACAAGACCCGACATTATCGATGACCAATCCTCCACTGTGGTTGACAGTGGCGGGGATCGGGTTGTTCTTTGGCGCGATCGGCAAGAGCGCCCAGTTCCCGCTGCACACCTGGCTGCCCGACGCGATGGAGGGCCCCACGCCGGTGTCGTCGATCGTGCACTCGGCGACGATGGTCGCGGCCGGTGTCTACCTGACGGGCCGGATCTACCCGATCCTCACGCCTGGGGCGCACCTGTTTATCGCGACGATCGGGCTGATCACACTGGTGATGGCGGCGTGCATGGCGTTGGTGATGACCGACATCAAGCGTGTGCTGGCGTACTCGACGCTTTCGCAGCTGGGGTACATGATCCTGGGGCTTGGCGCTGGGGCGTATGGGTATGCGTTGTTCCACCTAATCACGCATGCGTTCTTTAAGTGCTGCTTGTTCCAGTGCTCGGGCTCGGTGATCCACGCGGCCCACCACCAGCAGGACATGCGTTACTACGGCGGGCTGGGCAAGAAGCTGCCGATCACCGCGGCGTGTTACTTTGTGTGCACGCTGGCGATCGCGGGCGCTTCGATCCCCTTTACCGAGATCGGGATCAGCGGTTTTTATTCGAAGGACGGGATCATCGCGGGCACGGTGAATTACGGGCACGCGATGGCGGCGTTGGGCCCGGCGGCCAAGCTGTTCTACTGGGGGCCGCTGGTGGTGGCGTACCTGACGGTGTTTTATATGGCCCGCAGCTTTGCGCTGACCTTCCTGGGCAAGCCGCGTGACCAGCACCTCTACGACCACGCCCACGAGGTGCCCTGGACGATGTATGTGCCCCAGGTGTGTCTGGCGGCGATGGCGATCCTGTCGGCGCCGTTTATCATGACATTCTGGCTAAGCATGATCGAGTCGTCCCAGCCGACCGTAGGGTTGGTGGGGCTGCAGACCATCGCGGACCTTAGTCATGGCCACGCGATGCATACGGTCCATGTGATGCTGCTCAACGGGTTGAGCTGGGTGATCGCGTTAGGGGCGGGGATCGTGATGTACCGGCCGGGGATGGCGATCGGGGCGAAGGTCGCTGCCCTGCCGGGGATCAACCTGCTCTACACCTGGGCACACAACAAGTTTTATTTTGACGCGTTGTACGACGTGTTCGCGGTAGCCTTGGGCAAGACGGTGGCTGGTGTGATGGCTGCGATCGACAAGTATCTGGTGGATGGGGTGGTGAACTTGGCGGGCTGGGTGGCGCGGGTGGCGTCGTTCATCGTGGGGGTATTCGACAATCTTGTGGTCGACGGCGCGGTGAACGGCGCTGCGGCTATGGCTAACACGGGCGGTCGGGTGCTGCGTAGCACGCAGGTCGGGCGGGTGCGGGCGTATGTGCTGTTTTTGTTTGCTTCGGCGACGCTTGTAACGCTGATGGTCGTGACGGTGGCGTTGGTCAAGGCCGCGCCATAGATGATGCCCGAATCGAGCTTCAAAACGGCTTTTGGAAAAAGTTTAAAGCCCCGACGTGATGGACGATCGGTGACACGCAGATAGGGAACGTAAGACCATGGAAGCGACGCTGCTGAATTGGATGATTTTTTTACCGGCCCTGGGCGCGTTGGCGTGCCTGGCGGTGTCAAGCGAGCTTTCGAAGAAGATCGCGCTGATCACTTCGATCGCCACGCTGGCGATCAGCGCGCAGCTGACCTTCGCCTATTACAGCCAGGGGTTTGAGGGCGTGGCGTTCGAGACCAGCTGGAGCTGGATCGGCGCGATCAACGCTTATTACCGCGTAGGGGTCGATGGGCTGTCGCTGCCGCTGGTGCTGCTGACCACCGCCTTGAGCGTGCTGGTGGTGTTGGCGTCGTGGAGCATCGAGAAATCGACCAACGTGTTCATGGCCCTGTACCTGTTTTTGTTTACGGGGATGCTGGGTGTGTTCCTGGCGTTGGACATGTTTCTGTTCTACGTGTTCTTTGAGATCTCGCTGTTGCCCATGTACTTCCTGATCGGCGTGTGGGGCGGGCCACGCAAAGAGTACGCGGCGATCAAATTTTTCCTGTATACGCTGGCGGGCTCGATCTGCTTGTTAATTGTGATGTTGGGGTTGTACTTCCTCACGCCCCAGGCCACGGGCGGTGCGGGCAACACCTGGACGATGGTCTCATCTGACCCGGGGCAGGTGACGCTGCAATCCGAAGCGGTGCGGGGCCTGTTTGGCCAGGGTGGGGTGTGTTGGGGGTTTGCCAAGCTGGCGTTCTGGCTGACGTTTATCGCGTTTGCGATCAAGCTGCCGTTGGCGCCGCTGCATACCTGGCTGCCCGATGCGCACGTGGAGGCGCCCACCCCGATCTCGATGATCCTGGCGGGCGTGCTGCTGAAGATGGGGGGGTACGCGTTGATGCGGATCACCTACCCGTTCTTCCCCGATGCGGCGCATTACTTCTGGGCGATCGTAGCGTCGATCGCGGTGTTTGGGATCCTGTACGGGGCGCTGTGTGCGATGGCGCAGACCGATTGGAAAAAGCTGGTGGCTTACTCTTCGGTGAGCCACATGGGTTATGTCATGCTGGGGTTGGCGGTGCTGACGCGCACGGCCTTTGACGGGGCGTACTACCAGATGATCGGTCATGGGATCTCCAGCGCGATGATGTTCTTTTTAGTGGGTGTGGTGTATGAACGGGCCCACCACCGCGACCTGGGTCGGTTCGGGGGGATGTGGCTGAAGTGGCCCGGGTACGGGGGGTGGTCTTTGGTAGGCTTCTTTGCGGGGATGGGTTTGCCTGGGCTGTGCGGGTTCATCGGGGAGATCATGGTCCTGCTGGGTACGTTCCAGGCTGCGGGCAACGCGGGGTTTGATTACTTTACGGTTTATCTGCTGGGTACCTTGGCGGCTTCGGGCGTTGTGCTCACCGCGGGTTATATCCTGTGGATGTTCCAGCGGGTTTATATGGGGCAGGAGAAGCCCGAGTACAGCACCTACGCCCCGGTAACGGGTCGGGAGTATTTTGTGATGGCGACGCTTGGGCTGGCCGCGGTGGTGTTCGGCGTGGTGCCGGTGCTGGTGTTTAGTGTGACCGAAAAGACCTTCAACGGCGTGATGCAGATCCTCCAAAGCGGGGCGGCGGCTACCATGACCCTCGCAGGCGGTTAATCCGTTCCGATTCGAAAAGGACACGCAAAGATGATTGGATCGATCGCGATGACACCGGCGTTGCCCAGCTGGGATCAGCTTCAGCTGGTGATGCCCGAGCTGTGGCTGATCGCGGCGATGTGCGCGGTGATCCTGGTGCCGTTTGTCAAGCGTGACAGCGTGGTGCTGCCTGTCGGCGCCGCGGGGGTGGGGTTGGGGCTGGCGATGCTGGCGGCCCTGTCGTCGTTGACCCATTACACCGGCTTTGGGGAGGTCTTCTCGGGCATGCTCACGGTGGATTATTTCAGCCAGTTCTTCAAGGTGCTGCTGATCCTGTTCACGGGGTTGGTGTGCGTGCAGTGGTGGATCACCTCGCGCCACCAGACGCACCGATACGACGTGCCCGATTTTTTCTGCTTGCTGTTGGGTGCGGCGGTGGGGATGTCGCTGATGGCGTCGGCCAGCAACCTGCTGATGATCTTTATCGCGATGGAGTCGGCTTCGCTGCCCAGCTACGCGTTGGCGGGGCTGCGCAAGCGGTACCGTGTGGGGTCGGAGGGGGCGTTGAAATACGTGATTTTCGGTTCGGCCAGCAGCGCGGTGATGCTGTATGGGATGTCGCTGATCTACGGCGTGACGGGGACGCTGAGCCTGGCTGGTGTAGCACAGGCCGCGGCGGGTGGCGTGTCGCCGCTGATGGCGATCGGGCTAGCGGCGATGCTGGGTGGGTTGGCGTTTAAGCTGTCGGCGGTGCCGCTGCACTTCTGGTGCCCCGATGTGTTCCAGGGCGCCCCGATCGAGGTCACCACGTTTTTGTCGGTGGCGTCGAAGGGCGCTGCGGTCTGCCTGCTGATCCGTGTGCTGTGTGTGTTTGGGGCTGCGTCGGTCTCTAGCAGCGATTTGTTTATGGGGCTAAGCATCGGGATCGCGATCCTCGGGGCGGTGACCGCGACGTGGGGCAACCTGGTGGCGCTGCATCAGACGAATATCAAGCGGCTGCTGGCCTACAGCTCGATCGCCCACGCCGGCTACATGATCATGGGGGCGAGCCTGATCCTCGTCGCGGCCGACCGGCAATGGGTGGTGACGTCCACCGCTCAGCCCAGCGTGGTGGGGGCGATCTTGTTCTACCTGGTGGTGTACCTGTTTATGAACCTCGGGGCGTTTACCGTGGTGGGGATGGTGACTCAACAGACCGGGAGTGAAGAATTAACCGATTACGCTGGCCTGATGCAGCGATCGCCATTGTTAGCGGTGCCCCTGACGCTATTCTTGCTGAGCCTATTTGGCATGCCTGGGCTGGGTGGTTTCATGGGCAAGATCTACCTGATGCAGGCCATGGCCGACGCCGGCAGCGGGTATTTCGTGCTGATCGTGGTGCTGCTATTGAATACCGTGGTCAGCCTGTACTACTACATGCGGCCGGTGTACTACATGGCGTTTGTGCCCGACGCCCAGAACCGCCCCAAGTTCTTGCCCCAGGGCGCAGGCCTGGCGGTCTTGCTGCTGTGTGCGGTCGCGGTGGTATGGACCGGTGTACTGCCCAAAGCCAATGAGATGGCCCGCGACTACGCCAACCTGAAGATCACCTCGGTCGTCCCCGATCCTGTGTTCATGGCTCAAGCCATGGAGACACGCAGTGGCGATCCATGGCCTGCTGCTACCCATGTCGACCACGCGGACGATGGCTTGGCCTCCGATCAACTGGGGTTGACGCCAAAGCCCTTGGCTGTCGGGCCTGCTCCGTGAATCAATTGAGGGATCACGCCATGGATCGTCAGACGCTGGAAGATCAACTCAATACGCTGCTAGCTGGCGAGGTGCGCAGCATGATCCGACTTGTGGATCAGGCGACACCCTACGTGACACCCCAAACCTACGCGCAATGGCAGCGGATCCAGTCCGGGCTTGGCTTAAGCCGCGAACATGAGCAGCGGTTAGCCCAACTCATCCAGAGCCGAGGGCTGCAGGTTAAGCCAAGCGTCTACGCCTCAGACGTAGCCGGTTACCACTACGTCGATCTGCCGACACTGACTCAGCAGTTGGCCAACGAGAAGCAGCGGCAGGTTCAGGCGTACCAGGCCGCCATCCAACACGCCGGTGGGGATGACCATGTTTTGGGTGTGTTGAACGAACTGTTAGCACAGATCGAATCGCAGCTGCACGTGCTCGCGGAACGCTAACGGCGCCTACCCCTTTCGAGCAGACGGGCTGTGCTAAAAACGTAAAAACAACCAAGAATGCCACGATCCGTGCGATCATTGCCGCCGTTTGATACGCCTCCGGCAATCAAGTATAGAAAAACCCCGCTGTCGCCGAAGCGACAACGGGGCGGAGGGGAGAAAGCTCTCAACTAAGCTAAATCAATCCATCGGAATAAGTAGGTAAGTTACGCGAATTTTTAACAGAATCTCACAATAAATCAACCAGTCAAACTTCCCAAATTAACACAAATTTTATCTAGGTTCCATATTTTGACGCGACCATCTTTTTGTAAACAGCCATAATAACAGAGTTTACATTTAATTTAAAGAAAAGTGGATGCCCCTGCCTACCTAGGTAGAGGGTTTGAAAATATACCTTTCTCCCTAGAAAAAAATCCTTCATTTTTGACGGAAAACAACCCAACAGGGGTTTATTCACATGCTTCCCACTTTTTATACGCATCTCAACACAAAAACGTTCGCACAAAAAAAGCCTATTTAAGCCATATTTCCTTTTATCAGGCGGGCTTGATGGTGGCATGTCATCTAGAAAAAGGATCCATGAAGTCACGGGAATCGATCGTAATTTATTTTATTAAAACAATTAACGCCAATTAACCGCGGTGTGTATGCTACATGCAACGGGTGGCTAGGTCGGGCCGGGTGGGGTGAGGAGGATTGTTCGATTCATAGAGGCGGGCAATCTGAAGCAGCTGATCTTCGTGAAATACAGGGCCCAACAGTTGGATCCCCACGGGCAGCTTCCGGGTAGCTGCCTGGCCGCCACCGTTGGTGGGTGCATCGGCCAGCCCGCCCGGCAGGCTGATGCCGGGGATGCCCGCGAGGTTGGCGTTGACCGTATAGACGTCGTTGAGATACATCGACCACGGATCGTCGGTGTTTTCGCCAAGCCGGAACGCCGGGGCAGTCGTGGTGGGGCACAGGATCGCATCGCATCGTTGGAACGCTGCGTCGAAGTCGTTCTTGATCAACCGCCGCACCTTCAACGCCTTCAAGTAATACGCGTCGTAATACCCGCTTGATAGCGCGTAGGTGCCCAGCATGATGCGGCGTTTGACTTCATCGCCGAACCCTTCGGCGCGTGAGCGGCTATACAGGTCGACTAGGTCGCTTGGCTGCTCACACCGCCTGCCGTAGCGCACGCCGTCGTACCGCGCCAGGTTGCTCGACGCCTCAGCCGGCGCCACGATGTAGTACGTGGGGATCCCGTACTGGGTGTGGGGCAGATCGATCTCGATGATCTGCGCCCCCGCCTCCTGGAACACCGCCTTGGCTTGCTCGACCGCCTGGGCGACCGCGGGGTCGTTGCGGTCCGAAAGGTATTGGTTGGCGATGCCGATGCGCAGCGGCTGGGGTGGCTGATTAAGCTGGGCGGTGTAGTCGGGGACGGGTAGATCGGTGCAGGTGGAGTCTTTCGGATCACCACCGCTGATGGCTTCGAGCAGCAGGGCGGCATCCGAAACGGTGTGGGTCAGCGGTCCGATCTGATCGAGGCTGCTGGCAAACGCGACCAACCCGTATCGGCTCACGCGGCCATAGGTCGGCTTCATCCCCACGACACCGCACAGCGCCGCGGGTTGTCGGATCGACCCGCCGGTGTCCGACCCGATTGCCCCAGCGCACAGATCCGCAGCAACCGCAGCCGCCGATCCGCCCGATGAGCCACCGGGCACGCGGTCGGTATCCCACGGGTTACGCGTGGGCCCATTAGCTGCGTTTTCTGTCGAAGAGCCCATGGCAAACTCATCTAGGACTGTCTTGCCCAAGACGATCGCGCCGGCGTCTTCGAGTTTCTGGACCGCGGTGGCGGTATAGGGGGCCTGGAAGTTGGCCAAGATCTTGGACGAACAGGTGGTGTGGCCGTATTCGGTGCAGAGGTTGTCTTTAATCGCGATGGGCACCCCAGCCAGTGGACCGGTCACTTGGCCCGCATCGACAGCCGCGGCACGCTCCAGCGCGCGGTCGGCGTAAACCTCGTGGTACACATGCAGCCGATCGTTGTACCGATCGATCCGGTCCAGGTACGCCTGGACCGCTTGGGTCGCAGTCACCTGCTTTGCCGCGATGGCGTCGCGGAGCGGGATCAGTGTCGTTTGGGTGGGGTCCATCGTGCGTTGTGTCGGTTGTGGTGCGGTAGGGCACACTCACCGTTGCGCCTTGCAGCGGGTTTCTTTTCGTTATTGGGGGCTCTTACGGATCACGCCCCCGAGCCTTCGCCCAAGACTTTGGGCACCTGGAAAAACGGATCGGACCGCTGGGGCGCGTTGGCCAAGACCGCCTCAACCGGCAGACCCGGCGTGGGCTCATCCTCGCGCAGCACGTTGGTCATATCCATCGCGTGGGCCATGGGCTCAACCCCGTCCACATCCAACTCGTTGAGCTTGGCGATGTGGTCCAGCACCGACGACAGCTGCTGGGCAAAGCGGTGGGCCTGCTCGTTGGTGAGCGTCAGCCGGCTAAGCTTGGCCACGTGGCGGACCTGCTCGTCGGTGAGCCGGTGGCTGGCGGGTTGGGGGTGATGCTGCTCGGGCATGGCATGATCCTAAACGCTCATGATACACCCATCGCCAATGAATGGGCAGGCGGCATCGACATTGGCACAGGTGGTCCCTGGCCCAGACGGTATAACCCAACCACCCCGCCCCCGCTGTCAGCGATCTGCGTGGCTGTGGATACAGCCGTCGTTTCGCATAACCGATAGTTGGATTTGATCGTGCGAATCATTTAGCCCGCCTCACCATCAGAAGGGACCCCCTATGGGCACCGCATCAAGAGCTTGGACGGTTGGTTTGGTTTTGATTTTACTTAGCCCGGTGCAAGCCGACTTGGTGATCGATGATTTTGAGTCATACGGTGACGGCCAGGTGGTCGGCCCCAGCGCCGAGTCCGCCCCCTGGCGCCGGTTCGGGTTGGCCACGGTCGACAATATCGTGGCGACGGTCAGCCCGAAGTGGGTGTTCGATCAGGGCGGGGGCGTGGGGGTCTACGTGGTGCAGTGGCCCAACCCATTCGGGGGGATCCGCCGCGAGCTGCAATACGCCACCGACCTGACCCAATACGCCGGCGTGTCGGTCCGCATGCGCTCCAGCGCCTCGACCACGACCACGGATGTCTACCTCGCGGTTAGCAACGGCCACACCACCTATGTCTCGACCAAAGGCCAACCCCTCACAGACACGGCCCAGGTGTTGAGCTTTACGTTTGAAAAAGACCTGATGGTCCGAGCCGCGGGCCAGCAAGACTTCGACACGGTCATCCGCTCCGTCCGGCTTGTTGGGGTCGACTTCCGCAGCGATCGGGAGGACGACAGCTACACCGAGACCATCATCATCGACGACCTCAAGCTCACCGGCGGCCCCGCCGAGACGGCAGCCCAACCCGATGAGTCGCTGTCCTCAGCCGAATAACCCGCCTTTCACAAGGCCCCATCTTGATCCACCCTGTGTCTTGCGATGATGGTTGTGGCATACCCCAACAAGCGTTCAATCTTGTCCGCGTGATACCCACCGGCTATATTGAGCGGCCATGGTCGACCCTCAGTTTATCGCCAGTGCCATCACGATCTTGATTGCGTTGCAGCTGATGCTGCTCAGCTGCGCTTACCTGATTTTTTTCGAGCGAAAAGTCGCGGCCTGGGTCCAAAACCGGATCGGCCCCAACCGGGTAGGGTTTTCGTTCGGCGTGCTGCCGTTCAAGCACCACTGCTGGGGGTTGGGCCAGGCGCTGATCGACGGGCTGAAGCTGCTGCTCAAGGAAGACTACAACCCCCTTGGCGTCGATCGGACGCTATTCTTTTTAGCGCCCGCGGTGGTGATGATCCCCGCGCTGCTGGGCTGGGCCGTGATCCCCTGGGGCGGGTACCTCCAGTGGGGCGACGCCACACTCAACATCACAGCCGCATCGATCAACATCGGGGTGATCTACATCTTGGCGATCGGGTCGCTGGCGGTCTACGGCGTGGTGCTGGGAGGGTACGCGTCCAACAACAAGTATTCGTTTCTGGGCGGGCTGCGCGCCACCGCTCAGATGCTCAGCTACGAGATCCCCATGGGCCTGTGTGTGCTGGCCGTGATCCTGATGTTCGGCAGCCCCCGGGCCGACGCGCTGGTGGCGTTCCAAGCCAACGGCGTGTGGAACCTGTTCACGCAGCCCGTGCTGGCGGTGATCTTCTTCACCTGCGTGCTGGCCGAGTGCAACCGCGCGCCGTTTGACCTAGCCGAGTGCGAACAGGAGCTGATTGGCGGGTACCACACCGAATACAGCTCCATGAAGTGGGCGCTCTATTTCCTGGGTGAATACATCCACATGATCACCGGGTCGGCGTTCTTTGTGCTGCTGTTCTTAGGCGGCTGGGACCTGCCGATCCTGAACGAGCCCGTGGTGGGCGGACTCGGGCTGGTGGCGCTGAAAGCCACCGCCTACATCGCCAAGGTCGCCGCCCTGTTGTTCCTGATGATGTGGATCCGATGGACGCTGCCGCGGTTCCGGTTTGATCAGCTGATGCGGCTGGCCTGGCGGGGGCTGATCCCGATCACGCTGGCGCTGCTGCTGGCCACCGGCGTGCTGGTCTACCTCAAACAGACCCAGTGGTGGGCCCTGCTGATCGCCAACCTGGTGGTCGGGTTTAGTGTCTGGGTCCTAGGGCCCGCCATGCCTCAAGCCACACCGGTCAACCGCCGCGTCCCGCTGCCCGGGTCACGCTTTTCTCCACTGGAGGCCGTGGAAGTAGCACAGCCAAAAGTGTAAATAAAAAAACAACCCCTCAGCTGAGGGGTTGTTTTTTTTCAATTCCGCTGGTTGCTTGTTGCGATCAAACCGATTGACGGCGCATCCGCAGGCTCAGCAAGCTTAGGCCCATGATACCCAGCACGCCGGTCAACGGCTCAGGGATCTCGTTATTCCCGCCGTCCGTGCGGCCAGATCCGACCAGTGGAGCGACATCGTCTAAAAAATCATCCAGGAAGAACCCAGCGGAAAAGTCATTGGTTGTGACCAGTGCTGTTGACTTGTAGTCCACAAAGATCAGGTCTCCGCCGTTATCGGCCACGATGATGTGCCCCTTGCCATCGACCGTCCCTTGATCGAGTTGGGTTGCCCCAAGGGCGCTGACATCCAAGTCACCGATGAACCCGCCCCCTCCGAGATCGTATTGGGAGATAAATTCATCGCCGAACAGGAGGATATCACCAGAGAATGGATCGTAGGTTGCGCCATGAGCCGCGGGCACAGGAGTCGCGATCCGCGTGGTGGTCGCGGTGCCCGCACCAAAGACAATGGATCCAAAGGCTCCATTGCCTCCAGGTCCGCTGGAGGTATAAAAAGACCCGCTGGGGGTGGTGATCACCTGCGTGATCGCGGTGTCGTCTCCCAAAAGCGTAATCGATGAACCTGCCCCAACCGAGCCATCGGGCATCAGGGGAACCTCTCCAAGCGCCCCAGGGATGCCGGTAACGTACATCTTGGTGGCGTCGGGTACTTCCAGGTGGAAGGCGGTCGACACGCCGGCGGGTGTTGCGCTGTCAACACCGCCGGCCTTATTGACGTTAAAGATCCGGCCTGTGTTTTGGCCACCGACAAGCAACGAGTCAGGATCGTTGGGGTTGCCCACGATCCCATCAGCACCCGCGGTGCCACCCGAACCGGGTGCCCCAGCCATCTGGGTCGCCGTGGCGATCAGCGTTTTCGTCACCCCGCTGATCCCGCCACCACCATCGTCGTATGTAAAATCGAGCCGCTTGACCCGCTCTTCACCCGAAAACAGGGTGTAGTAGAGCTCAAAATCAAACGTGACAGCCCAGCCGGGTGCAGCCAACACCCCTGTTGTTAGACATACAGCAACTCCGGTCACAATTCTCTTCCACATGATCTTTTCTCCTTCCTGATGGTGAAATTAAAATACGAAATGGTCTCTCAATCCCTTCTTCTTCCTTCTCCTACAAAAATAGTTTAACTGATTTGTATACCTCTAATCAAGAAAAAAATATCTTTTGTTCAAGTACGGCGAAAAGAATATTGGCCACCAAGTAATTTAGTTTGAATTGAAGAAAATTGGAGAAACTAGGTAATTGTCACGCCGTGGCGGCCTTGCCACCGCCTTTGCTCGACGCTTCACCGCTGCCGGGCGTGGGATCCATCTCCTGCAGGATAAACCCGATCAACGCCGGGACCAGCACCAGCATCGGCAAGACAACCGAGTGAGCCGAGATGCTCCGTGAGATCGTCGGCTGGAAGAACTCAATCTGAAGCAGCAACGCCATCCCGCCCAATACCGCGATCGTCGACCCGCTGACCGACGTGAACATCACCACCGACATCTTGAACAGGATAAACGCCAGCATCCCAAACACCAGCAGGCCCACCAGCGCCCCAATCCAGTAGTGTTGGGCCGCGGCCTGCCCGCCCGACCCGCCCATCAGACGCCCCAACGCCGACCATGCATTGGCACCCACAAACGCCCCGGCCAACCCACCCATCACCGCCACCGCGTACTTCATCAGCGGGAACGCCGTCACCGCCAGCAGCACCGACAAGCAGCCCGCGACCACATACTCAGCGTGGATCTTCTTGCCCAGGTAATACCCCGCGAACGCCCCGATCGCCAGCGCCAGGATCACCGTCACCGTCTTGTAGATCTTGTAGCCCTGGAACAGGCAGATCAGACCCGAAGCCAGGAAGATCACCGCCCACACCGCCGACATCGCCTGGAGCGTATCCACCAAATGCTTGGGGTGTGCCAGCGTGTCAAGCCGAGAAAAAATCTGAAGCACACTATCAAATACCGTGGGGGGCGTGCGCACCTGAGCCAGGGTGATCAACATCAGCGACAGCTCCTGAGGATCGCTTGGGCGATCCTGATTTGACCGCGGCGCATCGGCTTGAAAAAAACACCCAACCGGGTGCGCGGTCAACCCAGGACCGCCCAAGCCAAGCCCCCGCGATGGAACACCATCACATATCGGTTTTCGGTTTTGAGATGGTCCACTGGATCCCCACCCCCATCAGCGTTATCAGACCAAGCACGACGATCAGGACGCGGGGCTGATCCGCCACCCACCCCGACGCACCGGGCATCTGGCTAGCGAAGATCCCTAAAACCCCCAGCATCATCAGGCCCGCCCCCACCAGTGCCGACTCGAACGCCGCCACCGGGTACGGAAACGCCAAGCCCGCCATCAACCCAATCAACGCACCAGCCGCCGCCGCAAACACCAGCGTGCGCAACCTGCCAGGATCCAAATCACCGCCCCACGAGGACAACACCTCCCGCTGCCGATCGTACATACCCGCCAGATACGCGATCAACGCATCGGGGTCCTGGAGGTCATTTTGTTGTGCGGCTTGGGGGAACAGCTCCTGGGTCGGCGGCGGATCCACCCCTTCCCACACCAGGCTTACCGCGGGGATCGTCAGCGCCAAAAGCACCCCGCAGCTTACCCCCATCCACACCTTGAACATCAGCAACGCAAACAAAAAACCCGCGACCGACCCCAACGCGACCCAGATCAGGCTCTGGCTAGCCGCCCCCACCTCCCGGCAGGCCGCCCACGCCACCGCACCACCCAGCACCAGCCCGCAGCCGGCGCAGCACATCCGCGCCAAGCGGCGGCCCGCCAGCCACAGCACCAACCCCACCCCCGTCGCGGCCAACAACAACGTCGGGCCCAACGCCAAGGGCGATTCAACAACTGCCGCCAACTGATCCAGCACCAGGATGCACTCTCCTAAACGCACCAACCGACCAAATGGTCATTGGCTTGCCCCGCCCCAACGCCAAACACGCACAAACCATGACATTTTATACCCGTCAAGTATAAAATGCCTCTCCCATGCCAAAAGACACCGACCCCACCAACGGCCTGGCGAACCTGCGGGCGCAGATCGACCAGTTCGACAAGCAGCTAGTCGAGCTGCTCAACCAACGCGCCAGCGTCGTTGTAGCCATCGGCAAGCACAAGCAAGACCACAACAGCCCCGTTTACGCCCCCGACCGCGAGCGCGAGGTGTTGGACCGTGTGCAACGCTACAACCAAGGCCCGCTGGCCGACACCTGCATCACCGCGATCTGGCGCGAGCTGATGAGCGGCAGCCTCGCGCTGGAGCGCGCACTCAAAGTCGGCTACCTGGGCCCGCCCGGGTCGTTTAGCCATGTCGCGGCACAGCTCAAGTTCGGCACCAGCGTGGGGTACGAGCCCTTTGACGCCATCGCCTCGGTCTTCGACGCCACCGTACGCAGCCAGATCGACCTGGGCCTGGTCCCCATCGAGAACTCCGCCATGGGCGGGGTCAGCGAAACACTGGATTGTTTCTTAGACTCACCCGTGCGCATCTACGCCGAGGTGCTGATCCGCATCCACCACAACCTGTTAAGCAACGCACCCGCCGACCAGATCCAACGCGTCTATTCACGGCCCGAGGTCTTTAGCCAATGCCGCCGATGGCTAAGCGAAAACCTCCAAGGCACGCAGCGCGTCGCGGTCGCATCGAGCTCCATGGCCGCCGAGATCGCCAGCCAAGAGCCGCACGCCGCCGCGATCGGTTCGGCGTTGGCCGGTCAGCTCTACGGCCTCAACACGCTCTTTGCCAACATCGAAGACAACCCCAACAACATCACACGCTTCTTCGTCACCGCCACACACCAAGCCAAACCCTCAGGCGACGACAAGACCGCGATCACCTTCACCACCCCCCACAAGCCGGGCGCCTTAGCCGCGATCTTAAACGTCTTCCGCGAGCACCAGCTCAACCTCACCCACATCGACCACCGCCCAAGCCAACGCGCCAACTGGGAGTACTGCTTCTTCGTCGACTTCCTGGGCCACCAAGACCAACCCCACGTCGCCCAAGCCATCGAAGCCGCACGCGCCAACTGCCTCCAGCTGACCGTCCTAGGCTCATTCCCCCGCGCCAAGCAGGTGCTCTAAATCGCAGCGAATTATCACGGGTGCCCACCCACCCGGTCTCATCATGATGACAATAACGCGAACACTCATCCTGACCGCAGCGGCCCACAGCATCGCCCTAGCGCTGCCCGGCCCCGCCGCGGCTCAAGACCACGCCGCCTCTCGCCGAACACCCGTCGTTGACGTCTTCCAAGCCACCAAGGGCGCCGTGGTCAACATCTCTTCGACCCAGATCGTCGAGCTGCGATCCGGTTTTGGCGGGTTTGAACGGATGTTCGAGGACCTGTTCGACCTGCCCCGCCAAACCCGACGCTACAAGCGCACCGGTGTGGGCAGCGGCTTTGTCTTGCACCCCGCCGGTTACATCGTCACCAACGCACACGTGGTCGCACGCACCGTCGAGCAGAAGGTCATCTTCGCCGACAAACGCGAATTCGACGCACAGCTGGTCGCCGTCGACCACGAGCGCGACCTGGCGGTGCTCAAGATCGACCCGCCCCAACCGCTCAAGCCCATCGCGCTTGGCCGCAGCGACGACCTGATGGTCGGCGAGACCGCGATCGCCATCGGCAACCCCTTGGGCTATCAACACACCGTCACCGCAGGCGTGATCAGCGCGCTAGACCGGACGCTAGAGATCGACGCGCATCGGAGCTTCGACGGCCTGATCCAAACCGACGCCAGCATCAACCCGGGCAACTCCGGCGGGCCGCTGCTGAACATCCACGGCCAGCTGATCGGCGTCAACACCGCCATCCGCGGCGACGCACAAAACATCGGGTTCGCCATACCCGTCGACCAGCTGCGCAGCGTGCTACCGGAGCTGCTGGATGTGGAACGCCGGTACCGCATCACCACCGGCTTGCGCGTCAGCTGGGGCCAGCCCTGCCGTGTAGAGCAGGTCGACCCCGATTCACCCGCGGCCAAGGCGGCCCTGCGCGTCGGGGACGTGATCACCCATGTGGAGGATCAACCGATCCACTCCGGCATCGATTTCCATATCGCGCTGATCGGGAAACGACCCGGGCAGCAGCTGCGCTTGCGAATGGAGCCCGATCGCTCAACACCCACCGCCACGCTCGTGCTAGGACAACGCCGACGCCCCAACGGCGAGCAGCTGCTGGCCCAGCGGTTGGGCATCCACGCCCGGCCGATGTCGGCCAAGATGGCACACGCCATGGGGTTACGCGACCTGTCGGGTCTGCTGATCACCCGCATCGAAACCCATAGCCCCGCACACCAAGCCGGGTTCCACCGAGGCGACGTCCTGGTCCACCTGGGCCGACACCAAGCCGCCAGCCTAGACGATGTGGGTCAATTGCTCGACACCACCCGCACCGGCCAACGCATCCGCGTCACCGTGCTGCGCGTCGCCGGCCCGGTGACCTACCGCCTATCGGCCACGCTTGTGGGCCGATGAACCGATCCCGCACAGCCGGCCAACCCATACGCCATGCAGGTATGATGGCTTTCATGGTGCCACGGATTCATTCAGGGTCGATCCTACGTGCTTTCAGGCGTAAGTGGGGCGGCTTAACCAACCCCCCTAGCCGTACACCGATCTCACATTCCAAAACCTTACGGTCATTGGTGATTGCGGCACTGCTGGTGTATGGCATATCGATCCTTGGGGCGATCATTGCGCCGCGCCCTGTCAGCGGTGACCCCACCCCGACCCGCCCCACACCACGCCAAGGCCCGCCACCGCAGTGGCCGCTGCGCGGGTTCGCGATTAGCCTCCACCACACCAATCGTCTGGACCTATACCTCGCATCGATCGATGAGATCGCCAAGCTTGGGTTCAACTGTCTTGAGGTCGCCACACCGGCGTTTCAGACCCACGGGGCATCGGCGCAGATCCAGCTGGTGACCGGGCCCGGCCGGGGCCCGACGCGCCAACAGCTGGTCACCCTGCTGCAGCACGCCCACGACCGTGGGCTGACCACCGCGCTGATGCCCCAGATCTTGTTCACCGATCCACGCGGCAACGAGTGGCGGGGCAAGATCCATCCCCCACAATGGGGGCCGTGGTGGGAAAGCTACGCCCGCGTCACCGATTATTTCCTCGATGTCGCCAACGAAGCCGATGTCGACATCTATTGCGTGGGTTCTGAGCTGCTTAGCACCGAGCGCCAGGCCGACCGGTGGGATGGGTTGATCGATCATGTACGGAGCCGATTTAAAGGGTGGCTCACCTATTCGACCAACTGGGACCACTACCACGTGCCCACGATCTGGCGGCGGCTGGATATGATCGGCGTCAGCGGCTACTGGGACCTGACCGAGCAAGCCCAGCACGACCCGCCGACACACGACGAGCTGCGGCATCGGTGGCAAGGGATCCGCCAACAGCTGCTGGCGTTTGCCCAGGATCAGGGCCGGCCGATCCTCTTCACCGAGATCGGATACCCCAGCCTGACCTGGGCGCTCAAAGACCCGTGGAACTACGTCCCCCCCGACCCCAGTACTCCCCCCGACCCGCAAGCTCAAGCGTTGGGCTACGAAGCGTTCTTAAACGCGTGGGGCGATCTGTTGGTAGATCGCCCCCAGCCTCAGCAGCTGGTGGGTGTGTTTTTCTATGCTTGGGATCCCTACCGCCAGGGCGGTCCGGGCGACTACGGCTACGGTGTGCGCGGCAAGCCGGCGCTGCAACGGCTTAGGCAGTGGCTAGAAGCAGCGCCGTGAACGCGGGTGTTGGCTTGAGCCCTTGTTAACGCATGGGCGTATTTTTTCCTAGACACGCCAAACGCGATACCCGTCTCGGATGAGCTTACAGCAAACCAGCGGACCACCCTGCTTGTAGAACGTCAACCAAGACACCACCATAAGAATCGATGGGCGGTCGAACGCCAATGGATCCACTGATTGGTATATACCCATCGGGTATGCGTTTGCCGCGTCGGGATCATAAAAACACCCAAGATTCCCTGCCGCGGACCAACGGAACCCCGTAAATCTGATCGGGATTGGTATACAATCGCTTTGGGCCTGTAGCTCAGTGGTTAGAGCACTCGACTCATAATCGAAGGGTCGCCGGTTCGAATCCGGCCAGGCCCATTGCACCCTCCCTCATGTCATGGATACGGGTGAACGTGAACCCGCCAACGCGGTCGGGGCGGTTATCCAAGGCCAAGGCCCCCGAGGCGGCTCGCCCAATGGCCGGACAACTCAAACCCCGGCCCCATACAGCAAACTTGACGGCGAAACCGGCGTTGATGACGATTGGCAGCTGCAAGGGCCCTGTGGCGGAATTGGCAGACGCAGCGGACTTAAAATCCGCTGGCCGGAAACGGCCGTGTGGGTTCGAGTCCCACCGGGGCCACTTTGGTATCGATTCGCATCGTGTTGCGGCTGATCGCGTAACAGATCCATTCTCAATCGTATGAGATCCTCAGCAAGGGTATTTCGATGGCCTGGCTGTTCAGGCTCTTGTTGAACAATGCTGATTCTGATGGCACCGTTTCGTGCCTCAAGGGCTGGGGGTGTAGCAGGTGCTATACCCGTTCCGGATGAGTTTACGCCCAAGCCGGCCGTCCGCGGCAGGGAATCTTGGGTGTTTTTATGATCCCGACGCGGCATTTTTATACGCGATGCGTATATCGTTGTGATGGCGGAGTTGGAGTTGAACCAACATAAGGGTAGCCTTGCAGTGGTCAGGATGGCTTCATGCCAAATCCGATGAACGGCCCAGCTCCACACCTATCGCTGCTGACCGCCCTTAGCCCCGGCGCGGTTGGCTTAATCGGGTTGTACGGGCCAGGCGTTCAACCTTTACTCAAACAGCTCACCGCGATCGACGATTGGCCGATTGGCCATTTGAAGCTGGTGAGCTTCGACGGCATCGACCAAGGGCTCGTAGCTTGCCTAAGACACCACCCATCCCCCAAAGGCGTGGGCTTGATGCTGCTGATGCCACACAGCGGGCCACGCGTCGTGCGCAAGCTGATCGATCGCTTGATCGCACTGGGCGCTGCCTACGAACCATTCCCCCTGACCACGCCGCAAGCGATAGATCCCGCTACCACGGGCTGCGATACCCATCCCCAATCCCAGTGGGTCTACCCCGAGGCTTCTAGTACGCTCGAAGCCGACATGCTCACCTATTTAGCCCAGGCCGCTAGCCCGCGAGCGATTGATTTGCTGTTGGCTCAGCCAAAGCTTTGGAGCCGGTGGCTTGGTCAGCACACCAAACCCAACCAGCCGTGGCGCACACAAGCGGCCAATGAGATCCTGCGCCACAGCGACAAACTCGATCAGCTCATCGTGCCGCCCACGGTCGTGGTGGTGGGTCAACCCAATGTGGGTAAGAGCACGCTGACCAACCACCTGCTGGGGCGGACCGCCAGCTTGGTGGCCGACCTACCCGGCACGACACGCGATTGGGTCGCGTGCCTGGCGCAGATCCACGGCGTGGCGCTACGCTGGATGGACACCCCTGGCCTGCGTGTGGCCACTGACACTATCGAGCGCAGCGCAATCGAACGGGCCAGGCAAGCCATCGAAAACGCCCACGTGTTGATCGCGATGCGTGACCCCGCCACCGGTTGGCCCGATCCGTGTCATATGACACGGTGTCCCGACCTGTGGGTGATGAACAAGATCGACTTGGCCCCATCGCCCCACGCATCACCCAGCAACGGCCAACATCACGGCCAGCCGCTTACCATCAGCGCCACGACCGGCCAGGGCATCGACCGCTTACAACAGCAGGTGCTGCGGTGCCTGGGCTTGGAACCCCAACCCCAACCACCATTATGGGCGTTCTCCCACACGCTACGCTCAAGCCTCACCACAGGCCAACACGAACGATTGGCACAATATACCCATCGGGTATGAGAGCTTGCCGCGTGGGAATCACAAAAACGCCGGGGATTTCCCTGCCGAGGACGGACGGTGTGGCGTCATTTCAGCCGGAACGGGTAGATGTCAATTTCCGATGAAACGTATGCCAGCCGTGGATGCTTGAAAGGAAGATCGGCGTTGTGGCCATACCATACCATGGCGGCGGTTGGCTCACATAGGGTGGTGCGGATGCTTGTTGTTCGGGTCGGGTCGTCGGCTACAACCTACAAGAAGTACTCCACTTAGTAGCAAAACTGTGGAGCCCGGCTCGGGCAGAGGGGGTGCCGGGGTATAAATGTCGTTGGCCAGCCCAGGGTTTAAAAAATACTCCGGATCGGTGCCCGCCAGTGAGCCGTTGAGCCTGGGGGTGCCCACCAGGTATAGATCTTCCCAGGGATCGTTGGGGGTCTTCATCGGCCTGGCGATTGCTTGGCCGTGCTGGATCGTCAACACCGGCTCGCCCTGAAAGCTGGCCGCAGCCACCGTAGGGCTGTAGGTCACCACATCTAGCAGCGTGGCTGTGACGTCTTCGAGATACGTATCGATCGACCCGCTGTTGGGGATCAACCCGGTAGGCCCATCGAAAAGCATCAGGCTGCGTGGCCCATCGAGCAGGTCTAGCAGGGCGTTTTCGTCGAGTAGGGTCAGCAGGCCCGTCTCTGTGTTGTCTACCGAGAGGTACCCCTCTGGCCAGGAGGACTCGGTGACCACCCGTGTGCTGGGGCCATCAGCCACGGGAACCACCTCGAGGATCCGGCCGTGGCGGGTCGGGCTGTCGGTGGCGTCGATCACGACCAATTCAACCGACCCCAAACTATTGAGGCCAGATAGCTCGATCAGAGACGGCAGGGTCCATATCTGGGTAGAGGTCGAGTTGAGTGTGTCCCGAGGCCAAGGCTGAACTTCGCTGATCCAACCCGCATAACAGATTGGGCTAGACCCAACCGCAACAACGAGGCACAGTGGATAAAGCTTAAACACCGGTTCCTTCCCATCCGATTCCGCCACCACCTAGTTGACGGAATTTAGTCCCCCGGTGTTATTTAGGTATTTATATGATACCATGATCGGCCAATCGATCAAGCCCCCCGGCGATTATTTCAGGGCCATCGCATCCTGGATCGGCGTGCACAAGCGGATAACCCGTTGCTGCGTAGAACCGCCTTGACCACTCAAAATCAGGGGCTAGCCGGATAAGCCAGTCATCGATCGGGGGCTTGGATCCGCTCAATCCTCAGGATGCGATCGCCCTGACAAGGTGATCAGATCGGTTGACTTGGATTCAGGTCAGTGATAGCCTTTCTGTCCTTGAAGGTTGTTGCTGAGATGGCCGGCCTTAGCCGCTCGTGGCGTGGTGACCCAGAGGTTTAACCTCAAGAGGGTGGGGAGGCTTGAAGGTATATGCCAGGGGTATGCCTTGGCCAAATATCGAGCAAATCCGTTACGGTAATGATTGAGCCTGCAAGGAAACCAGCCCGATGGCTCGATGGCCGGATTCACGCCACCCTAGCTCAGCGGTAGAGCACTCCCTTGGTAAGGGAGAGGTCGTGGGTTCAAGTCCCATGGGTGGCTTGTTCGCAGCCCATTACACAGGCCTGTGTGGGGCGGATCGTTTGGGGTGGGGTTTGGACTCGCTCAATGGATCGGATTAGAATACATGCTTTCAGTTCGGGTATCCGTGACCGTATCGTGTAAGCACCAACAAACGGTATCCGTTTTTATTCAAGACAGGGCCGAGGCAAACGCCTAGGCCCCCAGAACATGCCGAACCGGCAGAGGGCGACAATCCCATGGCAAAGGCTGTATTTGAAAGAACCAAAGACCACGTCAATGTCGGCACCATCGGCCACGTGGACCACGGCAAGACCACGCTGACCGCGGCGATCACCGCGGTTCAGGCGGCCAAGGGCTTGGCCACCTTCAAGGCGTACGACGAAGTGGCCAAGGCGTCGGAATCCGACGGCCGCCGCGACCCCACCAAGATCCTCACCATCGCGATCAGCCACGTGGAGTATGAATCGGACAAGCGCCACTACGCCCACGTGGACTGCCCGGGGCACGCCGACTACGTCAAGAACATGATCACCGGTGCGGCGCAGATGGACGGGGCGATCCTGGTCGTCTCAGCCGCCGACGGGCCCATGCCTCAGACCAAAGAGCACGTGCTGCTGGCACGCCAGGTCAACGTGCCATCGATCGTGGTCTTCCTTAACAAGGTCGACCTGGTCGACGACCCCGAGCTGCTGGAGCTGGTGGAGCTTGAGGTGCGTGAGCTACTGAATAAGTACGATTTCCCCGGCGACGACACCCCGATCGTCCAGGGCGCTGCGTTCCCGGCGCTGCAGAGCCCCTCGGACCCGGAAAAGACCAAGTGCATCCAGGAGCTGATGGACGCGATCGACTCGTTTATCCCCGACCCCGTGCGCGAGGTCGACAAGCCGTTCCTGATGAGCATCGAAGACGTGTTCTCGATCAAGGGCCGGGGCACCGTGGGCACCGGCCGGATCGAGCGCGGGATGGTCAAAGTCGGCGAAGAAGTCGAGATCGTTGGCCTCACCGAAGAGATCGCCAAGACCACCGTGACCGGCGTGGAGATGTTTAACAAGACCCTCAATGAGGGGCAGGCGGGCGATAACGTGGGCTGCTTGCTGCGGGGTGTTGAAAAGGATGACCTGCAGCGGGGCCAGGTGCTGGCCAAGCCCGGATCCATCACGCCACACACCAAGTTCCAAGGCGAGGTCTACGTCCTGACGAAAGAAGAAGGCGGCCGCCACTCGCCGTTCTTTACCGGGTACAAACCCCAGTTCTTCTTCCGCACCAGCGATATCACCGGCACCATCAAGCTGCTGGGTGGGGCTGAGATGTGCATGCCAGGCGATAACGTCGAGGTCGAGGTCGACCTGATGGGCAAGCCGATCGCCATGGAAGAAGGTGTCCGGTTTGCCGTACGCGAAGGCGGCCGGACCATCGGCGCCGGCGTGGTGACCAAGATCTTAGAGTAGTGTGGACCCCGTTAGGGGATCATTGGGATCGATCAAGAGCCACGAACCAATGGCTTGGGTGGCTGGGGCGAAGCGTAGCGTGCCACAGACCAATACCCAGGTTTGGTGATTGGGTAATTCAAGCCCCGGGTCCATCTATCGGGGTGAGGTGACGGACATGGCCAAGAAAGCCGATGCGGTTGAGTATGTGTGGCTTCAGTGCTCGGAGTCGGGTGATCTGAATTACCGTACACCCGTCAACGTCAAGGGAGGGATCCCTGAGAAGCTTAAAGCCGGGCTAAAAAAATACAGCCCTCGGCTCCGCAAGCACACCCTGCATAAGATTAAGAGGAAGTAAACCGTTTGTAGGGCTGGGGGAAGTGGTCAGATAAGCTATCACCCTTACGATGCGTGTTGTAAAGCCACCCGACAGCTAGCTTTCAAGCCCAAGGGCCCACGCGTCGTGGATGAAATAAGGCCGTGCCTTAGACGTCCTAACACCGGCTATTTCAAGGCGCCCGTGGGTGGTTTGATGCTACCTCATCCGCAACCGGTTGATGCTGGGTATGATAGCTTGTGTGATGCATCAAAGTGATACGGATCTGGATTGATCCGTATGAGACGCTACGCCAGTAGCTCAATTGGCAGAGCAGCCGTCTCCAAAGCGGCAGGTTGGGGGTTCGATTCCCTCCTGGCGTGTTGGGCGCAGGCCCATGGCTAGATGTTGGGGCGATAGGCCAGCCTTGAACAGGTTGGCCAGCCGTAACAAGATGGTCCGAACAACAAGCGGTAAACCAGATGTCGTTTTTTTCAGTCTACAAACCGGGCCAGGGCTACTGGACACGCGTGCTTAGCGCGGTGGGGGGGGGGACACTGGTGTTGGCCGGCGGGGCGTGGCTGTGGGACGAGCTGAGCGTCATCCAGGACGACCGGTACCGGCTGTACACCCAAGCGGGCGTGGTGGCGGCGGTGCTGCTGGTTTTTGGCGGGTTGCTGTGGTGGGTGCTGAACAAGCCCAGGGTCGTCGATTTCATGATCGCCACCGAATCGGAGATGCGGAAAGTCAATTGGCCCACACGCCGGGAGATCATCGGATCGACATGGGTGGTGATCAGCGGGACGCTGCTGATGGCCCTTCTGCTGTTCGTGGTCAACATCTCCTTCGCCTGGTTGTTCCGGTCGATGGGTGTCCTCGAGGGGGGCGGGTAATCGCGTTAGGCGCAAGATCCAAGGAACAAGCCACATGACCGAAGAGCAAGTCATCCATACCGACCAGATTACCGAAGACGAACCGTTGATCACGCCGGGGATGAACTGGTTTGTCCTACGCGTCGCATCTAACAAAGAAGACGTGGTGCAGCAGACGCTGCTGCGCAAGATCAAGATCGAGGGCTTCGATCCGCTGGTCAACCGCATCCTGGTGCCCACCGAGAAGATCAAGACCATCAAAGCCGGCAAGCAGCGGATCACCGCCAAGAAGCTCTACCCCGGGTACGTCTTCGTCGAGATGCAGCTGGAAGAAGACGGGCGAATCCCTCAAGACGTATTCTTCCTGATCAAAGAGACCACGGGCGTGGGTGATTTCATCGGCACCGCGGGCCGGCCAAGCCCCATGAGCCTGCCCGAGATCGAGAAGATGCTCGCCGCCAGCAAAGCGCCCGAGGAAACCCCGACCGTCAAGATGGAGTTTGCCAAGGGTGACCCGATCAAGATCAAGGAAGGCCCATTCGAAAACATGGAAGGCACCGTCGACGAGCTGCTACCGGCTCAGGGTAAAGTCCGGGTGATCGTCACGATTTTCGGCCGCGCCACGCCGATCGAGCTGGAGTACTGGATGATCGAAAAAGCCGAAGCATAGACCCGGTTTGGGTCAACGGGCGATTGACCATCTATCCCACAATCCTTTGTATAGAAACAAATTAAATCAAATTTAAAAGTTGGTTGGCCCGATTAGCCGATATATCCCATAGTTTAAGGCAAGCCGATCGGAGGGCTTACCAATGAGCATGATGGGAACCGGTGTCAGCGCGGGTGTGGCTCAGGCTGGGTTGCAAGCCCAGCAGGTGGCGCGCGAGCGTGACCGCAAGAAAGCTCAAGACGACCACAACGCCCAGCGCACCAAAGACACCTTCGAGTCCCACCTCCACGCGCTGGAAAAAGTCGAACAGGTCGAGCAGGTCCAACCCCAGGCGATCGACGAGCACCTGCCCGAACACCACGCGCCCAACGACGACGCCCAATCCTCCCCCGGGCAATCCGGTCAAGCCCAAGCCGAGGATCAGCCTCCCCCAGCCCCGGCCGCAGCTGGCCCCCGCCCAGCGGCGTATCCCCCCCCGCCAGGCAGCCCATCGGACCACGGCGGGCAGCTGTATCACCACCTCGACGTCAGCGGGTAGGCCGTCACCCAACCGTTTTTCTCTACAAAGTCCTCTTCTTGTTTGGGTCACACTTTGTCTTGAGATGGTTTCGTCGCGGCGTTGCCGGCGTATTGCGGCGAAAGCTGTAGGATAGCACGGCGGATCTGATCGGGGGGGAGCTGTGCATCCGAAGCGCCGGCTTCCACACAATAGCGGGGCATGCCGTAGACCGCGCACGTCTCAATTGATTGCGTGAGGACCACCCCCCCTTTGGCGCGGATCGCTTGAGCGCCTTGGGTGCCGTCCCGCCCGATCCCCGACAGGATGATGGCCAATGTATCGGGCCCGTACACATCGGCACACGACAGAAACAACTCATCGACCGATGGCTTGTAAGCCAGCTCGGTTGGGGTTGGGCTAATCTCAACCTCGACGCGGTGGCGGCCAAGCCGCTTCACGCGTAGGTGCTGATGGCCTTGGCCGATGTACACGGTCCCGCTGTAGACCGGCATCAGGTCTTGGGCGTGTACCACGGTCAGCGGGCTAA
Organism: Phycisphaeraceae bacterium; assembly: GCA_965223655.1. Classification (GTDB taxonomy): domain Bacteria; phylum Planctomycetota; class Phycisphaerae; order Phycisphaerales; family Phycisphaeraceae; genus CBDCXC01. The sequence goes on from CBDCXC010000007.1 coordinate 243,474, forward strand.
TCTGGGCCAGCTGGGCTGCGAACGATTCGGTGAACTTCGGGGGCATGTGCTGAGCGATCAGGATCGGCACGGTCAGGTCGGCGGGCAACCCCCTGAGGATCTGCTCAACCAGGCTGGGGCCGCCCGTGCTCGAGCCGATCGCCACCGCTTTAAAGCGGTCCAGATCAAACTTGGGGATGTTGCGCATGGCGGCCCAGGTCCCTTTCGGAACAAGCAGTCATAGGGTTTTGGGCCGCGGCTTATCATCCCCCAATCAGCACATGAAAAACCCACCGCCCTCCAGCCAACCCATTGAAGTTGACTGTGGTACGATTATCGGCGATTTTTCATCGGATCTGGATTGGCTTATGCCGATCGTGCGTGCTGCACCACCTTGGCGGTGGCCGCGGCTGCCTATTGCAGGGTTGGAGAGAAAGACAACTCCCGATCCTGGCGATCGATAGCTAGCGGTATGCCTGAAAACCGTTTGGCGGGCGACGGGCAGCTTGGCCGCCAGCCGCGGCCGTTCCTGGCCGTCTCCCGCTGGGGTGTTAAGCTGTCATGCAGGCTCGATCTAGCCATGATTTGGGCTTGCTTGTGATCGGCCCCCGTGGCCGGGGGCTAACCCGTGGGGATGAGAGGGCCAAGATCGGTGCGTGACCAACACGGTTAGGCCGTGCCTGGTAGGGGTATACAATGGCCGGTTTTGGTGGACCGTGCACGTGTCACCCTTGTGAATCGTCCCGGTGGGATCAACACAGGGGGGGGAGTTGATTGGATGGCAACAGCCTCGTGCAATCACAGCTTGGCTGATTCACCCCAGCCGATCGGGGCAACCGGCACGGTGCGCGCCATGGCCATGCTTGTGGGCATGGGCGGGCTGGCGGTGCTGGCGTTCTGGCTGCCTTGGCTGGAACGCAACCAGGGCCAATTCGCCTTGATCGCCATGGAAGACCAGCGGCTGGTCTCGACCCTGCCCGCGTGGCTAGTCCATGCCGCGCTGGCCGCCGTGGGGATCGGTGGGCTAGGGTTGCTAGCGGCACTATGGAAAGACACACGCCTGCATACCGCGCTGGGTTGGTGTAAGCGGTGGATCGTAGCCCACCCGGTGTGGGCGGTGTTGGTCGCGTTGGTGAGCCTGGCCGCTGCGGTGGATGTCTACGAGCTGCTCTACGACCCGTTCAACAAAAAGCACGGCCTGCGTCCGTGGATGCTGCGGGAAGACCTGCAGCGATGGTTGGTGTTCGGCACGGTGATACTGGGCGGGCTGGCTGTGTCGGCGGCTGCGCCTCGATCAGACCGGTTTCGGCGGCTGGCGGGGTGGCTCAACAACAGCCTCCACCACCGACAGGCCCGATGGTGGGTGTTGGCTGCTGCGGTGCCGGTCGTGCTGGCTGCCGCGATGAACGCTGTGGCGCTCGAAGGCATCCCGCACTTTAGTGACTCATTGACCTACCTGATCCAGGGCCGGATCGTCCACAGCGGCCAGCTCTGGGTACCCGCACCCAAGCACCACGAGCTTTTCAAAGACTCACTGTTTTTCTTAGAAGTCGACGGCCGGTTCTTTGGGAAATACCCCATCGGATGGCCGACGATCGTGGGCGGCTTCGACCGGCTGGGCATCGGGTTCGCCGCCAACGCGGTGCTGGCGGGCCTAGCAACGCTACTCACCGGTCTGGTGGCTAGCGAGTTCACCTCACGCCGGGTTGCGACGCTGGCGGCGTTGCTGTTCGGCCTGTCGCCCTGGATCTGGTTCAACGGCGCCAACTTTGCCTCGCATGTGGCGTCGACCTGTGCGGTGCTGGCGTTCGTGTGGCTATTTCTTCGCACGCTGCGGACCCAAAAGCCCTGGGCCGCAATCGGTGCTGGCTTAGCATTAGGCGCGGGGGTGTTGATCCGTCCATTCGACGCAGCCATGTTTGCCTTGCCCGCGATCGTCGCCGTGCTGGTTTGTCAGGTGCGGTGGCCCAAGCAGTGGATCGGCTTGGGCACACTCATCGCAGCGGGCGCATTGGTCGGGGTGGGGGTCTACCTCTGGACCAACGCTCAAACCACGGGCCACCCGCTCAAGAGCCCCTACGCATTAGAGTCGCGGTGGAGCAGTGATTGGAACCCCACCGGGCCTTCGATGCTGGGCCGGCTGGCGTTCCAGGTCAGCGAGCTCAACGGGCGGTTCCCCGGGTGGGGCGTCGGGGGGCTCACCGTTGCGATCCTGGGTGCGGTGGCTGCGGGAACCCGGTGGCGGACCAGCGGGTTAAAGCTGCTGGCCGCGTCAACCGTCTTGTTTTTCCTAGGCAGCACAGCCTTTGGGTTCACCAACGTCTGGTGGGGCCCAAGGTGGCTGCTGCCGGTCGTGCCGCTGTTGGCGATCTTGGGTGCGGAATTGCTGGACCGGTCGATCATGCGGCTACTGCCGCCCGAATCGGGTCAAAAAGCCTCCGATCCCGGCTCTGCGGCGGCTGCCCAGCTGGCCGTGTGCCTCTTGCTCACGGGTTTGGTCGTCGGTTTGGCCAGCCGGTACTGCGGACAGTTCTACCAGCACCGGCTCATGCCGCCACACATGGTGTCATCTGCTGCCCACCAAACAGTGATTGACCAGGGCCTGGAACATGCGGTAGTCGCGATGCCTCCGATCGGCAACCGCCCCCCGCTCGACGCCCGAGCGGGCCTGGCGTATATGGCCGTCCCATTTGAGGCCAACCCCGTCATCTACGTCCGTTCGGTCCCCCATTGGCCGGATCTGGCTGCGCAGTGCTACCCGGGCCGGGACCTCTACGTCATCGCGCCAGACCCCGCCGAACCCAAGGGGTTTACGCTTAGACAGGTGAAACACAAAGTCAGACCCAACAAACCAACCCAGAGGCTATAGAATCTGTGCAGAATGGAAAGGGGATCCATAAAATCATTTTCTGTTGCCTGATTCATGTGGGTCGGCATATTGGGTTAAAAAATTGGAAGCAGGATTAGGGGCATCTTTATGCGGTTAGCACTGGTCATCCCGGCACTCAACGAAGAGCAAGCGATCGCCGCGACGCTGCGCCGAGCGCTAGCGGCCCGTGAAAAAGTGGTCGCCCAGACCCCGGTGACCCAGATGACCGTTGTCTTTGTCAATGACGGCTCGACCGACCGCACCCAAGCGGAGGTCGACCAACCGGAATTCGACGAGGTGGTGAAAGTCCGGTTCGAGAAGAACCGTGGCTACGGCGCTGCGATCAAGGCTGGCTGGCAGGCCACCGAGGCTGACCTTGTTGGCTTCATGGACGCCGATGGCACCTGCGACCCCGATTTCAGCGTCAAGCTGGTGAACCGGCTGGTCGAAGCCAACGCCGACGTGGTGCTCGCCGGTCGGCTCAACCCCGAGAGTGAGATGCCGCTGATCCGCAAGATCGGCAACGTGATCTTTGCCCGGCTGCTGGGGCTGGTCTCGGGGCAGGACCTGACCGATTCGGCTTCGGGTTTCCGGATCGTGCGTCGCTCGAGCCTGAAGCTGATGAGCCCGCTGCCCGATGGGCTGCACTTCACGCCCGCGATGAGCTGCATCTGCCTGCTGGATCCGCGCCTGGGGATCGAAGAAGTCCCCATGCCCTACAAGGAGCGCATCGGCCGAAGCAAGCTTAGCGTGATCAAAGATGGGTTGCGGTTCCTCTACACGATCCTGTTCTCCGCCTGCTGCTACTCGCCGATCAAGACGATGGTGGGCGCATCGGTCTTGACCGCGATCGGCTGGGCGCTGCTGGGCGGGTTGATGCTCGCCGGCGGGGCGTCCCAAGCGGTGGCGTCGGTGTTTGGGTTCGCCGGCGTGGTCCTGATCATGCTGATGCTGGGCACCGGGATCGTGGTGCATCAATTGAATTTCCTGCTGATCGGGCCCCGGCGACACGTGGGGTGGGGCGAGCGCAACTTGCAATGGATGCTGGCGTACAAGCGGCTGATGATGATCGGCTTTGTGGCGCTGGGCCTGGGCACCGTGGGGTCTGTGGTGTACGGCATGGTGTCGACCGACAGCCACCGCGCGAGCCTGATTACCGCCATGGAGCTGGCCGTGCTGGTGCTCGTCGGCGGGGCGTCGCTGATCGGGGGCGTGATCGTCCGGGTGATCTGGGCGGTGGGAGAAAAACAAAAAGCGTTGCTCCACGACGAGTACCAAGTCAAGCCTGACCAATCCGCGGCCGCCGCATCGGCTCAGGCGGGCGATCTACCCAAAGCCAACGGATCGGTCTCGGCGTTGGGGGCACAACCTTAGGCGGTTACTAACCGCCGCCGGCCCCCAGCAGGCCCAGGCGGCACAACCCATGGCAGGCATCTCACAGACAGGGCGTTTGAGATGAATCGATCGGACACGAAGCAAGGGGAATAGACAGCCATGCATATTCTTGGATTTGACTGTTACGGTCACGACTCGGCGGCTGCGATCGTGCGCGACGGCGAGATGCTGGGCCTGGTCGAAGAAGAGCGGTTCTTGCGTAAGAAGCACGTGGCAGACTTCCCACAACACGCGATCCAGTGGTGCTGCGACACCGCAGGCATCAAGCCAGCCGACCTGGACCACATCGTCTATTACTGGGACCCAAAACTGGCCAGGGTCGAACGTGTGATGCACCTGCTGCGCTACTTCCCCAAGAGCCTGGGGCTGCTGCGTAGCCGGGGCGATAAAGAGCGGCTGATGCGGCAGCTGCCTCAGACGCTGAAGCAGACCTTCGGCCTGACCCCCAAGACCAAGATCCACTTCGCCCAGCACCACCTGTGCCACGCCGCCAGCTCGTTCCTCACCTCCCCGTTCGACGAATCGGCGATCCTCACGATCGACGCCGCCGGCGAGTGGGACTGCACCTGGCTAGGCGTGGGCAAAGGGCTGGACATGACCTGCCTCAAGACCCAGCACTTCCCCAACTCCCTGGGCCTGGTCTACGGCGCGGTCACCGAGTTCTTGGGCTTTAAGTTCGCCTCGGGCGAGGGCAAGGTGATGGGCCTAGCGCCCTATGGCGACCCGAAACGCTACATCGATATCTTCCGCGACGTGGTCAAGACCAAGCCCGATGGCGAGTATGAGGTCGACCTGTCCTACTTCACCTACCACTACCTGGGACGACCACGGTGGTTTAGTCAAAAGTTCTACGACAAGCTCGGCCCGGCCCGCGACCCCAACGCGAAAGACTTCAACCAGCACTACATGGATGTCTCCGCCGCCCTGCAGCTGCGCACCGAAGAGGTGGGGCTGCACATGGCCAAGTGGCTGCGCGAAAAGACCGGGATCAACAAGGTCTGCCTCGCCGGGGGCGTCTGCCTCAACTCGGTGATGAACGGCCGGATCCTGCTCGAAGGGGTGTTCGACGAAGTCATCGTCCAGCCCGCGGCCAACGACGCGGGTACTGCGCTGGGCGCTTGCTATTGGCTGTGGAACACCGTCATGCGCCAACCGCGCAGCTACGTGTTTGACCACGCCTACTTCGGGCCATGGATGCAAGACAAAGACTACGAAGCCGCGATCGAAAAGATGATCACCCCCAAGACCCAGGTCGACTGGAAGAAGGTCGATGACGCCCCCGCGCTGGCCGCCCAGATGCTGGCCGACGGCAAGATCATCGCCTGGTTCCAGGACCGGATGGAGATGGGCCCACGCGCACTGGGCAACCGGTCGATCCTAGCCGACCCCCGCTCCAACGAGATGAAGGACCTGCTCAACGCCCGGGTCAAGTTCCGCGAAGGCTTCCGCCCATTCGCGCCAAGCGTCCTAGAAGACAAAACCGGCGAATGGTTTAACTCAAATTATCCTTCCCCTTATATGATCCTGGTGTATGATGTATTACCAGAGAAGCGAGAATTGGTTCCCGCGATCACCCATGTCGATGGCACGGGGAGAGTGCAGAGCGTTAGCAAGAAACACAACCCTAGGTATTACAGGCTGATACAGGAATTCGAGAGGCATACGGGTGTCCCCATCGTCCTCAACACCAGCTTCAATATCCGGGGCGAGCCGATCGTGCACCAGCCCGAGCAGGCGATTGAGTGCTTCTTGAAGACCGGGATGGACGCCCTGTTTTTAGGGGATTATGTGTTGACCAAGCGGGCCGAGTCAGCGGCCAAACAAATGAGCGAAGACCAGCTCATCGCCGCCCACGCCAGTGCCGCCGCGATGGATAACGATCTGCCGTAAATAAGTGAATCAACCGATGCCCTGCCAATCACAGAGTGGGACCCGTACCCCGAGGGAGTCTAAGCCATGACCGATGTCCTAATCGTCAACCCACCGTCGCCCGATGGCCACATCTATATCCGCGACATGTGCCGCTGGGGCCGCAAGAGCCGTGAGAAGATGATCTGGCCCCAGAGCTCGCTGGCCTACCTGGCCGCGATGGTCCCCGACGATATGACCGTGCGCATCATCGACGCGATCGCCGAAGAAATGTCGCCCGACGAATTCTTCGAAGAGATCCGCAAAGAGAACCCCAAGTTCTATGTGACGTACATCACCGGCACCACCTTCGCCATGGACGCCAAGGGTGTGCAGAAGGCCAAGGAAGTCGGTGCAGCCACCATCGCCGTAGGCACGCACGTCTCAGCCGTACCCCAAAACACGATCGAGCTGGTGCCCGAGCTGGACTTCGTGATCCGCCACGAACCGGAGATGACCTTCCGCGACATCATCGACCATGTCCGGGCCAACAAGGAAGACGTCTCGGATATCACCGGGATTGCCTACCGCGGATCCGATGGCAAGAGCGCCTTGTCAGCCGACCGCGAGCTGATGAAGAGCCTCGACGAGCTGCCCATCCCCAAGCAGCACCTGCTGCCGCTAGACAAATACAAGATGCCGTTCCTGGGCAAGCGCTACGTCTGGGTGCTGACCAACCGCGGCTGCCCCTACTCCTGCACCTACTGCTTCGAGGGCGTGGTCTGGGGCAAGAGCGTGCGCTACCGCTCAGCCGAATCGATCTACCAAGAGCTCGAGTACCTGGCCAAGCACAACGTGCGCAACGTGCTGTTCCTGGCCGACCTGTTCACCTTTGATAAGAAGGGCGTCGAGGCGCTGTGTGACCTGATCATCGAGCGCGGCTTAAAGATCCGCTGGACCTGCAACAGCCGGGTCGACACGCTCGACGAGCAACAGCTGATCAAGATGAAGAAGGCCGGGTGCTGGCTGGTCGCGTTCGGCATCGAGTCGGGCTCGCAAAAAGTGCTCGACAACGTCAAGAAAGACGCCAAGGTCGAGCAGGCCGCCGAAACCATCCGCATGTGCAACAAGCACGGGATCAAGACCTGGGGCTACTTCATCATCGGGCTGCCCGGCGAAAACAAGCAGACCGTGCGCGAGACCATCGACTTCGCTAAGTCCATCCCGCTCGACATCGCGCTGTTCCACGTCGCCATGCCCTACGCCGGCACCGAGTTCTACTTCCAATCGGTCGCCAACGGCTGGCTGAACACCACCGACTGGAAACACTTCGACATGAACGACTCGTCGGTCGTCGGGTACGACGACTTCTCCAGCGAGGAAATCCTCAAAGCCACCAAGCAGGCGTTCCGCGAGTTCTACTTCCGCCCCAAGCAGGCGTGGCGGCTATTCAAGATGATGGCCGGCACGGGCGACTTCGGCATGGTCTGGGGCGTCTGCAAAAACTTCCTGAGCTGGATCTACTCCAAGAAAGAAGACCGCGTCGTGCCCAAGTCGCTCGACGACGCGCCCCAGCTCACCGAATCGATCAACCCCGAAGACGCCAAGAAAGCGCTACACTCACTCCCGGTCATGGAAGCGCCCCGCACCGACGCCTCCACCGCCAAGCCGCGCCACAAGGGCGTCAAAGAAGTCGCCAAACGCGCTTCAAGCGAATCGGTCACAACTTAATCCGATCGATCACACCGCTCAAATCATCGGACCACCCCCACCCCGTGGCGCACACCGCCGCGGGGGTTTTTTTGTTAGACAAACAATACGTCTGGGTGGCTGGGGCTAAGTTCGCTGCAAGCGAACGTGCCCCAGTGGCTATACCAGTCCTGATCAGGTTTACGGGGTCCGGTTCGCCCGCGGCAGGGCAATCTTTGGCGTTTTTGTGATCCCGACGCGGCAAACGCATACCCGATGGGTATAGAATACTCACGTGACTCAACCAATCGCCACATCACGTCGCCACCGAGAAACATTCAATATCCCCGGTCACGCTCATGCCCTGACTTTCAGCTGCTACCGACGACATCCTTTCTTGACACGCCCCCGTACTTGCCAATGGCTTGCTGACGCCATCAACGAAGCCGCGGCCGAGCATGAGTATCAGGTGCTCGCCTATGTGTTCATGCCTGAGCATGTTCATCTTCTGGTGTTTCCGACGCAGAAAGATTACGGCATCTCGGTATTCTCTCGGGCGGTGAAGCAACCCGTCTCTCGCCGAGCGATGCAGTACCTGGAGAAGCATGAGCCTCAATGGCTACCGAGGCTCACCCGAACCCGAGGTAAAAGAACCGAACGATTATTTTGGCAATCCGGCGGTGGGTATGACCGCAACATCACCGAGCCGAACACATTCCAGGTAACTATCGATTACATCCACGAAAACCCGGTCCGACGTGGACTGGTTGATAAAGCCATCGATTGGTCATGGTCCAGTGCCCGGTGGTATACAGGGGTTCGTGACGAACAAAGTCAACGGGTCAAGATCGACCCGATAGAGGTCTAATGGATATTCCATAAATCATAGGGTGCCTGTGGCTAAGTCGGTCAAAGACGATGTGCCACAGACCAACGCCTTCGGTCCTGGGGCATGTTCATCTTCGATGAACGTAGCCCCAGCCACCCGCCTAAGCCGTGTTATGCTCGCCATCTGGAACTCATCCGCGACTCCAACGCATCCTTACCTGTTTAGGACTACCCATTAAAATACCGTTTTCGGGGGTTGTGTAAAAATCCTCTCTTTCCATGTGTACCATGTGTAATCTCAGGAAATCTCAAGCAGCTGCGGTAACGTAGCAAAAAGGTTCTTGGAGTTTCGTCAATAACTTTCACTAGATATTAGAGTAATAAAAAAAGCACGCCCGCGAAGGCGCGGCGCGTGCCCGTGTAGAATAAAACTATATATCGGCGTTTAATAAGTAGTGCTTTAATCAAATTTAATCTTTTTTCAGATCTCCTGTTGTAAACGGCGGAGTAAAAGTGCGGCGGGTGGCGGGGTAAAAATGCAGCGCCCGGTGCGTAATGTCACCCGCTCGTGGCGGGACGTCAAGTTCCTTTTATGGCCGCTTGGATCGGCGTCGTCTTTGTCGTTGCTTGGATTCGCGTAGCCGGTAGCTCTCACCGTTGGCTTCGAGGATGTGCACGCGGTGCGTGAGCCGATCCAGGATGGCCCCGGTGAGGCGTTGGTTGCCACAGACCTCGGTCCACTGCTCGAACGGGAGGTTGGTGGTCACGATGACGCTCACCCGCTCGTAGGCTCGGCTGATCACCTCGAACAGCAGCTCGGCGCCGACCTTCTTAAACGGCACGTAGCCCAGCTCATCAAGGATCAACAGGTCCTGACGCTCCAGCTGACGCAGGGCGCGTTGGAGCTGGCGGTCGTCACGGGCTTCGGTCAGCTGGGTCGCCAACGCGGTGACGGCCCCGAACCGTACCCGCCGACCCTGGGTAGCGGCGATAAAACCCAACGCCGTAGCGATGTGGGTTTTGCCGGTGCCGCTCTTGCCTACCAACAGCACGTTCTCATGATGATCGATGTATTGGCCGGTGGTCAGCTCACGGATCAGCGGTTCGTTGAGCGATGGCTGAGCTTTGAAGTCGAAGGTGTCCAGCGTCTTGATCACGGGGAACTTCGCGGCCTTGATGCGTCGCTCGGCGGCTCGCTTGTCGCGGTCAATCAGTTCTCGTTCGGCTAGCCTCAGCAGGTAGGTCGGGTAGTCGCAACGCTCCTTCGAGCACGACGCGGCGACTGAGGCGTACTCCCGCAGCATGGTCGGCAGCTTCAATGTCTTGAGGTGATGCTCCAGCAGCACCGTGGGTTTCTTGGCCTGGCTCATCGATCACCTCCCACGCCCAACAGGCTGCGGTAATCATGGACATCCGTGGACGCGACGTGGACGTGACGCAGGTGATCGCGGCCATCGAGGCGGAAGGTGGTGCGGCCCCAGGGTTCCGGGGGTGGGATGTACTGGGCGATGCAGTCGCGGCTGTGAGTGCGCATGGCCAAGCCTTGGCGGACCGCCCGTTCCAGTTCCCTCATCGGGTGAAGTTCCAGAAGACGCAGCACACGGATGTACTCACGTGTACCTTCATGATCTTGCTCGTCTTCAAGGCGACGACGCAACACCCCAAAGCACGAAGGCAAGACCCAGCCCTCTAGCGGCCGGGCGTGATCCAATGCCCCGGGCTTGCGTTCCAACAGCGGCAGGTAGTGCTTCGGCTCGAAACGCACCTGCTGGCGATCCCAGCAGCGACGGTGCGTGGCGATCACCTTTTGCTGGTAGCCGATCTCGACCCGGTCGTAGTAACCCCGCACCGTCACCGGGTGATGGGCATACTCCACCGGGACCGAGTAATCGTTGTCGTCGAAACGCACCAACGACTCGCTGTTGGCCCGGCCGGGCCGCACCCGGCACGCGGCGAACGGGGCAGCCGGCAGCGGCCGAAACAATGCCCGTTCCTCGGCTAGCAACTGCCCCTTGCTCACGGATTGACCCCGCAGTCGACGCGTCAGATCTGACCGGCACGCTTCCAACAGATAGGCGTTGAGTTCATCCAGGTCTCGCACCTGTGGAACCGGCACGAAGAAGTTGAGACGCGCGAACTTGACCACCCCCTCGACCACGCCCTTCTCATTAGCCCGTCGCACCAGGCAGAAATGATGCTCGAACAGGTAGTGGCTCACCAGCTGAGCAAACCCCTGGGTGATCTGTCGCTGGCGGCAGCCTACGATTTTGCTCACCGCCACCTTAGAGTTGTCGTAGCTGATCCGCGTGGGCACGCCCCCGAAGAACTCGAACGCCCGCACGTGGCCTTCCCAGAACGTCTCCGTGCACTCCCGCTCGAATGCCATCACGAACATCGCGTCCGAATACGGCAAGGCCATCGCGAAGAATGCCACCTTCCGCAGCACCCCGTTGACGTTGGCCAACGCGAACCCGAAGTCCACCTGCGCTTCACCCGGACGGTGCACCAACGGCATGAACACCTCCCGGTGACGGGCTCGATGTTCACGCACCGCATCCTTGACCGTCGTGTAACCGCCTTCGAAGCTGTCTTCAGCCACCAGCCGCTGCCAGATCCGCTTCGCCGTGTGACGCTGCTTCTTGGGCAATGACGTATCCGATTTCAAGATCGTCTTGATCTTCGAGAGGTGGGGGCCAATCGTCGGCTTCTTGGGCGGCTGGCTACGCCGATACCCCGGTGGTTGGCTGTGATTCAGAATCTTCTCAAGCGTCTTCCAGTGCATCCCCGTCTCACGAAGGATCTGACGCTTGCTCACCCCTTCCACCAATACCCGGCGGCGGATCTCTATCCACTGGTCCATGTCGCGGTACACTCCTGGGCCTCCTGCCTAATGGTGGTCTCGGCCGCCACCGTGGCCGCCGTAAGACCCACATTCTCAGAAGACCTCTCATGGGGTGCCGCACTTTTGCTCCGCCCCGCCACCCGCCGCACTTTTGCTCCGCCGTTTACACCTGTGGACTGCCTACACCAATTGACCGATAACCAAAGTGGCGGATGATAAAAGGCAACACGTGCCCGTGTAGAAACGATTAGGTACGACCTAGCCGCAAGTCTTCCGTGATGATCCTCCTAGATGGTCTAGGCGGCAAGCTGTTTATGTCACTGAATCAGCATACGGAGACTCTGTCATGCAGGAATTGATTCGGTAGTGTCCGTCAAGTTGCGCACTTTGGTTAAGCAGTCTCCGGGGGATGGCTGGTTGGCTGGGCCGCAGTGAGGGCGAGCGTAGCGAGCCCGAACGAAGGGCCAGCCAACCATTGCGTGGCTACACCGCCACGCTCAATCGTTCTTCTTCCGATTCGTGGTCTCGCTCACGTTCGAGTTCGTAAAGTCGATCCATGTCCAGGTACTTCCGTGTCCCCCAACGCGTACCGGCTACGTGACGCACCCGCGCCGAAGCCAGCATCACCGCCGAGTGGCCATCTGGGAATGCACCCACCACCTTCGTGCGGCGTTTGATCTCACGCATCAATCGTTCCAGCGGGTTGTTCGTGCGTAGCCGTGTCCGGTGTTCACGTGGGAAACTCATATACCGCAGCGTCTCGTGTACCGAATCCCGAACGAACGCCGCAGCCTTGGGTAGCTTCATCCCCTCAAGCTTGACCGCTACATCCTCGGCCTTCTTCAGCGCCGCGTCACGGTCTTCTTGAGCGTGGATTGCCTTGAGCATCGCACTGACCTCTTTGACTTTGCTGCGGGGCACGCAGCTCCACACGTTGCGGTACCAGTGCACCACGCAGCGTTGCCACTGTCCATCCGGGAACACCTCACCCAGCGCTTCGACCAGTCCCAAGCACGCGTCGCTGACAAATAAGCGTGTCTCGCACAGACCACGTTGCTTGAGGTGACGCAAGAACCCCAGCCACGACGCCTTGTCTTCCTTGGCCCCTTCGGCGATGCCCAGCACCTCGCGATAACCGTCGCGCGCCACGCCGATCGCTACCAGGATCGCCACGTTCTTCACCTCACCGCCCCAGCTCCGCTTGAGGTATGTGCCATCGAGGTACACATACGGATGCTCGCCTTCAATCGGCTTGTTCCGCCATGCATCGATCTGCTGATACACCTTCTGGTTCAGCTCGCTCACCGTCGAAGGCGATACCTTCGTGCCCCACAACGCCTGGGTGATGTCTTCGACTCGACGCACACTCACGCCCGCCAAATACATCTCGATCAACGCCTCCTCCACGCTGCTTTCACGACGCTTGTAACGCTCAATGATCTGCGTCTCGAAAGGCAACGACCGCAACCGGGGCACTTTGAGCGTCACCTGGCCTGCCTTGGTCTGAAGCTTGCGATGGTACGAACCGGCCCGGGTATCCTTCCTGGCATCGGTGCGTTCATACCGGCCGGCTTGGCACAACGCCGCGGCTTCGGCATCCAAAAGCCCGTTGAGTGTCTGCTCAACAGACTCCACCACAAGCCGGTCGACGTGACCGCGGACCTGAGCTTCGTCGATCCGAAACACGTCTTTCATCCCGACATCGTTTGCCGTAACATCATCCATCGTAGCTCTCCTTGGTTGAGGGTACTGTCTTTCAACAACACCATCCGCCGGGAGAGCTGCCTTTTCAAATGTGCGCATCATTCAGGACGTTATCATTGATTCAATCCATTGTGAATTTAAAGCCGTTAAATGTGGCTGTTTGGGCACTTGTTTTCGTTGTTCTTCTCTTGCTAATGGCAGTGATCGGCGATGACCTGATACAGTTCATTTCGCAAGTATGGAAACTGGTAACAAAGTGAATAGAATCTGAAAAGAACAGGTGCCACCTACCACTCCCCTGCCACGGCTTCAGGCGCAGCCTAAGCCGTGTTACGCTTGTCCCTTGATGGCACATCACAAGAAGCGACTTAAACGCGTGGAACAATCGGGGCATGTTCGATTCCTCACCTTTTCATGCTACCGCCGATTACCTTTGTTTCACAACGATAAGATCAAAGCATGCTTTGTCCGTCGCCTCGCTTGGGTACCCGAAAATCTGCCTGTTCAACTGGCTGGGTGGGTGGTCATGCCTGAGCACATCCACTTGCTTGTCTTGCCGGAGGTGTCAAAGGTAACGATCCCGGATGTCATGATGGCGCTGAAGCGCCCCGTGTCGAGGCAGGTGCTAACCCGGTGGCGCAAACTCAACGTAGGGGTGTTAAAAAGACTCACCGATTCATCAGGCCGGCACCGTTTCTGGCAGCCTGGCGGGGGTTGCGATCGTATACCTTCATCGTCTAAGTCTGTCCGATGGTCGGCGACGCGGAAGCAACAGCATCAAAGACGGATCACGCGACCGACGCGTCAAACCGATACGCGGTGCGTATAATAGATCCATTGGGTATGAGTTTGTCGCCTGGGGATCACCAGAACGCCAAGATTTCTCTGCCGCGGACAAACATGACCCCGTCAACCTGATCGGGTCTGGTCTATCCTTGGCCGACCGCTACCCGTGACAATCGCTTAAACGCAGCTGAAATCTCTGAGCCGTTGTCCGTCACGTGATTGCAGCAACAACAAGAGGTGTTAACCCCACAGTTGCAACTTCGGGTATAAAAAGCTGCGACCCAGACACCAAAGCACGCAAGATTTTCATGCCGCGAGGAGTTGCATATGGCGGGAGGCGATCAACCCGAACCGTGGCGAGTGGAAGGCGAGACCCAGCTGCGGGTGCGCTACTGCGATTGCGACCCATTGGGCGTGGCGCACCACAGCGTGTACCCGGTTTGGCTAGAAGTAGCTCGTGGGGAGCTGCTGCGCGAGAACGGGTTGCCTTACCGCAACTTAGAACAGCGGGGGGTCTGCTTCGTGGTGGCGCGCATGACGCTGAAATACAGCCGACCCGCTCACTACGACGACCTGCTGCGGGTGCGCGTGTGGGAAGCCGGATCGAAGCGGCCCAGGCCGCATCGCCCGCGGGTACGGCTCGAACACCAATACGAGGTGCTACGCGACCAGGACCTGCTGGCGACCGCGTCGACCACGCTGGTGTGTGTGGATCGCGACGGCAAGCCCCAGGCGATCCCTTTTTAGTGATACCGGTTCCGGTTTTGACGGGGGTGGGCGATCGGCTAGAATCGTAGCCTCTTGAAACCCGAGGCTGGTATCGGTGCGGTTGATGCCCGCCCCCAACCCTCGGCTGGGAGAAACCATCATCACGAGCCGCGACCGTGAGGGAGCGGGGACGATCGAAGAAGAACCCGCTTGTCAGCGTGCGCGTCTGACCGGCACTAATTTTTTGTACTCACTATCGTAATAGATTCATTAAATCCAACAAGACGGACCGCCAACTGGTGGGCGTCAACCCCAATCAGGAACCCCAATCATGGCAACCGCGACGATGCAGAAGCGATCAAAAGCCTACGCCAAGACCAGCAAGAGTAAAACCAAGAAGCCCGCCACCCACGGCAAGATGATCTACTACTTCGGGCAGACCCGTACCGACGGCAAGGGCAGACAAAAGGAGTTGTTGGGCGGCAAGGGCGCGAACCTGGCGGAGATGACCGGCATCGGGCTGCCCGTCCCGCCCGGGTTTACGCTCACCACCGAGGTCTGCGGCAAGTACTACAAGAACGGCCGCCGCCTACCTGCGGGCCTAATGGGTCAGATCAACAAAACGGTGGCGACTTTAGAGAAAGAGCTGGGCAAGTCGTTTGGTGACCGGGACAACCCGCTGCTGGTCTCGGTCCGATCCGGGGCCGCGGTTTCCATGCCGGGCATGATGAACACGATCCTCAACCTCGGGCTCAACGACCAGTCGGTCGTGGGTGTATCCAACGCCACAGGCAACGAACGGTTCGCCTACGACTCTTACCGCCGGCTGATCAACATGTACGGCGACGTGGTGATGGGTGTCGACCACGAGCACTTCGAGGAAGCATTCGACCGGGTGAAGCTCAAGCACAAAGCGAAGCTCGACACCGACGTGCCCACCAAGGGGATGATCGAGCTGTGTGAGGCTTACAAGAAGGTGTACCGCCACCACGTGGGCAAACCGTTCCCGCAGGACCCCTACAAGCAGCTAGAGCTGGCGATCGAAGCGGTCTTCAATAGCTGGATGCAGCCGCGCGCGGTGCGGTACCGGCAGGTCGAGGGGATTACTGGGCTAATAGGCACCGCGGTGAATGTCCAGTCCATGGTCTACGGGAACATGGGCGACGACTCGGGCACCGGCGTGGCGTTTACCCGCAACCCATCTACGGGCCAAAACAAGTTCTACGGCGAGTTCCTGATCAACGCCCAGGGCGAGGACGTGGTCGCGGGCATCCGCACCCCGCTGCCGGTCGAGCAGATGCCCAAGTGGAACCGCAAGGTGCACCGCCAGCTGCTGGAGATCAAGAACACACTCGAGCAGCACTACCGCGACATGCAGGACATCGAATTCACGATCGAGCGAGGCAAGCTCTACATGCTCCAGACCCGCACGGGCAAGCGTACGGGCGCGGCGGCGGTGAAGATCGCCTGCGATATGGTCAGCGAGAAGCTGATCCCCGAGAAGACCGCGGTCAAGCGGATCCCCGCAGCCGACCTGACGCAGCTGCTGCTGCCCAGCTTCGACCCGGCACACAAGAAGCATGCGAAGGTGCTCACCGTGGGGCTACCCGCATCGCCGGGCGCATCTACCGGGGCGCTGGCGTTTACCGCACAAGAAGCGGTCGACCGCACGCTCGAGGGCGAGGCGGTGCTGCTGGTCCGCAAAGAGACCAACCCGGAAGACATCGACGGGATGCACTCAGCGGCGGGGATTTTGACCAGCACCGGTGGGATGACCAGCCACGCCGCGGTCGTGGCGCGGGGTTGGGGGCGGTGCTGTGTGGCCGGCGCCGGGCAGATCCACATCAACGAGAAGGCCCGCACGATCACGGTCAACGGCAAAAAATATAGCCATAAGGACAAGCTTTCGATCGATGGGTCGACCGGGGAAGTGATGGCTGGCGAGGTGCCCACCAAGGCGCCCAAGCTCTCGGGCGATTTCGCCACGGTCATGAAGTGGGCCGACAAGCACCGCAAGCTCAAGGTCCGCACCAACGCCGACACACCCAACGACGCCAAACGCGCCCGAGACTTCGGCGCCCAGGGCATCGGGCTTTGCCGCACCGAGCATATGTTCTTTGAGGGTGACCGGATCGCGGCGATGCGCGAGATGATCCTGGCTGAATCGGTCGAGGCACGCACGGCGGCGTTGGCCAAGCTGCTGCCTTATCAGCGCAAAGATTTCGCGGGGATCTTCAAGGCGATGGACGGGCTGCCCGTGACGGTGCGGTTGCTCGACCCGCCGCTGCACGAATTCTTGCCCCACGACATCAAGAGCCAGAAAGAGACCGCGGCGCACCTGGGTGTTTCGGTCGATGTGGTGAAGCGCCGCGTCAGCCAGCTGCACGAGGCCAACCCCATGCTGGGCCACCGCGGCTGCCGGCTGTCGATCACCTACCCCGAGATCCTGGAGATGCAGGTCACCGCGATCGTCCAGGCGATGATCCTCTGCAAGAAGAAGAACATCGACGCCAAGCCCGAGATCATGATCCCGCTGGTTGGCACGGCCAACGAGTTAGACGTGCTGCGCCAGCTGACCGCCCAGACCATTGAGAAGGTCCAGAAGGCCAAGAAGTACACCGGCAAGCTCAATATCCCCATCGGCACGATGATCGAGGTGCCCCGGGCGGCATTAACCGCCAACGAGGTGGCCAACCACGCCGATTTCTTTAGCTTCGGCACCAACGACCTGACGCAGATGACGTTCGGCTACAGCCGTGACGATGTCAACAACTTCTTGCCCGACTACCTGGCCCAAGAGATCCTGATGCGCGACCCGTTCCAATCGCTGGATGCTTCGGGTGTGGGGCAGCTGGTGAGCATGGCTGTCACCAAGGGGCTGAAGGTCAACAAGAAGCTCAAGCGCGGGATCTGCGGCGAGCACGGGGGCGACCCGTCGTCGATCGCGTTCTGCCACAAGGTCGGGCTAGACTACGTCAGCTGCTCGCCCTTCCGCGTACCGATCGCACGGCTAGCCGCGGCGCAGGCGGCGTTGAAATAAGGGTTGGCATTACACACACACCGTCTGTCACGAGCCGTGACCGTAAAGACGCGGGGTGATCGACCAAGCAGGCTCCGCTTGCTCACACGCGCGGCTCGTATCAAACTGCGGGTTAACCACCACCATGCGGGTGTTGCTACAGCGTGTCACCGAAGCAGCGGTCACCGTCGACAGCAAAATTGTCGGGCAGATCGGGCCGGGCTTGGTGTTGCTGGTTGGGGTTGGCGGCGGTGACGACCCAGCCACCGCGGACCGCATGGCTCAAAAAGTCGCGCAGCTGCGGGTCTTCAACGACACCCAGGGTCGGTTCGATCGGTCGTTGCTGGATGTGGGTGGTGGTGCGTTGGTGGTGTCGCAGTTCACGCTCTACGCCGACACCCGCCGGGGCCGACGACCCAGCTTCACCGACGCTGCCCCACCCCAGCAGGCCCAGCCCTTGGTCGACCGGTTCGCCCAAGCGCTACGGGACCTGGGCATCCAACCGGTGGCGACCGGGCGATTCGGGGCATACATGCATGTCCGGATCTACAACGACGGGCCGGTGACGATCTGGCTCGATAGCGAAACACCATAACGGGCCGAGTTGTCGGCGATAGAATAAGGCCATGCTGCCAAGCACGAACCAGCCGTCGGAATGTGTGTATCGCGGCGTACGGTTTGACGTCCACGGCGTGGACCTACCCGGGCACGAAGGCGGTGTTGTGCGGCGGGAGGCGGTGGTCGCGGCTGAAGCGGTCGTGATTTTGCCCATGCTCGACGTACAGACCGTGGTGCTGATCCGCAACGAGCGGTTCGCCGTAGGCCAAACCCTGTGGGAGCTGCCCGCGGGGACGATCGAGCCGGGCGAGCAACCCGCCGCATGTGCCAAGCGTGAGCTGATCGAAGAATCGGGCTACGAAGCCCAGCGGCTCGAAAAACTGGTTGCGTTTTACCCCAGCCCGGGGATCTGCACCGAGCGGATGCACGCGTACGTCGCGTATCAGCTGTGCCACGTGGGGCAGCGGTTGGACCCCAACGAACGGATCACGGTTGAAGCCGTGAGCCTGCAACAGTCGATCCAGATGGTGAAGGACAACACGATCCAAGACGGCAAGACCATTGCTACACTGCTTTATTACCAGGTGTTCTTGGCTCAAGCAGATGGCAAGCGTATAACAACGTAGCGTGCCCGCAGCGAGCCACGACCGTGAGGGAGCGGGTTTCATGGGTAGACGGGCCCGCTCCCTCACGGTCGTGGCTCGCTGCGGGCAGATCCTGTGATGCAAACAACACAAGGCGATCGCGTATGAGCTGGGAAGACCGACACTACCACCGCGGCGGGGGTTACGGGCATAGGCCAAGCGGGCCGATTATGAACCGGCTGGCTGGCGCCACCATGGTGATCTGGCTGCTGGGGATTAATGGTGTGGTGTTCATGCTGGGCATGGTGTTGGATGGCAGCCGACGCGGGCACTGGCTGGCACCCCACGAATGGGGGTATTTCAGCATCGAGAAAGGGATCTTTGGCTTTCAGGTTTGGAGATGGGTGACGTATCAGTTCCTGCACGCTGGGTTTGGCCATCTATTTTTCAATATGTTGGGCCTGTTTTTCTTTGGGCCGCTGATGGAGCGGTGGTGGGGTAGCCGGCGGTTCTTAGCGTTTTACCTGCTGTGTGGGTTGGGTGGGGCGGGGCTGTACACGGCCTTGTCAATGGTCCCCGGCTTGATCAGTACGACGCCGGGTACGGGGTTGGTGGGCGCTTCGGGCTGCCTGTTTGGTGTCTTGATCGGCTGCGCGACGCTTTATCCTAATCAGCAGGTGATGCTGATGATCCCCCCGATCCCCATGAAGATGCGGACCATGGCGTTTTTCTTTTTGGGGTTTGCGATGCTGGCGCTGCTGGCCGATTCGCACAACGTAGGCGGGGAAGCGGCTCACCTGGGCGGTGCCGTATTGGGGTGGCTGTTGGTCAAAAACCCCGGCTGGCTGGGGTTCGCGGATGGGATCTCCGTGGGCCAGATCCAGCAAAACGTGCAGCGGTCGCGTCGTCAACAATTAGCCCAAGAAGAAGCCCAGGTCGACCGGATCCTCGACAAGGTTCGCCAACAGGGGCTAGCCAGCCTCACCAGCCGTGAAAAGAAGCTGCTCCAACGCGCGACGGAGCGTCGTCACCGCAACGCGGGTTAGGCCCGAACGGATGGTAGGTTTCACGTAACTCAATCCACACTACAGTCTTGGTGATGCCGCGGTCACTTTCTCCCCGATGCGTATATAATCCACTGTATGAATACCACGGCTACCCTCCTGGACGGTAAAGCGGTTGCCCAGCAGGTCCTGGATCGCTGCGCC
>CBDCXC010000008.1:0-121650 GCA_965223655.1 Phycisphaeraceae bacterium
GCGTGGGCACGCCCCCGAAGAACTCGAACGCCCGCACGTGGCCTTCCCAGAACGTCTCCGTGCACTCCCGCTCGAATGCCATCACGAACATCGCGTCCGAATACGGCAAGGCCATCGCGAAGAATGCCACCTTCCGCAGCACCCCGTTGACGTTGGCCAACGCGAACCCGAAGTCCACCTGCGCTTCACCCGGACGGTGCACCAACGGCATGAACACCTCCCGGTGACGGGCTCGATGTTCACGCACCGCATCCTTGACCGTCGTGTAACCGCCTTCGAAGCTGTCTTCAGCCACCAGCCGCTGCCAGATCCGCTTCGCCGTGTGACGCTGCTTCTTGGGCAATGACGTATCCGATTTCAAGATCGTCTTGATCTTCGAGAGGTGGGGGCCAATCGTCGGCTTCTTGGGCGGCTGGCTACGCCGATACCCCGGTGGTTGGCTGTGATTCAGAATCTTCTCAAGCGTCTTCCAGTGCATCCCCGTCTCACGAAGGATCTGACGCTTGCTCACCCCTTCCACCAATACCCGGCGGCGGATCTCTATCCACTGGTCCATGTCGCGGTACACTCCTGGGCCTCCTGCCTAATGGTGGTCTCGGCCGCCACCGTGGCCGCCGTAAGACCCACATTCTCAGAAGACCTCTCATGGGGTGCCGCACTTTTGCTCCGCCCCGCCACCCGCCGCACTTTTGCTCCGCCGTTTACACTAGGCCCGCGATGCCCACGATCAGCTGTGTGGCCGTGTGAAATACCGCCGTCAGCTTGGGCCAGCGGCGCCTCAAAAACCGTTTGTAACCCGTACGCTTCACAAAATGCAGCGAGGCGTGACGGGCTTCGAATCCCGTAGCGTCAATCGCCACAGTCGAGTCGTCGTTGGCACCGATCAAACCGACCCGTTGAGCATCCTCAAAGCAGGCGGCGAGCAGCCGATCGAAAACCCTTTTTTTGCCAGGCTTTGTTCGACATACCAAAGTGTCGAATGATCGGGGACTTTCGACAGCTTCAACACACGACGCAGATCCGACCACTCGCTCAGCAACGCCACCACCCCGCGGTAGTCGGTCTTGAGAAACTGGCGTAGCACCAGGATCGCAAACAATTGGGGCAGGGTGTAATCCCGGCGTGAAAACTTGTTGGCGTAGGTCGGTAACGACCGACCGCCCACGCCGCTTGGGCCAACGCCACCGCAGACTTCGTCATCGCTGGACCTCCTTGTCCAATCAGGGGTTACCGTTCTATACCTAAGCATCGGGCAAACTCCACAACAAGCTGCAAAGGATTTCAACACAGCCTTAGGGGCTCTTAATTGACCGACGCCTTGCCGCACAAGTCAAGCAAAGCCTCGATGGCAAGATTCAATCAATCGAACAACGCGGCAGGAACCCTCGCCTACAGACAAAGACACGCAGCCGAAATCATGGGAAAACTTGGCAAGGCAAGCGCAGCCGGTTCATTCTGTCAGGGCTGCTGACTTGTGCCCTGTGTGGTAATCGCTACCAGGGATTCCACCGTATCAAGGGCAAGACGCGTTGGGACGGTTCGCGCATGAAGACCTACGCCTACGGATGTGGTGGACACATCACCAAAGGCAACAGTGTCTGCCAGATGAACCCAATTCCGCAAAAGGTTGTAGAGAAGACCGTCATTGACGCCGTGCTTGATTTTTACCAGCAATACCTTGCGCCCGGTGGCAAGCGACGATTAGCAGAAGCTGTCCGCGATCAGCTTGGCACTCAAGCCGATGGCCTTGCCACAGCCAGGAAGCGTATCCAGGAAGGGCAAGACGAGCTGGATAGTATCATCAACAACCTCTTGGATAACCTAACCACTGAGAACCGAGGATTTGTGAATAAACGCCTTGCAGAACTCCGGACACGCCAGGAAAAGCTAAAAATGCGTGACGAGGAATTGGAGTGTTTGGAGTTGGCTCAGGCATCGATCGATGCAAACGTCGATGAGGCGATTGTTTTTCTGAAAAATCTTGAGTTCACGCTCCGAGAAGGGCTGCCACAGGAACAATTGGTTGCGATAAGACAGTGCGTTGAACGAGTCCAGGTTAACTTCACCAAATTCAGATGCCGCATCAGACTCCGTGTAGTACCAGCCGGACAACTCCCCGCAATCGTTGATCGAGACATTGCTATTGCAAACTCACACGGATAAACGATGAGCTAACCTGATATCTCCCCCAAAAGCGGATCATGCCATTTGCTGGGTAGTCTGCGGGGCTATATTCATCACGCAAACGAGCAATCCAGCCTTTCACAAAAACGTAAAAACGAGGTTCATAACGAGTTAGGAAAACCTGACGCCAATCCCGGGGGGATTTGTATAACCAATTAAAAAAACAAGAGGTTATCTCCAGCCTCGAATGGCGAGGATTATTTTCGAGCAGACGACCTCCCCCTTAACAGCCCGAATGTTGGTTCATCACTGGTATCCGTTATGTGCCTAAAAATATCGGTTCGTAATGAGCGTTCCCTGTGAACCCTGAGATTCACAAACAAAAAAATAACCCCGACTTAGCGTCGAGGTTATCTCTAGGAGCCAATAGCGGGGGCCGGATTCGAACCGGCGACCTCCGGGTTATGAGCCCGACGAGCTACCAGGCTGCTCTACCCCGCATCAAGATTGAATTGAGAGATTATTCCATCCTGGCTGGGATAGTCAAATGCCGGGATCCCAATCGCTGTTGGGGGTAAGCCGGGCGAGGGTCAACGCCTTGTATGGGCGAGGTTTGGTAAGAGCTGTGAACGGATTTAAGATGCTGGAATAAATCGGGGTTGATATGTGTCTTTATTCACATCAAGCGGTGCTGGGCTGCTCCAGGGTCTGGCGGCAGCCAGGGTAGGGAGTTGTGTGATGTCGTGTGCGACGAAGCTGAAGGTGTTGGCCGATGAGACACGGTTGTCGGTGCTGCGTGTGTTGTTGAGCGGGCCGCGTCATGTGGGTGAGCTGACGGACCAGCTGGGGATCCAGCAGAGCCTGATGTCGCACCACCTGCGTGTGTTGCGTGATGCGGGTCTGGTCGAGTCTCACCGGGATGGCAAGGCGGTGCTGTATCAGATCGCGTCAGGCGTAAAGCCGATGCGGGCGCGCAAGAGTCTGGACCTGGGCTGTTGCCGGCTGGTGTTCCCACCGATCTCAACACCGCATTGAAAGGATGGCACCGGTTGAAGCGAACCTATTTATTCGCTTGCACATCTTACTGGCCGATACCTGCGTACACACTGTTGGCTGCTACGGTGTTGGGCGTGATTGGCTGCGATCAGGTTGATTCCCGTTCTTATGCGGGTCAAGCTGTGAGGGAGATCTCGTTAAGCGGGAAGCTGGTGATCACCGGGTCTAGCACGGTAGCACCGCTGGTTGCAGAGATCGGCAAACGGTTTGAGCAGGCATACCCGGGGGTGCGGATCGATGTTCAGGCGGGCGGGTCATCGCGTGGGATCGCCGATGCGCGCAGCGGCACCGCCGATGTGGGGATGGCGTCGCGGGCACTCAAAGCCGGTGAGCGCGACCTGCACGCGTTCCCGATTGCGCACGACGGTCTGTGCCTGATCGTGCACCGGCGCAATCCGGTTGTCGAACTCACCGATGAGCAGGTAATAGCGATCTATACCGGTCAGGCCCGCAACTGGCGGCAGGTGGGTGGGTCCGACGCACCGATCACCGTGGTCCACAAAGCCGATGGTCGAGCCACGCAAGAGGTTTTCTTGAACTATTTCAAGATTGCTGGCCAGCGGGTTGTGGCGGATATCATCATCGGCGACAACCAGCACGGGATCAAAACCGTGGCGGGCAACCCCGATGCGATCGGGTATGTCTCGGTGGGTGGGGCTGCCCACGAGGCGCAGCGGGGTGTGGCGATCCGGTTGCTTAGAGCTGGCGGTGTTGAGCCCACGGCTTCAAACGTGATGAGTGGAGCGTTTCGGATCAGCCGGCCACTAGTCTTGGTCACGCGAGACAAGCCGATGGGGTTGGCTAAGACGTTCATTGACTACGCGCGGTCGGAGTACGTGCATGATCTGGTACAAGGGCAATCCTTTCTCCCGATCTCGCGGTGATCGGTGTCTTGTGGCTTCATTAGCGATCACTGCGGCGCTGGCGGGGGCGATGTTTGTGTTGATCTTGGTCTTCCTGATCGGTGAATCGCTGCCATCGCTTCGCCGGGTGGGGGTGGTGCGGTTCTTGACCGACAGCGGTTGGCGGCCGATGGGTCGTGGTGTATCGGGGCGATTTGGGTTGTTCCCGATGCTGGTTGGGTCGCTGATGGTCGCGGGTGGGGCGTTGTTGATTGCGGTACCGATGGGTGTGGTGTCTGCGGTGTTTAGCCGGTTTTTTGCACCCAGGTGGGTCGGCCGGGTATACCGTGGCATGATCGAGCTGCTGGCGGGCGTGCCATCGGTGGTGTATGGGTTCTGGGGCTTGGTGGTGTTGGTGCCTTGGATTAACTGGTTGCATCCGCCGGGTCAGAGCCTGCTGGCGGGTGTGCTGATCTTGTCGTTGATGATCCTGCCGACGGTGGCGCTGCTGGCCGACGCGGCGCTGCGCAGCGTGCCGGGGGTGTACCTCAGCGGTGCGGCGGCGTTGGGGATGGGGCGGTGGGCGGTGGTGCGCGGGGTGGCGTTGCCTGCGGCGCGCGGGGGGATCCTGACGGGCGTGTTGCTCGCTGGGGCGCGGGCGATCGGCGAGACCATGGCCGTGGTGATGGTCTGCGGGAATGTGGTCCAGGTGCCCCGCAGCGTATTTGATCCGGTGCGCACCATCACCGCCAATATCGCGTTGGAGATGGGGTATGCCACACAACAGCACCGATCGGCGTTGTTTGTCAGCGGGTTGGTGCTCATGATGCTCGTCGGGGTGCTGGTGGTTGGGATGGCGTTGATCCCAAACAGGAAGGGTTATGGATAGCAGATCCCACATCGGCGTCGGTGATAACACCCCGTTGCTTGGCAGACACAGCTTAACTGCGGGGTGCATCGCTGGTGTCAGCAGATCGATTGCCGATCGTTTGGTGGCCGTGGTGGGATGGTCGGTGGCGGTGGGGGTGATGCTGATCTTTGGGTGGTTGGTGCTGGATATGGCACGACACGGGTTGGGGCGGTTGTCGTGGGATTTTATCCATTTGTCACCACAAGACGCTGGGCGTAGCGGCGGTATCGGCCCGGTATTGGTCTCGACGCTGGCGGTGCTGGGGGTCTGCCTGGGCGTGTCGCTGCCGCTGGGGATTGGGTGTGGGGCGTATTTGGCGGAGCTGACGATGGGGTCGTGCCGGTTTGGCCGGCTGGTGAGGCGCAGCATCGACCTGTTGGCCAGCGTGCCATCGATCGTGTTTGGTTTGTTTGGGATGGTCTTCTTCTGTCAGATGTTGGGGATGGGATTTTCGATCTTATCCGGCGGGCTGACGCTGGGGTGCATGGTCTTGCCGATCATGATCCGTACCACGGAGGCGGGCTTCCGCAGCGTGCCCTCGGACCTGCATGCGGCCGCGGCAGCGATCGGGTTGAGGCGGTGGGTGGCGTTGTGGCACCTGCTGCTGCCCGCGGCGGCGCATGGGGTGATTGTGGGGCTGATGCTTGGGATCGGCCGGGCGTTGGCGGAGACCGCGGCGCTGATCTTCACCAGCGGGTATGTCACGCGCATGCCCCAGTCGTGGTGGGATTCGGGTCGGACGCTGTCGGTCCACATCTATGATTTAGCGATGAACGTGCCCGGCGGAGAGGCCAACGCATACGCCACCGCGCTAGTCCTGGTGGGGCTTTTGGTTATCATCAACACCATCGCCGGCCGGCTAGCAGGGGTATGGCTTAATCAGAAAGTGTCGCGATGAGTAGTCGGCTTGCGTTTAAACCTACAGAACAAACCTCGGCCGAGCCGGTGGCGTTGATCGAGACCCAAGGTCTCACGGTCCACTACGCTAATCGGTGCGCGCTGCGCGACGTTACGCTTAGCATCGCGCAGGGGAAAGTCACCGCGATCGTGGGCCCGTCGGGTAGTGGCAAGAGCACGTTTTTGTCCTGCTTGAATCGGCTGACCGATCTGATCCCGAACTGCCGGGTTACCGGTGACGTGCGATTGGGCGGGCAAGGGATCTTGGGCCCGTGGTGCGATGTGTTGGCGCTGCGGCGGCGGGTGGGGATGATCTTCCAGAAGCCCAACCCGTTCCCGTTGTCGATCCGGCGGAACCTGGCGCTGCCGCTAAAAGAGCACGGCGTGCGTGGGCGTGCTGTGATGGAGCAGATCATCGAAGCATCGTTGCGGGATGTGGGGCTGTGGGCGGAGGTGAGTGATCGGTTGGATAAGCCGGCTCACACGCTGTCGGGCGGTCAGCAGCAGCGGCTATGCATCGCCCGGGCGTTGTCGCTTCGCCCAGAGGTGATCCTTTTCGATGAGCCGTGCAGTGCGTTGGATCCGATCTCGGCCGGTGTGATCGAGGACCTGATCCAAACGCTGCATGATCGATACACCGTCGTTGTGGTGACCCACAACCTGCCCCAAGCCAAGCGGATCGCCGACTTCACCGCTGTTTTCTGGTTGCAGCACGATGCGGGCAGGCTGATCGAAGCCGGCACGACCCAGCAGATTTTTGATAACCCCAAGCAACGCCTCACCGCCGACTACGTCAACGGTAACCGGGGTTAACCGGTCAGGCGCGATCGCCGCGCCCGTAGGGCGGGCAACGGGGCCAACACAGCCCACTACAACAACAAAAACTGGCTCGAAACCCCACCACCCCTTGGCAAGGTGGCTTCAAATGCTTATGGCAAGAAATCGGTGGGGTTGTTCAACGCTCCGGGGAGTCTACGTGCTTCCCACGCGTTTGATCAGCCCGCTGCCCGACTCCGCCGCGTAACCCACCCCCCCATTGGCTGGCTGCCCGACCGGTACGCCGCCACCAAGCACGCGACGCCCACGGCCAGCAGCCCAACGCTAAGCAGCTGCCCACGCGTCAAGCCCAGCCACTGGAACCCGATGTGGGCATCTGGCTGGCGGAAGCACTCCCCGATGATGCGCAGCACCGCGTACGATAAGCTGGCGATCCCCGCGACCACCCCCGGCTGGCGCGGCTTGGCCCACACCCACGCCAAGATGAAAAATAGCAACAAACCCTCCAGCAGCGCTTGGTAGAGTTGCGAGGGGTGGCGGGGTGTGAGCATCGGCCCGATCAGGTCCGCCAGCGGCTGCGAGCCGGCTTGGAGCTTTTCAATGATCTGGGGCAGGTGGACCCCGATCGGGTGGCGCTGAACACCCGGGAACGCACCGGCGGCATCAATCGATTGCTGCAATCGGTTCAGCTGAGGGTAGCCCCACTCGTACATCTCTTGTGGGAACTTCACCGCCCAAGGCAGGCCTGGCGCACAGGCCCGGCCGATCAGCTCGCCGTTGATGAAATTAGCGACCCGCCCAAAAAACAACCCCATGGGCGCGCCAAACGCGATCAGGTCCAGCAGGTGCAGCCACCGGTGCCCGCCGCGACGCACGGTGTAAAGCCAACCCGCGAGCACAGCGCCCAGGATCCCGCCGTGGCTGGCCATCCCGCCCTGGTTGATCGCTAACAGGTTCCAATACGGCAGGCTGTCAGAAAACGTCCACAGCAACTCGATCCGGTAGAACAGCACATACCCCAGGCGCCCACCGATGACGATCCCCATCGCCAGCCACACCACAAAGTCTCCCACCTGCTGGGGTGTTAGCGTGGAGACGCCCACCCGAGTCACCCGGCGCACTAGCCCATACCCGACCAGGAACCCCATCAGGTACGACAACCCGTACCAGCGGATCGGGCCGATCGCGTACGGATCCAACGTATGCAGGAAGACACCCAACACAGGGCACAACATAGCCCAATCTCGGATGAAATGGCAGCCGCGGTCGGCGTAGTTAAAAAACCCCCAGGCAGCTGCCTGGGGGTTTGGGGGTTACATCGTTGGGCCAAGAGGCGTGGGAACGGGGAGCAAGCCCGCATGCCGGCCTCAACAAGCGGCCATTACCACTTGTCACCAGCGTCTTGGACGGTGCTGCGTAGCTCGAAGTCGTCGAAGATGATCGCTTCGGTGTATTGGCCTTCGCTGCTGGAAAAATCTAACCCGATCATCTTGACGTTGGTGATCACGTCGGCGTAGCTGTCGGACCCGTCGGCGAGGATCATATCACCAGGATCGAGGCTGAAGCTGATGTGCTGGATCTTGTTGGTCAGGGCTTGGCCCGCGGCGGAGATAAAGGTGGTCTCGCCGTTGCTGACCGCGACCTTGATGCGGGTATTGGTCATGCTTTTGTTCGATCGGACCTTGACCGACGCTTCGGCAAACTCGTTGAGGTCTTTGTGCTCTTTGAACACGTAACGGACCGCCCCAAACCGGTTGGGCCAGAACACACCATACTCGGCGCTGCGCTTGCCCGAAACGACCTTGCCGTCAATCCCGGTCGCCACAACGTTGTCGTTGGTCGCGTGCCCGAATCGGCACCACGGGGTGGAGTTGTAGCTCTTGCCGACGATCTGACCAGCCTTGTAACTCTCGAAATCATCAATCACTTGATCCGCCTGCACAGCCGAACCCATCAGCAGCGTAGTACCAACGGCCACCATCGTTGTTATCCGAGTCAAAGTGTTCATCGTTAAAGATCTCCTTGATTAAGTGTAATAAGCAGTGACTATTGCAATCCATACCCTATCAATACCATTTATCATTATAAGTAAAGGCAGACACTTAATCAATACATACACACTTACGGCAAATGTAATTTTTGATCTCTACCCACCGGGTATGAGTTTGCCGCGTCGGGATCACAAAAACACCGAAGATTTCCCTGCCACGGGCGAACGGTACCCCGTCAACCTGATCGGGATGGGTATATCGGAGATCGCCCCCCGGCTGCTCGCAACCAGCCGCAACCGTGAAGGATAGGGGTTCTGAGGCTTTTGCCTCATCCACGCCTTGACCGCCGTGGCTTTTCGATCCGTCGTGTAAACCCCACCTCACTGGGGTTGGCTTAACGCGACCTTCCCCTATTGAACATTCAAATTCAAACCCTTGATCGCCTTCATCAAACAAACCCGATTAAGGCGATGAAAAATTGATTCAAATTTCCAACGTTCCATTATCCGGCACCCCTTACCCGATCTGATCTGCGTACCGCGCAAGCGCGGGTTCGAGCTGGGCTAGCTCAAACCCAAAGTGCGCTTCAGCCTTGGCGGTCTGGCAGACCGAGTCTTCCTGGCTCATGATGACCTGGTCTCTGTTGAACGGCACGCCGGGCATACCCGCGATCGCTTTGGCGTACCACGCGGGCACCGCCAGCGGCTTGCGACCAGTCTTTGCACCGGGGATGTGTCGCTGGCAGGTCAGATAAAACTGGGGCCAGGTATACGTGTCGGGCCCGCCCATGGGGTATGTCTCACCGATCGACCGTGGCAGCGTCAACGCCTGGGCAAAGCAGCGTGCCACGTCTTCGACCCAGACCGGCTGCAGCCGCCCAGCGCCGCCCCGGCCCAGCAGCCCCGCGCCGAAGTACGGCATAAAGGGTGGGAACGCGTTGCAGCAAAACCCCTTGACCAGCTGCATGAATTCGCCGTCGGGCCCGTGGATCACCGATGGGCGGAAGACCGTGAAATCCAGCCCGCTATCCCGCACCGCGCATTCGGCGGCCCACTTGGTGCGGTGGTACTGGCTCACCCCATTAGGCCGGGCACCCACCGCCGACATATGCACCCACCGCTTCACACCCGCTCGCTTGGCCGCGGCAACCAGCGATCGCGTCCCTAAAGTATGCACCCGCTCGAATGTTTGGCCCCGACCGGGCCGCTCCATGATGATCCCCACCAGGTGCACCACCGCGTCGGCCCCGTCGACCAGCTGGTCTAACGCCACAGGATCAAATAGATCCCCTTTGACCGCGTGGACCTTGGCGTCGGTTATTGTCAGCTTAGCAGGGTCGCGCACCAGCGCCCGCACCCGATGCCCCGCGATCAGCAGCTGGGGCAGCACGTGACGACCCACATAACCCGTCGCGCCCGTTAGCGCCACGCAAAGCGGTGAGGCAGCAGCCATAAAAATTCCCTTGATCAGATGCGGTGATGGCCCCGATACAGACCCCTGCCTCCTAACCTCGACCCTGCTCCGCTATAGTAAGACCCTCTAAGAGAGGATTCAATTGCGCACCACCAGACGCCCTATTGTAATCGCGTCCCGACGCAGCCCGCTGGCCCAGGCCCAGGCCCAGGCGGTGGGGCGGTCGCTTGCGCAGGCCTGGCCGGGGCTAACGATCCAATACCACTGGGTAGTCTCAGAGGGCGATCAACGCGCTGCCACCCCGCTGGATCAAGCCGGCGGCAAGGGGCTGTTTGCCCGAGCCGTGGAGCAAGCCTTGATCAACCACGAAGCCGACCTGGCCATCCACAGCCTCAAAGACCTGCCCACCCACGACCCTGCCCCAGGCCTGCTGATCGCCGCGGTCCCACCCCGAACTGATCCGCGCGACGGGCTGCTAAGCCGACACGGCCCATCCCTTGACCAGCTGCCACCCAACGCCGTGCTTGGCACCGCCAGCCCACGCCGTGCCGCGCAGGCCAAACGCTTGCGGCCCGATCTGCAAATCAAGCTCATCCGCGGCAACGTCCAGACCCGCATCAACAAAGTGATCCAAGCAAAGCAATACGACGCCACGCTCTTAGCGATGGCTGGGGTCCAGCGCCTAGGCATCGATCAGGCGATGATCCACCCGCTGGACCCTGCGGTCATGCTGCCCGCAGCGGGCCAAGGCGCGCTGGCGATCCAGTGCCGCGGCGACGACCACGCCACGCTGCGGCGGTGCCTGCCCCTGAACGACCCGCTCACCGCCGCCGCGGTCAACGCTGAGCGACAAATCACCGCCGCCCTCCAAGGCGACTGCCACAGCCCCATCGCCGCCTTTGCCCAGCCCCACGACCAACCGGTTGCCGTTGGGGCGGCTACAGGATTCCGTTTCCGTGTCCGCGTATTAAGCCCCGACGGCCAAGCCTGCGCCCAAGCCGACCAATGTGCCCACACAAGCCAGCTCAATCACCTGGTCAAACCGGTGCTGGCCCAGTTGCGTGCAGCAGGCTGCCAGCAGCTGCTGCCTAACCCATAACCAAGGCTTCATCAATACACCAACCATCCTCTCTCATCCGAGCCGAGTTCTGTGAACTCGGCCCCTGCCCCAACGCGGCAGAGCCATCCCCAACCCTGCCACACACACGCCGCGCTAACACCACGCCTCACCATGCGCACGCATACCGGCGGTGCCAGCCGCACCACCTTTCCTATAGAAAAATTTCAAAGGATCTATGATCGCGCGTCCAAGCCCTTAGCCCAACACATCAAGGCGGTGACCCCGATGCGGGTCGCTAGAGGCGCTGAGCTGCTGCTGGAGCTGGGCCGCCTGTTGGAGCATCGCCACCGCAGCCTCGCCCTGGGCCTTGGCTACGTCCTGAGTTTTCTGAGCCACCGCAAGGCTCACCTGAGCCGACAACGACGCACTAGATGGGTTGATGCTTGACATCGCCAGCTCCAAGTGAAGATCGTTACATATAGCCAACCGGCCATGTCAGGCCCCGATGGCTGCGCTTAGGTGCACCACCCCTACTATCGGCCAACACCGGGCCAAGCCTAAACCCAACACAAACCCTGTTCCCGTCAGCAAAAACCCCACCCCCCACGTCTCAACCAACACCCCCAGAATAGATCCAGCCAAAAAATCCGCTCCACACAGATGCATCCCAAGCCCTCCATAGCTATGATGAACCGCTCTCGATCGTTCTGCCGTATGGAGGGTGAAACAGGGGCGTTGTTTTTCGCATCGCCCGATGTAATCACATGAGGCCAGGTGCTCAATTAGATCAGGACAAGCAACTAGGATCGATGCCATGACGGTAATGACCCAAACCAATCGCCCAAATGATCAGATGACCCAGCTTGAGAAGATCCCCACCAAGGTCTTCGACCGATCGCAGCAGGCCAGCCTCGCGGTCGCCACCCAGATCGCTCAGCTGATCCAAGACCGCGCCAACCAAGGCCAAACCTGCGTCCTAGGCCTAGCAACAGGCTCCACCCCCGTTGGGGTCTACAACGAATTGGTCCGCATGCACCAGCAAGAAGGGCTGTCGTTCAAGAACGTGGTCACGTTCAACCTCGACGAGTACTACCCCATGCAGCCACACGAGCTGCAAAGCTACCACCGGTTCATGCACGAGCACCTGTTCGACCACATCGATATCGACCCCAAGAACGTCCACATCCCCAACGGTACCCTCCCCGTCGAGCAGGCCTACAGCCACTGCCAGGCCTACGAAGATGCGATCCAACAAGCCGGGGGAATCGACCTGCAGATCCTGGGCATCGGCCGCACCGGCCACATCGGGTTCAACGAGCCCGGCTCGGGACGCGACAGCCACACCCGCCTGATCACGCTCGACCGCGTGACCCGCCTGGACGCAGCGGGCGACTTCTTCGGCGAAGAAAACGTCCCACGACGCGCCATCACCATGGGCGTGGGCACGATCCTAAAAGCCAAACAAATCATCCTCATGGCCTTCGGCGAAGGAAAAGCTCCCGTCGTCGCCCAGGCCGTCGAAGGACCCATCACACCCACTGTCGCCGCCAGCTTCCTCCAGGAACACCCCAACGCCCAGTTCCTGCTTGACCAAGCAGCCGCAGCCAAGCTCACACGATTCGAAAGCCCCTGGCTGCTGGGACCCGTCAAGTGGAACCCCAAACTCATGCGCAAAGCGGTGATCTGGCTGGCGAGACGCCTGGGAAAACCCATCCTCAAGCTCACCGAAGAAGACTACAACGAAGCCGGGCTCCAAGACCTCTTAGCCGAACACGGCCCGGCGTACGACATCAACATCGCCATCTTCCGCCAACTGTCGAACACGATCACCGGCTGGCCCGGCGGCAAGCCGGCCAAGAACCAGCACCCAGGCGACCAACGACGCGCCACCGACGACATCTTCCCCAAACGCGTCATCATCTTCTCGCCCCACCCCGACGACGACGTGATCTCCATGGGCGGCACGCTGCTAAGGCTGGTCGACCAGGGCCACGAGGTGCACGTGGCCTACCAGGTCTCGGGCAACATCGCGGTCTTCGACCACGACGCGATCTACTTCGCCGACTTCGCCGCCGAGTTCAACAAGATGTTCGGCATCGACCAGGAAAACACCCAGAAAATTGATCGCCACATCGAAGAGTTCCTCAAGAACAAGCAGCCCGGCCAAGTCGACTCCGAAGAGGTCCAGAAGATCAAGACCCTCATCCGACGCGGGGAAGCCCGAGCCGCCGGCCGCGACTGCGGCATCCCCGTCGAGCAGCTGCACTTCTTAGACATGCCCTTCTACGAGACCGGCGTGGTGCGCAAAAAACCGTTAAACGAACCCGATATCCAGCTAATCGTCGACCTGATCCAACGGATCAAACCCCACCAGGTCTACGCCGCCGGCGACCTGTCCGACCCCCACGGCACGCACCGCGTCTGCCTCGCGGCCATCCTCGAATCGCTCAAACGCGTCGAGGAGCAACCCTGGTTTGAAAAATGCCAGGTGTGGCTGTACCGCGGGGCGTGGCAGGAGTGGGGCGTCGAAGAGATCGATATGGCGGTCCCCCTCGCGCCCAGGGAACTGATGCGCAAACGCAACGCGATCTTCAAGCACGAATCTCAAAAAGACAAAGCCCTGTTCCCCGGCAGCGACGTGCGCGAGTTCTGGCAGCGAGCCGAGGACCGCAACCGCGACACCGCACAGCTCTACGACAAGCTAGGCCTGGCCGAATACGAAGCCATCGAAGGCTTCGTATGCCTAGAAAACCTCCAGGACCAGATCGCCGGGATCTAGCGTCTTGACAAGATAAACCGGACACGCCCGCCACGAGCCGCGCCCGTCAGAGAGCGGGTTCCTACTTGATACACCCCGCCGCACCATTCATACGACTCGGCGCCTAACCCGCCAATATCATCGGTTTTCTCAGTGAACAACCCGCTTCAAGAGGGGTCGATTTGAAATCGGCTGTCGTCATCTGACGGGCTGCTTGTGAAAAAAACAACGGTCAACCGAAACGTCAGATGGAGTTGTGGCTACTACGCCTGAGGCGATTCGTCGACGTGATCCACTCCCTCGCTGGGCGATCCGCTGTCACGGACCTTGCCCAAGACCTCGGGCAGATCGATGCCCGCCTGCTGGGCCAGCTCGTGCATCGGCGGCAACGACCCGATCAGGCTGCGCAAAAAATTCGCGGTCGAACCCCCACCCCCCGGCGTCCCGGCCGACAGCCCGTCGCCGACCGTGTGCCCCGAATCCCAGACCGTGATCTTGTCGATCTTGAGGTTCTGGATCGCCTTGACCTGTTCCGCGACCAGGTCGGGTAGCCGCTCGATCAATAGCAGCGCCGGGGCCAAATCTTTCCGGTCGCCGCAGACCGTGATCAGGTTTTCGTAACCCGCAGCCTTGGACTCGAGCACCTTGCGCACACCCTCGGCTTCGGCGAGGTACTTGGCCAGCACCGCGTCGGCTTCGCCCTTGGCGATGCGGCGCACGCGCTCGGCTTCGGCCTCGGCGTCGATCTCGACTTTTTTGCGCTCGATCATCTGCTGAGCGATCTGGGTCTTCTCTAGCCGGGCCATCTCTTCTTCTTTCTCTGACAACAGCACGTCTCGCGATGCCTGCGCCAGCGCCACATCCCCACGCCGCCGCGCCTCAGCCTGCCGCTCAGCCAGCGTCGCTTCGTAATCCACGATCTTGGCCTTGGATTCGTTCTCGCCCTTGACCGCGGTGGCCTCCAGCTCCGCCACCCGCACACGCTCTTGCATCTGGGCGTTCTTCTTGCCCTGCTCAGACAGCGAGTCTTGTTCTGCGACCGCGATCTGCTTGGCACGCAGCGCGTCGGCCTCGCCGGCGACACCCTCGGCCTCCAGCTCGGCGACCTTGATCCGCCGGTCACGCTCAGCCTGCTTCTGCCCCATCTCCGACTGGGCGGTCTGCTGGGCGACCTGTACTTCTTTTTCCCGGTTGGCCGACGACTCACCGATCGCACCGGACCGGTCCGCCTCAGCCACCTCGACCTTTGCCTGGTTGATCGCTTCGGACGCCGCCTTGCGGCCAAGGGCTTCGATGTACCCCGACTCGTCGATGATGTCGCGCACATTGACGTTGATCACGTCTAGCCCGATCTTGTTCAGCTCGTACCCGACGTTCTTATTCACCAGGTCGAGGAACTTCTCACGGTCCTGATTGATCTCTTCGATCGATAGCGTTGCGATGACCAAGCGCATCTGCCCCAGGATGATGTCCCGCGCCTGAGCCGAGATGGCGCTGTCACGCAGCCCCAGCAGACGTTCGGCGGCGTTGTTCATGATGTCGGGCTGCGTGGAGATTCCAATCGTGAACGTTGACGGCACGTTCACCCGGATATTCTTCTTCGACAACGCGCTGGTCAGGTCGATGTCGATCGTGACCGGCTCAAGCGACAGGTACGCGTAATCTTGCAGCAATGGGATGACAAACACACCCCCGCCATGGAGGCACTTGGCCGCACGCTGACCCGTCACCTTCCCATACACGACGAGCACCCGGTTCGACGGGCAACGCCGGTATTGACGCACCAGCATCGTCAGGAAGAACAAGAACAGCAGCACCGGCACCACGATCACCGCGATCGGCGCAAAACTCACAGCCAAAAAGATTGGGGGGTCCCACATCATCACATCTCCATCACAGGGTTTGGTGTCTTAGCCTCTCTCGAACCGCGACGCGTAGCGGCCACACTTCTCTTCTCTATCCCTTGGGTTCAACCACCAGCGTCTCGTCATCTTGGACCTCAACGACCCGGACATCGGTAAACGCAGCCAGCTCCGGGCCGGTGCTCTGGGCCTGCCAGACCTTGCGCCGCCCGGAGATGGTGACCTCGACCTGACCCTGGCCCTTGCCTTTTTCGGGGATCGTGAGGTACACGCGTGCGGTCTTGCCCACCGCGGTCTGGACGTCGTACTGGATCTGCTTGTTCAGCCGCCTCGTGCCGTACGCCAGCCCCGAAGCCAGCAGCATCATCACAAAGCCAAACCCACCCGAGACAAACGCAGACGTCAAACCGCTTAGCTCCCAGTCCAGCCGACAGGCCAGCCCCATCCAGCCCGCCCCCATAAAAAACGCCAAGATCGATAGCAGCGAGAAAAGCGAGAACGACACATCGCTGTCCACGCCCGCATCGATGTCGGTATCGAAGTCGCTGTCACCCCCACCAAACAGCGACAGCGCCAACCGGATCACAAACAACAGCGTCCCAACGACCCCCATCCCAAAGTAGAAAACTACGTCCGTGCCACGCTGCGCCAGCTCGTGCCAATCGAATATCACATCCCACAGGTTCATCGATTACACCCCAATGAGGCAACGGCGACCCGCCCGACTACCCACAACCAATCTTCACAGCGAAGATACCCCCCTCAACGCAACAAACCCATGACCGGTGTATACCCCAATCCCGGATAAGGCAACAACAAACCGCCCGCCCGCTGCAGGAGGATCTTCGGCGTGTCTGTGATCCCCACGCGGCAAACTTATACCCGACGGGTATAACGTAAAGCGAAACCGCTACGCAGGCAAGATCGGGCGGTGACCCGTTTTGGTGTCTACCCGCCCCGATCCGGTTGACGGGTATATACCAATCCCGATCAGATTTACGGGATTCCGTTGGCCTGCAACAGGGGAATCTTGGGGGTTTTTGTGATCCCCACGCAGCAAACGCATACCCGATGGGTATATCCTCTTTTGGGGGTAGGACTCGATTCAAACGAGTAAGAAACGTGTACCCCGGAGGGGGGGTGACACGCATGGCGACTGGTTTGTGCCCAGCGGATCGTCCGTCACACGTTGAAATCAACACGCGCGTTCGGAAACGATGCGCACAAATCCGCCCTGATCGGTATTAACTCTTGTGTTGAGGCGGCAAGCTAAAGATATCGTCTGCCACCGGCACGGTCAGGTGAAAGGTCGCGCCTTCTCCAGGCACGCTGTCAACGCTGATCTTTCCCCCTGCGTTACGGACCAGATCCCGGCAGATGCATAAGCCTAGCCCCGTGCCTTTGCGTTCCGGCGGGTCGTCGGGCTGGTGGCGGCGGTGCGTGACAAATGGTTCAAACAAGCGGTCTAAAATCTGTTCGGGGATCCCTGGCCCGGTATCCGCCACATCGATGTGGACCAGCGTCCCCTCCACACGCCCCAATATCTTGAGGCTGCCTCCACTGCGTTGCATCGCTTGCTTGGCATTCAGCACCAGATTCAGCAGCACCTGCTGGAGGTTCAGCGGTGACATCGCCACCTTCACCTCGGGCACGTCAACGACCACCTCGATCCCGTCCTTCTGGGGGTCTCGCCCCAAACAACCAAAAGTATCGCGGATCACCGACGGCAAATCAGCCACGTGTTCTTGATCAGCCTCGCGTGCAAACCCCAGCAAAGAAGAGCTAATATGCGCCGCCCGCGCAGCCCCAGAAACGGCTTTTTCAACCGCGGTCTTGAGCATCGTGGGGTCTTCCTGTGGCCGACCAAGCGCTAGCTGTCCGTAACTTAAAATAGGCGTGAGTATATTGTTATATTCATGTGCGATGATCGAAGCAATCGTTCCCAATGTCGCCAAGCGGTGAGAATGGGTTAACCCATCCCGCACCTGCTGCAGCTGCGCTTCCAGCTGCTCAAGATGCACCAACAACTGCTCGACTTTGGCCAGCTGATCCGGGTGTGGTGGCTGAGGAGGGGGAGCTGACATTTGGTACCGGTCCAGACGGAGTTCGCAGCCAGCTACTCGGCTGCTGAAAGGTCACCCTCGATATCACAGAGTCTCCAACGCGGGCATTTCATGCTCAATGGATACCCACGCTACCCCGTGGCATCGTCTCTCCGCTGCTATCGGATAGAGAGCCCCATGGCCTTGACCGCCGAGAACTGTTGAGGGCATAGAGACGAAACGCTAATATTTTTTATAAAATATTGCAAAATAACAACTTAATAAAGTTATTGCGCATGGGGTTATCGGGCCGACTACCAAAGGTGGAACCCTTTGACATAAACGAATAATGCACTGATATCGCCCGTCATTTAAAAACCTCAAGTTAATCCGTCATGTTCCACGTGGAACACGCTCCAAGCGACACAATCCGCGCCAGCTAGCTAGATGAAAACCTAATCGGAATCGGCCTATAGCGGTCCCGATCAGGCTCGCGGGAGTAAGTTCCACGCGGCATAGAAATCTTCAGGGTTTGATGCTTCCGATGCAGCACACTCACCCGAGGGGTATAATCTGTCATCCTCATCCAGAAACAACTTCGGGAACCCCTCCATGAAGAGCCCAAATCCTCCAAAAGAGACCCAAAAAACGCCAAAAACCACGCCCCGCAAATCAAACAGGCTAGGGCGCGGGCTCAGTGCTTTAATGGGGCAATCGATCCAGATCCCTCCTTTGCCCGCTTCAACCAATGATCTCCCTGCTAAACTACCCGCCCAGTCTGCCAACACCGTAACGCCAGGTGTACCCGCTCCATCACACCTGCCACACCCCTCCCTAGCACAACCAGAACCCCAACCCGGCTACATCACACGCACGGTCCCGATTGGCTCGATCACCCCAAACCACCATCAACCACGGAAGCAGTTCAACGAAGCCTCACTTCAACAGCTCGCCCAATCCATCCGCGAAAACGGCGTAATCCAGCCTGTCATCATCCGAGAAACCACACCCAAGCCCGATGACCCCAAGGCTCCGCCATATCAATTAGTCGCAGGCGAACGCCGATGGCGCGCCGCCAAACAAGCCGGCCTGACAGAGATTCCCGTCATCATGCGGAAACTCGATGATAAGCAAGTGGCCCAATGGGCGTTAATCGAAAACCTTCAGCGAGAAGATTTAAACCCGATTGAACGTGCGGAGGCATTCCAGCATCTCTGTGATACCTTCCATCTAAGCCACGATCAGATTGCAAAACAAGTTGGCGTGGACCGATCGACAATATCTAATTCATTGAGATTGCTGAAATTAAATGATTTTTCACGGCAATACATCATCAATGGGCTGCTTTCGAGTGGTCAAGGCAAAGCCATTGCAGGCCTATCAGATACCAATCAACAACAGCTGGTGGCTCAGCAAGCGGTCGCCCAAGGCTGGTCGGTTCGACGTGTTGAACAGGAGATCCGACGTATCACACATCACGATCAAGCCAATACGGATCCAACCATCACCGCCAAGGCGCGCACACCCACGGGCCGCCACCTGCACGATTTGGAGCAGCAAATTGGCCAGCAGCTGCAAACCAAAGTCAAGGTCCGACCCGGCCGGCGAAAAGGCTCTGGCACATTAACCATCGAGTTTTACAGCCTCGACCAGTTCGACACACTGATGAACCGTTTTGGGGTGCAAGTCAAAATCGATTGATTTGATTATTTTTTCTTGCTTATTCCGAGGAGGGCGGCCATCCCTCCCAGCGCGGCAAGCCCCGGCATTGGGCATCTGACCAAGCGGGACGCCTATGATCATTTCATCGTGAAGGAAGACTTAAAGCCATTTAATCAAACCGAATACGACCACCCACGGCAAGGGCCAGGTCCGTTCATCGTGCTCGCCGGCTGCTGGATTCCCGGCGTGTGGTTGGGTCAGGCTTGGCCAAGCGCAACGCCGTGGCTGGCCCTGGGCGCTGGGCTTGGCGCGATCGCGGTGGCCATGGTCTGCCGCAGCCGACCACGCGCTGCTGGGCATTGGGCATCGTTGGCGCTGATCACAACCGCCGCAGCGTGGACCACGCTCCAACAGCACCACGCCCAAGCCCACGACATCGCCCGATTCGTGGGCCCCAAACCCCAGCTGGCTCAAGTCACAGGCGTGGTGGACAGCCCGCCACGCCTGGCATCACCACGCCGCGGCGCCTTTGGAGCCTTCAGCTACAAGCAACCCGCTACGCAGTTCGTGCTGCGCGTCGAATCGATGCTCGTTAACGCACCGATCCCAAATCAAGACGCCACCGCCCAACCCGCAAGCGGCCGCTTGTTGACCCAGATCAGGCAGGCCGACCACCGCCTCCAATACGGCGACCGCATCGAAGCCACCGGTTGGCTGTCACCGCTGCACCCACCAGCCAACCCAGGCCAACACGACTACCGACCCTACTGGGCCAGCCGCGGTGTGCGGGGCCGCATCAGCCTGCGCTCACGCGGCAATTGGCGGCCGATTGCCCCCCACAGCGCGCTCACACCCTTCCAGCGATGGCACACCGCAGCCAGGCAGGCCGCCGCGATGTCGCTGCGATTGGGCATCGCCCCCGACCCAGCCCGACTCGCCTTCTTGAACACCCTCTTGCTGGGCCGCCGCGATGGATCGCTAGGCCCGCTAGACACACAGTTCCGGCAGGTCGGCCTAGCGCACCTCTTATCGATCAGCGGCGCACACCTGGGCATCTTGCTGGGCTTGGTCTGGATCACCGCCGGGTGCGTGATCAGACACCCCGCGCGGATCGCCATGCTCGTGCTTATGGTCTTGGCGTTCTACCTGCTGGTCGTCACGCCCCGCGTGCCGGTGATCCGAGCCTCGATTATGGCCGGGCTGTGGTGCGCTACCTACGCCACGGGGCGCTACACCCGTGCGCTAGACCTCATGGCACTGGCCGCGGTGCTCGTGCTGATCTGGCGGCCAAGCGAGCTGTTCGCCGCAGGCTTCCAGCTGAGCTTCGGCGTTGTCGCCGCATTATTGATCTTCACCAAACCCGTCGCACATTGGCTTGCGACACGGGTCACAGGGGTCGCGTTCCCCACAAGAGACAAGTGGTATCTCAGGTGGCCACTGAATTATCTCGCTGCAAACACCGTCGCCTTCCTCGTGGCCATGCCACTGGTCGCCTACCACTTCAAACTCATCAGCCCGATCGCCATCATCGCATCGCTGGCGGTCTGGCCCGTGGTGGGCTTGGTGTTAGCCCTTGGCTACTTCAAAATCGCGCTGGGCCTGGTGCTGCCCAGCGTGGGGCTGGCGTTGGCCGGCCCGCTCCAAGCACTGTCCGAGACCATGGTCGGGGGTGTGCAACACGTCTCAACCTGGCCGGGCACTTCAATAGCGTTGTTGGGGCAACCGTCCGTTGCGTGGACAATCGCTACACTCCTGGTCACAACCGCACTGTTTGCAGGCTGGTTCGCCGACCGCCGATCCGCGCTGCTCGCCGCAGCCGGGCTGTGCGCCGCGGGGTTGCTCAACCACCTACCCCTCACCGCCAACCTCTGGCGATCCATCGACGCCCCGCCCCAAGCGACCGTTCAACTCAACATGTTCGCCGTCGGCGACGGCTCGTGCTACCTGCTACAACTCAACCCCGGATCACTCCACCACCACACCCTGATGTTCGACTGCGGCTCACAGGCCTACCTAGACGTCGGCGAAAAATCGATCGTCCCCGCGCTCAAGCACATGGGGATACAACGGATCGATACGCTACTGATCTCACACGCCGACCTGGATCACTTCAATGGGGGCCTGGCCGTTGTCGACCACCTCGGCGTCGGGCGTGTGCTGATGTCGCCGCACATGCGAGCCACCGCACAACAACAACCCCAGTCCGCCACAGCTTTTTTCTTCCAGCAATTGCAGCAACGCAACATCAAAACCCAAACCGTCAGCCAAGGCTGGCAAGAAACACACACACACACACAACTCGAAATCCTTTGGCCACCGGCCACACTTCAAACCCGCGTGGTCAACGACACCTCATTGGTGTTGTCGGTCCGATCCGCCAACCGGCGTATTCTCCTCAACGGCGACATCCAGACACACGCGATCCACGCGCTGCTCAACGCGTCGATCGACCTGCGCGCCGATGTCAGCGACCTGCCCCATCACGGCAGCTACGTCGCAGCATCCCCCCAGTGGCTCCAAGCCGTCAACCCAGCAGCCGTGCTCCAATCCAGCGGCCCGATCAACCCCACCACCGATCGGTGGCAACCCCTGCTTAACGCCAACCACATGACACGCTGGATCACCGCCAACACAGGCATGGTCCAACTCACGCTGCACCCCAACGGTTCCATGGCGTGGCAAGCGTTTAAACACAAACGATCCCAATAAAAGGTCGCCCCGCCACACTGGCCGAACCCACCAGCACAGCAACACCCACCGACTCTCATCGCAACAGGGACGTATCAAAACGGGGCAGGCCACACGTGAATGCGGATCGTCCACTTGGGCAAAGCGCCTCGCAAGTGGGCTGAGGCTGGCTACGGGTTGTTGGGTTGGCTAGCGGATGGCTGAGGGGGTTTGGCGTTGGACGGGGCAATGCCGTACTCGGGCGTGGGCTTCCAGAGCATGTCGATCCATTGGCGGATCTCTTGGTAGAGGCGGTCTTCGCGGGTTGGGAACCGCGGCTTCCACCCGGGGACCTCGGGGTGTGGCGGGTTGGCGATGGGCCGCGCCATGCCGTACTGAAGCAGCAGCGATCGGTCTGGGTCTTGCCGATCAACCGTCTCGTGCTGATCAACCGCAGCCAGCTGGAGCGTCAAGAAATTGGTGTAGACCGTGTTGGTCTGGTTGGGCTTGAGCCGCAGCATCGCGGGGTTGGGCGCCTGGGCGCCGCCATGGCAGAGGACCGTGCCACAGTAATTCAGCACGTAGCGCTGATGGATTTTGGTACGGAATTCCCGCATCGCTGGGGGGTCGTCCACGACCTTGATTTGGGGGTATGCGTCGCGTGCCTTGAGCTTAAACAAGAATGCGAGCTGCTTGTAGCCAAGATCCCGTCGGATCTTGGCCTGTTGGCTGGCGGTCTGGGGCATGCTGGGGTGGTGGGCGTATTGGCGCAGCACATCGTCCATCACTTGAGCGGGGATATAGACCTTAGGCTCTTCGCTCAAGTCGATTTCGTAGACTTTGATAAGGTTGATTTCTTCTTGTGAAAGCCGGTGGTCGTGTTGCTGGGGTTGGATGGAAGCCGGCTGGGTGTCCCTGGCGAGTTGGGGCGTAGCATCGGGGTGGGTGGTGGGTGTGGTGGTGGATGCGGACTGGCGCAGCGCGATCCGAGCCTGGACGATGGTTCGCAGCTGTTGGACCCGGGTGTCGTCTGGGAATTGCTTGCCCAGGTCGACCAGCTCTTGCTTCGCCAACTCGTAGGCTTTCTGATTAAACAGCCAGTAGGCCAGCGTATACCGGCCGTCGAGGTCGTCATCCGCCAGCTGAGCTCTGCGTTGGGTGTATTGCTGCTCGATGGTTTGCTTGTATTGGATCTGCGCGATATCTACGCGGGGGATCGGGATCTTGATGCCCGAGTATAGGAGGGTGATGCTGGTGTCGTCTTCGGCTACGACCTGCCCTGTAAACACCCCGCCATCCTTGGTCGTAACCACCGCATCCTGGGCGTCCGCGGGCAACACCAGGATCGCCATGGCAACCCACACGCCTAACCCAGCTATCCACCCATCAACAAAACGGTTAACCATAGTTCTTTTCGAGCTCGCACCAGCGGTGAACGGTTAAGCCAGGTTACGAGAGATCGGGCACGCGTAGCATGCCTTGAGTATATACCATTCTTAGGCTCAGACCCAAAACGATAGGTCCCTGCCGATGGAGCCGGCGTTCTCAAAGTTGAAACGCAACGCAGGAGAGGGCGAGTTTCCGTGCCTGGGTGGGAGGTGTGCCATCCGTGAAGTTCCAGGGTGTGATGGGGGCGGCGTGGTGTGTCACATCCCGCCCATGAGGACGGCCAGCAGGCCTTTTTGGGCGTGCAGGCGGTTGTGGGCTTGGGGGAAGACGCGGCTGCGCTGGCCGTCGATGACCGCGTCGGTGATCTCAACGTTGCGGTAAGCAGGCAAGCAGTGCAGGACGATCGCGTGGCTGGGTGCGGCCGCGAGCAGCTGATCATTGATCTGGTAGTCGGCGAAGGCTTGGCGTCGTTTTTCTTTTTCTTCTTCCTGGCCCATGGAGACCCAGGTGTCGGTGTAGATCGCGTCGGCGTTCTGCACGGCTTGGCGTGGGTCGTGGCAGATCTTGAATTGCAGCTGCGGCAGGTGGGATCGGATGCGGTCGACGGTAGGTGGCGGCAATTCATAGCCTTTGGGGCTGGCGAGGATGAAGTTCATCTGGAACTTGCCGCAGATGATCGCGAGGCTGCGGGCGACGTTGTTGCCGTCGCCGACAAACGCCAGCGTGCGCCCAACCAGGTCGCGTCCGAACTCGTCCATAAGTGTCATGATGTCGGCTAATGCTTGACAGGGGTGTGATTCGTCACTTAGCGCGTTGATGACCGGGACGGCACTATGGGCGGCAAGCTCTTGGAGTTTTTGGTGCTCGTAGACGCGGGCCATGATCCCGTGGACCAGGCCGCTTAAGACGCGAGCGGCGTCGGCGGGTGTCTCGCG
Organism: Phycisphaeraceae bacterium; assembly: GCA_965223655.1. Taxonomy (GTDB): domain Bacteria; phylum Planctomycetota; class Phycisphaerae; order Phycisphaerales; family Phycisphaeraceae; genus CBDCXC01. Next base: position 24,386 of record CBDCXC010000008.1, read on the forward strand.
TGTGCCCAGGGCGACCTCTTCGGCTCCGAGCCGGATGGCGTGTCCGCCCAGCTCCAGCATGGCTTGCTCGAAGCTCACGCGTGTGCGCAGGCTGGGTTTTTCAAAAATCATCGCCAGTGTCTTGCCCGCAAGGATCGGTTTGTTGGGTTGGCCTTGTTGACGCTCTTGGCGCAGTGAAAACGCAACGTCGAAGAGATGGTCCAGTTGCGGACGGGTGGATTCGATAATGGATAAGAAGTGTTGCATACCCAAGGGGTCTCAGTTGTGGCATAGGTGTGTGATCAGGCGTTCATTCGCGGCAGGATGCCGCAGCTATATATTCCTGTGATGGACGTTAGGTTATTTTTTGGCTAATCCGCTCTTCTTTCTATAGAACGATCTCGGTGCCGATTCCTTTCTGGGTGTAGACCTCCAGCATCAATGAGTGTTGGATGCGGCCATCGATGATGTGGGCCTTGGCGACACCGGCTTCTAAGGCGGTTAGGCCGGCTTCGACCTTAGGCAGCATGCCGGCGGTGATCACAGCCTGATCGACGAGTTGCTGGATCTGGTCCTTGGTCAGGTGAGTGGCCAGGCTGCCGGGGTTGTCGGGTGATGTTCGGATGCCGTGTGTGTCGGAGACCAGGACGAGTTTTTCGGCGTGGACGGCGGCGGCGACATGCCCTGCGACAAGATCGGCGTTGACGTTGAGCTTCCCGCCGGCGGGGTCGCGCGCGATCGGTGCGATAACCGGGATGCACCCAGCGCCAATCAGGGCGTTGAGCAGGTCGGCGTTGACCCAATCGACTTGGCCGACATAACCCAGGTCGATCTTGCGGTTGGTGGGTGCTGGGGTGTCGCTGTTGTTGGCTTGGGGATCGGGCGGTACGTCGAGGAACATCCGTTTGGCAAAGACCACGCAGCTCGCCAGGCTGTGCAGCCCCATTGCCTTGAGACCTAGGGCGTTGATCTGTTCTACAATCGAGCGGTTGACTTGGTTGACCAAGACGTGCTCGGCGATGGCAAGGGTGCGTTCATCGGTGTACCGCCTGCCCTGAACGAACTGGGCTTGGAGGCCCGCTTCCTGCATGGCTTGGGTGATGCCGCTACCGCCGCCGTGGACGATGAGGGGGTGCATCCCGACGGCGTCCATGAAACAGACATCTTGGATCAGGCTGCCCAGCACCTGGGGGTCGTCCATGATCGACCCGCCGACTTTGACGACGATCAGCTTGCCCTCGAATCGGCGGATGTACTGGTATGCCTCGACCAAGGCGGTGGCTTTGCTGATCGCGTCTTCCATGGTGACGGCCTGCCCCAAATGGGTCAAAGCGACGAGTGTAGCCCTGGCCACCCAGGCGTGCAAAACGGGGTAGAGGGCAGCCTAGACCCACCGGTTTTTCGGTGCGACGGTTGTGTTGCAAGGTGTTGCCTCATGGCGACAAGGGTGGTGGTTGGGCGTCGGCTCTTGCCTAGCTGTCCCATCGCAATCTTATTTTTTGCAATCGTTTATGGGATTTGATCCCGCCCGGCACCTTCGTTGCACCTCTTCGGGTAAGCTCCATTAAGATTGGGAAAAAAACATGAGACATGCAATCCACCTCACCTGGTGGGGCAGCCCCAAACGATCATTTTATCGGACTGTTTTAGGGGCGGTGGCCCTAACTGGATTTACCTCTTTATATCTCGCGTCGGGGTTCATCGGTGGTCTGGAATTCCCTGGGATACGGGACGAGACGGTGCATATCGTCGGGCATATCACCATCTACGGGCTGCTTGCGGTAGCGCTGGCCAAGGCATTGGGGGGCCGGTGGGCGTTGGCGTGGGGTGTCAGCAATGCGCTGGCGTTGGGGGAAGAGGTGTATCAGAATTTTGTGCCTGGCCGGATTGCCCACCCCCGTGACGCGGTGATTAATCTGGTCACGATTACTGTTTTTATCCTCGGCTGGCGTTATCTCGAATCGGCTTGGCGTAGCCGATTCTCCGGGCTGGCCCGTATCCAGCCGCGTGTACAACCGGGTGTCGTTGTCGCTGGTACATGCCACACAGTAGGGGGGTGATCCTGGTATAGTAGTTAGATCATGATATACCCATCGGGTATGCGTTTGCCGCGTGGGAATCACAAAAACGCTGAAGATTTCCCTGCCGCGGCCGGCCGATACCTCGTAAACCTGATCGGGATTGGTATATCACCACGGAGTGACACTGCATGAGCCATCAAACCGTGTGGCCCACATCGGGGATCCTGATGCTGTTGGGGTTTGCATTGGTCGGGGGGTGTACTCAGCAAGCCCACCAAGACCCGCTGGCCACGGGCCTACCGGCTAGGCGGCTTAGCGCCAAGCCAATGGCTGAAAGCAAGCCTTCGGTCACCGGGGTGGATCGGTCGCATTGGCCCAAGGTCTGGCTGTCCCCTAAAGACGGCACGCCCCCTCACGGAGTGTTGTTTTTCCAAGATTGGTCGCCCAAGCAGCCGGCGGTATCGGCTCAAACCAAAGACTTGCCCGGTGTGGGGTTGGACCTAGAAAAGATCAAGCTGCCTGCGGAAGACTTCTCCCGCGTGCACGAGAACGCCACGGTCCATCAAGCGCAGCTGGTCGATGCTTTGGATCACGCCACCGCGGAGAACTGGAGCCGCACTAATGGTCAACACCTGCTGCTTCAGCCTTTTAAGGTGGCGTTGGACCTGGCGTTAGCCCCGCTTCAACCGGTGTTTGAGCCGGATGAATCGGATGTCGATACGCTGATGTCGCCGCTACACGTGATCGTGCAGGCGATCCAGTCGGGTGCAAACACGGCGGCCCGTCCTTTTGAAGGCCAGGCTGACCGGTAAGACGGATCCCCTTCCGCTACGCGCTTCAGCCAATCGCGGATCGATCGAGTGGGGCTGCTGAAGCCATTTCGTTCAGTGGATCCTGTATGGGGTGATTCAACGCCATCCGATCCAGCATTCGGCCAGGCGCGGCCGCGTTGCGGGCAAAGCCATATCGGTGGAGTTTGTCTGCTTTGCTGCGTGGGTGAACCGATAAGTAGTAGCGGCGTATCAGATTTGAATGGACACTCTGGTGGGCCCATCCGCTTGCGGGCAGCCTGGGCGTATTTTCAGGGTCAACGGTGTGGGGCACCTCAAAAGCAGTGATGAAACGGAGCCTCGATGGCCACGATTAGCTATGACGGACAGAGCTGGATTGTTGCGGGCCGCAGGGTATGGATCGTCAGCGGATCGATCCCCTATGCGCGCATCCCCCATCAGCTGTGGCGTAGCCGCATCCGAGCCGCCAAGCAGGCCGGGCTCAACTGCATCGACACCTACGCCTACTGGAACCTGCACGAGCCCAAGCCCGGGCGGTTCAACTTTGAGCACGATCTGAACCTCCGACGGTTTGTAGAAACCGTAGGCGAAGAGGGCATGTTTTGCATCCTCCGCCCGGGTCCGTATGTGGGGGGTGGCTATGATTTCGGTGGCCTGCCTGCGTGGCTGCATCGGGTGGAGGGGCTCAAGCTGCGACAAGCCAACGGCCCGTTCCTCGAAGCGTGCTCACGGTACCTCGGGGCGGTGTTGGGGCAGGTTAAGGATCTGCAGGTTACCTCTAGTCAACCCGGGCCGATTCTGCTGATGGGGGCTGAAAACAGGTGGTTCTGCAGCAACCCTCAACAGGCGCAGGGCTACTTGCTAGAGATTAGCCGCTACCTGCGTGAGAACGGCTGCGCTGTGCCGATCATCGAGTGCAACAATCTTTGGTCGAGCACCGAAGGGGCGATCGGCTGCTGGAGCGGAGCGGATCATTTAGCAACTGACTTACGCCAGATGGCGGTCGTCCAGCCCCACACCCCGCGGCTGGTGGTCGAGTATACATCGAGCGGTCTCCAAGCCTGGGGGCACAAACCGCCAAACGCCTTAGATGCGGCGGGTGAGCATGAACGGCGTTTGGCTAGCGTGTTGGCGGTCGGGGCGCAATACAACGACGTGGATTTCCATGGCGGCACCCATACCGGGTTTGCGGGCGGCCGTACCGCGTTGATGCGATCGGGTTATCTCACGACCAGCCACGGTTGGGGCACGCCGCTGACCGAAGCCGGTGGGCGAGGCGCCAAGTACCTGGCCACCAAGCGGATCAGCGTGTTCGCCAGCCAATTCAGCCAGCTATTGGCGCACCTGGATCCATCGGATCAGCATGCAGCGGTGGCGCTAAGCGATGGCCGACACGGCTTGAGTGTGATCCATCAGCGTGGGGCGGCGGGTCAGGTGGTGTTCCTATTTAAGGACCGCCGGGATAAGACACAAGAAACCCAGCTGATGCTGCCCAACGGCGTGACGCTGCCGGTGCCCCTGGGCAAGGATGGAGTGGCCTGGGTGGTGTTAGAGGCCGACCTGGCTGGGGTGGCGACGCTCAACTACACCAACCTGCGGCCGTGGGCGTTCCTGGATCGGCGGGTGTTGGTGTTGTTTGGTCCGCCCGGCGCCCAAGGGCAGGTGTGCATTAACCATTCGACACTGCGTGTGAAGGTCCCCACCGGGAAAATACCGCTGGTCGAACCCCACGAAGAGCTGACCGTGGTCGTGCTCAACCGGCAACAAGTCGACGCGGCGTATATCGGCCCAGAGGGGTTGGTCGTTGGGGCGGGTGGCTTGGATGATCAAGATCACCCCATTGCCCTAGCCGGCTGGCCCCAGGCTACGCTCGTGGGCCATGATGGGAAGACCCAACGCCAACCGCTGCCCCCCCTCAAACGCCCGACCGCGCCGCGGATCACCGGGTGGCAGCGTGCCACGCTGAGCCCGTTTCTGGCCGGCACCGATGACCGATTCGAACCGATCGACGGGCCTGCGAGCCTCGAAGCCTTGGGCTGCGATTGGGGGTATGGATGGTATCGGTTCTCGGTCAAATCTTCGACCAAGGGCAAGCTGCTGGCTGCGGAAGCCGCCGATCGTTTGCACCTTTACCACAACGGGCAGCTCGCGGCTGTACTGGGTCAAGGGCCGGGTGCGGACAGCTCGCCGTGCGGTATTCACCTCAGCGGCCAGGTCACCGTGCTGGCGGATAACCTGGGGCGGTACAGCGACGGTTGGCTGATGGGGGAAGCCAAGGGTCTCTACGGCCACCTCTACGCGGTGAAGCCTGTCAAGCTGGCCAAGCCCAAGGTGGTTCAGAAGCCGCCGCCGGATCTATTCTCGCTCAACGGTTTTTTCCCCTTCGTCCACAGCGAAGATCGGCCGATCCCGCACACGCTGTCGTGGGAGGTTCGGCCTGTGGGCAAGAACCCGCTAATCCTGGAGATCGATCAGCTGCCCATGCGCGTGCTGTTGCTGGTCAACGGTGAGCCGGTTGGGGCGTATGACCCCGCGGGGTGCGGCCTATCGGCCCGCTACGTGTTTCACGTCGGTCAGCAACTTAAATCGGGGGCCAATAAATTCAAACTCGCGGTCTTTACCCAGCAGGCGTTTGATACGCTGCGTCAACAAGCGCCATCCAAACACCTGCGGCTGTACCAAGCCACCGCCAACCTTACCGCCATATCGCAGTGGGCATTTGCCAAGTGGGTGTTGCCCGACGGTGCGGCATTCAAACCCTTGGGCCGATCCACCGATTCTCAGCCTTGCTGGTACCAAGCCCGATTCAACACCCCGCGTTTGGATGTGCCGCTGTGGTTGGAGCCGGTGGGGATGAGCAAGGGTCAGATCTACATCAATGGCCACAACGCGGGTCGGTACTTCGTGTCGACCCACGTCGGCAAGGCCGTGGGACCGCAGAAGCGGTACTACCTCCCCCAGCCGTGGCTTCACACGGATCAGCCCAACCAGCTGCTGCTGTTTGATGAGCACGGGCGCAGCCCCGACAAGTGCCGGTTGGTCTATGACGCGATGGGACCTTACGGAAAATAAACCCATCAACCCGAGGCGGCTAACGGCAGGCCCGTCGTGGATCGGCCCGATTGAGAAACACACCACCACCGCCTATTGTTGCTTACAATACCCGCCATGAATGAATCCACCCAGAACACTTCAGCGCTAGAGACGGTTGAGCCGATCGGCAAGCGGGTCTTGATCCGAAAGGACGAAGACAAGAAGCAGACCAAGTCGGGCATCCACCTGCCGGATAAGATGGAGATCCCCACGCTCACCGGCCGGGTGGTGACGATCTCGGCCGAGATTGAATCCGATGCCAACTACCCCATCGCACAATACGACCGGGTGCTGTTTAACCCCAAAGAAGCGATCCCTGTCGATTTTGAGGGCGACAACCGTTTGTACGTGGTACCGATTGAAAACATCGTGGCGGTATTCCGCAAGGCCAGGTGAGCCGTGGGAGCGACACATACGGATAGCAGCCCTTTCTCTTCATTCAAACATCGATCACCCACCGAACGCAGGGACGAATCACCCTTGGGATCACGAGCCATCACACCAATCGGGCCGTTCCGGGCGACCCTCCGACCGCCGGGTTCGAAGAGCCTGACCAACCGCGCGCTGCTGCTGGCGGCGTTGGCCAAGGGCCGATCGGTGATCCACCAGCCTTTGTTCGCCGACGACACCCGGCAGATGCTCAGTGCGCTGCAAGCCATCGGGTTTGATTTATCGATCGAAGAAGATGCGGGGTACGTGGCGGTGACCGGCTGCAACGGGCGGATCCCGCTGCCACTGGGCGATACGCTGCTGCACCTGGGCAACGCGGGGACCGCGTACCGCTTCCTCGCCGCCGCTTGCTGCCTGCGGGGCGACTGCCCCCAAACCCCAGTCGGGGCGTACCGGCTCGATGGGATCCCGCGGATGCGCCAACGGCCGATCGAACAGCTGGTCGATGCCTTACACCTGATCGGGGGGAAGGTGCAGTACACCGATCAGATTGGCTTCCCCCCCTTGCGCATCCAGCCCCACGGCTTGCGGGGCGGTGGGCTGAACATGCAACCCACGCTGTCTAGCCAGTACATCAGCGCCCTACTTCAGGTCGCACCCTATTGCGAACAGGGGTTGGTGATCCATTTTAATGGCCCGGTCACCAGCCGACCCTACGTGGAGATGACACTGCGTTTAATGGCACATTTCGGGATAACCGCTGAAATGGATCCCGAGATGACCCGGATCGAGATCCAACCCAGCGGGTATAAAGCCACCGAATACCATGTGGAGCCCGACGCCTCCAGTGCCAGCTACTTCCTGGCTGCGGCGGCGATCGTTCCCGGCAGCCGGTGTACCATCCAAGGCCTGGGCCGCAACAGCCTGCAGGGCGATGTGGCCTTCGCCGACCTGCTGCACCAGATGGGGGCCGATCTGCTGTTCGGGGATGACTTCATCACCGTCATGGCCCCGCCGGTGGGCCAGCGACTCAAGGGCATCGACGTTGACCTCAACGCGATGCCTGACATGGCCCAGACCCTGGCCGCTGTGGCCCTGTTCGCCCAAGGCCACACGATCATCCGCAACGTTGGCAACCTGCGCATTAAAGAGACCGATCGGATGTCGGCCCTGCAGCAGGAGCTAGCCAAGCTCGGGGCGCGTGCCGAGATTGACGGTGATAACATCACAATCCACCCGGCACCCAATAACCAGCACCGGATCGCGGCCGGCACGACCTTCGATACCTACAACGACCACCGCATGGCGATGAGCCTGGCCCTGATCGGGTTGGTTGTGCCGGGCATGGTGATCAACGACCCCGGCTGCGTCGACAAGACATTCCCCGACTATTTTCAGTATCTTGACCGGTTGAGCACCTCGCCGTAAACACCCCAAGACCGCCCACACGTACACGCGCGTCGGCAGCGGCGATGGCAACGACGACACGGCTTGGATTGTCACCATGCGCGACCCATTCTGGAAATCCGCCACGGTGCTGCTGGGCTACAAGCGCCAGCTGGGCATCGCGTTGGTGGGGGCGGTGATCACCGCGTTCTGCTTCGGCGGCGGGCTGGGCATGGTCCTGCCAACCCTACACCTGCTGCTAGGCCAGAAGCGATCGCTGGGACAGCTCATCGAGGAAAATCTTGCCTCGCCCGATCAACTTCAGGTCGTCCAAACCGTAGCGGCTTGGGCCGCCGACCATGTCCCGGCTGACCCGCTGCATGCGTTCTTAATGGTCATGGCAGCGGTGACGGTATTCACCGTGGGCGGCAGCATCGGGCGGTACACGCACGAGTTGCTCACGCTCACCGTGGTCGCGCGTGCCACCATGGCTTGGCGTAAAAAGCTGTTCCGCAGGCTGATCCACGCCCAGCTCTACCACACCCTGCTCAAGGGAAACGCCGACCATATCAGCCGCATCGTGACCGACACCGCGGTCATGGGCAGGGGCTTCTACGCCATACTTGGCAAAGCGGTCGGCCAGATCTTCAACGGGATCGCCGCGTTGATGCTCGCGGTGTTGCTGGACCCAAAGCTAACGCTGATCGCCCTAATTGGCGCACCGGTGATCGGGGTGCTGCTGCGTAAGTTCGGCAAGCGGATCCGGCGGGCGTCCAAGCGGCTGCTCCAAGAACGAGGCCGCATGATCGGGGCGCTGGGTGAATCACTGGGCGGGATCCGCGTGGTCAAGGCACACCACGCCGAGGGATTTGAACGCAGACGCTTCTCCCAAATCAACCGCATGGTGTACAAGGAAGAGATGCGCATGCGCCAGGCCCGGGCGCTGGCGTCGCCGTTGGTCGAGACGCTGGGGTTGTTCGGCGTGATGGCGGTGGCGAGTATCGCGGCGTGGTACATCTTCCGACAGGATGTCTCGCCCGAGCGGTTCATGACCGTGCTGATCTCGTTAGGCGCATCGGCGGCGACGCTCAAGCCGCTGTCGAACCTCAACAACCAGCTCCAAGAGTCGCGTGCCGCTGCGGGACGCGTGCTGGAGATCCTCACAATCCCGGTCGAACCCAGCGGGCAAGAGCCCGGCTCGTTAATGCGCCCGTTAGCTCGACACGAGCGTGACCTTGTCTTTGATGGCGTTACCGTGACCTACCCCGATGCGGATCGGCCCGCGGTGGAGAGGGTAGCCCTGCAGATCCAACACGGGCAGACGCTGGCAATCGTCGGCGCCAACGGCTCGGGCAAGACCACACTGCTGAGCCTGCTGCCCAGGTTGTTGGAACCGACCGCGGGCCGGGTGCTGATCGACGGGGTGGATATCGCCACCGTATCCATGCGCAGCCTACGCCGACAGATCGCGGTCGTCACCCAGCAGACGGTGTTGTTTGAGGCCACGATCGCTCAAAATATCGCCTACGGCCGGCTGCACACGCCTGAAGACAAGATCATCGCCGCCGCCCAAGCCGCTTATGCCCATGAGTTCATCACCAACTTGCCCCAAGGCTACAACACGGTGCTAGGCGAGGGTGGCGAGGGGTTGTCCGGGGGTCAGAAGCAGCGGCTGTGCATCGCGCGCGCGATCCTGCGTGACCCGGCGATCCTGATCCTTGACGAAGCGACCAGCCAGATCGATGCCGACTCCGAATCGAAGATCAACCAAGCGTTGAGCCGCTTCCGACACGGCCGCACCACGCTGGTCATCGCCCACCGCCTGAGCACCGTGCTCGACGCCGACCGCATCGCGGTGCTCGACGACGGCAAGCTGATCGACCAGGGCACCCACGCCCAGCTGCTAGAGCGGTGTGGTGCATACCAGGCGTTAGCACAGTCGCAGCTGCAGCCGGCGGGGGTGTAAAACCGGGGATGGATAGGGATGTTGACAGCATACGTATACCCGTCCCGATCAGGTTGACTGGGTCCCGTTCGTCCGTGGCAGGGAAATCTTCGGCGTTTTGGTGATCCCGACGCGGCAAACGCATACCCGATGGGTATAAAATCTGTGGGCTGGAAAGCACGACACGGTTTGAAGACACGCCCTAAAAATCTGCGCTAACCACGATTGATCTATCGAACACGTGAGAGTGATCTGACAGCCACAAGTGTCCCGCTTGGCAGGCAAAGCCGACAGGATGATCCCTTGCCCACAATACACCCCAGCGCATCGATCGACGCACAAGCCGAGTTGGCCCAGGACACACGGGTGGGCCCGGGCTGTGTCATACACGGACCGGTCCGCATCGCACCGGGCTGTACCCTGATTGGCCATCTCTACCTCAAAGGCCCCCTCACCCTGGGACGCGACAACACCCTCTACCCGTTTGTCTGCATCGGCTTCGAACCGCAGGACCGCAAGTTCGACGGCCGGTCCGCAGGCGTCACGATCGGCTGCGACAATGTGCTGCGCGAATCCGTCACCATCCACGCCTCAACTTCCGACACTCAGCCCACCCGCCTGGGCAACCACAACATGCTCATGACCAACGCGCACATGGGACACGATGTCTCCGTGGGCAACCACTGCACACTGGTTTCGGGTTCGTTGATCGGGGGGCACGCCGCCATCGAAGACCACGCCTTTGTCGGGGGCAACGGCGCGGTCCACCAATTCTGCCGCATGGGGCAACTCAGCTTCTTGGGAGGCGGCAGCATCCTCACGAGTGATTTGCCTCCGTTTGCGATGGCCAGCGGCAACAATCAGGTCATCGGGGTGAACCTCGTAGGCCTGCGACGATCCGGGGCCGATCGCAAGACGATCGACGCGATCAAGGCCGCCTTCCATACACTCTATCAATCCAGGCACACCAAACCCAACGCGATCGAGCTGATCGAGCAAGCCATCGACCCCGCCCACCCCGGAGCCGCCATGCTCACTCAGCTCACCCGCTTCCTCCACACCGGCAAACGCGGGATCTGTCCACACGCCACGACCGCACAATCCCAACGCATGAACCGGTGAAGCCCAAGCCGGTTGGATCGATTTGACCACCGCAGGCATGCGCACCTCGGGAGGCAGGGCACAACGCAAAATATGAGATGTGTAGCGCAACGCGACGATTAGAAACGTAGCGCAAGACTTGATCGTGATTTCTCTTATCTACCTATCGGGCATACGTTTGTCGCGTGGGAATCACAAAAACGCCCAAGATTGCCCTGCCGCGGGCGAACGGGACTCCGTCAACCTGATCGGGGCTGGTATAGTATGATTGCAATGTATCTTACGCGGGTGTAATTCAGTGGTAGAATGCCAGCTTCCCAAGCTGGACGTCGCCGGTTCGAATCCGGTCACCCGCTTTGGATTGACAAGAGGGTTACATCTCTCCAGATTGCTGACTCGCGGTGTTAGTGCTGTTGTTAGCGGATGTGGCGTTACGCTATGGCTTATCCCACTTTCTCCATCGCACGGTGCGCTAAATCAACCGACCAGCCCGCTTGCGAGACCAGCTCTTGGGCCAGGCCCGCTGCCACACACTAACACTCATCGCCACACCACCCACACACCGTCACCGACCAACCACGCATCAGCTGCCCATCGCTACCGCAAAACTGGTCGACAAGGATCTTTCCCAACGCGTCCTGCACACACACACCTGAACCGAATCCTGGTGGTCGGCCAAACCCACGAACCGTGTCACCTCGCCTGATATGCCCGTTGCTGCTTGTATACCCATCGGGTATGAATTTGCCACGCCGGAATCACCAAAACGCCCAAGATTGCCCTGCCGCGGGCGAACCGGGCCCCGTCAACCTGATCGGGACTGGTATAAAAAATGTTTCGAGCTGGTTTTGTAACCGCCCTGGCAAAAGGCTTTCGCCCCTATCTAAGCGGGGCGTGCCCTAGCCCAATACCCGTGGTTTTGTGGCGTGTTCCTCTGCGAGGGGTTCGAGCCCCACCACCCGCCGTACACCCATGCCGACGTGGCGGCTTAGAAGCAGGTCGTCACCGGGGATGATCCGTGCTACCTTTTGTTCATGGTTTTGCTGGGTGTGAATATTGATCATGTGGCGACGGTACGTCAGGCCAGACAGACCTACGAGCCCGACCCGCTGTGGGCCGCGATCGAAGCGCAGCTGGGGGGGGCGGACAGCATCACCATGCACCTGCGAGAAGACCGCCGCCATGTCCAAGACCACGACCTGGAGCGTGTGAAGCAAAGCAGCCCGATCCGGCTGAACCTGGAAATGGCCGCGACCCAACCGATGGTCGAAATCGCCTGCCGCGTCCAGCCGCATCAGGCGATGCTGGTCCCCGAAGGACGACAAGAAATCACCACCGAAGGAGGGCTAGACGTCGCCGGCCACCTCGACCAGCTCAAGCCGGTGGTAGCGCAGCTGCGTGACGCGGGCATGGTCACCAGCGCCTTTATTGACCCCGACCCCGCTCAGGTCGACGCCGCATCCGACGCGGGTTTTGAGATATGCGAAGTACACACCGGCCCTTACGCACACGCCTTCCACGCCGCTGGCGGCTACACACAAGACCCACACTTGAGCCGTGAAATCCAAAAAGTCGCCCAAACCGGGCAGCGGATCACCCAAGCCGGGATGCGGTTTAACGCCGGCCATGCACTGAACTACCACAACGTCCAGCCCATCGCAGCGCTGCCTAGCCTGCACGAGCTGCACATCGGCCACGCGATCGTGAGCCGAGCCATCTTCGTGGGGATCCGCACGGCCGTAGCTCAGATCAAAGCGCTGATGGTCAATCGACCGTTGCCCTGATATCTTTTCTAACTAGGTGGGTGGGCCAGAGGTACTGTGGTGGGTATTGGGATCGACCGCATGATTGAAGCGATGAAAAGGTTCACCGGGGTAGCTGTCTCGATCAACCCAAGCAATTACCGGCGAAACACCAGGGGCGCTATGCTTCTAGGTATCTTTTCTGTTCTAGGAACCGGCCTTGCGATGGCGTCAGGCCCTGAGCCGGCTTCAGCCACCCAGACCCAAGTCCCCGGCAAACAGCCCCCGCCCTTGGTCTTTGAGCAAGCGATCCAACCAGCCGACCGGGTTCTTTTTGTCGGCGACGAGATCACCCAGCAGATGTTCTACACCCGTGCGGTGGCCTGTGCGTTGTTGGCGATGAAACCAGAGGCGGGGCTTCGGTTTTTCAATGGTGGGCGGGACAGTGCAACGGCCCAAAACGCCACGGGGTGGATCGATGAGTTGATGGGCTTGTGTGAGCCCACCGTGGTGCTGGTTTGCCTGGGGCTTAACGACGGTGACCAGCGGCAGGTGGGCAAGCCCGCCTCAGCCACCTTCAGGCAGGGCCTGACCGCCTTGGTGAAACAAATCCAAGCCTACCCTACCGTTCGCCAGGTGGTGATCTTATCCCCCCCCCCCGTTCAAGCTGGGCTGACCCCCCAGCCCAATGTTTCAAGCTACAACTGGATGCTAGAGAATTTGGCGGCCGAAGCGCAAAAAGTCGCTGCAGAGCAAGGTGTGGGGTGGATCAATCTGTTCCAAGCCATGAAGCCGGTGTACCTGGCTTCGACCCAGGTAGGTGGGGATCTGCTGACCCATGACGGCCGGCTGCCGACCGAGGCCGGCCACACCGTCATCGCCAGCATCGTACTCGCCGGGCTGGGGGTCGATCCCCAACAGCTAGACCCGGTGGGGTGGTGCCCCATCCCACCGGTCCAGATGCGGCGAATCCGCCCGGCGTTGGCGCTGACGCTACAGCCACCCTCGCTCAAAGCCGCTCAGCACAGCCGGTCGCTCTATATTAGTATACAGCGGTTCGATGAGGCATTTTTCCGTCTCTGGCGGTTGACGGGAAACCGCCGAGGCGCCAACCGCGAGGAGACGTATCGAGCGATGATGGAAAAAGCTTGGGGCCAGGTCCAAGCCTCAGCGGACCATTACCAATCACCCCGAAGCGGGCCATAGGGGATCTGAGATACCATGATAAACACCCCACCCCCCGTCCAATCCGCCTGGCCAGCTACAATCTACCGGAAAAGCCGAGTCGGGATATTTGCCTTCAACTACTTGCAGACCAAAGGATTGAACCTTAAACTTTATCTCTTACACAGATTGGAGAGATTTGAAAGTACGGAAGGTTTAGTTTACAGAGGCCTTTCGTAGACACACGGAGGGATGGTGCATCAGCTACGCTTAGCCCCGTGCCTGCGATAGACAATCACAGGGAGATTTGTCTTGGACCATCGTTATGTTTTTCTTAGTGTAGTGTTGAGCTTCAGCTGCCTTGCGCTACAGGCCCAGCCGGTAGTGGGTCAAGAACACCAATCCGCTCAGCAGCTGTTCGATCAGGGTATGCAGCAGTATACCGATGGCGACCTGATCGCCGCTCAGCAGACCTTCCGCCGCATCGACCCGCTACAACTGGACAAGCAGCAACGGCTAACGATGTACGAAACCATCCAAAACATCGATCGGCAAATCAGGCAAGGCGCCGACCCCAAAAAGTTGCTGCGCGACGCCCAGCAGGCTCAAGACCGAGGCGACCTCTCCCGGGCGCTGGCGTTGTACCAATCGGTGGCCCGCCACCCCAGCTCGTCCACCCAGCAGAAACAAACCGCAACCGCTCGGTTGGCGGAAGTCCGCCGCCGGCTCAACGCCGACCTCACACGCGCTCGACAGAGCATCGACGAGGCGGCTGCCGATATCCAAGCCGGCCGGTACCGGGAGGCCCAGCGTAAGCTCCAGGCGATTAAAGCATCGGGCTTGGACCTGGGATGGTTCGAAAATGAGCGGATCGAACGGCAGCTGATCATGATCGCCGATCGGTTGGCCAACGACCGCCCCGACCAGGCTCAAACACCCCAACCCCCCCCTCCTTCGGTCACCCCACCGGCTACAAGCACGCCCCCGATCCCTCCCGCACCCCAGCAGCAGCCCGCTCAATCCGACCAAGAAGCCCCCCAACAGCGCCAACGTGAGCTGGAGCTGGCCCAACAAAAACGGTCGCTGGCCCAGTGGGAGCAGCAGCTGGCGCTACGCGACCAAGCGCTGCGCCAACAGGCCCAGCAAGCCCAAGCCGCTCAGCGCCAACAAGAGCAAGCCGCCCAAGCCCAGTGGCTCCAACAACAACGCGAACAAGAGCAACGCACCAAAGCCGCCCAACAACAGCGGCAACGCGAGCTAGCCCAGCGGGAACAAGAGCTAGCTAGACGCGAACAGGAATTGGCCCAACAAGCCCGCGCCCAGCGCGAACGGGCGCAACGCGAGCAGGCCCAGCGGGAACAAAAGCTAGCCGAACGCCAGCGCCAGCTAGCCCAATTGGAGCAGCAATTCGCCCAGCAGCAGCCCCCTGGGGCCTCCCCGGCACCGCCCCAGCACCAACAACACCCCACCCCGGCTCAGGATCAGCAGACCCAGCGGGAACACCAGCAACGCCTCCAGCAGCTCGCGGAGCGCGAACAGGAGCTGGCCCAGTGGGAGCAGCAGATCGCTCAGAAAGAACAGCAGCTACATCAACACGATCGGCCGCCCGTCAATGAGGATGACCTGCTCCAGCAAGCGCGGGTGATCCACATCCAAGACAAGCTCACCCAAGCCCGCCAGGCCGAACAAGCCCGCCAATTCCACTTGGCCGCCAAGCTGTACCAAGAGGTGCTTGAAATCGATCCCAACAACCCACAGGCCCAGGCGGCCGCAGCAGCAGCGCAAGCGCAATCCGCTGTGGCGGTAGGGCCGCAGGGCGTCCTCGACACCGAGATCCAAGCACGGACCATCCGCACCAACGCCGCCATCGCCGAATTCGAAGAGCTGATGAACCGTGCACGCAACCTGCTCGA
This sequence comes from Phycisphaeraceae bacterium, assembly GCA_965223655.1. GTDB lineage: Bacteria > Planctomycetota > Phycisphaerae > Phycisphaerales > Phycisphaeraceae > CBDCXC01. The sequence continues at coordinate 39,911 of CBDCXC010000008.1, forward strand.
AAGCCAATCGTTCGCCGCCGCACGCGAATCCGCCCAACAAGCCAAGATCACCCTGGACCTGAATCAACGCTTCCTGCCCACCTCGCGGTACCGCAGCCTGCGCGACAACGCGGTCAACCTCGCAGCCCAGATCGGCGACGCCGAACGCATCGCCCAAGAAGCCCAGCAGCGTGAGCTGGAGATGGCCCGCCGCACCGAAGCCGAAAAACGACGGCAAGAAGCACTCCAGGCCCAACGGGATGAGACCCAGCGGCTGATCCAGCGATCCGCAGCCCTGCGACGCGAACAAAAATACGACCAAGCGTTGGAGCTGCTTAACCAAGCGCTGTTCCTGGACCCCAACAACGTCGCGGCACAGGCCATGAAGGAGATGATCGAGGACAGCCGCCTGCTGGTCCAGGCCCGCAACCGCCTGCGCAACCGCAGCCTCACCATCGCCCAGCAGGCCACCGACAATATCGAAGCCACCACGCCGGTGACCGACCTGATGGCCTACCCGCCCGATTGGCCCCAGCTCACCGCCGCGCGCCTGTCGGGCCTAGACCCAACGTCGACCGAATCAGAGGTCAACCGACGCGTCGCGCTGAAGCTGCAAGATTCAGTACCCATCAATTTCGAATCCAATAAGCTGGTCAACATCATCGAGTACCTCCGCAACACCACGGGGGTGAACTTCTTCGTGAATTGGCCGATCTTGGAGAGCATCGGCGTGGGCAAGGACATGCCCATCACGCTCCAGCTGACCAACGTCCCGGTTGAGCAGGCGCTGCGGCTGATCCTGCAGCACGCATCAGCGGGCAACGAGCTTGAGCCCATCGGGTACAGCGTGATCGAGGGTGTGGTCACGATCTCGACCGAACGCGACCTGAGCAAAACCACCGACATCCGACCCTACGATATCCGCGACCTGCTCGTCCAGGTGCCCAACTTCGACCAGGCCCCGGAATTCGACCTCAACGCAGCGCTGAGCAACACCAACAGCGGCGGCAGCTCAACGCCCGGTGGCGGTGGCGGCGGCGGGGAGGGCGGCGGTATTTTCGGGGGCGAAGAGACACGCGAAGAACAGCCCACCCGGGCCGAAACCATCGAACAGATCACCAACCTGATCCAAGACACCGTGGGCAAAAAAGAAGACTGGGAAACCCAAGGCGGTGACGGCAGCATCCGCGAGCTCAACGGTAATCTCATCATCAAAACCACACCTAAGAACCACCGCCAGATCGGACATCTGCTGGCGCAACTGCGTGAAACACGGGCGATCCAGATCGCGATCGAGGGCCGGTTCCTGCTCGTGGAGCAGAACTTCCTCGATGAGATCGGCGTGGACTTGGACGTGACCATCCAAAACGGCAACGCCAATAAATGGGGCCCCGTTTCGATCAACCAAGACTCCATCGCCGTCACCACCGATCGGGACCTGATCGCAACCAACATCACCCCCGATATCTTCCGGTCTAAGGAAGAGACGGATAGTGCCGGCAACACGATCCGGACCATCCACCGCGCGCTGGATTTCGTGACCAGCTACAGCATCCTGGATGACATCCAGGTCAACCTGATGATCCGCGCCACCCAAGCCAACCGCCGCGCGATCGAGCTGACCGCCCCGCGTCTGACGCTGTTTAACGGCCAGCGATCGTACGTCGTGGTGGCTCGGCAGGTATCCTTCATCAGCGATTTAGAGCCGATCCCCGACTCCGCGGGCTTTGACCCAACGCTAAGTGTGACCCAATCGGGCGTGATTCTGGATGTCGAAGCCACGGTCAGCGCCGACCGGCGTTACGTGACCATGACGGTGCAGCCCAGCCTCGCAAGGCTGCTAGAGCCGATCAAACAAATCGAACAACGGGTTTTGAACGATGTGGGGCGAACGACGGTCAATGCGGATGGGACCATCGACCCAACGGTTGTAGAATTTGTGCCGCTGACCGCCTTTATCGAGGCACCCGAACTGGAGCTGACCACGGTCAAAACCAGCGTCAGCGTGCCCGACCGCGGGACGCTGCTGATCGGCGGCCAGCGCGTGGTGGCCGATGTGGAAGTCGAGACCGGCGTACCCATCCTCTCCAAAATCCCCGTGCTCAACCGCTTCTTCACCAACACCTCCACGATCAAGGACGAGCGCACCCTGCTGATCCTGATCAAGCCCACGGTGATTATCCAGAGCGAAGAAGAAGAAACCCACTTCCCCGGCTTACTGCAGAACCCCCAGAAATTTGGGGTCGGCCGGCGGTTTTAGGCAAGGCACACCTGTGGCTTTCCCAATCCCCGATCAACCCACCTCAGAGCGGATCGTATTTCCGCGCTAGACACACGTATCCAATCCTTCCCATGCCCGTCGCTGGCGCTTGCCAGGCAGCCGCTGGGCCAGGGCGTGCGAAAGAATCGGCAGCGCAATAGTCGCGTCGCAGTAGCACTGCGCATAGCGGCCCGTGGGGTCCTCCTTGCCCCAAGAAACCGCTTCGTCAAAGGTACAGCCGCTTAGCCCGCCCCATTGGGGCGCATCGGTGGTGATCTGCACCGCGTATTTGTGGGGGTAGTACGACTCGTTGGTTCCTTTGCGTGACCGCTCGTGAGTACGGCCGGGGATGCGGTGATCTTCGTACAACAGATCCGCGGTCACCGCGAACAGCTGGATAAAATCCTTGGGTACCCCCCCGCCGATGTAGACCACCCCCGTATCCTTCACCTGCTCGGATAACCGCATAAACTCGACGTAGTCCTTCACCCCATCGAGCACGAGGTCAAACCCCTTGCTCTTGGCAATCAGCGCTGCGTCGCCGTAGGGGCTGTCGATGATCGCCGGGCAGAACACAGGCACCTTGTGCTTGGCCGCTACGCTCACGATCGAACGAATCTTCTTTTTCTTAAGCCACAGCCCAAACCCGTACAGAAACCCACGCGAAGAATAGGAGTGGCCTGGCTTTAGCTCGAGGATGAACTGCGCGATCAATTCGGTCATCTCAAGGTAGTCGTCCTCGCGCCCGTACAGGTCGTAGTAACGGTTGTACCCCTGCTCGAACAGCGCCTGGTCATCGGCCCGGGGCGAACCTTGGACATAAGGGTGTCCCATCGCGTCAACAATGTCTTCGCTCAGGTTCGCCCCCGTCGCGACCAGGAGGTCGACATAGCCGTTTTCGATCAGCCAGTTGATGATCTCGTACTGACCCGTGGTGGATAGCGACCCCGCGTAGCCCACCAAGACGGTCGTCTTCTTATCCCGCAGCATCTGTTCGAGTGTGTCGGCACAGTCGGCCAGCGACCGGCCCTGGAACCCGGTCTTGCTCATCTCAGCAAGCAGATTCGAGACCGACCGATTTTTCCGCACCCGCACTTGCTGGACCGGCTTGCCTTTGATCTTACTTTTGCTTTGGGCCATGGCTTCTCACTTTTACTAGGGATTTTTTCCCACCCCCTGTCAACGAACGTGTCGGGAGTGTACCGGCTCAAGCCGGAACTGAAAAGAAGGCCATCGGGGCGGTAACCAGGGGCCATCCCCCCACTGCGTACATTTACTGACCGCCCGCCACACGCTGCGCAAAACAGACGCCCTCCAGTGGCGCCCCCAGCAACGCCAGGCGTAGCAGCTGCAGCGCACACTTGGCCGCCAGGTCGCGGACCGCGGCTCGGTCGCCGGGCAGCTGACACCAAAACGCTTCGGTCCGGATCGGCGAATCAGGGTTGGGGCCGTTGAACCCCAACCCGATCCAGACCGTTCCGACCGGCTTATCCAGGCAGCCGCCCTGAGGGCCCGCGATGCCGGTGATCGCCACGCTCCGATCCGCCACACTACACCGCACCGCGCCACTGGCCATCGCACGCACCACCGCTTGACTCACAGCGCCGTGCGTTTTGATCAGGGATGCGCACACGCCCAGCTGATGAATCTTCATCGCGTTGGCGTAGACGACCCACCCTCCCAGGTACGCTTGGCTGGCGCCCGGGACATCGGTCAGCCGTTTGCCGATCAGGCCACCGGTGCAACTTTCGGCTGTGACCAGCGTCAGGCGTTGCTGACACAGCAACGCGATCACCGCTTCTTGAAGCGTCTGCGAGCCGCGGCCAAACGCCGCCGAGCCCAGGCGTTGCTCGACTTGCTCCGCGGCATGGTTGACCAAGGCTTTGGCCCTGGCCGCATCGCTGTGCGTGCTTGTGATACACACGGAGATGATCCCCCGCTGGGGGGCGGCAAGGGCCACCATCGGGTGCTGCGAGCCGTCAGCCAACAGCGGACCTAGCTGCTGGCGTACCTGGGCTTCGTCGACCCCAAACGTGTGGATGGTTAGGCAGTAGCTCATCGGGTATGCATACATCTATACCAATCCCGATCAGGTTTACGGGGGCCGGTTCGCCCGCGGCAGGAAAATCTTCAGCATTTTTGTGATCCCGACGCGGCAAACTCATACCCGATGGGTATAAAATGGGTTGTGATGAACAGGTAAGGAGCCGACATCCATGACCCCTTCCGGTTTTGAACCATCCATCCTTACCGGTTCAGCACGACCCAAATGCGTATCAAACACCCGCAACGCTGTGGGGTACACATTCTTCGTACGCGTGTACGGGAACGCCAATCGCTCGAACAGATCCATGGCCGGGGCCAGGCCGAAACGGGCTCCAGGACGACCTTCAGCGGTGTTTGGAAACAGGATAAAACGCGACCTGATCCGTATCGGTATCCAACAGGGCGACGGTGTAGTCGGCGGCCCGGAAAAGCGCGCCGGGGTTGATCACCCGCGTGGAGTCCTGACGCTGGTCCGTGGGGACATGGGTGTGGCCGTGGCAGAGGTAGTCCACGCGTCGGGCGATAGCCTGCGCCATCGTGTCGGGTTGGTGGCCGTGGGTGTACACCAGTTGTTGACCCCCCAGCTCCAAATGCCCCGCGGGGTGGTCGACCGTTACCCCCACGCTGCGTGCGTAGCGATCCAAATCCGCCCATTCCCAATCGGTATTCCCAAACACCACACGCGAGGTCACACCTTCGACCAGCAGCGCGTCGATCACCCCAGAGCTGCCGATATCACCCAGGTGCAGCAGCATCTGGGCGCCGTGATCGACCAATACCCGTACACCACGAGCCGTGGGTGTGACGTGGCCGTGCGAGTCTGAAAGCAATCCGATCTTGGGCAAAGCGGTCGACCCCAGAGTGGTGATGCGCCCATCTTATGCGACGGCGCTAGCCCAGTCACGCCCAAGAAACGCCCCGCCACCGCCCGACACCGACCCCCGCTGCCCACCGGGCATCACGCCGGCGCAAACGTGCGGATCACCCCGATCACGACGCCTTGGATCCGGCAGTCTTTGACACAGATGGGCTGGTAATCGGGGTTGGCCGCTTCAAGGCGCACCCCGCCTCGCTCGCGGTAGAATTTTTTGAGTGTTGCCTCACCGTCCTCAAGCAGCGCCACCACGGTCTGCCCGTTGCGCGCGGTTTTTCGGGGCTCGACCACCACGTAATCACCCTGGCGGATGTGCTCACCGATCATCGAATCGCCACGCACGCGCAGCGCAAAGGGCTTGTCTTTCTTAACGCCGTGCCCGAATAGGTCTTCGAGATCCAGGTGCTCGCGGTTTTCGACGGCCTCGATCGGCAGGCCCGCGGCGATCGTGCCGACCAGGGGCAGGCGTGTGTTGCGTTGCTCATCGGGCAACTCGATCGCTGGGCTAACCGCCAAAGAGCGTGCCTTGTTGGCCTGCCGCAGCAGCGCCCCTTTGCGGATCAAGGCTTCGACGTGCTCGAAGACGGTGACCTTGCTGACGCCCAACTCGTCGGCCAGCTCTTGCATGGTCGGGGAATAGCCATACGCTGTGCGGTGATCGCGGATCCGGGTGAGGATGTGCAGCTGCTTGGGTGTGAGATTCATCGCCGGCCTCGGTGGGTAAGGGGGTTCGCGGTTTATCGCCGTACGGATCAGCCGCCCCCGGCTTGTGGGGGTGAATACCCGCGGCGATCCGCTGATCCCACAGGCCCACCAACGCCTGGTGTTGAGCGGCCAGCCACGCCCGGGCGGCAACCGCCAGCGCCGCAGCCGGTGGTGTGGGGTCGAAGGTGCTACACGCAGTGCGCCTGGGGGTGTACAACCCTTGGACGGACTGGGGCTGGGATCGTTCAAACCGATCCACCTCGCTAGGCAGCGCCCCAACAGCTCCGCAGGCTGGCTGGACACGGCCGGCGATGTGATCACCGCCTTGTGGATGGGATTGGCTAGCAAAATGGTGCGTATGCTGATGCTCACCACTTGTGCCCGAGTTGTCCTCAGGGGGTGTACCCAGGTGTTGCCCCTGGGCGGCGCCCACGCGTCGGATCAGCTTTCGGCCTCGGGGTTCTAACCGAGTGACATAGTCACCCCCTGGTCCAAGCATCACAAGCGGAGTCGCTATCATCATCTAGCCTCCCTAGCGTAAAATATCATATCGAACCACTAAATATTGTGGTCGGCGCTGGCCGCCCGCTTGTGATTCGGCAATTTGTTGGACGATCCTTGAAACTTTATCCCGCCAATTTGTTCGCTATATGTTAGCTTATCTTTTCCCTAACGTCAAACGGAGGATTGCCTGCCCCAAGGCCATCGCAGTGGTTGATGAAGCCATTACCCCCACACCCCAAGCCCACAGGGGATCAACACAAAGCAGCCTGCTGCTTCGGGTCGCCCCAAGCAGCGGGGAATCACGGCCTTAGAGATTGCCCCCCCACTGGATGACACCTACCACATGATCTGTGATCGCTTAACCCCAACGCAGGTGGTTTGGGTTTGCGACAAGCCGACCGTGCGCAGCAGGGCAATCATCCATGCTTGTGTGTCTGGGGCGCGGCACTTTCATACGCGAGGCGTATCCACTGCCCGGTTATACCCATCGGGCATGCGTTTGCCGCGTCGGGATCACCCAAACGCCCAAGATTGCCCTGCCGCGGACGAACCAGACCCCGTCAACCCGATCGGGACTGGTATAAAAGTCCAACCCGGTCAATGGGTTGGGGTTGTTGTGTTGAGCCGTATCCCCGTATCGTTGGCCCAAGGCTCGATGCATAGGCATGGCGTGTGAGGTGCGCTACTGATTTTCACCCGCCGCCTCACCCGGGTCCACCAGGCAGACAATGCTCTGGCCCGGCGCAGGCTCAACGGCCTGGTCGGCGGCGATCACCGTGATGGCGTTGTCATCATGAATCAACAATAAAGGGATCGCGGTGGGCCCATAGCGCCCCTTGAAAGCTTGGTAATCAAATGCTTCGGATAGCTTGGTGACTTTCACCACCGCGCCGGTCCGCATCCGGTCGCTCAGCAGAGAATATGTTGCCTCGTTGTCGAACAACAGCCGCCCGTGCTCATAGGTGTGTTGTGCCCGTTTCTGCGTGGGCTGATGATCGGGCGCGAGCCGGTAGACCTGCGCAGTACCAAAGACATGGCTCATCCGCTGAGCGGCCAGGACATTGACCTCGTTGTTCGGCGTCGCGGCCAGCAGCCGGCCGATCCCACCCAGGTTCACCTCGTTAAGGAAATACTCCGACAGCACACTGCCGCGGTATGTCTCTAACCCAGCCATCCGCGCCGCAGCGATGTTGTTTTGGTTGGTGTCGGCCAGCAGCACGCGGTAGCCCCGGCCCTTGAGTGCTTCGGCCAGTGCACGCGCCCAAGCATGGGCGCCCACGATGAGTATCCCCTGCGGGTTGCGATCCGCTACGCCCAGCTTCCGCGCCACCAACGACGCGGTCAGACCGTAGATCGAGACCGTCCCGACGATCACCGCGAACGTCGCCGACACCAATCGGCTGGTATCCCCATGCCCCGTTTCTTCCAAGCGCAGCGCAAACACCGACGACACCGCCGCAGCCACGATCCCACGCGGGGCCATCCAACACACAAACGCGCGCTGCTGCCACGACAACGCCGAACTCAGCGTCGAGACCCACACACTCAGCGGCCGGGCGACAAAAATCAATACAAGCACAAATACCCCATACGACGGACCGATCTGCGTGATGTCGGCCATCTTCAACCGAGCGCCTAGTAGGATGAATAAGATCGAGATCAACAAGACACGCAGGTCTTCTTTGAATTCGACGATGTGCTTCACCGGGACCAACGTCTGGTTGGCCAGCGCCACACCCATCACCGTCACCGCTAGCAGGCCCGACTCTTCTTGGATCAGGTGTGAGCCGCAATAGGCCATCACCACCAGCATCAGCGACACCGCGTTTTGCAGGTCGTCGGGGATCCAATACCGCTTGAGCAGGAAAGTCAACAGCCCCGCAGCAGCCAGCCCTAACCCCCCACCCACCGCGAGGGTCTTCAGCAGCACCACGCCCGCGTGGGTCCAGGGGTGGTGCAGTGCATCGCCCGCGGTGATCACCTCAAACACCAGCACCGCCAGCACCGCTCCGATCGGATCGATCGCGATCCCCTCCCACTTCAAAATCGACGCCACCGAGCCCACCGGCCGCACATGCTGCAGCAGCGGCAGCACCACGGTCGGGCCCGTCACAACCAGGATCGCGCCCAGCAGCACCGCCAGCCGACCATCAAACCCCAGCACCCAATAAGCCGCAATCGCTGAAGTCAGCCAAGTAGTCACCACCCCCAGCGTCAATAAGTTGCGCACCACCCCCCCGACTTTAGGCAGGTCGGACAAACGCAGACTCAACCCACCTTCATAAAGGATCAGCGCTACCGAGATCGACACCAGCGGCAGCAGCGATGCCCCAAATAGATCATCGGGGTCCAATAACCCCGTCAGCGGCCCCGCCACCACCCCGATGACCAGCAGCAACAAAATAGAAGGCAGCCGCAACCGCCACGCCAGCCACTGCGCACCCACACCCAGGACGATCACCCCCGAGAGGCCTAGGATCACGTGCTCTGTCACCAGAAAACCCCCATTTGAGGCTACATCGGGCTAAGCGAGGGGATCAGCTTGCCTTTAGGGGCAATAACCCCTCTCACCCTAAAGCTGACCCTGGCTGGGGGTCGTACCAAAGATCACCTGCCACAAGCCAAGCAGCCTCCCTACTCTACCACAAGCCCACATGATGAACCGAAAAACCGGTGTCGAGCATGTTTCTTACGGGTTTTATCACGGATGGAAAAAACTTTATTTTAATATAAGCCGATTACTTGATGTTGTTTATATTAATAATGCCTCCGCCCCGCAACTCAATGATCCGCATCGAGATGCTCCGCATGACCTAAAGTCATAGGTCCCCGATATAACTTGACAATTGGCCTAAAGATTGCTCAAGTGACCGGCCGATCTTTGGCCTGAACGCCGATGGTGGGTCCATGGGCCACCATGAACCCTTAGAGCGAGAGAATTGTAAAGGTTGTCATGCCCAAGCCTAGCCGTTCATCGCGATCGCCCCGCAAGCCCGCTGGCGGCTCGGGTGCGTCAAAATCCAGCTCAAAAGGCACCCCCAAGGGGGGCGCCCAAAAGGGCGGCCGCAGCCAGCCCTCGGTCTCGGCCAAGGGCAAGCACCTGGTCATCGTCGAAAGCCCCACCAAAGCCAAGACCATTAACAAATACTTAGGCCGTGACTACCTGGTCATGGCCAGCGTTGGGCACGTGCGCGACCTGCCTAGCCGAGCACCCAAAGGGGTTAAGCAAGAAGTCCCCGGGGTCGACCTGGAAAACGACTTCGCCCCCACTTACCAGGTGTTGACGCAGAAAAAGAAAACCGTTACCCAGCTCAAGCAAGCCGCCAAGGACGCCGACGACGTCTGGTTCGCCACCGACTTGGACCGTGAGGGCGAAGCGATCGCGTGGCACCTGGCCGAAGCGCTGGGCGTGCCGCTGGCATCGGCCAAACGCGTGGTCTTCAATGCCATCACCAAAAATGAGATCACCAATGCCTTCGCCCACCCCCGCCCGATCGACGCCAACAAGGTCGACGCCCAGCAAGCCCGGCGGATCCTGGACCGCATCGTGGGCTACCAGGTCTCGCCACTATTATGGAAGAAAGTAGCAGGCGGGCTCAGTGCCGGGCGTGTCCAATCGGTCGCGGTCCGGCTGGTGGTTGAACGCGAACGCGAGATCGAAGCCTTCGTCCCCGAAGAGCTGTGGAAGATCACCGGCTTCTTCGCCACCCAGATCGACCAAGCCCCCGCCCTTGCCGACCAGTGGCGGGCGTGGCTTACCCAAGGCGAAGACGCCAAGCCACGCACACTCAAAGACAAGCTGGCCTGGCTAAGCCAGCGCTACTGCGTGCGTGCCGAGTTGGTCGAGGGCGCCGGGAAGAAGTTCGAAGCCTCAGACCGCGGCGCAGCGCTAGCCGTCGCGGAAAAATTAGGCTTTGTCGTCGAATCGACCCAAGAAACCCAAGACCCCAAAGCCAAGGGGCCCGCGCAGCACCGCGTGGCCTATTCGGGACGCTTGGGCCAGCCGCCCGCATTTGCGATCAATAAGATCCAAACCAAGCGCACCACCAGCCGCCCGTCTGCTCCATTCATCACCAGCACGCTCCAGCAAGCCGGTGCCAACCGTCTTGGGTTCTCGCTCCAAGGCACCATGCGCGTCGCCCAGCAGCTCTACGAAGGCATCGAAATCAAGGGACAAGGCGCCGTCGGGTTGATCACCTACATGCGGACCGATTCGACCCACCTGACCAACGAAGCGATCAATATGGCGCGGTCCTATGTCGGCAGCGCATGGGGCGATGCGTACGTCCCAAACAAGCCCAACTTCTACTCCTCTAGCAACAAGTCCGCCCAGGAAGCCCACGAAGCGATCCGACCCACCGATGTCACCCTGACACCCAACAAGGTCCGTTCGTCACTCAACAACGACCAATACCGGCTGTACCGCTTGATCTGGGAGCGGTTCCTGGCTTGCCAGATGACACCCGCCCAGTGGGACGCCACAACCGTCATGATCCAGTCTGACCCCCACCAGGCGGTCTTCAAAGCCACCGGGCGCACACTGGTGTTCGATGGGTTCTACAAAGCCACTGGCATCCCCGACGGCGGGGAAAACGCGATCCTCCCGCCACTTTCGGAAGACCAGCCGCTGGCCCCGCTCCAGGTCGACCCCACGCAGCACTTCACCAGCCCGCCGCCGCGGTACTCCGAGGCATCGCTGCAGAAAAAACTTGAAGAAGAAGGCATCGGCCGACCCAGCACCTACGCCCCGATCATCCAGACGATCCAGGACCGCCGGTACGTCCAGCCGGTTGCGCCGCGTGATCGGCGGATGTACGCCACCGACCTGGGCAAGGTCGTCACCGACAAGCTGATCGAAGGGTTCCCCACCATCATGGATGTCGCGTACACCCGCGCGATGGAAGCCGAACTCGACAAGATCGAAGAAGAGCACCACGACTGGGTCTCGATGCTGCGTGCGTTCTATGGCCCGTTTAAGAAAAACCTCGACACCGCACACGACTCGATGGTGCACGCCAAAGCCGAGACCGAGCCCGCACCGTTCAAGTGCGAGAAATGCGAGGCTGCAACGGTCTACCGGTTCGGGCGCAACGGGCGGTTCCTGTCGTGCGGCCGATACCCCGATTGTGACTACGCCGCCCCGATCGACCGGGAGGGCAACCCGATGCTGCCTCAGCTGTCGGACATCGCCTGCCCGCTATGCAACTCGGGCATGACCCGCCGCACCGGACGATACGGAGCATTCTTAGGGTGCGTGGATTACCCCAAGTGCAAGGGGATCGTGAACCTCGACGCCAAGAAGGGTACGATCAAACCCCCCAAGGCACCGCCGTTGCTGACCGACCTGCTGTGCCCAAAGTGTGACAGCCCGCTGAACCTGCGCCGCTCCAAACGCGGGCCGTGGCTGTCGTGCTCCAAGTTCCCCAAGTGCCGCGGCCGCATGGGGTGGTCCGTGGTCGAGGAAGCCAAACAAACCGCGCTCGAAAAGCAACTGGCTGAACACGAAGCCCAGCACCCCCAGCCGCAGATCAAGACCACCGACGGCCGCGTCGTGGGCGACGACTACGTCCCACAAGTCTCCGACGACGACACCAACTCAGACGAAGACGCGCTGGACGCCGCGTAAATCACCACGATCAACCCCAACCGTCCACCACGAGCCGCGACCGTCAGGGAGCGGGTCTCTTGTCGATAGCGTATCGACTCTGATTGAAACCAGAAGCGTACGACATGCTCCCCACCAGTTATCGCCGGGTGCCTGTGGCTAGCGAAGCATGCCACAGCCCAACGCCCTTAATCCTTGGTCCTGGGGCATGTTCATCTACGATGAACGCAGCCCCAGCCACCCGTTGAGGATAAAAGGATTTTAATTTGAACTGGTGCCTACGACCTGCGGTGTCGGAGCATCGTTAGACTGCCAACAGCAAGTATTAAAATCGTAGATGGCTCTGGGATATTCGTTCGAGCAAAGAGAAGCACGTCAGGTACGCCGCTTCCGCCGAAACCGGTTGTGCCTTGAATTTGAACACTAAAATTCGAGGAATTTAGGTTTAACGTGTCAGGAAAATCAAATAACAAGTAACCTATGAACTCTCCTGAATTGACGGGATCTGAAAAAAAACTGTTTTCTAAAATAACGTTATCCGGATCGTTTCCGGCCATATCACTGGATGCATTCTTGGTGGTTACAGTGTTTATTCCGTCAGAGAAAATCCAAACAGCCTGTTCAAATATTGCAGCAAAAAAGCCGTGATCATCTAAGGCAACGAAATCCACTTCTGGTTGATTTACATTGTTGATCAATTCCAGAAGCGTCGCCACCGAATCGTTGTCATGAATGACTGTATTCGAAAATCCTCCGAGCGTAACGGTTTCAGTGTCACCGATTTCTGCAGCGTCTAGAGTGTGCGGATCAAGCAAATTTAACGCTTCGGATTCGAACTCTGGTGGAGTGACGCTTAATAATTCCGTTGCATAAGTTAGCTGAAACTCTGCAACGCTCGGAACCTGGAGGGCTAACAATAAACCAACCACCATCATAGAGACGAACAGCTTGTGGAATTGTCGGGGCATGATCTACTCCTTGATTGGAACGGTTTGCGTAGGCTCAGACAATATTATAGCTATATTCTATGATAAAAACATGTTTTCAATTAAAGCCGGGTGCCTATGGCTAGCGAAGCATGCCACAGCCGATTCTCCTCGGCATTGGGGCGTATTGATCTTCGATGCGCACAGCCCTCACCACCATCTCAGGTTCCGGATCACTCCCCCCCCGTCGCATCACCTCGCTCAAACCGGTACAGCGCCACTAACCGCCCCGCCCAAACCATCTCGAATTGTCCCCGCGTGGATAGCGCTTCGGCTAAGACGCCCCACCCCCGCGCCAGCTCCGCGTTGTGGTGCCCAGCCGCAACAAAAACGTAACGCCCCGACCAATCCCCAACCGCTTGGTCGAACCCCGCGACGACCTTGGTCGTATCGGGCCACGGCGCTAGGCGGACCGGGGCCTGGATAGGCCGCGGCAACAGCCGGTGGTTCACCCAAGGCGTCCAATCCAACAAGACCAGGTCACCCATCGCGGGGTCAGCTTGCTTAGCCACCTCATCCAATAATTGAACTACCTTCGCGACTTCATAATCCGCCCGGCTGCTTTCAAATAAAGTCAGCGATGCGATGCCAACCGCGGCGCACAAGGCAGCCAGATCGACCATCACGCTGCGCGGTCGATGATGCCCAGGTGTAGGCGTAGCACCCGCTTGTGCACCCACGGGTGAGTCTTGGTCGGCTGCCTGCCGGCTTAGCATCCATCTGACGAAACTCAATGGCAATGCCAGCATGGATAGATGAAGGATAAGCAGCGTGGGCAGGTTGATCCTCGCCTCCAGGGGCCACAGGCGCAGCGTGCTAGCCGCAACGGTGGCCGCAACAGCCGCCAATCCCGCCAACGCCCCAACCGGTTGCCAACGACACCACACCCCCCACCCAATGATTGCACACAACAGTAAGAATGAGCCGGGGACCGAATACAGATACCACGTTTTTTCCATCTGCGTCGCGAGGATCTGCCAGGTCTCAACTGGCCACGACCAACCCAGTGTGGGGTAGCTGTCGCCCCAATAGGTTGCAAACTCTTGGCTCTGCCGGTTGGCGATGGGGCGGGCGTAGGCGAAGTAAACCATGGCCGCCAACCCCATCAACGCCACCCCACATAGCGTGGTCTGAATCAGCCGGACACGGTCGCCGCGGAACAGCCAAACCAACCACAGCACCAGCCCCGTGCCCGCGACCGCATACCACGCTGAGAATGACATCAAGACACCCGCCGCCGCTAACCCCAACCAAACGGTCATCGCCTTGCGGTGGCGGGATTGAGCCCACCACTGCGTGGCGGCGACCAACCCGATCGAGATCGCTGTGGCGATCATGTATTGCTTGGCTTCGGTCAGGTACCGCTGCATGAGCGGCGAAGCCAAAAGGATCAGCGCGCCCACCATCCCAACCGATCGGCTGCCGACCCACTGCCCCAACACCCACCCCGCGGTGATCAGCATCGCCACGCCAAACACCGCCGGCGGGACGCGGTAGGCCCACGGCCGGCCCTCGGCTAGGCCCGAGACCAGCCGGGTCAGGGTCAGATACCCCGGTGACGCCGACAGCCGGATATCGATCGCCCGTGAAAAGGATGCCGACAAAGTCGGTTCAGCCGCGACATCGATGATCCAGACTTCATCGTTCCACAGCGACCGGCCACCGTGTAGGGCAGCCACACTCACCGCCGCAACAATCACGACACCCGCGGTGAGCCAAGATGCATACGCTCGGAAGAAATTCTCCATCATCGACCCGCTATCCGTTCTCGGAAAGACCACCCATCGGGATTCAGGTTTCCCAAACAGGTTACACCCCACCCAACGGCGTTTATCGGGCATCGTTTGTCCGCGGCAGGGAAACCCTCGGTGTTTTTGTGTCCCCAACGCGGCATATTCATACGCAATGCCTATAGAATAAACGGATGCTTGGTTGATCGCTCCGGCTGCTGGCCCGACCCCGTGGTTGACTCCAACCGCACTGTATTGGATGCCCCCAACCATGCCAACCCCAACCCAATGGTGGCACACGCAAGGCGACAAGGTCGTCTGCACGCTGTGCCCTCGCGAGTGCCATATCCCCGAGGGTCAGCGTGGGTTTTGCTTTGTGCGTGCGAATGTGGACGGGGCGCTTCAGCTGACCACGTACGGCCGCAGCTCGGGCTTCTGCGTGGACCCGATCGAAAAAAAGCCGCTGAATCATTTCCTGCCGGGCACCGCAGTTCTGAGCTTCGGCACCGCCGGCTGCAACCTGGGCTGCAAGTTCTGCCAGAACTGGGACATCTCCAAGAGCCGAGCGATGGACCGCCTAGCCGACCAGGCGACCCCTGAAGCGATCATCCAAACAGCCAAGCAAACCGGCAGCCGCAGCGTCGCGTTTACCTACAACGACCCCACGATCTGGGCCGAGTACGCGATCGACATCGCCAAGGTCGCCCGGCAGGAAGGGATCAAGACCGTCGCGGTGACCGCTGGCTACATCAGCCCCCAGCCACGTGAGGTGTTTTACCGCTGGATGGACGCGGCCAACGTTGACCTCAAAGCCTTTACCGAGACGTTTTACCGCAAGCTCACCCAGACCCACCTCCAGCCGGTGCTCGACACGCTGGTCTACCTCACGCACGAGACCGATGTCTGGGTCGAGATCACCAACCTGATGATCCCGGGTGAAAACGATTCGCCCGAAGAGACGAAGCAGATGTGCGATTGGATCGTGTCGAACCTGGGTGACCGCGTGCCGATCCACTTCACCGCGTTCCACCCCGATTTCAAGATGAGAGAGCCCTCCCCCACGCCCCACGAGACGCTGATCCGCGCCCGGCAGCAGGCGTTGGACGCGGGGATCAAGTTCGCCTACGTGGGCAACGTGCACGACGCCAACCACCAGAACACCTACTGCCCCAGCTGCGGGACGCTGCTGATCGAGCGCGACTGGCACCAGCTGGGGCAGTACAACATGAGCGGCCGGTGGTGCGGCCGGTGCGGTGCCCCGATCCCCGGTGTATTTGAGGCCTCGCCCGGCAGCTGGGGGCGTAAGCGGTTGCCGCTGCGGATCAGCACAACCGCTCAAAGCCCGCTAACATAGAAGCAGAGATGGGTAGCGAGCACTTGCTGTTTGACCCATGGCCAAGACGACCGAATCATCCCCAGCCCCCACCGGCCCGCCGACAGCGGTATCCCCAACTCCAGAGGGGCCACTGCGTCCACCCGGTGATCCGCCCGATTCCCTCCAACGATTTCAAGCGCGTACCCCAACCCATACACTACGCATCGACTTCGACGACGCCCAAGCCCAGGCGATCCTGCGCTACACGCGTGACGCAGTAGGCGCTGCGGTCCAGGGCAAGGCGTTTGACCAGCACTTGCCTGGTGACCTGCACGAGTCGCCCGCGTTTGGGTTGTTTGTGACGCTGCGTCGCCCGACGCTGCTGCGTGCTTGCCGGGGACGGTGGGGCGGTGGGTTGCACCCGCTGGGACCGCTGCTGGCACAAGTATCGCACGACGCAGCCACGCTTGACCCCCGCTTCCCAACGGTCACCGCCCAGGAGCTGCCACGGTTGGCGATCGATGTGTCGCTGATGTTTGACCCCAACATGGTGCAAGCGGTGGGAGAGGATCGACTCAACGCGATCGAGATCGGCACGCACGGCCTGGTGATCGACCACCCGCGAGGTCAGGGGTTGCTGCTGCCACACGTCGCGACCGAAGCGGGTTGGAACGCCAAGGCGTTCCTCGATCACCTCGCACAAAAAGCAGGCCTGCCGCCCGACACCTGGCGACGCGACCCCGCGGCCAAGCTGATGACCTTCCGCACCTGTCTGCTGATCAGCGAAGCGCCCAAGTCTGAGCTGGACACTCAGCAGCTGCCGGCTGAGCGCATGAACCGGTTGCTAAGCGCAGCGAACCGGATGGTGCGTGACCAGCCGTTCGAGGATCAACTCGACCCCATCCTCACCGACGCCCACGAAGAAGAGCTGGGGGTGCACCTGCATACCGAGACGGGGACGACCGCGGCGGCGATCGGGCACGGCCACAGCCTGCTGGAGTTGCTGTGTGCTGCGATCCAATCGCTCAAAGACCTGTGCACCCAGCGTCCGACGCCGCTGAGCGGTGTGAAGCGGTTGGCGATCCTCTGGCAGCCGGTGGGGCTGGTCGCACAAGACTACCCCGATCGCCACCAGCTGCTGGCTAGCTGTGCGGTCTTAACCCGGTATGACAGGCAGTGGCAGCTGGTCTTGCCCGACCGGACGCAACGATACGACATGGTGGGGCAGGCGATGCGATCGATGGCGATGACCTGCCAGGATTGGGCCGACCGATCCAAGCAGGGCCAGCTGACCATGACCGCGTTTACTGTTTTGAATTTTGAGTCGCGTGAGAAGCCCAACGGATCGATCACACGCGCCCCGGCTCATAGCGGGCGGTTCTACCCAGACGACCCGGCCCAGATGAACCAAGCGATCGATGCGCACCTACGTGTGGGTGAAGCGGACGCCAAAGCCAAGGGCGTTGCGCAAACCGATTGCCGCGCGATCATGCTGCCGCACGCGGGCTGGGTGTTTTGTGGCGACACGATCGGGAAGGTGTTGGCACGGGTGCGTGTGCCCGAGACGGTGATTGTGATCGGGCCCAAGCACACGACCGCAGGCCCCACGTGGAGCGTGGCGCCGCATCAGCGTTGGGACATCCCCGGCGGGTCGGTGCCGATCGCGACCGATTTGGCACAACAGCTTTTTCAACGAATCCCTCGTATAGATTGTGAACCCGCGGCCCATCGGGATGAGCACGGCTGTGAGGTGCTGTTGCCGCTGCTTCAATGCGTTCAGCCGAAGCTGCGCGTGTTACCGATCGTGATGGGGCAAACACCGTACGAAGCCACGACACCGTTGGCTGCGGCTTTAGCACAACTCATTGGGCCGCTCGACCCTGCCCCGCTGCTGGTGATCTCTAGCGACATGAACCACTTCGCCACGGAATCTGAGAACCGTCGGCTGGATCGGATGGCACTCGACGCGATGCTGACCGCGGACCCGCGTGCCTTGTATGAGGCGTGCGAACTCAACCAGATCAGCATGTGCGGGCTGCTGCCCGCGGTAACGGTGATGCAGGCATTAAGCCACACCAAGCCGTTAGATATGGAGCTGGTGGATTACTGCAACAGCGCCAAGGTCACCGGCGACACATCGCGTGTGGTGGGGTATGGGGCGGTGGTGATCCGGTGATGGGTGATCAACGATACGCGATGCGTATCGCCCGGGCTCGCAGAGCTGTTGAGATGGGTATGGATGCGCGCAGGGTGATGGGGCGGTGGGGCGGACATCTTGTCCGCCATTCCTGTGCACAGCAGGCGCGCAAGATGCCCACCCCGCCGCCAGGATGACCGATCCGCCAGACGTACCACACACACCCTCTCATCCCAGCCAGGCTCTGCGAACCCGGACCCGCAACACAGCAGGAGCCACCCTTGTGCGCACAAAGCAGCCCCTTGATCCCTTTATAGAAACCCTGCCCCCATCCCTCGGCCCCCGCAAGTGACACCCCGGGGTTGTTCACACAAAACGGGGCCTCCGGGGGACCCGGGGGCGGGGTAGCCGCGAATGCCATTAAGCTAAGCCTTAATCTCAATCGCAACGATAGCTTGCCGCAAGACATGCCTTGGTTTGACCATGAGCGGATACTTCTTCATGCGTCGTTTGATCACGCGTGGTTCGTATCGGTTGCGGCGTGTGGGATTCACGATCAGGTCATGATCGGTCGGCGAGTGGAGCAAAACACATAAATAGCGTTGGGCATCGATGAAACGGATGCGATCGGGCCCGACCCGTTGACGTTGAGCGGCTTGGAGCATGGCTAGACGGATCAGGTTGTAGACCAGCACGAACATCCATAGTTCCTTCATCACGCCCTCGACGGTCTTGCAACGCAACACGTCCATCCCCGGGGTGATCTTGATGTGACGTAAGTCGATCTCGATCTGCCATCGGTCGCCGTACAGTTGCGTCAGCTGCGACTTCGGATACACCTGCGGGTCGAGCAACGTGGTCACCAGTGTCACGACGCGGGTGCGGAATCCCTTGCGGCCGACGCGGTAGCGTAACTCTCGTAAATCGATCTGATCCGGCAACGACTCATACTGCTGCTGACTCATCCAACGAGGCTTGGGCGATACACACTTGAAGTAGCGAACCACCTGATCCTCCTGGCCCAGCCGACGCACCCAACGGGAATTGGGGTGGTGGCGACGTTGAGCCTGTGGCCGGTCCAACGCGCAGACTCGCCCGGTGGTGAAATCCACCTTCACCCGCTGATGCAATCGGAACACCGCGTGCATTTTGGCCTGTAAAACAAGGGCTAAATGAGCGAATGAACAGAAACCGCGATCGGCGACGATCACGTCGTTGGCCCCCAGGCGTTCGTGGACACGCGGCATGTGCATCATGTCTTGATCGACCAAAGCCCCCACCAGCAAGTCCAGCCACAGCCCGGTCCCCGCGTGTAGAAGCCACCGGGAACCCACAGCCCACCGGCTGAACACGGGGTTGACCGAACCGCTTCTGCAGCGGGGCCGTGGCGGGCATCGAGACCCCCGAACCATCGATCCGCCAGACGCGATGCCCCAACCACAAGCTCTGCTGATCACACACCACGGCCAACGTTTGGGCGACACGACGCACCAGCAGGATGATCACTTTCAGCGGCAGCCGCATCCGCGCCTGACAGTACCCCGAGGCGGTAAACGATAAGCCCGACAAGTGGCGCAGATGACCGCAGGCCGTATTGCTATGGAGGATCTGTAGAACGAACAGTCGGATCAGAACCGCCGGGTTCAACGGCCCCATCCGCCAGCGGTAGCCTTCGCTGCGGCAGATCGAAAATACAGATGAATCGTCTAACAGACTCGCCAGATCCTCCTTGACGCGACGCAGCCAGTCATGGAGATTGACCATCCTTGGTCTCCTGTTGAAGTGTTGTTCGGTACAACAACATTCTCGCAGCAGATCCATCTACGCGCCAACACGATCAACCCCCAGAACTGAAAGAACTTAAGGATTAGATTAATGGCATTCGGGGTAGCCGCACATATTTCCGCGCAGATGCGATAAACACACCTCACCCCGCTGTGCTCGAAAAGCCATACTCACCCCACCGCTGCACCACCCGCTGCCGGATCGACTCATCCATCGCCAACACCGTCGGCCAATCTCGCACCGCGTGCCCACCCACGGCTTCCCCCGCAGACTTAGCGGTCGCATCGAACCCCATCTTGTGACCCACCCCCAAACCCGGGGCCGCATGATCCAGAATATCTAGCGGCCCGTTCACCACCTCCATATCACGACCCGGGTCGCAATTCGCACACAAGTAAAACAACACCTCGTCCTGATCATGGACATTCACGTGGTCGTCCACCACCACGATGAATTTTGTCCACGCCATCTGACCCGCACCCCAGATCGCGTGCATCACACGGCGGGCCTGCAGCGGGTATTCCTTGTGGATCTTCACAAACACACAGTTATGAAAACAGCCAAACATGGGCAGGTGGTAGTCCACAATATCCGGCACGAGCGTCTTCAGCAGCGGCAGGAAGATCCGCTCCGTTGCTTTGCCCATGTAGTAATCTTCTTGTGGCGGCTGGCCCACAATCGTTGTGGGGTAGATCGCGTCGCGGCGGTGGGTGATCGCGGTCACCGTGAAAACCGGGTACCGGTCCGGCAACGAATAAAACCCGGTGTGATCCCCAAACGGCCCTTCAAAAACCGCGCCGTCCCCGATCGGGATTGGCTGCCCGTCGGAGCCTTGGGCTCGTGGGTCGTACCCAATCGGGCCACAATCGGTCGAGACAAAACCTTCGATCACGAACTCCGCATTGGCCGGTACCTGTAAGTCAACAGTCTTACACTGAACCAACTCAACCCCACCGTTATTGAGAAACCCAGCTAGCATCAACTCAGAGATCCCCGGCGGCATGGGGGCTGTGGCGGCGTATGGCAGCACCGACTCACCACCCAGCACCACCGCTGCAGGCATCGGCTTACCCAGCTTCTTCCACGCCCGCCAGTGACGCGCACCATCGTGATGGATGTGCCAATGCATCGCCGCATGACACCGATCCAAGACCTGCAAACGGTACATCCCCACGTTGCGGTCACCCGTCTCGGGGTGCACGGTATGCACACCCCCAAACGTGATATACCGACCGTTACCCGGCCCAGGCATATCAACCGGGAACCCAAACGCACGGGGGTCGCCATCATGAGGCCAACACTTGATCACCGGCAGTTCAAGCAAATCAACGTCATCACCCGTCTTGATCACCTCCTGACACAAACCGCCTCTGATGACCTTCGGTGGGTAGGATGCGATCTTCGCCAGCTCCGGAATCTTCTTGATCTTGTCCAGGAGTGTGGTAGGCGTTTCAGGCTTCACCAGCTTGGCGATCTTATCCGCCAACGCCTCGAAGCCACCCTCCGTACAACCCAGCGCCATCTCCATCCGCCGGTAGCTGCCAAACGCGTTGATCAGTAAAGGGAACCGGGCCCCTTCCACATTTTCAAACAGCAGGGCCTTGCCACCCATCCCAGCCAACCGTGGGTCAAACGCCTTGGCGTGCTCGCTGGGGTGGGGGGCGCGCGATTTGCTGATCCTCTCTGTGATATGAGAAATCTCAAGCATCGGCGAGACCGGCACCGCCACACGGTGCAACTCACCGGCTTGATCCAATGCTTCAATAAAATCTCGCAGAGTGGGGTAAGCCATGATCAGCCAAGGCTAGATCCGATTGAACAACCGATCAAGCCAGTGATTAATACCAAGCTGTGGCTACATACCCATTGGTCCTGATCGAGAAATGGACATAATTTCATCCGTAGCTAGCGCATTAACAGGTGGTGTTCTTCTATAATTAAGTAAATATAGTTCTTTTTAATCTCCTTCCTAGTAATACCCCAGTCAATTTGTGGAGGAGAAATAGATTTAGATACAAAATATTGATAAATAATATCTTACAATCAAGGCAAGACACTAAAAAGCTGTCAATAAATAGACAATGCCGGATCATATGTGGCTTGGTAGGACCGTTTAGGCTGAGTGAAGCTGCGTTTGGTTTGGGGTCACTTGTCCGGATCCCCAATTTTTTTGTATCCGCTGTCATTGAGTCGTTTAAAAGACAATAGTTAGCGACAGGTTCTCACCCCCTTTTCCATGGACGTAGTCGATCGGGTATCTTCCACCGATTGTACAGGTACGCCGTACCCCCTAACGATCATTCAGGGATATCAATAAATCACGAAACAACTACACCTTACGCCATAGATCCCCTATTCTTTTTAGAGACAGATGGTTATCCCAAGACGGCCCGATCTGCCCAGTTAAAGAAACTGTCGCCAGACAGCGGCTTGGACCGATAATTGGCATAAAGGCCCCGTTTATGCGGTTGAAAAAAATCACCCTGTGTGGGTTTAAATCCTTTGCTGACAAGACCGAGATCGCTTTTGATGCGCCCATTGTGTGTATTGTGGGCCCCAACGGCTGTGGCAAATCTAACGTGGTCGACGCGATCAAATGGGTCTTAGGTGAGCAATCGGCCAAGAGCCTTCGCGGCGGGGCCATGCTGGATGTCATCTTCAACGGATCCAGCACCCGCAAACCCTCAGGCGTGGCCAGCGTCGGGCTGACCTTCGACAACACCGACCGCAACCTCCAACTCGACTTCGATACCGTCACCGTCACCCGCCGGCTATACCGTGACGGGTCCAGCGAGTACCTGCTCAACAACCAGACTTGCCGGCTACGGGACATCCGTGAGTTATTTATGGATACCGGCGTTGGGGCCGACGCCTACTCCATTATCGAACAGGGCAAGGTCGATGTGTTGCTACAGGCCAACCCACAGCAGCGACGTGAGCTGTTTGAAGAGGCCGCGGGGATCAGCCGCTTCAAGGCCCGTAAGCTTGAGGCCAGCCGAAAGCTCGAACGAACCGAGCAAAACCTCGGGTTAGCCCATCAACGCTTAGAGGACACCCACCGCCGGCTGCGTAGCGTCAAGGCCCAGGCCTCCCGGGCACGCAGCTACCAGGAAGTCTCCGCTCAGCTGCGTGACCTGCAGCTGGCCCACACGCTCGCCCAATACCACAAGCTCCAAACCCAGCACCAAGAGCTACAACAGAACCTCCAGCAGCTCCAAACCCAGCGCACAACAACCCAGCAAGAGGCGCAGACACACCAGGACGACCTAGATCAAGCTCAGCACAACCACCGCAACCTGGTGACTCAGCAGCAACAGATCCAGCACGAGCGAGCCGAAAAGCGGTCTGTCGTGGAGCAGGCCCAGAAACGCCGTGAGCTGGCTGAGTCGGCCCTGGCCGACCTGCGCCAGCGGATCGAACTCGACCGTGACCAACAAGACCAGCTCACCCAACGCGCCAAGCAACTACAAGAGGAATTCGATAGCCACAAAGATCAGTCGCGGCAGCTCGAGGCGCATCAAGAAGAAATCAATGCCCGACTCAAGTCAGCCCATGAACAGCACCGCCAACTCAGCGACCAGATCAACGCCAAACGCGCTGCCTTAGAGGATGAAAAGGCAGGCATCATCGACCTGATGCGCCACACCGCCAAGCTCCACAACGAGGTCCAATCACTTGGACAGTTCCAAGAAAACCTGCTTAGCGCCCGCGAAAAGATCGACCACCGCGCCAGCCACGTCACCCAGCAGCTCGAGTCGTTGCTGTGTAACCGCGACCAAGCCCAGCAGAAACACCACGAAGCCCAGTCCCTGCTTGAGACCCAACGTGTCCGCGCCCAGGAATACGCCGACCAGCTCGCTAAGCTAAAGCAGCAGCAGCGCGACTTAGGCCAGCGGCTAGCCGAGACCCAGCAGCAGCACTCTGCCCTAAGCTCTCGCCGTGCGCTGCTCCAAGAGATGCAAGACAAGCAGCAGGGCCTAGCCGACCCGATCAAAGCCATCCTCGCCTACAAACAAACCGATCAGCTTGGCTTGGCCCAGGGCCAGGAGGACAGGTTCCGGTTTGTACGCGGCTTGTTGGCGCAGATGATCGAAACCGACCCCGATCAACCCGACCACGCCAGGCTAGCCGAAGCCGCCCTGGGGCATTACCAGCAAGCGTTGGTGGTTGAGCAATTGGCCGACCTGTGCCCCAGCACCAACCCACACCGCCGTGATGTGCTAGACACACTGACGGGTCGCGTGATGTTCCTCCCCCTTGACCAGTTCCCACTAGCCATAGACGCGGATCACGACCACACCCTGCCACCAGAAGCACGAGGCTGCCAGCGTGTCAGCGACCTGGTCCGCTGCCCGAAAGCGGTCAAACCCATCGTCGATCATCTCCTGGGGCGGACGCTGCTGGCTGCGGACTTAGAAACCGCGGTGAGCCTGCGTGGTCAACTCGCGCCTGGGTACCGGTTTGTGACACCCACCGGCACGCTGCTGGAAGTCGATGGCCGGGTGACCATGGGCCCTGCCGCCGATGACGCCGATACGGGCGGGGGCCTGATCAGCCGACGCGGCGAGCTGGCGCGACTCCAACGCCAAATCACTCAATTCGACCAGACCATCGCAACCCTACAACAAGAGCTCTCTCAAGCCGATGCCCGGGCAACCCATATCGAGCAGATCAGCCAGCAGCTCAACCAATCGATCTATGAAACCAATGCCGACCGTGTCGAGCTGGCCAGCCGGCTAGAGAGCCTAGAGGACCAGATCAAGCAGCGGCAGCGTGAGCAGCCTGTTTTGGCAGCCGAAACCGAGCAGATCCACCGGCAGCTGCGCGACGCCCAACAAAAACGCAAAACCCGTGAGGACGAAGCGACCAAGCTCGAAGCGGATTCCGCCGCCCGCCAGCAGATGCTCAAGGCGATGCAGGAAGAGATCGATCGGCTCGCCGAGGGCCTGGAAAAAAGCCAAGAATCGATCACCGCGATCCGGGTTGAGGCCGGCCGGCTGGGTGAACAGCTGGGCGCGGTGAGACGCCAAAACCAACAGATCCAAGTCGCTCAGGCCGACATCGACCGCCAGCTGAAAACACTGGCTCAACAACGTGATCAACAGCATCACCGGGTCGAAGAACTCGAACAAGCCGTGTTTGACGCCAACAAACAGACCCAGCAGGCCAAAGAACGCCTAAGCGAACTCGAGGTCCGTGATGAGCTGATGACCCACCAGCTCGAGCAGTCCGCCACCCGGGTCGAGGCGTTGCAAGCCAAGCTGTCTCAGCAGCAACAGCTGCTCGAGGGCTTTGAGCAGCAGGCCCACCGCTGCGAGGTCACTCAGCGTGAGCTGGAGGTCAAGACCGAGGCATTGGTGCAACGTAGCCAAGAACAGCTAGGCGTCGCCGTCGCGGAGGCGTACCAATCTTACGATCACCAGGAAATCGACTGGGCCGCCGTTGAGGATCAGATCCAAACGCTGCGCACCAAGCTCGATCGGCTGGGCACGGTCAACCTCAACGCGATCGAAGAACAGGACGAGCTTGAGCGCACCAGCCAAGAGCTAGGCCAACAGGTGCAGGATATCGAGTCTGCCCGCAGCCAGCTCCAGCGCCTGATCCACCAGATCAACGACGATTCGCGCAAGCGATTTGTGGCGATGTTCGATCAGCTGCGCGAGAATTTCGCGGGCCGCGACGGGCTGTTCCGGCGCCTGTTTGGCGGGGGCCGGGCCGACCTGGTGCTGCTGGCCGATGAAGACGGAAAAGTCGATGTGCTCGAATCGGGGATCGACATCATCGCCAAGCCACCGGGGAAAGAACCCCAATCGATCCGCCTGCTGTCAGGCGGCGAAAAAACCATGACCGCGGTGGCGCTGCTGATGAGCATCTTCAAGGCCAAGCCCAGCCCGTTCTGCGTGCTCGACGAGGTCGATGCCGCCTTGGACGAGAGCAACCTCGAGCGGTTCTCCGGGGTGATCCAAAGCTTCCTGGACCGGTCCCACTTTGTGGTGATCACCCACCAGAAGCGCACGATGGAGGTCGCCGACCAGCTCTACGGGATCACCATGGAGGAGCGTGGTGTATCGAAACGGGTGGCGGTGAAGTTTGAGCAGGTCCAAGCCGATGGGCGGATCACCCCCGAGCCGGTTGAATCAAAGCCCAAAGCCAAGCGCACCGCCAAAGCACCAACCCGCAAGCCAGTCTCAGTAGTGTTACCCACACCTCAAGCCGAGGTAGACGATTTAAAATCAGATCAGCAAGCACAGCCGCAACCGTTGGAGCTCGAACCCGTTGCAGCAGCGGCAACCCAGCCAACATTTTCCGCCCATGCCCAAGACGAGGTTTCAGTCTCTAACCAAGAAACACCATCCATGCGGGACCGCTTGGCCCAGATGCTCAACAGTTCCTCCGCGGTAGAGGTTGAGGCAGAGTAGAACTAAACTATTCATCGATCGTTGTTAAGTACCGCGTTCTGCTGCGCGTTTGTGGCAGTAGCATACCAATCTTTTTGTGTCTCCGTTGTGGTCGGTGAGTAACTAATAGGTGTAAGATCACGGGTAGCCAGGACCATCGATTCAATCGTTCCGATCATGCACAAAATATCCGATATCCTCAACGACCTGCAAGCGGGCAAGATGATCGTGCTGGTCGATGACGAGAAGCGTGAGAACGAGGGCGATTTGGTCTGCGCCGCTCAACACATGACGGCGGAGGCGGTGAACTTCATGGTCCAGCAGGGCCGGGGTGTGCTGTGTTTGGCGATGAACGGGCAGATGTGCGACCGGTTGGAATTATCGCCTCAGAGCCTGATCAATACGGCGTTGCACGGCACCGCGTTTACCGTGAGCATCGATGCGGACCCCAGGTTTGGCGTGACCACCGGGGTCAGCGCCGCCGATCGCGCCACAACCATCCGCGTTTCGGTGGATGACCGCACGCGTCCCAGCGACCTGAAGCGGCCCGGCCACGTCAATCCCCTGCGCGCGCGCGACGGGGGTGTGCTGGTGCGTGCCGGCCAGACGGAAGGGTCGGTTGACCTGTGTCGGTTGGCGGGCCTGAAGCCGGCCGCGGCGATCATCGAGGTGATGAATACAGACGGCTCCATGGCGCGCCTCAAAGACCTTGAAAGACTCTGCGGTCAACACCGGCTAAAGATGTGCTCGGTGGCCGACATCATCCATTACCGCCTCCAACGTGAGCACCTGGTCCAGCGGATCGACACGGTCCTGTTTGACAGCGCGTTTGGCCGGTTCACGCTGATCGCCTACCGCAGCGTGGTCGACCCGCTGCCGCATGTGGCGCTGGTGTGTGGCGAAGTCGGGCAGCTAGACGCTACGGGTACGCCCATTGAGATCCCCCAGCCGGTGTTGGTGCGCATGCACAGCCAAAACTTGCTGGGCGATGTGTTCAGCGACACGGCTGAACCATCGGGTCAAACATTGCACGCGGCGATGCGGATGATCCAGCAGCAAGGCCAGGGGGCTGTGGTGTACCTGCGGCACGAAGGGATGGGCTGGGGCTTGCTCAAGCGGCTGCAGACGCTGCACCTGCCCCACGACCAGGCCGTGAATAGCGCCGATCGACCACGTGTGGTTGACAGCGCTACCGGTGGTATGGACAACTCTACGGCCGAAGCAACACCTGATGCTACCAGCGCTCCGCCGCTGAAGCGGGATTACGGCATCGGGTCGCAGATCTTGCGCGACCTGGGTATCCGCAAGCTGCGGTTGATCACCAACCACCCAGTCCACCCCACCGGACTAGACGGCTTTGGGTTAGAGATCACGCAGTTCGTCCCGGTGGAAGGGTGAAATGCTATTTAATTCATCAGAGTTTATTTTCTTTTTTTTACCGATCACCTGGTTGGGTTTTTTTGGTATCGGCCGATACAGCCACCACCGCGTGGCGATCGCGTGGCTGGTGGGAGCGTCGCTGTTTTTTTACAGCTGGTGGAACCCGGCGTACCTGGGGTTGATCCTTTTTTCGATTCTGTTTAACTACGCCGCGGGGACGGTGTTGAGCCAGCATATGGCGCAGGGGCCAAGCGGCTTAGGGGGCGCCTCGTCGGCGACCGGCAAGGCTTTACTGGGCTTCGGGGTCGGCGTTAACCTAGCCTTGCTGGGTTACTTCAAATACGCCAATTTTTTTGTCGATAACTTGAACGCTGTGGCCCGCACCGATTTTGTGCTGGGTCCGATCCTGCTGCCGCTTGCGATTTCATTTTTCACGTTTCAGCAGATCGCGTACCTGGTGGATACCTATCGGGGAGAGACGCGCGAATACAATTTCTTGCATTACTGTTTGTTTGTGACGTTTTTCCCGCAGCTGATCGCCGGCCCCATTGTGCACCACCGGGAGATGCTGCCACAGTTCGCAAGGGATACGGTTTATCGGATCAACCCGCGCTGTCTGTTGATCGGGTGTACGGTTTTCGGCATCGGCTTGTTTAAGAAGATGATGGCCGATAGCGTCGCGGTGTTTGCAACACCGATGTTTGACGCGGCCGAAACAGGCCTGGGGGTGACATTCTTTGATGCGTGGGCCGGGTCACTGGCGTACACCCTTCAGCTGTATTTTGACTTTTCGGGTTACTCCGATATGGCGATCGGGTTGGGGAATATGTTCAACATCCGGCTGCCGCTGAACTTTCATTCCCCATACAAAGCCAACAATATCATTGATTTTTGGCGTCGCTGGCACATGACGCTGTCGCGGTTCCTGCGGGATTACCTGTACATCCCCCTGGGCGGGAACAAGAAAGGGCGGGCTCGTCGCTATGTGAACCTGATGGCGACGATGCTGCTAGGCGGGTTGTGGCACGGAGCGGCGTGGACCTTCGTGGTTTGGGGTGGCTTGCATGGTGTTTACCTGGTGGTCAACCACGGGTGGCGTTCGGTACGGCGTCGCCTGGGCGGGGATCCGCGTCGCCACACCGTATGGGGCTTAGGGTTGTCGCGGGTCGTGACATTTCTCGCGGTCGTTGTGGGGTGGGTGTTCTTTCGGGCCCACAGCTTTCAAGGCGCGGTGGCGATCGTGGGAGCGATGGCAGGCCAAAACGGTGTGATATTGCCTGAGTGGTACCAGTCCCCGTTGAATTTTTTGGCTGGCCTGGGGGAGATCTTAGCCGCCCTGGGGTGTCGGTTTGAAGGCGGTGGGCATGTCGTCGATAGCGGTCAATCCACCGGCATGCTCATCGTGTTGCTAGCGATTGCTTGGTTTGCGCCCAATACCCAGCAGTGGATGGCACGCGAGAAGCCCGCGCTGGGGTTGCCCGAGCATACGGCGCCGGCTTTGCGGTTGGCGTGGTTGTATTGGCGTCCTTCTTTAAGCCACGGGTGCTTGTTTGGGTTGATGCTGTTTGTGCTCATCAAACTGGCTTGCACCGCGTTGACCAGTGAGTTCTTGTACTTCAACTTTTAGTCCAATCCATGAGCAAGTATTTAACGGGTATCGGCATCGGGTTCCTGGTCCCCCTGGCCTTGTGGACGGGTTTATTTTACGTTCAGTTGGGGGCCCCGACCGAGTCTTCCCGTTGGATTTACGAGTGTACGCAGATCAAGCGACGGATTGTGGATGCTCAGATCGGGCAAGGCAGACTCCTTGTGGTCGCGGGCTCGAACGGTTTGTTTGGGGTCAGGGCCCAAGACATCGAAAAAGCGTTGGGTGTGCCCGCGGTGAATCTGTCGACCCACGCCGGCTTGGGGCTTCGCTTCATCTTGTCGCAAGCTAAAACGATCGCCCGGAGAGGCGATATTGTCGTGCTCGCGCTTGAGTACGATCACTACCAATACGACGACGATGAAAGGAATGTGTTCTACGATTACGTTACCGCGCGGGCCCCGGCCTACTTCAAGTCGCTCCGGGCCTTCGGCAGGGCCAGGTTCATCCTCGCGGTGAGTGTCAGGCGGCTTTGCTGGGGGCTGCGCGGGGTTTTTGTTGAGCCGACCCGAAAAACCACAGGGTATCAGTCGGAGACATTAAATGATCATGGCGATGAAACCAAGAACCACCACCTGCGTCGGCCGGAGATGGGCATCGCGGTTCTCAAGAGACTCAAACCCGAAACCCTGAAATTGAATCAGCAGGCCGCGTCATGGGTGTTGTTGCGCGAATTTGTTGGCTGGTGCGATGCCGCCGGCGTAGATTTATTGGTGACATACCCCAGCTACGCCGCGTTCCCAGAATACACCACAGCGCCCCAGCGGGGTTACTATGAATCGGTCCACCGTTTCTGGGGATCAACCGGCGTGATCACGCTCGGAGAGCCCTGGGATTGGATGTACCCCAAAGAACAACTCTACGACACGCGGTACCACTTGAACGATCTTGGGATGAGTAAGCGCACGAATCAGTTGATTGGTTGCATTCGATCGGCGATCCCCGATCGGCTTCAGATTCTCAAGTGTGTGCCACACGCCGATGGCCAATAGATGCGATAAATACCGATCTACGTCAGCAGGTATTGGAGGTCTTCGTGGGTGAGCGTGCGTAGCAGGTTTTCTTGGTTACCGACGATCGCGTCGGCGAGCTTGCGCTTGCGGGTTTGGAGTTGGGCGATGCGTTGCTCGACCGTGTCTTGGCAGATCAAGCGGTAGGCGAACACGCGGCGGGTTTGGCCGATGCGGTGGGCGCGGTCGATGGCTTGGGCTTCGACCGCGGGGTTCCACCACGGGTCGAGGATAAACACATACCCCGCGGCCGTGAGGTTCAAGCCCAAGCCGCCGGCTTTGAGGCTGATCAGAAACAGCGGGCAACCGGGGTCGTTTTGGAACCGCTCGACGGCTTTGGCGCGGTTGCGGGTCTGCCCGTCGAGGTATTCGTAGGCGATCCCTTGCTGGTCAAGCGGCTTGCGGACCAGTGAGAGCATGGAGGTGAATTGGCTAAAGACCAGAGCTTTGTGGCCCTCGTCGATCAGGTCGTGGATCCGATCCATGAGCACCTGCATCTTGGCGGCTGGCTCATCGGCCTGTTGGGGGTCGATCAGCCCGGGGTGGCAGGCGGCCTGGCGCAGGCGCAGCAGCGCTTCAAGCACCATCATGGTCGAGCCCCTGAAGCCTTGCCCGGCTTGGTTGGTGCTGGATGTGCGTTGGCGCAGCAAGCGGCCCCGGTAGTGTTGTAACAGCTGGTCGTAGATCTCGCGCTGACGCGGTTCCATCTCACACAGGATCGTTTGTTCGGTCTTTTCAGGTAGGTCGTCGAGCACCTGCTGCTTGGTGCGTCGGAGGATAAACGGCTGAAGCGCTTTAGCGATCTGGACGATGCCTGGCGGGTCGGGGTTGGCGCGGGTGGGGCCCTGAGTGGGTAAGGGTGACGGCAGCGATAGGTTTGTGCGCCCGCGTTGGCTTTGGGTGACGGATCGAATCAGCCGCGCAAACCGGGTATTGGTCCCCAGCATGCCGGGGTTGAGGAACTCAAAGATCGACCAGAGGTCGCCCAGATGGTTCTCGATCGGCGTGCCGGTAAGCGCCAAGCGGTGTGTGGCGTTGAGTAGGCGGGCGGCTTTGGCGGACTGGGAGGTGGGGTTCTTGATCGCCTGGGCTTCGTCGAGCACCGCGTATTCAAATTGGCGGTTGGTTAGCTGCGCGATGTCGCGGCGCATCAGGCCATACGAGGTCACGATCACGTGGTTTTCTTCAAATGCGTTGGCCTGGGTGTGTCGATCTGCGCCCGTAAAGGCATGGATCTTTAATTTCGGGGCGAATCGATGAGCCTCTTCGACCCAGTTAAAGACGATCGACCGCGGCACAACAATCAGCGATGGTGGTTGGGGGTGGGTCGGATCGGTTTGAAGCAGTGGGCGGTCAGGATCTGGTGGATTGTTGTAGATCCGGTCCAGCATGGCCAACACCTGCACGGTCTTGCCCAGCCCCATGTCGTCGGCCAGGATCCCGCCGATCGATAACAACCGCAGATACTCCAGCCAACCCAACCCCTGTCCCTGGTAGGGGCGTAGGGTGCCCTGAAACGTGGGGGGTGGATCGATAGCGTGGACGCCTTGGAATCCGTGGAGGCGGCGGCGCAGGTCTTCAAATTTTGCATCGACACCGACACGGCTCTGCTGGCTCAGCAGGGAGTCGAGGATCATCGCTTGGGTGGATTTGA
Source organism: Phycisphaeraceae bacterium (assembly GCA_965223655.1). GTDB lineage: Bacteria > Planctomycetota > Phycisphaerae > Phycisphaerales > Phycisphaeraceae > CBDCXC01. The sequence continues at coordinate 71,924 of CBDCXC010000008.1, forward strand.
ATCGCAGGTGGTCGTCGTGGGTTTGGCCGATGGCGTCTAGCAGACCCTGCTGGTCGAGCCACTGCTGGGGCAGCATGCCTTGGGAGCCATCGCCTAGGGTGATGGTCTGTTCGCCGGCCCGTACAGCGGCGAGGATCGCAGGCAGGGACACGTCTTGGTATCCCTCTTGGGTTTGGTAGCGCACACCGCCACGCAGCTCGAACCAGTCGATCCCGGTGGTCACCGACAGGGTGGGTGTGCTTGGGCTTCGGATGGCTTTTTGGTCTGCGGTGACGTGCCAGGCGCGTGTGAGCAGCTGCTCTACTGCATCGGGCATGGCTGCGGTGGGCAGCAAGAGGGTCGCGGTATGCGGGTGGGCGTTGTCGTAAGGTCGGAACCCCAGCGGCCACAGTGACGCGATCGCATCGGCCTCAAACTGGAGGTCGCGGTGGATCAGAATGGGTTGGCGTTCATGATCGGGTGCGTTGTGATGGGGTTGGGGTTGTTCGTCCACAGGCGGTGACGGGTCGCTGGTGACAAACCAGCCGGCTTGACCGGGTTTGACGTTCTGCTGGCCGTAGGCAAACCAGACATGAGCGAGCAACGCGTTTCGCGGGGTCGAGGTTTGCCCAGTGGGGCTGTCAGGGTTTGGTCGGTGCAATTCAACATGTGGAACCGGGCACAAGCAGGCTTCGGAACGGGCGACATCGGGGGGTAGGTCGAGCTTGGGCAATTGAGGCAGCAGGTAGAGCCGGTCGAGGAACCGTGGTGTATCCTCCGCAGGCACACGGATCATTGTGCTGCCTTGTTCCCACCAAACCGGGTCGCGGAACTGGGAGACCCATCGGTAGGCGCCCCAGTCATCGAACGGTGCTACCTGGTTGTGGTGGATGATCAACCCGCCTAGGCCGCCCAGGATCAGCGTTGGCTGATCGATGGGTAGCCGGTCTTGCCCGCGGCGAAGCTCGAGGCCGACACACAGTTGCTGGTTTTCCCACTGCCCGACTAACCACAACACCCACGGCAGGTCGCCGTCCCATGTCAAAGGTTGATAGGGGTCGATGGGTGTTGTTTGGCGCCCCTTTGGTTCGATCCAGGTTTTGCCGGTTTGGATCAGCCTGATCAGCAGGCGTCGCTGGCTGGCCTCTGGGAGGATGAATGTGGCTGCGGGCCGGTCGCGTAGCAATCGGTCTGGTGGGTCTTCTTGGTTTTCAGTCACCACGGCACCTAGCAAGACGGCGCACAGTTCCCGATCCAAGGGGTCGGGGATTTCGTGTAAGTTTTTGCGGTTGATTTTAAATGGCTTGGGCGGGCTATAGCCCGAGGCGGTTAGGAGACTGTGCTGCAGCCGCACGACCAACGCGCCGTGCTGGATGGAAAGGGTGGGGCAGACACAGTAGCTGATCTGACGATAGGCTTCGATGGGGGAGGGTGGGGCGTCGGCTTCGGATCGGGTTGGCCGAAGCAGATCCAGCCGGGTGGACCATTGAGGTTGGGTTTGGTTGACACGGGCTTGATCGGGTCGGCGTTTGCGTGCACGGGGGGGGCAGGGTTGGGCTAAGTCGCTTAAGGGTGCTTCATATCCGCTCTCTGCGTCGTTGTGTTGGATCGCCATGAGCGTGGCCCAGACGTGTTCACAGAACACCCCGCCATCGACCTGGTTGCACGTGCAGCTTGCGGAGGTGCCTACGGGGTCTTCATACGATAAGGCCACCGTATGAGATTGTGGGGTCGTGTCGGTGACCTGGGCGCGGACGATCTGGCCAGGTTTGGGTTCGAGGCGTTGGACCCGTCCCTCTTGGTAATGGGCCCGACCCTGTTGGCGTGCGTCGGTCTTGAAATAAGGCGCCCAGGCTTTCAACAATGGCATGGTTGGCGCTCCGTGATCCGGTGGTGCCGAATCTTTTAGCTTAACAGCCGCGGGCTGGGCCGCAATGGCGGGGAGGCCTTAGATCCGCTATACCCATTAGCGGCCGCTTCGGGAGCCCTTGCTCCGGTTGCGAATCGGGCCTTGCCGCGGTCGATGGAGTTGATGCCGTGTTTGAAGCGTTGTGGCGTGTCGAGTGGGTGTTTCCGATGGCGGGCTTGGTGGCGGTGGGTCTGGCGTGGTGGTTGGGGTGGTTGAGGGCGTCTGCTTTGGACGGTGCGCCCAAACGTGAGGCGGGGTTGGGGCTGAACGATTTGGTGACGGGTTTGCTGCTAACGGTCCTTGGGATGGTCGCGGTCTCATCCGTGTTGGAGCGGCTTGGTCTGGCCGCCGATGGCTCTGCGTGGGACCACACTGGAGCGGATCAAGCGGTTGATGGTCTCAGCTTAAGCCCATTGCGGTACTTACAGGAGGCGTTGGTCGGGCAAGCGGTGGTGCAGCTGCCGGTGGCAATCTTTGTGCTGTGGCGGTGCGCTGGGCGTGGTGGAGAGGCCATGGTGCAGGGCCTGTTTGCGATACATCGGCTGGCGCAAGATGTTTGTGCGGGGTTGGTGGGTTTGGTGTTCGCGGTGCCGATGGCGCTTGGGCTAAGCGTGGTGGTGGTGTGGTTGGGGGCGTGTCTGGGCCACCCGCCGCCGGGGGTTGGTCATGAGATGCTCAAAGCGTTAAATCATCCGGCCCCGTGGTGGGTTGCTGGAGGTCTGTTAGCGTCTGCGGTGGTGATTGCGCCGGTGCTCGAAGAGTTGATTTTCCGAGGCCTGGTGCAGACCGCGTTGCTGAATGAGTGTGGCGATCGGTGGCGGTGGGCGGTGGTGGTGGCCGCGTCGATGATCTTTGCCGGGGTGCACATCGGTCAGCCATGGCAGGTGTTGCCAAGCTTGTTTGTGTTGGCGCTTGTGCTGGGTTGGCTGTACGAGCGGACCGGGCGGTTGTGGGCGTCGGTCTTGGTGCACGCGGGGTTTAACGCGGTCAATGTTGTCTTGATGTGGCGCTTGGGGCGGGGGTGAGCCAACCCAGGGCTTGGGCGGATGGACGGTAGGGGTTTTTGTTTGCCTGCTACAGATTCTAATGTCTACCCGTCCCGATCAGGTTGACGGTGAGGTTCCCCAAAGTGTAAACGGCGGATGAAAAGTGCGACGGTGGGCGAGGTAAAAATGCAGCGCCCGGTGCATCATGTGACCCGCTGGGAGCGGACCGTCATTTTGTTGGGAGCAATCTTTTATCTACGAAGCCGGAACGAAAAAGGGAGAGCCGTTTAACGGCTCTCCCTTACTCTTAACTTACAACGCATCTACTAAAACGGAACTCACCAGTAATAAGAGTATAGGAACCCTGCATCAACATCTACGCATTCACCGGCTCCCACCCAAACAACGGCGTAGCCGTCTCCACCGACTTCGTGATCGACGTTGTTATAGGTGTAGTCATAACCAGAAGGAGTAGGGATATCGATCCGGTATTGGCCCGGGGCCAGGTTTTCAAAGCAATAGTTGCCGTTGTAATCGGTGACTGTGTAGGCTATATTCACCCATTGGCCGTTAATGTATTGCTGCAGATACACGGGGCAGTTGGGGCTTGCTTCATCATAAGCATCGAATACCCCATAGGCACCACTATCATCGTAATACACCGTGCCACAGATCTTACCGACCTCTGGTGCAGCCTCTTTGTATAGCCCGGCATCGATGGTGTTGTTGATCTCACCTTGACCCAAAACGATGTTTGCCGTACGGCCAACGTTCGTTGCGCTAACGGCAACAACATCACTATCGACGGTATCGTTGGCATTATTGTTCACATTCTTGGGTGAGAACGTGTATTCGTCGGACGCAAAGAACTTCACTTTATAGTCACCGGCTTCGAGATCCTCGAAACAGTACTTCCCATCGGTATCGGTATAGGCGACTGTGTAAAAGACATACTTTGACTGCGTTTCGTCATAGACTCTCAACTGGACCTTCACACCTTCGATACCTTCTTCGTCAGCGTCTTGGATACCGTCCATATCCTTATCGTTCCATACCCGATCACCGATCTTCCCAAGCTCCGGTTGATCATCCGGGTTGCAGTAGTGGCTTAGGTCAGAATCGGAAACACCACCCGCAGTCACCACCGCCATGTTTTCGTAGCAGCCGCCCGGATCGACGCGCTGGACATCCACCTTGCGGAGCTTAAACCGATCTTCTGGTGTCGTGTCTGCCGTCGAGGCCGCGATCACCAACACATTACCTGCTACTTCATTGGCGTTGATATCCGCCCAGCGTGCACTCGAACCCCCGTTATTCACTTCGGTGAATCCAAGACCGTTCAAAACAGCGTCGCTTAGTGTGATGTGATTGTTGAACGCATTATCAACGGTACCGATCCAGACCGAGATATCGCTGTCGTTGACCACCGAATCCAGGAAGGCCCGGTCGACCACCACCGTTTCAGAGAATTCAAGTAACACATAATTGTGCCGACCGACATTATCGATACGATGCAACCCGTTGCTTCCGTCACCTTCACTTGAATCGGTTACGCCCAAACCATTGCTAAAGGCACCCAGGAAGGCGGTTTGCCACGTCCCACCGGAATCACGGCTAAACGCGCTGGCATGCACGCTGATCCCATCGGCAGAGAACGTGCGGATGTTCCCGTTGGTGCCATCTAGACCACTGTTGCCCGTGAGCGAAATCGTGCTCACCGGGCCCACGGCACCGCCGTCACCCAGATCCTGAGCAACATCGCTGGCTTCGTAGATCCACATCTCGCCAACTTCAAGAACGCCTATGACGCCTGTATCGCTACTAGCATCGAGCGTGATATCACCGGAAGTTGTGCTGAAATCGTCGCTGGTATCGCCCGGCGTGCCGGCGTCGTCGACAATCTCGATCTGGTCCATCGTAAACGCTACGTTGCCGGTGTTGGTCACCTTGTATGTCCAGGTCACTAAATCGCCCGGAGCGATTTCAGGGGCGTCGGCTTCGGTGTCCGCATCCACGCCATTGGTGAGCTTCTCGATGTCAATACCAGGCTCTGGATCCCCGTTGCAATAATGGCTGAGGTCCTCATCTTCGAGCTCCCCGTTTACCAATAGATCTGCGTGGTTCACATAGCAGCCGCCGGATTCGACTCGCTGGAATTTCAGTGTCTCGATCTTAAACTTGTCCTCTGGCGTCGTGTCCGCCGTCGAGGCTGCGATGATCAACACATTGCCAGCCACCTCATCCCCGTTGATATCCGCTAGCCGTGGGCTCGAGCTCACGGTGTTGTTCACTTCCGTGAACTCTAGACCGTTCAACAACGCGTCACTCAAGCTAGCAATTGGGCTGTCAACGTTGCCGATCCAGACCGAGATATCGCTGTCGTCGATCACGAAGCCCAAGAAGGCCGCATCGACCACGACTGTCTCTGAAAACTCAAACAGCACGTAGTTATCATCGATGCCGATGTTGTCGACGGTGTGGCTATCACCTCCGCTGGTATCCGTGACACCCAACCCGCCGCTGTAGGCGCCAAGCCAAGCGTCGTACCAATCGCCCGAAGATTTCTCGCGGCTAAACGCACGGGCGTCGATGTCAATCCCGTCAACCGAGAAGCGACGGGTGTTGCCGGCCGGGCCGTCCAAAGCACTATTGCCAGACATGTTGACGCTCAGCACCGGGCCTGTCGCACCGCCGCCCAGATCCTGGGCTACCCCCATCGCGGTGTAGAGCCACTGTTCACCCACTGACAAAATCCCGTCGCTGTTGTCGTCACTGCTGGCGTCAAACACGATATCGCCTGAGGTGGTGCTAAAATCATCACTCGGATCGCTCGGCGTGCCGTTGTCGTCGACGATCTCGATTTCATCCAACGTAAACGTCCCATCCCCAGCGGCACCCGTGTTCGTTACCACATAGGTCCAGGTGATCGGGTCACCCGGATTCACCAACACCGCTTCTGCTTCAGTATCCGCGTCCACGCCGTTGGTTAGCTTTTCAAGATCAATGCTTCGATCCGGCTGATAGAAGCCTTGATCCAGCGTCAGGTCCTCTTCGCCCGACTCTAGCGTCGTCTCGGCGGTCATCAGGTTCATCGCCAAAACACCGTCGGAGTCGACCGCATCGTCGCCGCCTTGATTCTCAGGCGATGCGATAAAGCCGTCCGGGGCTACGAACTGCACCGAGTACGTCCCGGGCATCAGACCATCAAACAGGTAATTGCCATTGGCGTCGGTGAACGTGCTATCGCCGGTGAGTACACCGTCCTTCTTGAGCAGCACTTCAACACCTTCGATGCCCGGCTCACCGTCGTCTTGGATCCCGTCGGCGTCCAGGTCCTCCCAGACAAAATCACCCAGGCGGGCAGGCCGGTAGAAGCCCTGATCCAGCGTCAGGTCCTCTTCGCCCGACTCTAGCGTCGTCTCGGCGGTCATCAGGTTCATCGCCAAAACACCGTCGGAGTCGACCGCATCGTCGCCGCCTTGATTCTCAGGCGATGCGATAAAGCCGTCCGGGGCTACGAACTGCACCGAGTACGTCCCGGGCATCAGACCATCAAACAGGTAATTGCCATTGGCGTCGGTGAACGTGCTATCGCCGGTGAGTACACCGTCCTTCTTGAGCAGCACTTCAACACCTTCGATGCCCGGCTCACCGTCGTCTTGGATCCCGTCGGCGTCCAGGTCCTCCCAGACAAAATCACCCAGGCGGGCAGGCCGGTAGAAGCCCTGATCCAGCGTCAGGTCCTCTTCGCCCGACTCTAGCGTCGTCTCGGCGGTCATCAGGTTCATCGCCAAAACACCGTCGGAGTCGACCGCATCGTCGCCGCCTTGATTCTCAGGCGATGCGATAAAGCCGTCCGGGGCTACGAACTGCACCGAGTACGTCCCGGGCATCAGACCATCAAACAGGTAATTGCCATTGGCGTCGGTGAACGTGCTATCGCCGGTGAGTACACCGTCCTTCTTGAGCAGCACTTCAACACCTTCGATGCCCGGCTCACCGTCGTCTTGGATCCCGTCGGCGTCCAGGTCCTCCCAGACAAAATCACCCAGGCGGGCAGGCCGGTAGAAGCCCTGATCCAGCGTCAGGTCCTCTTCGCCCGACTCCAGCGTCGTCTCGGCGGTCATCAGGTTCATCGCCAAAACACCGTCGGAGTCGACCGCATCGTCGCCGCCTTGATTCTCAGGCGATGCGATAAAGCCGTCCGGGGCTACGAACTGCACCGAGTACGTCCCGGGCATCAGACCATCAAACAGGTAATTGCCATTGGCGTCGGTGAACGTGCTATCGCCGGTGAGTACACCGTCCTTCTTGAGCAGCACTTCAACACCTTCGATGCCCGGCTCACCGTCGTCTTGGATCCCGTCGGCGTCCAGGTCCTCCCAGACAAAGTCACCCAGCATCGCCAGCTGCGTATTGCCGAAGACCAGCCGCTCATCAATCACCTCGGTCCGCCCGTCACCGTCGGGCAGCATCGCTCTGCCCTCGGCGTAGGCGTGCTCTTCCCCGCTCTGGATCGTCACCGTCACCGTCGGGGCGGTGGTCAGCATATACCCATCGGGCACCGGGTTCTCACGCACCGTGTACGTGCCGGGCACCAGCCCTTCGAACCAAACCTCACCGTCGACGTTGGTCACCATCACATCGATGACATTGCCGTTCTCATCGAGCAATTCGATCGTCTTGCCCGGGTCGGCCGGGAAGGCGCCTTCGTTGTCATCGAGAACGCCGTCGCCGTCTTCATCCAAGAACCCAAACACGTGGATCGAGCCCTTGCGGAACAGACCCGCATCGATCGTCGGGTTGAACTCGCCCGGAGCCAGTACCACCACCTGCGACATCCCGTCGACCGGGTCCGCATCACTATCGACCGTGTCATCACCGCCCTGGTCCTGCGGGCTGAACATGTACGCATCCGGGCCGTCCGGGTCCGGGTTGTTGAACATCACCTGGTACTCAACGCCAGGCGTCAAACCGTTGAACTTGTAGAAGCCCACAATGTCTAGCACACCGTCGTTGTCGTAGTCCGTCGTCCCGTCGCTGGTCAGGATCGTGTCTACGATGTCATCGATCTGCCCGTCGTCGTCCAGGTCCGCCAACAGCTTCACCTCAACGCCCGCAATCCCCGGCTCACCGGCGTCTTGGATCCCGTCGGCGTCCAGGTCCTCCCAGACAAAGTCACCCAGCATCGCCAGCTGCGTATTGCCGAAGACCAGCCGCTCATCAATCACCTCGGTCCGCCCGTCACCGTCGGGCAGCATCGCTCTGCCCTCGGCGTAGGCGTGCTCTTCCCCGCTCTGGATCGTCACCGTCACCGTCGGGGCGGTGGTCAGCATATACCCATCGGGCACCGGGTTCTCACGCACCGTGTACGTGCCGGGCACCAGCCCTTCGAACCAAACCTCACCGTCGACGTTGGTCACCATCACATCGATGACATTGCCGTTCTCATCGAGCAATTCGATCGTCTTGCCCGGGTCGGCCGGGAAGGCGCCTTCGTTGTCATCGAGAACGCCGTCGCCGTCTTCATCCAAGAACCCAAACACGTGGATCGAGCCCTTGCGGAACAGACCCGCATCGATCGTCGGGTTGAACTCGCCCGGAGCCAGTACCACCACCTGCGACATCCCGTCGACCGGGTCCGCATCACTATCGACCGTGTCATCACCGCCCTGGTCCTGCGGGCTGAACATGTACGCATCCGGGCCGTCCGGGTCCGGGTTGTTGAACATCACCTGGTACTCAACGCCAGGCGTCAAACCGTTGAACTTGTAGAAGCCCACAATGTCTAGCACACCGTCGTTGTCGTAGTCCGTCGTCCCGTCGCTGGTCAGGATCGTGTCTACGATGTCATCGATCTGCCCGTCGTCGTCCAGGTCCGCCAACAGCTTCACCTCAACGCCCGCAATCCCCGGCTCACCGGCGTCTTGGATCCCGTCGGCGTCCAGGTCCTCCCAGACAAAGTCACCCAGCATCGCCAGCTGCGTATTGCCGAAGACCAGCCGCTCATCAATCACCTCGGTCCGCCCGTCACCGTCGGGCAGCATCGCTCTGCCCTCGGCGTAGGCGTGCTCTTCCCCGCTCTGGATCGTCACCGTCACCGTCGGGGCGGTGGTCAGCATATACCCATCGGGCACCGGGTTCTCACGCACCGTGTACGTGCCGGGCACCAGCCCTTCGAACCAAACCTCACCGTCGACGTTGGTCACCATCACATCGATGACATTGCCGTTCTCATCGAGCAATTCGATCGTCTTGCCCGGGTCGGCCGGGAAGGCGCCTTCGTTGTCATCGAGAACGCCGTCGCCGTCTTCATCCAAGAACCCAAACACGTGGATCGAGCCCTTGCGGAACAGACCCGCATCGATCGTCGGGTTGAACTCGCCCGGAGCCAGTACCACCACCTGCGACATCCCGTCGACCGGGTCCGCATCACTATCGACCGTGTCATCACCGCCCTGGTCCTGCGGGCTGAACATGTACGCATCCGGGCCGTCCGGGTCCGGGTTGTTGAACATCACCTGGTACTCAACGCCAGGCGTCAAACCGTTGAACTTGTAGAAGCCCACAATGTCTAGCACACCGTCGTTGTCGTAGTCCGTCGTCCCGTCGCTGGTCAGGATCGTGTCTACGATGTCATCGATCTGCCCGTCGTCGTCCAGGTCCGCCAACAGCTTCACCTCAACGCCCGCAATCCCCGGCTCACCGGCGTCTTGGATCCCGTCGGCGTCCAGGTCCTCCCAGACAAAGTCACCCAGCATCGCTGTGGGTGGGGGCACGACTAACCCGAGCGTGCCCTTGGCTTCACCGGTGAAATCCACGTTGAAGTTGCCGGTAAAGTTGGAGTTTTCGCTGCTGGTCACGACCCCGATATCACCGCCGGCGTAGAACCCAGCCATCAGGCCGCCTGTGACCGAAAACTGGAAGTCATAATCGTCTGTGGGGCCGCCGCTATCCAGGAACCCAAACGCATTGACCTCGCCGGTGAGGAGCACACCGGAGAAATCAATGACAGTGTCACCGTCCACATCGACATCCCCGGTGAGGATAAGATCGTCACCCGGGGTTCCGCCGATCAGGTTACCGCTGGAGTCAACCTGGATCGAGATTTTGAAGTCGCCAGCGCCTGTTACAAAAATCGGCGGGTCGGCGGCTGAATTTCTAAAGAAGATCGGGTCCGCATCGAGGTCGAATGTATCGGTCGCGGCGTCGTAAGAGACCGTGCCGGTGTTGTCATAAGTAAACACCGGGAAGTCGGGCGTAACCCCAACCAGCGAGAACAAGACCCGCTGTTCGAGCGATTCAAAATAGGTGTCTTTATGGGGCGCGTGCGTTGCTTTCTTCAGGCTACGCAACCAACGGCTCCAGCGGTTCTTCTTGTTCCGTCTGTTTCTGCGCGTTTGCTTAGACACCTTGTTAACTCCTTTTTATATCCCCAGCGTTTTTGAGTGGTGAGCGGGTCCCAGGAGGACCCCAAAACGATCCAAAAATGTTACTTGTTGTTAGCCTCAAAATGAACCCCTTGAACCGGCAACAACACGACTCGGCTTCAAAATGAATCAGAAAAACCTTGCACGGTGATCCAACGCCATCGCTTCTGATCCAATAGGTTTGAGTTTGAGAAAGATATCAACGATCAACTCTATTTAAACGATGATGATCTTGCAACCAACCCCATCCATCCTACAAAGATACAGACACAAACTACATCCGCGATTAACGAATTACAGAAGACACAACCCCCCGCAATCTCTCCTGCCTATACAAAAACAACACATCCGACAACACCAAGGATGGGAGGCAACGACACGCCCATTGGCACACCGATGCCCCCCAAACTTAGCGTTTAAAATCTCTTAGCCGTTCAGCTGTTTTCTTCGGCCAGACACCGCCAGCGCCAGCAAGCCGCTGCCAAGCAGAAACGTTGCTGCGGTCACAGGCTCGGGGACTACTTCTTCCTCTCCTCGAGGAACCGCGATATTCGCGGTACCAAGGGTACTGCCATCGTTGGAAAAATTATCCGCCCAGCTACCCGTGAAGTTGAGGTTGTTATCTTCAAGGATAATCCCACCGGTCTCACCAATCCCCCCAAAGACACCGGCCAACAGACCACCGGTAACTGAATAAAGAAACTCGATCGGGTCACCGCCAGCGACCGGGAAACCCAACGCGGTCAGGTCACCGGTCAGCAAAACCCCGTCAATCGGGCCAATCGGTGCATCATCGATGGAACCGTTAACCGAAAAACTCCCGCCCAATAAGTTGCCGCCATCATCAATGTTGGCCGTTAGGTCGAAGCTGCTTGGGGTTGGGGTGGAATCGATTGGGAAGTTATCCCCCGGCAGCCCATTATCATCCAATTCACCCGGGAAACCGGCGGCTGTAAATGTGTCCGTGGTAGCGTCGTAAACCATTGTCACGAAGAAATTCGAGATATCCGGCGGATCCAGCAACAAATTCAACGGCACCGCCTGGGTCGGCTGAACCGAGGCCCCCAACAAACCCGACAGCACCGCGGCCCCCAACAACATCTGACTTTTCTTTGCTTTCATCAACATTAATCCAACTCCTTTCAAAGTGATTTTGCTTGATTTGACAACAATCCTTACTTGAACAACGAACTGCTTTGGTTTTGACCTGCAATGGATCGCCACACACACCGCTGTGGCTCGATCCGGCTAAGCTAGAACTAAAAACACCCCTCCTTTTGCATCATGGTGGTTGATTGGTTTTTGTGTTGCGTAAAACGACCGACAGCCACCCAACACGTCTTGGCCAGCAGAAGCGCTTGGCAGGTGACGCGCTGTGGCCCAAAAACTTCAAAACAGCGAAGCCCACCCCGTAGTAGGTGGTCGGGCAAGGATGATTGGGATCTGATTATTGAGAACGAACCTGTGCCACCTGGGCGTGATCCATCGCTTTGGATTGCCCCAATGAACTTAGGCTGCTCCATAGCAGCTAGGCAATTAAATAGAACTTGATTTAGCGCAGATGATATAGATACCACTGTTGCTTACGCCCCATTCCCCCCTCAGGCGTTCCCCATCATTTAATTAGAGTCATTTCCCATCCTGATGTTTTTACTCACAACACCTTTCTCTTACTACCTTAGCGTTGCCTCTAACTATAAATCAACATTTTTGTCAATGGCTGCACATTTTTAACAAGAGCCTACTAATCTGCCTCCCACTATAGAGGCTTTATAACAAGAGATTTGACTATTAAGAACCCCTAACAATGGATTGTTCGTGTCTGGCGGCCTGCAAATAGGTAGCAAATCAGGCCATTGTGTTAGGGGCTCTAAGTGAAAATCCTGAAAAGTTTCAAGGTCCTTCAAAAAAGTGCTCACCTTGCGATTTCGATTCACCCTCTCCAAACGGAACAACTTTTAAATCTTTCTAAATTATAACCCGACATCCACTAGTAATGCAACCTTATTTTGCAGACACAAAAAGAAATATTTTGACCTGTGAAGAAATACCCGCCTCAAATTTTATCCATTTTAACTTTTGCCGATCGCTATAAACACGAAACGATGCGTTGTCCTGGTGGGTGAAGTTTCCGATGGCGTCGATGGTGGTTTATTTCTTAGAGCCCCTAATGCCTTTGAAAAGATCCCGAGCGAGCGCTACAAGATGATGTATGAGACCCTCCGGCTCTGTTGAAACCTTTTGGTCATGGTGTTTGAGGATCATGAGTTTGTGGGCCAGGACGCGCCGTTGAATCTCGCGTTGCTGGTCGTCTTTGCTGCGGGTGGTCAGGGTGGAGCCTAGCCGCCGTGTGTGTAGGCTAAACACGCTCTCGATCTGCGCTTGTTGCTTATACTTGTTCTTCGGGAACCGTTTCTTCATCTAACGCCGGCAGTGGCTCTTGGGCCACTTGCGTCCGGCGCGGCGCTGGTCCAACGGGCCCAGGGCTGTTTAATTCTCGAAGGTGGAGATGTCCGATGATGTCAAGGTGTTGTCCCCCCGTGGTCATGGAGGACCTGAAGATGGTGAATGAGCCTTTATGTGTTGTGTTTGACCAGATCCCGGACCCACGGAACCCGTCGGGTCGGCGTCACCCATTGTCGGCGATCTTGACGCTGGCGGCGGTGGCGATGCTTTCGGGTGCACGCAGCCTCGAGTCGATCGCTCAGTTCGCACGGGATCGCGGCGATCGGTTCACCCGGCTGCTGGGGTTCACCCGGGATCGTCCGCCGTGCAAAGCCACGTTCCATAACGTGTTCAAGGCGCTGGACACGACGGTGTTTGAGCGAGCGATCAGCCGTTGGCTACGCGGCCGCCGGGCATCGGGTTGGGAGGCGATCGCGATCGACGGCAAATGCTTGTGCGGCACGCAGGGTGATCAACTGCCGGGGGTGCATCTGTTGGCGGCGTATGAGCACGAAGCTCAAGCCGTGATTGGGCAGATGGCGGTTGATGCCACAACCAACGAACACAAAGCGGCGTTGGCGTTGCTGGACCTGATTGACGTCGAAGACGCGACGGTGACGGGTGACGCGATGTTCTGTCAACGGGATCTATCGCAGAAGATCCTAGACAAAAAGGGGATTACCTCTGGGCGGTCAAGGGCAACCAATCGCAACTCAAAGAAGCGATTGTTGAGGCGTTCTCGAGCGAACACGACGCGGGGGCATCGCCGCGTGAACGCCGGTTGAAGCAGCAAGAACAACAGGCCACCTCGAGCTTAGGCAAGGGCCACGGCCGCGTCGAAACCCGCAGGCTCACCAGCACCACAGCGTTGAATGGCTACCTTGATTGGCCAGGCGTCCAACAGGTGTTCCAAGTCGAACGTCAACGTACGATCCGTGGGCAAACGACCACTGAAATCGCCTACGGGATCACCAGCCTGTCGCGGGATCGAGCCGATGCTGAGAAGCTGATGGCACTAACGCGTGGCCATTGGGGGATCGAAAACCGCTTGCACCACGTGCGTGACGTGACGTGACGCTGGGCCAAGACGCTTGCCGGGTGCGAACCGGCCACGCGCCCCAGAACCTCGCAGCCATCCGCAACCTCGCCATCACCCTGCTCAACCAAGCCGGCTTCAAGAACAAAGCCGCCGCCCTACGACGGCACGCCGCCCACCCAAACCAAGCACTCGCACTCATCCGCGGTTCACCCGAGAATTAAACAGCCCTGCCAGCGGGATCACGGTGCTTGACACGCCCAACTCTTCTCGACACAACGCGTGGTTGTGTTCGGCGTCGTAGGCCTTATCTGCCAACAGGCGATGTGGGCGCAGGTCAGCGCATCGTTTGGGGTAATTGTGGCGAGCCCTGGCTGGAGCCATCGCCGACCACCACCAACACCTCGCGGGCTACCGCAACGCCGATTGGGTCATCCTTCGCATCGTCGGACCGCCTTGTCTAGTTCGTGGTATACACACGCATCGGCTAATATCCCGGAGCGTCAGCAAAGGGTTCAACACAGCCTTAGGGGTTCTTATACGCGGTGCGTATAGCATGGCTGTCCTGATACGGCCCATCAAACCCCTGGACCGATCAGCGGGTATCCCGGGTCCGCATCGATTGGGCGTGGGCGTCGAGCCCTTCGACTTGTGCTAGCTGAGCGGTGGCATCGATCGTCGCAGCCGGCACACCATCGCGGTAATACACCGTGCCTGACCGCTTAAGAAACGTGTACACACTCACCCCGCTGGTGAACCGAGCCGTGGTCCCCGTCGGCAGGCAGTGGCTTGGGCCAGCAATGTAATCGCCAGCTGCAACCGGTGAGTTATCACTCAAAAAGAATTCGCCCCCGTGCCCCAGCCGGTCCAGCCAGCGTTTGGGATCAGACACCGCGAGACTAACATGTTCGGCTGCGATCCGATCGGCGACTTGCACGGCTGTGGATTCATCGGGTACCAGCACCGCGGCCGACCCGGATTGGAGCGCATCGATAATCGCCATTTTTCGTTGTCGTGATGCCAGTTGTTGTTCGACCTGTTGGTTGATCCGTTCAATGACCTGCGGCGACCATGCAACCAGGAAGCACCGCCCCGGATCGTGCTCGGCTTGGGCGATCAGGTCGGATGCGACACGAGTAGCGTCCGCCGACGCGTCGGCAATCGTAAGGATCTCGCTTGGCCCGTAAAAACCATCGATCCCAACGCGGCCGTTGAGTTGTTGCTTTGCCAGCTGGGTATAGATGTTTCCGGGGCCGGCGATCAGATCAACAGGCTCGATGGTTTGGGTCCCCAGCGCCATCGCCGCAACCGCCTGGGCGCCGCCGATCCGGTAGACGCGTTGGATGCCCAGCATGGCACACACGGCTAGCACCAGTGGCGACACATCGCCCCGCTGACCACGGGATCCGCTGGCGGGGTCATGCGTCGGTGCTTGCGTAGGTGGGGGTGTAACCACGGTAATGTTTTCGGGCGCTACACCCGCCACCATCGCGGGCACTGCGAGCATCAGCACCGTTGAGGGGTACGCCGCCTTCCCACCCGGCACGACCAACCCGACACGCTGTACCGGTGTGAAACGCAAGCCCAGTTCGGCGCCGTCGATGGTAATCGGTTTGGGCGCAGCGGGCAGGATGTGTTGCTGGTACGCCCGGACATGGTCGATCGCGGTTTGAAACGCGCGGCGCAGCCCCCCATCCAATGCTTCGAGTGCTTGCGTGATCGGCTCAGGCGGCACGCGGATGTCGTGAACAGTAAATCCCGGGTCGGTCCACTTCTGCATATATCCGGCCACCGCTTCGTCGCCGCGGGTCATGATGTCGGCGATGATCTGTGCCACCGCCGCCGCCGCATCGCTGCTACCCCACGCGGTCTGACGCAGCGAAGCAAACCAATCTAGCCGATCCAGGTCAGTTGCTTGATCAAGATGAAAGACTTGTAGGCTCATTGGGGATTGGCTAATGGCGCGCGTTGTGCTTGTTTCAATACACCCCACCGCCACTTCATGATGAGGGAAAACGCATAGATCAGTGGCGGCAACACAAAGCAATAACCATACGGGCAACAGTCTTCTAGCGTGAACAAACGGTTCCAAACCGACAGCGGTGACTGGACCATGACCAGGTCAAAACCGATGAGGATCGCAAACGGCAGCAAGAGGAAGCATAACAACCAGCGGAGTTCGGTTTTGAGGTGGTTCATGTGATCCCCTCCCTCAAGCACGCGGCACCAACCAACCCAGGTCCGCTGGCCCCCTGCTTATGGCGGAGACCCGATCACCCCGCTTTGGCTCGCGGCTTAGGCGCATTTTTGGCCGCTGCTTTTTCGGCTGCCTTTCGACCCTTCTCTTGGGCCTGGGCGATCGCGTCCATCCACGCGGTGAGGGTTTCGTGTGCCTGGGGCAGGTACGTTTCGGCCGGCTCCAACGCCGGCAGCCACAGCCGATCCCACTCCACGCTGACGTATCCCTCGTAGCCCACGCCCATCAGACGTTGGATAAACGGCTCCACGCCGACCGTGCCCTCACCAAGTGCCACAAACCCGCTGCCTTCGCCGATGCGCGTGTCCTTGACCTTGGCTAGCCGGATGCGGCTGTTGAGCATGGGGACCGATACCGCGGGTGGCTCGCCCGCCGCGGCGGCGTTGGCGACGTTCCAGCACAGCCCCACCATGGGGTGGTCCACCACGTTGAGCAGCCACCACCACTCCTTGGCTTTGGCCATGCTGCCGGCGTTCTCCAGCAGCAGCAGCACGCCCAAGCCGGCCGCGGTGTCGGCCAGCGACGCGACCTGATGCGCCATGCGATCGATCGCCGCGGGCCGGCTCTCACCGGGGCTGACCTCGTGCCCAAATACCCGCACAGCCGCACACCCGATCTGCGATGCCAGCTCCAAGCTGCGTTGGATCTGCCACCGCGCGTCTTTCATCGTGGTACTGGTGCGGTGATGCACCGAGATGGAGGTGCTCAGGCAAACCGGTTCCACGCCGTGATCTTGGAGGATACTCTTAATTTGACCGGCGTTGCCCTGCGCGGGGTCACTGGCCAGGCCCGACCCACCCGGTCCAAGCGTGCGCAGCTCCACGCCGGTGTAGCCCATCTGCTGGGCCTGCTTGGCGACTTGCTCGATCGTCCAATCGGGGCACGCAACGGTGCTGAATGCAAATTTGATGGGCATTGTTTTCCCTTGGCTGGTTTTTCATCATGAGGGTTTGGTTGATTACCTACACAGGCATCATGCATACGACATGGTTGTTGGGATGGAAATCGGTACCCCAACAATTGTGGGCCAGCGCGTGGCCTTAATCGCGTACCGCCTCAACGGGTACTTTGAATATTTCACGGTGTTGCGCTGATTGCCACCCAACAACTCGACATAGCTGGCTGTTTTACGAATCATAAACCCCACATGGTAGCCTGTTGTCGAGCCGGTGCTTGCATCGCTTGATGCCTGTTTTTTTTTGATCACGGTGACGGCGCCGTATTCAAAAGGGGAATTAAACCCCCATTGGATCCAGGTCTTCGCCAGGGCGTGGTTGGTCCCGGTGTAGCCCGATTTTTTCATCACCCAATTGACAAAGGCAGAGCACCACGCGGTTTCGTCTCGGTTGCGGTATCGTGCAGAAATATTGGTTGTCGTATTGAGGTACTCAACAATCCGAGGGTTATGGGCAGACCCCGGGATCTCGCGCTGCCCGAGCTGTTTTTTGGCGATGTCCATCCACGCTGGGCCCTGCCGCGTCAACCGCTCCCACGTCTTAGACCCGACAATGCCGTCTGCGTAAAGCCCGAATCGTTTCTGGAATCGCTTGACCGCATTAAAGGATAATCGCCCAAAATCACCGTCGGGCTTCAAGCGAGGCTTTAATTGAAGCGCGTCATTCAATAGCATCTGAAGCTTCTGGACTTCGGCCCCCTGACTACCGATCTTGAGTATCTTAAAAGCCGACATCGTGCATAATCTCCTTCAATCACTTCTCGTTGCGTCTCTTTGCGAACACGCACCGTGCGCCACGCCACCGGCGGCTTGCCCGCCAGTATACCAATCCCGATCAGGTTTACGGGGTATCGGCCGGCCGCGGCATAGAAATATCCGGTGTTCTTGTGTTTCCCGCGCGGCAAATTCATACCCAATGGGTATACAACAACCCCATCTTCTGGTTTTTCCACCGGCGGGCAAGCCGCCGGTGGCGCACCAATCGTATTACATTACGCTGCGCTGCCGCTAAGCACCGGCAACGGGTGTGCCTTGCCGTTTTGTTTGTCGTGTTCGAGCCGCTTGAGCTTGGCCGCGGCGGCGGGGTTGGCGTAGGTATTGAACACCATCGCCTTGATCGTGCCCCACAGCCCGCGGAAGCCGGTGAACGTGTGGTTGACCGCGGTGGGCTCGTACCCGCAGTGGACCATGCAGTCCTGGCACTTGGGGTTGCCCGATGCCCGCCCGTAGCTATCCCAGTTCGTCTCTTCGATCAATTCCTTGAACGTATCCACATACCCGTCTTGCAAGAGGTAGCACGGCTTCTGCCAGCCGAACAGGTTGTACGTTGGGTTGCCCCAGGGCGTGCACTCGTAATCGCGTTTGCCCATGAGGAACTCTAAGAACAGAGGCGACTGGTTGAAGTTCCACCGCTTCTTGCGGTTGCTGAGGATCAATTCAAACAGGCCGTTGGTTTCCTTGCGGCGTAAGAAATGCTCTTGGTCCGGTGCCTTGTCGTAGCTGTAACCGGGGCTGACCATCATGCCTTCGACGCCCAGGTCCATCATCTCGTCAAAATACTGACGCACCGCCACAGGGTCGGCCCCGTCAAACAGCGTCGCGTTCGTGGTCACGCGGAACCCGCGTTTGACCGCCATGCGGATCGCCTCGGCCGCCACCTTGAACGTCCCCTCACGGCAGACCGCGAAGTCGTGGTGCTCTTGGGTGCCGTCCATGTGGACGCTGAAGGATAGGTACTTGCTGGGCGTGAACAGGTCCAGCTTCTCTTTCAGCAATAACGCATTGGTACACAGGTAGACATACTTACGCCGCTTGACCAGCCCTTTGACGATTTCATCGATCTGCGGGTGCATCAGCGGCTCACCGCCGGGGATGCTCACCATCGGCGCCCCACATTCGTCGACAGCGTCGAAGCACTGCTGGGGGGTGAGCTGCTGCTTGAGGATGTGTGCCGGGTACTGGATCTTCCCGCACCCAGCACACGCCAGGTTGCAGCGGAACAGCGGCTCAAGCATCAAAACCAAAGGGTACCGCTTGCGCCTGCGCAGGCGCTGGGAAAGGACGTATGAGGCTACGGTCCACATCTGGGAGACCGGTACGGCCATGCTAAACTTCCTTGCGGCTGGGCAGCTGTCTTCGAACCACGAACATTGTGAGGGCATGGGTATCGGGGCCCCATACCCGCTATCTCAGGGTCATAGCGGGTTGTGCTATAACGCTTTTAAGCACACCCTGATATGAAATAGTAGTTGATCTAGTCCTACGATCAACTCTGTCGGCGTCATCTTGTGCTGTCCATTACAATACTCCGTTATCTACAATCGACCCCAACATGGATCGCCTATGGCCTCAAGACCCACACAACCCAGCCCTCCTGGCCTGGCCGGCTACACCGATGCTGGCCTCAACACCCGGCTGATGGTGGGCATGGAGATCCACGTCGAGCTGGCGACCCGGTCCAAGATGTTTACCGCAGCACCCAACGTGGCGCTACGGGAAAACTACGATGCGCCGCCCAACACGCTGTGTGACCCCGTGGTGCTGGGCATGCCCGGGGTGCTGCCGGTGATTAATAAGCAGGCGGTCGAGATGTCGATCCGTGTGGGCCTGGCGCTGGGCTGCCAGATCGCCCAACAGACCAAGTGGGACCGCAAGAGCTACTACTACCCCGACCTGCCCAAGAACTACCAGATCAGCCAGTACGACCAGCCGCTGTGCGTCGACGGCTGTTTGGAGATCCCCTTATCGCAGGAGCCGGGTGCGGCGACCAAGACGATCCGCATCATCCGCGCCCACCTGGAAGAGGACGCAGGGAAGCTGCTGCACGAAGCGCCTGGCGGGGTGAAGATCGACCACTCGATCGTCGACCTCAACCGAGCCGGCACGCCGCTGCTGGAGATCGTGACCCACCCCGACTTCGACAGCCCCGACCAGGTGGTCGCGTTTGGCCAGGCGCTGCGCCACCTCTGCCGCCACCTGGGCGTCTCCGAGGGGATCATGCAAAAAGGACACATGCGGTTCGAGCCCAACATCAATGTGATCATCGAAAAGGATGGACAGACTTACAAGACCCCGATCGTGGAGATCAAGAACCTCAACAGCTTCAAAGCGGTGCATGGGGCGGTGAGCTACGAGTACCGCCGACAGGTTGAGCAGTGGCTCGAGACCGGGCAGGTGATGCAGCCTGGCGCGAAGAGCACACGCGGGTGGGACGATGTGAACCAGGTCACGCTGCTGCAGCGGGAAAAAGAAGAGGCCCACGACTACCGCTACTTCCCCGACCCCGATTTGGTGCCGCTGGTGATCGACCGGGCGTGGGTCGACCAGCTCCAAGCCACGCTGCCCGAACCGCCACTGGCGCGTGAAAAACGGTACATCGAACAGCTGGGGCTCAACCCCAAAGACGCCCAGGCATTAATCGACGAACCCGAAACCAACGCGTTCTATGAAGAGGTGTTAGCCATCGGAGTCGACGCCAAGCGCGCCGCCGCCATGCTGCTTAACTACGGCGCCAAACGCGCCAATGAATGGGGGTGTGGGCTGCACGAATTAGGGATCACCCCCCAGCAGATTAAGCAGATTGCGGAACTGGCGGCGGCCGATCGGATCAGTTCTTCTGCCGCCGACGAGCTGTTCGGGCACTGCTGCGACAGCGAAGCCACCGCTGAATCACTGGCCCAGAAACACGGCCTGTTGCAGGTCAGCGACACGGGCGCTTTGGATGGCTACGTCGAGGAGGTCTTGGCCAACCCTAAGAACGCCAAGATCGTCGCCGACATCCAAGCCGGCAAAGACAAAGCCATCGGCGCGCTGCTGGGGCAGGTCATGAAGCTTAGCAAGGGCCAGGCCAACCCCAAGCTCGTGGGCGAGATGATCAAGCAAAAGGTCCGGCAGGGATAGCCTGACTTGGTACCCGCATACGGCTACGGCCAAACACTGACCCATGCCCACGCTTTCCCAGCAAGCCCAGCAGATGCAGCCAATCTTCGTCGTCGCCCCCACGGCGCGCAACGGGATCACGCTGATCCAGCGGCTGCTCAACTCGTCGCGCCAGATCATTGTGTACGGCGAGAACATCAACTTCGTCGATGCGCTGCCCAAGCTGGTCTACACCTCGGTGCAGACCCACACCCGGTTCGGGCAGGAGTTCAACGAGTCACGGGACCGCTTCCTCAACCAGACCACGGAATACTGGACCAGCAACCTCTGGCCGGACACCGAGCGGTTTATGCTCCAGATGTTCGACGCGTTCAACCGGGCGGCTGTGTTGTACCAGCGGTGCTCACAAGACTATGGGTTTGAGCGGTGGGGGATCAAAAACCCGATGACCTGCCCGGACATGATCGTGCGGCTGACCGCGTTGATGCCACAAGCCAAGTTTGTGTGTATCTACCGGAACCTGATCGACGTGGCACGATCCGCTAAGGCGCGCCAATTCATCCAAAGCCCCGACGACTTTGTGCAGCTGGCCCAGCTGTGGCAGGAAAATGTCACCGCTTTGCTGCAAACCAACGAGAATTACCTCTTGGTCGCGCAATACGAAAAGCTGCTAGCCGACCCGGACAACATGCTGGATCGGATCGAGGCCTTCGTCGGCATCACCGGTATTGACCGCACGGTGCTGGGCCGCAAGATCAACACTTTTGATACCCAGAGCAATCCAGGCGTTGCCCAGTCTGGTTACATCCCACCCCAACCCTTAACCCCAGACGAAACCCGCCTGCTGGTCACCCACGCCAAAACCGCGCTCGACATCGCTGGCTATGAGGCCAATCAAGATTGAAACACGTGCGGAATAAGCGCCCGCTGGCCGTTACGCCGCGTTCAAGCCAGTGGCTACGGGTTGAACACCTCGTCGAACAGCTGGCGCATGTCTTGCCATGACCGCTGGTCGGACAACGGGTGGTATGCCACCCCGTCGACGCCGTATTGATCTGCATAAGGATTCGTGAAGCTGTGCACGGCTTGGCCGTAAGCGATCAGCTGCCAATCAAGGTTGGTTTTGAGCAGCTCCACTCTTAATGCCTCAACACGTTGGGCGGGGATCAATGGATCGGCTGCCCCGTGGCAGATCAGAATCTTGGCATGGATATTGGGCAGGTCCTGGGGCCTGGGGATTGCCGGCCCGCCGTGGAAGCTGACCACCGCTTGGATCGGCGCGCCGCTGTAAGCCAGCTCCAACGCGGTGGTGCCCCCAAAGCAGTACCCGATGGCGGCGATCTTGGTTGGGGCGACGCGGTCGTGGCTAGCTAAGACATCCAACCCGGCTTGGGCGCGGGCGCGCAGCGTGTCGATCTCGCCATTGAATTGGCCTGAGCACTGCTTGGCCTCGGCGGGGTCGGCGGTGTGCTTCCCGTCGCCGTACATATCAAGCGCAAACGCGACATAGCCCAGGCCGGCCAGCTGCTTGGCGCGGTCCTTGGAGTAGTCGTTGAGCCCCCACCATTCATGGATGATCAGCACGCCGGGCCGAGGGCCATCGATCGCGTCGTCATAAGCCAGATACCCTTGGAGCCGGGTATCGCCGTGCTGGTATTGAACGGGTTCGGTGTGGATCTCGGCGAACGCTGGGGGCAGCAGGGCGAGGCCTGCGGCGATCACGAGCATCGGTGGGACGTAGCGGTTCATGGGGCTTCTTCCTTTTCTCTCGTGTGAAATAAGGGGTAGGGCAACCGTTTGAGATCAATTCGGTGTGTGATTGTATCGCCAATCACGGTTGCGTGTGTTGGCCGCGGATCCGCCGCGGCAAGAGCCCGCGGCGATAAACGCGATGGATATACGCACCGCGTATCCGTTTGATGCGTCGGTAGCGTCATCAGTCTTTGATACGGTTGCTTCCGCGTCGCCGGCCATCGGGCAGACTTAGACCATGAAGGTATATAATCCCATGGATGATCTCGTCATCAGACAAACGCCAACAACTCTTGGATCAAGCCCGGAAGCTGCCGAAAGTCGCGGGGGTTTACTTGATGAAAGACGCCCAGGGCCGGGTGCTGTACGTGGGCAAAGCAGCGCGCCTGCCCGATCGGGTGAGCAGTTATTTTATCCCCTCGGCCGACCTGGGCCCCAAGAAGCAGCCGATGATCGCGGAGATCGATACCTTCGATGTGATCGAATGCGAAGGCGAGTGGGAGGCGCTGCTGACCGAGAACCGGCTGATCAAGGACATCCACCCCCCGTTCAATGCGCGCCTCGGCGACGATAAAACGTACCCTTATTTGGTGATCGCGATGCGGGAGGATTTCCCCGGGGTGTTTATCACGCGTCAGCCCGCGTCGCCGGCGTACAAGGGGGCAAAGGTCTTTGGGCCGTTTACCAGCGTGTATGCGTTGCGCGAATCGGTGCAGCTGTTGCAGCGGGTGTTTCAGTTCCGCACGTGCGAGCTGGGGATCCGTGACGGCGACGACAGCCGCCGCTTCTTCCGCCCCTGCCTGCTGCACCCGATCAAGCAGTGCACCGCGCCGTGTGCCGACAAGATCTCTAAGGCAAACTATCGGGCCGACATCGACCGGTTTGTGCGGTTCCTGGGCTCGAAACGGTCGGTCATCTTGCGTGAGATGCACCAGGAGATGGCTGCGGCATCCAAGGCGCAACAATACGAGCAAGCCGCAACATTGCGCGACCAGATCCACGCGTTGGAGCAGCTGGATCAGCGTGGGAAGTACACCCAGGGCTGGCAGCCCGAGGCCGAGTCGTTCTACACCGATCCGCGCAAGGGGCTGGAGTCGCTGCGCAAGACGCTGGGGCTGGAGTCGGCGATCCGGTGTATCGAATGCATCGATATCGCCCACCTCCAGGGCAACGAGACGGTGGGGTCGAAGGTGTGCTTTGTCGATGGCCGGCCGTTCAAGGACGCGTACCGCCGATATAAAATCCAAACCGTGTCCAACGACGATTACGCGGCGATCCGTGAGGTCGTGCTGCGGCGGTACCGGGACGCGGGTCAGGGCCAGGAGCTATACCCCGATGTGATCCTGATCGATGGCGGGTTAGGCCAACTACACGCAGCGTTAGAGGCGTTTGGGGCGCTTGAAGTCAAGCCGCCAATGGTCGCGTCGCTGGCAAAAAAAGAAGAGCTGATCTACACCCAGGCACAATCCGAACCGATCCGGCTGAGCCGCCAGAACGCGGGCCTGAAGCTGTGCCAAGCCATCCGCGACGAGGCGCACCGGTTTGCGCAGC
Source organism: Phycisphaeraceae bacterium (assembly GCA_965223655.1). Classification (GTDB taxonomy): domain Bacteria; phylum Planctomycetota; class Phycisphaerae; order Phycisphaerales; family Phycisphaeraceae; genus CBDCXC01. The sequence goes on from CBDCXC010000008.1 coordinate 96,103, forward strand.
GCTACCACCACCTGCTGCGTCAGAAGAAGATGCTCGGTGGGTAGCGGATATGCCCTACCCGGTAATACCCATTCGGTTTCATATCGAGTCGATCCCAAAACCGGAGAAACCCGCTCGCTTACGGTCGCGGCCCGTCGCGATCGACTCAGGATTGATCCCAGCGGGTATCCGTGGTCGACTACGTGGTACGTGCAGATGCTTGGGGTCGGATTTATACTCATCCCGTATCGAGACACCATGGGCTGCCCGGTCACGGGCGGATAACGATCGGTCAACACAACCAGGATGAGTCGATGTCGAGCTTGCCGGTGATGCTGCGTGTGGTGGGTCGGCGGTGCGTGGTTGTTGGGGGGGGCGCGGTGGCTTGCCGGCGGGCGGGGGCGCTGCATGAAGCGGGCGCACAGGTTGTCGTGATTGGGTCGGATATTGAGGATCGGGTCGCGTCGCTGGCGCACCGTGTCCATCGGCGGGCGTACCAACCGGGCGATCTTGAGTCGGCGTGTTTGGTTGTGGTGGCCACCGACGACCCCGCGGTGAACCAAGCCGTTGCGCAAGAGGCACAGGAGCGGGGCATCTGGGTGAACCGAGCCGACGACCCGGTCCGAGGCGATCTAATCATCCCCGCCCACGTCCACCACGGGCCCGTGACGCTGGCGGTGTCGACCGGGGGTATCTCAGCGAGTGGGGCCGGTGCGATCCGGCGGGAGCTGTCCGATGCGTTGGACCCGGATTGGCCGCGGCTGTTGGAGATCGTGGCGCCGTTCCGTCAAACCATTCAGCAGCAGGCGACCGACCCTCAGCAACGTCGAGCGTGCCTCTTGGCGTTGACCGATCCCCAGGCGATGGCGACGCTCAAGCTAGACGGGCCCGACGCGCTGCGGTGCCGCTGCCAGGGGTTGGTCGATCGTTTGCCAGACGTGGATCTACAGGGTTAGGTTCTGGCCGAACCCGTGTGATGGCTGCTGGGCGGGCCTAACAGATCACGATTCGTAGGCGATGACGCGGAGAGCGGCTAATATGTTTAGCATTCAATCCCGTTTTTATAGATCGGCGTGATACCTACCCGATCATCGGATGGGCCTGGGCTGTCGTGAGCCCTGTTTTGACTGTTGCCGATGTAAACCCCCATGCCTGACAAGCTAACGCCCCTGAGCCTGGTGGTCCTATCCCTGCTGGCGTTTTTGGCCAGCGGGTTGGCGGTAGGGGCGTTGGTTAAGCCTGCCCGGTTTGGGGCGATGCGGCGGTTGCGGTACAGCCTGCTGGGGTCTTGCACCCTGGGCTGCATCGGGTTGTTTGTGTACCGGTTGCTGGCGACACAAGATGGCTGGCAGCCTTTGGGGTCGCATGTGGATGGGTTGGTGCTGATCGCATCGCTGTTTGCGGTGATGGCGCTGTTCCTCCAGAGCCGGGGGGGCATCGCGGGGTTAACGACTTTTGCGCTGCCGGTGCTGACGGTGGTGTTGGCGTGGGCGGTTTGCGCCAGCGCTTGGACATTCCAACCGTTTCAGATCGATTCGGTCTGGGAAGCGGTACACCGGTTGGGGGTGTACCTGGGGACACTGTTTTTCTTGGTGGCGGCGACCGCGGGGGCGATGTTTTTATATGCCCAGCGTGGGCTGACTCAGAAGCGTGCGCCGGTGGGTCCCCGGCGGCTACCGAGCCTCGAGGCGATCGAACGGCTGATTGTCGGATCTGCATCGATGGGGTTTGCGCTGCTGAGCTTGGGTCTGGTGGTGGGGCTGATCATTGTGATGTCGGGGCCGACCAAGCTTGGGCGGGGGTGGTGGTATTCCCCCAAGGTTGTGCTGGCGGGATCGGTCTGGTTGATCTATGCGTTGGTGATGAATATCCGTTACGCCACCGCTTTCCGTGGGGCCCGGGCGGCGTGGCTGAGTATCTTGGGTTTGGTGCTCTTGCTGGCGACGTTTGGCGTGGTCAATGCGATGCCCGACACAGACTCTAGTGTTCAGCCCGTCCAGCCTGCGCACCAAATGGAGGTGCTCTGATGCGGGTCATGATGGTCGGTGTGAACCACCGCACAGCCCCGGTCGAGCTGCGTGAGAAGCTTGCGCTAAATGGGCCGCGGCTGGTTGATGCGATCCGCGGTTTGTCGGCCCGGCACCCGGGCGCGGAGGTGGTCGTGGTGTCGACATGTAACCGCACGGAGGTGTACCTGGCACGGCCATCGCATGAGCCGCCCCGGGTCGATCAGGTGGTGGGGTTCTTAGCGGAGGTCAGCGGCTTAGCGTGCCAGCGGATTACCCAGGCTTCGATCCATCTAGAGAATCAAGCCGCGGTGCGTCATCTGTTCCGCGTGGCGTGCGGCTTGGAGTCGATGGTGCTGGGTGAGCCTCAGGTGTTGGGGCAGGTCAAGCGGGCGTACCAGGTAGCGGTGGATGCGGGGTCGGTGGGTCAGGCGTTGCACCGGGTGTTTCAGCAGGCCACCGCGGTGGCCAAGCGGGTACGCACGGAGACACAGATCGGCGCTGGGCGCGTCTCGGTGGGGTCGGTCGCGGTCGACTTTGCCCGGCAGATTTTCGAGCGGTTCGATGACAAAACCATCATCGGGATCGGAGCCGGCCAGCTAGCCAAGCCGACGCTGTTTCACCTCAAGCAGCTGAACCCAGCCAAGCTGTGGGTGGCGAATCGTTCGCATGCCAAGGCTCAGACGCTGGCCGAGTCGTTGGGTTTGGGTCAACACAGCGGTGGTGGGGCCCGCCGGTTTGAGGATCTTGACAGCCTGCTGGTGGAAGCCGACATCGCGCTAGCCAGCACCGGTGCGGCCCACCCGTTTATCACGGTGGACCGGTTCAAGCCTCTGCTGCGCCGCCGCCGGTTGAGGCCGCTGTTCTTGATCGATATCGCGGTGCCTCGCAACGTCGAGCCCGCGGTGGGGAAGCTGCACAACGTGTATCTGTACAACATCGATGACCTGCAGCGGGTGGTCGAGCAGACCCACAGCCTGCGTGCGGGGCAGGTTGAAGCTTGCGAATCGATACTCGATGAGGCGGTGGTGGGTTGTGTGGATCAGATCCAGACCCAAGACATCGGTCAGCTGGTGCGGGTGTTGCGTGAGCGGCTGCACACGATCGGTGATCACGAACAGCAGCGTACGGTGCGTAAGCTGGCGACGACGCCCCAAGCCGATTGGCAACGTGTGTTGCCGGAGCTGATCGCCGAACACACGCGTCGATTGATCAACAAGGTGTTGCACTTGCCGCTAAGCCAGCTGGACCACCGCCAGGCCGGCCCGGGCCGGGGGTTTTACGCCGCGGCGCTGCGGCATCTGTTCGGCCTCAACGAAGACCCACCGCCTGACCAAGGGGATGAAACCCTGCCCGCATCGTCAAGCGAGGATCCGGATTCAGCCGCTGCCACGGCTTCCGAGATCGCCAAAGCCACCCGTTTGCTAAAGCAGGCTCAAGAATCGGTGTGGCTGTCTGGGAATTCCTTGAGGGCCGGCCCCCATCACAACAAGCCGGATTTGTGAGTCCCCCATCGGGCGCGTATGCAGCACGTGGGGTCTTACCCGGCTTCGAAGATCGACTGGGTGCGTAGCACCATGGAGGTGGCGCCGATCATGTGGTAGCTTTGGACGTGGAACTCGCGTTTGAATTTCTGCACGTCCAGCACCGAGAGGTTCTCAACGCCTTCGTTGTCTTTCCACTGGTGGAACAGGGCGTCGGATTCGAGTGCGAAGTTGCGCATCTCGCGCATCGTGGCTAGGTAGAGGTTGTCGGTGAGGCTCTCGGTTTGGATCGTGGTGACGTAGCCGCAGCCTTCGTCGTCGAGCTCAAAGTCTTTCTCACCCAAGCAAGGCAGGGCATGGACTAGCCCCTGCTCGGGCAGGTGGTCGCCTTTTTCGATCACCACCTCGGTGATCACTTCCTGGCCGATCTGGAACCGCACCACATGGCCCGAAGGCGCTAGCCAGCACTCGGCTTCGTAATCGCCGTGGCGGCAGATCCGTCGGCCCTGGAGGTCCATCAGCTCCGGGTGCAGCGGCCTGCGATAGACCATCAAGCGGAATAGCTGCGCATTGAATGACTTGTGGCTGATACTCATTGATGCCTTGCCTCAAAACGAAATCCCATTCAAAATTGAATGGAAGCCCAATATTATAGCATGGGTTTGCGATCAGGGAAGAGAAAAATGAGCTGTGGCAGCGGTTTTTTAATCAGATTTGGTCCAAAGGCTTAATCCAGGGTCGCCCGATAACTTGGTGAAAGCCTAACCCGTCGCGGTCAGGCGTGGGGGTTGGTCGATCAAAGCAGTGCTAGGAATCGTATGCCTGCGCTGTACACCATTTACCAACGGCTTCGTGGCATCGATGATATTTGGGTGGATCGTGGCATGGCTGCGGCGTTGCCCACGGCCGACCCGGAGGCGGTCCGGTTGATCGCGTTGAGCCTGCTGGATCGGCAGCAACACGAAGGCGCGGTGGCTTTGGTACGCCACTATGATCGGCTGCCACCCGATCTACAAAATGCAGTGGCGCAGGCTGCCAACAATTGGTACCGCCCATTGCGTGAAGCCGCGGGCGATCAGGCCCAGGACGGGCCGGCCAACGTCATCCGGATTGTGGTGGCTGCCAAGGCGGTGAGGCTGGCTTACCTTGTCGCTGAGCAGCTGCACCACCGCCCACCGCCGATGCGGGCCCAAGCGGCTCAAGGGTTGTTCGCGCTGGCGTCGTGGGCTAGCCAGGCCGTTGGTCAAGGCCGACAGGATGAGAAGCAGGGCCAACCCCGCTGCGATGCCAATGCACTGCGTTATGTTCAAATCAGCGTTGAAGAAGCCGTCAAGCTCTACCACACCCATCATCAACCCGACACGCTGTTAGCGCTGGCCCAGCTAGCGCCCCATGGGATCCCGGGTGTGTGGCGCTACTTTGAAGACCCCAAGAGCGTCGCGGTTGAGACGATGCATCAGCTGCTTGCCGACGCGGACAGCCCCGGGATACGGCGGGCGATGCTGGCGTTAGTCCAGGTACCGACGCTGACCGATGCGGCCCTGCAGGGCCTTATGAAAACGTGTCTTGAGCGTCAATTGGGCGATACCATGGCATGTGCCCACCTGCTGCTGGATCCACGGGCAGCCGCTGCGATCCGCCAAGTGCCCGACGCCAAGGCGTTGTGGCCATCGGGTGACACCGTGGAGCGATGGCCGGCCCACCAAACCCGTGGCTTAGCGCGGTGGGTGGTGACGCTGCCCTGGTCGCCATCGCAACAGATTGAGAAGCTGGGGCAGCTGGGAGCCCTACCCGATGCGATGTCGCGGTTGGCTGTCTTGCGTCAGCTGATGGCCATGGCCGACCGCGGGCACGAGGATTTGGCGTGCCCGTTGATCGCATCGTTCTGTGACGACCCGGATCAGCAGCTGGCGTGGATCGCGCTGTGGTGCTTGATCGGCCATGGCTGGCAGGGGCTGCCCAAGCTGCTGCCTCACCTGATCAGTTCACCCCACCCTCGGGTCGCGGGGCTGGCCCGAGATCGTTTGGCGCCGATTGGATTCGATCGACTATGGGCGGGTTGGCCGCGGCTTGACCCAAGCAAGAGGCGGTCGATCGGTCAAGCGCTGATCAAGATCGACCGCAGATTTCACAGCCACCTCAGCAAGAAGCTAACCAGCGCCCAGCCCTGCGACACGCTGCGTGCGCTAGCGATGATCCACCACCTCAACCAGGGCGTTCTATTCGAGAAGGCGCTGCTGTTATTGATGAAACTCGGCGATACAAAGATCGCATCGGCGGCGGCCAGGGCACTTGGCACCGCTCGGTCTCAGCGTGCGGTCGAGGCGTTGGAAGCGGCGCTGCACCACCACGACAGCCGGGTCCGCGCCAATGCGGTCGAGGCGCTCCAGCAGCTGCGGTCGACCCGGCACGTACAGGAGCTGGTGAAGATCGCCCACCAGGATCAGAACCGCCCACGCGCCAACGCGATCCGGGCCATGCTGGCGATGAACGCCGGGCACGCTATCGCGGCCCTGACCCAGATGCTCCACGATCGTCGGCCGGCCCACCGCAACAGCGCGCTGTGGGTGGTCCAGGCCATGGGGCTGATCGAGGTCGCCCGCCACGTTGCGGAGATGTCGATCACCGATACGGACCCGGGCGTAAAAAGCCACGCAGCGGATGTCGTCCAAGACCTGCTTGGGTTAATGAAGCTTGAGGCAAAGGGCAAGCAACCCCGATCCAAAAGCGCCTAGCCGGAGACCCCACGATGTACCACCCCTGGCTGCTGCTTGCCAAACGCGACCTATCCGGTGCCGAACCCGTGACGTGGCGCCGCCTGCAGCAGCAGTGGCGGCTAAGCAGCGATGGGCTGATGGCGGTCGAGCCGCTGATCGCGGTGGCGGTGGTATTGGTGGTTCTTCTCTTGATCAGGCTGCTGTGGCGCCGGGGTAAGCTGCGCCGGCTGCAATCCGAGCCGATCCGGATCTTCTACCAGGCCATCGACGGGCTGGGGCTTAGCCACGCCGAGGCAGGGCTGCTGGTCCACATCGCCCAGGCCCAACAGCTGCCCACGCCGCTGACACTGATGCTGTCTCAGGCCACGTTCGATTATCATATCAACCAACACACCCAGGCCTTGATCGCGTCGCGGCGTACGCGCCTCAAGGCCAAGACCGATCGGATCCGACGCATCTTGTTTACCGACCCCAACAGATCGGACGGGTGATCGGGCGGGGATTGACCCGTCTGGGTTAAACGGGTAGTCGCGATGAGTCGATGGAAAGCCACCACAGATGGCCGTTGAGATCGAAGCCAAGATGAAGCTAGACGACGCCGACGCGTTAGAGATACGCCTCGCAGAGGCCGGCGCGATGCGCGGCCGGGATGTGGTTCAGATCAACACCTACCTCGATACACCCCAGGGCTCGCTGCAGCAGTCAGACCAGGGGTTGCGTGTGCGCGTTGAGCAAGAAGCCAACGGCCCGAACCGCCAAGTCATCATGACCTACAAGGGTCCACAACAAGAAGGGCCGTTCAAACGCCGTACCGAGATTGAGCTAAGTGTGTCCGACGGCCAAGCCGCCACCGAGCTGCTTGCCGCGATCGGGTTCACCAAGCGGCAAAGCTTCGAGAAGCGGCGGCGGCACTGGCGGCTCGACGGTTGTTCCGTCGAGATCGACACCCTGCCGTACCTGGGTGACTTTGTGGAAATCGAAGGCCCATCGCAGCAGGCCATCCATGGGGTCCGCGACAAGCTGGGGTTAGACGCATCGCCGCTGATCCAAACCAGCTACATTGCGATGCTCGAAGCGTACCGCACCCGGCACCGCATCACAGACCCAGACCTCACGCTCTAAAGCGGTTCTCGTTTTGATCACGGCAACGCCCCGCCGCGGCGACGACCCAGATGCCGCCATAGATCGGCCAATCAATCCACGGCCCCCCCAGCGACGTAGCGGAAATCTTCGGTGTTTTTGTATCGGATGGCGCTGTCATCCGCGGTGCGTATACCGCTGTGCAATCGGCATGCGCCGGCCGAAGCCGAACGCCCGGCCGGTGATTTTCAAGCCCGGCGCGGCTTGCTTGCGCTTGTACTCGTTACGATCAATCAATCGGATCACCCGCTTCACGGTCGCCGGATCAGCCTGCGGCAACGCTTCGAGGATCTGGAGCGTGGATTGCTCGTGTTCAACATACCGCTCGATGATCTGGTCCAGCAACGCGTAGGGCGGCAGCGTGTCTTGATCGGTCTGGTCGGACCGAAGCTCGGCGCTGGGTGGCTTGGTCAGTGTGTCCGCGGGGATCACTGGCCCGCCCGTGCGCAGCCGCAGCGGCGAGTCGGGTGCATCATTGATCCAACGCGCTAGCTCGAAGACCAACGTCTTAGGCACGTCGCTCAGCACCGCCAACCCACCCGCCATGTCGCCGTACAGCGTGCAGTACCCCACCGCCAGCTCGCTCTTGTTCCCCGTGGTCACTAGCAGCGAACCGAACTTGTTGCTCAGGCTCATCAGGATCAGTCCACGCAAGCGCGCTTGGATGTTCTCCTCGGTAGCGTCAGGCGCCCGCTGCTCGAAGTGGGGTATGAGCGCCTGCTCCAGCGCCTGGTGGGGTTCGTGGATCGGGATGACCTCGAACCGGATGCTGAGCCGTTGCGCCAACTCAGCCGCGTCGTCGACCGAACCCGGCGAGCTATAGCGTGACGGCATGGTCACGCCCCGGACACGATCGGCCCCCAACCCCGCCACCGCCACGCACGCGGTCACCGCTGAGTCGATCCCACCCGACAGCCCAAGCACCGCATCTTGAAACCCGCACTTGCGGCAATAATCACCCAACCCAAGCACCAGCGCTTGGTGCACAGACTTCATCCCATCGCTGGTGGGTTCAACCCGGTGGGTGGCAGCCTGCGTGGTATCGGTTGTGTCGGCGGCGGTGTCGACCCTGGTGGGGGTCGGTCCGATCGGTACGTCGACGACCAACAGGTCTGCCTCAAAGCCCTTGGCCTGAGCGAGCAACGCACCTGCCCCATCAACGATGCAGCTATGCCCGTCGAACACCAGCTCGTCGTTTCCGCCCACCTGGTTGCAGAACACCGCGGGCAGCCTATGCCGCTTGGCCGCCGCTGTCAGCAGCTTCAGCCGAAACGCGTGCTTGCCCACCACAAACGGCGACGCGGCGCAGTTGATCATCAGCTGCGCCCCGGCATCGGTCAGGGCCTGGATGGGGTCGCCATGATACAGCTGCCGATCAACCACGCCCGGCTCGTTCCAGAGGTCTTCGCAGATGCTTACCCCAACCCGGACCCCACCGACTTGGGCGACCCCGGGTTGCGTGCCGGGTTCAAAGTAGCGGTGCTCATCGAACACGTCGTAGGTCGGCAGCAGAGATTTATCGTACCGATAGGTGACCCGCCCGTTTTGGCACAACGCCGCGGCGTTGTGTAGCGGCCTGCCTTTGGCGCTGCGGGTGGGGCGGGGATAGCCGATGATCGCAGCGATCCCGCGGCAATGATCCGCCAGTTGGTCGATCGCATCCACACACCGATCGATCACCGCCGGCTTCAGCAGCAGGTCTTTGGGCGGGTACCCCAGGACCGCCAATTCGGGGAACACGACCAGCTGGGCACCCTGCTGGCTGGCGCGGTCGATCGCACAACGGATCGCCTGGGTATTGTCGGCAATCGCGCCTACCGTCGGGTTGATCTGCCCCAATGCGATCCGCATCACCGCGTTCCTTGTGTTGGAAGCAGATTGTATACCAGCCCCGATCAGGTTTACCGGGTCCCGTTCGCCCGCGGCAGGGAAATCCTCGACGTGTTTGTGATTCCGACGCGGCAAACTAATACCCGAGGGGTATATACGCACCGTGGACGAAAAAACCGCGTCTCGGATACCAGGGCATCAACCATCCCCCTGGCGCAGGCAGACAGTTTGGGTAAAATCCATCCATAGCCTCGCTAACCCTGTGCCCCACGAGGCCTACCCGCGTTGACCAAATCGCTTAGGATGCCTAACGTTGTGCGGCATGGCGCTACATCAGATGAAGGGTAAGACCATCCAATTTGGGCTTGCGGTGTGCTTGGCCGCCACATGCTGGCTGGCTACCGGCTGCCAGATGCTGGTTCAACAAGCCAACCACAAAGAAGCCATGATGTTCATGGAGCACGGACATGCCTTCCTGGAAGAGGGGCTGACCGACTCGGCGCTAGCGGCATTCGGCATGGCGCTGGAGGCCGACCCCGATCTATTCGACGCCCACATGGGCATGGGCCACGTCTACCACCAGCACGAGCAATACGAGCTGGCCGCCCGGGCATATAAAAGAGCCACCCACATCACTCCCAACAGCTTCGACGCCTGGTACCACCACGGGTGGATGGTGCATCTCGCCGGCGACCTGCTCCAAGCGGTCGACAGCTACCTGCGGGCCCTGTCGATCATGCCAGACAACTTCGAGGCCAACCACAACCTCGCCGGGGCGTACCTCCAATTAGGCCGACCCGACGACGCGCTGCCCTACGCCAAACGCGCCACAGAGATTAGCCCACTGGATCAGTCCGCCTGGTCAAACCTGGCGACCACCCATTCGGTGCTGGAACAACACGAGCAAGCCGTCGAGGCCTACCGCGAAGCGGTCGAGCTAGGCGAGATGGCCCAGCCCATCCTGCTTGGCTTAGCCAACGAGCTGATCCGGCTTGGCCGCTACGATCAAGCCATCAACGTCCTAGACAGCATCAACCGATCCTTCCCCAGCGCCCAGGCGTACGAGCGCATCGGGTACGCCCAGTTCAAGCTACGCCAATTCTCCGCTGCCCTGATCAGCTTCCGCGAAACGCTGATCCTCGACCACGAAAACACCTTAGCACTCAACGGCGCCGGCGTGTGCCTGATGGCCATGTACCTCCAGAACGGGCGCAACGCGGTGAGCTGGCGCGATGAGGCGCTGGCGTCGTGGCGGCGCAGCCTCCAGATCCGGCCCGAGCAGCCCCACATCGCCGACCTGCTTACCCGGTACCAACGGATGTAGCACCGAGGCGATCCCCACGCATGCGTCCCCCCGTGCATCCACGTCCGCAACAAACCGTGACAAAAAGCCAGCGTGAGCTGCCCGTGCCACACACCCGCACGCCTATCCAAACCAGGCTCTGCGTGTCCGGGCTGCGGTCGATCAACTCAGCACAGCGATCAGACTAAGCAACCGTTCGCTGATCGGTAACGGAGGTCACGTTTGACCTGAAGCCAAATGGCCTAAAAACAGGGTGAGAGGCGAGAGTGAAGCCCAGGGCCGGTAACTAAAGGAGCGTTAGCAGAAGCGGTGGGGTGAGGCGAGAATGGCAGGGGGCGTGGGGCGGATCCTAGCACAGCGCGACGAAGGTGAGCAGGGTCAGCAGCAGGATCTTGCGTCGCCGGTCGACTTGGTGGTCGGTGTTGAACAGGTAGGTTGCGATCATCTTCTCAACTCGCTTTCTTGCTCCTGGTAAGATCAAGTTCGATGCCAATCCAAGCCGCACTTGCCATAGAGTACCTGCAACCACCTGTTAAATAGGAGGTTGCTATAATAACAGGAAAGAAAAACAATCGCCACTAGGACGCTAAGGTGTGGCGTGGAGGCAACATCTGGGAGTTACGTTTGTTGAATAGGACCCGCACATGGCGTGGTTGGGCACTGGCGGCTTGGGCACTGGCGGCCCTGGGGGTGGGGGCTGTGGGTTATCCGGACCAGGGTGACCCGTCAGACAGGCCGGCTCGAGCCGTGGCGCCGTTATTGGACTGGTCGCATGGATTGGAGGCCTATCGGCTGGCAGAGCGGTGGGTCGCTGCGGGGCGGGTCAAACCTGATCCGAGTATCCCCCCGATCGCTGCCTCGGGGGTCTTGGGCGTGCGGGTCACGCTACGCTGGTCAGGTGTGACCATGGGGTCGGCACAATCGGTGGTCGGGCCCAGTCAGCGAGCCGTTGGGGGCCCTCCAAGCCATGCGGGGTTGGGCCCTGGGGTCGACCTGGTGCCTTTGATTCGACAAGCCACCCAGCAAGCGCTCGCTCAGGTGGCAGAACGGCTCAAGGATAACCCCCGCCGATCAATCAACGCAGGCCGTGATGCTGCGGGCAAGCCCCAGCCGGCGATGACGCCTGCCCAAGCCGCCCCACACTTACAACTCGACCTTCAGATCGCCTACAAGCCCAAGCGGATCGTTTTGCCCCCTGACGCCGACGGACGCGCGTTGTACCCCAGCTTTGTGTGCGGCTACCACGGCTTGCGCCTGGCTCGGCCTGGGGACCATGCTAGGCGTGGTGACCGCTGGGCGTGGATGTGGCCGGGCAACGCGGTCGCGGCCAACATGTCCGCCCACCGCCAGCTGGTGCGCCTGCTGACCGATCAGGGCTACCGGTTCGACGACCTGCCGCGTGTGGCGCGCCGGGGCGGGCCACACCTAGAGCGGTTCGAGGTGATCCATCTTGTCCGACCCGCAGCGGATCTGCCTGTGGTACGCCTGGTGCGGGGCCACGAGGTGCTGGCCACGCGTAGCCTGTCGGGGCGGTCGTTGGAGGGGATGGCCCATCGGCTGGCGGGCTTCCTGATCCGCCGCCAATCCACGGATGGCAAGCTGGCGGGGACCTACCACCCCAGCGTGGATCGTTACGACCCTGCGACGGCGTCGCTGACCGACACGGCACTGGCCGCCTATGCGCTGGGCCGCCGGGCCCGGCGGTTATCGAACACCGATGCCAGCCACGCCCAGCTGGATGCGATCAACCACGCCGTACACTTGGCTGTGGCCGACCTACGAACGCAGGTGCTGGCCCCCCCCCACGCCGATCGCCCCACTGCCTCGCCTGCTGCGGCCGCGCTGACGCTGATGACGCTGATCGAATCGCCTAAGCTCGCGTCGTACAAAGCCGACCGCGATGCGCTGGCCAAGCAGCTGTTGGCGATGCGCCAGGACACGGGGTGGTTTGTCGATGACCAAGGCGGCCAGCCCCAGCGGGCCAACCGGCCCACACAGGCGCTGATTGTTGCAGCCTTGTCGAGCCTGTACGAACAGACACGCGACCAAGGCCTTGGCCGGCAAGTGGTGGCGTCGCAAGACGTGCTTTGGGAAGACACCAGTTTGGCGGGGTTGATCAACACCCTGCCGTGGTTGGGCAGCACCGAGTTCCGTCTGGCACGGCTGGGGCCGCCTCAGCCCAAGGCTGCGGCGGGTGATCGGCGTGCTTGGGCCCCATCGCGTTGGACTACCCGGGGTCAGATGCTGGGTCGATTGGCCGATCAATTGCGTGGGCGACAGATCCATCGCGCCCCCGAAGCCGGCCCGGCCGATGTGGTAGGGGGGTTCCATTTGGTCGGGTCGGCGGGGTTGGCCCAGCCGGATTGGCACGCGGCGCACCTGTTGGCCTACCTATCTTCGGCCATGCGGCAGCGGGATCTCACGCACCGCCGTGACTTGGTGAAATGGCTGGTCGACTGCGGCCAAACCACCCGCTTCTTGGCGCAGCTGATGTTTGACGAGCCGGGCTGTTATTACGTGCGAAGCCGGGGCGATGTGATCGGGGGCGTGCGCACCACGCTGTGGGACAACCGGCTGGGTGTGGGGCCCACCGCGATGACCCTATTGGCGGTTACCGAGCTGCAGCAGACCCTTTCCCAGATCAACCCCGACTCGGTCGTGGCCCGTTAAAAGAACCTGCCATCACCGCCACGCAGCGCCCTGTGCAATCCGTACGATACGGTTCGCTTAGCACCACCGCCCATCACCGCATCATCTGCATCATCACACCCACTGGCTGCGTGTCACGGGTTCATTTTTTCGGTGGATCGCCGTGCCGTGGACACCGCATCGCATTATGAGAGTCTCATCCAGTGTAAGCCGCGTTGGGGGCATGCCCCGATACCGCAGCGATTGCGTACACAACCCACTCAAACGTTCAAAGCAACGGCAATCGTCAGTTTGATCCTGTCCACGCCGGCGGGGCCCTCACGGGCGATGGAGCGGTATCGCAGGTAACATGGGGGGTATGGGGCAAGACAGATCGGTGCCGGATCAGCCCATACGATTGACGGGATCGGTGCAGATCGAACCCGGTATCGACCCGCTCTACAACGCGTTGGGGCAGGCGGTGGTTGAGGCGGCGACGGGTGCGGTTGAGCGGCGTGGTGTGTTTCACATCGCGTTGTCAGGCGGCGGCACGCCTAAGGGATTTTATTCGTTGCTAGCTAGCGATCCGCGTTACAGTAGCGCAATCCCCTGGTCGCAGACCCACCTGTGGGTTGTGGATGAACGGCGTGTGCCCGAAACCGATGACCGCAACAACTTTCGGATGATCCGGTCGACGCTGGTTGATTGTGTGTATGGCAGCCCCATCCCTACGGACCGTGTCCACGCGGTGATCGATGCGGGTGATGATGCGTTGGTTCGCGACGCCACCTACAATTTCGCGGATCGCTATGAGCACCGCTTGCGGGGGGTGTTCAACAACAGCGACGACACGATCCCACGGCTCGATTTTGTTTTGCTGGGGATGGGTGATGATGCGCACACCGCCAGCCTGTTCCCGGGCACAGCGGCACTGCGTGTTACGGATCGGCTGATTGTGAATAACACGGTGCCCCCCGGCACGCAGCCCAACGTGGGGCGCATCACGATGGCGTACCCGCTGCTCAACGCGTCCCGGCATGTGGCGGTGCTGGTCACGGGCGCGAAGAAAACCGCGACACTCCAGCGCGTGGACCAGCAGCTGCGGGCGGGCGGCCCCGACCTGGAGAACCAGCCGATTACCGGGATCGGGCCGACCGATGGCACGCTCACGTGGTACCTGGACGCCGCCGCCGCGGGGCAGTGAGCAGGGGCATCTACCCGTTACCCATAAGAGGCTGGCCGCGGCAAGGGGCCAGCGGCGATCTGACCATTGACGCTTGGGGGCGATGGGCCTATGGTTGGCCGGTCTATAGACCCGTCTCGGATGAAATTGCGGTCTACCGTCCGTCCGCGGCAGGGAAATACTCGGTATTTTCGTGTCTTCGACGCGGCAATTTCATACGCGATGCGTATTCAACACGAGGAGACCCTGATGGCGATTGAGACCCTGTATGACAAAGATGGCTCGACCCAACCGCTTATGGGTAAGACGATTGCGGTCCTAGGCTATGGCTCCCAAGGCCACGCCCACGCCCAAAACCTGCGAGACTCAGGCCTATCGGTGATCGTGGCGAACCGCCCCGACTCAGCCAACGGCAAACTTGCTAAACAACACGGGTTCGACCCGCTGCCGGTCGACCAGGCGGTCCAGCGGGCCGACGTGCTGATCGTCACACTCCCCGACGAGGTACAGCCGGGAGTCTACGAGCAGTCGATCAAGCCGCACCTCAAACCCGGGATGACGCTAGGCTGCACACACGGGTTTAACGTCCACTTCAAGACCATCGTCCTGCCAAGCGATATCGACGTGGTCATGGTCGCGCCCAAGGGTCCCGGTCACACGGTGCGCAGCGAGTACGAGGGCGGTGGCGGCGTGCCGTGCCTGCTGGCGATCCACCAAGACGCATCGGGCAAGGCGTTCGATACCGCGATGGCCTGGGCGATCGGGGTCGGGGGCGGCAAGGGCGGGATCCTCAAGACCACGTTCAAAGACGAGTGCGAGACCGACCTGTTCGGGGAGCAGGCGGTGCTGTGCGGCGGGCTATCGGCGTTGATCAAGACCGGGTTTGAGGTGCTCACCGAAGCGGGGTATCCCCCGGAGTTGGCGTACTTCGAGGTCTGCCACGAGCTGAAGCTGATCATCGATCTGATCGTGCGTGGCGGGCTGAATTACATGCGGTACTCGATCTCGAACACCGCGGAGTTTGGCGATTACCACACGGGGCCCAAGATCGTGGACGACCGCACCAAGCAGACGATGAAGCAGGTGCTGGCGGATATCCAATCGGGGAAATTCGCTAAGACCTTCTGCGACGACTACGCCGCGGGCTTCCCGCAATTCAAAGCCAACCGCGAGCAAGACCGCAGCCACCCGGTGGAGCAGGTGGGCAAGGAGCTGCGTGCGATGATGCCTTGGCTTAAGCCCGTCGAAGCCTAAGACGAAACGGTGGGTGCGGTGTTAGAACCGAACTGCAAAGCAGCCAGCTGCAGGCTGGTTAAGGCCTGGCTCTGGGACTGCAGCTGCGCCAGGGCGCGTTCCATCGCGAGGAACTGGAACTCCATGCGAGATCGCTTACGCGCCAGCTGCGCATCGAACTGATCGATCCGATCATTGTTGAGCTGGATCTGATTATCGATCCCGGCGAGGCGGGTACGCAACAAACCGTTAAGCGAATCGGTAAAGGTCTCCAGCAGGTCTGCGATCCGCGGGATGATGGCCCCGGCGGTGAGGGTGACCTCGCCGGTGTCTTCATCGGTCTGGGTTTCTTTAAACGTAAACAGCTGCTGGACGGCTTCGAAGTCCGATTCGATGGCGCCGCGGAACTTGGATTCGTCGAAGCGTAGCCGGCTGCCGCTACCCACGGTGATGCCCACCTGTGCGAGGGTCGTGAACTGGCTGGAGATGTCGGTGTTGTTGGAGTTGACCAGCCGGAACAGCGAGGAACGGATCCGCGCCAGCGTCGGGTCGCCCAGCAACAAGCCGCGTTCTTCGGTCTCGGCGTTGTAACTATCTAGATCGTTGATGGTGCTAAAGAGGGTGTTGAAGTCATCCACGAACTTCTTGGCCGCGTCCACGATAGTCGAGTCGTCGCGTGTGATGGTGACGCGTACGGCTGAGTCGCTGGTGGATCTGAGGTCGATCGTGGCGTTGGGGATCATGCCGGTGAGGGTGTTGGTCGAGGAGGTCACGGCGATGGCGTTGGCGGGGTCGGACGACCCGAAGAATACCACCGCGTCCTGGGCTTCGACCAGGGTTGAAGCGCCAAACTCTAAGCCCCCGTCGTCGAAGATGAACCGCCCGGCTTGCCCGGCCACCTCGCTCTGGAGGTTGAGCCGGAACGGCTTGCCCGTGGAGCCGTCGTTGATCACCGTGGCGGTGACAGGGATGTCGGCGTTGTTGATCAGGTCGACCAGGTCATCGAGCGTGTTGGATTCGATGATGGTTGAGCCGTTGATGGTTGCGTCGGCGTTGTCGTCGGTAGCGAGGATGCCCAGATCGGCTGCAGCTTGAGAGTTGTTGAGTGATTCGACCTCGAAGGTGGTGGAGCCGCTGGTTGAATCGGTGAGGATCAGGCCGGTGCTGGTGGTGTTGATCGCCGCGGTCACCGCGCCGCCTGTATCGGTGTTGATGGTGTTGATCACATCGTCGATGGTGTTGTGGCCGTCGAGGTTGATGTCAAAGGTCGACCCGTCTTGGGTGGTGATGCGCAGGTCATCTAGGCCGGCCCGGATGTCCACGCCGTCGCCGCCGTTGAGCGTGCTAAGTGCGGTCGTGCCGGTGAGGGTCTGGATCGAGGCGATGGAGATCGACTTTTCGTAGCTACCATCGAGGTCATCGCCCGGGTTGGCCGCTTCACCCAGGATGCCCAGGTCGCGCGCGGTGGTGGAGCCGGCCTCCTCGACCTTGAGTTTGGTCACGCCGCTGCCGGTGTCTTCGATCAGGAGCCCGTCGCCCTTGTCATTGACACGCGCGTTGACGGCTAAGCCGCGGCTGTTGATCTCATCGATGACGTTTTGGATGGTGATCTCATCACCTTGGGTCAGGTCGACGGTCGCGGAGAGGCCATCGGAGTCGGTGACGGTGAACCGCCCACGGGTGATGCCCTCGCCGCCGTTGAGTGCATCGAGCCGAGTGGCCTCGGAGATGTACTGCAGCTGGAGGTTGCCCGAGTCGATGGAATCGGCTGCCACAGAGCCGGTCAGGCCCAGGTCGGCTGCGGCGGTGCCGGTGTTGTCGGCCACAATCAGGTCCGACGCGGCCGAACCGGTGGTGTCGGTTAAAAGGATGCCGGTACCCGCTGAGTTGACCGATGCGGTGACGCCTGCGCCCGCGGCGTTGATCAGATCGATCACATCGGTCACGGTCACCGCGGAAGACAGATCGACGCTCGTGGGCCCGCCGCCGGAACGGTTGGTGATGTCGATCGTGCCCAGGGTCGTGATGCCCGCCCCGCCGTTGAGGTTGCCGATCAGCCGGGTATTGAAACCCGATAGCACGCGACCGCCCGTGATCGTGTCGGCTGGGGCGGTGGCGAGGATGCCTAAGTCGGTCGCGGCGTTGGAGCTGTTTAGGGCGGTGACCTGGAACGTTGAGCCCAGGTCGACCGAGGTATCCACGAGTTGCAGACCGGTACCGCTGGGAGCGATGCTGGCTGTCACGTTGCCACCTGAAGCGGCGTTGATCGTATCGATCACGCCACCCAGATCGGTCACATTGTCGAGGTTGACATTGAAGGTCGTCCCGTCGCGGCGGGCGATCTGGAAGTCGTCGACACCCGAGGCCAGGCGCACGCCGTTGGCGTCGTTGAGCTGGTTGAGCGTGGTGTTTTGCCCCAGTGCATTGATCTGCGTGCCGGTGAGGGTGTTGCCCACGGCTGGGGCGTCGAGGCCCAGGTCGGCGGTCGTACCGGTGCTCAGGGTATCTGTCACCGACAGCGTCCCGCCACCACCGCTGGTATCGATCAGCTGCAAGCCATCGCCTTCGACGCTGGCGGTGACGGCTAGGCCCGAGGTGTTGTTGATCGCCTCCAAGACATCGTTGACGGTCAGCGCCCGGCTCAGGTCGACCGTGGCCGAGGCCCCGGAGCGGTCGGTGATCTGGATCTTGCCGCGCCTGACCCCACTGCCACCGTTGAGCTGGGCCAGCTCGGTGTCGTCTGCCAGCAGCGCATCGCCGAATTCAAACGTGAGCGTCCCGCCTGCGGGTGCGATGGGTGTGGTGTCCTGGTCAACAAAGCCCTGGGTGATCATCTGCTGGGTGCTGACCAATTGGTCAACGAGGAAGTCGTAGCTGCCCGGCACGGCTCGGGTGGAGCTGGACGCGGTGAGCACCGAGTCGTCGGAGCTGGTGGCGGAGTTGGTGCCAAAGATGTTGTCGGTGTCAAACGTGCCGGCGGAGAGCTTCAGGACCAGCAGCTTGGCGTTGATATCATTGAACGCAACCTGCTGAGAGGTCAGCACCGCGTTGCGCTGCTGGACCAGCTGCTTGGGGCGCTCTTCGATCGCCAAGAGCTGATCGATCAGGTCCCTGGTATTGATCCCGCTGACCAAACCCACGCCGCTGGTGATCTGCCCCATGTTCAGATACCTCTTTAGAAATCCCTGTTTCGAGTCCCTGGCATCGGATACGATGCGGACGCTGCCTAACACGTCGGTGGCAAGCGGGCCGATCGGCTTTTGGCTAGCCGATCGTTTTGACCGGCGGTCTCACGGCCGCGGCTCCTATTTGTGGGGAGCTTACTTTATTATCGAACCAAAGTTAGCGCCTACTTGAGCAGGTTAAGCCGATCGTTGGGTGTCCTACTGGGACGTCAACGGGCTTCCAAGTTGGCTGTCCGGTGCTTGGGCGGTAATTCAGCAGCGCGATTTTCACCCGATGGGGCTTGCGCTAGCCCCGCGCCGTGTTCCGAGGTTCGGGTATCGTTGCTTGAGTTTGGTCGGTGCGTGGTTGGTGTTGAGGTGTCACTCAACCGCGGTGCGTTGACCGGCACGGTGCGTCAACAGCTCCACGGCTCGACGACCACTCGCCGGCGGGGTCGAGCAGGTCAGCTGCGCCATGTTATACGCATCGGGTATGAGTCTGTCGCGTCGGGATCACCCCAATGCCCAAGATTGCCCTGCCGCGGGCGAACGGGATCCCGTCAACCTGATCGGGGCGGGGTATAGACCAAGACGAGACGCTAGGCGCCCGTGGCCCGGCCGAGGTATTCACCCGACGCGGTGGAGATCTTGATCACCTCGCCGTTGGTGATGAAGGGCGGCACGCGGGTCTTGAGCCCGGTCTCGCAGACCGCTTCTTTGAGTTGGTTGGTCGCGGTAGCGCCCTTGATACCCGGCTGGGTGTCGGTGATCTCCAGCTCAACGGTTGGCGGCAGCTCGATGCTGATGACATTGCCGTTGTAGACCAATCCGGTGACGGTGGTGTTGGGCTTGAGGTAGAGCATGGCGTCGGCCAGCACGTCTTCTTGGATGGTGGTCTGATCGTAGGTCTCGTTGTCCATGAAGACCGACCCGGTGTTGTCGGAGTAGAGGTACTCCAGTTCCCGGCGGTCGATATTGACCTGGTCGATCGATTCGCCGCTGCGTAGGCGTTTTTTCGATGTGCCCGCCGGTCTGGATATTTTTGAGCTTGACCTGGGTGTAGGCGGGTCCTTTGCCGGGCTTGACGTGCTCGTAGCTGACCACAACCCAGACCTGGTTGTCGATCTGGAGGGCCATCCCGTTGCGGAGGTCTTGAGATTTCACGCCGGCTCCTTTGAAAATCAGTCCAAATAAAGGGTCAATGGGTAAACATGTATTATGAAACGGTCTTGACGTCATGGGCAAAACGGGGCGCCGGTTGGGCGAGGCAGGGGCTTGGGTCACTCGGGGTAGTCAAAATCAGATCACGGAGCATCGACTCCCGGTGGTCTGAAACAGTATGATTGCGTGAGAAAGGAACCCATTGCATGACTGATTCACGTTATCAGCAGGGGGTGGTGAAGCGTTATTACGAGAACCGCGACACCATGGCGCTTCAGAACCTGGGTGAGATTGTTTCGGATCTGTTCCTTTGTGAGGATCCCAAGAAAGCCGCGCGGCTGTGGGACCGGGCGGCCAAGGCGTTGAAGCACACCGACGCAGAGACGGGTGTGGTTGAGCAGATCGTCGCGGGGCGGGACGCGGCTAGGCTGACTCAGCTGGTGAATCAGCTAGCTGCGCCGGGAGGCGGGGCGCGCTAAGGGGGCGTCACGATCTGCTGCCGCTGGAGCTGGTTCCACGCCACCTGCTCCGTCACCATCACCAACGCAGCCGGTGGCATTGCCCGGCGGGAGCAGCGGATCGGTGAGGCCAACCGCGTCGCAAGACGCGATGGATCCGTTGGATGCGATGGTCCAGAAGCGCGCGTTGAAGGCGTTCCGCAAGCGGCTGAAGCTGACCCGGCTGGATGAGGAGTCCAAGCTGGGTGTGGGCCCGCTGACGGGTGGGAAGCGGTCGGGGGTGGTCGCGATCGCCCCGCCGAATCAGTATCCAGCAGGCGTCTGGGAGGAATTGGTCAAACAAGGCAAACTCAAGCGGTCGGGGTCGGGGTTTTATGCGCTGGTTGAGTAGTGGTCATTGCGAGAGCAAACAGGCCATCGATTGATTGAGCATGCTGATGTTACTTTTGGGACACAAAAAAGAGGCTCTGCTTTTTGATAGGACACATAGCGTGGATCGATCGGTGTGTCAGGGGTGGTGTGTTAGGGTGGTGTGGTGTTTGTGTAGCGTGTTGCTGGCGGGGTGTACAGCTCCAGACGCTGCTTCACCACAACCGGGTCCGCGACACCTCCAACCGATGGATTTTATCAAAGCCCCGGCATCGGATTCACCGCCTACAGAATCGGCTCAACGTACCGCTCTGAATGCTGAAAACTCGCCCGCGAGCGAATCGACCTTGTCGGATCAGCGTGCGTTACGGGGCGCGGGTGATGATCGCCAAGGAGCGGATATTCCCGAAGGCGTGGTGGGCGAAGCTTCAGCTGCGTTGGGTACAACCCATACGGTCAACCGGCGATCCTTGGGCGCTCGCGTGGTCGATGGGATGGTCGGTCAGGTCAATGGTCAGCCGATCTATACCAGCACCGTTTTTGAGCCGATCGTGGAACAGCTGTCGGCCTTGGGCCGTGGCTTACCAAGCAGCGAGTTCCGCCTGCGGGCGCGTCAGCTGATTGAGGCGAGGCTGGGTCAGATGATCGCCGACGCGTTGATCCTTGGCGAAGCGGAAGGCGATCTTTCGGCCCAAGAGCAGGCGGGTTTGCAGCACCTGCTGTTGCAGCAGCGTCAAGAGCTGATCCGTTTTTGGGGTCAGGGCTCGGTGGCGGTCGCCGAGGAGAACCTGGTCCGCCAGACCAGCCGCGGCTTGGATCAGACGCTGACCGAAACCCGCCAGCGGATGCTGGTCCAGCGGTATATGAGCCAGAAGCTGATGCCCCAGATCAATGTGACGCGTAAAGACATCGAGCGCTACTACAGCGACCACGCCGACGAATACAACCCCCCGCCAGCTCGGACGCTGCGGTTGATCTACGTGCAGGACCTGGAGGACGCCCAAGCGATCGACCAGATGCTAGCGCAGGGCCGTGCGTTCCGTGACGTGGCGCGGTTTGAGATCAATCGATACAAACCCAGTGAAGCGGGCCTGATGTCAGAGAAAGCGGTGGGGCAAGAGGTGTTTGGTCAGGCCCCGCTGAACGAAGCGATGCTGAAGCTCAAGGCGGGTGATCACTCGTCACGGATCGAGGTGGATGGCAAATATTGGTGGATCGCGGTGGAGTCGATCGAGCAAACCCCGGGGTCGATCATTGGTCGAGGTGCAGCTGGAAATCGAAGCGTTGCTGCGACGCCAGCAGTACCAGATGTTAAGCCAGCAGTACCGCCAAGCGTTGTTTAAATCCGGCAGCTTCAACCCGATCGAGCCGATGAGCCGGGTGTTGCTGGAGGTGGCCATGAGCCGTTTCGCAGCCGTAGAGTGACCCGTTTGTGCGGGATCCGCCGGGGGATCGGAGCGTGTGGGATGGGGCTGATTGGATGGTTGAAACAAGATACGGGTGTTCGGGGTGAGCGGGTTGGGGCGCGTTATCTTCGGCGGGCGGGGGTACCGTGTCCTGGGGCGGAATATCCGTACGCGGTTTGGTGAGGTGGACCTTTTGGCTGAGGCGCCGGATCGGCGTACGGTTGTCTTGGTCGAGATCAAGAGCCGGCTGGTGGATTCCCCTCACACAGGGTCGGGCTATCAGCGGGGTGGCGGTGGGTCGCCGACCGTGCCGGAGGTGCGTGTGGGGCATGCCAAACAGCGGCGGTTGGTGGCGCTGGCCGGTCAGCTGGCTCGGCGGTATGGGCTGACTCAGCGGCCGATCCGGTTCGATGTGGTGGGGGTGGACCTGATGGCGGGTGCTGCGCCGGTTGTACGCCACCACGTGGGGGCGTTTGAGTCGCATCTATGAACCGTGATCTTCAATTTAGAACGGATCTTCATTATGGTTGATGGCAGGGATCATTTGATCGCCGCTGGCAAATACCACAACACCGTCTGATGCCTGGGTTTGAGTGCGGTTTAATTGACAGCCGCCCCGCTGGGGGGTAAGGTTCAATACCCGTGAATGACGTTCTGTCAACTTATTTAGATCGTGTGCCTGGCGCATCGGAATTGGAGGGATGTGATAGGAGGCAGCGCCGATGAGCAGCTTCTGGCGGCTGGGTAGTATCGCTGGGGCGATGGTGTTGGCAACCGTTCCCTATGCGGTAGCGCAGACAGAGATTTCTTATGATGTGGTTACCGCGACGTCGGTGCTGACACCGGCCCAAAAACTGGCGATCGAGGAATACCTGAAAAGTAAGATCACCGGCCTGGAGCAGGGTTCAGCCGATGAGGTGGTCCAAGCCCGACACAAGCTCGTTGAGCCGCTGACGTGGGCCGGTGGGACCGAGATCTTCCACCTCGCGTATTCTTCTGCGGCTAGCCACCACCTGGCCAACGCGGTCCAATCCGATCGTGTGGAGGTCCGGCTCAACACGATGATTGTCGTTAGCGCGATGAATGATCCGGGCGTCGTGAGCTTGATCCAGAAAGGGCTGGCGGACGAAAGCCCCGCGGTGCGGTATTGGGCGGGCAAGGCGGTAGGGCATATCGGAGCGAAGGGGCGTTTGTCCGACGACGAACAGCGGTTGTTGCTCAAGACGCTGGCCGACGCGCTGCTTGTCGAGACGTCTGAGCGGGTCTTGCAGCGGCTGCTGGTGGGGCTGGTGGGGTTGAGTATCCCAGAAGCGGCCACCCAGCTGCTCAACGGGCTCAACAAGCGGGTGGCGTTGCACGCGGCGAACCCCAATATGCCCCTTGGTGCGGCGCTCGACGGGCTACGCACCTTGTTTGTGAAGTCCGTTCAGTCGAAGGTCAACGGGGAAGATATCCCGATTGAAACCACGCGGCTGATGGCGTTGGTGTCGTATCGTTACCTGGCGTTGTCTGCGGCGCTGCTGGATCTGAATCGCCCCAGCCAAGAGGCCATCCCGCATTACCACGAGATGATCAAGCTGTCTGACGCGATCCTGGGGTGGACGGCCCGGCAGATGCCGCCCCAGGGGGCGCCCGTGCCGTCTTCGGTCAAGCCCGATGTGGCCAGCGAGAACTGGGCGTTGATCCGGCTGCGGGCCGAGGAATGGAAGCGGGTAATCGAAACCGCGCCGTTCAACTTCGGGCCCATCGACTTGATGGTGACGATCCCGGATTAGGGGCGATCTCAAACAGATCCGGATTCGGCCGCCTGGCGGCGGTCAGGATCGGAAATCTGTTTGGCGCATCCTTACCGCTGAGGGGCGACCCAGGAAGATGATCATGATGTATTACACCCCAGCGGGGTCCGCGCTAAGCGGTGCGGCTGCGGGGCTGCCCGACAGGTCCGGTGCGGCCATCTGGGGCATCGCTTGGGTTGTGATCGCCTCGTCGATGCGGCGCATCAGGTCCAGGTAATCCATCTGGGTGATCTGGAACTCACGCAACAAGTCGTTATTGGTCACCTGGCCCTGCAGAGCGGTGAGCTGTTTTTTGTCTTCGACCTCGATGGGCTGGCCTTGGGCTTCTTTCTCGCCGATCTTTGATACCTGCCGCATGTAATCGTTGAGCAGCCGCTGGGCGTCGACATCGTCCTGGAGCTTCTTGAGCGTCTGTTTAAACTTCACCACACCTTCGTGCGATGAGACCAGCTTGCCCAGCGCTGAGGCGGCGTCCATGATTTCTTGTGTAGTGGCCATTGTTTGATCCTAGCTTAGAAGGTGTGGCGTCACGCGATTGTAAGTTCGATGACCGGTCATGAGCCCTTGGGCAGCGATCAAAGAACCCCCAGCTGGGGTGGCATCTCCAAGGTGCATCTATAGGATCCAGCCATGGCCCACCCAACGGATATATGATAGCCCACCTCTATGAAGAAAAACCAATCCAAAGATGATTCCCTTGGGGATTACCTGCGTTTCGATGACCCAGCCTCGCAGCCGGTGAGCGCTCCGATCGGCGTGGGAGATGATCAGGTGCTGCTGGGCTCGCGCCAACAGGGCACGCTGCCGCCGCCCGGGGGTGAGATGATCGGCAAGTTCCAGCTCAACCTGCGTGGCTTTGGGTTTATCGTGCCCGATTCGCCCACGGAACATGGGGATCTGTTTGTCCCTGCGGGCTACACAGGCGGAGCGTTGACCGGCGACCATGTGCGCGCACGGGTGATCCACCAGGGCCGATCCGCGGGGCGGGGGGCGTGGCGGCGTTGCTGCGGGGCGGTCACCCTACATCGGGCAGGTGGTGGAGATCATCCAGGCGGGCCAACCAGCGGTTCACCGGGAACCTGGTCAAGCGGGGGCAGCGGTGGATGGTCGATGTCGATGGGCGGATCCTCCACGACCCTGTGCTGATCCGTGACCCGGGCGCCCAAGGACGCCAAAGCAGGCGATAAGGTCGCGATCGAGCTGATCCGGTACCCCCAACACGACCAGCCGGCCCAAGGCGTGATCGTCGAAGTGCTGGGCGAGACCGGGCAGCCGGATGTCGAGACCCAAGCGGTCATCCGCACCTACGGCTTGGCCCAAGCGTTCGACCCATCGGTGGTCGAGGATGCGCATGCGGTGATCAGCGGCTTCGACGACACCGCGGTGCCGCCTGGGCGCGAAGACCTCACCGGCCGGCTGACCTGCACCATCGACCCGCCCGACGCCAAAGACTTTGATGACGCAATTAATGTCGATCAGCTGGACCCCAAAGACCAAGCCGACGGCGCTGCGTTTGAGCTGGGCGTGCACATCGCCGATGTGAGCAGCTTTGTTTTGCCCAACAGCCCGCTTGATCAAGAAGCCTACGCACGCGGCAACAGCGCCTACTTGCCACGCAAGGTGATCCCCATGCTGCCCGAAGGTGCTTAGCAACGGGGTCTGCTCGCTGCAGGAAGGCGTGAATCGGCTGT
>CBDCXC010000009.1:0-315433 GCA_965223655.1 Phycisphaeraceae bacterium
GTAGACGAGGTGATTACCATCGGCCGACAGGAAATCGAAACTGAAGCGCTAGCCAAGATGCAGGCGCTCTCAACCAAATACGCGATGGGGCTCAGCATCGATCAAGTCCAATTGAAAAACATTAATCCACCCAGACCGGTGCAGGAGTCGTTTAACGAGGTTAACCAGGCCCAGCAGGAGAAAGAGAAGCTGATCAACGAAGCCCGTCGCGATTACAACAAGGTGATCCCACTAGCCCAGGGGGAGAAGGATCAGCGGATCCGAGAGGCCGACGGCTACCGGCTCAAGAGGATCAATGAAGCAGAAGGTGATGCTGCTCGGTTCAGTGCTTTATTGGCGGAATATAGCAAGGCTCCAGAGGTCACTCGCCGCCGCATCTATATCGAAACCCTGCAGGACGTCATACCGGGCATACGCTCCAAGATCATTATCGACGAGCAGTCGCGTGGCATCCTGCCTTTGCTGAATCTCGATTCCCAGAATGGAGATCAGCCATGAATAAGTTAATAGCCGTTTTAGCGATTTTGGGCATCGGGGCGTACGTCTTGATGAGTTCGGTTTTTTATACGGTAAGTGAAGTTGAGCAAATGATCGTCACCCAGTTCGGTAAGCCTGTCGGAGATCCCGTGACTTCCGCCGGCCTGAAGATCAAGGTGCCTTTCATCCAGGACGTCAATCCGATCGACAAGCGGGTTCTCGAGTGGGACGGCCGTCCGTCGGATATGCCAACCAAGGACAAGCTCTACATCTCAGTTGACCTCTTTGCCCGCTGGCGGATTACAGATCCCCTCCAGTACTTTCTGCGGCTACGCGATGAACGAAGTGCTCAATCCCGCCTGGATGATATTCTAGGCAGCGAGACCCGTAACGCCGTCGCCAAGCATGAGCTGATCGAGATCATCCGCACCACCAAGGATCGTGTACCGCTGCGCGACGCCCTGCTAACTGATGCGGAAAAGAAGCTGAAAATGGGAGCCCTGGTTCCGATCCAGAAGGGCCGCAAACTGGTCGAGCAGGACATTTTTGCTGCCGCCGTCGAGAAGGTTCGAGTGTTTGGTATCGAATTACTCGATATCCGGTTCAAGCGGATCAACTACAACGAAAGCGTGCGCCCAAAAAATCTACGATCGAATGATCAGCGAACGGCGGCAGATCGCGGAACGATTCCTGTCGGAGGGTAACGGTGAGGCTGCCAGAATCCGCGGCAATCGCGTGCGTGACCTGAACAAGATCCAGTCTGAAGCCTACCGCCAGGTTGAGGAGATCCGCGGCGTGGCGGACGCGAAAGCCACCGAAATCTACGCGAGGGCTTACAACCAGAGCCCTGAAGCGGTGGCGTTCTATGAATTCACACGAACGATGCAATCCTACAGGTCCATCATTGCCAAAAACACGACCCTTATCCTTACCACAGACAGCGATCTCTTTAAATTTCTGAAGGGTATGACTCCGGATGGCGACGTTGTTCCGGCCCAACGTTCCAGAGAAAACGCTGAGAATTAACGGGACACGCACGAATCAGGTGTATCGTCTGATGAGTTTTATCTGAGATGTGTGAGATTTTATGACGGCTAATCGGATATGACATAAGTTAAATAAAGGAGCGCGAAGTATGGTTCTCGCTCCCAATCGGATGACTAGATGAACGGCAGCCCGGCTGTGTGCTGGGAGGCTTGTTGACGAGTAAGCCGACGTGGTCGAATACCTCAGGGTGTTCAGCCACGTCGGTTTTTTTTTTCACTGGTAACGATGATGAACGGCAAGGAGGAGAAAGATTCGGGGCGGAAGGAGAAAGATAGCGCCGATGCGTGGTCGGCTTGCCCCCGCATTGTTCAGGGACAGCAGCAGTGCGAGGGGCATTTAACACATTTGCTCAAGAAAAAGGGATTCCATGACAGAGAACGAACAATCGATGGCGCAGCAGATTGCAAAAGTAGCCAATGATTTTCAGCAGAAGAGGACGGGCCACGCAGCAAGATCCGTGAAGGTGGCTCTCGGCAGGGACATGGTAGTGGTCACGCTGCACGACGCGTTGACACCCGCCGAGCAGGAGATGGCCAAGAGTCCCGCTGGTGTCGCACAAGTGCAGGAGTTTCACCGCCAGCTTTTTGCCAGCAACGCTAAATCGTTGCGGGAAGAGATCCAACGCATCATCGGTGTAGAGGTGCGCGAAGCCGCCGCGGAAATCGAGATGGAGGCCGGGGCCGTGGTACACGCCTTTACCACCGGCACGATGGTACAGGTGTTCTTGATGGCCGAAAACGTCTTTTCGGCAGATTGGTACGAGACCGGAAAAGGCGATGTGCCGACACCCTGAGAACAAGGCCAAGCCTGCGCCGGGAGACCAACTCATAGACGGCAACCGAATCGTGTTGACTTATGACCTATGCATATAGCACCTAAACCTGCTACCGAAAGGGGCATTGTAATGAAAGCTCTTAATGTGACCGCAATCGTGCTATTGGTCATCGGAGGTCTGAACTGGGGCTTGTGGGGCGTATTCCGATTTGACCTCGTTGCCAGGCTCTTCGGCGGCAACACAGACCCGGTGGCGAGGATCGTCTACATCTTCGTTGGCCTCACCGCGGTGTACCAGGCTTTTACATATTCGCAGCCCCAAAGTGTTGGCAGATGATGCCGCCCCACACGTGAAGCTGCTGAGCGATCCCAAGATCAGCCGGGGATGTGATGGCCTTTGGGTTGGCGGTAGATGCGTAGCGGCTGTGTCGGTGAGATCTCGAAAAATGTCGAAGGCACACGATTCTTGCGACTGATTGCGTACAGGTCAGCCAATGTTGAACTCAACTAATTCAGAAAAAGGAACAACAAGATGACTCAACGGAACAAAAAGATGACTCGCCACATGACATGGATTATGGTTCTATCGGTTTTTGCGCTCATGGGCTGCGAGCGGGAAGAGCCGAAGCTGCCAACGGACCAGAGCACTACCGCTGTTGAGAAAGTCGTAGAAGAAGCCGGTGACACCGCGACTGTGGGCGTAAAAGCCCGTGAAGACGAGAAGGCTACCACAGGTGTCGCCGATGCGAAAGTTGCAGTCAACATCAAGGCTGTCGATAAAGGTGCAACTAAAGACGCCAGAATCATAGCGGACGCAACAGCGACTCAAGGCGCGGCAGATGCTAAGGCAACCGCTGTCGCTGCTGCAGCGCAAACTGCCGCGGACGACACCACGGCCAAAGCGACTTCGCTTCCCGCGCAGCTCCAGCAATACATCAAGGACAACAAGGTCGAGCTTGCCGAGACGGCTCTCACCCAGCTTGACGGCATGAAGGGATCGCTTCCAGCATCGCTCCAGGAAAAGATCGATGTCGCTCGGGCTACGCTGACTATGAAGAAAACTGTGACGAAGTCTTTTGATTGATCCGTACGACCCTTTGGCAGAATTGAAGCCCGTCGGGCAACCCTATGTGAATGATTGTTCATAGTTCAAACCTGAAAGGTAGATTTTATTATGCAATCGAAATCAACACGTGAACTCACTGTCTTGAAAAAGCGCATCGCCCCACCATCTGGATTGGTCAAGCAGTCTCAGGAGTCGTTAGTTCGTCTAATTCAGACGTTCGAGGAGCGTCTATCCCAGCGGACCGCGGAGGCTGACCACAGGGCGCGGCAAATCTGCGTCTTGGCCGCCGAACTGATGCAAGGCAAACTGCCAGCGATTCTGGCACCTTCGCACAATGATGTCGCTGGGTACGCATATGTCATTTATGGCTACGAGGGTAAGAAAAAGGATCAATGCCAACAGAACCAGCAATAGGCTGAATTCGAACTTCGGAAACAAAACCGAAGTGATGTTTGAATAAGCAAACAAGAACAACCCAGAAAACATGTTTAGCAACGTTCTCAACGGCAGAAATCCCCGCGCCGATACGCGGCTCATCAGTGATGTGATGAGTGCAGGCTTGGTCGTCGGCCGTATGGAGGGGAACGGCCGATGGCCAAGGCCTGACGAATGCATGCCAACATCAAAAAGAGTTTTTCATGTGGAAAATCCTGTTCATTGTTGTGATCCTGTTTCTCCTGGGCTATCTGACCACATGGGGCTGGGGTTACGGCCCGATCGAACTCTTAGGGCCGACGACAATCTTGTTGACGCTGATGATGTTGGGGTACATCCCCCGTAGCTGCTAAGCGCCCAACGGTTGATAGGCCCATGGCTATTTATAGTTTTATCTGAATTAGGATATGAAACTCGCGCTGTTAGTACTCTCGCTAATCGTGATTGGCTGCATCGGTTTGCGCCCCGAGAGGTCCAAACCGCTAGAGCAGCCACTCACAAGAGCACATTGAGGTAAGGATACACTTGTATTTTGAAAAACCGCTGAAGGTGATCGACATGGACGACGAGCCTCCGATCATTCCTACGGAACACACCAGCGACGTGCCCAACAGTGGTTTACACCTGTGTTGCAATGATCCACAATGAACGTGTGTATATCCCATTTGTGGCGGCGGACACGATGACCCGCTTTCCCATGGTTTCGCTGAATCGGCTTCTGGATCTGCTGGTGAATTAGCGTTCCTCTCGATCGAACAACAGAATGGTGAAGGGCGACAAAAAAGTGGCGGTGCTCTCACCGGTGGCCTGGAGGACGCCTCCCCGGCAATATGGCGCCTGGGAAACCGTGGCGAGTAACATCGCTGAAGGCCTCGTCGCTCGCGGTTGGGACGTGACTCTATTCGCCACGAGGGATTCGGTAACGCGCGGTCACCTCCACGCCGTCGTGGACCGAGGCTACGAAGAAGATCCGACTGTCGATCCCAAGGTGGTCGAATACCTGCACATTTCGGAAGTTTTCGAACACGCCACCGAGTTTGACTTGATCCACAGCCACTACGACTTCATGGCCTTGACCTATACCCGACTGGTCAAAACACCGGTCTTGACGACCATCCATGGGTTTTCTTCCGCCAAGATCATGCCCATCTACCGGAAATATCAGGACGGGTACTTTGTTTCCATCAGCGACTCCGATCGTGACCCGACACTCAACTACCTGGCGACCGTTTACAACGGGATCGATCTGTCATTGTATCCGCTTCAGGATCGCGGTGGTGACGACCTGATTTTCCTGGGCCGGATCCACCCGGACAAGGGCGTTCACCTGGCCATTGAAGTGGCTCATCTAAGCGGGCGGCGTTTGATCATTGCAGGCATCATCCAGGACGAAGCGTATTTCCGCGAACAGGTTGAACCGCATCTCGATGACAAGAACATCTGTTACGTCGGACCGGCGGGCATCGCAGACAAAAACGAGTTGTTCGCCCAAGCCTACGCCCTGCTGCATCTGAACACCATCCCGGAACGGTTCGGACTGGTCCTGGCCGAAGCCAATGCCGCCGGTGTGCCCGTGGTCGCGATGGACCTGGGCTCCTGCCGCGAAGTGATCAAAGACGGGCAGACTGGATTCCTGGTTGATAATGTGAAACAAGCCGTTGCGGTCCTGGAACGTATTGCGGAAATCGATCGCCGTGCCTGCCGTCGCCGCGTTCAGAAATGCTTTTCCATCGAGACCATGGTGGAGGCGTATGAGCGTGTTTACGCAACCATTTTTGAATTGGAAGCGAGCAAACAATGATGATCCCGGACGTTGTCAGGCGATACGCCCACAACCCTATCCTCACCAAGAACGACATCCCTTACCCGGTGCAGACCGTCCATAACGCCGCCGTGGTGAAGCATGAAGACCAATACGTGATGCTCTTCCGCTCCCACCTGCGTACGGGGCGATCCATCATCGGTTTGGCCCGCAGTGTTGACGGATTCCATTTCACCGCCGATCCGAAGCCCTTCCTGGTTCCGCAACGGAGCGGCCCTTTCGCCGAATATGAAGCATTCGGCGTGGAGGATCCGCGTGTGACCTGGCTAGAAGATGAGTACGTCATCACCTACAGCGCCTATTCAAAAAATGGCGTACGTATCGCCCTGGCCAAGACCAAAGATTTCAACCAGGTGGAGAAATTTTCTTTGATCACAGAGGCGGATTATCGCAACGTCGTGATTTTC
Organism: Phycisphaeraceae bacterium; assembly: GCA_965223655.1. Classification (GTDB taxonomy): domain Bacteria; phylum Planctomycetota; class Phycisphaerae; order Phycisphaerales; family Phycisphaeraceae; genus CBDCXC01. The sequence goes on from CBDCXC010000009.1 coordinate 6,029, forward strand.
CCCGAAAAGTTTAACGGGTTCTACGCGCGGCTCGACCGCCCTCATTCGGAAATCGCTCCTTGGTCGATGTGGATTTCCTATTCGCCGGATCTGAGATTTTGGGGTGAGTCTCAGTTGATCATGAAACCCGAACCCTATCACTGGGATGAAATGAAGATCGGCCCCGGCGCCCCACCGATTAAGACCGAACAGGGGTGGCTATCGATCTACCACGGTGTCTTTCAAACGATGGATGGATCGGTCTATCGTCTAGGGGTCGCGCTGCACGACCTCAAGAACCCAGCAAAGATCGTCGGCGTAGGCGACTCCTGGATTTTGCAACCCGAAGATCCCTGGGAAATCACCGGGTATGTCCACAACGTGGTCTTTACCTGCGGCGCCGTTGCGGAACCCGACGGGACCGTGAAGATCTACTGGGGCGGCGCCGATACCGTCATGTGCGTTGGTGAGGCGGATCTCTCGGATCTTGTTGCGATGTGTTTAGACCACGCCAGACCCGCGAAATGAGGACGACTCCTTGCCATATGCAGGGATCGAGTTTCGACATCAATTCTGGCTTTCACACCCTAGAGCATTTTTCAGTTGGTAATACGGGCATGTTAGCCACGATGGTTTCGGTCGTGTTGATCATGGCCAACTGTGGATTCAAGGTCTTGGCAATAGACCGGTTTCCAGCGAATCGTAGCCATACACCGTCAAGGCTAACGCCTTCCGTCTTTACGTGCTCCCATTGAATCGAGTGTCGTGATTCGGCGTACCGTTTGCGTCCTCCGGGTCGCGAGAAACTTTACCAATGTACAGAGGCGTCTATGCCGCAGACTCATTAGCCGACATGTGGGCATTCATTAATAAGGTTCCGATGCGACCTGCGTGACTGCGACAACTTGGTACTTGTCGTAGTCGCGGAGAGGGCGTACTTTCGCTCCCCTTATGTTTGCTTACGTGATTACCTTGTCTCGCCTAGGGTTAACGCATTTTCTTGATTCTTGACTTACCCATTGCCCTCAAAAACCCTTGATCACGGGCCTCGCATTTTCATCATAAACTCCTGTTGTAGAAATACCTAAAACAACAATATGCAACTAACGGAGAGGGTGGGATTCGAACCCACGGTGACGCAGGACGCCACACCGGTTTTCGAGACCGGCACCTTAAGCCGCTCGGACACCTCTCCAGCTGAATTTGATCGCTCCCAATCAGCCGACGATTAAACTTATCGTGTCACAGGATTTGCAAGCTGTCAATCACCTTGCCAACCGGTCTGTTTTTTTATTGAACATCGAATATTCCAATCAATATCATCTGCCTTGAAAATCCTTATGGCCCCACTGCCTTACGGTCGCGGCTCGTTGAATGGAGGATTCAATCTTCAATTAGGTGTTGTTCGGATCGCAGGATCAAGTCAGGGCGATTGACGCGGGCCATCAACCTCAACCCCAATAAGCCAAGTGCACGGCTCTCGTTCACCCGGTCAGGATGCCCATCTCACCGGGTTTGATTCGGTTCGGCTTACCCTTAGCCGATGGTCACTTTTTCGATCACGTCGCCTTGTTGGATGGCGTTGACTACGTCTTGGCCTTCTTCGACCTGGCCAAAGACCGAGTGCTTCCCGTCGAGCCAGGGGGTCGCCACGTGGGTGATGAAGAATTGCGACCCGTTGGTGTTGGGCCCGGAGTTGGCCATCGATAGCACACCGGGGCCGTCGTGCTTTAGGTCGTCGTGGAATTCATCCTTGAATTGATACCCCGGGCCACCGGTGCCGTCGCCTTTGGGGCAGCCGCCTTGGATCATAAAATCTGCGATCACCCGGTGGAAACGCAGGCCGTTGTAAAACCCATCTCGGCAGAGCTTTTCAAAGTTAGCGCAGGTTTCGGGTGTCTTGTCGTCGTGCAGCTTGAGTCGGATGGTGCCTTTGGCGGTCTCAATTGTGGCGAACTTCATGGTTGGATTCCTTTTATGGCGTGCAAGGGGTGGTGTCGATCATCGGTCGATGCGGTGTTTGGCCGCCCTCGACCATACGGGGTATTCTTTCTCTCAGATATAGCCGAGCGTATAGAAGAAGTCTATGATCCACGAAGCATGCCCGAATGGCAAGGCCACCCACAGCATAAAGGCGATGATCGGTTGAGATTGTTTCTGGGGCGTGATAGAGTGACGCTTGATGGATCGTAAACCCTTGATGGGGTGCAGCCCTTCCTTTATTGGCCAATCCGGGCCAGCGTAAGCAGATGGACCTGCTTTGAGAACCGAAACCGACAATCCCGGCTTGAGCACGCGGCAACACAAAGGATCATTGGATGTCCACACACCCCAGCTCAGCGACCCCGGCTGAATCGTTTGAACACCGAGGGGTCACGGTTAAAAAATTGGACTGGCCGGTGGTGATCGGGATCTCGGCGATGCACCTGGGGTGTTTCGCGGCCCCGTTTTATTTTTCGTGGTCTGCGTTCGCCGTGGCGGTGTTTCTCTACTGGCTAACCGGCGCGCTGGGGATCACCCTGTGCTTCCACCGCCTGCTGACCCACCGCAGCTTCAAGGCGCCCAAGTGGTTTGAGTACCTGCTAACGCTTACCGGTTGCCTGGCGTGGCAGGGCGGGCCGGTGCAGTGGGTGGGGGTCCACCGGATCCACCACCGCCACTCCGACCAAGAGCTCGACCCCCACACGCCCAAGCACGGCTTTACGTGGGCGCACATGCTGTGGTGTATGCACAAGACCTCAGACGGCATCAACGCCGCCGACGCCGCCAAGGACCTCCAACGCGATCCGGGGATGCGGCTGATCAACCGGTACTTCTGGGTGCCCCAGGTCATCATGGTGGGGCTGCTCTACTTCACCGGTGATTTTTTAGCCACACGCGGCTGGGAGACCAGCGGGCTGTCCTGGCTGCTGTGGGGCGTGTGTGTGCGCACGGTTGTCGTGTACCACTTTACGTGGTTTGTCAACTCCGCCTCCCACACATGGGGGTACCGCAATTACGACACCAATGACATCTCCACCAACTTGTGGTGGGTGGCGTTGCTGTCTTTTGGAGAGGGCTGGCACAACAACCACCACGCCCACCAGAGGTCGGCGGCACACGGGCTACGGTGGTTTGAATTCGATTTGACTTACTGGACGATCCGGCTGCTGGGTCTGCTGGGCTTGGCCAAGGATATTGTCCTACCTAAGCCTGAGCAGATGCCCCAACACCACCCCAGGGTCAGCGCCACCACCCACCGAGCATGATCATTGATCTTTGAATCGTTGGCTTAACCACTTCGGGAGGCTGTGTGCCACTGGCTGTTGATCTGACAGTGTGTATTGCCTAGGCCTACGAAGCCCGCCGTGCCCGGGACAAAAAAACACCAAGGCGGGTTAGCGCCTTGGCGGTTGGGTTCGAACGATGGGTTGGTGTTCGGGGTGGGGTTGTTTATAGGTTGGCTTTGAACGCCTGTGCCGCGGCGCGTAGGGGGTCGTCGGCTCCGGCTGCAGTGGTCAAGCCCCCGCCGCCGCTGGCTTCCCCAGCGGCTTTGGCGCGATCGGTCTTGAACTTGCTCACCAGCGCTTGGAGCTGCTCGGCTTTGTTCGACAGCTGCGCGGCGGCTTGTGCGGCTTGGTTGGAGCCTTCGGTGGCCTGACGCGTGACCGACGCGATCCCGTCGATGTTGCGGCTGACCTCTTCGCTGGCCGCCGACTGCTGCTCGGCGGCCGCGGCGATCGATTGGATCATCCCCGCTACTTCACGCGCTCCGGCGACGATCTGATTCAAGCTCTGACCCGCTTCGCTGGCTTTGGAGACACCCACCTGCACCTGGTCGGTGCCCGCTTCCATGCGCTGCACCGCTTGGGTGGTCTCGGTCTGGATCGCCTTGATCGACACGCCGATCTCTTCGGTGGCCTTGGTCGTGCGGTCCGCTAGCTTGCGCACCTCGTCGGCCACAACGGCAAACCCACGCCCGTGCTCGCCGGCACGCGCCGCTTCGATCGCGGCGTTGAGCGCGAGCAGGTTGGTCTGGTCGGCGATGTCGTTGATCACCTCGATGATCTGGCCGATCTGCTCGCCCCGCTTGCCCAGCTCGGACACCGACACCGCCCCGGCCGACACCGCGTCGCTGATCGCCTGCATGCCCTGGATCGTCTCGCTGACGACTTGGCCGCCCTGTTCGGCCACCTGGCCCGATGAGCCGGCGTTGTTGGCCGCCTCGCCGCTCTTGCGCGCCACCTCGACCACCGACGCGCTCATCTGTTCGATCGCCGAGGCGATCTGCGTCACCTGCCGGCTCTGCTCGTTCATCCCCTGGGCCATCTCCTCGCTAGACGCGGCGATCTGCGTCGCCGCCGCCGCCACCTCACCCGTCACGCCGCTGACTTCTAGGATCAGATCTGATAACGAATCGCCCATCTGATCGGTTGTCCTTGCCAGGGATCCCAGTTCATCTTTGCTTTTGATCAGAAGCTTCGGCTGGGTCAGGTCGCCATCGGCGATGGCACGCAGCACGGTTAGCACCCGGCGGATCGTGCGCGTCGTGTACCGGATCAGCAACCAGCTAACCACCGCGGCAAAGATCACCGCACCGATGCTCATAGCCACCGCGTTGGCACGGGTCGATTCTGCCGCCTCCTCGGTTTTTTGGCGTATCGCCTCCTCCCGGCTGTGGATCGATTTGACCAGGCCTTGGCCTTGCTTAATTAGCTTGGGCGCAAACACCTCGAGTTGGCCATCGACAATGTCATGGAGGTCATGGACCAGCTTGATCGATTCATTCAGTTCTTTCGTGTAGAACGCGAATCCCTCTTCGGCTTCTTTGAGCCACTGCTTCCGGGTTGGGTGCTTCACGTCACGGTGTAAGATCTCGAGTTTCTCGGATCCGATCTGGATTTCCTGGATGGCGCGGTGAGCGTCGGCCTCGTTGTTGGTACGCAGGTACCTCTGCGCGTCGGTCCGCGCTAGGGCGAAGTGGTCCAGTGCTTCGGCGGCCTCCAGCGCGACCAGGAGATCGCCATCGTGGTGGGCGGTCTCGATGATCGCCTCCAGCAGCAGGGTGACCCGGTGGCCGCTGGGGGTCAGCTGGGTGTCGACCACGCCGTTGCGTCGATCGGCCACCGATACCGCCTGCTCAAACGCCTTCTCATACGCCTTGAGGTCGGTATCGATCTGCTTGATTTGATTGAGCTCCTCTGGCTGCTTGATCGCATCGAGGGCCTGTTTAATCCGTGCGGAAGCGGCACCACAATAGTGGGTGTAGTGCTCGAGGTCTTTGTTGGAAAAACTTTGCAGGAAATGGATGGTTGCTATCTCGATGTTCAAGACATCCCGCTGGAGCGATTCGATCATCGCTACATCGGCCACCACCTCCATAAACTCGGCCTCGCCTTCGCTGATCGTATGCAACGCGGTGACCGAGACCGCGCCGGTGAGCATGATCATGAACGCCATCGTCCCAAACGCACAGGCCAGCTTGGCGCCAAGCGTGAATTGTCGCTGGTGCTCGCCTTTGGCTGAGACGGTGTGTGCTAAGGTGTAGGCGATGAATAGTGTGATGAGCACCACAGCGCAGGCGGCCGCCCAGAAGCCGTAGACCAGGGTATTCGACAGGTGGTGGATCTGGGGTGCGTCGATGGGTGTTGCTTTGGCGGCGTGGATGCCAAAGGCGGGACGCTGGGGTAGTTTCAGCGCCGGGGGGTCAAAGGCGGACTTGACGCCGATCTTGGCTGCCCAATCTTCAACGGTCACGGCATGGCCTTTGGCTTGAGTGGCGTCGTGGCCGGCTGACGCCGGGGCGTGGGCCGCATGCGGGTCGCTGTGGTGGGCGTCACTGGGGCTGGCCGCTGCAGCCAACGCGTAACTGGGACTGGGCTTGGCTTGCACCAACAGCTGTCCAGCTTGCGCTTCGGCCAGCCATGCCACCTGACCTGTGCCCACTTGGTGGAAGCCAACCGCGTCGGTGTGTAGGGGGGGGGGCTGCTGGGTGGCACCGGCTTTGAGCAGTGCAATCACCTCATCGGAGCTTGGCTTGGCGGCGGCGGCCCCGACCGCAATCGTATACCCTGGGATACAGAGAATCCCTGCCCATACCAGCGCGATCGTGCGTTGCCAATACATGGATGAATCTCTCCTACTAAGTCGTTGTGGTCATGCCTGCACATCTATCAAGTGGTTAGGTAGTATCTCGTCACAAAACATACCCATCGGTTACCATTTTCCGCGTTAGGGGCACAAAAAATACTGAATCGTTCACTGCCGCGGACGGCCGGTTTGCCGCAGACTCGCCCGGAGCGGGTAATATGTCTCTATATCGGGCGTTTATTCACTCGAACGGACTGACCCCAAAGCGATATTTCCATAAAATATGAATTGTGAAATAGTTACAAAAATTACATTGGAAAATCGATCGCTCCGACCCAAGCGAACGGGGTATGAAAACAAAGCAGCCTGCTTCCCTGGGTCGCCCCAAGCAGCGGGGAATCAGTCCCTTAGAGATTGAATAGATCAGTCCCGATCAGGTTGACGGGGTCCCGTTCGCCCGCGGCGATAGATTCCTAGCCTGTGCCCCCACCCACCAACCGACAGGCTATAGATCACAATGTTGGCGTCTTTATTTGGCGGCCATGGCCGGGCCATGGGTGTCGGCCGAATCAGGCACGTCTTCTTTGCTGGCTGGGAGGTTGAGTGTAAACGACGTGCCGCTGCCGGGTGTGCTCTTGGCGGTGATCTTCCCGCCGTGCTCTTCGATGATCTTCTTGGTCACCGCCAGCCCCAGCCCCGTGCCGCGCAGGCCCTTGGTGGAGTAGAACGGCTGGAACAGGTGCTGGATCGATTCGTTAGAGATCCCCTCGCCGTTGTCGCTGATGGTGATCTTTGCCGCCTGCTGATCGCTGTCGTACTCACACCGCAGGCTCACCACACCGCTGCCGGGCTCTACGGCGTCTAACGCGTTGTTGACCAGGTTCAGCACCGCTTGGTGGATCCCCGCGGGGTCGACGGGCACGGGCGGCATGTTCTTGTCTAAGTCGGAGATCACCGCGGCGGTTTTGCTATCGAACTGGCTCTGGGTCAGCGTAATGATTTCTTCTAAGAGCGTGGCGACGTTGACCATCTCCAGCTCGGGCTTGCGCTGCTTGGAGAAGGCGAGCATGTTCATGGTCAGGCCGTAGATCCGGTCGAGGTTGCGGGTGACGATCTCCCACCCGCCGCGGACGACCTTCATGTTTTCTTTGCGCAGGCCCAGGTCAACCACGTCGCCCCCGCCGCGCAGGCCCTGGAGGATATTCTTGATCGAGTGAGATAGGGATGCGACGGTCTGCCCGATGGCCGCCAGCCGCTCACGCTGGAGACGGGCCGCTTGGTGCTGAGCGTTGGCCAGCGCCAAACCGGTCTGCACCCCGATCGCGGTCAGCAGGCTCAGCTGATCCTCCGTATAGGTGTAGTTAGCGATCTGGCTGTCGATGTGGAGGATGCCAAACAGATGGTTCTTGAATTTGATCGGTACACACATGGCCGAGCGGATGCTGTATTCCTGGACGCTATCGCTGCCCGAGAATCGCTTATCGGTTGAGGCGTTGCTAGACAACACCCCTTCACCCTTTTGGATCACGTGTTTCACAATCGTCTGGCTGATGGTGATCTGGGGCGGCTTGTCGGGCTGGTCTTTATCCGGTCCCTGATCGGCGGGTGTTTTCTTTTCTTCCTGCGTGGGCTGGGGGGCTTCGTTCTTGTCTTTTGAGTGTGAGGTTTGTTTTGGGGCCAACCGGTGGCGGATCACCACGGGGTTGAACTCCTTCTGGCGCGCGTCGTAGAGCAGGATATACCCCCGGTCTGCTTGGAAGTAATCAAAGATCAGCTCCATCACCCGTTCGAGTAGCTTCTGGCGATTGACGACCGAGCCGATCAGCTGGGTCAGCTCGTAGATGACTTTTAGTTGCAGCACCGCGGCCTGACTGGGCTCGGGCACGGCGCGGATCATGGTTTCGCTGTTGCTGGCTGTGGTGGCTTCGACGCTAGCGTCGACCTCGCTCTTGTTCGCCAGGCGGACGCCTCGGGTAAGCATCCTGTGGTTTTGGCCAAACAAGAACAGCGAAGCCCCCGCGCGGATCTGATCGCCCGGGACGAGCATGCGCCGGCCGGTGACCTTGACCCCGTTGATGTAAGTCCCGTTGGCGCTGTCCAGGTCGCAGAGATACCACCGGCCGTCGTCGGGGGTCAGCTCCGCGTGGCGGCGTGAGATCGTCTGATCGGTCAGCGGCAACGATTCGCCGGATCGACCGATCAGCTGAGGCTCGTCATCGGGGAGCTCGAAACAACGCCCTTTGTCCGCTCCCCTCAGTACAGTCAACACCAGCACTGCCCACACTCCTAATCTGGATGGTTCTTCACGCTTAAGCGGTCTTGCCAAGCGACAAGCTGTTCATGGAACCCGCTAGCACCAGCGTTCCCATACGTGGCGTAGCGCTGAACGACCTGTTGAGGGTCGAGCCAACCATACATGTCCTGCCTGCAAACGCTCTCAATTCCTACTTTCGCACACGCCTGATTGAAGTCGTCTAGTGTCAATTGCGATAACGCCTCTAGCCCCTGATCTTGGCATCGGCGTACCAAAGCACCCACGATCTGGTGTGCTGTGCGGAAGGGTACCGATTTTGTCACCAAGTACTCAGCCAGGCTGGTCGCATCGAGGAATCCTTGTCCCAAGTTATTCTTGATTTTACCATCATTGAACCGGGTTGTCGCTACAATTTTGCTCGCTATTGCTAAACACGCCCGCACTTGATCAAAAGCCTGGAAGACGTGGGTTTTGTCTTCTTGTAGATCTCGGAAATAACCTATCCCCAAGCCTTTACAGATTGTCATCAGCGCCACCAAGTGCCCGTACACCCCGCCGCAGCGCCCGCGGATCAGCTCCAGCATATCGGGATTGGTCTTTTGAGGCATCATCGAAGACCCCGTGGTGTACCGCCCGTCGAGCCGGATCCAGCCGACCTCGGTCGAGGCATAGAAGATCCATTGTTCTGCCCACCTGGACAAAGTCATGCTGACCATGGCCAAGCTGTAAACAAAATCGATCGCCGCATCGCGCGAACAAGTCGCATCAATGCTGCTGGGCGTTGGGGGCCCTAGCGGCAGGGCTTGGGCGGTGTGGTGGCGGTCCAGCGCCAAACCGCTGCCGGCCACCGCGCCGCTGCCAAGCGGGTTCTGCTCATTGATTCGACCAAGCGCCAATAGCCGCTGCCTCGCACGATCCAACGCGGTCAGCCACGCGACCAGCTCCGCCCCGACCGCGATCGGCTGGGCACGCTGCAGGTGGGTGTATGCGGGCATCACGATGTGACCGTCGCGCTGCGCTAGGTCGACAAACGCTTGGAACAATTGGGTGAACAAGCGATCTAGCTCTTGGTTGGCCTCACGGATCCAGAGCTTGAGGTCTAAGGCGACCTGATCGTTTCGGCTGCGGCCGGTGTGTAGCTTGCGGCCGGTGTCCCCGATCTTCTCGATCAGTGCAGCCTCAATACACATGTGTACGTCTTCAAGCTCGGGCTTCCACCCCGGCCACGCCCAAGAGGGCTTGCCGTCTTCGACGGTGGCGTCGATCTGGGCTTGGATCTCTGATAAACCCGCTTCGATCTGCTTGAGTTCATCGCTTGTGATGATGCCCGTGTGGCAGAGCATGCGCGCATGGGCGATAGAGCCGGCGATGTCGTGCCGGTACAGACGCCGATCGACCGTTAAGGATTCAACAAACCCCACCGCCAGCGGGTCCTGACCGGAACCGGGGCCATGCTTGGCGTGTTCCCACGGCTTGGCACTGCCCGCAGATGATGCGCTCGGACGCGGTGGCTGATCATGGTTACCCATCCCCATAGTCTATAACAATCCTGAATTGAATCGGGGTGGTGTCTATTGATCTATTGACTTTTAAATAGTTCATTTAATGCAGTCGATCTAGCCGATCTGATAGTGTATGCCCTACACCGGATCACGCAAGGCAGCCCAGCGACGTCGTTGGCGAGCGATGGCGTTGCTGGATCAAGGTCAGTCTCAGTCACAAGTGGCGCGCAAGCTGGGGGTGACACCCGCGGCGGTGTCGCAGTGGGCCAAGTGGCGACGCCAAGGCGGCGACGCCGCCCTGCAAGCCAAGCCCCACCCCGGCCCCCAACCCAAGCTCACCGCTAAGCAGCGCACCAAGCTCGAAAAGTTATTGCGGCAGGGCCCACGCAAGCACGGTTACACCACCGAGCTGTGGACGCTGACGCGGGTGGCCCAGGTGGTCGAGAAACATTTTGGCGTCAGCTACAGCTGCCCGGGGCTTTGGCACGTCATGCGTGGCCTAGGCTGGTCGGCCCAGAAGCCCGAACGCTTGGCGCGTGAACGCGACGATCAAGCGGTCGCCACGTGGCGCAAGCAAGACTGGCCGCGCCTCAAAAAAAGCGCGGCGAAGCGGTCAAAGCATTGTGTTTACCGATGAATCCGGCTTCATGTTGCAACCCACCGTCCGCCGCACGTGGGCGCCGCGGGGCCAAACCCCAACGCTCAAATGTTACGATCGACACGACCGATTGTCTGCGATCTCCGCGATCACCGTGTCGCCCAAACGCAAACGACTGGGGCTGTACTTCGACATCCAAGATCGCAACGTCAAGACCGATGACTTCGTAGCGTTGATCGAACGGGTCGTCGCAAAGTTAAGCCGCCCCATCCTCTTGGTGATGGATCGCTACTCGGTGCACCGCAGCGCAGCGCGTCGATGGCAACAACAACGCCACAAACGGATCACTATCGAATGGCTACCGGCTTACGCCCCGCAGCTCAACCCCGTCGAACAGGTCTGGAACCGCGCCAAACACACCGACCTAGCCAACTTTGTCCCCGACGACGTGTCGCACCTGGGCCGAAGCGTCAACGATTCACTCAAACGCACACGCAACCAACAACACCTGCTACGATCATTCTTTAGACACGCTAGGCTCAATCTATAGAACGTTAAATGAACTATTTAAGAGTCAATAAGAACCCTGCTTCGCGCAGCGTTTGCATCGTTACGGTATCGCCTTGGCCAGCGAACCGCCGCTCGAGCCAGTGAGTGATGGTCTTGGCGACCATATCGGTTTCGATATTGACCCGATCACCCTCTTGCAGCGAGCCTAGGGTGGTCAGGCCAAGCGTGGCCGGGATCAGCGCTACGTCAAAGCCCCCTTCGTGCACCGCGGCGACGGTCAGGCTCACGCCTTCTAAAGCGACCGATCCTTTGGGGACGACCGCCCGCATCAGTTCGGGCGTTTCGGGCTCAACGGTGATCCGCCACTGATCGGGCTGGCTGTGGACTCGGGTCACACGCCCGCCGCCATCGACATGGCCCTGCACAAAATGCCCGCCCATCGGGGTGGTGGGTGTGACCGCGGCTTCGAGGTTCACACCGCTGCCCTGCTGGAGATCGCCGAGGGTGGTCTTGGCGAGCGTCTCGGCCACCACATCAAACCCCAGTGTCTCATGGTCGGCGCTGATCACGGTTAGGCATACCCCGCTGACACACACCGAGTCGCCATGCGCAGGCAGAGGATTGAACCCCTGGGGGCAGCTTACCATCAGCCGCATCCCCCCCTGGGCTCGACGCTCCACCAACGCCACACGGCCGCGGGCTTGGATGATCCCGGTAAACATGGCGTTTGTAGTGTATGCCAATCCCATCGGCGTTGATAGCAATGCCCGGCCCCGATCACCCAAGAAGCCCACGGATTCAATCCGTGGGCTTCCGCCGTTCGTGTTACGCCCGGTAATCGGGCTCGGGTACCGCTTCGATTAATTGGCTGATCAGATCGGCTGGGGTAATGCCATCGCCGGTGGCGGCGTAGTTCAGGATCACACGGTGCCTTAGCACAGGCAGCGCGACCTGGCGGATATGGTCGCAGCTGGGGGTGGGTTGGCCTTCGATGGCCGCTAGCGCTTTAGCGCCCAACACCAGGTATTGCCCGCCCCGGGGGCCCGCCCCCCAAGCGATGTATTGGCGCGTGGGGTCGGGCGCGCCCGGTTCGTCGGGGCGCGTGGCGCGGATCAGCGATACCGCGTAATCCACCACGTGCTGACTCACAGGCATCTGGGGGATCACCCGGCTAGAGTCCAGCAGCGCCTGGCGATCAAACACCGGTTGGATGTCTGGGGTTTGGCGGTGCGGGGCTTGGGAGACAATCTGCATCTCGTCGTCTTTGCTGGGGTAATCCATCCAGAGGCTGAACATGAACCGGTCCAGCTGGGCTTCGGGCAGCGGGTAGGTACCCTCCTGTTCGATGGGATTCTGGGTAGCGACCACAATGAACGGCGGGTCCAGCCCCATGGTTTTGCCCGTAACGGTAACCTGCTGCTCGGCCATGGCCTCGAGCAGCGCCGCTTGAGTCTTGGGGGGCGTGCGGTTGATCTCGTCGGCGAGGATCAGGTGCGCAAAAATCGGGCCGGGCATGAACCGCAGCACGCGCTGGCCTGAATCAGGGTCGGCCTGGATCAGCTCGGTGCCCAAGATATCGCTGGGCATCATGTCGGGGGTGAACTGGATCCGTTTAAATGCCAACCCCAGGCAATCGCCTAGCGTCTGGACCAACAGCGTCTTGGCCAAACCCGGCACGCCGACAATCAGGGTGTGCCCCTGGCAAAGCACCGCCGCCAGCAGCGCTTGGGTGACCTGCTCTTGCCCCACGATGACCCGCTGGATCGCGGTGCGCAACTCATCGCATCGCTGGCGGATCTGATGAAATACCGCGGTATCCGCTGTTGCATGGGCTGCATCTGGCATGCCATAGAATCATACCCGGACACCAGGCGGGGGGCGATGATATACCCATCGGGTATGCGTTTGCCGCGTCGGGATCACCAAAACGCCGAAGATTTTCCTGACGCGGGCCAACGGGACCCCGTAAACCTGATCGGGATTGGTATAGGATTGAAAGTGAGGTTGAGTATAATCAAACAAAATCAATGCTCTGATGGGAAAGGACACCAAGATGAATTTCATGCTGAACACCCTAGCCTTGATCTGTCTGATCACGCCGTGTGTGATCGCACAGCCCGCAGCCACGACCGAACCCAGCGATGCTCAACAGATCAAACAGCTTGAGCAGCAGCTGAAGCAGCTGAAGGCTCAGGTCCGCGACTTGGAACGGCGTTTAAAAAACGCCAAACGCCGCGCCGCGGCACACGGGGCCGCTGGGCAAGCCGCATCCGATCGCTTGGGGCCTCAAGACACATGGGTCGTGCAGATCACACACAACACCCCGCCTGACGTAGGCTTGTTACAGCAACAACTCAAAGCCCAGCAAGACAAGCTGCCCCAGGCCCAGCAACAGGTCCAAGAAGCCCAAGCGAAGGTTGAGCAGCTACCTAAAGACGACCCCGCCAGGCCGAACGCTGAAAACGCGCTGCGTATCTACCAGGACCGATGGTACCGGATCAAGGGCACGATCCGTCGGCTTGAGCGGCAGGTCGAAGCCGAAACCCAGACCCGGATCGTCCGCGCCCGCACGGCGCAAGGCACGCCTGTCCAGGTGATCGCGCGGGGGCCCAATCGGGCGATGGCCGAAACACTGCGCGTGGGCCAAACCTACCAGATCACCGGGCAGGGCAAGTCCATGCCCGGGGGGCTGCGGATCCAGCTGCACTCGGTTACCCCGCATTAACCGTTGGGCGTTGGGCCGCTGGGGCACCACCGGCGGCGCCGATCGGGTGTAACGTTTGTGGGGGTTATGCCCCACTGTGTGCCTAGAAATATCTATCTCTTCCTACGGGTCTGCCTCAGAGCCGCCAGCCACCCGCCGATAAAACAAGGCCAGCTGTTGGATCACCCGCCTTGCTGACCACGGTTTAGTAAAGGGTGGTTTGTTACCGGCCCCCTCACAAGGGGGTTGGGTGTCACGCCAATCTTAACCCCGTTCTTTGTTTCGCCATGCAAAACCACAACGCCTCCAATCAAACCCAAGTGTTCAAGGGCCAGGGCCAGCCACCCGCACCGTTGCTTAGCGAGATCGACCAGTGCTTGGATCAGCTCCAACCCGTGGGTCAAAGCCGGCCACCCCAAGGCTCGCCCCAGCAAAGCGACCCATACGATAAGACCAGGCACCAGCTGGACGATCAACGCAAACAGCTCGAGCAGCAGCGGCAGGTGTTGGCCCAGCAACGCGATCACCTCGAGCAGCAACGCCAGGGGCTGAACGACCAACGCAAACAGCTCGAGCAGCGGCTTGAGCAGCTGGCCCACCAGCAGGAACAAGCCCGGTCGGTCGCCCAGCAAAAAGCCCAACTCGACACCCGCGCCCAAGAAATCCAGCGGCTGGAAACCCAGATCCGCGCCCGGCTCGACCAGGCCGCCGCTGCCGAACAAGACATCAAAGGCCAGCAGCAAAAAGTCGAAGCCGAAAAACTCACCCTCTCAAAATGGCGCAGCCAGCTCGAGCAGCAGCACCAAGACTTAATCGCCCAGCAATCCCGGCTCGATCAGCGCACCAATGACCTCGATCGGTTAGCCGTCGAGTTGGAAGCACAACGCGTCGCGATCGATGCCCATCACCACCAGGCCCTGGAGCAGCAGCACGCGATCGTCCAGCAGGACTACCGGCTAACCGAAGCGCACAGCCAGCTTGAGCAGCAACGCCAGGGGATGATCGATCAGCAGACGAGCCTGGACCGGCGTGCCCAAGAGCTGGATCGGCTGGCCCGTCAGCTCGAGGCGGAACGCACCCAAATCAATACCCAACAACAGCAGATCGATGAATCGCAGCGGGCGATCCGCCAAGAGCGTCAAACGCTGATCGATCAGCGTGACCGGTTTCAGCAACAAGCGCCTCAATCGGCACAGCTCACAGGAACGACAAGCGGCCTGACCGATCCCGCCGCAAACCTCAACCAGCTCAGCCACGAGCTAGAAGCCACGCGGGGCCAGCTTAAAAAGGAACGCGAAAAGCTCTCCCTCCAACAAGAGCGGGTCGACGCCGACCGCCACGACCTGGCCAAGCAGCAAGACCACGTCGCCCAGCAGCGGCGTGATCTAGCCAAGCAGCGCGACCAGCTCAGCGAGGAGCAGGCCCAGTTCGACGAAGAGCGGCGGGTGTTGATGGAAATCAAGACCTACCTCCAGACCATGGAAGAGACCATGGCCACCCGCCTAGCGGCCAGCCGCTGGTCCATGCTGCTGCTGCGCGTGACCCTGATGGTCGTGCTGATGGGGGTCTTTAGCTACGCTGTGGCGTACCTGTGGGAAACGATCCCGCCAGCTGAAACACTGTCCGACCGCCGATTCGGATTGGCGGTCAAGGTCTTTGGCGCCGCCGGGCTGGGGGTGCTGGTCATTGGCTGGCTGGTTGCATGGCGTCAGCAGGACCAAAGCGACGACGAGCAGTATCAAGAATACTTGGCCCAGCTAGAGTAGCCGTGACCGCCTTGCCACAGCGGTAGCCCCGGGCCAGAGCCCTTCCACGCCACGCGATCCCCAAAGGGCAACCCCCGACGAACCGGGGCCACACCCCGCCTGCCAACATCATCCTAATAGCCAGGCACCCGCCGCAGCGGATCGATACCCATCGGGTATGCGCTTGCCGCGCCGGGGACAACAAAACACCGAAAATTCCCCTGCCGCGGGCGAACTGAACCCCACAAACCTGATCGGGCTTGGTCGATCCGCTGTGGCGGGTTGCCCACCCCGGCAGATAGCGAATCCACTGGCGGTTGGTATATTGGACCATCCCCAAGCAAAATGATTAGCTGGGATCAATCAATCCGATAAGTAGACGCATTGTGTATAGACCTTCCCCACCAAGAACACAAAGCCGCCGTGTGGCGCCACGCGCCGGGCGCGTCTTCACGCCGATGGAGCAGCGGCTAGCAGCACGCCATCGTGATCGCTGCGGGGCAAACCATAACCGGGCTTGATCCGGGGTCGCTCAAACGGGGTTGTGATGAATCAGGCAAGCCAGCTGGTCATCGTATCGAACCGCTTACCGGTCCACCGGGTCAAGCAGGGGCGGTCCAACACGTGGCAGATCAGCCCGGGTGGGTTGGTTTCGGCGTTGACGCCGATCCTACGCCAGCGGCCCTCAACCTGGGTGGGCTGGGCCGGCATCGCAGGCGCCGCCCCTAAACCGTTCATCCATGAGGGGATCCACAACCTGCCGGTCTCCCTTTCACGCGATGAAATCACCCATTTCTATGAAGGGTTTTCGAACCGCACGCTGTGGCCTTTGTACCACGACGGCGTGCGCACACCCGAATACCGCCGGCGGTGGTGGTGGCCCTACGTCAACGTCAACCGCCGCTTCGCCAAGGCAACGGCGCAAGCCGTCGCGCCCAACGGCACGGTCTGGGTCCACGACTACCACCTGCAGCTGGTGCCCGCGATGCTGCGCGAGATGCGCAGCGACGTGCGCATCGGGTTCTTCCTGCACATCCCCTTCCCCCCCCAAGAGCTATTTGCGCAGATCCCGTGGCGGCGGCGCATCCTAGAGGGGATGCTGGGCGCCAACGTGGTGGGGTTTCAGACGCGGCTGGGTGCCCAGAATTTCGCCCGGCTGTGCAAGCGGTACACGTCGGCCCGGGGCACACCCGACCGGCTGGAGTATGAGGGGCGGCGTGTGGTCTCGGCGGCGTTCCCGGTTTCGATCGATGTGAAGCGTTTCCAAGACCTGGCTGCGTCCCCTGCGGTCACCGAGCACTGCGAGCGGTTCCGCGCCCAGCTGGGGCCCACGCAGAAGATCGTGCTGGGTGTAGACCGCTTGGACTACACCAAGGGCATCGATACCCGGCTGCGTGCGTTTCAGGAATTGTTGCGATCGGGCAAGAGCAACCCCAAGGAGTGCGTGTTTGTCCAGGTCGCGATCCCCAGCCGCGAACGCGTCACCGAATACCAAGAGCTGCGCGCGGTGGTCGAGCGGTACGTCGGGGAGATCAACGGCGAATTCGGCGAGCTGGGTCGCAACCCGCTGTACTACCTGCACCGCAGCCTCCCGATCGAGGAACTCATCGCGCTGTATCGGATGGCCGACGTGATGCTGGTCACCCCGCTGCGGGACGGGATGAACCTCGTGGCCAAGGAGTACGTCGCCACCCGGCTGGATCACACGGGTGTGTTGGTGCTTAGTGAATTCACCGGCTCAGCCAACGAATTGGTCCACGCGCTGCTGGTCAACCCCCACGACATCGACGGGCTAGAAGCCACGATGGACCTGGCGTTGCACATGAGCCAGGCCGAGCAGAAACGCCGGATGAAGGCGCTGCGCCGGGTGATCGAGCGTAACAACGTCTTCCAATGGGCCGATTCATTTTTGAGATCGCTTGAACCATGAACCCGTTAGACCAACACCTCGAAGAGATCGCGTGTGTGCCGGTGCTGCTGGTGGCGTCGGACTACGACGGGACGCTGGCGCCGATCGTGGCCGACCCCACCGATGCCAAGCCCCACCGCGAAGCGATCGTGGCGTTGAAGATGCTCGCGGCGATGCCTCAGACGCACGTGGCGATTATCTCCGGCCGGGCGCTGCGCGACCTGGCGCAGCTGACCAGCATGCCCGAAGACGTGCATCTCGTGGGTAGCCACGGCAGCGAGTTCGACCTGGATTTCGCCACTTCACTGCCCACAGAAGCTGCGCAGCTACACGACCGGGTGATGGCGGATCTATCGGAGATCGCAGCCCGAAACGGCGGCCTGTCGATCGAGCAGAAGCCCGCTAGCATCGCGCTGCACTACCGCAACGCACCCGAAGAAGACGCCCAAAAAGCACTGGAAGCGGTGATGCAGGGCCCGGCGTCTTTCGAAGGGGTGTTTACCAAGCACGGCAAGAAAGTCGTCGAATTGGGGGTGATCGCGACCAACAAGGGTACCGCTCTGGAGACGATCCGTCACCGCGTGGGCGCGTCGGCGGTGACGTTCTTTGGGGACGACAAGACCGACGAAGACGCATTCGCCACGCTGACCGGTCCGGATGTGGCGGTTAAGATCGGATCGGGCGAATCGCTGGCGCCTTACCGGGTGAGTGGCCCCGGTGACGTAGCGCAGGTGTTAGCGCGGCTCAGTGAGCTGCGTGCGCGGTGGTTGGAAGGGGCGGCTGCGGTACCTATCGAGCAACACGCGGTGCTCTCCGATCAACGGACGGTCGCGCTGGTCACGCCTGGTGCGAGGATCAGCTGGCTGTGTGTGCCACGGATCGATTCGCCGGCGTTGTTCGCCGACCTGGTCGGCGGGCCGGCGGCGGGGCACTTCTCGATCCGTTGCCCCGATGGTAGCGAGCCGATCCAGCAGGCGTACACCGGCGATTCATTGGTGCTCCAGACCCGGTGGAAAGACTTTACGGTCACGGATTTTCTAGATTGTTCGGGTGGTCGGCCGATCCAGCGTGCCGGTCGAACCGACCTGGTACGCCTCATCGAGGGCACTGGCAGAGCGTTGGCTGAATTTGCGCCGCGTCTTGACTTTGGTCGTGTTCCCACACGTCTATTCCAACGTGAGGGTGGGTTAGAGATCGAAGGCACGCTCGACCCAATCGTGCTGCGGTCAACCGGGGTCGACTGGTCGATCGTCGAAGAAGGCAGCCATCAAACCGCGTGGGCAGAGTTAAATCTTGACACAGGGCCGGTTGCCTTAGAGCTGTGCTACGGCACGGGCAGCCTGCGCGATGGTGTGTCGGCGGTGAAAGAACGGCGGCTGCTGACCGAGTGTTTCTGGTCGGCTTGGGCCGATCACCTCAAACTCCCAACCGTCGAACCGGATTTGGTGCGACACAGCGCATTGGTGCTCAAAGGCCTGTGCTACGGGCCCAGCGGGTCGATTTCGGCGGCGGGGACCACCAGCCTCCCCGAGCACATCGGGGGTGTGCGCAACTGGGATTACCGCTATTGCTGGCTGCGTGATGCGGCGATGTCGGCTGCGGCGCTGGTGAAGTTGGGTAGCAACCGGGAAGCGATGCAATACCTCGATTGGGTATTGGAAGTCGTCGATGCGTGTGACTCACCGGAACGGCTGCAGCCGTTGTACACCGTGACCGGTGGTTCGTTGGGTGTAGAGGCGGATCTGGGTGAGCTGGCGGGCTACGGCGGCAGCCGACCCGTGCGCGTGGGCAACAGCGCTGCACGCCAGGTCCAATTGGACGTGTTTGGCCCGATTGTGGACCTGGTGGCGCTGCTGCTGGACCAGGATGCACCCTTGTCGTCGCAGCATTGGCGGCTGGTCGAGGCCATGGTCCAGGCAGTAGACAAACGATGGCACGAGCCCGACCACGGGATCTGGGAGATCCGCCGACCCAGGCGCCACCACATCCACTCCAAAGTCATGTGCTGGGTCACGGTTGACCGGGCGATCCGGATCGCAGACCGGTTCTTGGATCGTGACCGGCAAGACTGGAAAGCGCTGCGTAAGAAGATCGCCCAGGATGTGCTTGAGCATGGGTTTAAGCCGCAGGTCAACGCGTTTACGGCTGCGTACGACGACGTGGATTTGGACGCTGCCTCATTGTTTGTAGGCCTCAGCGGGCTGCTGGAGCCCGACGACCCGCGGTTCCGAGGCACGCTCGAAGCGATTGAAAAGGGCCTCTTGGATGGGCCAACGGTGTACCGCTACCGCAGCGACGATGGGCTACCCGGCTTTGAGGGCGGTTTCCATATCTGCGCATCGTGGCTGGTCGATGCGTACCTGCTGGTTGGGCGGATCGACGATGCGCAGGAGTTGTTTGGTCAGATCATCGCCCAAGCCGGCTCAACGGGGATGCTCTCAGAGCAGTACGACCCCACAGCCAAGCGCGCGTTGGGCAACACCCCCCAGGCTTACTCTCACCTGGGGATCATCGAGAATGCGATCAATCTGGCGAAGGTGGGGGCGGGTTGATCAAGCGGTGGTTGAGCGGCGTCTAGGCTCTGTCCGAAAACGGTGTGGTGTGCCACTGGCGGCTGGTTCGCCAGTGCGGGAACCCTGGGGATTCACTGGCTGACAAGCAGCCAGTGGCACACGAACCGAGCCTCAACACGGCTTTTCGGACGGCGTCTAGTGGGGCACTTCTTTCACCGCGTTGCGGTTCCAGGCGGGGATTTCTACGACGATGGGCCCGTCGCCTTGGACGATGCACTGGCAGCTTAGCCGGCTATTGATCTGCAGGCCCGGGGCCTCTTCGACGCGGTCAAGCTCGTCGTCTTGGGGTTCCGAGAGGCTGTCTTCGCCGGCGTTGATGTAGGCGTGGCAGGTCGAGCAGGCGCAGACGCCCCCGCAGGCGTGCTCGATGTTGATCCCGTTGTCTAAGGCGACATCCAGCAGGTCTTCGCCCTTGGAGGCCAATAGCTTGATTTCTTTTTCGTGCTGACCGGTGAGCGGCTCGGGGTCTTGGAGGATAAACGTCACCGGCACGGTGGGTGGGGCTTTGGTTTTATCGTCGTGTTTGCGGTGCATCGATCCGGCCTTTGGGTCTAACCGACCACGGGGTTTGGATTGTAATGATTATTGTAGACCGAACGTGGCAGCGGGTCAGGTTTCGAGGGTGGTCGGGTCCGGCCGATACATCCGCGTCTCTAAGGCCCAGATTTTTTCGGTGAAGTTTCCACCCAAGTCACCGTCGTTAGGCGATTCGGTCCGTGTGGATAGGATGGCGAGGTTGAGTTTGGCGTCGAGGTTGTCTAAGAGGCTGATGGCGAGGGCTTCGGGCGTGGCGGGTACCTTCAAGGCGCCGTACTCGGGCCGGCCGTGGTGCGACAGGATGATGTGCTGGAGCACCATGAGCACCGGTTGTGGGGTCGGCTGGCCTTGTTCGGCGCAGCGTTGTGCTTTTTGTTCTAGCCAGACCATGCCGCGCGCGATGTGGCCCACCAACAACCCATCATCGGTGTAGCCAAACCCCTGCTGCCATGTCAGCTCAGCGCACTTGCCTAGGTCGTGGATGAACAACCCAAGCAGGATCAACTCTCGATTGAGCTGGGGGTACAGCGGGCAGAACGCTTCACCCAGCCGCAAGAGGCTCAGCGTGTGTTCCAGCAGCCCGCCCAGGTAGGCGTGGTGGAGCGTCGCCGCTGCGGGCGCCATCTTGAATTGGGCCATCAATTCTTCGTCTTCCAGGTAGGCCTGCGCCAGGGCTTTGAGCGAGGGGTCTTGGATCGTTTCGAGCACCGCGGTGAGCTGGGCGAACATCTCCTGGGGGTCGTTTTCGGTGCTGGGCATCAGCTGAGTAAGTTCGGCTTGGCTTGGCTTCACAGGTCGGATCTGCTGGATGATAATCTGCAGCTGCCCCTGGTAGGGCTGGGTCTGGCCTTCGATCCACACAAAGCCGTCGGTGGGGAGGCTGTTGTAGAGCTGCTCCGAAGCGTTCCACAGGCGCCCGGGTGTGCGGCCGGTGCGGTCGCACAGGAGGCATTTGATGTAGGGCTTGCCGTTCTTGGTCTGGGCCAGCTGGCAGTTTTGGATGGCGAACACGCCTTCTACGATCTGGCTGCCCTGCATGTCACGGATAAAAGTACGATCAGACAAATGAAACCCTTTTTTGTGGTTGGGGGAGGACAGGCAGCCGATGGGCGGCCGATCCAGATGGTTCTATTCCGGGATCTGGTCGGCGAATTGTTGTTTGAATTGTTCGAGGTTGGCGATGCCCGGTGGCATCTTGGCTTCTTCGACCAGCAGCACGGGGATCCCATCATTAATCGGGTAGCGCAGCCCCCCCACCATCCCGACCAAGATATCACCTTCTTGGCGCAGCGGGCTGCGTGTCAGCGGGCAGACCAGGATCTTGAGCAGCTCCGGGTCAATCGTCTTGGCGGTATGGAGGGTCGTGTCGGCGGCCATGGGCGGTGCGTCCTCGGGGTTAGGGGTCTGATGGATCGTGCTTGGTCATTACCCCGGTATCTTAGCACGTTCGATGTGGGCACCAAGCTTTTGGAGTGTGATCTCCATGGACTCATAGCCACGGTCCAGGTGGTAGACACGGTGGACGGTGGTGGTCCCGGTGGCGGCCAGCCCCGCCAGCACCAGCCCGGCGGAGGCACGCAGGTCGCTGGCCATCACCGGCGCCCCCACCAGCTGGCGCACACCCGTGACCAGGACGCTTGCGCCGTTGCGGATCAGCTTCGCGCCCATGCGAGACAGCTCGGGCACGTGCAGGAACCGGTCGGGGAAGATTTTTTTCGGTGATCACCGAGTTCCCATCGGCCAGGCAAAGCAGCGCCATGGCCTGGGCCTGGAGGTCGGTGGGGAACCCCGGGTGGGGCTGGGTGACGACCTGGACCGGGTTGAGGCGGCGGTAGCTGCCAACCCGCACGGTCTGACGCATTGGGTCGGGTTCGGTTGGCGGGTGACTGGGTGTGCTGCTTGGTATCGTTTCTGTTGCCACCGGTTCAACATCGACACCGATCTGGGCGATCCGGTCGAGCGTAGCGGTAAGCACGTCGGTGGGGCAGTTTTCGAGCACCACGTCGCCGTTGGTGATTGCCGCAGCCATGATATACGTGCCCGCTTCGATCCGGTCGGGCATGACGCGGTGCGTGACCCCGCTGAGTCGATCGACGCCTTGGATGCTGATCCGCGGCGTGCCGGCGCCGGTGATTTTGGCGCCCATGGCGTTGAGCATCACAGCCAGATCGGCCACCTCGGGCTCGCAGGCGGCCGACTCGATCACGGTGTGGCCCTTGGCCAGCGCCGCGGCGCTCATCAGGTTGCAGGTGCCCAGCACGGTCGACCCGAACGGGCCACCCAAAAACACCCGCGCCCCATAGAGCCGACCGCCAGGGGGTGCTTCGGCGTTGATGTAGCCTTCATGGAGTGTGATCGTGGCGCCCAGGGCTTCCAAGGCGCGCAGGTGCAGGTCCACGGGTCGGTCGCCGATGTTGCAGCCGCCGGGCATCGAGACGCGCGCCCCGCCCCGCTTGGCGACCAGCGGGCCCAGCACGCAGATGCTGGCACGCATGGTGCGGACGATGTCGTAGTGGGCCAGGCACTGGGAGGGGTCGGTGGCGTGGAGCGTGGCTTCGTGGCGCTTCGGGTCCAGGGCTGCTTGACAACCCAGCGTGTTAAGCAGGTTCACCATGTTGCGCGTGTCGCGCAGGCTGGGGGCGTCTTGGAGCACCACGGGTTCGTCGGTGAGCAGCGCCGCCGCCATCAACGCCAGGGTCGCGTTCTTCGAGCCGTTAACCCGTATCCGCCCGCGTAGCCGCCGGCCGCCTTGGATCACAAATCCATCCACGGGGACGTTGTCGCATAACCACGGTTAGCCGGCAAGCGAGGGTGGCGATGGTCGGGTATAACTTGGCTTTCCTATCATCAATAGGCGCTGATTTCACAAGGCGTTGTGGTTTGTCGCCCCAGGCAACACCAAGCTAATCCTTGAAGCCCGGAACCCGGGCGCCGCGATAAAAAATTGAAAAAGGACGAAAAAAGTCTTTGGTTGAGCCACGGTTTGTGGTATAGTCAATTAGGAGTGGAGAGTGGGGAGCTCCCGGGGAGGTAAGCAAATGGAGTCAGAGGCGCGGGGCCAATTGTCAGGCTCGACTACGAAGGCGCCTTGGGAGAACCGCCGACCGCATAAGGCCGAGTGGTCACCTCCATCCGACCTTGTCCGGTCGGTTTTTTTTTGTCTCAATCTGGAATATAAAAACCCTCGTTTTTTTAGATAGGCAACAACTTCAGTGCTTTTTATACCCATCGGGTATGAATTTGCCGCGTCGGAGTCACAAAAACGTCGAAGATTTCCCCGCCGCGGGCAAACGGGACCCCGTAAACCTGATCGGGACTGGTATATCGATGCGGTTGAACGTTTTACCTTCGCGATTGTGTCATCCAGCCCCATATAGCGAAGCCTTGGAGCTACCATACAAAACTCGGTCTTCATTAGTCAGGCTTTCAGCTGACATCTTCTGAACCTACCGCCTTACAGGCGGTAGTCCATCAGTTTTTTCACAAGGCGTCGGTCAGATCAAGACGGACGGTTCCCGTTTAACCCTGATGGTGATGCGCTGTGTCGGCTCGGCGCACCGCTTGGCAGAAGGCTCGTATCAATACGGGATCTTTGACCCCAGGCGTTGATTCCACGCCACTTGAAACATCAACCCCATAGGGTCCGACCAGGCCGATCGCTTCGCCGACGTTGTCGGGTGTGAGCCCGCCGGCCAAGACCGTCGGCGGCAAACCGTCTAACGCACCGGTCGATTGCAGCTTGTTGAGCGTTTCCCAATCGAACCGTCGCCCGCTGCCACCGTTGGGTTGATCGCCGCTGCTTTGGTCTGGTGCGTCCCACAGCAGCCCACCCAACCGGTCGCCGATCGCCCGCCAGCCCGCCAGCCGATCCGCCAGCCCATCGGTGTCGAACCCGATCGCCTTGATCACCCGCAGCGGGCGCAGTTCATCGGCTTCCTGTGGTGTTTCTCGTCCGTGCAGCTGCACGGTGCGGAGCCCAAGGCTCAACGCCGTCTGACGCACCTGCTCAACGGCGGCATCCACAAACAGCCCCACCGGCTCGACAAACGCGGGCAACGCTTGGAGTACCTGTTTGACCTGATCAACCGTCACGCACCGCCGCGAGGCGGGCGCGAACACCAGCCCGATCGCATCGGCTCCCGCGTCAACCGCCGCCGTCGCCGCCTGCGCATCACGGATACCGCAGATCTTGATCCGGGTGCGTACCATGGCGGCATTCTATACCCATCGGGTATGAGTTTGCCGCGTCGGAGACACAAGAACACCCAAAATTGACCTGCCGCGGGCGAACGGGGCCCCGCAAACCTGATCGGGACTGGTATATACCCAATGGGTATCGGCGTAGATCGGGCTCGCAGAGACCGGTTCGGAAAAGAGTGCGGTGTGAGCGCGTTTGTGCGTGCACCGGGTAGGCAGGGCCGCTTTACCGGATAAGGGTTACCCGCCCCGGATGCGTTTGCGGCAAGCCGGCCGTTCGCGGCAGGGAAATCTCCGGTGTCTTTGTACTTCCGACGTGGGATTTTCATACACGATGCGTAGAGGCTTGGCTAGCCGCGTACCGATGGTCGTCGGATATGACACGGCACCGCTAGGCCTAATACCAGCATCATGGCTGCGGTCGTGGGTTCTGGGATTGATTCGTACTCCACGATGTAGGCGCGCAGGTCGCCGGTGTTCTGGTCGTTCCATGTCCCGCCTGCGAGGAACTCGACATTGTCCTCACCCCCAGCCGCTTCGTTGGGCTCGCCGCCGCCCCAGTTGGTGAAGACGCCCGGTGGGGCGCTACCGCTGCCATCGCCCACCCAGAAGACCGTCCCCGCTTCGGGGCCCACGACCCATTGCCACGTGCCTTCTTGGGCTGCGTCGCTGCCGCCTAGCCAGATCCGGTCAACCCCCTGGTCTTGCAGCAGCCCTGCGACAAAGTCGTTCTCTGCTTGTGACGTGATGGTCACCAGGTGCCCGGTGACACCCAGGTGTGTCATGCTAGCGGCACCGGCGGCGGCGGCGTTCCAATCGACCGTGTCATTGATCAGGTCGTAGGCGTTATCCCCGAATTGCACGGGCTCGGCCCACGCACGCGGGGCCAGGCCCAGTAGGAATACGGATACCGCGGTCGCGACAGCCCGGGTGTTTGGTCGGCGTGCCATCTTCAGCTCCTCTTGGGGGTGGGGTGTTGGTCGTAGCTATACCTCAATATAACCTGGGTGGTTGGGTAAAGGAATACCTAAAGCCAGCGTTATTAAATTTTTTTAGGTAGTGTGGCGTTGAGGCGGAAACGGGCGGGGTGGCCTACCGCCACTTGCCCCACACGTTCTGGACCCAGCCAAACGCTCGGTCGATCGCCGAAGCGCGCAAGCATTCCAGGACCATCACGATCGTGCGCACCGTGAACGCGATGGCCAGCCATAGCCGGGCGGGTTTGGTGCGGTACGTCCGCTTGGCGCGGTAGTATTGCTCGAGCATATCTTCGTGAGCGGGCTCGAACACGCGTGTGCGTGTCTTTTCGCCCAGGATGAATGAGAAGAGTTTCCAGAAGCACGGGAACCTCAGATCGATTTGGTGGTTGAGACCGGGCTCGCAGAGCCCGGCTCCGATAAGCGAGGGGAAGTGTGTGGGTTGGGGTTCAAAATTTGTGGGTTTCAAGGGTTATTGGCCGATGCTGATTTATTGTAGCGCGGTGGGTGCCACACTTTGACCCAAAGGGCAAAGTGTGTTTCACGCAAGCCGTTGAATTTGCACACCTTGCCCTGCGGGACAAGGTGTGGCACCCAAGCTTTGTTCACGGTGTTGCGCGACACCGCAATGGCGTTGTCCTACAGCGTGTCGTGATTGTGTTGAGGTGACCCGATGGCGAACAAGAGGCGGAAGGCGGCGGGTGCTTCGGACCGGGTCGCGCTGTGGCGCGGGTTGGGTTGGGTGTTGCTAGCGGGCGGTTGGGTGCTGCTGGGCGCATCGTTGTTTAGCTACGACCCTGCGGATTGGCCCGGTCATCGCGTGGCGCCCCACAACGTGGATACGCAGAACTGGGTGGGGCCGATGGGCGCGTTTGTGGCGCACAAGCTCTACCTCATGGTCGGGCCGGGGGTGTGGATCGCGGTGGCGGGTGGGACGGTGTTCCTGATCGCCAGTGGGATTGGGCGGGGTGTGTCGCAGCTGGTGCTGCGGTCGATTGGGCTGTTGATCATGAGCTTTGGGGCCAGCGCGATCCTGGCGCTTGGGTTGCCCGAAGACGCGTGGGGATGGTGGGGGCCGCGCCCAGAGGGGCTGGGTGGGTTGGTGGCGATCTTTCTCAACCAGGAGCTAGCGGTGCGGTTCGGTTTTCTGGGGTCGATGATCATCATGGCGGTCGGGTTTTTCCTGGGTGCGATCCTGACGATGGATCAGGTGATCCTGGCGCTGCCGCGGGTGGTGGGCGATCTGTGTTATGGGTTGACGCGGGTCCGGTTGCCCCGGCTGGGGTTGATCGGTGGCGTGTGGCATCTGATTGGAGCGGCGGCGGGGGGTGTGTGGTCGGCGGTGGGTTTGTTAGGTCGATCGCGGGGTGGGGTGGCGCGTCGGGTCAAGCGCAAACCCGAGCCGGTGGTGCGTGGGCGTGGGCGATCGCGCGTGGTGGTTGAGGATGAATGCGACCCGGACGAGGCAGACGAAGCATACGAATACGACGACGACGAAGCGATCGAGGCGGAGCTGGATGAGGAAGAGGAGCTTGAGGCTGGGGTCGATGCGCCCGGTGCGTATGCGTCGAGCCAATCGTTTGATCCGGATCAGCTGCGTGCGAAGATCAAGCAGCTACCGATTAATTTTGCGCCCAAGGCCAAGGCGGCGACGCCGGCGGTGTTGGGCGGGTGCGCGGAGGTGGACCTGTCGGGGTATCGGTTCCCCGGGTTGGACCTGCTGGAGGAGCCCGAGGGAGACTTTACCCAGGAGATGGAGCGGGTGGTACGGGACCAAGCCGTGCAGCTGGAGAGCGCGATGCAGCAGTACCGTATCGAGGGTGAGGTGGTGGGGATCGATTCTGGGCCGGTGATCACGCTCTATGAGGTGCGTTTAGCGCCGGGGACGAAGGTGTCGCGGTTGTCGGTGGTCTCGAGCGATTTAGCGCGAGCGTTGAAGTCGCACAACATCCGGATCGTGCCGAACATGGCGGGGAAAGACACGGTGGGGATCGAGGTGCCCAATATCAAGAAGGAGCGGGTGCGTCTCAAGGAGCTGATGACGGCCAACGCCGACACCGTACGGAAGATGAAGCTGCCGATGTTCCTGGGCAAGGACGCGTCGGGCAACCCGCAGGTGGGTGACCTGTCGGCGATGCCGCACATGCTGATCGCGGGCACCACGGGCTCGGGCAAGTCGGTGTGCATCAACAGCATCATCATGTCGTTTTTGTATACGAAGCGGCCCGACGAGCTGAAGCTGGTGCTGGTGGACCCGAAGATGGTGGAGCTGAGCATGTTCCGCGACGTGCCGCACCTGATGTGCCCGGTGGTGACGGAGATGTCTAAGGCTACGGCGATCTTGGAGTGGGCCACGACGAAGATGGACGAGCGGTACGAGCTGCTGGCGGAGGCGGGCGTGCGCGACATCGCGGGCTACAACGATCTCGAATGGGAAGACCTGGTCGAGCGGTTCGATCCCGCCAACGAAGCCGAAGAGGCGCGGATCCCCAAGAAGCTTCCCTACCTGGTGTTTATTGTCGATGAGCTGGCGGACCTGATGATGACCAACAAGGAGGTGGAGAGCTTTATTGTTCGGATCGCCCAGAAAGCGCGTGCGGTGGGGATCCACTTGATTTTGGCTACGCAGCGGCCCCAGGCGAATGTGGTGACGGGGCTGATCAAGTCGAACATGCCGTGCCGGGTGAGCTTTAAGGTGGCATCGGGTATGGATAGCCGGATTGTGCTGGACCAGAAGGGTGCGGAGCTGCTGCTGGGGCAGGGCGACATGCTCTACCTGAGCCCGCGTACCAGCAAGATCACGCGGTCGCAGGGCACGCTGGTAGACGATGTGGAGATCCGGCGGTGTGTGAAGTTCCTCAAGACGGTGTCGAAACAGAGCTTTGAGCCGCAGCTGATGCAGCTGAAATCAACCGGCACGGGCCTGGAGGACGAGGCTGAGCGCGACCCGCTGTTTGATGAAGCGGTGCGCGTGGTGCTCGAATCGAAGCGTGGGAGCGTGTCGCTGCTGCAGCGGCGGCTGACGGTGGGGTATTCGCGTGCCAGCCGATTGATTGAGCAGATGGCAGAGGCGGGGATCATCGGGGAATACAAGGGCTCCCAGGCGCGTGAGGTGAACATGACGGTCGAGCAGTGGGACGCGTTGCGTGCCGAAGCGGAAGCTGAAGCAGCTGCGATTGAGCCTGAAATCGAAGACGAGATTGATGATGAGATTGATGATGAGCTCGAGGAGGAGATCGAAGACGGGTATGAGGGCGGAGACGAGGAAGGCCAAGAGTACGAAGATGGTGAGGAAGAAGATGATGACGAGGAGCTAGGTGAGTATGAAGAAGAATGGGAAGAAGAAGATGAAGAAGAACAGGTGAAGGTGTGATCACCAAGGTTGCCATCTGTAGTAGTCGCCTGCAATAGTCACCATTTCATCTCACGCGGCTGCTTGTGTAAAAAACACATGATGTAGTAGCCACTACTTGATTTGTCAGGCGTGTCTGGGTCAAGTCGTGGCGCATTTTTTCTCCCTCAGCTGCCCACGGCGTTGGGTGAGGTAGCTGAGGGAGAAAAAATGCTTGATAGAACAAACGCTTAGCGCTCCCCGAGCCATGCCGCCAGCATCAGGCACCCTGACGGTCGAATCTGAGGGCGTTGTGATAGAGACTTACCGCGCCCGATGGGGAGAATACGGACTACTGCACAATAGTCATCACTTGCCGTTTTCATGGCATCTCGTACCGCCAGGCGTCGAGTCGCTGGGGGGTGATGGCGACGTACTGGCCGTCGTAGCGGTCGGCTAGGCTAACCAATGCGTTGGATTGGATCCCGATTAAGACGGCGTCGAACCGTGTGGCATAGGAGTCTCGAAGCAGGCCTTGGATCTGCTTGACCTGCTGGGTCGAGATCTGCTGGCCGGTGACGATGATCACGTGTTGTGGGTTGGACGCCAGCGCTAGGGATAAGGCGGTGATCAGGTCCGCCTGCCCAAACGCCAGGGCGGAGTTAAGGAATGTGCGTAAAGCCCCGCGTTCCAGGTCACGCAGCGCGGTGGGGGTATGGGGCGCTGCCTCGGGCTGGTCTTGGGAAGCCAGCACGACTTGGAGCCCGACGGCCGCGGTGTCGAAGTCGGTGCCGGCCATGACCGCGTCTTTGACCAGGCCCAACCAGGGTCGGCTCTTGGCAGAGGCGTCGATCACCGCGACGGTCTGTTTGCTAAGCGGCAGCCCCAGGAGGTTGGGGCTTTCGAGTTGGTAGGGGTTTGTTTCGGGGTTGAAGGTAAAATCCACCACGATATCGGGCTGTTGTTTGCTTTTGGCCACGATGTCGGCTTGGTGGCGTGCCAGCAGCCCCACGCTCAGCACGCACGACCCGATGACCAAGGTAAACCCGGTGATCGCGGTGGCGAAGATCAACAACCGCTTGCTGGATCGGGGTGATGCGGGCTCTGGGGTCGTAGGGGAGGCCGGGGTGTGGGTTGGCGTGGTTCTCGTGGGGGCCGCGGGTTGGCTGGGCGGTGGTGGGGGTTTGTCGGGTGGGGCCGCTGTCGCGGGTGTGTGTTCCGGGTCGGCTTTTTCAGGCCGCGGTTGGAGGGCCGACGGGCCAAACCCCGCGGGTGTATCGGGCCGATCGCGTCTGATCGTAGTAGTGTTGCGCTGCTGCTTTTTGGAGCTGGCGGGGACGGTCATGATCGTGCCGCATTGGGCGCAGCGGCACACCCCCCCGGCGAACCCGCGGTCGAGGGTCAGGACCTCGCGGCATCGGGGGCAGATCAGCTCCAGTGGGTCCATCTCAATACCCCTTGGGCCGGCCCAGGCCCGTCTCAGATGCCATCGGGATGGATCGTCGTCCGCTGCGGTGATCTGTGGCAGGGCAACCGTCAACGCAGTTGTGTGTCTGATGCGGCATTTTGTACGCGACACATATCAACGGGTGGTGTTTGGCCCTACGGCAGCTGGGTCTGCCAGAGATAATAGAACGCCAGCCGAGGTTGATCCAGCGAGCC
Source organism: Phycisphaeraceae bacterium (assembly GCA_965223655.1). GTDB lineage: Bacteria > Planctomycetota > Phycisphaerae > Phycisphaerales > Phycisphaeraceae > CBDCXC01. The sequence continues at coordinate 36,576 of CBDCXC010000009.1, forward strand.
GGCGAGGTTGATCTGCGCCAAGTTGATCTGCGTCCCGTGCGGGTTGGCCGCTGGTGGTGCGAGGGGGTCTGCGGCGTAGGGCGAGCCGACATACCGGTGTGGGCGGTGATATCGCACCAGCTGGGCGTCGTGGATGTCGGCGAGGTTTTTGGCTAGCTCAAACGCGTCATCCAGATCGCCGAGTTGATCGACGAGTTTTAAGTCGGCTGCCTGCTGCCCGGTGAAGACCCGGCCATCGGTGGCTTGGGCGAACTGGTCGGGCGGGATATCGGGGCGGGCGTGCCGCACGACGTCTAAGAACCGCTGGTAAAAATCGTCGACCAGGTTCCGGATCACCGCCCGGTGGTCGTCGGTGAGGTTGCTTAGAGGAGATCCGGCGTCTTTGTTGGGGCCGGTGGTGATCGCCTCGGCGTGGACCCCGATGCGGTTTAACGCGGGCTTGAGGCTGACCGTCTGGACGATGACCCCGATGCTGCCGGTGATGGACGTGGGGTAGGCGATAATCTGATCGGCGGAGCAGGCGAGGTAATAACCCCCGCTGGCGGCGACGTCCATCATCAGCGCGACAACGGGCTTTTCGGATTGTTGCTTAAAGCGATCGATCATGCGGTACATCGCTTCGCTGGCTGTGACGGTGCCGCCGGGGGTGTTGAGCCGGAGGATGACCGCTTTGACGCGCGGGTCTTGCTGGGCCATCTGCAGCTGTTCGTGCAGCAGGCTGACGGGGTTTTCTGCGTCGCCCAGCGCTAGCCAAGACTTGGCTGTATTCCGGATTGTGCCCGTGACATCGATGATCGCCACGCGTGAGCTGAACCAGCGGTCGGCGGGCTTGACGACGGTGGTGGTGAGGCGTTGGTTCGATGGGGTGAGGTTGATCACAAACGTCATGGGGCCGCAGCCCGTTAGTGCCGCACCCATGGCTGTGCACAAAGCGACCACCCAAACCGATACAGGGTGTTGCCCAAACGGGGGGTTTGGGGGTGGTGGGTATGGGTCAATCATGGCACTGTTTGTGGTGTTCTCTATTGGTGGCGATCAATGTATTGCTTGACCTTCTGCTCGTAGGCGGGTGATTTCAGGCCGACGGTTTTGGCTTCGGCCAAGGCCTGGTTATAGCTAAGCCGACCGTCGATCACCCGGTGGGCCAGCCAAATCGCGCCAACGCGATTGGCTGAGCTGCAGTGCATCAGGATAGGCTTGTTGGCCGGATCGTTCAGCAGCTGACGCGCCCGGTCTAGCACGCTGTCGGTGAGCATATCGGGCCCGTTGAAGCCCACGTTGTGGTACGCCATCCCTAACTCAGCGACGAGCTTGGCTTCGTCAAAATCCTTGAGCTCCTCGGGCAAACGAAGGTTGACGACCGTTTGGACGCCCCCTTTTTGGGCTTGTTGGAGGTCTTCGGGTTGGGGCTGGCTGGCCAAGAAGACACCCCCGTAGGTGTGTAGCCGGGTGATGGTGCCACACACGTAGGGCTCAAGCTTGTCTGATGTAAAAGCTTTGTGTTCGGTCTTCGTCGTGCATGCGGTCAAGAGAAAGAGCATGCCTGCTGCGGCCAGCAGCAACGCGGGCATTGTTTTTTTCATGGCATTTTTCTCCATTAGATTTAGGCCCATCCAAACCCGGATCAAACGATGCCGGTTGTTCATCTGGGGCCAGTATACCAATCGAGCATGAAAAGATACGCCGAGCAGATGAAATGGTTGCGTCGGTGGCATAAGAGCAGCAGATGCTACCTTGTCTCGCGATGAATTCAGGCTGGTATTGGCTTAATACGCTTCGAAGAAGCGGTTGGCGGTGCCGTCGGCGGCGATGCGGATGTGGATCGGTTTGGCGCATCGTGGGCAGCGGCCGTGGTAGGCGGTGCCGGCCGGGTTGCGGTAGATGCGGGAGTAGGTGCAGCAGCACTGCCACCGCACCGCTAGCCACGGCCGGCCCTGGAGCGGCGGCGCGTGTTGTGGCGATACCTCGGGCCGCCCAAGGGCGTTGATCTCCACGATGTAGTCGGGGCGGGTCATGGCGCCTTATTTATCGGCGATCCTGTGGTGTGGTCTGAAAAGGGCTGGGCGATCAAGCCGGTGTGGTGGCCGGTGCTGATCGGGTCTGCTTGGCCAAGTCTCTTTTTGCCTTGGCCAGCGGCCTTTTACCCAGGGCGTGTTCGAGTACCTGGTCAACATTTTCGACGAAGACGAACGTCATCTTCTTTTGCACCAGGGGGTCGACCTCTTCGAGGTCGCCGCGGTTTTGCTGTGGCAGCAAGACGGTTTTGATCCCGGCGCGTGAGGCGGCTAGTGTTTTTTCTTTGACCCCGCCGATGGGCAAGACCAGGCCGCGGAGCGTGATCTCGCCGGTCATTGCGAGCTTGGGCTGCACGGGCAGGTCGAGCATGAGCGAGGCGATGGCGGTGTACATCGCCACCCCGGCGCTGGGGCCGTCTTTGGGCACGGCGCCGGCGGGGACGTGGATGTGCAGGTCGCGTTCGCCTAGCTGTTGGGCGTCGAAGCCGTAATCCCGGGCGTGTGTTTTAAAGAGGCTTAGCGCTGCGGTAGCAGACTCTTTCATGACATCGCCGATCTGGCCAGTCAGGAGGATGTTGCCGTGGCCGGGGTACGCGGTGGTTTCGATAAACAGCATCTCCCCGCCGACGGGGGTGTACGCCAGGCCGATCACCACACCCGGGCTCTTGACACGGGTGTCGAGTTCGCGGAGGTACGTCTCGTGTCCCAGCAGGTCGCGCACGAGCTTGGCGCCGACGGTGCGCTGTTGTTTGGCGCTTCGGGTGCGCTTGGCGACCTGAGCGGCCACGGCGCGGCAGACGGCGCCGATCTGCCGCTCGAGCTCGCGCACACCGGCTTCGCGTGTGTAGTCGTTGATGACTTTGCGGATACCCGCCATGGTCCACTTGCACTGGGTACGGGTGAGCCCGTTTTCTTCTAGCTGGCGTGGCACGAGGTAGCGGCGGGCGATCTGGGCCTTGTCGTTGTCGGTGTAGCCGGGGATCTCGATCACCTCCATCCGGTCACGCAGCGCGTGGGGGACGTTGCCGATGTAGTTGGCGGTGGCGATGAAGATCACCTGGGATAGGTCGAACGGGACGTCGAGGTAGCGGTCAACAAACGCGTTGTTTTGGCGTGGGTCGAGGACTTCTAACAGGGCGCTGGCCGGGTCGCCTCGGAAATCGGCCCCGAGCTTGTCGATCTCGTCGAGCATCATGACGGGGTTGTTGGTTTTGGCTCGGCGCAGCTCTTGGATGATCCGGCCGGGCATAGCGCCGATGTACGTGCGTCGGTGTCCGCGTACCTCGGCCTCGTCGCGGATGCCGCCCAGGCTCATGCGGACAAAGCTGCGGCCCAGTGCGTCGGCGATGGATTGGCCAAGGCTGGTCTTGCCCACGCCCGGCGGGCCGACGAGGCAGAGGATCGGCCCGCGCCGGTTGGGGTTGAGCTTGCGCACCGCGAGGTACTCGATCAGCCGGCGTTTGACTTTGTCTAGGCCGAAGTGGTCCCGGTCGAGGGTTTTTTGGGCGCGGTTGAGGTCGAGGTTGTCCTTGCTGGCCTTGTTCCAGGGCAGCTCGGCCAGCAGCTCAATGTAGGTCAGGATCATGGCGTACTCGGGGCTGGCCGGGGGGATCGCCGCGAGTCGTTTTAGGTCGCGCTGCGCTTCGGCCATCACCTTCTCAGGCGGGTCGGCTTCTTCTAGCCGTTCGCGCAGCTCTTGGAGGGTCTGGTCGGTGCCCTGCTCGTCTTCGCCCAGTTCTTTCTGGATCGCCTTGATCTGCTCGCGCAGGAGGAACTTGCGTTGGTTTTCGCTGATCGTGGTCTGCACGTCCTGCTGGATTTTTTGTTGTAGCTTGGCGATCTCGAGCTGGTTGGAGACGTATTGGTGTACGGCGCGGATGCGCTTGGCGACGTCGGGTTCTTCTAGCAGGTCTTGCTTTTGCTGGACATCGAGGTTGAGGTTGGCCGCGAGGAAGTCGGCGAGGTTGCTTGGGTCGTCGATGTTCATCAAGACCGTGGCGGCCTGCTCGGGTGTGTTGGGGGTGATCTCGATCAGCTGGTGGGATTGTTCTTTGAGCTGGTTGACGGCTGCTTCAAACCGCTTGCTGCTGGGCACGGGCTGCTGGGCGACGGATTGGACCTTGGCGATGTAGTAGGGCTTTTGTTGAACAAAAGAAAGCACACGGATCCGAGACAACCCGTGGACGAGGATGGAGATGGTCTCGTCGGGTTGGCGGATCAGCTTGAGGACCATGACCGCGGTCCCGATGCTGTAGAGGTCGTGGTGCTGGGGTTGTTCCTCGTCTTCGTCGTGTTGGGTGACCAGCCCGATGATCTTGGACTTGGGCAGGGATTCATCCAGGAGCTTGCGGCTGCTGGGTCGGCCCACGCCCAGGGGCATGATCGTGCCGGGGAACATCACGGTGCCACGGATGGGCAGGATCGGCAGGGTGTCGGGGACCTTGATGCGGTCGTCGGCATCTGCTTCGCCCTTGGCGTTAGGAAGGCTTTTGCCGGCGCTGATCGGGGGCGTGGCCTTGGGTGCCAACGAAGCGTGGAACGTCAGGGCCGGGTGGGTTGGGAGGTCGGCATTGTGCAAAGGTATGGCTTTCTGCTGGGTGTTGAGCGCGGGCGTGGGGTGGTGTTCAAGTGATTGGTCGGGGCGATAGGCTTGTCGTTGGCTTCGATGGGTCATTCGGGCTCGAGCAGCGGCAGGCGGATCCACAGCAGGCCGCGGGTGTATCGGATCTGAAACCCCACCCGGTCGACCCGTTGACGCGGCAGCGGGATGACCCGACAAAACGGGCCGTGATCGATCTCCATCGAGAGGATGCACATGGTTTGGCGTGACCTGGAGGGCGGCTGTGGCGCTAAGCGGATCCCGCGTAGGATCAGCCGCCCGGTTTGGACCTCGATCTGGATCGACCCCGGCTCGATGCCGGCCAGGTCGACGCATATCACCAACCGCCGATGCAGGCGGTAAAGGTTGATCGCCGGCGACCAGGTATCGACCGGGCAGAACTCCCGGAAATGCATTGGCCGGGGTGGTCCAAACGGGTCGGGGCTGGGGCGGTCGTGTTGGGTGGGGTCGGGGGGGCGGGCGGTTTCGATCATCGGGTGTTCCTTAGGGTGCTTAGGGGATCTAATGATTGTATACACCCTGGGGGTATGTGGTTGGGGCGTGGGACAAAATACTAGACACCCTATGGGAGATATCGGCTGAAAAAAACTTTGGAATTCGAGGTTTATTGGGTACAATGGCGTAGCTGCTTGCTTCATCGCGGTGGGAAGCGAGAGGAGACCAAGCATCTGCTCTATCTAATGGTTTCTTTGTTTTTTAATTACTCCGGCTAGGAAAGGGGATGTCAATGCCGCACCCTCATCGCTGTGATCGATTGTGGGTTGAAATGTTGTTTGTCGTTGCGCTGTTGGCTGTGTTGGTTGTCGCGCCTCAAGCGATCGCGCAAGGTGCCAGCCAATTGATTGCCGTTAGCGGGGAAGCTGCGCCCGACGGCAACGGAACGTTCGACTTTTTAACCACCCCCTTGCTCAACAACGCGGGGCAGGTCGCGTTCCAGGTGAAGCTCATGGGCACCAGCGGCGGGGCTAACGACGACCGGGTGATCTACCGTGGTGACGGGGCCACGCTGACCCAGATTGCTCGTGAATTTAGGATGGGTGTGAACACCCTTTCCATCACGGCGGCCCCATGGGGTATCAACGATGCGGGGCGGGTGGTGTATGAGGTTACGCGTGAGACCCTCACAACCCAACCGACCGACCAGGTTCGATTGAGTTTCAACGGGGGAGCCAGCGTGGTCGTGGCGGAGTTCGATGCTGCGCCGGATGGCATGGGCGGGACCAATGGCATGTTCTCAGGTTTTGTGACCCCCGTGTTGAACAATTCGGGCCAGGTCGCGTCTATAGCTGGGCTTACCGGGACATTGGGAGGGACAAGTGATGATGAAGGTATTTTCCTAGGCTCGGGTGGGGCTGTGACACAGGTTACGCGTGAGGGCCAAGCGGTGCCTGATGGTAATGGCGTATTCTCAAGTTTTTCTACCCCCGCGTTGAACGATTCGGGCCAGGTGGCGTTTCGTGCTGATCTCACGGGGACTTCGGGGGGGACAAGTGATAACGAGGGTATTTTCTTGAGATCAGGCGGGTCTGTGACACGGATCGTGCGTGAGGGCCAGGCGGCGCCCGACGGTAATGGCGTGTTCTCAAGTTTGACTTCCCCTTCGTTGAACGGGTCGGGTCAGGCCGTGTTTCGAGCCTTCTTAACAGGCACCTCGGGCGGGGCAAGTGATGATGAGGGTATTTTCCAGGGCTCGGGTAGTGCTGTGACACAGGTCGCGCGTGCGGGCCAGGCTGCGCCTGACGGTAACGGCGTGTTTTCAGACTTTGGTAGCCCCGCGTTGAATGATTTAGGCCAGGTTGTGTTTGAAGCCGGTCTTACCGGCACGGCGGGCGGGTCAAGCGACAACCGTGTTCTGCTCCTCAGCAATGGGATGCAAGAAGGCAGTTTCATTCAGGTTGCGCGTGAGGGTCAGGCTGCGCCCGATGGTAACGGCGTGTTCTCAACGTTCTTAGTTACAGCACTGAATGGGTCGGGCCAGGCCGTGTTTACAGCCTTCCTTGCCGGAACCGTGGGAGGGGCAAGCGACGACATTGGTTTGTTCATCGGCGACGGTATTGACGTTGTGCAGGTTGCACGCGAGGGTCGGGCGATGGGCGACAGCAGCATCACGGATACGGAATTTAGTCCAAATACAGGATCCTCAGGGGATACGCGCAGCGGTATCAACAACGCGGGGCAGGTGGCGTATAAAACGACTCTTGCTAATGGGGGGCAGGCGATCGGATTGTGGACGCCACCCGATGTGCACTGGGCGGGTGGTAGTGGGCCATGGATCATGGCCACCAATTGGGCGCAGGGGATTACCCCCAAGTCGATGTTCGATGTGTTCTTGAATCCGGCGGTCGGGGCCACCATTGATGACGGCTTTGGCCACGAGTTCGTCAAGAGCTTGACGGTGGGCCATGCCGTGGGCGCCCAGGTGATTCTCAACCAGAACAGCAGCAACCTGACGGCATTGAAAGGCCCTATCACGATCAACGCCACGGGGCGGATCAACCTGGACAACGGGCATGTGTTGACCGCGTCAGCGCTGACCAACGAAGGCGTTATCGCAGGCGATGGTCAGGTGGACGCGGTGCTGGACAACACGGCGACCGGCGAGGTGCGCGTTGTCAATGGTGACCAACTGACCTTCACCGGTGCGAACAACTCGAACGATGGTCAGCTCAACCTGTTCGGGAGGGCGACCCTCGAGTTTACGCAGGGCCTGGCCAACAACCCCGGCGGATTCGTCAGCGGGAACGGGACGCTGATTGCTACGGGCGGGCTGACCAATGATGGGACTATGAACTTCAGTGCGACGGCGAACATCAGCGGCGACGTGACGAACAAGGGCTTGATCATCTCGGCGGGTGGGACCACGACATTTTTTGACGATGTGGATAATACCTTGGGTGAGATACGGACAAGCCAGGATAGTTTTTCCGTGTTCTTCGGGTCGGTTAATGGCGGTACGTTCTCGGGGCCGGGGACGGTGGTGATCGAGGGAGATCTTAAGCCGGGTTCGAGCCCAGGTATTTCCAGTTTTGGAGGGGATGTGACGCTGGGTGTGACGGCGGGTGTGACGATCGAGCTTGCGGGGACGAACGCGGGTGTTGACTATGACCGGGTTATCGTTGCGGGTGACCTGGCGGCTGGTGGCGTGCTTGATATTGATCTGCTGGGTGGTTTTATGCCGCAGGTGGGTGATACCTTTGATGTGCTGGACTTTGGGTCGATGACGGGGAGCTTTTCGAGCGTGGTGTTGCCGAGCCTTGCAGGCGATCTTTCGTTTGATACGTCATCGCTGCTGACGACAGGCGTTATTTCGGTTGTGCCCGAGCCTGGAGCACTGACCGTTCTTGCTGTTGGTTGGATGCTCGTGCTTCGCCGACAGCGGTAAACGACCGACAAACCCAATCATTACTTAATGCTGCGCCCTTCATGTTGACCAGGAGGTTGGCTGTAGGTGGAGAAGCGTATGGTTTCGATTATGGGTTGTTCCCTAAAGGGGATGGGGGCGTGTACTATTATAAACGTGTGATGGATCAAGCAATGGAGCGCGGCCTGGCCACGGCAGAGTACGGCGGCGAAAGGCGTGATCTGCTGGTAAGCCAGGCGATGAGATGGCCACAAACCCTGTTGGGTTTAGGAATAAAGCCCGGCAGGCAAGGGTTGCTAGTTGTGGCGGTTCGTTGCTTTGGGCCGATGAGTCTCATAGGATCCGTTAGTTACCCCGACGCGTCTCTCTCCTGATCGTGATGAAGAAGGGCTGTGGGTATGGCAACAATCAAGACAGAAACCCCTTTAGCCAAGCAGATGCCCGATGTGCAGGCCAGCGCCGATCGGCGTAATGTGGCGATCAACAAGGTTGGCGTGAAGCACATCACCTACCCGATCACGCTGCGCTGCCCGGTGACGGGCGGGGTGAAGCACACGGTGGCGCAGGTGAACATGTACGTGGGGCTGCCCCATTACCAGAAGGGCACGCACATGAGCCGGTTCTTGGAGGTGTTGAACCGCCACCACGGGCAGATCCAGTCGGACCAGGTGATGGAGATCTGCCACGACATGAAGCAGCGGCTCGAAGCCGAAGAGGCGCACCTGGAGCTGCGGTTCCCCTATTTCATCGATAAGAACGCCCCGATCACCGGCGCCGCAGGGATGCTGGACATCCAGGTGACGTTTGAGTGCGCTAGCAACTGCCGCGACGATTTTGTGATGGGGATCAAGGTACCCGCGACGAGCCTTTGCCCTTGCTCGAAAGAGATCTCCGACTATGGGGCGCACAATCAGCGTTGTGAGATGGCGGTGCGTGTGCGGTTCGCACCGGGCCAGTCGATGTGGATCGAAGAGCTGTTCGAGCTGGTGGAGCAGGCGGCCAGCACGCAGGTGTTTGCGGTGCTCAAGAGGCCCGATGAGAAATTTGTGACCGAGGCGGCCTACGACAACCCGAAGTTTGTGGAAGACATCGTGCGCGACCTAGCGATTGCGTTGGAGGCTGAAGACCGGGTGGTGTGGTACCAGGTGAACAGCGAGAACTTCGAATCGATCCACAACCACAACGCGTATGCATTTATTGAGAAAGACAAGACCCAGCCTTAACCGAGGGCTTGGACAGGTTAAGCAAGGCCGATGGAACTGATCCTCTATGGCCACGATGGCTGCGGCTTGTGTGATCGGCTTGAGCGGTTGATCACGCCTCACCTGGCTGGAGCGAGTCGGACGCTTCCGCAGCTTATCAAGCGAGATATCACCAACGACCCCGACTGGCAGCAGCGCTACGGGGCACGGATACCTGTCTTGGTTTACAATGACCGGGTGATCTTAGAGGGTCGCCCCGACCCGGATCATATAGAGCAGGTGATTACGAAGCTGCGTTGATCGTCGTTGACCGCCCCATGTTAGAAGGCTTGGGTGTAGATCCGGCGCCCAGAATCACTCAATCAAGGATGTTGTCTCATGAAGCAGACCCCATTGGCCGTTGCTTTTTTGTTGTTGGTAGTGATCGGGTTGTTGGGTTCGTGTACGTTTAAGAGCGTGCCGGCTGGGCATGTGGCGGTGGCGACGCTATTTGGCAAACCTCAGCCCAAGCCGTACAAAGAAGGCCTGCATTTCCCGGTCAACCCCTTGTACAAGTGGACGCTGTACGACGCACGCCAGAAGACCCACATCGAAAAGGTCCAGGTGCCCAGCCAAGACCAGCTCTCGACGTCGGTGGACGTCTCGGTGCAGTACCGGATCGACGGCGATATGGCTTCGGAGATCCTGCGCGATACAGGGATGGTCGAGGATGTGATCCGTGTGCACCTGATCCCGCTGCTGCGCAGCGCGTTGCGTGAGCAGGGCAAGAGCATCCGCCGGGCTGAAGATTTCTTCCTCGAAGAGACACAGCAGAAGATGCAGGATTCGCTTAGCGCGACGCTGAGAGAAGGATTGAGCAGCAAAGGTATCGATGTCCAGGCGGCGTTGCTGCGTGAGATCCGGCTGCCGGCGTTTATCACCAAGGCGATCGAGCGCAAGAAGGAGCGTGAGCAGGAAGCCGAGCGGCAGAAGGCGGAGCTGGATCGGTTCAAGACCGAGCAGGAGCAGAAGGTTGCGCTGGCCGAAGCCGAGCTGCGCGCCGCCGAGGCCGAGGCGGCCAAACGCAGGAAGCTGGCCGACGCCCAGGCGTATGAGATCCAAAAAATAAACGAGGCGATCGCCGCCAACCCAGCCTACATCCAGCTCCAGGCACTCGAAGCGCTTAAGTCGATCTCAAAGGATCCGTCGTCCAAGATCTATTTCATGAGCGGCGACAGCCCCATGCCCCTGCCGCTGATGCACATGGGCGAGAAGCCTTAAGGCAAGCAGCGCGTTGGTTGGTCCGATCCACCCCGCATCAAAAAGGAGCCGCAGCCCCATGGCCTGCCCCACCATCCTGCTGGCCGACGACGACGGGCGTTTGACGCTGTCTTTGAAGTTCTATTTGGAATCAATGGGCTACGAGGTTCACCGGGCCGACAACGGCCGCGACGCGTTTCAGGTCGCCCGCGCTACCCCGCCCGATCTGCTGGTGATCAACACCCATCTGCCCGGCTGCGACGGGTTGAGCGTGATCGAGTTGATGGATCAGGAGAAACACCTACAAACCATCCCTGTCATCTACATCACCGATCACGACCAAGACCCCGCGCTGCACGCCGCCTGCGAGCAATCCGGTGCGATGGCGGTGATCTCAAAGCCCGTTGACGCTCAAGAGCTGATGCGCAGCATCCAACAGACCCTCCCGCTGGCCCGCCTCGATCCTAATCACGGTTCAGACAGCGGCTAAAACCCCCAACAGGTTAGCCCACCGCAAACGGTTATAGGATGATCCACGGCCTTGGCATCGCACGCCCGTCACCCGGGCCGCGGGGGGCCACGGTGTGCAACGAAAACCGTTGATTGACAAGTTTTTGCTATCTGCCACGGCGTATGGTGGCCGACTCAACACCCGCTTCAAAGATGTCGATATCTCCTCAAGCGACCCGCAATCAAACAGCAGGGGGGCACGACCAAAACCGAGTCACGATCATGCCAAACGACTGCTACCAGCTGATCAAAGCCACCCAGAAGCTGCCCTCGCCCAAGGGGGTGGCGTTGGAGATCCTGCGGCTCACCGAAGATTCCAAGACCACGATCGAGGCGCTGACCGCGGTGATCGAGTCGGACCCCGCGCTTGCCTCGAAGCTATTGAAAGTCGTCAACTCACCGCTTTCGGGCATGGCCAAGAAGGTCGGGTCGTTGTCACGCGCGACCGTGCTTCTGGGTTTCCGCACGGTGGCCAGCTTGGCGCTGAGCCTGTCGCTGGTCTCGGATAACCGCAAGAACATCTGCGCCGGGTTCGACTACGACGCATTTTGGTCCGAGTCGCTTGGCCGGGCCGTTGCCGCACGCCACATCGCCAAGATCCACCGCGGCTTCCCGCCCGACGAAGGGTTTACCTGTGCCTTGATGAGCCTCATCGGCCGGCTGGCGTTCGCCAGCGCTTACCCCGATCGCTACGCCGAAGCACTTTCCGTGATCGGTGACGATACCAGCGACCTAAGCCAATTCGAAAACGAATTGTTTGGGATTTCCTACTGCGATTTGGCCGCCGAGATGATGAACGATTGGCACATGCCCGAGGTCTTCAGCGCCGCGGTGCGGGCACAAGAAGACCCAGACGCCAGCGGGCTTGAGCCGGGGTCCAAGCCATACCTATTGGCCAAGATCCTCCACCTCTCGGGGTCGGTTGCCAAAGTATTGGTCAACTTTATGGTCGACTCCGAAGCGCTCTCGGCGATCACCAATGAGGCGTATCACTTGAACATCCGCCCCGATCAGGTCCAGGAAGCCTTCGATTCGATCCGGGAAGAGTGGCGTGACGCAGGCCGGATCTTCGCCATCCCCACACGGGACGTCCCGACACTGGCGGAGATCTACTCCCGGTGCACCAAGGTTCAGTCCGACCTGGCCGACGCGGGGTAGCCCCGCTAGCGCTAGTAGCAAACCCTCACTGTCCGGCATTCCCACGGCATCTACCCGCCGACAGATCACCACCATTTCGACTGGGGCAACAGGCTAAACCGCTGTGTGTGTGTCGCCGCATCGGGCGTTAGAAGCCGGCCAGCCAGGCCAGGTATTGCTGCCCAACACGGCCGGCGAAATCAAACAACCAACCCGCCCCAACAAAAACCATCAGGAACAGCAGGAAGAACACGTTTTGCTTGTCTGGGTCGTTCACCAATTGCCGGTAGCCGTGGTGGAAGTTGGCCAGGATCGACGAGCCATCCAGCGGTGGTATCGGCAGGAGGTTGAACAGGCACAGCACAAGGTTGGTTGTCCCGAAGATCCACAGGAACTCTTGGGCGTTGGCCTGGGCGTGGGTGGGGGGATCGCCAACCGACCCACGCCACACACCCAACGCGGTGAGCCCCAGCAGCGCCAACAGCAGGTTCATCCCCGGACCCGCCGCGGCCACCAGCGCGTCGCCGTACCGGCTGCGGAAACGGTGGGGGTTGACCGGCATCTGGCCGTACGCGATCCCGATCAGCACCAGCATCGCCAGTGAAAGCCCGCCCATGTGCACCAAGGGGTTGGCGGTGATGTGCCCGCGCCGCTTCGGCGTATCGTCACCCTGCCAGATCGCCGCCCAACCGTGCGCTAACTCATGCAGGACGATGCTCACCACCACCGTCGTGACCACACCCACATAGAAAAGCGGATCGCTCTGGAGGGTTTGAATCAACATGCGTGCCGATCGTACCCGTAACCCCATTGACCAAGCAACGATCTCCGCTGCGGATCAACCCGCTAACCGGGCTTGGATCGATAAACAAGCCTGGCTATACAGGATCACTAAAAAGGCTTTATTTCAAGGCATGAAGATTAACAATCGCTTGACATGTCAAGCAGAATCGTTAGCCTGTTTTTGCGTGGCTGTGGTGAGGAAGCACTCCCCACCAGCTCTGATCTCTTTTCTCTTTACCTTGGAGGTTCCTATCCCGTGCATCTCAAGATCTATACCAGTCCCGATCAGGTTGACGGGGTCCCGTTCGCCCGCGGCAGGGAAATCCTCGGCGTGTTTGTGATTCCGACGCGGCAAACTCATACCCGATGGGTATACGATGGATTGAAGACGGCTTGCTTGACTTTAGCCATAGGTGGTGTGCTAGCCATTTGCACCACGGCTCACGCGGTCACCTGGGACAACGGGGCACCATCCAACAACTGGACCGACGCCAACAACTGGGATCCCGACACCCCCGGGGGCCCGATGAACAACGGCGGGTCGGCCGACGTGGTCATCCCAGACGGGTTTCTTGTGCTCTACGACAAAGCCGGGGATTCCGAGGTGACCGGCTTCAGCCTCGGCAACAACGCGACGCTGCGTCTCAACACACCCGGTGCTAACCTGACGGTCGATGAAACCGCCGACCTCGCGGGTATCATCGACGCCCAAGGCGGCAATTTCACCGCCACCGACGACCCCACGACCAACGCCACCTTCGACGGCACCCGAGCCCGCATCTTCGCTAACAACGGATCAGTAGTTGATATCGATGTGTTGGCCTACTCCTCCGCTGGCCTGGGATTTAGTACCACGATCATGTCAGCCGACGGGGTGGGCACGGAGCTGGACCTGTCGTCGGTGGTGAGCATCAATACAGGCTTTAATGACAGCAGCAGCACGACACGCGAGCATGTCATTACCGCGACCAACGGCGGCACGATCAACCTCTCGGGCCTCGAGACCGTCACCGCCCCGGCAAGGGGGGAGGATCGGCTTCGGTTTCGCCTTAGTGACAGTGACTCAACAATCGACCTGGCAGGGTTGAAGACCATCAGTGGTGCAGGTGGCCGTAGCTCGTTCACGCTATCGGGCGGAGCCACGCTGAGCCTGCCGGCGTTGGAGACCGCCCAGGACGTGCACTTCACCCTCTCGGGCGGCGCGAAGCTGCAGGCCAACGGCATACCACCGATCGCGTACTCGTCTTCGGGCATCCCGTTTAGCGCGACGCTGATGTCGGCCGACGGGATAGGCACGGTGCTGGATCTATCTTCGGTGGCCAGCCTCGACGCGGGATTCAACGACAGCAGCAGCCAGACCCGCATCCACACGATCGCCGCGACCAACGGCGGCAAAATCGACCTCTCGGGCCTCGAGACCGTCAGCGCCCCGGCGCGGAGCGAGGACTTTCTTCGGTTCTCGCTAAGCGATGCGGGTTCGACGATCGACCTGTCGGGCCTGCACACGATCGACGGCGGCAGCCGGTCGCAGTTCTTGGTCTCGGGCAACGCCCAGCTGTCGCTGCCGGCGTTGGAGACCGCCCAGGACGTGCACTTCACCCTCTCGGGCGGCGCGAAGCTGCAGGCCAACGGCATACCACCGATCGCGTACTCGTCTTCGGGCATCCCGTTTAGCGCGACGCTGATGTCGGCCGACGGGATAGGCACGGTGCTGGATCTATCTTCGGTGGCCAGCCTCGACGCGGGATTCAACGACAGCAGCAGCCAGACCCGCATCCACACGATCGCCGCGACCAACGGCGGCAAAATCGACCTGTCGGGCCTCGAAACCGTCAGCGCCCCGGTGCGGAGCGAGGACTTTCTTCGGTTCTCGCTAAGCGATGCGGGTTCGACGATCGACCTGTCGGGCCTGCACACGATCGACGGCGGCAGCCGGTCGCAGTTCTTGGTCTCGGGCAACGCCCAGCTGTCGCTGCCGGCGTTGGAGACCGCCCAGGACGTGCACTTCACCCTCTCGGGCGGCGCGAAGCTGCAGGCCAACGGCATACCACCGATCGCGTACTCGTCTTCGGGCATCCCGTTTAGCGCGACGCTGATGTCGGCCGACGGGATAGGCACGGTGCTGGATCTATCTTCGGTGGCCAGCCTCGACGCGGGATTCAACGACAGCAGCAGCCAGACCCGCATCCACACGATCGCCGCGACCAACGGCGGCAAAATCGACCTCTCGGGCCTCGAGACCGTCAGCGCCCCGGCGCGGAGCGAGGACTTTCTTCGGTTCTCGCTAAGCGATGCGGGTTCGACGATCGACCTGTCGGGCCTGCACACGATCGACGGCGGCAGCCGGTCGCAGTTCTTGGTCTCGGGCAACGCCCAGCTGTCGCTGCCGGCGTTGGAGACCGCCCAGGACGTGCACTTCACCCTCTCGGGCGGCGCGAAGCTGCAGGCCAACGGCATACCACCGATCGCGTACTCGTCTTCGGGCATCCCGTTTAGCGCGACGCTGATGTCGGCCGACGGGATAGGCACGGTGCTGGATCTATCTTCGGTGGCCAGCCTCGACGCGGGATTCAACGACAGCAGCAGCCAGACCCGCATCCACACGATCGCCGCGACCAACGGCGGCAAAATCGACCTCTCGGGCCTCGAGACCGTCAGCGCCCCGGCGCGGAGCGAGGACTTTCTTCGGTTCTCGCTAAGCGATGCGGGTTCGACGATCGACCTGTCGGGCCTGCACACGATCGACGGCGGCAGCCGGTCGCAGTTCTTGGTCTCGGGCAACGCCCAGCTGTCGCTGCCGGCGTTGGAGACCGCCCAGGACGTGCACTTCACCCTCTCGGGCGGCGCGAAGCTGCAGGCCAACGGCATACCACCGATCGCGTACTCGTCTTCGGGCATCCCGTTTAGCGCGACGCTGATGTCGGCCGACGGGATAGGCACGGTGCTGGATCTATCTTCGGTGGCCAGCCTCGACGCGGGATTCAACGACAGCAGCAGCCAGACCCGCATCCACACGATCGCCGCGACCAACGGCGGCAAAATCGACCTCTCGGGCCTCGAGACCGTCAGCGCCCCGGCGCGGAGCGAGGACTTTCTTCGGTTCTCGCTAAGCGATGCGGGTTCGACGATCGACCTGTCGGGCCTGCACACGATCGACGGCGGCAGCCGGTCGCAGTTCTTGGTCTCGGGCAACGCCCAGCTGTCGCTGCCGGCGTTGGAGACCGCCCAGGACGTGCACTTCACCCTCTCGGGCGGCGCGAAGCTGCAGGCCAACGGCATACCACCGATCGCGTACTCGTCTTCGGGCATCCCGTTTAGCGCGACGCTGATGTCGGCCGACGGGATAGGCACGGTGCTGGATCTATCTTCGGTTCGGGACGCGGGATTCAACGACAGCAGCAGCCGACCCGCATCCACACGATCGCCGCGCGACCTGCGGGCCTCGATGTCAGGCCGGACGGGATTCTTCGGTTCTCGCTAAGCACGGGTTCGACGATCGCTGTCGGGCCTGCACACGATCGACGGCGGCAGCCGGTCGCAGTTCTTGGTCTCGGGCAACGCCCAGCTGTCGCTGCCGGCGTTGGAGACCGCCCAGGACGTGCACTTCACCCTCTCGGGCGGCGCGAAGCTGCAGGCCAACGGCATACCACCGATCGCGTACTCGTCTTCGGGCATCCCGTAGCGCGACGCTGATGTCGGCCGACGGGATAGGCACGGTGCTGGATCTATCTTCGGTGGCCAGCCTCGACGCGGGATTCAACGACAGCAGCAGCCAGACCCGCATCCACACGATCGCCGCGACCAACGGCGGCAAAATCGACCTGTCGGGCCTCGAAACCGTCAGCGCCCCGGCGCGGGGGGAGGATCGGCTTGACATTGTGGTTAATACCGGAGGTCAATTGGATCTCTCGTCGTTCCAGACGGTCACGGGCGCGGGCACCACACGGTTTGCCCTGAGTGATACCACCCTATCGTTGCCCGCTGTGCAGAGTGTGAATCGTGTTGTTTTTGACCTTGACTACCAAAGCACGATCGAGATGGGTAACGGCGGTACCGTGGCGTTAGGCGATGCTAGCCGTGTGGCGATCGAGGTCGGTGGGTTGACCGCGGGGAATGGGTACAGCCAAGTTAATGTGACGGGTGATGTGGCGCTAGCGGGCACGCTGGATATCGCGATCGCCAATGCATTCGAGCCCCAGTACGGGCAGATCTTTGAAGTGCTGACCTTCGACTCCTTGAGCAGCCGGTTTACGCAGGTCTCGGACGGTGTCCTGGCGCCGGATCGGGCATTGGGGCAGTTCTACGACTCGGTTGTCCCCGACGCGTTGGCGCTGCTGGTCACCGCACCCGGTGATGCCAATGGCGACCTGATCGTTAACATCTCCGACTTTGGCCTGCTGGCGGGCAACTTCAACCAGCCCGGGACGTGGGAATCGGGCGACTTCAACGGCGACGGGGTGACCAACATCAACGACTTCGGGCTGCTGGCGGCGAACTTCAACGGCGACTTCAACGCGTTGACCGCGGCGGCGGCGGAGTTGGGGATCACGATCCCCGAGCCGGGGACGCTGGCCGTGGTGTTGATCGTTAGTGGGATCATGTCGACCCGCCGGTGGCGGCGGTAGGCCGGCCGCAGGCAGGTTTGCAGCGAGCCGCTGGCCTGCGCGGCGGCCATTAAGGCATCCGCGTTGGGGAGGGCTCCGACGAGCCATTTCATCTCCCACGGATCCCTATGCTATACTCCATTTTGCGCGCCGGCTTGGTCTGCCCATCGATGGGGATCTTTCGTGGCGATCCTAGAAGGATTTGGGGTTGCTGTGTCAGGGGCACTGCCCGCATCCACAGCCAAGCCGGGTTAAGCAGGTACTCCCCGTCGGATACGGATCGGCTGTATTGTGAAGACTCGCCCAGCGTTGATGGGGCGTCCTAGCGGCGGTGTTATCCGTGCTCAAGTTCTAACAGAGGCAGGCAGCCGTGGTGTCAAACTTCCGTCGCATGTTCCTCCGGGGGTTGGGCGTGTTGCTGCCGTCGGTCTTGACGATCTGGATCCTGATCGCGGCTTATGGCTTTGTGCAGGAGAAGATCGCCCGGCCGATCAACGCGGGCGGGCGTGAGCTGGTGTTGCGGCTGTCGTCTTGGCCGGTGCCGATGGAAGAAGATGTGGAGGCCTATGAGACCGCGGTGCGGGCCGACCCCAAACGACACGCGGCGTGGAAGGCTGCCGGGGGGGAACGGCCGTGGCTGCGGCTGGGCACGCGGCGGGAGCAATTGGAGCAGTGGTGGCAGCAGTACCCATTCCCGATGGACCTGATCGGGTTGGCGATCGCGGTGGTCCTGATCTATATCGTCGGGGCGCTGCTGGGCAGCTTTATCGGCAACCGCTTGCTGCGGCGGGGTGAGCGCCTGATTCAGCGGGTCCCCTTGGTCAAGCAGGTTTACCCACACGTCAAGCAGGTGACCGATTTCTTGGTAGGCGATGGCAGCGGCGAGAAATTCAACTTTAACCGTGTGGTGGCCGTGGAGTACCCCCGCAAGGGGTTGTGGTCGGTTGGCCTGGTCACCGGCGACACCATGCGGCTGATCAACGAACGGGCCAATCAGACCTGTCTGACGGTTTTTATCCCAAGCTCGCCGACCCCGTTCACCGGCTACGTGATCACCGTGCCCCGAAACGACACGATCGACCTGCCGGTCACGATCGATGAGGCCCTGAAATTTACGATCAGCGGTGGCGTGATCGTGCCCGCGGGCCAAAAAGTCACCCAACCCCAGCCAGAAGCAAGCGGTGGAAGCTTGTCCGCAGATACGCTAGGATAAATAAAAGGGATCGTGGCGTAGGAACACCTATTTGATTTCTGGAGCATCGCTTATGGAGATTGTTGTCACCGGCCGGCACATGGAGATCACCTCCGCGATACGCGATTACGCCCAGGAAAAAGTCTCGAAGCTGCCTCGGTATTTTGACCGTATCCAATCGATCGAGGTCGTGGCGCAAAAAACCGATCGCCAGCATGAAATGGAAATCATCGTGCACGCCGATAAGACCGATCCATTCGTCTGCAAGACAAGCGGGTCTGATCTCTATGCGTGCATCGATGAAGCGGTCGATAAACTCGAACGACGCCTTACCGATCACAAAGGCAAGCTGCGCAACCGCAAACACAACACCTAGCACGGGTGGGGGTGGGATCCCCATCTGCGGCCAGCCAAACCCTTGATCCAGCGACGCGTCATCAAAACCCCTATGATCCACCCAATGCAAATGCCGTCACCATTGGCCGGACCCAGCCCAGCCAAGCACCCGCCAACAAGGCTATACCAGCCCAGCCCAGAGCCCCGTTATGAAGCTATGTGATTTTGTGGTCCGTGAAGCGATGATCCCTCAGCTAGCGTCCACCGACCGCGACGAGGTGTTGGGTGTTTTAGTTGAGGCGTTGGTCAATGCGGGAGCCGCCCCCAAGAACCTGCATCAGGATCTGGTCAAGATGATCATCGAGCGTGAGAAGCATGGCTCAACCGGGTTTGGCAAGGGTGTGGCCGTCCCGCATGTGAAGCACAAGAAGATCAAAAAGATGGCCGCCGCGATCGGCGTCTCGCAGCAGGGGGTTGACTTCAACGCCTTAGACAAGCAGCCGGTGTACAGCATCATCCTGCTGCTAAGCCCCGAAGACAACCCTGACCAGCACCTCCAGGCCATGGAGAACATCTTTTCAAATCTCCAGAAAGACCAGTTCCGACGCTTCCTGCGCCAGGCGACAACCCCAGAGGCGATCCAAGAACTGCTCTACGAAGCCGATACACAGCAGCTGCCGGGGTAACCCGTGGGGGTGGCTGATACGCACTTGGATTCAATGGTAGTCGATACGATTCCCCAAGAAACCCGCTGACCGGCATACGCGGCTGTTCGCGATCGGCCACGGATGAATTCAGATGAGTATGACCACCCGTGGTCGGATCGATCAAAACCCACCAGCGCCCAAGGGATGGCAGACCCGCTGCATGGTGACGCGTGAGTAAATTCCCTCATCAAAGCCGGCTGGTGTGAACGGGCCTGGTGTACTCACTGGATCAACGCCACCACGCCAACCCCATACGAACGGATCCATCGACCCTGCCCCAGGAGCATAGACCGTGGAATCAAGCTTAGGCTGGGTCCAGAGACAGGTTGAGATCCAAAACAAGCTGGGGCTGCATGCCCGGCCGGCGATGTCCTTTGTCGATATGGCCAACGGCTTCACCAGCGAGATCCGTGTCGGCAGGGCTGATCAGGAAGTCGACGGCAAGAGCATCATGCAGATGATGATGCTCGCCGCCACACAAGGCACCCAGCTGGTAATCCGCGCCCAGGGCCCCGACGCTGACGAAGCGATCGCTGCGTTGGTCGAGTTGGTCAACCGTAAATTCGATGAAGAATAGCCCCATGGATGGATGGCAACAGGCCGGCCTACCGCTTCCAAGCTTTGCTCCACACCCACCCCGCTGGTGCGGATAGCGCGTAGAGCACAAAGCCCGCGGCCAACGCGCCCTGAAGATGAATCAGCAGCAGCAGCGCCAAGACCACGATCTTGGTGATGGTGCCAAACCCCACCCGGCCGCTGAGGTACCGGCTCACCACGTGGATATACTCCAGTCGGCTGACCATCCCGAACCCAGCCAGCAGCATAATCAGCACCATCCCGATCGCCGCCAACCGGATCGACCAGTCC
Organism: Phycisphaeraceae bacterium; assembly: GCA_965223655.1. Classification (GTDB taxonomy): domain Bacteria; phylum Planctomycetota; class Phycisphaerae; order Phycisphaerales; family Phycisphaeraceae; genus CBDCXC01. Next base: position 57,149 of record CBDCXC010000009.1, read on the forward strand.
ATGGGGTCCCCATCGACCAGGAAGTGTTGGTGTAGCAGCACCAGGCTGGCCACCGTCCCCGCCGCACCGGGCGAAGGCAGGCCCTCGAAGCTTAAGTGATCGGTCAGAGCCTCGTGGTCCGCCTTGCTGATGTTAAACCGGGCCAGGCGCAGCGCCGCACACGCGACATAGATACAGGCGATGATCACCACGACCCGGTCAAACAGCTGGTCGTTGGCCGCGGAGATAAACGGCGTCTCGACCCCCACCAGCTGCACCGCCAGGAACGCCGGTGCTACCCCAAAGCTGACCATATCCGCCATTGAATCCAGCTGCTCACCCAGGTCGCTGGTGCTGCGGGTCAGCCGCGCGATGCGCCCGTCTAGCCCATCGAACACCATCCCCAGGAAGATCAGCACAGCCGAAAACGTCAACGCGGACCATCCCAGCGGTGAGCCGGCTTCGATCGGCCGGCTGGCGAAAAAAATCGAACCAAAACCGCACAGCAGGTTGCCCAGCGTGAGCATGGTAGGCAGCACGGAGATCGTCACGATCGCCGCCCGCCGCCGACCCGAATGAACAGGGTAGCCCCTATGGGACTCACTAGGGGGTGGATCAATTACTGGCTGATCGGGTGCGTGGTAGACCATGGCAGCTCTTATAATAGCGTAAGCTTGGCGTGGTAGATCCCAATGGTTGGGGCACGCCATATCGCCGGTGACCTAGTAGGTCTATCGGCCCACATCGGGCAAGGGATAGCGTTTTGAGATCGATCCCCCCCTCATCTCCCGATAGCCCGCACCCCCGCGCTACGCTTCGAGCTGGTTGGCGTACGCGGTTGGTTGCGGCGATCTTGGTCGGGGTCGTGGTGGGGTTGTGTGCGGTAGTGTTCAGGCTAGAGGCCGACCCAGCCGGCCATGGCACGCATCAGCAGCTTGGCCTGCCGCCGTGCGGCTTCTTGGCCGCGACCCGCTTGCCTTGTGCGACGTGTGGGATGACCACCGCGTTGACCCACGCGGTCCACGGTCGGCTGTGGGCCGCTTTGGCAACCCAGCCCGCGGGGTTGGCCGCCGCGTTGGGATTGGCCATGATCGCGTGGGTCAGCGCTTGGGTGGCGCTGACCGGCATGCCGCTGGGGCCGGTGATCAAGGCGGTGTGGCGGCCAGCCACGGTCTGGCTGATCGGGGCGGTGGTGCTGGCGTCGTGGGCCTATAAGTGCCTGGCTATCTATGGATTGGGGCGCTAAGCTTCCGGTGGGATCGAAAGCAAAGGCACGGCTAACCCCCGCGATCAGGCTTGGTTTGTTGTTAAGATCCGATGACGTTGTTTTTGCCCTTTTGTTGAGGTATACCCGTTGAGCATGAACCAGCCATGTCGGGTGAATCAAAGGATACGCATAGGCCCTGGTCGTAAGTGTGGTCGTGGGTGTGGCTGGGGCTTGTGGGTGGCCAATGGGCCTTGGCTGGCGGCGCTGATGGGGGTATTGGGCGCTGCGTCGGGTTGCGCGTTGGTGGGGTTTGCCGCACACGTGGTCGCGGGTGGCGACGAGGCCAACACCGTCACGGTACCCGCGGAATACGAGGGGCTGACAAACCAGACCACCGCGGTCCTGGTCGCCGCCGATGAGTACACACTCTACGAATACCCCGCCGCAACCAGCGCCATCTGCCAGCAAATCAGCGCCCGCTTGGCGGTGAGCATCCCGGGGATCCAGGTGGCCGACCCCAAACAGATCCAGCGGTTCCAGGACGCCAACCCGTTCTGGGCCACCCTCCCCTACAACCAACTCTTAAAACGGTTAGGCGTGCAGCGGCTGGTCTATATCGACCTGATCCGGTACACCACGCACGAGTCGGGCAACGCGTACGTGTGGCGTGGCACGGTCACGGCGAACCTGGGTGTGGCGGCAGCCGATGCAGACGACCCCGACCGCTTCGTTTACGCCACAACCACCCAGGCGAACTACCCCCCAAACCAAACCGGGCGGCTCAACTCCGACAATCAGACGATCCAGCTGGGCATGCTCCACACGTTTGCTCAACATGTCACGAACCTCTTCCAAGACCACAAGGCCGTCCAAAAATGATTTGTTCCGGGCAACGCTGGGAACCATCCTCCGATGCGCCCCGACACCCCAGCGGTTGGGCGGACGCCTTGCCGCGGCCACAACCGCGTTGGCCAGACGCTGGGATACGCACCGCGGTGCTGCTGGCCATGCTGCTGGGCTGCGCGGTTTTGGGTGGGTGTAACATCGTCGGTTTTGTCGCCCGCGTCTTCACGCCCAAGGTCAAGGCCCGGTACCAGCTGCCCGACCGGCCCACGCTGATCCTGGTCGACGACCCCGCTAACTTGTTGGGCGACACCACGCACGCCAGCCAGATCGCCCACCACGTGGGGTTCCACCTCAAACAAGAAGAGTTGTTGCTGCCCGATCACATCATCTCACCCCGTGATCTGTATGACCTGGCCGTTCGATTAGGAGACGATTACCCCCACACACCGATCGACCGCATCGGGCGCGAAGTAGCGGCCCAACAGGTGGTCTATATCTTGGTCAAAGCGGTGGGCTTTGGGGACGACCCCGGCATCATCCGGCCTGCGGCGCAGGTGCGGGTGAAAGTCATCGATGCGGCCCGGGGCAGCCGATTGTTCCCTGCTTTGATGACCGAAGGGCAAGAACCAAGCAGCCTCCGCGACTACCCCGTCGCGGTCAAGCTGCCCTATACCAGCATCAAGGAGGATTGGCGCAGCACGGTGCGCCAGGTTACGCCACGCTTAGCCCAGCGGATCGCACGCGATGTCTCTCGATTGTTTTATGACCACCACCCCCGCCAGCCCGGCGAAGCGCTTGAGGATTAAACGGGATTCCGCTTAGCCCTGATCCGCCTGAGCCGCGGCTCACCGAATGGCCTGTACCAGGTCTGGTGGCGCGTAGAGCCGGTACTCGCGGGGCGGATCCGCGGTTTGTGCCATCACCCGCCACCGATCATGAAGCCGAACCAGCACCGGGCAGTCGGGGTGGGCCCCCGCGGTCGGGCCCGCGGTAACCACCCATTGAAACTTACCGATGTCGAGCTGCGATTGAAGGTTGTCACGCTGAGCGTTGACCGGGTCATACCGATGAACCGTCACATCGGTGCGCCCCATCCCCAGCAAGACGTAACGCACGATCGGCCAGGTTTGCGCCAACACCGCATCGCCCGGCTTGGCTAGCTGCCCCAGGGTTCGGCTGACCTGGATGATCTGGGTGTTGGCGTTGTCGCGTGGTGCCAAGGGCTGAGCCTGACCGCTTAAAACCGAACCGACTGCGATAATCGCAAGCAACCCACCGACGATCTGTGCGTTGGGCGACCACCGCCCGGGTCCGAACCCATAGGCGTGGCTGGTAAGCCCCTCCGCGGTCAATGCCCGCACCAGCCACAACCCCGCCATCGGCCCGCCCAGCGCGATGGGGGGGATCACAAACAAGCTGTAGCACAGCTCCATGATATGCGATGCGTGCACCACCGCCCCCAACCCCAGGGTGAAGACCGCCAGCGTGACCGCTACCGAGCCGCGGCTGCGCCACGCCCAGACCAGGATCAGCACGACCGCGGTGACCATCCCAACCAACAGCAGCGGGTGCTGCGTGCCGTACCACCACGCATAGGCGTATTTCGGGACGTGCTGGTACAGCTGCCCGCGGAACAGCGATCGGTGCCCGCCTTGGCCGTAGCGCACATAGAAACCAAAATTCAATAGGACGCTTAGCCGATACAGGCCCGCGGGCCACACCGCTGCGATCCCCGCTAAGCACGACCCCATTGTCACCCACACATCGCGGTTCATGCTCACAAACGGGAACCGGCCACGCCAAGACACAAACGGCCAACGACGGATCAGCCCCAGCTGCTCTGGGCGTACCAGGGCGATCGCCGCCAGGCTCAGCAGCACGATAACCGGCCCGTACTCCATCGACACGAACTGGCCGGCCAGGCTTAGCCCAAACAGCACGGCGTGGCGTGGGGTGGGGCGGATCAGGTAGCGGCACAGCGTCCAGATATTCAGCAGCAAGAAGAACGCCACAAACGGGTGGGGCCGCGCCACGCGGGTCATCCACACCGACGCGGGCGCTGTGGCGAACAATAAACCCGCAACCACGCCCACCATCAACCGCGCCCGATGCGACCCACGCGACAAGTCATACCCGGCCAACACCATCAAACCAGCGGTCAATGCGCTGACGATCACCCCGGGTAAGCGGACCGACCATTCGTGGACCCCCAGCAGCGCGGTGCTGACCCGGATCGCATAGATCGATAGCGGGGCATGGGCGTGGCGGTAATCGGTGTTGAGGTTGTCTTGATCCAACGCGTTGGCGAGGAACCCGTGTTGGGCGGCGATGGCGTAATCGGCTTCGTCCCACAAGATCACATCGTGCAGCGGCCCGTGGTGGAGGTAGCCGGTGATCGCCGCCGCCAGCGCAGCGCCAATCAGCAGGGCCGCTTGAACGGGGCCCCTGATCCGATTGGGACGGTGGGGCGGCGGTGTGAGGTGGGGGCGGTTCATCGATGCTGTAGGCAGACAGGTCCCCATGGATCGGGTGATCCGGGTAATCCGGGTGATATCGGTTATGTCGGTGATAGGGATGGATCACTTTAAACCGGTCATGCGGGTCTAAAGCCGCGGTGGGGTTGTGACGATTGTAGGGTTTATAGCGGCTGGACCGATGACCCAACCAAGGTCTATCAACACGGCATAGCGCCCAGCGGATCGTCCTGACTGGGTTGAACCGACCTATGGCCAAGACATTAAGCATCATCATCCCCGTCTACAACGAGTGCACCCTGCTGCCGCGGGTAGTCGAGCGCGTCGAATCGGTCCAGCTGCCTGACGGCCTGCGACGCCAGATCGTGATTGTGGACGATTGCTCGACCGACGGCACCACCGAGCTGCTCCACCAGCTGTCGCAGGCCAAGCCAGACCTCGTGATCCATTTCCACCAAATCAACAAAGGCAAGGGTGCTGCGTTGCGTACCGGGATCGCCCGAGTGACCGGTGACATCGTACTGGTCCAAGACGCCGACTTGGAGTACGACCCCCAGGATTACCCGAAGCTGCTCGAGCCGATCCTCGACGGCCGGGCCGACGTGGTCTACGGGTCGCGGTTCATCGGCCAAACCCGCCGTGTGCTGTACTTCTGGCACTGCCTGGGCAACCGTTTCCTGACCATGCTTAGCAATATGTTTAGCAACCTCAACCTGACCGACATGGAGTGCTGCTACAAGGTTTTCCGACGAGAGGTCATCCGCGGTATGACGCTGCACGAAAACAGATTCGGCTTTGAGCCCGAGATTACCGCCAAGATCGCCAGGATGAAAACCCGGATCTATGAGGTCCCCATCGCCTACGATGGGCGGACCTATCAAGACGGGAAGAAGATCACGTGGCGGGATGGGTTCTCGGCGATCCGCTGCATCCTCCGGTACAACCTCTTCCCAGGCAGCCTGCCCGACCTGCGTGGCCTTAAAGACACCGCTTGGACGCCACCCGCTGCATCGCTGCGATTAAACCCATCGAAGAAAGCCGCTTGATCAATCACCCCATGAACGCATGCTCTTCAACACCTTCGAATTCGCGGTCTTCTTTGTCACGATCTTAACCGGGTACTACCTCCTGCCCCACCGGGGGCAGAACCTCTTGCTGCTGGTGGGCAGCTACATCTTCTACGGCTGGTGGGATTGGCGGTTCCTGAGCCTGATCTTCCTTTCGACGGTCGTCGACTTTGCCTGTGGCCTGGCGATGGATCGCGCCACATCGCAGAGCCGGCGCAAGGCCTGTGTGGTGTTTAGCGCCGTGTTCAACCTCAGCCTGCTGGGCGTCTTTAAATACTTCGATTTCTTCTCCGATGCATTCGCGGGGTTGCTCAACCAATTGGGCATGACCGCCCAGCCGTGGCTGCTGGACATCGTGCTGCCTGTGGGGATCTCGTTCTACACGTTCCAGACGATGAGCTACACCATCGACATCTACCGGCAGCAGCTGCGTCCAACACGGAACTTCCTCGACTTTGCGCTGTTCGTTAGCTTCTTCCCCCAGCTTGTGGCTGGGCCGATTGAACGCGCCAAAGACCTGCTGCCACAGATCTGCGCCAAACGACGACCATCCCCCGATCAGATCTACACCGGCTGCTACCTGATCCTCTGGGGTTTGTTCAAAAAAGCCGTTGTGGCCGACAACTTGGCACGGTTGGTCGATGCTGGATTCGGCGACCCCGAATCACTGAACCTGTTTAGCGCGCTGCTGACGGTGTACGCCTTTGCCTGGCAGATCTACTGTGATTTTTCTGGCTATACCGACATCGCACGCGGCTGCGCCGGGTGCCTGGGGATCCGGCTGGGCCTCAATTTCAACCTACCTTATTTCAGCTCCAATCCATCGCAGTTCTGGAAGCGGTGGCATATATCACTATCGAGTTGGCTTCGTGACTACCTCTACATCCCGCTGGGTGGCAGCCGCGGTGGGCGGTGGCGCACAGCCCGGAACCTGATGATCACGATGATCCTCGGCGGGCTGTGGCACGGCGCGGGGTGGACCTTCTTGTTGTGGGGGGCCTACCACGGGCTGCTGCTAGTCATCTACCGTGCGTGGGGTGCACGCCTTGGACAGTGGTTTGGCCCGACGGCTTGGGCCAAGGCGATCAGCACGGCCGTCTTCTTCCATCTGCTGTGTGTCGGGTGGGTCTTTTTCCGGGCTCAGACTTTGGGTGACTGTGCGGCGATAGCCGCGGCATTGGTGCGGCCACCTCAGTTCACCGGCTACGGGGCCCATGTTCTGTTGCTGATCCTGCCTCTGCTTATCGTTCAAGCCTGCCAGCGATGGAAAGAAGATCTCTTGGTCTTGTTCCGGCTGCCTTGGTTTGCTCGGGGCGTGGCTTACGCGGGTATCTATTTCCTCTTATTCAGTGTGGGCAAGTGGTCGGGGGAGACCTTTATTTATTTTCAATTCTAAGGCTGCGATCGTGATGCTCAAAAAGATAGCGCAACACCCCCCCATGGCTGGCCTGCTGGCGATCGCCATCGTGGTATTGGTCGAAACAGTATTCTTGGCTTCGAGTGAACCGATGACCGGCATGCCGTGGTCACAACCGGTTGCCGACGACGCCATGCTCGTAGCCAAACGCGCGCTGTTTGATCAAGCCGGTGGAGCCGTAGCGCTGATTGGCGATAGCTCCTGCCTCACCGGGGTGATCCCCAAAGTGCTCGAGCAGACCCTCAACGAAAAAGTGATCAACCTTGGTACACTCTCGTCGTTCTCGATCGCCGGCTACGCGGTGATGGCCCGGGAATTGCTGCAGGCACCCCAACCACCCCGCGCGATCGTCCTGGTGGTGCTGCCACAAACCCTGGCGTTCAACCAGCAGCAGGCGCGGTCATATACCATCTTGGGCCGATACCTCATCGCTTATCATCGCAGATCCAATGCCTACAAGCTAACCCTCAAAGACTGGCGGTCGTGGTTTCTCCGCAAACACCAAATCAACCGATTCCCCCATCAGTTTGGGGGGTCATATGAAACTTTTACGCATCGGATCAACCAAGCCGGGGGGTTCTTAAAAGAAACAAACACGTATGAAGGATCAGCCAACCCACTAACGCACTTTGAGCTATCTGCCTTTGCCCAACAGGCATTGGCATCCTTGGCGGAGGATGCGCGGCGGCACGGTGTGCCGATCTATCTCTGGTGCTCACCCAAGCCCTTTGATGCGGTAACCCAAACCTACCGCCTAGAAGTACACGCCCAGCTTCAGCAGCTAGCCATAAGGTTCCCGGACCTAAGGTTGCTGCATGACGGATTGCCGGTCGACGACCCAGCGATGTTTGGCTCGATCAACCACCTCAACCCCGAAGGCGCCAAGGTGTACTCCCAGCGGTTGGCCAACGAGCTGCAGCGGGCTTGGGGCCACACAGCAATGCGGTAGGGCTTTTCTTATCCGACCGATAAAAGCTGTTCATAGACGCATCGCGTATGAAAATGCCGCGTCGGAGACACAAAAACACCCAAGCATGCCCTGCCGCGGGCAAACCAGACCCCGTCAACCTGATCGGGATAGGTATCGCTCAGCGGCCCCCCTCCCCAGCTTAAGGCCGGTAGGGATTGTGACGAATATACCGATTGTGCGGACCGCTCCGTGCCGCCTGGTCATGGCCGGCGTAGGGCGGCTAAAGCGCCAGCCAACCAGGCCAACGCACAGCCGGAACAACGGCGGGGCGGAAAGACGGGGTCGGATCCGGCCCATCTGGAACGCCTATGAAACAGTTTCTCCTCATGATTATGGTGACGCTTGGGGGCAGCGCCGCAGCGCTGATCGAGCCGTTCTGGGGTGTGTTGATGTACTACACCTTTGCGGTGTTGCGCCCCCAGTACATGTGGAAATGGGCATTCCCAATCGAGCTGCGTTGGTCGTTGTTTGCGGCAATCGTTGTCGTGGGCAGTGTCCTGCTAAACCTTTCCAAGACCTTCAGCCGGGCCCGGTTAAATGTGCCGGGGGCTCTGATGATCGCGTATGGGATGCTGCTGATTCTCAGCATGCTTACCGCACACGACACCGCGACCGCCCAGCACTGGGCGATCGAGTACGCCAAGGTCATCTTGATGGCATTCATGGCGATGCTGGTGATCCAGCATCTCTGGCAGGTGCGGCTGATCGCGGTGATGATGATGCTGATGCTGGGCTACATCGCCTGGGAGATGAACTCGCTTTATTTCTTCAACGGCCGGCTGGATATCTTCCACAACGGGTACGGGGACCTAGACAACAACGGCGCAGGCCTCACCATGGCGATGGGCATGCCCATCGCGTACGCCTTTGGGGTCTCGGCGCTGCGCAGCTGGCAGCGGTGGGGCAGCTGGTTCCTGGGCGTGCTGATGCTCCACACCCTGTTGATGAGCTACTCGCGTGGCGCGATGCTTGCCGCCGTGATCGGGGCCATCTACCTGTTGATCAATCATACACCACGCATCCAGTCGGCGTTGATCGCGCTGGTGCTTAGTGCCGCGGTTTCGGTGCTCGCGGGCCAAGAGATCCGTGAACGATTCTTGTCCATCCAGAACTACGAAACCGACTACAGCGCCCAGCTGAGGCTGGCCAGCTGGAACGCGGCTTGGGAGTTGATCTGGCAAAGACCATTGATCGGGCAGGGTATCCGAAGCTCGAGCCAGTTCATCTTCAACTACGGGGCCGACCAACAAGGCCGGACCATCCACAACCAGTTCCTCCAGATCGCCGCCGACTCAGGCATCCCCGCAGCCATGGTCTACTTCGCCATGCTGCTGATCGCCTTGCTCTACCTCCAGAACTGCCGGAGCATGAGCCGCCGTTATCTGCTGAACCACCTCCGGCCCCGATCACCCGACAGCTGGAACCACCCCTACGTGCTGATCGATCAGATCAACCGGCTGTCATTGGGTTTCCAAGCCAGCCTGGTCACCTTCCTCGTCGGCGGGATCTTCCTATCGCTAGAGCTGATCGAAATCACGTGGCTGTTGGTCACCCTGGCGGGAACCATGCCGTACCTGCTGTACCAACGCCTGGTCCAGCTCCACCAATCCACAGGGGACCGCCCAGCACCCGCTTCGACACGCCCAGCCTTGGGCTTGGCTACGCCGCTGCCACGGCTCGTACCCACAGCGACCTATTAAAAAAGCTCGGACCGCGATGAGCACACTTAGCACATCTTTGAACCGACAGCTGGCACGCGCCGTGGCGTACACCGCGCAGCTCAAGCAGCACCACCCTCAGCCTCGCGCCGTCGCCGGGGTGTGTGAAGCCTTGGACTTCTTCACACGCGGGGTGTTCCATGTGTGGCGCAACCGGCGGTACCTCTCAGCGTTCAAGCTGATCAACATCGCCGCGGTCAACCTCCAGTTCAAGCTCAAGACCCAGTGTGTCATCGGCCGGCCCTACAAGATGAAGATCGAGTCGACCAACATCTGCAACACCAAATGCCGGCTGTGCCCCACCGGCATCGGCTTGCAGGGCCGCCCCAAAGGCAAGATGTCCTTCGATCGGTTCAAGCAGCTGATCGAGCAGGTCAAACGCTACTTGGTCTCGCTAGACCTTTCCATGTGGGGCGACCCGCTGATCGTGCCCGAGATCTACGACATGATCCGCTACGCACACGACCGTGGCATCTGGACCTACATCAGCTCAAACCTGCACGCGTTCAAGCCCGGCAAGGGGCAGGCCGAGGCCCTGGTCAATAGCGGCCTGGACCTGCTGACCTGCTCGCTGCACGGCGCGTCCCAGGAAACGTTTGCCATCTACCAACCCGGCAAGCGGTTCGATGAAGCCCTGGCCAAGGTCCGCCACATCCTCCAAACACGCGACCGCATGGGCAGCGAAACACCGGCGGTCCAGCTCAACTTCGTGGTCACACGGCACAACGAACACGAGCGCGACGCGTTCCAAGCCTTGGCCAACGCATTGGGGTGCAAAGCGGTCTTCTCGACACCAGCCATGAACGTGCGGTTCCTGGACCAAGACCAGAAGCTCCAGCCCCTGGGGCTGGCTCCTGATCTGCGACAAAAAAAAATCCAGCAACACCTCCAGCAGTGGCTGCCCCAAGACCCCAATCACGTGCTGAAGCCCTACCAGCAGATGCTCGACGGCACGTATAACGACCAGCAGTTTAACGGCAAAAAACTGTTCGACTGTTCCTGGCCGTGGCGCCAGAGCGTGATCAACTGGGACGGCGCCGTCGTCACCTGCTGCGGCGCGTTCGACCCCAAGCAAGACATGGGCAATGTCTTCGAGCAGCCCTTTGGCAAGATCTGGAACGGCCCGCGATACCGCATGGCCAGACGCAGCTTCAAACACAAGCTCACCCAGGCCCAGTCGAAAGACAACCCCTGTGCCACCTGCCCCGGCTTTATGGTCTGACCGTCAAATAAACCATCCGCGGATAACCACTCGCCTTTTTTGAATGATGATCCCACCACTACCGCCATTAAAAGAACCGGATCGGCTGAAGTTTAGACGGACCGGCCTAACACTCACCGCTCCGCCCGTACGCCCACGGACTGCGCCCGTCGTGCTACACACCCGTGTAGTGACCGGCACCGGCGGTGGGCCCGACAAGACCATCCTCCGATCGGCCGCATACGCCAACCCCGAGATGCTGCACATCGCCAGCGCCTACATCCACCCCCGCAACGACCCGGGCATCGACACGCTGCGCGCCAACGCACACCGGCACGGCTGCTCGCTATGGTCGGTCCCCGAGTCGGGCCCAGCCGACCCCAACACACCGCGGCGGCTGCTGAAGATCTGCCGACAGCTGGGCGTGACCGCTTGGCACGGGCACGACTACAAATCCAACGCCTTGGGCCTGCTGCTGCGACGCTGGTGGCCTATGAAACTGATCACCACCGTCCACGGCTGGACGTGGGACACCCCCCGCACACGGCTCTACTACCACATCGACACCTGGTGCCTGAGCCGATACGACCACGTGATCACCGTCAGCCCCGCATTGACCGATCACTGCCTCGATCACGGGGTCGCCCAAGACCGCATCACCCACATCCCCAACGCGATCGAATTAGACGAATACCAGCCCCGCCAAACCCCACACGCCGCCCGGGTCAACCTCGGGATCGACCCAAACAAACGCGTGGTGGGTTGCGTCGGGCGGCTTAGCGCCGAGAAAGCCCACGACCGAGCGATCCAAACCATCGCCCAGCTGCGTGGCCAGTACCCGGATATCGAGTTGCACTTGATCGGGGACGGACCCCAGCGGGAGGCACTAGGATCCCTGGCTGCGGAGCTGGGCGTGTCGGACGCGGTGCGGTTCTGGGGCTGGCAGCCCAAGCCTCAACGCTTCTATGAGGCCATGGACCTGCTGCTGCTGCCCAGCCACACCGAAGGCCTGCCCAACGCCGTGCTTGAGGCGATGGCCATAGGCACACCCGTCGCCGCCACCGATGTCGGGGCGGTGCGCCAGCTGCTCGATCACGGCCACTGCGGCGTGATCCTCAGCCAAGACGAACACACCTGGCCGGCGCGCATCAGCAACCTCCTCGTCAGGCCCGAACTCCGTCAACACATCGCCACCCTCGCCCACACACACGTAACTAACCATTACACCTTTAAGCAGCGTATGGCCCGGGTCTTCGACGTCTACCAGAAGGTACTCAACACCGGGCCACTCACACAGATCACCCCAGCGGCCACCCGCCAAGCGGCTTAGAGCGGCGAAGGTTGTGTGGATCTTTTCGCGGATAAGCCTTGATCGATGATCCCCACCCACGCATGCCCCGGGCAGCCGGTTTGGGTCCAAACGCATACGCCCCAAGCACCCCTTACCGACCCTGCGATGGGGCCGCCTGCCGGGCTGACTTGAGCAGCTGGTCCACCTCTTGGCCGGCCAACGGCTTGTAACGCCGCTTGAGGGTTTGAAGGGTCGTCATGGCTTGGCTGGGCCGCCCGGCTTGGAGCTGCTGCTTGGCCTGCTGGAGCTGGGTGTCGTACTGTTGACGGATCGCATCGGCTTTGGCCTTGGCTTTCTGGGCAAAGCCTTGGTTGGTGCCGCGGATGTAGGCCGCCGTGTACGCCAGCCATGCGCCCCCAAATTTTTGGTTGGCTTCTAAGCCACCCGCACGGCGGAACGCTTTCTGACCCGATCGCGCCAACGGCCGGTCCAGGGCGAGGATCCCTTTCTCAAACCACGCCGCATCGGGGATGTCGTGATCCAGATCAGGGACCTCAAGGTAGGTCGCGTACCGGAACCCCGCGGTTTCGTATTTTTGGTAGACGCGGCGGGTATCATCGAGATTGAAATCCTTGGTCCCGGTCAGCAGCGTGAATCGGCTGCGCGACTTGGCCAGCTTGCTCTGGCTGGGGGTGAGACGGAAGTTGGCGCCGCACAGGTAGTACCCGCCCCGGAACAAATCGGGGTAGCCCGGCGCAAGGATGCTGGCGGTGCGCCCGCCCCCGGAGAAGCCCGAAACGTAGACCCGGTCCTTGTCGATCGTGTAGCGCTGGAGCATGTTGTAGGCCGCGTCGATCGCCAGCGCGATCCGGCGGTGACGCGGGTGCTGGTTGCCCGAATCGTTCGCACCCACCCAGATCAAGTTGCGCTTCTCCAGAACCGGCTGCCAAATCTCAAACGGGAAGCCGTGGTCGATCGCGTTGATCCATACAACCAGCCCGTAGGGGACGCCCGGCTGATAATCGGGCGGCACATAGACCCCAAAGGTTTCGTTGGCGATGTCGTATTCGACCACGTCTTGGAGGGGCTTCCACCGGAACCGCTTGGTCATCGCGTCGTAGCGGCTTTGAGCGGCGCGCTTGGTAAAGCGCACTGTGAACGCACCGCGTTTGGTCAAATCGGATTGGGTGTCCCCCGGCCCAGATGCCGATAGGGCGGTACTGACACAACCCAGGATCAGGGTTGCCCCGAACAACCACCGGATCAATAGAGACGTGAGGCGGCCGCGGGACCGAAACAGGAGCAATTCAAACATCCAAGCCCTCACACAAATAAACCGCCGCAGGCGGAGGAGGATCGGGTTAATCCATATCAAGTATACCCAGGTTGCCTGCAGCTTTAGGTTGACCCAGAACCGGGCCGCTCATCGGCGATGCTCGACCGCATCGAGGTATCCGACTGGATGTTCTTCATCCGGTAGTAGTCCATGATGCCCAGGTTGCCGCTCCGGAACGCCTCGGCCATCGCCTTGGGCACCTCGGCTTCGGCCAGAACGACCAGCGCTCGGCTCTTCTGCTCTTCAGCCCGGAACTCTTGCTCTTGGGCAACAGCCATCGCGCGTCGTTTTTCGGCTTCGGCCTGGGCGCGTTTCTTGTCGGCCTCGGCCTGCTCGGTCTGGAGCTTGGCGCCGACGTTGGCTTCGCGGTCGACCCCAGCCACGCTGATGTCGGCGATATCGACCGAGAGGATCGTAAACGCCGTGCCGGTGTCTAACCCCGACTCCAAGGCTTTCTTGGCGATATGGTCGGGGTTTTCCAGCACGTCTTTATATGTTCCAGCCGACCCGATCGCGCTGACGATCGCCTGCCCCACACGCGCGACCACGGTCTCTTCGGTCGCCCCGCCCACCAACCGGGCGATGTTGGCTCGGACGGTTACCCGGGCTTTACAGAGCAGGCGGATCCCGTCTTTTGCCACCGCATCGAGTTTGTCCACCCCACCGGCTTGCGGGTTGGGGCAGTCGATCACCTTGGGGTTGACCGAGGTCTGGACCGCATCGAGGATGTCACGCCCCGCCAGGTCGATGGCACAGGAAACATCCCAGGGCAATTCGATCTTGGCTCGGTCGGCGGCGATCAGTGCGGTCACCACGGTGGGCACCCGCCCGCCTGATAGGTAGTGCGTCTCAAGCTGACCGGTGCTGATGCTTAGCCCCGCTTTTTTGGCCCGGATCCGTGACAGCACGATCGTCCGTGGGTCGACCTTGCGGAACCGCATCCCGATCAGGTCCATAAACCCGACCCGGGCGTCGCTGAGCAAGGCTTGGAACCAGAGATTAAAGAACTGCAGCACCAACGCCAAAAACAACAGCACGACGATGATGACGATGATCAGGATGATCCAAATCACGGGGGTCTGCATGGTGTATCCTCAAGTCTAGAATGGGCACAACACTTCCAGGAGTTGGCCGATGGGGGTTTATGTCCGCATCTGCCCCTACCCCGGCGGCGGCGGGGGCCTGGGCTGCCTAGCTACCCGCAGCCAAGTATAATCCAGATACCGTGGCGAGCAATCCTTGGGGACAGCGATGCGTGTGATTTTTACCGGCCAGGTCGGGATGGATAAGAAAGGCTACCTCCAGCGGGTGGTCGATCTAGCGGCTAATCGGGGTGAGCCCGTGGCCGTATATCACGTAGGGGAAATGATGTATGAAGAGGCCTCGGATGTGCGCCCGGGTCGGATCTTAGACCTGCCCCTGAGCCGGCTCCAGGCGGTGCGGCGGGCGGTGTTCCGAGACATCATCGCCGACTCGGCTGGCCGACCCAATGTCATCGTCAACACCCACGCCACGTTCCGCTGGCGCCACGGGCTGTTTAGTGCCTTTGATTTTGATCAGATCCAGAAGCTGGACCCCAACATGATGGTCTGCTTGGTGGACAACATCGAGGTGGTCCACCACCGCCTGCACCGCGACCACACGGTCGACGCGACGCTCAAAGATGTGATGGTCTGGCGGGAGGAAGAGATCATGGCCACGGAGCTGCTGGCTCAAGCTGTGGGGTGCGCCAAGTCGTTTTACGTGTTGTCGCGTGGCCGGGAGGCCGAGACGACCGATGCGGCCTACCGGCTGGTCTGCCACGACCCGATGCGCAAGGTCTACCCCTCGTTCCCCATGAGCCACGTGGTGGGTATGCCCCAGGTGCTTGAACAGATCAACCAGTTCCGTCAGCGGCTGGCCGGGCACTTTATCACGTTCGACCCCGGTGACGTGGACGAGAAGCTGCTGCTGGAATCGGCGATCGCCGCGGCTAAAAGGGGCGAAGATTTTGTTTCCGGGAGCATGGTCGACCACCGCGGCCAGACCCACGGGTTTGACGTTTCGGTCAAGCAGGTCTTAGATATTGCTGGTGACATCGATGGGCAGATCTACGCTCGGGACTTCAAGCTGATCGACCAGTCGGACATGATCGTGTCGCTGATCCCGCAGCTGCCCAGCGGCGTGCCGGGCTTGTCGAGCGGGGTTGAGCGTGAACTCCAGCACGCCTTCGAACACGGGAAAGAGGTGTATGTCGTGTGGCAACCCACCCAGAACCCCAGCCCCTTTATCACGGAGACCGCTACGCGGGTATTCGCCTCGGTCCCCGAAGCGCTGGCGCATTTTGACTCGATGGGGATGTTCCACCAGATCAGTTTGTTTGGGTATTGAACAAACACCATCTAGGCTGGTCTGGTGGTTAGCGGAGTATGACGTATGACACGATGGCTGTATGGCGTGTGTTGGAGTGTGGTGTTCGTGCTTGTGGTGGGCTGCGCGGCCCAGCGGGGCAACACGCCGCGGGCGGTGTCGGTGCCGGCGCGGGTGACCGCGGCCTATGGTGGTCAGCAATGGCGGATGGTGCGCTACCTCCGGTACGATCTGGCGGTGCGGCACAGGGGGGAAGAGGTCGCCCGGTACCGCCACCTGTGGGACCGTGGCACAGGCCTGTACCGCTACGAAGCAGACGCCGGGACATTCGCCACAACCCCCATGTTCGATGAAACTACCGGCACGTGGCAGCCGCTGGGCCTGCCCCTGCCCAAGGGGCGATTGGTGGGGCTGGTCAACCGAAGAGACTTTGGCGGGGCGGTCTACATCGATGGCTGGCTGCAGGACAGCGGCCTGATCCGGCGGGTGCTTGAGCGGATCGATAACGACACCTTCCTCCTGCTCCAGCCGCTTGAGCTGGCCAACGCCGGCACGGTCGGCAAAACCTATTCGATCCGCCGCAGCGATGACAGCAAAGCCATGGTCTACCGGTTCCGCTACCCCCAGACCGCGGGGACGACCCCCGACGACCTGTGGGCGCTGTTCATCGACCCACGCACCATGCATATCTACCAATCCAGGGTGAAGCCCCAGGGTGTGCGCAAGGTGGTCGCCGCCCAGTGGAACCGGTTGGCTACGGTCAACGGCATCACGTTCTGCCTCGAGCGCCGGATGGCAGACAAGCGGCTGGTCTTTGAGAAGATCACGATGCCACGGGAGGTTCCCCTTGAAGTTTTTACCGACCCCACGGTGCCCATGCCTTGGTGAATCAGCTGGGCACCGCGTCGTCATCGCAGCGCGGCTTTGTGATCGTGCGGTCAGCAAGCAGCTGATGAGATGATCCGACTCAAACGCGTCTACGAACCCGCCACACCTGACGATGGCCAACGTGTCTTGGTCGAGCGGCTGTGGCCCCGCGGGGTCTCGAAGCAGCGGGCCGGCATCGACCTGTGGTTCAAGCAGATCGCGCCAACGCCCGAGTTGCGGCGGTGGTTTGCTCATGACCCCGCTAAATGGGAACGGTTTTGTAGCCGCTACTGGCAGCAGCTCGACGGTCAAGGCGATTTGATCCAGCAGCTTGCCGCCATGGCCAAGCAAGGCACGGTCACCTTCGTGTTTGCCGCCAAAGACCTGGAACACAACAGCGCCGTAGCGCTCAAGGCGTATCTCGAAGGCCTTTCTGCCCCGCGTGCGGGCAGACGGATACCGGGTAACGCGCCCAGGCCCGATCCAGACGCATGAGATGCTGGGCACCGCGTCGCCCACGAAGACCGTTCGACAGCACCCCCCCGAGACCCGACAATCACCCCACCCGTACGGTTTTCAATCATCGGGTCCGATGAGGTGACACGCGTGCCCAACCTGCTTCATAAGACAGCCAAGATCTACGCCGCCAAGAACGCGCTGGCGTGGGCGTACGATCGGCTTAGCCCCCAAGCCCGGCTATACGCCGAGGATTATGCGGCCTTTAAGTCGGCGTACGCCCCGATCATCGGGCCGCTGCCGACGGTGACGCCCCGGCACGAAAGAGCCTTGATCGTAGGGATCCACGGGTTTGTGCCGTCGGTCAAGCTCGATGGGTTGATCGCCAAAGCGCTCCAGGCCAGGGGCTACCCGACCGCGGTGTTGCTAAGGCGCGGGCAGGTGCGGGCCAGGCGGTACTACCGGCTGTTTGGGATCCGTGAATTTATCTGGCTCGAAGACTTTTTGGTGCCACGCCGCACCGAGACACACCGCCGGGCGATCGCCCGTTTTTTTGATGAGGCGATCACCGTATCTGACCTGTTGGCTTTTCAATACAAGGGATGCGAGATCGGTAAACACGCGCTGTCGGTCGTCGCTCGGGAGACACACGCGGGTGTGCTGGACCTGGGTGATCCGCAGGTCGTGGCTCGGTTCAAGGCGATGTATCTGATCGGGATGCAGGCCGCCGATGCTGCGCATCGGCTGTTCAACGCCCTTCCCATCGAGGCCTGCGTGTTCAACGAGCGGGGCTATACGCCTTATGGCGAGGTCTTCGACGTGGCGCTATCGCGCGGGGTTGGGGTGATTCACTACAACGGTTCGCACCGCAACGATGCGCTGCACTTCAAACGGTACAGCCTCGAGACCCGGTCGGCCCACCCGATCTCGCTCGACGCCGCCTCGTGGCAGAAAATCCGCGTGATGCCGCTGTCGGCCGATCAGGCCCAACAGCTGGTCGACGAGCACTACAGCCATTACCGGCAAGGCTCGTGGTACGCCCGTCAGGAGCTCCAATCGGGCAAGGCGATCCTAACCGCCCAGCAGGTGCGGGACCGCCTCAAGCTTGACTCGCACAAAAAAACGGCGGTGATCTTCTCTCATATCTTGTGGGACGCAACGTTTTTTTACGGCCGGGGTCTGTTCGATGACTACGCCACCTGGCTGATTGAGACCGTCAGAGCCGCCTGCCGCAACCCCAGCCTCAATTGGGTGGTGAAGCTGCATCCGGTCAATGTCTGGCGGCTGGCGCGCGATGGGTACGCAGGCGAGCTGATCGAAAAGAAGCTGATCCGTGAACATGTCGGGCCGCTGCCCGAACACGTCACGCTGCTGGAACCCGACAGCGGGATTAGCACGGCGTCGCTGTTTGACACGATCGATTACGGCTTGACGGTGCGGGGCACGATCGGGATGGAGCTGCCGATGTTTGGCATCCCGGTGGTCACCGCGGGCACCGGGCGGTACGCCGGGCTTGGCTTCACCGTGGATCCCCCCACCCAGGAAGCGTATTTCAACACACTGGCCAAGCTCCAAGCGCTACCGCCCCTGACCGATCAGCAGGTCGGCCTGGCGCGGCGGCACGCGTATGGGGTCTTCCGGCTGCGCCCGCTGGTTTTCCACGCCGCCCGGTTCTGCTGGTCCAAGCCGGGGGTCCCCAATGAATTGCTGCCATTAACGGAGTTCGGTGTCAGCTCGGCGGCGCAGCTGCAAGCCGCACCGGAGATGCGGGCGATCGGGCAATGGGTGGAACAAGAAACCAGCGCGGACCTTTTGGGCGGGATACCCCACGATGCTTAGGCGATGCATAAGAAAATCGGTGCGCTGCTGGCGGGGTGCGGTCCTTTTCGGGGTATTGGCCGGTTGTGTCACCGCCCCGCCGACTGACCCTTGGTCACAGGCACAGCTGGATCCGCAGGAGGTGCGGCGATTCCGACAGATCGTCGAACACCTGGCCCACCCCGCCATGGAAGGCCGCGGAGCCGGCACCGCGGGGTTAGAAAAAACCACAGCGTATCTGGTTGAGCGGTTCCAAGCACTGGGTTTAACGCCTGCGTTTCTCATCGACGGCCGGCCAACCTACACCCAACCCTTTGAGATCCAATTGGGCGTATCGGTGCAGCAGCAGTCGTTGGCGTTGATGCCCGGTGCGGTGGGTGAAGGTGATGAAGCCCACCCCCAGCTGACCACGCAACCCGATCAGCAGTTCAGCTGCCTGGGGTTCTCCGCCAACGGGTCGTTCGAAGGGCCCACGGTTTTTGTCGGCTACGGGATCGTCAACCCTGAGAAGGGCTATGACAGCTACCAGGGTGTGCCCGAACAAGGGTTAGAAGGCGCTGTGGCAATCGCGTTCCGGTACGAGCCGCTCGATGACTCGGGCCGCAGCCAGTGGGCTGGCTTAGACCCCAACACCCTCGGGCCATGGACCCAGGCCGCCGGCATCCCCCAAAAAGCCCAATGGGCCGCCCAGCGCGGCGCGGCGGCGCTGCTGGTTGTCAACCCCCCGTCACAAGACCGCGGCGACCTGAAGTTGCCCCAACGCAGTATCACCGGCCAGCGCGCCACCATCCCCGTGTTCCATATCAGCACGGCGTTATTTGACCGCATGATCCGGCGCACGGGCCGCGACCCAACCAAGGTGGCCCAGGCGTTCCAGCAGCGGGCGGACCGATCCGGCGGGGGTGTCGAGTGGTTGGCGGGCGTGCGTGTCAAGGGCACGGTGAAGCTCACCCACCGCAGCGCCACGATCGCCAATGTCGCGGGGTTCGTGCCCGGGCGCGGTCGGTTGGCAGACCAAGTCGTTGTTGTGGGGGCGCATTACGACCACCTGGGCTACGGCGAGATCGGCAGCCTATCGCGCACCCATGCCATCCACCCCGGGGCCGACGACAACGCATCGGGTGTCGCAGGGTTGCTGCTGCTGGCCCAACGGCTGTGTGATCCCACCCAACAAAAAGACCGGGCAAGTGACGCTGGGTTGGCCCCAACCGCTGACACCCCCTGCCGGTCGGTTTTGTTTGTCGCCTTTACCGGCGAGGAACGGGGGCTGCTGGGGTCCAGCTACCTGATGAAGCACTTGGATGACCTACGCCTGCCCCCGGCCACGCCCGGGGCCGCCCCAACCACGCCGACACCTTCAACCACCCAACCCAACACATCGCCCCGCCGCCTCGAGCACACCGACCTCACCGCGATGATCAACTACGACATGATCGGCCGCATGGATCAGGCAAAGCTGCACGTGATGGGTACCGGATCGGGTGACCGTTGGTCGCAGCTGCTGGATCAAGCCAATCAAACCCTCGGGCTGGATCTTCAAACTACGACTCAAACCTATGGCGGAAGCGACCACATGAGCTTCCAAGTGCGGGAGGTACCCGCGTTGCACTTCTTTACCGGTAGCCACGAAGACTACCACCGCACAACCGATACACCAGACAAGATCAATGCCGGGGGAGCAGTCGCTGTGGTAGCACTCACCGACGTCTTGCTGGGTAAGCTGCGCGATGAGCCCAAGCGATTGGCGTTTACGGGTATGCCCCCGAGCATGCCCCATGGGCTAGGAGTGGGTGAACAAGGACAACCTGGGCGGTCGGCGTACTTGGGCGTAATGCCCGAATACACTGAACCGGGTGAGGAAGCCGGCTGTGGCCTGTCGGGGGTCATACCCGGCAGCCCCGCCCAAGCCGCGGGCCTGCGCGCCGACGACACGATCCTGACTTGGAACGGCCAGCCGGTACGCGGAGCGCGTGGCCTGTCGATCCAGCTACGTCAAAGCCAACCCGGCGACGAGGTGGTGCTGGAGGTCCGCCGCCGCAACAAGATCATCCAACTCAAGGCCACCCTCGGGCAGCGGTCAGCCCACAAACCTTGACCGCCAGCATAAAAAAAACCGCTGCCCCCGGCTTGCCGCAAACGTATCCGGTACGGGTATTGGCGCAACCGCGTATGCATCCCCCCCATCAATCCCCGAACGCGGTATCGATGTCGCGCGCAGCCTGGATCAGGGGGTGGTCTAGCGGGACCAGGCGTTGCTTGTTGGCCACTTCGAACAGATCGATGTCGGCCACGGTGCGGCCTTTCATGACGATGACGCGGTTCTGCTTCCCGGCCATGAGTGCGGCCACCGCGGCGTGCCCAAACTCGGTGCCCAGCAGCCGGTCGGCGGGCACGGGCGACCCGCCGCGCTGCACGTGGCCCAGGACCGTGGTACGGGTCTCGATGTCGGTGCGTTGCTCGATCTGCTGGGCCACCACCCGACTCACCCCGCCCAATCGCACCGGGTCGGGGCTGGTGGGGTCGTAGCGATCTACGATTGGGCCCCCATCGATCGGCTTGGCGCCTTCTGAGATACAGACGATGCTGAACCGCTTGCCGTGGCGCGAGCGGTCGACCACTTTTTGGCAGACCTTGTTGATATCGAATGGGATCTCGGGGATCAGGATGACGTCGGCCCCGCCTGCGACGCCGGCGTAGAGCGCGATCCACCCGGCATTTCGGCCCATGACCTCGACCATCATGGCGCGGTGGTGGCTGGCGGCGGTGGTGTGGATCCGGTCCAACGCCATGGTCGCCACATAGCACGCGGTGCGGAACCCAAACGTGATGTCCGTGCCCACCAGGTCGTTGTCGATCGTTTTGGGTACGCCCAGGCAGTTGATGCCTTGCTTGGCGAAGTGGCTGGCGATCGACATGGTCCCGTCGCCGCCGATCACGACCAGGGCGTCGATCTTGGCGTCCTGGATGTGGCCGATGGCGCGCTGGGTCACGTCGCGCCACTGGGTCTGGCCATTTTCGGTCACGGGGTATCGGCGTGGGTCGCAGCGGTTGTTCGTGCCCAGGATCGTGCCGCCCAGCGTCAAGATGTTGCTGACGTCTTGGGTTTTGAGCGGGTGGAGCCGGTTCTCGATCAGCCCCTGGAAGCCGTCTTCGATGCCCACGACCTCCAGCCCGTAGCGGACGATCGCGGTCTTGGTCACCGCGCGGATCACCGCGTTAAGCCCGGGGCAATCGCCGCCCCCGGTGAGCACGCCGATGCGTTGGATCTTGGCCATAGGGGTAGTTTATACCAGCCCCGATTGAGTTTGCGGTAAGCCGACCGTCCGCGCAAGGGAAACGATCGGTGTTTTTGTGTCTCCGACGCGGCATTGTCATACGCGGTGCGTATCCCCTAGGCGTGAAATGGCTGCGACGGGTTCGACTCGAACGCGCACCCATCACACACGGACGCTTACGCCCAGGCAATAAGCGCTGGCTGGTCGATCATCGCTGGCCAGGGGTAGTGGTCCTGGAGGCACGATTCAAGTTGGTCTTGTGGGGCGATAAGGATCAGCACCGGTTCGTTGAGCCGCCGCCAGGTGAAGTTGATCGCGCGTGTGAGGCGTTGGCGTGTGGTGGCCAGGATCAGCTGCCCGTCTTCACGTCTTAGCGGCATCATCATCAGCTGCCACGCCTGCCGGCGTGAGAGCACATCCAGCACCGCGGGGTCGACCCGCTGGTCGTCGAGGTGCTCGATCTGCGTGTTGTAGCTTAGGTACTGCTGGGTCCACGCGTCCTCTACCGCCTGGGGCGCCACGCCGAACATCCGCTCGGCCAATCGGCCAAACGGGCATGCGCTATCCCGCTGGGCGGTGCATATCGTTGCAACTTGTTGAGCGGTTAAGTGGCCCGATCTGCGTAGCAGCTCTCCGATCCGTAGTGGGGGTATCCCAGACATTGGTGTTGACCTTTGAATCCATGTTGGGACAGCATGGAGGGTGATATCGGCTCGATGGGTCGCAGACTTAACCCCACAAGCCGTATTTCTAAAAAAAGCTCCTTTTATAGGGATTACGCGGTGTTATCGCCCCTAAACCGGGTACCCCAAGCCCCACCAAAGCAACTGTTTTGAGTTCTCGGACTGTGGGTAAGCCTTGCAAAAAAATTTGGGTGCACCAGCCCGTGGATGGCTTGGGTTTTAAGTCGCTCCGCTGCCTTGCGGTTACGGTTGATCAAACGGCTCCCAATCCCCACGTTGCTGTGCGCAAACGAAAAAACATCGTCAAACCATCGGATCAACGCCTTGACAAATCGCCCCATCCGTGACACACTATCTCTCGTCAAGGGGGTATCAAATGAGCGACAAGGAAGTTGCTGGAAGGAGGTAAAACGTAAGAGGAGAAAGATGGTAGAAAGCCCAGCCGCGAGGGGGGGATCTGTTTCAATTCCTCGCGCTAGGTTAAAGCAGCCTGTCAAGGTTGTCTCCTCACCAAGTGGGTATACACCAGCATCAAAAAAATAACCCCGGGCGGGGTAAACGCCAGGGGTTATCCAAAATAATGGGTCGGGTGGTCCGGTCCATAGCCCGCGTCGTCATGGGACAGCAGCGACGCGGGTTTTTTTATTGACCCATTCTCAATGCGATGATGGATGCCGTTGAAAGCTGGATCTCGATCCCAAACAAAATGGTTCTGACCTGTTTGCCCGAAGCAGCAAAAGTTTCGGCATTCGTGTTATTCCGAGGTGGTCACCTCATGCCCGAGGTGTATATCGGCATAGCTGATCAGTGTTTAAGTAATTAATTTGTTTCGATGATGATAAAACAAGGGTATTTTGAAGTCTTTGAGGGATTTCGCCTCTTTTAACACGAAAGCAAACTCGTTTAATCAAACCACTTGTGAATCGCCATAGGCCGAAAGGCGGAAACTAAACCACTACCGGCTAAAGCCGGTAGGTTTCCCGGCGACTGAAAGTCGCTATTTCGTCTAAAGCCGACTCAAGCCTCGCCTGAAGCCGGCTAAAGCTACTCGTCGGCTACGGTGAATCCGTCGTCTGGAGGTTGTTGCTGATGCTCGATATACGCCTTGATCATCTCGTCCGTCACCGTCCCCGACGAGGCGCAGAAGTAACCCCGGGCCCAGAGGTGGCGGCCCCAGTACCGACGCTTCAACTCCGAAAACTCTTGCTGGAGCAACCGCGAAGAACGACCCTTGATGTATTGCACACCAAGAGCCACCGACATCCGCGGCGGGATCGACGCGAATAGGTGAACGTGATCCCGGCTCACGTGCCCTTTGAGTATCGTGATATCCTTGGCCATGCAGACCTGACGGATCGTGTCCCGGGCCCGGACCGCGATCTGCCCCGTGAGCACCGGATACCGATACTTCGTCACCCACACCAAGTGGTACTTGACGTCGTAGATCGTGTGGGCTCCGTGACGATATTCGGTTGGGGACATCCATCGAGTTTACCTCAAGAAGATACGCTCAAGCGGTTACGCCTAAAGGCGAAGGTTTCGACCCGGATGGTGGAATAATGAACCGATATCAAGCTTGATCGTATTCATTTCACGTGGGCCGATATGGCTGTTAGAAAAAACCCATGCCCGATGGTCGCGATCCGCCATCAGGCATGGGTTGATTGGGAGAATTCAGTCCGTCAGCAATCGATCTGCTACTCCAGGTCGCTGGGGTCATTAAACAGCGTCGAGAGGTTGATGCTGCCGTGCCCGTTTTGGGGGAAGTCCTCGGCGCTGGTGTCGCCGGGGTTCAGGTTAGAGGCAGTGTCATCGGGTGGGAACAACACCAGTGACCGTAGAAATTCGATCAATTTTCGCTGATCATTGTTTGAAGCACCGGCGTAGGCGTCTCTAGCGGCTTGTGCTTCACCCCCGTGCCGGAGGATGACCTCCTCGAGGCTGATGCTGCGGCCGTCGTGCCCGTAGGGCGCGGTGGAGCCCACGCCCCAAAGCGGCTCGGTCATAAATTCCTTGGTGATCGTCCCGTCGAAGTTCTTCTCCCAGAACGCGGGGCCAAGGTCGTGCCGTTTCAGGTCAGCAAAAAAGTTCCTCACCACAAAGCTATTGCCCGCGGGGACCTTGAGAGTAGGCAGGCCCGAGCCGTCATCGACCTGGGTAAACTTGGCTTCGGCCACGGCGAACAACCGATTAAAGATCCCGTTGGCGGGATCGAAATTGGTTTCCACGTCCGCGACCCGTCGGTCGTGATCGATGGTCAAATCGGGGATATGGCATACCGTACAACCAAATGATTCCATGAGTGCCCGGCCTTGGTCGACCCTGCTGGTCTGTTCATAGACACCCGGTTTAAAATAGTTAAGCAGGTAGAACTCCATGTGGTCGACCAGCGCGGTGGGGATCTCGTTGGTGACGCCGTCCCCGTCGGTGTCGTCAAATTCGTGGCTGGCCGGCGGCGCTTCGATCGTGTCCTGGGACCCGCTGAGGAGCATACCCGAGGGGGTCACGATATCCGCCCCCGCGACCGCGGCGGCCATATCGGGGTCGGATGATTCTAGGCCCATCTCGGCGTTGAACGCACCGACCAGAAACTCGCGGATCGAGATGGTCCCGCCTTCGGCGAAGAACGGACGCACACGCAGATCCGGGTTGACCCCTTCCACATTGGAGGTATCAACGGTCCCGTCTGGGAAGGCCGTGATCGACCCAAAATCGACGCCTTTCGCGACAAGCTGCCTCGTCACGGCGCCCGGGGTGGTTGTGAGTGTCACAACCCTGACGTTGTCGTAGGACACAAAGGTTTCTTCATCAAAGAAGGTTTTTTTGTTGTTGAACGCCCCAAGGATCAGGGTGTGGTTGCCAGCGGCCAGTTCTAGCTCAACGGTGTGTGGTTGGATGCCGGTATTCATTTCGGGCCCGCCGTTGCCATCGCCGGTAAACGTAGCCAGCACGGTCTCCTGACCATCCACACTGATGCGGGCCTCCGAGAACTCATCATTTTCATAGTAGGGAGACTGGATGAGCCTGAAATCAAAGGTGATCCTGACGGTGGCCGGCGATGGCAGGTTAAAGGTGGTGCTCCACCCCCCCGACATGCCGAAGATATCCGCATTATCGATCCCGCCCAGTGTAATCAGGGCCCGCTGTGTTTCCCCGGGGAGTTGGGCTAATTCGCCTCGGCTATCGAATGGATTAAATGTGCCAAAAGGATCATCGACGAATATAAAGCTGCCGGTCCCGTTTTCGAAATCTTCATCGATCAGCACCGTGTCTTCGTTGGTTCCGGTTCCGTTCTGGGCGTCGACGATGGCTTGGTCACGGATGGCTCGCAGTTCCGTGGTCATCTCATCGCCTAGCATTTCTTGTAACCCTAAGCCGAATAGGTGTGGTGCATCGCGGCTATCGGGTCGGGTAAACACATCGCCCCCAAACCCCGCCGAGCCCCTAGGCCGGCCGTGACACGCGGCGCAGGAATCTGCCAGGCCGGCGCCCAGCGACCCGTCGCTTTCGATATCACCCACGCCGTCCCCGGTTCGGGGCCCCATGCCTTGTGCGACCGTGAACTTGCGTTGAAACAATTGCCGGCCGCGGCGGATCGACCGAAAGGGGTCGCGGTTGATGATGAACAGCGACGAGCCGGGTGTGTTGACATCGCCCCGGCCCGAACCGATCTGGTCTTCCAAAGACTTTTGGATCCCGGCGTTGGCGGTGTTGGGCGTCTGCTCCACATCGTTGAGCTGCGCGTGAGCCGGCCCGCAGACCCAGCTGACAATCCCCAAGCCAAACACCATCCATACCCATGCAGGTTTCGTGTGTGTGTTGTGTTGTGATGGATTCATCTTGCGGCCTCCTTTTTCCTTAGAATTTCATGCCACCTCACCGCGGGCAGCAGATACCAGAGCTAGCGGTAGAACACGCTGTTTCCCCTGGAATACTTGTGTTTGTGGCGTTTGTTTGACGATCATGGAATCGGGGTGGATACCCGAAAACACCTTCTCACAAACACTCACTTTAAAAGTAGACCAATACCCCTGTAGGGTTTAAACCAAAAAAACGACAAAGGATTTTGGGGCAGCAGGTGGGGGTGCAAAACAACAATCAACAATCAACAATGTGATTGGCGTCATGATGATTGAGTTGGGTATTGCAAACATCTTCGTGTCATGTCAGATAACATTGTTGCCATGGATCTCTGAATAACCCGCCGTGGGTGTCGTCCAAGTTTGTGGCATTGGGTGGCCCCAGAACCAGGGTGCTTCGACTAGGGCACGCTTTGCTTAGCCCCAGGTACCCATCAATTTTGGTCAACGCACCACAAACTTGGACTACACCCACCCGCTGCCGTTACAAAAAACCAGGCCTGACGAGACCAACAATGCAACTGGTATTCTAAAGGGTGGGGTTATTCGCGAGGTCCCATCATTTCTTCTATCTCAAATAAAAAAATTTTGCTTATCATAACGGATTCACACAAAAACACAATAGAAAACTCACTATTTTTAAATAAAAACCTCCAGATTTTTTCTACTCCGTTTACCCGGCCATCAGGTATGGATTTACCGCGACAGAAGCACAAAAACACCGAATATTTCCTGCCGCCGGTGGGTTGGCCCGACGTAAACCCGATCGGGATGGGTGTTTTTCACGCCAGCCGAGGGGCTTAATATTAAAAAGGGCAGGATGCGCAAGCGAGTGAATTTTTCTGATGCGTGTGTTGAGCGGTTTTTTACAATCCACCCCGCGTTGAGCTCGGAGCTGGTTGTGTTGGATTGGCCAGCTGAGCCTGCAGCTTGCGCTTCTGGACACGGACCAGCAGCGGCTTGATGTAGAACGCCCAGGGGATGCCCGCCACGACCAAGCACGCGCCGACAAAGATGACCCGGATGCCCATGTTGTTGCCCACGCCGAGGATGGTGTACCGCTGCTGGTTGAGGAACCGGCCGTGTGCGTCACGCTCGGCGTGGTTGGGGGCGTTGCGGTCGCCGGGGTCCCACCCGGTCTGGCTGAGCTTGATGCCTTGGTAGACCAGCGGGTTGTTGAGCCGGGCCTGGCCATAGGACGTGGGGCCAACCGATTCACTGCTTCGATCGATGTCGGCGATCGCCAAGTCGGCCACGTAGTCGCGTGGGATCTGCGAACCGGGGTAGGGCTGCATCTCAAACGCTTCAAGTGATAGCACGAACGGCAGCGGGCGTTCTAGCCGGCTAAACGCGGCTTGGATCGAGCCCGCAGCGACCTCCGGGCGCGTGCCGGGTAGCGCAGGGGGCAGTGACAGCTTGACCGGTGCGTGGTCCTCATCGGGGTACATGGGGTAGCGCATGTGGGGCAGCCACACGCGGCGGTGCCAGGTGGGTCTGCCGCTGTTGGGTGAATCGGGCGAGACGATCTCGAAATCAACCGGCAGCAGCGTGTGCAGGTAGGTGCCCTCGTCGTTGGGGCGGCGGTTGGGCTGGGGGGTTGGGATGGGTTGGCGTACGCGTGTGGCGTGGGTGAGGCGCTGGGTGATGTGGGCCCAGATCGTTCGACCGGATGGATCGACAACGGGGAACTGTGGTTTGGGCATATCGGCGAAGACCGACTTGGCGTTGGGCAGGCGGATCATGATCTTGAGTTGGTCTGCTTTACCGTTTGGGTGGTTTGAGATCAGGTGGTATTGGAGCTTGCTGGCGTCGATGTACGCCAGCCGGATCGCCGGGTCGGGGTCGGTGCGACGCCCGATGGGGCCCACGCTGGGGTCATCAGGCGCAGGGACAAAATCCTGATTCCGCTCAGGGTATCGGTGGAAGACGATGCGTCGGAACGTGCGCTGCGCGTTGCTGATGCGGACAACGGCGCGTGTGTCGGTGGCGCGTTCATAACCGGGTGAGACAAAGCCAATACCGTAGTCGCCGATCGATTCGATGGTCAGGGTGTAGCCGCTTTGGCCAACGGTGATGGTCTGGCCTGGGGTGATGGATTCGATCTGCCGGTAGGGTGGGTGATGCGAGGCGCTATCGTTGCTGGGGTTTTGATGGGGGATTTCGATGATCAAGCCGTGTGGGCCGTCGAGCGGGGCTGTGAGGTCCGCTAGCCGTTGGGGTGTGGGGTTGACGAGATACTCCAGTTCCCAATCGGGCTGCTTGAGCACCCGATCGGCGGGGCTTGAGGCGACCAGGACGTGCTCAAACCCTTGGCGTGGCGCCGCCTGATCGCCAAAGCCAAGGCGTAGCGCTGGGTTGGGCGCTAACGGTTGTGCCTGCTTATCTGCGGCGGGGTCGTTACCCTGGTCGACCCAAGCCCACTGCATTGAGCCGTAGCTGATCAAGCCGCGGATCGTGGCGCGCACATGGGGGCCGAAGCAGTCGCGGAACGCTTGCCAATCGTGTAAGCGGATATCGAGTTCGCCCCGGTCGGGGTCGTAGTCGTTGTACCGCGGCAGGTGGTGGAGTGGGATCATCAAGAATTTTTCACCCTGGGCGGTGAAGAAGTAGATCGCAGGCGTGGTCGCGTCATAGAAGTCGGCCACGGGGCGCCCGCCCAGGTCTCGCCGCCAGAGGATGGTGTCGCCCTCGACCTTGAACCAGCCGTAGACGATGCTGCCGGCTGCGATCAGGACGATCCCGGTGTGGACGGTGAGCACGCCGATGTTGACGAACCTGAACTCGATGCGTCGGATCGTGGCCCAGATGAGGTTGCACACAAACAAGCCTAGGATCAGCTTCAGCGGCCACCAGCAGTAGAATTCCAATTCGGTCATTTCGAAGAAGCGTAAGCGGTAGATGATGGTGGCGTGGTGGCGTTGGAACCAGGGGTGCTGGTCGGCCCAGGTATGGATGGCCTGGGCGCCCCGCAGGCTAAGCCACGCACCAAGTGAGACCAGGACACCGCTTAACCCCCATACCGCTCCCCAATGGGTTTGTAGCCGCTTGTGGCGTGCCAACACGACAGCTAGCACGACCGCGACGCCCACCCCGCCCAGCGCGGACATGGCGTAGAGGCCGGCTTTGGCCAAGAACGCGACGGGTACACTGGCGATAACCCCATACAAGGCGACCAGTGTCAGCAGGATCACCGCCATGGTGATCGAGCTAAACGCACGGGTGAGCCACCGCAGCGGGGCGGGCAATTTCAGATCGGCTTGTTTCACCCGGTGGTATTTGAGGCTCACGGTTGGGGGCTATATTAAGGATTTGAGTGGCGATGGGCACTTTGGCTTACGGCGACCCGTATCATAACCGGGCAGATTGAGCGGATGAGAGACGCGATGGGTCTATCATTGTGTCCTGTTGGGGGGCGATGTCATGTCGGCACAGACGCCACCTATGCTCGGTGCACCATATCATATTGATCTGTGGCAGATGAGATGGTAGGCGAGTTTGGCCGGACCGTGTGGCTGGGATTTACGATGACGGATCCGCTTGTTGGCCTTGGGTGTCCGGTGACAGCCCGCATGCACGCGAGAACCGATGCCGGTTATTCGCGAAGGTGCGATAGCTCCAATCAAAGATCTTTCGCAGCCATGGTGCTGAGGATAGTACGTAAAGTGGGTAGGCCCACCATATCCGCCGCATGACATAGCGGTAGACATCTGCACCGCGGATCTGATTCCCATCGGCCAGCAGCAGCCGAAGATCGACAAGCCATTCTTCTTGCGGCGTGTTGAGCGGCTGCGTGACCCATGGGGATTGAAGCGGTGTGATCGTGAATCCTTGTTTGCGAAGGGTAGTTTCCCAGAACGGGATCCATCGGCGACAGAACCCGCAGGAATCGTCGTAGAGGATCACGCCGATGGGTTTGCTCATCATGCTCTCATCGCGGCAGCCATCTGCCCTTAAACACGGTGACCTCTGACCCATCGGCGAGGAATGCCGAGGCTGGTGTTTGTAGGAACTCAACAAACGGATCTCCGTAGAGTCTGGCGACGTCGCAGTCTAGCTGCGCCGCGGTCGCTTTGATGACCCGCCACTGCGGATGCTCAACACGGTATTCGGTGGTGCGTCCATTCCTGCGTCGAGCGTATCCCCAGTAGTGCTCTGTTATAAATTCTTCGATACTCCCTTCTGTGGTCTTTTGAGGGTTCCCGTCAACGGTTATTTCTATCTTGTTCTCTCTGCCATGAAACCACCAAGCGTAGGAGACCGTTCGTGTCCCTACGCTGATGCCCTTGCCTAAGGTGATTTTATGCCTCATCGGGAGTGCGGCGTAGTGTTCTCCGTAGAAAAATCTTGCTGCCCATGCTACCGCGGTGTGGGGGACAAGCTCTTTGATGAAAACGACCGCCCGGCGCCACCCTCTATCGGTCCTGCGTCGCACGTAAAATCGCAGGTTGACCTCTTCGAAACGGCGGTAGCGTGGGATCGAGATGCCTAAGACACGCGTATCGAGGAATAGAAAACCAACGACGCTGACAAAAACTCGTCCCTGCCAGTCGTCTAACTCTGTTCCGGCTGGGACGAGTGGCTGAAGTATTTGAGGGTCGACTTCATAGTTGAGCATCGCCAGATCACGCCACGTGGCCGTCAGAAAAGAAGATGTGTCATGACTCATCGTTCAATCCGATCGATCGATAAGCCGTGAGTAACGCTTCGGCTGAACGATTCGATACATGTATATTATGGGTGTATTTGCGGGAGATCAATTTGATTCATGGCGGTTTCATACACAGCACGTCGTTACCGATACAATTTTCTCGAGATAGGCCTATCGCGACGGATCATCGTTTGGGCTGATCCGATTCAAAGGAGCGTTCATCATGGTCTGGCAGAGGATTTTATGGCTGGCGTTGGCCGGGGCGTTGGGGACGCTGGCGCGGTATGGGCTGACGCAGGGTGTGAAGCGGGTTTCGGAGTCGGTCTGGGGTGGGGCAGGTGGGCCGGTTTATGCCTTGTCGCTTGGTACGCTGGCGGTGAATGTGGTGGGGTGCTTCCTGTTCGGGCTGGGGTGGGCGGTGGTGGGTGAGGGGATGCCCACGAGCAGCCCGACGCGGCTGGTGATCTTTGTGGGTTTCCTGGGGGCGTTTACCACGTTTTCGACCTATGCGTTCGAGGGCAGCCAGTTCTTGGCCAACGCACAGTGGTTCGCTTTTTCGCTGCATCTGGTTGGGCAGAATGTTTTGGGGTTGCTGGCGGTGCTGGTTGGCCTGGCGCTGGGGCGGTGGGTGTAGCCGCGGCTATCAACCGATGGTGAGTGAACCGCGTGTGGTCCGCGGATCGCGGGCCCGACCCCCGGTGGTCAGGGTGTGACGAGGTCCTGCTCGGCGATGAGGCGCTGGAGGTCTGCGCGTACCGCGGTGTTGTCCCAGACTTGGCCTTGGTAGTCGCGGACGAACCGGCCCTGGTGGTCGATCAGCAGCAGTTCGATGAAGTGGCCGATGGAGCCGTCGGGGTCGTAATCTACACCGATCTGGAACTCGAGCAGCAGCTGGCGGAAGGTATCAACGCTGGGGCGTAGCATGAGCGCGTTTCCGCTGGCCAGGTCCAGCCCGCGGTCCAGGCCGTATTGCTTGAGGCGTTGGGGTGTGTCGTAGACCGGGTCGTAGGTTAGCAGCACCAGCTTGACCTGTTGTGCGAGCCCTTGGTCTTGGAGGGTTTGTTGGAGGTTGGCCATGGTGGTGGTGATCAGCGGGCACATCTTGGGTTGGGGGCAGCGGGTGAAGATGAACGACATGGCCACGGGTGTGCCAGCCAGGTCGCTTAGGCTCATCGATTGGCCGTCCTGGTCGGTCACGGCGAAGTCTAAGTCAAAGGGTTGGCGTTGGTCGGGTTCGATCCACTGGCTGGCGCGCGCGGGGGTCGGGGTAGCGGGTGATGGGTCGCTTGCGGGTGGTGGGGTGGGGGCCGGCGTGTCGGGCGCAGCGGGTTGGGGTTGATCGTTGATGGGGCAGCACGGCGGCGAGTCGGCGTGTGTTGTTGTTTCGCTTTGATCAACCGCTGGTTGGGTGGTGGGCGTATCCGTTTTGTGAGGTGGATCGGCTGCCCATACCCGGAGGATCAATGCGGCGCTGAGTACGACGCTGGCGTATACCACGGCCCGTGTCCATGGGTTCATGGGGTAGCTCCTAAGGTTTTTTTTGATCGTTTGGGGTTGGTCGGTGTGTCGGGTAGCTCAGGCTGACCGTGGCGTGGCTTAGCCGCGGTCGGTTTTTGGGGTTGATCCGGTTGGACCTGGACGGCGTGGATGCGTTCCAAGGCTTTGTTGGCGTAATCCTGGCTAAGCTCACACCCCAGCCAGCGCCGCCCCAGCCGCCGCGCTACGGCCAGCGTGGTGCCGCTGCCGGCAAACGGGTCGAATACTAAATCCCCTGGGTTGCTCGAAACCTTGATCACGCGTTCCAAGAGCGCTTCGGGCAGCTGGCAGGGGTGCCACGTGACGCGTTCGTTGAACGTGCCGCACAGCCGGGATTGGTACCACGTGTCGCTATCGCTGCGGAAGTGGGCGTCATCGGTCTCTTGGGGTCGTAGGTACCAGGTGTCGTCGGGCAGTTTGCCCGCGGGGTTGGCGCGTCGGTCGGCGTAGGTGGTCTGCCTGGCGCTTGGGACGGCGATGGCGTCGCGGTTGAAGGCGAACGGTGGGTCCTTGGTGATCTTGCCATGGCCTACTGCGGCCGACCCTACGGCGTAGAACAGGTGGGCGTGTGACCGGTTGAATTTGAGCTTGCAGTTCTGCCCAAAGGTGTAGTGCCAGATGATCCAGTTGCGGAACAGCAGGCGGCTGGCGTTTTCGTGGTATCGGAGGCGTAGGCGGGCCTGGGCGGCGTATTCGTCGCCGATGAGGATGTACAGGCTTCCCGAGGGCTTGAGCAGGCGTGTGGCGGCGTCGATCCAGCGATGGGTCCAGGCGACGTATTCGTCGTGGGAGCGGTTGTCGTTGTAGTGGTCGTAGGTGTAGCCGATGTTGTAAGGCGGGTCGGCGAAGACCAGGTCGACACTGCCTGGGGGCCAAGTGTCCATTGCTTCGATACAATCGCCTACGACGATTTGATCGACAGTGATCTTGGGCGTGGATTGGGGCATGTTGGTGAGATTTTACCCAATCCCAGTGGTGGTCTGGGGCTGCCCGTTGTCTGTTGGTTCAATTTTTTAGATCAAGCCGCCCCAAAGGTCTTGCCACCCTCTGTCTGGCCCCTATACTTTCCCTAGAAAACTAGGCCCGGTGTACTGGGCCGCAGTCCTCTAAGGAAAAAGGGTTCATCATGCCTCATATCATTGCTGAGCCATGTGTTGGAACGAAGGATACGGCGTGCGTGGATGTGTGCCCGGTGGATTGCATCCACCCGACGAAGGACGAGCCGGAGTACGACAACGCTGAGATGCTCTACATCGATCCCGACACCTGCATCGACTGCGGGCTGTGTGTGGACGAGTGCCCGGTGAAGGCGATCTTTCCCGAAGAGGATCTGCCCAGTGAGTGGGCGTCTTATATCGAGAAGAACGCTGAGTACTACACGTAGCGCTGTGGTACCCAACGCCACACGGCAGATCCATTTGTCAGTGTCACCCATCGCCTGACACAACCCCAACCGCGCCCACCCTACGGGGCGGGGAAGGTCAGCCCGTGGTGCAGCAGGTTTTGTCATCTCATCCTTGTCCGTCAGCGGAGGGGTTTCCCCGGCGGGTTCATTATCTGGTTGCGGCGTTGGGTTTCACGCTGCTGGCGGTATACGGTTCGTTTGTGCCGTTGGCGTATCGGGCGATCAGCCTGTCGGAGGCGGTTGAGCGGTTCCGCGCGGTGCCGTACCTAGATCTGGGGGTGTATTCTCGGGCTGACTTTGTGGCCAACCTGTTGCTGATGATCCCCGTGGGATACCTGTGGGTGGGTGTGGTCGACACCGATCGATCGAGGCGGTGGTTGGCGTTGCTGTGCCTGCCTTTTATTGGGGCAATGCTGGGGGTGGTGATCGTGGGGATCGAGTTTGGGCAGCTGTGGTTCCCCCACCGGACGGTGTCGCAGAACGACATGCTGGCCGAGTCGATCGGCTCGTGCGTGGGGATCGTGGGCTGGTTTGTGTTGGGCCGGAAGATTAACGCCTGGCTGCGTCGGTTTTTTAGCCGTCAAACCGCGGCGCATGATTGGCGATTGGGGCTGCTGCGTCTTTATACGGTGGGGTTGCTGGTCTATATGGCGTTGCCGTTTGATGTGGCGGTTAGCCCCGAGGAGATCCGCCGGAAGATCGAGGCGGGGCGGGTGTCGCTGATCCCGTTGGCGTCGATCAGCGGTGTGCTTGAGGGGCTTTGGCAGCTGGGGATGGACGTGGTGCTGTATGCCCCGATTGGGTTGCTGATGCGGCTGCGCGGGGTGGGCGTGGGTGATGCGGGGCCGATGCGATCGATCCCTCATGCGGTGGGTTGGGTGCTGGTGATCGCGGGGGGCATCGAATTGGTTCAGCTGTTTATCTTTAGCCGGGTGGTAGATACGACGGACTTGGTGACCGCGGTGGTGGGTGGGTGGTTCGGTGCGGCGCTGGCGGGGCCGTTGAGTCGGTACTGGCGGGATCAGGCGGGGTATGGGTCGGGGCTATCGCCCGCGTTGCGGCTGGGTGTGGTCATGGTGGGGGTGGGTCTGTATATGCTGCCGCTGGCTGCGTCGTTTTGGTACCCCTTTGATCTGGATTTCGATGCTGCACGGGTGCGTGCACGGCTGGATCACTTTTGGGATTACCCGTTTAAGCTGTCTTACTTTGGACAAGAGTATGTCACCGCGGTGAACTTGGCGCGGAGTGTGATGCTGTTTGTGCCGGTGGGGATGGCGTTGCGCTGGGGGTTGGGTGGCGCTGAGCAAGAGGGTAGCGGTGTGGCTAAGTGGCGTGTGGTGTTGTCTGTGTTGGGTGTGGTGTTGATGGGGGTGGTGATCGAGCTGGGGCAGGTGTTCACGCGCAGCCGCATCGGCGATATCACCGATGTGGGCCTCTACCTGATCGGCGCGGCGGTGGGCTGGGCGTTGGCGGGTCGGCTGTTTGCGCGCGACCCGGTGCCCCAAGGGTCAGCGGCGAGCGATCCGCCGGCGCACAACAGCCAGTATGGGCCGCTCGACTACTCGATGAGAGGTACCCGCCACCGCGATCGATAGCGCTAGGCTTAGCAGCCCGAACAGCCACATGGATTGGGTGACGGGCATGCCCAGGCGTGTCATTAGCTTGGCGGTGATATTCTGGCAGGGCAGGTGGTAGACGTAGAGGCCGTAGGAGATCACCCCAATCCATTCAAGGGGGCGGCTGGTTAATAAACTGCGGGCGGTTGCGGTCCATGGGGTGACAATGATCACGGCGGCGATCAGCAGCGGCACGTAGGGGAAGTGGTACCGCCCGTGTGGGAGGGTGAACCACTTGTCGAGGGGCGTGGCGAGGATCAACACAATCGAGCACGCGGCGAACCAGAAGACCAGGTCGGATCCGATCCGGCTTGGCGGTGGGTTGTTGGACAGCCGGTGATTGAGGCTAACGGATAGACACCCCGCCGCCACGCCGATCAGGAAGTGAGGCAGGTGCGCGAGCAGGGAGTGGCTCAATACTACCCCTTGCCGGGCTACGATTTGTGTGGGGAATGGCCAGGGATCGACGCCCTTGGCCTGCGTCATGATCCAGGCGTGCAGCGCGTAGACAGCCCCAGCCAGCACAAGCAGGGTGAGGCATAAGAGGTGGTTGTTGACCCCGCGTCGCAGCGGCCCCAACACGGCCAGCAGGATCGGCAGCAGCACGTAGAACTGGGCCTGTACCGCGAGGGTCCAAAAGGGGTCGCTGATGCTGTAGAACGAGAACTCGGTGTAGTTGTGCAGGAAGAGGTAATGCAGCACCACGTCGATCAACTGCTTAGGGGACAGGCCGTAGCCGTGGATCAAGATCAATGCGGACAGGCATAGGTAATAGGCTGGCAAGATCCGCGCGATACGTTTGAGCAGGTACGGGGTTCCTAACGGCGGGGGGTTGGTGGTGTCTGAGTTGTCATTCCACCAGGGCAAGCCAAGCAGGAACCCGCTGAGGATGAAGAACAGCGCCACGCCGGTGTTGCCGTTGACCAAGAACCGACCGAGTTGGAACGGCCCGGCGTGTGCGGTGACGCCGGTGTGTTGGTGGAAGTGCACGCCGAAGACTGCTAAGCACGCCAATCCGCGAAGCCCGTTGAGGCCCGGGAGGTGGTTTTGGCTAGGTGGGGTTTGATTCATCACGGCTGGCTATGAATTTTGGGGGGTGCATGGTAGGTCGCCCCAGCTGATCCGTAGATGCGTATTTAGTCGGGTGTGGGTGCGTCTGGTGCTGGTCGTGGGGGGTTGAGGCTGACGGTTTTGGGCTCGAGCACTAAGGGGATAATAAGGCTAAACGTGGCGCCCCGGCCTACGTCGCTGGTTAATGCGATGCGTCCCTGGAGCAGCTCGGCCAGCTCTCGGCTGATGGTCAGCCCCAGGCCGGTGCCGCCGTGCTCGCGTGTCTCGGTCGAGTCGAGCTGTGTAAATTTTTCGAAGATCGTATCGTGCTGATCGAGCGGGATGCCCGGGCCGGTGTCGTGGACGCTGACCGCCAGCTGGGGTGGGGTCGGCTGATCGGATGCCTCGGTGGGGTTGGGCGTTGGGTTGGGGTTGGGTGGCAGCAGCGCCGCTTCGAGTGTGACCGTCCCGCCTTGAGGCGTAAATTTGATCGCGTTGGACAGGAAGTTGAACAGGATCTGCTGGAGCTTGCCCGGGTCGGTGTGGACCATTGGGATGCCGCGCTGGACCTGCAGCGCCAGGCGGATTTGCTGTTTTTCAGCCTGGGGTCGGATGAGGTTGATCAGCCCCTCTGCGGTGTCGGCGATGCTCAGCGGTGAGACGCGAACCTCCATGCGGCCGGCTTCGATCTTGGCCAGGTCCAGCAGGTCGTTGATCAGCTCCAGCAGCTGCCGGCTGGAATGGATGATGTTGGTGGTGTAGCGCCTGCGTTTGTCTTCGGTGGGTGCGTCGCCGTTTTGGAACGACTCGCCAAGCACCTCGGCGAACCCGATGATCGAGTTCAGGGGTGTGCGCAGCTCGTGTGAGACGTTGGCCAGGAACTTGCTCTTGAGCATGTTGGCTTCGTAGAGCGAGACGTTGTGCTCGGCCAGCTCACCGAGCTTGAGGTCTAGGCTCTTGTTGATGCTGCGCAGCTGGTCTTGGTTGAGCTTGAGGTTTTCGAGCATGGTGTTGAACATGTCGGACATCTGCTCGAACTCGTCGCCGGTGTTGATGTCGGACCGGATGTTGAGGTCGCCCTGAGAAACCTTGGCCGCGGTATCACGCAGGACGCGCACGGGCGATAGGATGATGCGGGTGGTGATGAACCAGAAGGTCCCGATGGCCAGCAGGCCCGCCAGCAGGCCCGCGGCGATCAGGTAGATGCGGTTGAGCATCAGCTGCCGCTGGGCCAGGTCGGCGCGGAATTGGATCAGGAGGATCATTTTGAGTGGGTCGGCGATCGCGCTGGGCGGGGGCGTGTGAGGTGTGGCTTCTGTGCGGAGACCCGAGAGCTGGGACGCACGCACCGCGCGGGCGTAGCGGTAGTGCTTCTTGCCTGCGGGGTCTTGGGCGGGCAGGAACAGCTCGTCGCGCGTTTGGAATTGGTCGATGGCTTTGGCCAAGAAGGGGTCGTGGCGTTGAGCGGCATCGAATTGCTGAGCCCGGACCAGCCGAACGACCAGCCCTTGGGCCAGGGGGGAGTGGTTTTCGGAGGCGGTTGGCGTGGCGCTTAGCGCCTCGCTGAGGTGGAGGATGTCGGCTAGCCAGGCGTTGGCCAGCTCGCGCGCGATCTCCTGTTGGCCCTCGACGACCAGTGTCTGCATGCGCAGGCCGCCCACGGTTAGTGCTGCGGTGAGGATCAGCACGACCGCGGCGCCAAACAGCAGCTGGCACTTGTTGGCGAGGCTGATTCGGACGCGTTTGGGCATGGGGCTGGTGGGGTCAGTCGAAGTTTACCAGTGGGGTTACGGTACGCCCGTGGATGGATTCTTGATCGATACGGAGATCTCAAAAACCCGCTTCCTTACGGTCGCGGCTCGTTGCGAGCGGCCGCAGATGTCTCCAGAGGCATTGCGGGATTGTCGCGTTAGAAACGCAAAAAACGTTGAAAATCGAACCCCGCTGCGGATGCATGGCAGTTGGCTGACTCATCCAGATTTGGTCTACATCACCGAGACCGGTTCATCGATCCGGCTGTTGTACACCAGCTGCTGGGTCATGCGGTTGTTGGCGTCGACCAGCACGATGCGGGCCTCGTGCTGGTCTAGGTCGTGTTCTTGGAGCAGCCCGAAGCAGACGATGATGACCTTGTGGCCCGGCTCGACGAGCTTGGCTGCGGCGCCGTTGATGCCGATCACACCCGAGCCGGTCTCGCCCCGGATGACGTAGGTCTCGAACCGAGCCGCGTTGTCGATGTCGAGCACCAACACCGCTTCGTTAGGCCGGATATCCGCGGCGCGTAGCAGATCGGCGTCGATGGTGACCGAGCCGACGTAGTCCGGGTCGCACTGGGTGATCGTGGCGCGGTGGATCTTGCTGCGCATCATCTTTCTGAGCATAAAGCACCCGGCTGGTATGGTAGTTTACCGCCCCAATAGGATCGATTATTGATTTTTTATTGTATCGGCACTGGTCCATTGGGTCGATGCCTGGCGACCGCGTATACGCATCGCGTATCAAAATGCCGCGTCGGGCGATCAAAAACACGGAGGGTTTCCCTGCCGCGATCGGGCGACAGACCACAGATTCATCCGGGATAGGTATCTGGCCATTGGGCGGTGTGCCTCGTCGGGGGTTAGGCCGCTTGGCTGTGGTTGTTGCCTGGGGTGGTGGAGTTGGCGTTGTGGCGGATGCGCTCGAGCATGGGCACGAGGGTCTCTTGGATGACCTGGTCCCAGCCCATCTGGGCCACCAGGGCCTGGCCCGAGTCGATCAGCGCTTGGCGTTGGGCGCTGGTTTGGGGCAGGCGGTCGATCAGCTGGCGGGCTACGTCGGCGGCCACGGGCTGTTCGTAGCGGTCGCGCTGGGCTTGGGTCATGGCTTTGAGCTGGTCTATCGATTGGGGGTGGTCTAGCCGGGTGAAGTCGGCCACGATCACGTTGTTAGCGCCCTTGCCTTGGGTGACATGGTCGACGAATCCCTGACAGCCGCAGACATTGGAGATCACGCACAGCGCCCCTGATCCTAGCGGCTCAAAGGGGCTGATGCCGAACGGTTCGTAGGTGGCCATGCCGAATTCGATGTCGGTCGCACGGCGGAGGTCGGCGATGTCCATCTTGGCTGGCAGGCGGTGCCCGATGCGGTCGCGCGACCAGCCGAATTGGTTGACCAAGACGACCTGTACGGCTTGGTGGTGTGCATTAAAGGCATCGATATCGCGGCACAGGTCGATCTCAGGCCCAACCAGGTCGGGGTAGCCGGGTCGGTGGCGGCGGGGCCAGCCGTAGTGCTGTTCCATGGCACGCACGTCTTGGGGGCGA
This sequence comes from Phycisphaeraceae bacterium, assembly GCA_965223655.1. Classification (GTDB taxonomy): domain Bacteria; phylum Planctomycetota; class Phycisphaerae; order Phycisphaerales; family Phycisphaeraceae; genus CBDCXC01. Next base: position 97,520 of record CBDCXC010000009.1, read on the forward strand.
CGCACACCCCCGGCGCTGGTCAGGATGAATAGCACGCCGGTCTTCTTTTTCTGGGTCAGCAGCGCATCGAGCTCGTGGCAGACCGCCAGGTCGCGCCACATGCCCTTGCTGATCACCGGTCGGGTAACGTGTGTCATCAGCACATCGGGCTTGGAGCCCAGTAGTTCCTTGGCGTATTTGATGAGCATGCGTCGGCTGCGCTGCTTATCTTGGAGGTCGACCTTCATTGCCGGTATGCCGTTGTAGACCAGGTCGATCGGCTGATCGTCGAATTGGGGGTTGAGGAACTTCAGCTCGTCACGGGTGCGTGGCCCCACCGCGATCACGCCGTCGCATAGGTGTGATCGGCTGATCAGCGCGTGTCGGGGGTTGTGGGCCATGGAACCAAAGACCTGTTCGAGGTATAGCCCCTGGCTGCGGGCTTGGTCCAGGGTGTTGTAGAACATGGTGTCGTGGCCGGGGTGGTCTTCGACCAGGCGGCGAGCGGTGGCGCACTCGTGGGCGTGGAAGACGGTGCGGAACTGGTCCTGGCCGTCGAGGATCGCCTGCAACGCCGCGGGCATGCCCATGTATTCGTGGCCAAAGAGGATGCACGGCAGGTCGCGTTTGGGCAGCAGCGCCAGCAGCGCGTAGTATGCGGGCTGGGCCAGGCGGGTGTACTCTTCGTAGTCCCACGAGCTTTCGTATTTGGAGCTATCAAGTCCGAAGGTTTCCCATAGCCTCAGCTTGAAGACATTCAACCGGTCGGGGTTGGCGCGGAACACGTCGATCAGGAGCACCTCGGCCTCGCCGGATCGGCCGTCGACGGGTGTGGTGTAGGTGCGTTTGCCGTAGACGATCGCGACGTTGAATGCCCACTCAACGGGTCGGAACTTGCCCGCCAGCCCGGCGCTGTCGATACCATCGATCGAGCTGTAGAGCACCTGAGCCTGGTCGCCGAGGCGTTGCTTGGGGTCGGTGGCCATGTGGGTGGCCATGGGGCCGATCAGGATCGATCGCTTAACCTGCTGCTGGTAGACCGGTGAGGTGATCAGCCCCTGCAGGACGGTGCCGATCCCACCGAGGTGGTCGACCGCTTCGTGGGTGACGTGTGCGAGTGTGAGGCGGTTGTTTTTAGCCATGGGTAGGGCCTGCCATCCTGTATTGAGGTTACGTTTTCGGACTATTGCTGGATGGTGATCAAGCAACGGTTCGGTGTGGGTTTGTTTCCGATGCGGTTTGCTGGATCGACCCACTGGCTCTATCGGTTACTGGGTGAGGGCACAATGAGTGTCTTGCCGGATCGTTTCTGCGACAGGGTTATCCGGGTGGTAGGTCGCCCAGGTCGGGCGTGGCACCGGGATCGGAACCGGCATCGGGGGTTTGGCTGTGTCGTGTGGGCTTCGCCAGCGGTGGTCGGATCCGGCCGCCGCTGTGGCCCCGGGGCATGGCGATCACGCCCGTGCGGGCCAGCTCCACCACGCCGTAGGGCTGGATCATCTGGATGAAGGCCTCGATCTTGTCCTCGGTGCCCGCCAGCTCGATCATTAGCTGGTCTGGGCTGACATCGACGACTTTTGCGCGGAAAAGGTTTGCCAGCTCGATAATCGCGCTGCGTCGGCTTGTGGCGTGGGTCGGTGGTGTGTTTGGGGTGTGGTTTTGTGTAAGGGGTTCAGCGGTTGAAACTTGGACCAGCATCAGGTCGCGCTCGACAAATGCGGCGTCTTTGTAGTCAACCACTTTGACCACGGGCACTAGCTTCTGGAGCTGTTTGCGGACCTGTTCGAGCACCGCCCCGTCGCCGTTGACCACGATGGTCATGCGTGACAACTCGGGGTTCTCGGTGCGGCCGACCACGAGGCTGTCGATGTTGAACCCGCGTGCGGCGAACATGCCCGCGACCTGGGCCAAGACGCCCGGCTCGTTGGTGACCAACGCGGCGATGACGTGCCGCATGATCGGGGCGGTGGTTTCGTTCATTAGAGATGGTAAATAACGCTACGGGATAGATTGGTCAAGGCGGATGCGGGTGGGGGTGGGGGTGAGGTATATCTCAAATACGCGACGACATGTGATACCGATGGCCTGGTCTTAGAAAGTGTGTGAGAAGCATGCCGATGTCGGGAATGGGTGGCACTGGCGGCTTGCCCGCCAGTGCGCTAGGCGTAGGTTGATCACACTGGCGGGCAAGCCGCCAGTGCCACACACCTTATCACACACTTCCTTAGAGACGTTTTGTTTCGCTGTTGTGTCGTCCAAGGCATCTCTATCACGTAGATCCAGCACAGAGGTTGTACCTGAGCCAAGGGGCAGTTGACACGATTTTGCAACTCAGTATCATACTTCATACGTTATTGAGACTCATGATCAATTGAAAGGCTAATGATGGGTATCTTCGGGTTGGATGGTAAGAAGAGAAGCAAGGGATCGGTGCTGATGGGCCTTCTGATCGGGGCGGTAGGGGTTGCCGGGGTTGCTGAGGGTGGTGAACGGAAGTTCACATTTGTGTATGAGGCGACGACCGCGCCGCCTGGGACGATCGAGTATGAGCAGTTCGTGACCTGGAAGGCCAGCAAGGCCAACGATTCGGATTTTGACCGGCTCGAGTTCCGCCACGAGCTAGAGTTTGGGCTCACGCCCCGGCTGCAGCTGGGGGTTTACCTGGCCGACTGGCGGTACCAAGACGGTGAATCGGTCAATATCAACCGGGTAGAGTACCGCGATACCGCGATCGAGCTGATCTACAACGTGTTGAACCCGGTGACCGACCCGATTGGGTTGGCGTTGTATGGGGAGGTCAAAGGCGGGGACGAGCTGTTTGAGTTAGAGGGCAAGATCATCTTGCAGAAAGACCTGGGCCCGTGGACGCTGGCGTATAACGCGACGATCGAAGCCGAGTGGGAGGGCGATGATTTCGATGAAGACAAAGGCGAGTTCGAGCAGACCGCGGGCGTGAGTTACCAGTTTTCGCCGAAGTTTTCAGCAGGAGTGGAGTTCCTCCACGAGGTGGCGTTTGATGATTGGGACGAGACAGGCCCAAGCGTGGTCTACTTTGGCCCCAACGCGGCGATCCGGACCAAGAGTTGGTGGCTGACGGTGTCGCCGTTGTTTCAGGTTACCGGTGTCGACGCCGAGCCAGATTTTATGACACGGGTGATTTTCGGTGTGGAATTTTAAGCCGGTGCATCCCAACGATGATGCCAAACGTTCCGCGGCTGGGCTTCTTGATCGGGGCTGGGGTCTGGGTGTGGTCGGTGCTGGTCTGCTTGGTCTGTGGTGGGGCTGGGTAGCCATCGGCTGTGTATCGCTAGAGCAGATCGCCCCGGAGGTCGGCCCCGACATGGTTGCGTTGGGGGCAACCCATGGGGCGGGTGGCACAGCGACCCTCCAGCGTGGGCGTACGGTCTATGTGACCCGTTGCATCGGCTGCCACAGCCTTGAGCCGGTGGATCGCTACAGCCTCGAGCAGTGGCAGATCATCGTGCCTGAGATGGCCGCTGAAGCGAAACTCACAGACGGTCAAACCCATGATCTGACGGCTTATCTGTTATCGGCACATCGGCTGATGAAGACGCGCCAAGCACAGGGCAGCGCAGGGCCATCTTGAACCCACGCCACACCAAGCCCCATAAGTGTTTGCCCGGTTGGTCGGACGGGGTTTGGATTAGCCGCGTTCTTTTGAGTGGTTTTTCATTTCAAGCGTTGGCCAGCCGATAAGAGCCGACGTGGGCAAGCCCGATGATGCGATCCGTGTGCTGCACCTGACAGCCAACTACGAATCGCTTGGTTTAGGCCGGTATCTCCTTGGCCTCTGCCATGCGATGCGTCGTGATGGCCATGATATCACCATCGCCGGCGACCCCGGCCTCTGGCGTCAGCGGTTCGATTGGTCCTTTGATGACTTTTTTCTAGGGCTGCCTATCTGGGGGTCATCCGGTCAGCTGTGGCGCAGCTACCGGGCTTTGCGTCGTTACCTCTCCGAGCACCCGGTTGATGTGCTGCACACCCACTGCCGGTGGTCGACGCTGGTGGCTCGGGCGTTGTGCAAGGAACGGCCGGGGTTGCCGGTGCTTCAGACGCTGCACTCGGCGGGCTGGCCGCTAAGCAAGCGCAACCGCTGGTTGTGGGATTTCGGCGACCACGCCCATGCTGCTTCTGAATTGGCCCGGGCGTGGCTGGTTGAGTCGGCGCGCATGAACCAGCAGCAGATCACGGTGATCCCCCACGGCGTGGAGCCGGATCGGTACCCGGTCGCGGATGAAGCGCAGTGGCGTCAAGCGCGGGAGGGCCTGTGGGTGGAGCCCGATGCGACCCTGGCGGTCTATATCGGGCAGCTGAAGCGTGATAATCACGTGGAATGGATGCTGGACCTGGCCCAGACCCCGCAGACCCGCATCGCCAAGCTGCGGGTCTTGATCGTTGGTGATGGCCCCCACAAGCAGCACATCTGCGACCGGATCAAGTATGAGGGGTTGTCGCAGCGTGTGGTGTTGTTGGATCGGTGCGATTTGTTGAAGGCCTACTGCGCCGCAGACGCGGTGATGCTGCCCACGCAGTATGAAGGGTTTTCGTGGGTCTGCGCCGAGGCGATGAGCGTGGGGCGGCCGGTCTTCCGCACCCGCACCGGGGGTTGCCCCGAGCAGATCATCGAGGGGATCACCGGCCGGTCGGTGCCCGTGGAACGATCGACCTTTGTGGAAGGCGCGGTACGGTTCTTGTCCGACCGTGAGGCGCTGGTTCGCATGGGTCAACAGGCGGCCAAACACGTGCGTGAAACCCTTACTTTTGAGCGTCAGCTCGAGCAGACCGAGGCGTTGTATCGCCGGCTGATCGCATCCTACGCCCGATACCGGGATCAGACACCAAGCCCCAGCCCCGCACCTTCGCCAGAGGAAGACGGGCACCCGCCCCAGGGCCAGCCCCCAACCCAGCCGCCTCCCATGGGCCTGTCGCAGCCTGAAAGCTCTTAACGATGTGGGCTAGCGGCGACCGGTCGTGCACCGCCAAGGGCCCTGGTTGAGCGCCTTGCCATTTCATACCCCCCTGAACCTGTTACAATCCCCACACTTGGCAACCTAAGCCGCCGCGGCTATAAACCCAGACAGCCCTTTAAGCCACCCGATAAGTGAGGCTACTCATGATCCGGGAACTCGCCGGCAACAATATCTGGTTGATCATCGCATTCAAAACCGCCATCGTCGCGTCGGTTTTTCTGCCTGCGATCAGCCTGATCGCGATGTTTAGCATCTGGTGGGAGCGCAAGGTCGCGGGGCATATCCAGTCGCGGGTGGGCCCGATGCACACCGGGGGTTGGCACGGGTGGTCGCAGTCGGTCGCTGACGGGCTGAAGCTGATCCTCAAAGAAGACCTGATCCCCGCCGACGCCGACGCGTTCTTGTTCCGCCTTGCCCCCTACCTGGCGTTTGGCCCGGTGTTCGCTGCGTTCTTGGCGCTGCCGTTCGGGCCTCAGTTTGTGTTTGAAGCGGGCCTGAACATCGGCGTGCTCTACATCCTCGCGGTGCTGAGCGTCGAGGTGATGGGCGTGATCCTGGCTGGCTGGGGCTCGGGCAGCAAGTGGTCGGTCTACGGCGCGATGCGTGAGGCCTGCCAGATGGTCAGCTATGAGATCCCATTAGGTATCTCGATCCTCTGTGGCGTGCTGGTCGCCGGGACGCTGAACATGGTCGAGCTGAGCTACCTCCAGGGCAGCGGTGTGTGGGATTGGCTGATCTTCCACAACCCGTTTGTGTTCTTGGCGTTCTTCCTCTACTTCGTGGCCAGCCTGGCCGAAAACAAACGCGCCCCGTTCGACCTGCCCGAATCGGAGAGTGAGCTGGTCGCCGGCTTCCACACCGAGTACAGCGGGCTGCGGTTTAGCTTCTTCTTCTTTGCTGAGTACGCGTCCATGTTTGTGGTCGGGGGGATCCAAACCGCCCTATTCCTAGGCGGGTGGAACAGCCCGCTGGGCGCGTGGGACCCGATCTACGCCACGATTGGCTACAACGTCGTCGAAGCTGGGCAGGCCTATTTCAATGGTCAGCTCACCGGCGGGTGGGACACGACCGCACAAGCGATGGGGATCTCCACGACCGGTCTGATCGCGCTAAACCTGTACAGCGTGTTCTGGTTCGTGATCAAAGTCATGAGCCTGATCTTTATCCAGATGTGGCTGCGTTGGACGCTGCCACGCATCCGGATCGATCAGGTCATGTACGCCTGCGTCAAGGTGCTGCTGCCGCTAAGCCTGGTGGTGTTTGTGGGCACCGCGGTCTGGCTGTGGGCCGTGCCTCAGCCCGCAGCGGGTGTTGGGGCGAATGGCCAAACCCTCATGAGCCTGGGCCACCTGGTCCACCCCGAGCCGTGGGTCCAGCAGGTGACTCAGATCGCCCTGACCTGCCTCGGCGGGGCGCTATTCGCGGCGATTGTGGGCATCCCCACGTGGGTGTTCATCAACCGCGACAAACACCCGCGCAAGACCTTTTTCCCCGACACCATGCCGGTGGGCCCCGACATCGCCTACACCCCCGGCCCAGTTCCAGCGGAGGAAGAAGAAGCCGAAGGATAGGTGGAATCCACCGATCAATCTATTCCGATAACCGGTGAAGCGTAATACCCATCGGGCATGGATCTGCCACGCTGAAAACAGAAACAGACCAAGGGGTTTTCTACGGTGGACAGCCGGGCTAATCTGACGCCAGATCGGGCTCGTCGAAATCAGACATGAGGCAGTGGTGGATGCTCACGGCTTTGGCTAGTGTCTCGGCGAGCATCGGGGCGATGGAGGTGCAGCACTGGATGTCTAGCCACTCATTTTTTCCGGTGTTGTTGACCGATTTTGTTCAAGATTAAACTGGTTTTGGAAGACCTCTACTTCTTTGCAGCCGCATTTTGAGAGAAGGCGAAGGAATCCCTTGATGTGGTCTGCCATACTTTCTGGGTCAATCAACACAAGCTTCCAGCGTGCATGAGCGGCAACAGGATATAACCCTATTTCTTCGCACCCCTCTGCAAAATCATTAAGACTTTTGATATCCTGTCGTTTTCCAGAGATCAAAGGGTGTATTTTCTCAGCTAACACCATGAGGTTTTGGATAACCTTCGGGTCACTGCCTTGGTATGCTTGCCAATAGAATGGATCTTCTTGCCTGCATGCTGAATACATCTGTTCTCTTTTATCCTTTAGCTTCGGATCGTCTATTTCCATCATGAGGTAGCTAGAGCCCTTTTCGTAGTACGCCCATGCACTGTGTGGGTATTGCAAGAGTACACGATCGTAGACCGCCAGTGCTTTGGTGTATTCTTTGTTGTCATGGTGTTGGATGCCCCTATGGAGATCCTGTGTCACCCGGCTATCCAGCTTGGCTTTGAGTCGTTGATACTTGGTTAGTTTTGTTTGGAAAGAAACATCCATTGTCCGGCTACCCAATAAAAAATATATCTCTGCATGTGCCATTTCCCCGCGAGCAGCATAAAGATGAGCATGGACAAGAAGCATCGAAGGATCGGCTAGGGACATCTCGAGGACAGCACGCCAGTAGTCTTTATTTTTCACAGTGAGTTGATCCACATCGACCTTGGTCGCGTCATTGATCGATGCCAAGGCCTTCCCAAAATTAACAACACCTTCAAACTTTGGATCTGCATTGCTTAGGCGTTTTGCATATCGTTGTAGCTCGTTTTGACTAAAATTTTTAAGCCTTACAAGTTCCTTGTAAACGGCGGAGTAAAAGTGCGGCGGGTGGCGGGGTAAAAATGCAGCGCCCGGTGCGTAATGTCACCCGCTCGTGGCGGGACGTCAAGTTCCTTTTATGGCCGCTTGGATCGGCGTCGTCTTTGTCGTTGCTTGGATTCGCGTAGCCGGTAGCTCTCACCGTTGGCTTCGAGGATGTGCACGCGGTGCGTGAGCCGATCCAGGATGGCCCCGGTGAGGCGTTGGTTGCCACAGACCTCGGTCCACTGCTCGAACGGGAGGTTGGTGGTCACGATGACGCTCACCCGCTCGTAGGCTCGGCTGATCACCTCGAACAGCAGCTCGGCGCCGACCTTCTTAAACGGCACGTAGCCCAGCTCATCAAGGATCAACAGGTCCTGACGCTCCAGCTGACGCAGGGCGCGTTGGAGCTGGCGGTCGTCACGGGCTTCGGTCAGCTGGGTCGCCAACGCGGTGACGGCCCCGAACCGTACCCGCCGACCCTGGGTAGCGGCGATAAAACCCAACGCCGTAGCGATGTGGGTTTTGCCGGTGCCGCTCTTGCCTACCAACAGCACGTTCTCATGATGATCGATGTATTGGCCGGTGGTCAGCTCACGGATCAGCGGTTCGTTGAGCGATGGCTGAGCTTTGAAGTCGAAGGTGTCCAGCGTCTTGATCACGGGGAACTTCGCGGCCTTGATGCGTCGCTCGGCGGCTCGCTTGTCGCGGTCAATCAGTTCTCGTTCGGCTAGCCTCAGCAGGTAGGTCGGGTAGTCGCAACGCTCCTTCGAGCACGACGCGGCGACTGAGGCGTACTCCCGCAGCATGGTCGGCAGCTTCAATGTCTTGAGGTGATGCTCCAGCAGCACCGTGGGTTTCTTGGCCTGGCTCATCGATCACCTCCCACGCCCAACAGGCTGCGGTAATCATGGACATCCGTGGACGCGACGTGGACGTGACGCAGGTGATCGCGGCCATCGAGGCGGAAGGTGGTGCGGCCCCAGGGTTCCGGGGGTGGGATGTACTGGGCGATGCAGTCGCGGCTGTGAGTGCGCATGGCCAAGCCTTGGCGGACCGCCCGTTCCAGTTCCCTCATCGGGTGAAGTTCCAGAAGACGCAGCACACGGATGTACTCACGTGTACCTTCATGATCTTGCTCGTCTTCAAGGCGACGACGCAACACCCCAAAGCACGAAGGCAAGACCCAGCCCTCTAGCGGCCGGGCGTGATCCAATGCCCCGGGCTTGCGTTCCAACAGCGGCAGGTAGTGCTTCGGCTCGAAACGCACCTGCTGGCGATCCCAGCAGCGACGGTGCGTGGCGATCACCTTTTGCTGGTAGCCGATCTCGACCCGGTCGTAGTAACCCCGCACCGTCACCGGGTGATGGGCATACTCCACCGGGACCGAGTAATCGTTGTCGTCGAAACGCACCAACGACTCGCTGTTGGCCCGGCCGGGCCGCACCCGGCACGCGGCGAACGGGGCAGCCGGCAGCGGCCGAAACAATGCCCGTTCCTCGGCTAGCAACTGCCCCTTGCTCACGGATTGACCCCGCAGTCGACGCGTCAGATCTGACCGGCACGCTTCCAACAGATAGGCGTTGAGTTCATCCAGGTCTCGCACCTGTGGAACCGGCACGAAGAAGTTGAGACGCGCGAACTTGACCACCCCCTCGACCACGCCCTTCTCATTAGCCCGTCGCACCAGGCAGAAATGATGCTCGAACAGGTAGTGGCTCACCAGCTGAGCAAACCCCTGGGTGATCTGTCGCTGGCGGCAGCCTACGATTTTGCTCACCGCCACCTTAGAGTTGTCGTAGCTGATCCGCGTGGGCACGCCCCCGAAGAACTCGAACGCCCGCACGTGGCCTTCCCAGAACGTCTCCGTGCACTCCCGCTCGAATGCCATCACGAACATCGCGTCCGAATACGGCAAGGCCATCGCGAAGAATGCCACCTTCCGCAGCACCCCGTTGACGTTGGCCAACGCGAACCCGAAGTCCACCTGCGCTTCACCCGGACGGTGCACCAACGGCATGAACACCTCCCGGTGACGGGCTCGATGTTCACGCACCGCATCCTTGACCGTCGTGTAACCGCCTTCGAAGCTGTCTTCAGCCACCAGCCGCTGCCAGATCCGCTTCGCCGTGTGACGCTGCTTCTTGGGCAATGACGTATCCGATTTCAAGATCGTCTTGATCTTCGAGAGGTGGGGGCCAATCGTCGGCTTCTTGGGCGGCTGGCTACGCCGATACCCCGGTGGTTGGCTGTGATTCAGAATCTTCTCAAGCGTCTTCCAGTGCATCCCCGTCTCACGAAGGATCTGACGCTTGCTCACCCCTTCCACCAATACCCGGCGGCGGATCTCTATCCACTGGTCCATGTCGCGGTACACTCCTGGGCCTCCTGCCTAATGGTGGTCTCGGCCGCCACCGTGGCCGCCGTAAGACCCACATTCTCAGAAGACCTCTCATGGGGTGCCGCACTTTTGCTCCGCCCCGCCACCCGCCGCACTTTTGCTCCGCCGTTTACATTCCTCATACTCTGCATAAGCGGTGGCCGAAAGCAATAGAGCAAGCAGCAGCTTGGGGATCAGTTTCATTGTGTTCTCTAATCCAATTGATTTATGTATGTGATTTAACCGTTGCGGGCATCTTTTGGTAGACATTGGCTTAGAGCGGCCCGTTCCGGGTAATTATGGGCGTTGGTCAACTGAGCTATTCCGGCGCCAGGTCGGGGTCGTCCAGGTCGGACATCAGGCGGTGGTGGATGCTGACGGCTTTGGCCAGTGTCTCAGCGAGCATGGGGGCGATGGAGGTGCAGCACTGGATGGCTGACCCGCCAAACGGCCTGTCGTGGTGGCGGAACAGCGCGACAATGGCCAGCGTCTCTTCGTCGTGCTGGCAGGGGAACGCCAGCAGGTGGTGGTCGGTGAGGTAGGCGAATTCTTGGCCTAGCCAATCGGTGAGCATCTGGTTATCGGTGATATGCACGGGCCAGTTGGATTCGTCGACCTTGGGTGCCAGCACATCGGCCATGTGCTGCAGCAGGATCTCAGCCGACTCTGAGGCGCATTCGTAATTGACATACCCCCCAAGCGAGTACTCGCCGGGGTCGGTGTTGCCGGGCAAGAAGATGGCGGCGTTGGTTGGCCCGACTTTCTGTAAGACGTATTCGAGTGTGCGTCGAAGCAGGGTCTCGAGGTCCAGCTCCTGGCGGATCAGCCCGGTGAACTCGCTGGTCTGGGACAGCAGGTTCACTTGCTGGGCCAGCTCTTGGTAGGCGATCACCAGGTCATTGCAGAGGATGTCGACCTGGTGGGCGATCTCATCGCGGGCGCGGTTGAGCTTCTTGCAGATGCGTCGCAGGCGACGGATACGCTGGCGCTTGCGTTGATCGTCGTGTAGCCGGACCACCGCCTGGTCGATGCGCTGCTTGACCTCTTGTGGGTCTAAGGGCTTGAGGATCAGGTCGACCACCCCGCTGCGGATGGCCTGCAGGGCGCGGTCGAGGCTTGGCTGATCGGTCATCACGATGGTGTGCGTCAGGGGGTGGTCCTGGCCCAGCTGCTTGGCCAACGCCAGGCCCGACCCGTCGGAGAGGTTGGCTTCAACGATCGCCAAATCGACACGCTGCTGATTGAGGTATTGGTTGGCTTGAGAGAGGTTGGCCACCTGGTGGACCTGGAGCTGCCCGCTCTTGAATCCTTTGGTGATCTGCCGGCCCACACGCTTGTCGTCGTCGACGACTAACACACGGATTGGGCGATCTTGCCCTGGCTTGGGCCCTGAATCGGTTGAGGTCGAAGGAGTCTGACTGGGCACGGCTTTCTCCCCACGTCTGCCTGACGCACCACATCGCCCGAAGTGATCTATTCCAGGGCATTTACCGCTAAACAAACCCTTGGTTCAGTCCCGGGTCATCATGGGCTGTATCGACCAATTACTAGGCCAAATCGAGTGGGATGATGACCGTCGCTACGGTCCCGGCGTTGGGGGTGCTACGCAGATCCAGATGACCGTTATGACCGGCGATATAGAGCTGGGCACGGGTTAGCCCCATGCCCATCTGCCGGCCGGCCGGCTTGGCGCTATAAAACGGGTCACGCGCGTGTAACAGGGTATATTCGTCCATCCCCTTGCCGTCGTCGGTCACCCGGATCACCAGGTCCCCGGATTTGCGGTCGAGATACGCCATGACATGGACCGCGGTCTTGGGTGAGGCCTGCATGGCGTTGACCAACAGGTCGGTGACGGCGTGGCCAATCTGATGGGGGTCGATGGGGACCAGCCCCAGCCCGGCTTTGCATTTCAGTGAGATCGGGGTCTTGCTCTCAAAGGTGCGTAGCCTGTTTTTTACCGACTTGACCGCGGCGTCCAGGAGCAGCGTGACATCGGTGGGCCGGATCTTGGGCCTGGGTGGATCGGCGAACATCCGCAGCGAAGAGATCAGGTCGCTTAGCCGCTGGGTTTGGTCGACGATGGTCTGGGCGGCGATCTGCTCTTTGGAGCCTGGGGGGAGGTTTAGGACCAATAACTGGCTGCGGCCAGAGATCACCGTCAAGGGGTTGTTCATCTCATGGGCGGCGCCGGCGGCCATCTCACCCAGGCGCGCCATCGACTCGGCCTCCAGCAGCTTCTCCTGGGTCTCGGCCAGCTTCCGGTTGGCTTCGGCCAACGCCCGGTTGGTCTGTGCCAGCTGCTCGCTGAGTTCACGAGAGCCTTCGTATTGACGCGCTGCGCCAATCGCGGCACCCCAGCAGGACGTCACGGCGTTGAGTTGTTGCAGCGGCGGCAGCGCAGGCCAACGGTGCAGCAGCGCCGCGGCCGTCCCCCAGCAGCATCGCAGCGGTAGCAGGTGTAGGTCACGGGGGTCTTGAGGTTCCAGGAGATAGTCGGCGATCCACGGGAGGATCCCCATGAGGTTCATCGACATCGTGTGGTCTTCACCCAGGGTTGAAAGCCGCGGGGAGTACGCCGTGGGCTGGATGTATTCGGTGCGGACCAACGCCGCGTCTTCGTTGTATTGGTTGAACAGCCACAGGTCTTCTTCGTCTTGGTTTAGGCCGTTGGGCTGGTACAGCACGCCGTAGTATCCCGCACCCAGGATCTCGGTAGCGCTGGCCACGACGGCGTTGAGTACGTCCTGGGCGGTGCGGCTTTGGGCCGACTCTGCGGTTTGGAAGGCGGTGATGGATTCGAGTAGCTTGGCCTGGCGTGCAGCGGTTTTGGTGCGGCGGTCCAGGGCGCTGTTGAGCCGGCCCAGCACGAGGTTGGCTTGCTGGATCGATTGGAGGAACAGCTCGCGCGACGGCTGCTCATCGAGCCCCAAGACCTCTGACCGCGTCTGGACTTCGTCGTGTAGCTGGCGGGTGATCGAGTCGACCGCGTTGGGGTTGAGCTCTAGTTCTCGGGCTAGCTGGGCGGTCTCTTTCTCGAACGGGAAGTTGCCGCTGTACCCGATGTGGTGACGCCGCACGACCAGGTCTGCAAGGCTAATCAAGCCGATCATACGCCGGTGGCCCAGGCGTGGGAGGGTCTGGTAGTCTGAGCCGTGCAGCCAGATGCAGTCCTGGATCCAGTAGGGCAGCAGCCACTGCTCGCTGAGCCGTTTGCCCGCGGTGTGGTGGTCTAGGCCCATGATCTTCTGTTCATACTCGGCGATGTTGGCTTGGTTGATTTCGGTTAGCTCGACGACCCGGGCGTAGCTCTTGGGCAGCACGTAGTCCAGCGCCAGCTTGCCCACGTCGTGCATCAGGCCGCACACAAACGCTTCGGACGCGGGCAGGTCGCTGCAGTGGGGGTGTGCCGTGGCGATCAGCTCGGCGGCGATCCCCACCGCCAGGCTGTGGCGCCAGAAGTTGTGGTGGTTAAACCGGTGGTGCGGCTTGGCCTGCGCCCCATTGCCGCCATGGGTATCGGACTGGGCCGTGGAGGTCGCTTCTTCGAAGATCTCAAAGACCTTGATCGAAAGCGCCGCGTTGCGGATCGCGTTGAAGCCCAACAAGACAACGGCCTTGTCAACGGTCATGATGTTTTCGCGTACGCCCCGGTCGGCCTTGCGGCACATCGAGAGGATCTTACCAGTGAGCGTTGGGTCGGAGCTGACCAGCTCGATGACCTCACGGGCGTGGGTGTCGTCGCTGGCGGTGAGCGTGAGCAGGCGCGTGGCGATGGTGGGCAGGGTGGGCAGAGAATCGATCTGCCTTAGGATCAGCTCAACGCGGCGGGCCTGGGTGGAGGCTTCGGTTGCGGTGGTCATGGCGGGCAACCCAACCAGCGGCTAAGAAAGTCAAGAAATACTTCTTGAGTGGATCGGATCGCCTCTTGGGGGGCATAAGCCGGTGGGGCGATTTAATACATATCGAACCCACAGGCTTGTATCTTTGACCGATGGTCGCGTTTGTTGTCATTTATCGTGGTGCTTGGGTGGGTGGTCGGCTAAGGATGACTCCAGACGCGGGTTACATCGCCAGCATGGTGTGGATCTGATCGAGCAGCTTGTCGATGTTGAACGGTTTTTTAACAAATTCATCGGCTCCGGCCTTCAACAACCCCTCGATCTCATACTGGTTGACCACGCCCGAGACGATGATGATCTTCATGTTGGCGAACTCGGGGTTTTCGCGGACGGTCTTGCAGACCACGTTGCCATTGATATCGGGCAGCATGTAGTCGAGGATGATCAGCTCGGGCTTGAATTGCTCGGTGATAACACCCGCGTCGTAGCCCGTGGAGGCGCTTCTGACCTCCAAACGGTCGTCGCTGCCAAGCATATCTAAAAACAGCTCGATGATCTGGGGGTCGTCATCGACGACCAGCACCCGCCGCTTGCCGCTGCCAAGCCGATCCAGCGGGATATCGTTCTCACGCATGAACCGCAGCAGCCCATCGCGTGGGATACGGCGAAATTTGCTGCCGGGCACACGGAATCCTTGGAGCCGGCCGCTGTCGAAACAGCGGATAATGGTCTGCTGTGAGAGCTGACAGATATCGGCTGCTTCTCCTGTGGTAAAGATCTGTTTTGAGCTTAAATCCGAAGCGTCGCTGTTTGATGCCATTTCTTCCAACCCTCATCCGTTCCAATCACTGGTGCTTTTTCTGATGCATACGGCCGATATGATCTAGCTATTTGATGCAATTTTACCATTTTTACATCGGTTCCCTTCAAGGAAGACTTAATCCCCTCTAGGTGCCTGATCTGTGGGAGGTCGCTGGTTATCGGCGGCCTGTCGTTGTTGAATCCACCGTTTTTTTGGGGAAAAACTATCCCTTGGGTCGGGTTTGGGCCCAGCCAACGGGTTGACTCGAAATGAAGTGAAGTGTGTTTGAATCCCTTGTGGGTGATTCATCTTTCTTTAAACTCCCCTCTCAGGCGATGCCAAGGCTTAATTTCCTTGCAATAGATTATAGGTCGCCTAGGGGTCGTAGATAAAGTTGATTCGTTATTTTAACTCGACTGACCAATAGGCATGGTCTAGAAAGGCTCGCCAGCTTGCGTATTTATCAGACCCTAACCGCAAATTGATCACGGGGTTACGCGCTGGCTGGATAGGCTGGCGGATCAGTTTCATCTGCGCCTGGGTTGGGGTACGCCCCCCCTTGCGTGCGTTGCAACGCACGCAGCAGCACACCAGGTTGGGCCATGTGCTTTGCCCGCCTTGGCTGCGCGGGATCACGTGATCCAGGCTCAGTTCCGATGTCGGGAACCGTCGGCCGCAATACTGACAGCTGTTACGGTCCCGGGCGTAGATGTTGCGGCGGTTGAGCTTGACCGCTTGTTTGGGCAGCCGGTCATAGCCCAGCAGCCGGATGACTTTCGGTACCGCCAGCTGCAAGCGTACCGTGCGGATCCAATCATAATCGTTAGCCCGCAGCTTGGATCCCCCTGCGAAGCGGTCGCGGGCCGCGCTGAGTTGGCTCCAGCTGTCAAAGCCGTGGCCCGTGTAAGAGCCATCATCGACCCGGATCACCTCTGCCAGGTCACGGAACAACATCGAGAACGCCCGTCGGGCGTCTGTAACGCGTACCGCCATCCACATCTTGTTTAGCACCAAGACGTGCGCGTGGATCCCAGCTGCTTGGCTAATCATAAACCTCTCCCACAGGTCATTGGGTCAAAGGATTATATACCAGCCCGATCAGGTTGATGGGGTCCGGTTCGCCCGCGGGAGGGAAATCTTGGGCGTTTTGGTGATTCCGACGCGGCAAACGCATACCCGATGGGCATAGAAATGCTATCGGCTACGTGGGTCAATCGCAATATGTATCCGTTCTGATGATTTAGTTAGGTGGTCAAATTCGCTCGCGGCAGATAAATTTTCGGTGCTTTTGTGTCTCCGATGTGATAAATGGATACCTGTCCCGAATGAATTGGCGGTCGATCTGTCTTGCCACGGGTTTCAAACGCATACGGGAAGGGACGATTAGCTTGGGTGTAAACGGTGGATTATCTCTGAAACCCAAAGTCAAGACGTACACGCCCCGACCGGCAAGGCTCTTGGCTTTGCAGGGCGGGGGATTGGCTTTGGCGTTGTCGATGTACACCCCGTCGGAAGTTGTGGGTGGCCAGGGAACACCGGTTGGAGCAGTGGTCTGCGCAAGCCGGTGGCTGTATCGACGGCGGATTGGCGATGAATCGCCAACTACTCATCCGGGATGGGTATCATCCCAATCCGCCCTGGTCGGCCAGCCTCGGATGAGTGTACGGCAATCCAACCGGCCGCTTTCCCGGAGAAGGCTCATTGGCCACATCCCGCTGATCGTAAAGTGAAGGAAGGGCACGGTGTGCCCTTGGCCTTTATCGATCGGATGACAGCCTGAACCCTTGATTGAGTACCCGCCACGGCTGGTCAGCGTCGTCATCGGTATCTGATTCCAGCGCCCACTTGGGCTTGGCAGACCGGATGTGGCTGGGCACGAGATCGATCGGCCGCAAGTCGGTGGCCCTAACGCCGCTTGTGCGTCTTACCCGTCGGCTACCGGCTAACTGATCCCGATCGGATTGTTGTTGGTACGCTGCGGCGGCCACCGACACCCCCTGGTCGCCCCGGCGTGGGGTGTCTGGACGGTTGGGGGTGCGATCTTTTTTGGGATGGCCCTCCACATCGGCCGGCTGGGATGAGCCGCTGTCGTTCGTTGAAGCGACGGCTTCTCGGATGACAATGTTGGAGAACTGGCTGTGGGCGGTGGGGTTACTCACATCGTGGTCGTTCACAAAGAACAGGTATTCCATAGAACCGGTCAAGTACTGGCCCACAGGGATCACATAATGTTGGACGGCGGAAGCGGAGGATGCGTAGTTGTTGTAATCGGATATCCCCCAGCCTTCGGTGCCGTAGAGCTTGAAGGCTTGGTCGCTGCTGATCGAGTTGTTGTTGTCGAATCCAATCGCGTGGATCTCACCCTGGCTGTCGCTTTGGAAGTCGAACTCCAAGACGGTGTTGGCGGTGATGGTGTAGGACAGATTGATTCTCTTCCAGGCGTTGCCGGTTAGATCGAGTGTTGCCCCGCCGTTCTTAACCACAACAGTGTTTTCTTGGTCTTGTCCACGGCCGCCGTAGGATCGGATCGTCGCCTGATCAAAATCAACGGAATTGGTAGCAATCGCGTCATCGTTGTCGCTGTTGGTGACGGTGACATCGTCGGGGTTTAGGCCGTTGTAGCTGGTATCGGCGCTGGACGCCGCGGCGGTGATGATGGTGTAGGCCTGGTTGCCGTCGTCGGCGCTGTCGTCTTGGCCGGTGACGGTGACGGTCTGGGCGGTGTCCCAGTTGTTGGGGGTGAAGGTCAGCGCGGTGGTGGACGCCGTGCCCTCGGAGGTGTCGCTGGAGCTGATCCCGATCGTGACGTTGGCGGTGGGCTTGGTGTTGAGCTTGACCGTGAAGCTGTCGGAGCCGCCGGCTTCGGTCGTGGCCAACCCGGACGTGGGTGTAACGACGATGGCCGCCGGCAGCTGGGCGCCTTGGCCCTCACGGATCACGATGTTTGAGAACCGGCTTTCAGCCGTGGGGGTGGCCGCCTCGTCGTGGTCGTTGACAAAAAACAAGGATTGTACGTCGCCGGTGTAGTGCTGGCCGACGGAGATCACATAGTGTTTCGAGCCAGGGGCCGAGCCGGCGTAATTCTCATACGCGGTGATGCCCCACCCCTGCGTGCCATAGAGCTTGAAGGTGTGGTCGGCGTCGAACTGGTCATTGTTGTCGAACCCGATGCCGTGGATCTCACCCTGGCTGTCGCTTTGGAAGTCGAACTCCAAGACGGTGTTGGCGGTGATGGTGTAGGGCAGTTCGATCTTCTTCCACGTGTTGCCGGTGAGCGCCAGTGTCGAGCCGCTGTCTTCTACGGTTGCCGTGCCGTTGAGGTCTTGGGCGGGGTCGTAGGATTGGATCGTGTAGTCGTTGAAGTTAACGCTGATGGAAGATGAGGGCTCACCGTCATCGTTGTCGCTGTTGGTGACGGTGACATCGTCGGGGTTTAGGCCGTTGTAGCTGGTATCGGCGCTGGACGCCGCGGCGGTGATGATGGTGTAGGCCTGGTTGCCGTCGTCGGCGCTGTCGTCTTGGCCGGTGACGGTGACGGTCTGGGCGGTGTCCCAGTTGTTGGGGGTGAAGGTCAGCGCGGTGGTGGACGCCGTGCCCTCGGAGGTGTCGCTGGAGCTGATCCCGATCGTGACGTTGGCGGTGGGCTTGGTGTTGAGCTTGACCGTGAAGCTGTCGGAGCCGCCGGCTTCGGTCGTGGCCAACCCGGACGTGGGGGTGACCGTGATGCCCGCCGGTTCGGGTGGGGGGGGCGCGCCTTGGCCCTCACGGATCACGATGTTTGAGAACCGGCTTTCAGCCGTGGGGGTGGCCGCCTCGTCGTGGTCGTTTGCAAACACCAGATACAGCACGTCGCCGGTGTAGTGCTGGCCGACGGAGATCACGTAGTGTTTCGAGCCAGGGGCCGAGCCGGCGTAATTCTCATACGCGGTGATGCCCCACCCCTGCGTGCCATAGAGCTTGAAGGTGTGGTCGTTGCTGATCGAGTTGTTGTTGTCGAACCCGATGCCGTGGATCTCACCCTGGCTGTCGCTTTGGAAGTCGAACTCCAAGACGGTGTCGGCGGTGATGGTGTAGGGCAGTTCGATCTTCTTCCACGTGTTGCCGGTGAGCGCCAGTGTCGAGCCGCTGTCTTCTACGGTTGCCGTGCCGTTGAGGTCTTGGGCGGGGTCGTAGGATTGGATCGTGTAGTCGTTGAAGTCCACCACAACAGGTGGTGGGCCGTCATCGTCGTTGTTGGTGACGGTGACATCGGCGGGGTTTAGGCCGTTGTAGCTGGTATCGGCGCTGGACGCCGCGGCGGTGATGATGGTGTAGGCCTGGTTGCCGTCGTCGGCGCTGTCGTCTTGGCCGGTGACGGTGACGGTCTGGGCGGTGCCCCAGTTGTCGGGGGTGAAGGTCAGCGCGGTGGTGGACGCCGTGCCCTCGGAGGTGTCGCTGGAGCTGATCCCGATCGTGACGTTGGCGGTGGGCTTGGTGTTGAGCTTGACCGTGAAGCTGTCGGAGCCGCCGGCTTCGCTTGTTTCCAATCCGGAGGTCGGCGTGACGATGATTGCGGGCTGATCATTCTTAACATTAAAGCTGTCGGACCAGGTGGCGGAGGTCTGCCCGGTCTGCTCGACGATGGTGCGGAACTCGATGGTGTGGTTGCCCGCGGTGAGGACCGACACGTTTTGAGAAACCGAGGCTGAGTGTTGCCCGTACGTGTTGCCATCGATCCACTCGCCGCCGTCCAAGCGGTATTGGATCCGGTCGACCGTGTTGATGGTGATGTCGCGTCCAAACCCGCGTGGGTTGAGGTTGTTGAGTGTATTGACGGAGCTGGAACCCGAGAAGCTGTAGATGCCGGTGTTGTTGTTGAATGACCCCGACCCGGTGAGGCTAAGCTGCACATCGAGCACGTCGAAGATGCCGTCGCCATCGGAGTCTTTCCACCCGACCATCTCAAGCGAGCTGGGTGACGAAAAATTACCCGCATACGCCCTGACCTGCCGCGAGGATTCGGCCATCAGGCTATCGACCCGGGAGTCGGGGTTGGGGTGGTTCTTGGCGCCGTTGAGGTTTTGGGTGTTGTAGTACCCGCTGCGATCGGTGTAAGAATTCCCGTTGGGGTATTCGTCGAGTGCGTAGAAGATGTGGGCTACTTCGTGTGCGGTGACGTTGTCCATCCGGCTGATACCCCAGCCGTTGTTGTCGTAGGTCATCGTCATAAACGGCCCGCCGATGTAGGCGTAGG
Organism: Phycisphaeraceae bacterium; assembly: GCA_965223655.1. GTDB lineage: Bacteria > Planctomycetota > Phycisphaerae > Phycisphaerales > Phycisphaeraceae > CBDCXC01. The sequence goes on from CBDCXC010000009.1 coordinate 117,467, forward strand.
CAAAATACTTCGAGCCGTTGCTGTTGGCTGCAAACTTCCCGTCTCCATCGACCAGCGAGTCGGCGACAAAGATCGTAAAGGCCCAGTCTGTACCATGCGCCACCCGCTGGTCGTGGTTCCACCGGTCCAGATCGGTGATATACGAAGCGCTGGTGTTGTGGTCTACCTCGTTGAGGAACTGGTCGATCCACAGGCCCTCTTGGGATTGGCTTAAGGTGATCGGCTCGTAAGAGACTTCTAGGGGGTTGTCGGCGTAGGTGAAGTCGATGTGGAAGTCCAGATTGTGGCGGGAGTTTTCTTTCGCAAAGGTGTCTTCCCACCAGGTGAGGCCTGCGGTGATTTCATTCTTGACGGTGTTGATCCTGCTGGTTGACCAGTTTTCTTGCAGCGACGAAGCCACCGGGGTAGACGTCCCGGGGGCAACAGGGTTGGTCGATTCCAGCAAGACGACGGTGACCCAGATGTCGCCGATCATGAACTCGGAGTTGTCTTGATAGGTCGCCCCATAGGGCACCAATGAATCGGCACCAGAGGATTCCGCCGCTGCCCCGACCGACGGGCTGCTGCTCGAGCTGTCGCTTGTGGGGGCGTCGTTGCTTGTGTCGCTATTGGTTTGGGTGTCTAGGGCGACATCGTGGCCCGGTTCGGTGGTCAGCTCGCGGGTGATTTCGACGGTGATCACATCGGCGGGGTCGTTGGGTGCATCGGGCATCGAAGCCAGTTGCGGCAGGTCGATGCTAAACAGCATCCGCGGCTCTAAGGCATCGAGGGTGCAGGGGCTGTAGGCCTTCTTCTCAACGGCAGGTGTGGTGGATGGTGTGCCATGACCTGGACGGTTGTTGTCGGCAGCAACAGGGCGGCAGCGTAGCTGGGGGCAACGGCTGAAGATCCATCGGCGGCCAAGCAGTCGAGCAGGGTCAATCATCGTTGGGCGTCCTTTCTGTGAAGCCTTTCGTCGTGGGCTTAAGTTGCGGGGGTGAGGTTGATCAAGGTAGGCCAAAGGAGTTCCGTAGGGTTGTGTCACACATCGTGCTCAAGCATGAGCCCAGTGGATTGCGTATCTCTTCTTCCCTGCGTTAACTCAACGGCACAATCGTCTCACTCTATTTTTCTTCGTTACTTTTTTTGAAATTTTCCTTGCGTTGATGCACTAAAAGATAAAATAGATAATTTAGGGTGTGTGGATAATTAATCATTACAAATCAGCCTTGGGCAATAGCGCGATTGAAAAAATATACGTATCGCGTATGAACTTGCCGCGTCGAAGACACAAAAACACCGCGGATTTTTCTGATGTGGAGCAGCGGGCCAACGTCAACCTGCTTGGGATGGGTATCGTGCTGCTGCACACCCTTTCTTGCTGGTGAAACCAAGCTTTGATTTTTTCCACCATGGCTACAACTCCATCTAAACCGCTATGGCTGGGTTACTTTCTTCCATCACGCTAAATCCGAATGATCGCTCAATCGGGTTGGTGCTGAATCGAGCACGAGCAATGCTTAGATCGATCAATACCCTCTATAGGATTGAGGGTTTTGGGGTTATGCGTGGTGGATTAGAGAGCGTGTCTTGGCGGATTGGGGTTTTCCGCCGTTCGTTAGGCCCTGGCTGCCCTGTGCGGGCATTGTGGGGTGGCCTCTTGCTGCTCTCTGCCTTGTTTTTTCTGTTCTTTCCCCCTTTGATCCATTGTATTTGAGCTTAGCCGATCAAACACAACACACGCTAAATTCGTGCGTCAATTCTTCTCTCCTTTTGAGTTTAGGTCTGGCTTTATCAAAAACGATTCAAGTCTAATTATAATCTAAACGGGCTCTATGCCAAGGAAATTCCCAAAAAAAAACCTTCGGTATTTTTTGATCATACCGAAGGTTCGTATTGTTAATTTAGGTAAAATGAATCTTTTTACGGGTTGGGTTATTTGCGGCGTTTCAGTGTTTGGCTCAGGGCTGCGATCCCCATAACACCCAGCATGGCGCTAACCGGCTCGGGTACACCAAAGTCGTCTTGCCCGCCGGGGCCATCGTCGGGAGTGCCGCCGTCGTCTGGAGTACCACCGTCATCGGTGCCGGGCAGTTTCAAGCTTCCTGAACCGGTCGGCCCCACATTTTGCATGCGGACAAACGGGCTTGGATTGTTCGGATCAGGATCTACTACTAGGGTGGGCTCCACATCGAAGTTCATGACAAGTGTTGCTGTCGTGAAATAATTGGGTAGAGCAGCCAAGTTACTGTTGCCGGAAGCTAGCGGATTATAAAGAGCACCCGCAGCACCACCTGATGTTGTCGGCAAATAGTCTAGGGTAACACCAGACGTAGTTGTATTCATGATCCAATCACCGGCCCCACCATCATCACCTATTAGCTGTAAAACACCATCTTTATCAAAAGCGTGTAATGTCCAGCTATTTAATACAAGGGTGTCTGGGTCAAGGTCAAACCCAAAACCGGTAATCCCCGGGGAATTCTCACTCACGCCATCGTCGGCCAAAATAGGCGAGGTGTTATCCAAAGTTGCGGTCAGCGTTGTGCCAACAATGGATATATCCATTGTTGCAGTACCCGTACCGCCACCATCAGACTCAGGACCAAAACTAAAGATAGCATGACTGGTCGATGTCGCCATCCCCAACGCCACCACCGCGGTCATACCACACACCCACTTCTTTGCACAATCGATACTTCTAAACATACAAACTCTCCCTTTAGTAAAAAAGTGACTCGGTTTTTAGAAAGGACTTCTTTCTCCGCTCCTTCTCCAGATGCTTTCTCATAATAGGTAGGTCAGCTGTAAATAGTTTACCAGATTGTTGGATCGTTACAACGGTATTCTTGAGACACAAAAAAGTTCTTGATGTGCAATAAGTATTTCATTGAAAAGAGATAATCATTATCGTTCAACACAATATTAAAATGGGCAACAATCTTTTTTAGATTTTTTCCCCTGAAATGTGAATTTAGGTAAATGTTTTTGGTGGGGTTTAGGGCACGGTGGCGTATTGTTGTGTGTTATGCGGGGGGATGCTGCGGTGATGGGATGGCGATGGGATGCGCTTAGGGTGGATCTTGGATTGCATACCCACCGGGTATGCGTTTGCCGCGTCGGGATCACCAAAACGCCGAAGCTTTCCCTGCCGCGGGCGAACCGGACCCCGTCAACCTGGTCGGGGCTGGTATATCGTCCTTGGGCAGGTGTCCTGGTTTAGGTTTCGATGGGCGATCGGGTGTGCGACGCTGCTGGAAGAAATCGGTGAGCAGCTTGGCGCACGGCTGGGCCAGGACCCCGGGTATCACTTCGACGCGGTGGTTGAGCCGCGTGTCGACACACAGCTGGTAGAGGGTATGGACCGCCCCCATCTTGGGGTCTGGTGCGCCGTAGACCAGCCGGTCGATGCGGGCGTTGAGCAGCGCCCCGGCACACATGGGGCAGGGCTCGAGCGTCACGGCGATCGCGCAGCCGGTGAGGCGCCAGGTGCCCAATGCTTGGGCGGCGGCGCGTAGGGCTAGGATCTCGGCGTGGGCGGTGGGGTCGGCGGTGGTTTCACGGCGGTTGTGGGCCTGGGCCAAGACGCGCTGGCCCTGGTAAACCACCGCCCCCACGGGCACTTCCCCGGCCTGGGCTGCGGCCTGGGCCAAACCCAGCGCCAGCTGCATCATCGCCAGATCGATCGGGGCGGCGGGCTGAGCCTGGGGTGTTGATGTCGGCGGCTTGAGGGGCGTCATCTTTTATATACCCATTGGGTATGAGATTGCCGCGTCGAGAACACAAAAACAGCGGGGATTTCCCTGCCGCGGACGGCCGATACCCCGTAAACTCGATCGGGACTGGTATAGGATAGGGCCAATCGATAGATCGGGGTACCCGGGTGGTGGGCTGCTGGTGGGTGTTTGGGGGACATGTGCTAACATCCGGTCCGTGTCGGACCGATCTGAAGGATGGGGTCGTGAACACCCACCCACCGGGTAGAGACTGGTATGAGACACTACGATATCGCGGTTATCGGCACGGGTCCGGCGGGACAGAAGGCGGCGATCCAAGCCTCCAAGCTTGGCAAGCGCGTGGCGATCATCGAGAAAAGCGATGTGGTGGGTGGTGCGGCGATCAACACCGGCACGATCCCTTCCAAGGCGTTGCGGGAAGCCGCCATGCACCTGACCGGCACGGGCAAGCGTGGCTTGTTCGGCGAGCAGCACCGGATGAAACGCGAGGTGACGATCGCCGACCTGGTCTATGTCAGCCAGCAGGTGATCAACGGCGAGCTGGTGGTGATCCGCGACGCGTTCGACCGGAACAACATCGATCTGATCTGGGGTGAGGCGCACTTCGAGGGCCCGAACCTGTTGCAGGTCCAGCGGCACGAAGAGTCGGAGCTGATCACGGCCGACAAGTTCGTGGTCGCGGTGGGCACCAAGCCGGCCAAGCCCAGCCACGTCCCGTTCGATGACCAAACCGTCTTCTGCTCCGACAGCTTCCTGAAGCTCAGGCACCTGCCCAAGAGCATCATCGTGGTGGGCGGTGGTGTGATCGGGTGTGAGTATGCGTGCATCATGGCCACGCTGGGCGTGCGCGTCACCCTGGTCGAGGGCCGCCATCAGGTGCTGGGGTTCTTGGATCATGAGATGGCTGAGGCGTTCCAGTACCACATGCGGCGGATGGGGATCACCCTGCGCTTGGGTGAGAAGGTCGAGGGGATTGAGCACCTGTCAAGCCAGAACGGCAGCAGCGTGCGCGTGCAGGCGACGCTGGAATCGGGCAAGCACCTCAAGGCCCAGACCCTGCTCTACGCCGTGGGCCGCCAGGGCGTCTGCAAGCCGCTTGGGCTTGACAACGTGGGCATCGAATTCGATGACCGCGAGCGGCTGAAGGTCAACCAAAACTACCAGACCAATGTCGAGCACGTCTACGCGGTGGGCGATGTCATCGGGTTCCCCGCGTTAGCCAGCACGGCGATGGAGCAGGGCCGGCTGGCGGCGTGCCACGCCTTCGGTGAAGAAGCCCACTCCATGCCGGACCTGTTCCCCTATGGCATCTACTCGGTCCCGGAGATCTCCATGGTCGGGAAGACCGAGAAGCAGCTAACCGAAGCCAGCATCCCCTACGAAGCGGGCATCGCCCAATACACCGAGCTAGCCCGGGGCCAGCTGCTTGGCGATACCACCGGGCTGCTCAAGCTATTGATCCACCAAGACGACCACCGGATCCTGGGCGTGCACGTGATCGGGACCGGGGCGACCGAGCTGATCCACATCGGGCAGGCGGTGATGGCGTTCAACGGCACGGTCGAGTTCTTCATCCACAACGTCTTCAACTACCCCACACTCGCCGAGGCGTACAAGATCGCGGCCTACAACGGCATCAACAAGCTCCAGCACGTGTGATCGCGCGTCGCATGCCATACGCCGCGGAACCCACAGGTTCATCCCGATTCAGCCGGATGGCCCAGCCTATCCTAAACCCAATCCCTCAACGCCATCCCCCGTCGGTTACAGAGGGGGCTTGATCCATATCACCCACCACCGACCAGCCAGTCCAAGCGCATTTTTAGTGTGACGCCAATCCTCGATTAACAAACCGACTGTAAGCTGCCCCACAGTCTTCGTGCGACCAGGTTGGACGATATCGTCGGATGCGGTTGGGTTGAAGGCCTAAGACCCGCCAAGCCGTGGGCTGGTTGGTTCACGCTGATGGTGCGTGTAAGCATCCGTGCCCAGGAGATTGTTTTGGAGGTTTGTATTAAGTTCGATGAAACCTGTTTAGGAAAAGGAGACCACACAATGAAGAAGTTAAACATGAATAAAAAATATTTGGCTGCGATCGGTGCCGCGGCGATGGCTGCGCCGGTGGGTTCGGTGGAGGCACAAACCACGCAAGACCCGATGATGGATGGCCGAAACGGCGCTGTTTTAACGCCGTTGATCACCGTCGGCGAGACCGTCACCAACGCCAACGGCGGCGGCGACTATCAATTCGTCGGGATCCCCGATGGCCTAGGGGCGTTTGAATTAGACGATGACACGGTGCGTGTCTATATGAACCACGAGTTCAACCAAAGCGTTGGCGGCAGCTGGAATCTAGCCAACGGCACGACCGTCTCCAGCGGGGCGCGGGTGAGTTTCTTCGATATCGACAAAAACACGCGCCAGGTCACCCAAGGCGGGCTGGCGATCGATAGCGTGGTAGACGCCGGTGGGAACACCATTAATGGCGGTACTTTTGCGGGCTTTGCGCGTTACTGCTCCAGCGCGATGTTTGGCACCGCTGAGGGCTTTACCGGCAACATCTACTTTATGGGAGAAGAAACTTCGGGTGGCCGAGAGTACGCCATCGATACCACGACCGGCACCGCCTACGAATTGGATTGGGGCAAGGCCGCATGGGAAAACATCACCGTCATCCCCACCGCGGGCACCGAACACGCCGACAAATCTGTGTTTCTCATCGGCGATGACCGCGGCGACGCCCCCGCATTGCTCTATGTGGGCGAAAAAGACGCGGGGTCAAGCGACTTCCTGAGGCAGAATGGCCTGGTGGGCGGCAGCCTCTACGCATGGGTCTCCGACGATGGCGATGCGGGCCCCAAAGACTTCAATGGCACCGGCAACTCCCGCACCGGGCAGTGGGTCGGAATCGATAACACGGGCTCGGGCGACTTTGGCCTAGCCACCCAGGAAGAACTCGATTCCCGCTATGAAGCGGCTGGGGCATTCAAGTTCTCTCGCCCCGAAGACGTGGCGTACGACCCCATCTCTTTCAATCAAGGCCGTGCGGTGATGGCATCCACCGGGCGCAGCACCGATACCTCCGACGACCTGTGGGGGACGCTGTATGAATTCAATGTCGACCTCGATTCGCTCGACGACACGACCATTACCGGCAGTGTCTCGATCCTCAACGACGGGCGTGAAGAAGAAGACCTAGGCATCCGCAGCCCCGACAACCTCGACTGGGCCGATGACGGGCTGGTCTACATCAATGAAGACCGCTCCATTGGCGGGTTTGGCGATGTGTCTGGCCGCGACGCGCTGATCTGGCAGTTCGACCCGGCAAGCGGTGCCAAGCAGATCCTCGCGGAAATGGCGCCCTACATCGCCGAGGGGTTTGTCGATGACGGTGGCCTGGATGACTTAGGCGATTGGGAGTCCTCAGGGATCCTCGATGTCTCGAACCTCTTCGGCGAAGATGCGGGCAGCTTGTTCCTGACCGACGTGCAGGCTCACTCGCTGACCCCCGACCCCGCGCAGCCGGCCTTTGCCGATACCGTCCAAGGCGGCCAGCTGCTGTTCCTCGATGTGTCATCGGTCAGCCCAGTCCCCGAGCCATCCACCGCGGGGCTGCTCATCGGTTTAAGCGCCCTGGCGCTGACCAAACGCCGCCAAGGCTAAGGCCATGATGTCACGCTAGACACAATCAATAACATCCCCCTTGATTGGCTCGGCGCTTCCCCGGTGGTCATCCCACCTCGGAAGCGCCGAGTTTTTTTGATGTGAAAGACAAAGAAGAGTCTTGATCCACCGTTAGGCTCTGTCTCAAAACGCGATGGGTGTGCCACTGGCGGCTGGTCCGCCAGTGCAAATCCATGGAGATACACTGGCTGACAAGCAGCCAGTGGCACCCAAATTGACTGACAAAACATGTATTTTGAAGCAGAGTCTAGGTCACGATCAGCTGGCCCTCACCTTGCACACGCGGCGTTTGCCGACCTTCAATACTTTCTCGCCATCGACCGTGACCTGGGCTTTGGGATCGAGCAGCTTTTGATTGTCGAGCGTCACCCCCCCCTGCTCAATCAGGCGTCGTGCTTCGGAGTTGCTCGAAGCAAACCCCACCTGCCGCAAGAGTGCAACGAGCCCAATCGGCGAAACAGGGATCGTCTTGGTCTCGATGTCCGAAGGCAGCTGGTGCTCGGTGAACCGTTTGCGGAATTCGGTGCTGGCGTGGTTGGCGGTGTCTTGGTCGTAGAACGTCTCAACGATCACCCTGGCCAGCACGTCCTTGGCTTGGCGTGGGTGCGTATTCTGAGGATCGAGCAAGCTGGTGATCCGAGGCTGGGGCAGGTTCGTAAGCAGCTGGAAGTAATTGCCCATCAACGTGTCGGGCAGGCTCATCACCTTGCCGAACATGTCGTTTGGCGCATCGGTGACCGCGATGGTGTTGCCCTTGGACTTGCTCATCTTCTCATGCCCATCGAGCCCGACCAGCAGCGGCATGACCATGACGACCTGCTTCTCTTGCCCGTGCTTGGCCATCAGCTCCCGGCCCATCAGGTTGTTGAACGTCTGATCGGTCCCACCCAGCTCAACATCGGCGTGGATCGCGACCGAGTCGTACCCCTGCATCAGCGGGTACATGAATTCACTAACCATGATCTCGGTCTCGCTACGCATACGCAGCTTAAAATTCTCCCGGTGAAGCATCTGCTGAACCGTCACCAGCCCGGTGAGCTTGAGCACATCGGCGAAAGTCAGCTGGCTTAGCCACTGGGCGTTGTAGCGCAGCTCGAACCGGTCGGGTGAGGTGTCGAGGATTTTGCCCGCTTGGTCGAGGTAGGTCTTGGCGTTGTGGGTGATGGTGGATTCGTCAAGCACCGGGCGTGTGGTGTCGCGCCCGCTGGGGTCGCCGATGCGCGCGGTGTAATCGCCGATGATCAGCACCGCGGTATGACCAAGATCCTGAAACTGGCGCATCTTGCGCAGCACCACGCAGTGGCCTAAATGGATATCGGGCGCGGTGGGGTCCATCCCCAGCTTGATGCGTAGTTTCCGGCCCGATGCCAGCTTCTGGGCTAGCTCCGCTTGGCTGTATAAGCCTTCCACTCCCCGGCTAAGCGCTTCGAGCGTCGGGTTGTCGTGGCTGGGCGGGTCCATGATTGGGCCTTTTATACCCGATAGGTATGCATCTGGTTAACGTTAGGATTACCGCCGTGCGTGGTGGCCGCCATACCCGGGACCGGCGCTGGGCGTGAAGCCCCAAACCCACTTGAATCGGATCAGCAGATAACCAATCGGCACCGCAACCACCGCGGTATACAAGAGCTCCAAGAACCCCGCGACGAGCTGGTCCGCTGCGTCCCACCCCGCCAGCGGCTCGGCGACCAGCCACGGCAGGCCACGCACCGTTAGGATCGCGATCGCCACCAGGCGTGCAAACAGGCCCGCGATCAGCACCAGCACCCCGATCGCCAGCGCCGAGTCGCGGAACACCATCCCCCTCAGCTGGAGCGTGACATAGACCGCAGCGAAGTAGCCCAAGCACGCCGGCCCGATCAGCGCAAAATCAAACGCCTGGCCCGCGAGGCGCACCGGGTGGCTTAGATCGATCAACAACCCCAGCGCCAACCCCGCCCACGCCGCCGCACGCGACGGCGCCCACAACCCAACAAAGACCGCCAAGATCAGCAACAAGCTCGGGCTGGTATACCCAATCGCCACCAATGTGCGCAGCCCCTCTTCCAACACTAAAAACAGATACGCCAAGATGGCAAACACAGGCCAGCGCATAGAGACTCATGCATGTTATACCACCCACAGATGATATGCCGGTTATCCGTCCGCCCACGGCAGACCAACCCATCCCTTACATACTCACGGCGTGTTGCCGTTGCCACAACACGCTTGCATCAAACTTGACACGATTATTGCCATGCGGTAGCGTCCTACCGGTGGTGTTGCTAAGTATGTCATGTTGAGTTTCTATCAGACGTCTTAGCAGCCGTAACACACTGGCTGGTAGCGAGGCACTCCCGTATAGCGAAAATACGCAGCTGGGGACACCTCATGGGCTTCTTTAAAATCTATCGCTATCTGTAGATGTGGGCATAGGCTTTTTAACGAGGTTTATTGCGCACGTGACAACATACCCAGGGTTATCTACCCAACATCTATAGCATGGGAGGCATCATGAAACGCAAGAGGACCGTGAAGCTGAATGGAGTTGCATTAACGTTAATGGCAACGATCAATATCGTATTAACGGCACCGGCACCAGCAATCACAATTGACCTAGATACGAGTGGCATTGCTCCTGGGCAGTATTTTGACATAAATGGTGTGGATCGATCATTAGATCTAATACCGATCGTCAAAGCCGCCGCGCAATTATGGAAAAGTTATCTCCCAGGCGAGGAGCCGACATTCAACTTAGATGTTCATTGGAGTGACCTCGATGATCCTGATACGCTCGGGCATTGGTCCAGCTCTGGTGATATCAGCTTCGATACACAAAAAAATGGAAGTGCGCGAAATTGGTTCTTAGATCCTACGCCATTTGACCATAGCGAATATGACTTGAGTCAGAAGCTGATGCGGGAACCTCTCAATAACAAAGACAATTGGTTCATTGGTGATCCCCCAGAGATGCTCGAAGTTGGGTTCCAAGGCCCTAGAAACGGATCCAACCCCCTTACGGAGACGAGCGTCGATCTACTTTCTGTCGCGCTACACGAGATCGGTCACGCATTAGGCGTCAATAGCAATTTTTCTTTCAAGCTGAATCCCAACTATGTTGGTGGAGATTCTTTGCAAGTCGAACAAGGCGAAGGTGGGCACTTGGCAATCAACGAAGCAGCAATGGACCCGGATCTCTCTTCGGGTTCGCGCGAATTGCCCAGCGCGATTGACATTATTGCTGTTGCTAGTGATATAGGATACATCCCCGCACCGCTCTCAACCTTCTTCGACATCGACCTCAACCTCCCACGCGGCAAGGAATTTCTCCACAATACGCAATGGCACAGCCGGACCAACTGGCAAGGCGGGGAGATACCCGATGACGGAGATGACGTGCTGATCCGCCATGGTGGGATCGTCACCCACGGCGAGAACCCCACGGGCAGGTTCGTCGAAGTGACTAACCTGCTGATCGATGACCAGTCTATCGTCCGGTTCGAAAACGGTGCTTTTTTTGCGGCTACGCAGCTAACGATCGGCGACGGAGGGATCACGGTGAGCACCGGTGGGCAGTTCTATGTGGGTAGCCTTGAGTTATCCGAGGACGCTTCGGTCGACTTGGAGGGCGGGTTTTTCCGGGTCGAGAACGACCTAACGATCCCCGATGGGGTTTTGTTTGGCGGGTACGGGATCCTCGAACTGGGCCATGGCCTATCCAACGATGGGACGATCGTAGTCACCGATGGCCCGCTGACGTTCCAAAACTTTGGGGCAGATGTGTTTGATCTCGACGGCGACTCGGGGCAGGGGGTGGTGAGTGTCGGCGTCCACGGCCCGGGAGACCTGTTTATCAGCAACCCAGTCGATCCGTTTGGATCTACCATGAATATCTTTCATGATAGCAGCGCCGCCTTTGGCCAGGGGTTTACCCTGACGCCAGATGGGGTGTTGAACATGATCGGCGACACCACCCTAAGCGGCCACACCGTGGTGATTGAAGGCCGGATCACCGTCGGCGGGGGGGTGTCACGGATCGTCGCTCCGGTCCAGTTCACCGATACAAGCGAAGTGGTCGTCAACGCCGGCGGTAAGTTGAACTTGGATGGGGTTCTCGATTTTACCGGCGGGTCGTATACCGGGGCGGGCACGATCAGCAACAATGTGTTTGCGACGATCAACGATGCCACAACGATCGAAGTTAGCTACTACGATTTCGATGGTAATGTATTTGAGGATGCAATCACGACGCTTAACAATACCTCACTGACCCTGGATGTCGATACCATTGATCCCCTCAAAGAATTCGGCCTTGAGAACCAATTTGACGGGACCATCAATACCAAGGGTCCATCGGCAAGACTAGATGTCCACACCGCTTCGGGGCAGTGGATTATGCATGGGGTGATGAATGTCGACACGACCCCCCAGAGCGGGCTGACCGCAGGCCATACAGAGCTGGCGTTAGGGATCTTCACCGTCCCGGTGCTAACCGGGTCGGATGTAGAGATCTCCGGGACGCTCAACGTGACAGGCCAAGCACCCGCCCCACGGATCGACGCCACGATCGACCTGACCGGGACGATCAACATCAACGCCAACTCGTCGCTAGCGCTCAACGGATCGGGGATCAATCAAATCTCGGGTGGCCAAGTCAACGGCCCCGGCGACTTGGTGTTGACCACCGGGACGGTCATGGTCGGGTTCGGGACGATCGCGGCCGATGAGCTGATCCTCGAAGGCGATTCCCAGATGCTAGCCGACAACGGGATCCTGACGATCAGCAGTGAGATCTCAGGCAGTGGTGCCGTGGGGACCAACAGCCCCACCGGGGTGCTTAACTTCCCCAACAACGTCACGGTTGATCCCGGCGATCTGATCAGCCTGGGCGGGGGTAAGCTCACAACACCGGCACTGACCAATGAGGGCATGATCTCCGGGTATGGGCCGATTGACGTTCCCTTTACCATCGCCACCAATGGGTTGAACAACAACGGGACCATCAGCGCCAGTGGTGGAACCTTAGAAATCCTTGACGCGGGTTTCTTCAGCTTGTCGGGGACATCCGGGGCGGGAATCGTCAACGCAATCGATGGGGATTTGACCGTGTTCAACCGCCTTTCAAGTGTAGAAATCAATGAACTCAATGTCGGGCAGGGGCGACAATTTGCCGTGGTCCCGACCAACGGGAACGATTCCGTGCTGAACAACCCGTTAAGCGGCCAGATCCATCTCGCCGGCGGGTTGATTGTGGCGGAAGGGTTCAGCCACAGCGGAGCGCTAACCGTGGACGGAGCGCCGTCGACGATTGAGGTGAAGACAGCCTTTGCTTCGGGTAGCAGCGTAACGACACTCCATAATGACCTGACCATCGACGGTCATCTGGGCGTGGGCAACGGAGCCATGTTCACCGGCCCGGGCAACCTGGCGGTGACGGGCGAACTCAATGTCGGGCGCGTCGATGGCAGCAGCTTTACGGGGGTGCTCCAGTCGACTGGTTCGGGAACGATTAGCGTTGGCCAGGAAATGAACGTGGGGGTGTTCAGCAGCGAATCTGTGATATCAGGATCGGTAAACGGGACGGTAAGCCTAACAGGATCGCTCGAAGTCAATGGCAACTTGATCGTTGCCCGCACCGAAGGCGACGGTGATGCCAATGGGTTCGTCACGGTCGGCGGTCAGCTGACAGGCAGCGATCCGCAGGCCGACCTGATTGTCGGTCACACATTCCTCACGAATCGTTTTGCCGAAGGTGAAATGACCGTTGAGCAAGGCGTAAGCGGTTTCCGTCACGTCGAAGTCGGCAAGAGCCAAGGCTCTAACGAGGCCATCGGCACGCTTAACATTATCAGCGGGGGGCTGAGTAATCCAAGCGGGAACCGGCTGGTGATCGGCCGCAGCTATACCGCCGGGGACACCACGGGCGTGGTGAATGTCCTGTCAGGCAATGTAGATCATTTCAGCCGTGCTTTTGTTGGATTCACGACAGGCGGTGGTGGTGGCATCGCCTATGGCGAACTCAACATCGATAACGGCGCGTTCAACGGGAATTCGACCGATGATCTGACGATCGGACAATCCGGTACGACAGCCACACCGGGTAGCGCGACCGGCCGGGTGGTGGTGTCTGATGGTGTGACAGGCTTTAGGGATCTGATTGTCGGATACGGGTTAGGATCGGGTGCGAACACCGGCACGGGGACGCTGATCGTACACAGCGGCGGGGCCACGGGTACTGGCGTCGGTGATTTCAAGGTGGCTCACAGCACCAATCTTGCTTCCGCGGTCGGGGACGCTGAGATCACCGGACCGATGACCGGTTTCGTCGACGTGAAAATTGGTGTGGCCGAATCCTCAGGCAACGCCACGGGATCTCTGGCTTTGGTCGGCGATCTGGTTGGCACTGGCGCAGGGGATCTGTGGATCGGTGTCAGTGAACACGCTGGAGCCGCGGAAGGATCGGTGAGCGTGACGGGTGGAACGATCCACAGATTTAACCAGGTCTTCGTTGGGCGTGGTAGCGATAGTGTCGGATCACTGCACCTCACAAATGGGGCATTGGTTATCGAAAACCTCCTTGTAGGTCTCAAGGATGGCATAGGTGACGGAGCCACCGCCGGGACGGTCACCGTCGACAGCAGCGTGGTGACCGTAACGGAGTCGCTAACCTTGAGCCCTGATAGCAAGCTGAGTTTTGGGTTGGCTGGCACCACGCGGGCAGACGGGACGGGCAGCCCCGATCAGTATGGATCGGTTGATGCTGGAGATATCGAATTCGGTGGGGTGTTGGAGCTTATGACCAGCTTCACACCCAATTACGGCGATACGCTCGACATCTTGACCTACGGCTTACGCAGCGGTGTGTTTTCGGAAGTCACCGGGGCGATCATCTCGCCCGTGCTGGCGTTGGGGCAGTTCTACGATGACGCCAACGGCGTGTTGCAGCTGCTGACCACCGCGCCCGGCGACGCCAACGGCGACCTGATCGTCACCATCGACGACTTCGGCATGCTGGCGGGCAACTTCAACCAGCCCGGCACGTGGGAGACCGGCGACTTCGACGGCGACGGCATGACCAACATCACCGACTTCGGGCTGCTGGCCGCGAACTTTAATGGTGATTTCAACACCCTCATGGCCGCCGCAGAGTCACTGGGCGCCACCATCCCCGAGCCTTCGACGCTTGGTGTGATGGCCGCCCTATTGCTGGGTGGCGGCGGTATGACGGGGCAGCGGGGCAGGCGTGTGGTCGGCATTAAGGGGACAGGTCTTTAGCCGAAAGGATCATATTCAGCACCGCTGGGCCCACGCTTTGACGCACGCCAACGCGGATGTCGTGCTGGTTGAGCTTGTCGCCCACATCGGGGAACCGGAACCGCCGCACCACCAGCTGCCCGGGCTGGAGCCGGGCGATGATCCGTTCTTGGCGGGGGTATCCAAACAGATGAGCGAAGCAATACAGGGCGATCGTGTCGTCGCTCTTGTTGGTGATCATCTCGGTGACGACCGCGTCTTGCGTGCCTGTCTCGGGGTTGGTTTCGAGGGTCAGCGTCGCGTCAAACCCGACGTTGGTCAGCCCCAGCTCCATGGGGGTGCTGACATCCACGGTGTACCGCTGCTTGCTCACAAAGTCGAAGTGCGCCACGAGCCGCTTGGGGCCCGCGGATTCGGTCACGGGGAAGTTGACCTCGACAGGGATCGTCGCGGTTTGGCCCGAGGCGACCGAGAAGTGGTGGCGGCTGGGCAGGATCTCCCAACCCTCGGGGTCGGTGATGCGTAGGTGCCCGCTGATGGTGTAGGGCCACGGGTTGCTAAACCGGATCACGCGTTCATGCTTGGTCAGGGTCGACTCGATAAACGGCGGGTCGATCTTGAACGACGCGCGGAACAGCGCCAGCTGCGGGTCGATCCCCTCGATAAAGACCGGGGTGGTGCTAAGCGCTAACCGGTGGCGCCGGCCGTCTAGCGGGACGGGTGACCGGTTGCCCCACAGATCCACCGCGTGGGGCTGATCGCCTAAAAACAGATCAATCGTGGCGTGTTGAGGCGGCGCCGATTCGTTCCACGCCGCGAGCATCCCACCCGCGGGCCCATCGAAGATCATCGCGTGCAGCCCCTTGCTCAGAGGCAGGTGCCCGACCACACGGCGGCCGGCCAAGCGGTGGGCCACCGATGTAAAGACACCCAGCAGCGGATCGGGCAGCAGCGCGACACGGCGGCCAGCAGACCGCGTCCAGGGCTTGGTCACCGCCAGGCCTCGGGGGTTGGCCTCCCACCCGTAGATCATGCGTAGCGCCAGGTCTTCGGCTCGTTTCGTGTGCGCTAATTGGGTGGCAGGCGGCTCACGCAGGTGCAGCCAAAATCTCGCGGGCGGCGACTGGTGCCAGGCTGGCGTGTAGTGCTTGAAATACTTGGGCCTCACCGCGACCGGGACATCGATCATAAACACCGAGTCGGGCCCGGCATCGAACCGCCGGGATTGATCCAGCCGCCACGGCAACACCACTTGCGGCTGAGGAGCCATATTTTGAAACTCGCGCCGGATCGATCCGACCAAGCCGCCAAGGTCGGGGTAAAAAAACGCGCGTGGTCGCCGGGCCGTGCCGACCTGCCACTGGCGGACACGCTGGCCATGGCGGATCAGCATGGGCGTCGTGTAGGGCTGCCAGACCGCTTGGGGCTTGCGAAACATCCGGATGGGGTCATCGGGTTCGATGTTGTGGCTCTGGGCCAGCTCTTGGGGGACCGGGCTTAGGCTCATGACCAGGTGTTGGCCCTTGCCCAAGACGGGCTGGATCACATCGCCGAGCCGACGCTGCTGGCCATCGATGTTGCGTGGTGTGGTGTCCTGCTGCCAGGCGCTGACCACCAACGACGACAGCCGGGCTTGGTCCATCAACGCCGGCAGCAGATCCATCTCTTGAGGCGGGAGTTGTTCTCCGACGATCCGGAACCGAGCGGTGTCTTGTGGATCCATCACCGGCTCGTTGGGCAGCCACAGCAACGACGACACGGTGCGCGCGATCTGGGTAGGCCGGCCGCTGGGTTGTTTAGGCGGCTCGTACACCACCATATCGACCAGGTACCATCCGAAGCGGTCCAGCGGCGGGTCCCATTTCCAGTTCATCGGTGTCCACTGATTGATTGGACGCTGGCTGGCTGCGGCCTGCCGCATCAGGTGGTCGTAGAGTGTCACGTCGACGATCAGCGGGCGGGCGGTCATGTCGCGCACGCGCATGTTCAGCCGGGGCCGGCTCGGGCTACGCACGGTGTTGACCGGGTTCTGCGTGTTCACCGTGATGTGTGGCATCTGCCAGATGCGGATATCGTCGAACCACGCGCCGCCTTGGACCTCTTCGTAAAAAACCTTGTGCTGCTGGGCGGCAACGTCTGGCTGTGATCGTGGCTGGAGCAGCTCAACCTGTAGGCCGATCCACGCCGCTTTGATGAAATCCCCGTAGAGCTTGACGCTGACGGTTTGCTTGTGCCCGTCGGTCTGAACCAAGTCGCTAGCGGAGACACTGGCTTCGATCCGCTGGCCCGTGTCATCGACAAAGTACGCTACCAGCCGCGCCCGGGCATGGCGGAGGCTGGTTGTCCGAACCGTTGCGGTGATCAGGTAATCGCTCTGGGGCACCGCGGGGACCGCGCCGACTTCGAGGAACGCACCGACATTCCCGCCGTTGAGGCCCAGGTACAGCCTGTGGTTGCCCGGCTCTTGCTGGGGGTGGTCGAATCGAACCTGCGTATAACCCGGGAAATCCGTGCGATTGATCAGCTGCTGATGCAGCGGCTGGCGCATGAAGTTGCGGTCGGTGGTGATCGCGGTGCGGCCGATGGCGTACCAATACATCGGCATCTGTTCGAAGTTGTTGAACTTGGCCTCTTCGAAGTCGAACCGGTGGATCAGCCGCTGGGTTTTGAACGACAGCAAGCTCCTGGGCTGAGCCTGCGCATACCAGGGGGCGGCGACGGCCATCGCCCAGAACCCAACCACGGCCCAGCGCCGGCTGGGCAATAGAGAAACCCGATGCATCAATGTTGTTATCGGGGTTTCGCTTGTTGTGGCTGCAATCGGTGGCGCCCAGAGGTACTACAGCAGCAGCTCGGCGATCTGCACGGCGTTGAGCGCAGCGCCTTTGCGCAGCTGATCGCCACAGACGAACAGCTCTAACCCTCCACCGGCCGCTGGGCCAGGGGCCTGCCCGTTGCGGCTGATGTCGCGTCGGATGCGACCGACGTAGACATCGTCTTGACCCGCTGCGTCAAGCGGGGTGGGGAAGCGGTTGGCCTGCGGGTCGTCGATGAGCGATACCCCGGGGGCTTGGTGCAGGATCTGGCGGGCCTCACCGGGTTCCAACGCGCGCTCGAGTGTAAGGTTGATGCTCTCGGCGTGGGCACGCATCACAGGCACACGGATACAGGTGGCGGTAATCGCGGTTTGATCCGCCTCGGATTGCCCCCAGATCTTGTGCGTCTCGCGCACCATCTTCATCTCCTCGGTGTTGTACCCGTTGGGCCCTACTTGGGAGTTGTGGCTAAAGAGATTGAACGCGTACTGCTGATCGAACACCGCGCAGGTCGGGGGCTGGCCGGCGAGCACCTCACGCGTCTGCTGCTCCAACTCGGCCATGGCCGCGGCGCCGGCGCCGCTGGCCGCTTGGTAGGTGCTAACAACCATCCGCTTGACGCCCGCGGCCCGGTGCAGCGGGGTCACCGGGACCAGCATGATGATGGTCGAGCAGTTGGGGTTGGCCACGATCCCGCCCTGGCCCAGCGTAATCCCCGACAAGGCTTGGGGGTTCACCTCGGGCACCACCAGCGGCACACCCGGGTCCATACGGAACGCCGAGCTGTTGTCGACCACCGTGGCGCCGGCGTCGCTGGCGATCGGGGCGTACTGCTTGCTGATCGACCCACCGGCGCTAAACAGCGCCAGGTCGACATCTTTGAAGCTGTCTTCGGTGAGCGTTTCAACGGTATGGGTGCGCCCATTGAATACAACGGGTTTGCCGCTGCTGCGCGCGCTGGCTAGCAGCTTCAGCCGCCCGATCGGGAAGCGGCGTTGGGCCAGCACGCTTAGGAATTCTTGGCCCACCGCACCCGTGGCGCCCACGATGGCGACGCGGGGCGTGTTGTTGGCGGTTGGGCTCACGGTGGTGTCCTTTCTGTCATGATCCAAAGCAGGGTTCGATGGGCGATCCGATCCCCGATTCGCCCACGGCAACCCGCCGATCCGTCATCAAAATATACCCATCGGGTATGCGTTTGCCGCGTCGGGATCACCAAAACGCCGAAGATTTCCTTGCCGCGGGCCAACGGGACCCCGTCAACCTGATCGGGATTGGTATATACCCGTCCCGGATGAGTCTGCGACAAGCCGACCGTCCGCGTCAGGGCAAGACTCAAGGTTTTGTGTCCCCGACGCGGCATTTTCATACGCGGTGCGTATATTTTCGATTTTGTCGTCCCTGATGCGGTATTGGGATACCCCATGGGGATAGGGTGGCTCATTATAGGCTGATTGCGGCGAAAGTGTGTACGATTGCCCCGTTGATCCGATCATCCTTTTTATAGGGTAGAGAGGATAGAACGGTATCAGGGGAAGGCCGCTGTAGGCGGGCTAGAATCTAGGGCATGCAAAGCATCTTGGATCGATACCACGGGTTGGGATGGGTGGTGGGGTGGGTGTTAGGCTTAGCCGCTGGGGTCGGCGCCCAGCCCCAGATGCCGCAGGTCTCGGTCTACCTGGAGGACTCCCCAGCGGCGGCTGAGTTGATGGATCAGGCCCAGCGGCTGCGTGGCGAAGACCGGATCGCCGAAGCGGTGCGTGTCTATCAGCGGCTGCTGGACCAATACCCCCGCAAGCTCAAACCCAAGGCCGCCTCGTTGCACGGCGACACCGTGGGGTGGGTGCGTGAAGCGATCAGGTCTGCCCCGCGGCTGCTGGCTTCTTACCGGCGGCTGCAAGAACCGATCGCCCAGCGGGCGCTGGAACAGGCCGCTGCGCAAGCGGATGGCGCTGGTTTCGATACGACCGCCATCCAACGCCAAGCCAAAGCCCTGGAGGGTGTGTTGAGCGCCTACTGGCCTTGTGATGCCGGGCTTGAGGCGGGGCTGCGGTTGGCGGGGCTGTACCTTGAGGCGGGCCAACCCAGCTTTGCCGCCACCGCATTGGACGAATTGGTTGATCACCCCAACCTTTCGGCACAACAAGCGCGCTGGCACCGGTTACAGGCCGCGGTGGGTTTGTTTGCACAGCTGCCGGACCGGTACACCCAGCACCTTCAAGCGCTTCAAGCCAGGGGTGAGTCCCAAGCCGTGGATCGGCTCAAGGCCTGGTCAGACCAGCTGCGGGTCCCGGTATTCACACATGGGGTAAGCAGCCTTGACCCGACGCCCGTGGTTGAGCTGCCCGATCCGTTGGGTGTGCCATTGTGGAAACACGCGCTGCTGCCTGAGCCCCCTGAGCAAGGCAACGCCGTCACGCTCAACCACGGTGGGCGGCTTAGGATCCGAGGCCGGGTTCGGATCCGCCACCGAGGCGTACGCGGTTCGCCCTGGGTGTTCCCGCTGGTGCCTGTTGCGGTTGAAGATCGGCTCTACCTGACCAATACCCACGAGGTTGCGGCTTTGGACCGCAGCTCGGGCCGGCTGTATTGGTCATACCAAACCACCGAGGCAGACGACACCTCACCTCAGCCGGGGGCCAAGCATGGGTGGGCGGGGGCGGTCCAGTTGAGCCTGCTTGGGGCGATGGAACAGCGGGCCGCTGCGGTGCTTGAAGACCGATTGGTGGCGGTGCTGGGCGTGCCTTCAACGATCCGACCGGGCCTACGCCGTGATTTGGGCGGCACGCGGTTGGTCTGCCTGGATCGCAACCAGGGTCGGCTGGTGTGGCAGCGGGAACCGGGTCAGCTAGACCCTTTGCTGGTCAGCGCCGACTTCTACGGCACAGCGGTCATGGGGCTCGAACACGTGTTTGCCCTGGTGCGGCGCAACCAGCGTGCGGGCTTCCAAGACACGTACCTGCTGGCGATCCATCTGCAGACGGGGCAGCTGGTGTGGCGGCGCCACCTGTTTAGCGTTACCGCAGACCGCTATACGACTCAGGGATTGGTCCAGGCGATGGCACACGGTGGGCGGCTGTATGTCGCCGACGACCTGGGCAACGCCGCATGCTTAGATGCACGCAACGGATCGATCGTCTGGCTGACAGTGCTTAGCCAGCGGCTAGGCCGGCAGGACAACAAGCGCATCCCACACCGGGTGGCGAAGCCTAAGTGGCTCACGGCCCGACCGGTCTGGGTCGATGCGGGCCTGGTCATCGGCGTGCAGGCCCAGCCGCCCACCGCAGCGGTGTTGGACCCCGAAACCGGTCAGGTGCGGCAATACCTCAACGACCCGCGGTGGGGTGAATCGATTAGCCTTACCTCGGTCGCGGGTGACCTGCTGATCATGGGGGCTTCGATCCAGCGGCGCAACGGCCAAGACCTGAGCCTGCGCTGGACTCAGGCACTGGGGGATTCTGTAGACAACCTGCCCCATGGGTTGACGGCGGTGACGCAGAACCGGGTGCTGGTGCCGATGCGTGACCAGCTGGCGGTCCTCGATTTTGCCGATGGCCGGCTCTTGGCCCAGCACGCGATCGAAAGGCCCGGCAACGTGTTGGCCCTGCCCGACCAGGTGCTGATCGCGGGGACCTACTGGGTACGCAGCTACCTGACTTGGGAACGCGCGTACGAGCACCTCACCCACCAGATCGCTTCCCACCCCGACGACCCCCAACCGGCGTTGGCCCTAGCGCATGTGTCGCTGGCGGCCCACAAGCACGAAGCGGTCATCGAAGCGGTGGACCTGGCGATCGCGTCGCTGGCGCGGCGGATCGAAACGGCCACCCACCGGCTCGAATCGCCAACATCGGTCAGCCCCGTGCAGCGGCGTGTCTTTAACCAGGTGTTAGAGCTGATCGACCCCGATCAGACGCCCAGTGTCGCGTTGCGTGGGGTCTTGTTTGATCGGTTGGCAACGCTCACCTTAGACCCCGGAGACGAAGTGGTCTACCACCTCAAACGGGCGGCATACTCAGAAGAGATCGAGAAGCCCGATCGGGCGGTGGACCACTACCAGGCGGTGTTGAAAAATACCACGCTCGCGTCACAGATGTACCACCACGCCTCGGGCAGGCGCCAAGCAGGGATCGAAGCCAAGACCCAGATCGCCCGGGTCATCGAGCAGGCCGGGCCTTGGGTGTATGAACGCTACGAAGCCGAGTCGGCCCAGCGGCTGATCGAGCTGACCCAGGATGCTTCGTCCGATGCCCAGGCGTTGCTTGACCTGGCTAAGCAGTACCCGTTCTCTCGCACCGCGCCCCAGGCGTTGCTGGCTGGCGCCCAGGTGTTAGCGCAGCAGGGCCAGGCACCGGCAGCGCTGGGCCAGCTGCGCCGGGCCTACCGCTACGCCACAGAGCCGGCGTTGGTCCAGCGGATCGTTGGGTTGATGGTCACGCTGCACGAGCAGGCCAAGCAATCCCACCGCGCCACACACTGGCTGGTGCGTGTGAAGCGTGACTACCCCGGGCTTAAGCCCCTGCATGACGGCCGGCCCATGGCGGTCGACCAATGGCTTGAACGATTGGCCGGTCAGCCCGCGATGGATCAGCGGCTGCCCTGCTTGGCGTGGCCGTTTGGCGCACCCAGGGTGTTGCCCGAACGGTTGCTGACCCCTACGCACCAGCGTCCCAACAGCTGGCCCCGCGATTCGATTGTCACCGCGTTAGATAGGCAGGTCAGGCTGCGGCAAGGCGTGTCGCTTGAGCCACGCTGGTCAACCCCGACCCACGCCCCGGATCTCGAGCTGCTATCGATCAGCGCCCAGCAGCTGCTGCTGTGGTCGGATCGGCTTGGCCAGCTGATCGCGTTAGACACCCAAACAGGCCAGCCGATGTGGCCAACGGTTGAGGTGGCACCTCAGCTCCAACCTCACGACCAACACCAGAGGCAAGCCCACCAAGCGAAACCCCCGCTACCCCGGCTTGGCCCGAAGCGCCCCAACGCCCCAGCACCGGTTCAACAAGCGGTGGTCCGACAAGGCCGGTGGGGCCAAGCCCGCCATCACCGATTAACGCCCAAGGGCCGATTCATGGTCGCGGTCAACGAGATGGTGGTCTGCGTGGGCGATCCCACCGGCCGATTGATCGGGGTCGATCGACGCACCGGGCAGGTGGCGTGGCGGATCGAATCCGAGTTAACACAGCTAGACCGATTAGCGATTGATGACGACGCGGTAGCGCTGGGTGGGCGCCACGGCGGGCCATCCGATTCACCGGTGGGCGGCGTGGTTGTGCTGGACCCCGCTACCGGCGATCAGCTGTACCCGATGCTCACCGATGCGATGCCGATCCAATGGCTTGGCCTCAACGGGCATGGGCTTCTGTTCTACGCCACGGCCCATCAGGCCGTCGCACACGACCTGCACAGCGGTGAGCCCGAATGGGGGTTGGACCTCCAAGCCCATTCGTTCCGCGGCTGGGGCTGGGTGGGCGATGACCTGCTGCTGATCTCGACCAACCCTTTCAACGGCACGCTGCTGATGATCGCCCCAACCACCGGGCGGGTGATGAACCGCTTGGTCAACCTGTTCCCCACGGGGGTGGACACGATCACCACCCAGGAAGCCGACGGCCGGTTGTACGTCCAGTTGCCCCACCGCGCCTGGTCGATCGGCCGAACGGGTCAGGCGCAGTGGGGCGACGCGATTTTCCAAGAAAACAACCCCAGCCGTGCGATCCAAGCCGTCAGCCAACAGCACGTGGCATTGATCGGCCAAGCCGACCCAGACGACGCGGGCTTGGGCTACAGGCTCTACCTGCTGGACCGCAACACCGGGTCGATCCAGCACGAACATGCGCTAAGCTCGATCAACAAGCCGATCGATCCCGGCCACGGATACTTGATCGATGATGCGCTGGTGATCGGCACAGGGTCGGGTACTTTGGTGATCCCCAGCGCGCGGCGTGTGGATGAACCCGGGGATCAGCCTCATCGGTGAATCAGCGTTAGGCTCTCTCTCAAAACGCGATGCGTGTGCCACTGGCGGCTGGTCCGCCAGTGCGAATCCCTGGAGATACACTGGCTGGCAAGCAGCCAGTGGCACCCAAACCGACCGACAAAACGCGTTTTGATACGGAGCCTAGTGCTTCCCCCCGGGATAATTTTCGTTGATTGATGATGTTGTCCGATGATCTGTGATGGTACTGTTCACCCCGATCATGGAGGATCATCATGGCTCAACGTCGAAACAGGATCAGGCATATCGTTCATCTGACCGGAGACGAACGACACGAACTTCAGCAATTGGTGCGTTGTGGCCACGCGGCCGGTTGGAAGATTCAACGGGCCCAGGCGTTGCTCAAGTGCGACCGAAGCGATGACGGGCCGGGCTGGACGGATACCCGCATTGCCCAGGCCTTCGATGTGACCACGCGTAGCTTGGAGAGCTGGCGTAAGCAGGCGGTCGAGCGGGATCCGCTGTCGCTGTTGGAACGCAAGAAGCGTGACGGATCCAAGCAACGCAAACTCGACGGTGCCGGCGAAGCGAAGCTGGCGCAATTGGCGTGCAGCCAGCCGCCCGAGGGCCGTGGGCGTTGGTCTTTGCAGATGCTGGCCGACGCGTTGGTGGCCTTGGAGGTGGTCGATTCGATCAGTGACGAGACGGTTCGTCGCACGATGAAAAAAACGGCTTGAAGCCCTGGCGTCGGAAGATGTGGTGCATCCCGCCGGATCAAGACGCCGCGTTTGTGGCACAGATGGAGCAGGTTCTACAGGTGTATGCGCGTCCTTATGATCCCAGGCGCCCCGTGGTTTGCATGGATGAGCAACCCAAACAGTTGATCCGTGAAACAAGCCAACCGATCACGACGTCGAACGGCGAACAACGCGTCGATCATGAATACATCCGCGAAGGCGTGTGCAACGTGTGGATGTTCGTCGAACCCTTGGGCGGCTGGCGCCGCACGCCGGTGAGTGATCGACGCACCGCGATTGATTGGACGCATCAGGTGAAAGCGTTGGTCGATGATCCGCGTTATGCCGATGCTTCACGCATCACGCTGGTGTGCGACAATCTCAACACGCACAAGCTCGCGTCGTTGTACGCGGCATTCGAGCCGACCCAAGCGTTACGGATCGCCAACCGGATCGAGTTAGTCCATACGCCCAAACACGGCTCGTGGCTGAACATCGCCGAATGCGAGTTGAGCGTGCTCAGCCGCCAATGTCTCAACCGTCGGGTTCCAGAAACACGAACGATTCGCCACGAAACCCAAGCCTGGTCGTCCCAACGCAACGCCAGCCAAACCGGCGTCGATTGGCAATTCACCACCGCCGATGCCAGAATCAAACTCAAGCGCCTCTACCCGAAAATTATGACGTGATGAAATACTAGGATGATCCTCCCCGATCCAGAAGCCACCGCCTCACGCCGGGCGGTGAATGCGGTCAGACCGGATTCCTATGGCAGCTTGAACGCCCAAACACCGCCAACGGCTGTGGCCTAGGATACCCCCCATGCCGATCGGCCCTTCGCAGCTCGACACCGCCATGGAGGCCGCCAGCCAAGCGCTCCACGCCATGCGGTACGGGATATGCGAACAGCGTTGTTTAGAGGCGTTGGCGCTGGCTGGTGAGAACCGCGACTGGGGCGCGTATGCCCGGATCCTGCTGCCTCTCCAGGAGGCCCGGCGCCAGAGACGGATGATCGCCGGCGAGGGTGTAATCCGGCTGGGGTCGGGCCAACTCGAAGGCGACCCCACGGCCTGGCTTGACCGGATCCAGGCCGGCTGTGTTGTCCTAACCCACCCCCACAACGCGCCAACCGCGTGCCGCCTCACCCAGTGGGCCCGCGACCGGCAGCGGTGTGTCGAGGTGCTGCTGGCCGACAACCCCCCAACCGCCCAGCGC
This sequence comes from Phycisphaeraceae bacterium, assembly GCA_965223655.1. Taxonomy (GTDB): domain Bacteria; phylum Planctomycetota; class Phycisphaerae; order Phycisphaerales; family Phycisphaeraceae; genus CBDCXC01. Next base: position 142,806 of record CBDCXC010000009.1, read on the forward strand.
TGGACGCTACGGTCGTTCCAAGGCCCCGCGGTGGCCTGCGACCGCCAGGCGCCCCCGGCGCACTGGGTCGACACGTGGCTGATGCCCGATGATCCATCGCGGTCGACCCCACCACCCGCCGATCGGTTGGGGCCCGGCCCACCGGATCACGCGATTGAGACCGCCCCAACCCATGGTCCAACCGGTGTCCGAGACGCGGCAGATTGGTTCCTCGACGCCTGTGAGGCGTTGGGGGACGCGGCGCTTGGCCGGGTCCACGACCCGCTGGGCGATCCCAGGCGTGTTGCGGCCTTAGAACAGTGCCTCGCGGTCGTGACCGATCACGAGTTGTTGCATCAAGCCCTTGGCGAGGCGGCGCGGGCACTTCAGCAGCCCAGCGGCCCTTCGTAGCCATGGGAGCGCGGCGTGCTTACGCCGCGGCGGAGGGGGTGTCATCGGCGTATTGTTCTTGGATGGTGATGAATTGGTCTTCGATATCCAAGAACGCATCAACCACCTGGGGGTCGAAGTGGCTGCCGGATTCATCGGTGATGATCCCCCGAGCCACCTCGTGTGGCATGGCGTCTTTGTAGACGCGTTTGGAGGTCAGCGCGTCGTAGACATCCGCCAGCGCCACGATCCGCCCGCACAAGGGGATATGCTGCCCGCGGAGCCCACGGGGGTACCCCGTGCCGTCGAATCGTTCGTGGTGGGTGGCGGCGATGTCGCGGGCCATGACCAGAAAATCAGCCTTGGGCCGCTCCTGTAACGCCGCGTCGAGTGTTTCGGCGCCGGCTAAGGCGTGGCCTTTCATGATCTCAAATTCCCGGTCACTTAGCCGCCCGGGCTTGAGCAGGACGGTGTCGGGGATCGCGACCTTCCCGATGTCGTGCAACGGGCTTGTCAGGTAGATCAGCTGGCAGTAGTGCTTATCCATGGGGTCGGGCGAGACGGGGTCTAAGACCAAGCGTTCTGCCAACGCCCGAGCGTATTTCCGGACACGCTCGAGGTGGGCGCCGGTCTCGGGGTCGCGTGACTCGGCGAGCTTGGCCATCGCAAAGATGGTCAGGTCGCGTGTCTCTTGGGCGAGGATGCGTTCGCCGGCACGGACACGGACGGTTAATTCGGCGGGGTCGAACGGCTTGCGGATAAAATCGTCGGCCCCCGCGGACATCCCCGCCACGACATCCACAGACGCGGCCCGGCTGGTGAGCAGGATGATGTAGATATACCCCGAAACGCTCCCGAAGCGGATCTGTCGGCACAGCTCCAAGCCGTCCATCCCGGGCATCTCCCAGTCGGTGATGACCAGGCGGGCTTCTTCTTGACTCACCAGGTCCAGCGCCTGCTGCCCGCTGGTGGCGGTGATCGTTTCATAGCCCGATTGCTGCAGCGCGTTGGTCAGCATCTCGCGTATGATCTCGTCGTCATCCACCACGAGGATTTTCATCGGTGTGGCTCCTTGGGCTCTCCGGCGTGGGCGCAGGGCTGTGTGCGAGTGCTCCCAGGATTTCGGGTAGCTTCTGTAAGCATCGGTCCAATTCGGCCTTCAACTGATCCAAGCACCCGGCAGCAGACGGCAGATCGCCTTGTTGGGCCGCGGCTTCGAGCCGGGCGACGATGGCGTACAGGTTGTTCGCCGAGAGATTTGAAGCGGTCCCCTTCAAGGCGTGGGCGGCTTGAACCACCCCGGGGGCATCACCCGACGCGATGAGTCCAAATAACCGTTGGATGTCTTGAACAGACCGCTCACGGAACTTATTAAGCAGCTGGCTTAGCAGCTGTGCGTTGCCCATGCAGCGTGCCAGCGCATCCTCTAGATCAAACGGGTCAGGGTGCCGATGGGCCGCCGCTGGCTGCACCCCGACCGACGGGCCCGAAACATGCTGATGCGGGCGGGCCGCATCGGGCACAGCGGGTGAGGCCCCAAGGTACGACCGGATCATCTTCAAGAGTTTTTCGGTATCAAGCGGCTTGGTGAGGTAGTCATCCATACCCGCCTCGATGCACCGTTCGCGGTCGCCTTTCATCGCGTTAGCCGTCAGAGCGATGATCGGGAGCCTGCCCGCATCGGGCCGGGGTTGGGATTTGTCTTGCTCGGCTTGGCGGATCGATCGTGTTGCTTCGAACCCGTCGACCTCCGGCATCTGGCAATCCATGAGCACCAGGTCGTAGTGCTTCTGGGAGACCGCCAGGATGGCTTCTTGCCCGTTGCGGGCGATGTCGTAGCCATAGCCGGCTTTGGATAGCACTTCGCCGACCACGAATTGATTGATCTCATGGTCTTCGGCCAACAGGATCCGAACCGATCGCGGGTCGCGATCCGTGGGGGCGGCCACGCGGGGTTGGGGTGGCCGCGTTGGCTGGGGGGCAGGCGCCGATCGATGGGGCGCAGCGTCGCCTTGCGCTAGCCTGAGGCTGAACCAGAACGTGGTCCCCTGCCCCAGCTGGCTAGACACCCCGATCCGCCCCCCCATCAGCTCAATCAGCTGCTTTGAGATGGCAAGCCCTAAACCGGTCCCACCAAACCGACGCGTCGTGGAGGCGTCGGCCTGCGAGAAGGATTGAAACAGCCGGTCCTTCTTTTCGGGTGGGATCCCAACGCCTGTGTCTTGGACCTCGCAACGGATAGGGGCGTAGCCAGCCTCGTGGCCCTCTAGGCTCACGCGGACCAAGACCTGGCCATCCTCGGTGAATTTCAATGCGTTGTTGAGCAGGTTGATCAGGACCTGTTTGATCCGGGTGGGGTCGCCTTGCAGCCACGCCGGGATACGCGGATCGATCGAAGCCGTCAGCTGGATCTGCTTGGCTAACGCCTGCTGGAGAAAGACATCCAAGACACCACGCACCAACGCAGGCAGATCAAACCCGACACACTCTAATTCCATCTTCCCCGATTCGATCTTGGATAAGTCCAAGATATTGTTGATCTGCGCCAATAGCGCATCGGCCGAGACCCCCGCGACCTGGATGTATCGCAGTTGAAGGTCACTGAGCTGAGTATCTTCCAGCAGCCGCAGCATCCCGATGACACCGTTGAGGGGCGTGCGGATCTCATGGCTCATGTTAGCCAGGAACGCGCTCTTGGCACGGTTCGCGGATTCCGCAGCGTCCCTAGCCTTGGCCAGCTCCTGCTCGATTTGTTTGCGTCTGGCAATATCTCGGAACACCAAGACCATCCCGGCGACCCGGGTATCGCTAGAGACGGGGTTCAGCACGTAGGAAACAGGGAACTCGCCGTGGCCATGTCGGCTAAACCAGCCGTCGTCGAAGCGGCAGGGCCGACCTGCGTCGATGGCCTGCTTGAGCAGCCGCACCGCTTCTTGGGGTTGCGGGTCGCGGGGTGTAATGAACCCCAGCAAAGGCTGACAGGTCATCTCTTGGGCCGATCGACCCAGCAGCTTTTCTCCGCTGGGGTTGACAAACACGACCCGCCCCTGCGGGTCGAGCACGCACAGGCCGTCGCCGATCGAGGTGATCACCGCCTGGAGCTTGTCGCGCTCGACGGCCAGCTGGGTTTCCGATGACTGCCGCAGCGATTCATAGAGCGATTGCATCTCCTGAGACGAGATCGCCAGCGATCGTTCCAGCAGGTACCGGTCTTGATCGATCTGGGTGTAGACGCTGTCGATGCGCGTGAGGAGCTTGGCCCACTGCTGTGGGTTGGGCGGGCTTGAGCCGTCCAGGCCCAGCTTCCGGAGTTGGCGGCTTAGCAGCCTGTGCATCGCGTGGTCTACCCTTCGCTGATCGTCGTGAGTGTCATGGTTTGGTTATGCAGGTCGCAGTGGCCTGTGGTGTAGGGGGAGATCTCCCCGTAGGAGTAGAAGCCGATCTGGCGGGTCCCATGGGGCAACACGTCCATGACCGATTCGATCTCATCCTCCGCCCGTTCGCCCAGGATCAGGCGTCGGCCCACGCAGCTGATCGCGATCGACAATGCCTGGCCGCTGGCGTTCTGGTGATCGCCGGTTGCCGTGCTAGCGGCCTGGGAAGCGCCGTCGATCAGGCGGTCAAAGTTCGCCTTCATCAGCTGGGCGAGGTACCCCTGGGGGATATCGCCGGCAAACGTCATGGATTGGTCTGCTTCGTTCACCGCGAGGATGGTGCGGACGATCTGCTTCTGATCAGAGTCGTCCGCCCGTAGCGCTAAGGGGAATAATAGCGCCGTAGCGGGCAAACCCGAGGCGCGTTCGCCGAGGTATTGCTTGTAGAGTTCTAAGGCGGGTTTGCCGTCTAGCTCGAACAAGACATTCCCGGCCGAGCGTGTCACCCGCCGTTCGGGGCCGAAGATGTCCCAGCCGCCTTTTGAGCCATGCCCCACCTTGACCTTTGAGCCGTAGAACCCTACCGCGGTGACCAAACTGCTGTGAAGCTTGCCGCCATGGATCACCCAGGTGGACTTGAACCGGTCGCCGTCTCCGGCTAGCCCCCCGGTGACGATGACCGATTCGGGCAGCGTGGTATTGAGGCCCCTGACCAGCTGGCTGCCGTTGACATTGAGCCCATCTGAGAGCACAAAGACCGCCTGCAGATCGGGCTTGTCGAGTGTTTGCGCGATGGCGGTGCCGGCCGCGTAGGACTCGGCGGCGCTATGAACCGGGGCGGCGGCGGTTTGAATCGAGGTGCCATGGAACGCCGCCACCGCCACCGCCAGCGACCCATCCGACAACACGGTATCAAAGATCTCGCCGCTGGTAGAGCAGCCGATCACATGCGACGTGGGGTAGGCACCCACCAGCTCTTGGATTGCCCCCGGCGAATCCAGGTATTGCGATGCCCCGAAGACCATCACCACGGTTTGGTCGGAGTCCAAGCTTGGCATCTGCGGAACCGACCACCCGGCCTGAGGCGAATAAGAAAATGTTTCAAGGTTCATCGTAGTGTTCCTTTCTATGCGTATGGTGTATGCGAATCCCGTATCGTGGGCACAACAACAATCATCTCCCCGCCGCCGACATCCGGCTTATCGCAACCCGCTCCGCGGCGGGTATCCGTGGTGGATCGGCGGTGGCCGTCATCTTTTTTTCCCCAATCAAGGGTTGGGCACGAAGCCTGCGGATCCCATCCGTGGGCTTGTGGCTTTGAGCCCCGTTGGGTTTGGCCTCCTCTTTGGTACGCAGTGTTGGGTTTCATCATGGCTCCTGCTCCTCGGGTTGTGGATCGGGTGCTCCATGGGTTTGGTCGGTGAGGCGGTCTAGCGCTAGCGGGATCGATGACAGGCAGCGATCCAATTCGAGGCGTAGCTGCTGGGCGAATGGGGCGGCGTGCTGAAGGTCTCCTTCCCGACCCATGGCTTCTAGGGTTGCGGCCAAGTCTTGCAGCGATCGCAGCGAGAGGTTCGCAGCGGCGCCCTTGATCTTGTGGGCGCTTTGAACGGTGCCTTCGGCATCGCCGTCGTGCACATGCTGAATCAGCTGTTCGATATCCTGGATCGATCGTTCGGCGAACTTGTTGAGCAGCTGTTGGAGCAGCTGGGCATTGCCCATGCACCGCTTGAGTGCTTCGTCAAGATCCAATGGTGTGCCTGTCGGCACATCGGTCGCGGCGCGGGGTGTCTCGGGTTGGGGCTGCGTGGGGGGTTGTACAGGGGGTGGCCCGTGTGCCTGGGCCAGATGGGCTTCGATGGTTTGCAGCAGCCGATTGACATCCAGCGGCTTCGTGAGGTAATCATCCATCCCCGCATCGAGGCACTTTTGCCGGTCGCCCTGGGTGGCGTTCGCGGTCAACGCGATAATCGGGATCCGGGCCCGTGGGGTGGGCGATGCCTGGGTGTCGCGTTCGGCCTGGCGTATCCGGCGGGTGGCTTCAAAGCCGTCGACTTCTGGCATCTGGCAATCCATGAGCACCAGGTCGTACCCGCCATGGAGCACCGCTTGGGCTGCTTGCTTCCCGTTCTCCACCACATCGCAGCGATACCCCGTTTGAGTCAGCACCTCAACCGCGACCATCTGGTTAATCTGGTTGTCTTCGGCCAAAAGGATCCGGGCTTGGGTTTGGGTGTGTTGGCTTTGGCGTGGTTGGCCGGCGGCCGCGGATGGCTGGTGCTCAACCTCCAATGGTTGGTAGGGGCCCGTGACGCCAACCAGGGCGTCGTAGAGGTCCGACTGACGGATGGGTTTGATGAGTTGGGCCCTGATCTGGAGGTGATCGAGCCTCACCTGGTCGAGCTGAGATTCGATCGAGTTCATCAGCACAACGGCTGTGGGTTGCGTCGTGGGGGTGCTTTTGATCTGCGCGGTCAGATCCAGGCCGCTGCCCTCGGGCATCGACATATCGATCAACGCTAAATCAAAAGGCGATCCTTCTTGGGTAGCCTGGGTGAGCTTGTCAAACCCTTCGTGCGGGTTCGATGCGGTAGTCGCCCAAGCGCCCCACGCCTGGAGCTGCTCCTGTAAGAGATTGCGGTTGGTGGCGTTGTCGTCGATGATCAGGACGCGCAGATGGCGGACCTGCCTATCGAGGTCATGGACGGGGCAGGTAGCGTTGTCCTCAAGCGCGAGTTTGACGGTGAACCAAAAGGTCGTGCCTTGACCGGGTTGGCTATGGACACCGATCTGCCCACCCATCTGCTCAACCAGCCCTTTCGAGATCGCCAACCCCAAGCCGGTGCCACCGTATTTGCGTGTGGTTGATGCGTCGACCTGAGAGAACGACTCAAATACGTGATCCACCCGGTCGGGGGGGATCCCGATACCGGTGTCCCGGATCTCAAAACGCACGGTGAGGCCGTTTGGCGCATCGGGTTGGGCATCGGCGTAGACCACGACCTCGCCCTGCTCGGTAAACTTGATCGCGTTTCCCACGAGGTTCGTGAGTACCTGCCGCAGCCGGCTGGGGTCGCCCCGCACGCTCGAAGGGACGCTTGGGGTGATATCACAGATCAGCTCGATGTGCTTCTCGGCGGCTTTCAAGGCTAGGGCCAGCACCCAGTTCTCGATACTTTCACGTAGCGCAAAGGGTGTGTGCTCAAGCTCGATCTTGTCGGCTTCGATCTTTGAGAAATCCAGGATGTTGTTGATCAGGTTCAGCAGGGCGTCGGCGGAGGATTTGGCGATCTGCGTATACTGCTGCTGGATGTGGTTTAACGCCGTGCCTTGCATCAGGCTAAGCATCCCGATGACCCCGTTCATCGGGGTACGGATCTCATGGCTCATCGTCGCGAGGAACTCGCTTTTGGTGCGGCTGGCGGCTTGGGCGGCGACCATCGCCTGTGTTAGCTCGTAGGTGCGGTCTGAAACGCGTTGTTCTAGCTCCCCCTGGTAGCTTGCCAGCTGCGTGTCGCGTGCCTGGATCTGCTCAAGCATATGATTGAACGTCTCGGTGAGTTGTCCCAGCTCATCGTTGCCGTATTTTTGGGCCCTTGTAGCGTAGTCCTGGGTTTTCGAAACCCGTTGAGCGGTCTGGCCTAGCTCCGCGATCGGCTTGGCCAGCATCTTCTGGAGCCAGAACGATAGGACAAACGCGATCAGCAGCGCGACACCACCAGCTGCGGCCGCGGCGATCACATCAAAGACCATATGCTGGTAGATTTTCTGCATGTCGTAGCGGACCAGCAGCGTCCCGAGCACTTCCTCGTCGTGCTCGATCGAACGCACGATGATCAGCATCGACCCTTCGGCGTGGCGGCCGCTTTGGATCGTGTCGGCCCATGCGGTAGGGTTTTCGGGGTGGCGGTGGTATTGAGCAAACAGCCGCCCATCGGTGTTGTAGATCGCTGCGGCGGCGACGCTGGGTACCCGATCCAGCGACCCTAGTATCTCTTTCGTGGTATCGTGATCCGAGAAAAGCAACGCCCCTACACTATGCAAGGCGATCAGCTCGGCGTGGGTGGAAAGGTTTTTGACCGACTCGGCCTGGGCCCCGTGGAAATGACGGGTGGCGATGGCCGTGCAGGCCATCGCCACAGCTACGGCGCTGGTCAGCATGGTCATCAGCAACAGCTTGGTGCCAAATGAGCGGATACGCATCTTATGGGCTGGCCTCGGTTTGTTGGTTATGGCGAGGCTCAACGATCCGGGCTAACCCGACCAGCTTCGAGCTGACCTTCGATCGAGAGTCTTTGATGGCCTGGGGATTGACATAAAAAACCACTTTGTCGTTTGCCAGATCGAACGCCAGCATGGCTCCCGCTTCGGCAAATCGTTTTCTGCTGCCGACGGTTACCGTGTAGCTGCCGCGTGCAGCGGAAACCCAAGGCTCGATACGGACGGCTTCTGATTCACACAAGTACACCAGATGACAACCGTCAAGCGCCTGGGCGACCGGATCCACAGGCGGGTCGTTTTCAGGTGGGTGTTCTTGGGCGAGCTGGGTTGGGATGTCGCGGATCACGATCGGCCGACCGCGGATCTTGGCTTGACCCAGTGTCTTTTGAAGCGATTGCCCCACCGGGTCGTGCCCGACCACGCCTACGACGATCGGGCTGTGCGCATCTTCGAACACTTCTTCGGGCCACTCGGTAAGCTTGATAAAGTTCAGCAGATACGCCGACTTGACCACCACGGTTTTGACCGCATCGATCGGCTGCCCCATGGCAGGCGCACCGGCGATAGGCCCGATCAACACCACCGCCCGCAAGCACAGCCCCAACCAAGCCCTGGCTTGGCCAGCGGGTGTGCTGGGTCGCGGTATTGCTTTCGCCCCTAGGATCATGGCAGCGCTGGTTAGAATCGGAGTGTGGCCTGTACGTACACGCCGCGTTCCACCTCGGTGGGTGAAGACTGGAAGAAAAGATCGTTGACCTCACGGTGGGAGCTATCCAGCAGGTTCTGCCCCCAGACAGCCAGCTCCAGGCGCTCGGTGGGCCGCCAGGTGAAACCCATGTCCAATCGCCAATAGGCGGCTGCCCCCTGGCTGGGGACGCTGTCGACCCAGTACAAGGCGGTGTTGAATTCCAAGTCTTCATGCAGGTCTAGGTAAGAGGCAACACTGGCGGTATGGTGGGGCTGGTCGCCCACGGTGCCTAGGCCGAGGTCACCTTTGATATGAACATTCAGGGCGCTGTAATTGGCCACGATCTTCCAGTTCGACGCTGCGTGCCATGTCGTTGAAAGCTCCAGGCCATAGGTCTGAGCCGAACCCCTATTGCTAAGCTGACCCACACCCGATGCGGGTGTGCCCACCAGCTTGCGGTAGTCGTTGTAGAAGCCCGCGGCATCGAATGAAAGGTTGTCCGTGAATTTCACACGGTAACCAAGCTCGTATGCGGTGAGTTCTTCGGAGTCGACCCCTGGGTCGCCTGTTATCGCCAGTGGGACAAAGACACCCGAAGGCGGGCCGCCACCCAGCAGGCCCGTATCGGCATAGGCCGATATTAACAATAGATCCGAAGTCGATCGGTTCGGCACACGCACCGGCCGGGACACCGAAGCCCAAATCGTCTGCCGGTCGCTGGGGGTCCAGGCAAGCCGGCCGCTGGGCTGAAACTCGAAATCGGTGTAATCGTTGTCTTCAAATTTGGACCCGACCATCACGAACAGCTCGTCGGGGATCAGGGTGATGGTGTCTTGGATAAAACCGCTGAACGTATCGGCGCTGCGATCCGCGGGGATAAAGATAAGCGACGATGAGGCTTGGGTACGATCACGGGTGTGCCGATACCCCAAGCCCCAAATGATATCGTGATGCTGGCCGACCAAGAAGTGGTGGCGGAAGTCCAGGTCGAAGGTATCACGCCGGGCTTCAAACTCACCGCCGGCTACCCGGTTGGTGCGGTCATAATACCCCTGCAGGCTCCAGCCCGCACCCGAGTCGGCCTCATGGGTCATCCGCGCCAGCACATGCCCGCCGTTGGCGCGGCCATCACCAACCACATTGTTGAACGTCAGGTGACCCGGGATCGGGATTTTCACCCCTTCCCCGATGCGGTGGGTGTTGTAAGCTTCGCTTTGCAGCGTCAGCTTTGTGTTTTGTGTGTCCCCAAGGTCGACCCGGAAACCGCCGTGAAATAAATCCCAATCGTCGGGCCGGCTGTTGCCTGAAGGGTCTTCAAAATGGTCGCGTAGAAAATATTTGCCCCAGACGCGGTAATACGAATCTTCCCCCAGCGTACCGCCGTACCGCACCCCCGCCAAGCCACGCTCTTTGTTGCCCCCGCCCCCGGTGAGATACAGCCCCTGGGTATGCTTGGCGCTCTTGTTGGTGACATTGATCACCCCGTTGACCGCGTTGGCGCCCCACAGCGTGGCGCCGGGGCCGCGGATCACCTCGATCCGATCGATATCTTCTAACAGGGCGTCCTGGACATCCCAGAAGGTGCCCGCAAACAACGGGTCATAAACCGTCCGGCCGTCGATCAACACCAGCAGCTTATTCGCAAAGCGCAGGTTGAAGCCGCGGGCGCTAACAGCCGAGAGATTGGCGTCGATCCGGGCCACGTTCATCCCCGGCACCAACCGCAGCGCTTCGGAGATGCTGCGGTGACCCGAGCGGCGGATGTCCTCGCCCGTGATCACATACATCGCCGCCGGTGTCTTGAACCATTCCTGAGCGACGCCCGCGACCGAGGTCACCTCAATCCCCATCAGCTCTTCTAGGCTCAATTCTGCCAGGGCCTCGAATTCATTTTTAAGGTTAAAATCTTCAGGTAAACCTTGGCTTCCGTTATCTTGGGGCGTGGGCGTTGTGGCGCTGGGTGGCTTAGCAACACCGGCAAAACCTAGCGGGTTAACCGTGGGGCAAATCAAAAGAAACACCCACCCCACAAAGCAAGGCCAAGCGGCACTGAGGCGGAATGATCCAAGGCTTCCCCGTTTTTGATCTTGGGTGATTCGGTGACCCTGTTGTAGGGACATCGGCTTGGTCTGGGGTTGTATTACAGTCACTTGAAGGGCTCCATCATTGTAAAAAGACGCTTAAGCCAGCTATTAAAATAGAGTTATTGATAGCATCACGCTGCTATTACAATCGACAGAATCATTACAAGCGCTTATGTTTGGTTTTAGATATCGCGGCGCACCGACGCGGGGGTTTTGTGCGACACCTACATTGAGGCATAGAAACGTTTTACGAGCGTTTCCGGGATACCACCCACCCCAAAAAGTCGCTTGTCGGTTTAGCCGATGTAACCCATATCAATGGATCCATCGGTGCAATCGGTACACCCCGATTCAAACCTAGGGTGCGATAACCGATCGATGTGATCGCTACGGTGTGCACCACTATTGGTGGCTGTGCCATCGCTGGATCGTGTCGGCTTGGGAGGGCCCACCCCAGAAACCCCGTTTCTCGGGTGACGGCGCGAGGAAGGGCATCATGCGTGCGCAGGGGAGTATGGCCGCGGTTGTTGTGCTGATGGGGTGTGCCCCGATGGTGTCGGCGGTCAGCACCGACCGGGGGATATGGTTCTTCGATGTGGTCGGCCACCGCCTGGCCTCGGGCACCGTGGTGGGCAATGCCTTTAAAGAAGACAACGTGATCAGCAAGCTGGTCACCGAAGGCGTCTCGCGGGTCTATTCTTCATTTGCCAACCCCGTCCCGCCGCCCGCCGACGCCGATATCGCCGCCTGGAACGCCAAGCTCAACGCCAACGGCATCACCCCCATGCTGCTGCTTAGCGACGCATCCGAGCTCGCAAGCCAGTCTTTTTTTGATAACCAGCTGATCAACTTCAACAACGGCCGACCCGCCAACGAGCAATACGCCGGCGTCAAGCTCGACCTGGAGCCCCAAGCCGCCCCCGACTGGGCCACCGACACCCCCGCCCAACGACGCGACACCCTGCTGAAACTCCGCGACACCTACGCCGATATCCGCGCCCACCTCGACGCCAACGGCGAGGCCGGCACCCCGATCTACGCCGATCTGCCGGTCTGGTTTGACGTGACCGGCGGCACGATCGGGTGGGGCGAAGGCACGGTCCTCACCGCCGAGCAGGAACGCGATCAATGGTTTACCGATATCGCCTCGAGCTTAGACGGCATCACGCTGATGGCGTTTGGGACATCCTTCTTTGCCTCCATCGAATCCAATGTGAATTGGGAGATCAACAACTTTGGCGCCGACGTACGCGTAGCGCTCGAGGCGCTGGTGGGTGACGGCCAAACATGGCCGTATGTCTCAGACTTCTTCGACATGGCCGATCAGATCGAAGCCCACTACAGCATCCCAGCCAACAACCCGTCGAACCATTCGATCGGGATCGATATCCAAAACCTAACCAACTTCTTCGACGCGGTCGCACCCGAGCCGACAACCGCGGTGCTGAGCTTGGTTGGGCTGATGACGCTAAGTGTTAAACTCCGTCGGTTTCTAAACACCGGTTGACCGCCCCGATCGATAAACAAGCGAAAATCTTCCCGGTTGCATTGACGGTTAATCGACCGTCGACGGCGGGGAAATGGTCGATGCTTGTGTGCACCTCCACGTGATGCGTATCGGCCACACCACAGATCCAAGCAATGGGATCGCAGATCATCGCCATGGGGGGCGAGGGATCGCCCTTACCGCGGTGCCTTGCCGTGGCCGGCTACCGTTGGCTTTGTTGCTTGAGCCGCTGGGTTTCCGCTGCGAGTTGGTCCAACACCGGGGCCAACACCGCTTCAAGCTCCTGTTGATGGGGCGCTAAGAGCTTCTTGGACGCGGTGGAGACCGCTTCCCCCAGCAGCTTGCGGTGCCGGGGCTTGAGGCTTTCGAGGGTCGCGGTTTCTTCATAAAACGGCCGAAGCGCCACCCACAGCTGCGGCTCGGTCAGGCTGGCCGATAGCGTGTCAAGCACAGTGGGCGTCACGGCTTGGACAGGCAACCGATCCTTTAAAAAATCTTCGTAGCCGGCCAAAATCGCCTGAGGCTCAACGCCACCCCCCGGCTGGGCAACCCCAAACAATTCCGCTAGCCGACCCCGTGACTGGGCGATAAAATCCTCGATCAACAGCTGGGATAGACGCGCCACCGCTTGGTGTTTGGCTGGGGGTTGCTCACCCCCGGCAGCGGATGGGTCTTGGCGTTGGCAGCCGGCCACCACCAAACCAAACACCACGACAAAATACAGCCTTGGGGTTTGCATCAGACCAAACCATCCGTCATCCATGCATCCGCTACGGCACAGACGCCGCCCTGAGACCAGAAACATCCCTGGCACAGGCAGGCAAATGCGCGGTCACCTTGCCGCCTGGTGCTGGTATATCTCATCGACCAATCCTTAGAAAACATTGACCCACACAAAACCGCCATACAAATGGGGGGCGATACCCCAGCCCGGTGCCCGATAAACGCTGACGCCATCTCACCGTGCTTGATCGCCCCTGTGCCCTGGACAGCGTGCAGTTGCCCTAGCCCCAACAAAGATGATAAGATAATTGTTAAGGGCGGCGTTGGGTCGCCGATCCACGCTGACCCAAACACGCCCTGCAAGACATCCAACAGACCGCGCGCCACGTAATATCTAGGGTACGCGATGGCAACCGTTCAAGCGCTCCTGGCAATCAAAGGATCTGATCAAGTCTTTACCATCGGGCAAGACGCGTCCGTGCTCGATGCGGCGAGGCTGATGAATCAGCATATGATCGGCGCGCTGGTGATCGTGGATCAGGGCCGTGTCAAAGGGATCATCACCGAGCGCGACGTGCTGCAGCGTGTCGTGGCCGAGCAACGCGACCCCGGCGCGACGCGGGTCGAAGCGGTCATGACCCAGCAGATCGCCTGCTGCCGAACCGATACCACGATCGACGAAGCCAAGTCCATCATGAAGAATAAACGCATCCGCCACCTGCCCGTCGTGGGCCAGGACATGCAGCTGCATGGGATGATCTCGATCGGTGACCTCAACGCCTACCACGCCAACAGCCAAGAGGTCACCATCCAATACCTGCACGAATACCTCTACGGCCGTACATAAACGCCCGTGGCGATGAGCGGCCACGCTACGCGCCGGCCAAGCCTAAAACAGCAAGACCACCGACGCGCTAACCAGATTAGCGCGACCGAACTCGTGCCTCACCTCGGGGAACGTGTTGTACGTGTACGCCAGCTCGACCGTCAGCCCCTGGATCCCGTAATACCCCACGCCCACCGACACACCGGCCTGCGGCTGGGTATCAAACACCCCACCCACACGCAGCGCCCACTGTTTGTTGGGCAGGATCTCGGCCCCAACGTAGAACCGCCCGATATCGGTGTTCCCCAAATCGTCTTCGAGGTGCACGAACTGCCCGTCGGCGTAAAAACCCAGCCGCTGGGTCGGCCGCCAGCCGATCCCACAGCGGATCTCCGAGATCTCCGTGGTGTCGTTGAGGTCTATCGGGACCGGGCCGGGGGCAAGCACCCGGCCATCGGTATCCGTGCGGTCCCACTTCACACCCCCGTGCAGCCCCACCGTCACCGTCTCGTGCAGCGCCACCAACACGCCCACGTCAAAACCCACACCAAAGGTGCTGCTGTCGGTGTGGCGGGGAAACACCCCCGCGAACATATCGTCGATCTTGAGCGTTGAATCGGTGAATTGGACCTCAAACCCCACGGACAAAAACTCCCGAAGCCGGCGGCTGTACCCGATAAACAGCTCGTTTGATCGCAGGGTGTACTTGTCACCCTGCCGGCTGGTGCCGTCGTGTGAATCGAGGCGCACATACGCCGCCGTAAGTGTCCCCGCTCCGTCCAGACGCGCCGAACCAACCGCGGCAAAACCACCCAGCGATGTGCCGTTATTAAAAAACAGATCGCTGTTGATCAGCAGCCCGTAACCGTCGTAATCCGCCGGCGGAGTGCGTACAAAATCATCCGCCGCGGGGTTCGTCGACGACGCCAGCGGGTACGCCACCGAGGCTTGCCGGGCGTTGGTGTCGGTGAAGACCAGGATCCGGTCCTTGGCCAGTGTGATCCGGGCGCCGATCGGCTCGTGGCGCATGTCGCCACCATAGGCACCCCCAGCGGCCACCGCCACGGCCAACCCGCCGACAATCATGGCCGCTGTACCCATACCCCAACGCGCTCTCCCCACCGCCACAACCGCGCCTGATAGGCTTCTCTTCATGGTGGGTCTCCTCTTTTGGATCTCAGACAGATGGCAGACGGTTATGGGGTGAACCGTCACTGCATGTATGAACCACGGCCCAGAGCATACCCCAAACCATGCCCCACGCCTACCCCCGATCACCAAGGGTATAATGAGGTAATCATCTGATGCGTACAACCCACCACCCAACCCCGACCACCGGCCCCTCCATTTGGCGTAGCCAGACCGATTCGGTACAGCAGACCCTAGCGATCGGCCAAGCCATCGCCCAACACGCCGCCGCCAGAGATGTGATCGCGCTGACCGGGGAGCTTGGCGCGGGCAAAACCCAGCTGGTGCGGGGCTTGGCCAAAGGATTGGGGATCGATGACGCCGCGGTGTCTAGCCCGACTTTTGTGTTGATGCAGCAGTACGCCCCCCCCGCGGGTGGCCCGGTCTTGTGGCACGCCGATGCCTACCGGCTAGAGCCACACGACGATCCAACAGCACTGGGCTGGGGGACCGACTTATTCGATGACACCATCGTCGCGATCGAGTGGGCCGATCGATTCGCGGAGCATCTGCCTGTGGATCGGCTCGAAATACGGCTCACCCACCACAGCGCAACACGCCGCGGTGTATCGATCGCCGCGTACGGCTCGTGGTCCGATCGGATGCCCAACCTACGCCAAACATTCGATCGTTTGGGGCTAAGCCAGCCCGATAGGACCGATTAACCATGGCCAAATCACACCAGCACCCAACCCAGACCCCGCCAAGCAGCAGCACACCATGCCCCATCTGCAAGCACCCAACCACACAGGACAACCCCGCGTTCCCGTTCTGTAGCCCGCGGTGCCGATTGGTCGACCTCGGCAAATGGATGACAGGCAACTATGTGATTAGCCGCTCGATCAACCAAGCCGATCTAGACGAGGTGTAACGCCCTCCACCCCGCCAGATCGGATCAACCACAGCTGGCTCCCACACGAGAGCTCAAAAAAAATGACGCGCCCCATCTCTTTTGGGCTTGGTTTGCGCCGCGGCTTGACGTAACCTAGAGCCATGATCGCACCGCAACGGATGCCCGCGATCACACAGTGGCTTGACACAAACACCACCCCACCCAGCCGCGTAGGAAAGACCATGGAGTTCATCACCGAATCAGAGAAGCAAGAACTAAGCCATAAACTTGATCAGCTCAAAGAGCGCCGCCCCCAGATCAGCAACCGCATCGCCGAGGCCCGCGCCCTGGGTGACCTGAAAGAAAACGCCGAGTACCACGCCGCACGCGAGGACCAGGCCATGAACGAAGCCGAGATCAGACGCATCGAGGAGCGGCTCAAAACCGCCAAAGTCGCCGACCAATCCCAGATCCCCGATGGCATGGTGTTCCTCGGCTCCGTCGTTCGGCTGCGTGACACCTCCAACGAAAGCGAAGACCTCTACAAGCTCGTGGGTGAAGCCAGCGGCCGCTTCGACTCCGACGAGATCGAGGTCACCGCAGCAAGCCCCATGGGCGAAGCACTCATGAAAGCCCGCGTCGGGGATATGGTCAAGGTCGACCTGCCCCGCGGCACCAAACGGTTCGAGGTACGCGAAATCTTGTAGCCGTACCCTACCTGCCCCCATCGTGATCAGAACGCTTGGTGAAGCATCACACCGAACCTAACACCGGCAAAGGGTATAATAAAAATAGTGGGTGGCCGGGGCGGGCCTTGGCATACAGATGACCACTTTGAATCAAGAGGGATCCAATGGGTACATACCGCATTCAATCTTACTGTGTGGGCTGCCTTGCGAGCTTGATCGCGGTGTCGGTCTGTTGGGCTCAGCACCAAGTCGGGGACGGCCGGGCGCTGGACGCCAACCTCCAGATCGGTGCCCCCAAGGCCAACCCCCTGGGCCAGCAACCCAACCCCAACGCAGCCAACAACATCATCACCGGGAACGTCCCTGGCCTGTCTTATTTCCATGACGATGTGGGCTACCGCGCGCCCGGTGAATTCCAAGGCCGGCTTGGCGGTGACGACCTGTTCCGGTTCCGCGCTCAGAGCCTGGCCGTGAGCCTGCCCGGCGGGTATCCGCTTACCCCCTCTCAGCAGCAACCCGTTGGGGTGTACCACTCGCTTGCAGGCCCAGGGGTAAGCCCGGTGCAGCCAGGCCCGGGGTACGCACCGCAACGAGGCACATACACATCAGGCCTCGGCACCCACGGGGTGCGGCCTCTACCCGCAGCCGCTCCCAACACGGTCTTTTCTTTCGGCGGGATCAACGCCAGCCAAGCCCAGACCGGACGCGGACAAGAACGCATCGGCGTGGTCACCCAACCCGATGGCCGGGTGTTGGAGCTACGCGCTTCGCCCCTGCTAGGCGTGCGCCACAGAGACCTTCAACACAACCCCGACAAAAATCCACCCACACCCAACCAAGCCCAACCGCCCCAAACAAACCGCCCTGCATGGGCGGGGCCCCACAGCGCATCGGCGTCGGTCTCTCCAAACGCTTGGCCATCCGTGACGCTGGGCCAACAGATCCAAACCCTCATCGAGCCGGCCAAGCCCGGCCAACCCGCCACCACCCTCGCGGTTGACCAGCCCACGGCCCAGCAGCTCCAACAGCAGCTGTTTCGCCCGCTAGCCTCATCAGATCCAGCGCCCGGTGAAGACCCGTACCTGGACCTGCTTAAGCAAGTCCAACGCGGCCCACAGCCCACAGCCCAGACCCCGCCTCAGCACGACCCCGCCCCGGCACGCCTCGAAGCACCCAACGATCAGCAACGCCAATACGCCCAAGCCCTGTGGGAAGCCATCACCCCAACCAAACCCCACGCCGCGCCGACCCGAAACGGTCAAGCAGACACCGGTTCACCCACCCCCACCGTGGCCCAGCCCTGGCGGCAGCTGCTGGATCAGCTGGATTACGACCTGCCCCGTGTCTCCACATTCGCCGGCAAAAAATCCGATCACATCAACCAGATCATCAAGCAGGGCCAAGATCACCTCTACGCCAAACGCTACCTCGACGCAGAGGACTACTTCCGCCAAGCGCTGCTGCTTCAGCCCCAGGCCCCCCTGCCCCGCGTCGGGCTGGTCCACGCCCAGATCGGCGCAGGCATGATCCGGTCGGCCCAACTCAACCTGTTACAGCTGCTCAACCAACACCCCGAGCTGATCGCCACGCGATACCAAGCCCGGTTGTTGGCCTCGGACGACCGCCTAAAATCGGCACGCCAAGAGCTCGAGCAGATGATCGAATCGACTCAACAGCCCCAGCCCGCAATCCTGCTGGCCTACTTGGGCTATCAGACCAACTCACCCCAGCTAGTGAAATATGCGCTCGATATCGCCGCGGCCCGTGCCCCGCGTGACCCACTGGTCGCCTTGCTGCGACAGATCTGGATTGAAGACCACCCCCCATCTACCTTACCCCAGCCACAGCAGGCCAAACCCCCACACACCCAGCCCGCCGTCGGCCAAGACAAGGCAGCAGGATCGCCATAATTTGATGGTCTTGGGTTAGCCCCAGACCGCCTCCCACGTCCAATAACGCCCAATCAATCGATCGGGTAGGGCATATGCCGTGTGGTGGCTTTAAGCACGCCGGGACGTGGATCGACCTATCCCGCACGGTCAAGCGGTTGATTCATTTGCTCTAAAGAGACAAAGCCAAGCCACCCTCAATCCGATATATCCAAAAGTATACCCCGCCAAGGCCCCACCCGGCCTTCGCGGCCCACCGGACGGCCACCGCCGCCCACAACACCAGCACAAGGGCAACGCGATGCGCATTCTGCTAACCACCTCCAGCTACCAGGATACCCCAGGCAAGCACCACCAGCTCTTGGAAGAATCGGGCCATGAGATCATCCGCGCCCGCGGCCCGCTCAACGAAGAGCAGATGCTACAGCTGGTGACCTGCAATCTCAAAGGCGAAGGCGGGGTCGACGGCATCCTCCACGGCAACGACCAGATCACCCGCCAGGTCATCGAGTCGGGGCTGCCTCAGCTCAAGTGCTTAAGCAAGTACGGCGTCGGGCTCGACACCGTCGACCTCGAGGCCGCCGACGAACACCACATCCCCGTGCTCTACACGCCCGGGGTCAACCACACCAGCATGGCCGAACACGCCATCGGGCTGATGGTCGCCATGGCCAAAGACCTCTACACACACATCAAGATGATGAAGGCCGGGAACTGGCACCGGCTGACCGGCGTCGAATTGGCCGGCAAAACCCTTGGCGTCCTGGGCCTAGGACGCACCGGAAAAGCCGTCGTGCAACGAGCCGCCGCGTTCGAGATGAATATCCTGGCCTACGATATGTTCTGGGACGAACCGTTTGTCGAACAATACAGCATCACCAAAGCCAAGTCCGTTGAAGATGTCTTTAAACGGTCCGATGTCCTGTCCGTGCACGTCCACCTCAACGATAAAAACCGCCACTTCATCAACAAGCAGTACCTCGACCTGATGAAGAACGGGGCCATGATCATCAACTGCGCCCGGGGCGGGCTGGTTAACGAAGACGACATCGTCGATGCCTGCATCACCGGCAAACTAGGCGGCTACGCCGCCGACGTGCTCGAGCATGAGCCGATCAAAACACCCCACCCCTTCCAAGACGTCGACAAGATCCTCCTCACCCCACACATCGCCGCCCGCACCTACGAAAGCGTCGAGCGACAAGCCGTCATGGCCACCGAAAACCTCCTACGCGTCCTGGCCGGGGGCGAGCCGCTGGCTCGGGCCGCGTAGCCATGCATCACGCCAATCCGATCGATCCCAAAACACACGGATAACCCCCCGTGGGCCGGCTTGCCGACAACACAGCTCGGTCATACACAAGGGGGATCAAACCCGCACCAAACGCACGTCAATGATTTACCCGAACCAGGTTATCCCGGTGGATCACCGCGGCGAACCCGGGCCGCCCTAGCAGCTTCTCGAACTGATTCGATCGCTTACCCATAATCTTGCGTAGCTCTGCAGCGCTGTAGTTGGTCAGCCCCCGGGCGATCGGGCACCCAGCGGGGTCGACCACCGCGATCACCTGCCCTTGCTCAAACCGCCCCGACACATGGGTGATCCCACTGGCCAGCAGGCTCTTGCCGTGCTTGGTCAGCGCCGCCGCCGCCCCCCAATCAACGGTTACCGTCCCCGCGGGGCGCTTGGTCAAACCGATCCAACGGTCGCGCGTGCTGAGCTTGCGCGTCGCTGGAGCAAACACGGTGCCCAACGGCTTAGCATCAAACAACCGGTGGAGCACCCTCGGCTCACGCCCGTTGGCGATGACCGCGATCTCACCGGCGTCGGTCACCAGCTTGGCCGCTTCGAGCTTCGTCGCCATCCCGCCGGTCCCCAATGCGGTGGTGTCTCGGCGGGCAACCCGCATCGCCTGCTGCATATCCTGAACCAGATCGATCCTTTCACCATCCGCATCCAGCAGCCCATCGACCACGGTCAGCAGGATCAACGCATCGGCCCGCAACGCATTGCAGGCCATCGCCGCCAACAAATCGTTGTCCCCAAAACGCAGCTCATCCACGGAGACCGTATCGTTCTCGTTGAGGATCGGGATACAACCCAGCTTGTGGATCTGGGCAATACAGTTGCGGAAATTCAAGTACCGCACACGGTCATCAAAATCGCCCCGGGTCAGCAGCACCTGCCCGATCCCCAAACCGTGGGGCGCAAACGCATCGTGCATGTGGGTCATCAGCCGGCGTTGACCAACCGCAGCGATCGCCTGCTGGTCAGCCAGGTAGCGTGGCCGCTGATCCAACCCCAGCTCCGCGCAGCCCGCCCCCACCGCACCGCTGGAGACCACCGTCACCTCAAACCCTTGCTGGTAGAGCCCCGCGATCTGACCCGCCATGCCACGGATGTAACGCAGGTCCAAGCTGGGCGCTGCTGCCCCACGCTTCGTCAGCAGCTGCGTACCAAGCTTCACCACCACGCGGTGGGCAGACGCCAAGATAGCTTGTCGGATCTGGGTCGACGGCATGGGATGATTCTATACCAGTCACAGATGAAATGGCCGTTAGCCGCCCACGACGAGCCGCTCTCCGTCAGGGAGCGGGTTGATCGTGGGTGTAGCATAGTCCGGATCCCATTTATCTGGTGGTCGCGCCGGCGGACGCCATCATCTTCATTAACAGGTCAGCGTGGCGCTGACTAGACCCCTGCCGGGTGCGGATCACCCGTTGCCCAGCCTCGATCAATCCCCGCGCTCGTGACGGATCCGCCAACAGCCCAGCCGCAGCTTGACCGGGTTGATCAGCCACCTCGATCCCACCCCCGGCACGCAAAGCCTCCACCGTGTCGACGAAGTCGCTGTGGTGGTGCCCGATGATAGTTGGTTTGCCCAGCGCAATCGGCTCCATCGGGTTAGACCCGAACTGCCCTAAAAAACTACGCCCAACGATCGCCACGTCCGCCAACGCATACGCCTTCCCCAGCTCGCCCATCGTGTCCAACAGAAACAACCGCTGATGCGAGCCATGGGATAACCCCACCGCGCGCGTCGCGGTATCGGGGTGCTGGCTGCGGCGGACCATCCCGGACGATAACGCCGCCACCTCCTCAAACCGTTCGGGCTTCCGCGGCACGAGCACGAGCTGAGCATCTTGGGGGCAGGTGTCGATCAACAGCTGCTCCTCGCCGGGACCGGTCGACCCAGCCACGATCACCGGCCGGGTCAGGTCGATCCCCATCGCGTCTGCCAACGCGTGAGCGCCGGGCACGGTAGAAGTATCGTTGCACAGCCGGGCCGTGTCCCACTTCATCGAATCCAACACACGCACACGATCAGCGGGCACACCCAGCTCGACAAACCGATCGGCGTAGGCCTGGGTCTGGGCCGCGACCACGGCCAGCTTGGCGAACGTGGGCCGTAGCAGCTTAGCGATGCGCCGGTACCGGCTGAAACTGCGCGCGCTTAGACGCCCATTGATCACGCAGACCGGGATGCCCCGTCGGTCGCACTGTCCGACAAAATTTGGCCACACCTCCAGCTCGGTTAACGCCACCACATCCGGCTGCACGCGATCCAGGAACCGCCGCACGCACACGCTAAAATCAAAAGGGTAGCGCATCACCGGGTGGGTGGGTTCAAACAACCGGCGGGCACGGGCGATACCCGTATCGGTCGTGGCGCTGATCACGATCCGCGGCTTGGCCGAGATGTGTTCATGCAGGATTGAAACCAGCTGGGTAATCGCGTTGGCTTCACCCACACTCACCGCGTGGATCAGCAGCGTCGGCCGCGGATCGTCGGCTAAGGGCAACCCACCCCCCAGCCGCCCGGGCCAATCGGTACGCCACTTGCCCGTACGCACCATGCGGTAACCCCAGAGTGGGCAGGCAACCAGCGCCCCAGCGGCGTAGGCCATATCGTAACCAAGACCCATCGCGCCATTGTATACCCGCAGCGGCATCTTCATACGCGATGCGTATATAATCCCCCCGTGCCCACTACACGCCCTTTTTACATCACGACCCCGATCTACTACGTCAACGATCGGCCGCACATCGGACACGTCTACACCACCACCATCGCCGACATCCTCGCGCGCTACCACCGGCTGGCCGGTGAGTCGGTGTTTTTTTTAACCGGGACCGATGAGCACGCGGCCAAGGTCGTCGACGCCGCGGCCCAACGCGGCCTGTCACCCCAGCAGTGGGCCGACCGCAACGCACAGGCGTTCCAAGAGACGTTCAAGCGGCTGGGCATCACCAATGACGACTTTATCCGCACCAGCCAAGACCGACACAAACACAAAGTGATTGAATACATCCGCCGGCTGCTGGCATCGGGCGACGTCTACCTGGGCCAATACGAAGGCTGGTACGACGCCGGCCAAGAGGAATACGTCCCCGAAAACAAAGCCAAGGAATACGATTACAAATCACCCATCAACGGCAAGCCGCTGGTACGCAAGCAAGAGAAGAACGATTTCTTCCGGCTCAGTAAATATCAAGACCGGCTGCGCAAGCTGTTGGAGCAACACGATTTTGTCCGCCCCGAAGCCCGACGCAACGAGGTGCTAGCCCGGATCAACGAAGGGCTCAACGACGTGCCGATCTCACGCACCGGCTCGCGCGGCTGGGGGATCGCGGTACCCGACGACCCCGACCAGACGGTCTATGTCTGGATCGATGCGCTGTTCAATTACCTCTCGACCGTCGACACCGACAACCGCCGCCACCACTGGCCCGCCAGCGTGCACCTGATCGCCAAGGACATCCTCTGGTTCCACGCCGTCATCTGGCCGGCCATGCTCATGGCCCTGGGGCTCGACCTGCCCAAGCAGGTCTACGCACACAGCTTCTGGATCAGCGAGGGCCAGAAGATGAGCAAGTCCCTAGGCAACTTCATCGACCTGGAAAAGATCAACCACTACGTCGAAACGTTCAGCCTCGATGCGCTGCGTTACTACCTGGCGACGATGGGCCCCATGGGGACGACCGACAGCGACTTCGCCGAAGCACTGTTCATCGAGGTCTACAACGCCGACCTGGCCAACACCCTGGGCAACTGCTTCAGCCGGATCACCAACATGACCAACCGCTACTTTGGTGGCAAGCTGCCCGCGTCCGGCCCGCACGTGTCCGCCAGCGACAGCCACCATACCACCGCCCAGCAAGCGGTGTCGAAGATCGCCGGTGCGTTTGACCGGATCGATCTGGCCCAAGCCCCCGCCGCGGGTATAGAGTTGGTGCGCGCGATCGACAGCTACATCGAACAGACCCAGCCGTTCAAGCTGGCCAAAGACCCCGCCAACCTGCCCCAGGTCGGCACGATCCTCTACCACTGCGCCGAAGCCATGCGGATCGCATCGCTCTTGCTGTGGCCCATCCTCCCCGCCAAAATGGAACAGCTGTGGCACCGGATCGGCTGTGACCACTACACCACCGCCCTGGCCAACCGCGGCACGGGCCGGCTCCACGAATGGGCCAAGTGGGGGCAGCTCGAACCGGGCACCGTGATCCAACAAGGCGACCCACTCTTCCCTCGCCACCAAAGCCCAAAATAAGGCAACCCCAGATCAACCCAAGCACGATCACCGCAAACCGCCCGCGGTGATCGTGGCCTGGGACCAAACGCAGCGGGGCTTATATGCCAATCCTGATCAGGTTGACGGGGTCCCGTTCGCCCGCGGCAAGAAAATCATCGGCGTTTTGGTGATCCCGACGCGGCAAACTCATACCCGATGCGTATGACCAAGGGCGTTGGGCTGGTGGATCGGATGCCGCTGGCTGCTTGTCACACGTATGACGGATCTTTATGATGCGGCGCGGGGTTGATCAGGCTCCGTCTCATCAACACGCGCAATCGTCCGACTGACGCAACATTTTTCGCCCCCCCCAATGCCACCAATGTTAATGAGGTTTCTAGAATTGGGTGGCGGTGATCATGAGTAGCGGCGATTTCCCATCATCACGGTTAAGGCGTCTAAGGCGGAACCAGCCCATCCGAGACGCGGTGGCGGATGTGCGGCTTAGCGTGGCGGACCTGGTGTACCCGCTATTCGTGGGCGATCAGGATCAGCCACAGCCCGTGGCGTCCATGCCGGGCGTGAGTCAGATGACGGTGACCAGCGCCGTTGACCAGATCCAGGAACTAACCAAGCAGGGGCTCAAGCAGTTCATCTTGTTTGGCGTCACGCGCCAAGAGAAGAAAAACCCCCAGGGCAGCTACGCGTGGGACGCTTCGGCCCCGGTGAACCGAGTGTTGAGCGCGGTGCGTGACGCGGGGCTTGATGCGGTGATGATCGCGGACCTGTGCCTATGTGAGTACACCGATCACGGCCACTGCGGCCCACTGTGCCAGGACGACCCGGGCTGGACCGTGGACAACGACCAGACGCTGGATCGCTTAGCCCAGGCCGCCGATGCCCTGGCGCACGCCGGGGCGGACGTGGTCGCACCGTCGGGACGCATGGACGGCCAGGTCGCGGCGGTCCGGGCGGGTCTGGACCAAGGGGGCTGGCCGCAGGTGGCGATCCTGTCGTACACGGTGAAATACGCCTCTTGCTTCTACGGCCCGTTCCGGGACGCGGGCGGGGGCGAGATGGCGTTTGGGGATCGGCGCGGCTACCAGATGGATTACCGGCGCACACGCGAATGGCGATCGCAGCTGGACGCAGACATCGCACAGGGGGCGGACATGGTCATGGTCAAGCCCGCGGGCCTGTACCTCGATACCGTGCGACAGGTGCGGGACGCTTGTGCGTTGCCCGTAGCGGGGTACCACGTCAGCGGGGAGTACGCCATGCTGCACGCCGGGACTCAACAAGGCGTGTTGGATCTGAAGCAGGCGGTCTTAGAGGTCACACACGGGATCAAGCGGGCCGGGGCGGATCTGATCCTGACCTATTTTGCACCGCAGCTGGTGGGGTGGTTGGCGGGATAAGCCCGGGAAGGAAAATTGCCCGGCGGTGCGGTGACGGGCCTATGGGTTGCCGATCGCGATCGCGCTGGCGGTGGCCAGCGTATGGGTGTGGCTGATGCTGATCGACCATTGATCGATGCCCAGCTGATCAGCGATCTGCTGGCAGACGCCGTGCAACGCGACCCGCGGCTGGCCCGAGGGCAGGCGGACCACCTCGGCGTGGGTCCACGCGACGCCGTCACGCCACCCCGTGCCCAGGGCTTTGAGGATCGCTTCCTTGGCGGCGAACCGACCGGCGAGGTGCTCGACCTGCCGGCGTCGACCGCCGGCGTACGCGGCTTCGGCTGGGGTAAAACAGCGATCCAAGAACCGCTGGCCGTGCGATTCCAATAGGTTGGCGATCCGCGCGGTCTCGACGATATCAATCCCGTGGCCGATGATACGCATGACAGAGTCTGGGCTAAAGCGCAACGCCTCCAAGAGCATGATGGAGGGTGTCATCCAAGGTTGGAGCACGATAATCCGATGCGCTGACTGATGTTACGAGCCGACCCCTTCCCCGTTGAAATAACGAGCTTAGCCGGCGTGCGGCTGGCGTGTCGCAACTTAGAAAAAGGACCCGATGAAGAAGTTAACACGACCGGCCAAACGATTCAACGGCTCGAGCTTGGGTTTGGATCTGCACAAACAAACGATGGCTTTAAGCCTGCTTGCTAGATGCGTAAAGCGACCAGGCCCAACCAACGCCACACCCCAACGCCCCAAGCAGCGTGGTTGGGTTGAACAAGCCCAGCGACCTGAGGCGTTCGACCTCACGCAACCGTTGGGCAAGCCGCGCGCCGACCGTATGGGACACAACCGCCCCCAGCGAGGCTTGGGGATCCGCCTACGCCTTCCACGCGCGCTTTAGCCACAACGCGTTGAGCACGACACTCACCGAGCTAAACGACATCGCACCAGCCGCGAGCATCGGCCACAGCAAGCCCGCCGCCGCAATCGGGATCAGCAACAGGTTGTACCCAAACGCCCAGCCCAGCCCCGCGTAGATCCGCCGCATCGTCGCCCGGCTTAGCCGGACCGCCCGCGGCAAGCCCGCCAGGTCACCACCCACTAACACCACGTGCCCCGCTTCCATGGCGATGTCCGTGCCGCTGCCCATGGCGATGCCGATGTCTGCCGCTGCCAACGCCGGCGCATCGTTCACCCCATCGCCTACCATCGCCACGCAGTGGCCTTGGTTCTGCAGCTCAGCGACCTTGGCCTGCTTGTCAGCCGGCATCACCTGTGCCAGCACATCTTTCGGATCGATCCCCACCTCGTTGGCGATCGACTCGGCGGTCAGCGGGTGGTCGCCGGTCATCAGGATCACACGCAGCCCAAGCGCGCGCAGCTGCTTGACAACCGCCGGTGCGTTGGGCTTGAGCCGATCCGCCAACGCGATCAACCCCACCGCCTGCCCATCGACCGCGACCGCCACCGCGGTCCGATTGGCGTCTAGCAGCTCGTCCCGCCGCTCTAGCAGCGCGTCGACCCCCTCCACCTCACGCTCCCGCAGCGTGCTGATCCGCCCCACCACCACCGACCGACCCGTGACATAGCCCCGCACACCCGCTGCGGTGATGCTCTTAAAATCGGTAACCGGGTGCAGGGTGATGCCTTGCTGATCAGCGTGATCGACGATCGCCTTGGCCAACGGGTGCTCGCTTAATGACTCAACCGACGCGGCCAGCGCTAAGACCTGCTCCGCGGGCATCGCGTCGTCCATCGCCACGACCCGCTTGACCTCCAGCCGGCCCAGCGTCAGCGTGCCGGTCTTATCCAGGATCATGTGCGACAGCTTCCCCGCCCGCTCCAACCCAGCGGCGTCTTTAATCAAGATCCCGTGCTGCGCGCCAAGACCCGTGCCGACCATGATCGCCGTAGGCGTGGCCAACCCCAACGCACACGGGCAGGCTACGATCAGCACCGCAACCATCGCGTTCAACCCATACAACCCATGCCCAGCCAACCCCCAGCCCAGCATCGTCAGCAACGCGATCGCTAGCACCACCGGAACAAACACACTGGCAACAAGATCAACGATCCGCTGGATCTGAGCCTTAGACCCCTGCGCTTGACGCACCAGCTCAACCATCTGCGCCAGCAGCATCGTCTGGCCGGTCTTGGTCGCACGCATCCGGAACGCACCGGCCTGGTTCACCGTCCCACCGATCACCGCAGACCCAGGCTCGACCGCGACAGGTTCCGCCTCGCCGGTAAACATCGATTGGTCCACCGTGGATTGGCCCTGCGTGACCTGCCCATCTACCGGCACGCGACCACCGGGCCGCACCAGCAGCGCATCACCGACCTGCACCTGCTCGACGCCGACCGTGGCTTCTTGATCGCCACGCAAGACCACCGCCTGCGGCGGCTGAAGCCGCATCAACCCGTGGATCGCCGACGCCACGCTGTGCTTGGCCTGGGCCTCCAGCAGCCGGCCCACCCCCACCAAGACCAGGATCACCGCCGCGGTATCAAAGTAGACCACGCCCTGGCCCCGCACCACAGCCACCACGCTGTACCCAAACGCGACCGAGGTCCCAAGCGCCACCAGGCTATCCATATCCGCCCGCCGGTAGCGCAGCCCACGCCAAGCACCCCGGTAAAACGGGTAGCCCAACAGCAGCTGAACCGGCGAGGCCAACAGCAGCTGCAGCTGCGCCGATTCTGGGCTGTGCCACGCCATCGCCAGCACCAACACCCCCACCGTCAACCCAGCGCACAGCATCAACAGACCACGCTGTTGCGCCGCCTGTTCTTCACCACCCCGACCACGACCAATGCGTGCACCACGCCGACCCCTGGCCGGAGTAGCGAACGATTGAGGCTCTTCTGGCTTCGCTTCATAGCCCGCCTGACCCACCGCCTTGATCAGGTCGCGCACACCAACCGCCCGTGGCTGGTGGGTCACCATCGCCTGCTGGGTGGCCAGGTTCACCGCCGCCTGCGTCACACCGGGCAACCGCTGGAGGCTCTTCTCTACCCGGCTTACGCAGCTGGCGCAGTGCATGCCTTGGATGTTGAGCGTCGTCTTCATCGCCATCCCTGTGTTATACCAATCCCGACCAGGTTGACGGGGTCCCGTTGGCCCGCGGCAAGTAAATCTTCGGCGTTTTGGTAATCCCGACGCGGCAAACGCATACCCGATGGGTATATACATGCGTTCCCCGAACACGGTACGCTAGGCCCCGCCCCAAAACCCGACACAACACCCAAGGAACCCACCCGTGCCCCACCACCCCTTAACCCTCCAAGCGTTTCAGCAGCACATCCACGACCGGTACTACCAAACCGACCACGCCCGCGGCACGCCAGCCACCTTCATGTGGTTCATGGAAGAAGTCGGCGAGTTGGCCACCGCGCTAGGCAACGCATCGCGCCAAAACGCACCGCCTGATCAAAATCAAGACACACCCAACCGCGCTAACCTCGAAGAAGAGTTCGCCGACGTGCTGGCGTGGCTGTGCACACTGGCCAACATCAACGGCGTCGACCTGAGTGACGCGGTCAGCAAAAAATACCTCGCCGGATCCGGCCCAAAGGGGCACAAATAACACCCGAATCACCGACACGCCCTTCCGGATTTCAGGTGCTACGCCAGCTTCCCGCTGCGGCGCAGGGCGTTGGTGTGTTTCTGCAGCGATCGGCCGGGGCAGGAAGTCACATTGAACTCTTGGTGCGTAAAGACGTGCTTCGATGGGATGCGGTACTGGCGCACCAGCCCGACCAGGGTCTGGTGCAACGCAGCGTGCTGGGCATCGCTTGGGCGTTGGAGGTCGAAGTTACCCATGACCATCACGCCAATGTTGTGCGCATTGTGATCACGCACGTGGGCGCCTTGGTAGCCCATGCTACGCCCCTGCCAGACGCGGCCGGCGCGATCGATAATCAAGTGGTATCCGATATCACCGGCCCCGAGCCGATCGAGGTGAGACCGCCGGATCGACTCGAGCCGCTGGGACACGCTGCGCGCATCGGTGAACCACACGGGTGTCCAGCCTTCGTGGTGGATCGTGATGCGGTTGACCCCCCTCATGGGCCTAAGCCGCTGGGGCAATGGCGCCGACCGCGTCCATTTGGAGCGAGGGATCGCGCGGACCGGTGCGGTGGGTAACGCCGGTGGGGCGGGCGCAGGGGTGATGCTTGGGCTGGGTTGGTCGATAGGCAGGGGTTTGCCGGTGGCGTGCGTGGGTTGGACGGGCGTAGGCCACAGCGGCCCGGGCCGGGCACGCACCAGCCGACGGGTTTCGCTACAACCCACCAACAAGACACCCAAGCCCGTCGCGACAAAATGACGGCGTGAAAGCAGGTTCATCCGATCTCTCACTGCTACCCCCTTGCTTGACCCTACTGTAAGACTGATTATACCGGCCGCATACGGCCTGGGGGATCGGTCGATTCTGGCTGTTTCTATGATCGGCTCACGGCGGGACGTGGGTATAAAAAGAAAAGGACAGCGGCCCTGGATGGAGCCGCTGTCCCTGCATCAGTGATCGGCGGTTCGCGTAGAAGCGAACGCTAAAGTGGGTTGGCTAAAGGATTATCCAATCAGTGACAACACGCTTTGAGGCCGCGCATTGGCGATCGCCAGCGTGTTGGTCGACGCATTCACAAGGATCTGCGACCGGGTGAGCTCGGCGGTTTCGGATGCGAAGTCGGTATCGCGGATCTGGCTTTCAGCGGCGGCGGTGTTCTCAAACGCTACGCCCAGCGCACGGATCGTCGAGCCGATGATGTTCTTCTGGAACGCCCCCAGCCGGCCCCGCAGGCTCGAGACCTGATTGATCGCATCATCGACGATGGTCTGAGCTTCTTCCAGGTTCCCGTCGACCAGGTTCCGGGTGTTGCCCGATCCCAGGTCATCCAAGAATCCAATGACCAGCCCGCCCAGGTTACGAGCCGCGACGTTTTCGATCCCCACGCTGACTTGGTTGGAGATATCGACATCCGGCCCTAACAAGAACTTGGCCCCGCCGCCGGTAATGGTAAACGCATCAAAGGTCGCCCGTGTCTGGGCGCCGGTGGTGGTCAGCTCGATGCTCAGATCCAGGAAGTCGGTGTTAATCCGAGCGACCTTGCCGTCGGAGGTCGCGTTGATCGCGTTGATGATCGCCGCCACGTCCTGACCCGTGTCACGGATCGGGTTAGTCGCGCTAACGAACGTGGTGTTGCTGGAGCTGACCGCAGCGTTTTCATTGACCGCAGAGAGGGTGTAGATGCCAGCCCCCGCTCCGCCGCCGGAGGTCGCGTCGTTGATCCCGCCATCGCTGTTGACCTTCACCGAGACAAACTGGCGCGACCCAAACTCGGTGCTCTTGAGCAACAGACCCGTGCCGCTGGTCGACGCCGAGACCCCGGTCACCGAACGGAAGGTATTGATCTGCGTCACCGCATCGGCCAGCGTGGTGCCCGAAGCAAAGCTGAACTCACGCGACCCGATCGTCCCAGCCACTTCAAACACCAGCCGATTGCTCGAAGACGACAGGTTGATGTTGGACCCGCCAGCCGAGAGGAATAGGCCTGCGTGCTGGGCCGACCCCGTCACCACGACCTGTACCCGCCGGGTGTCTTGGAACTCAAGCTTTGCGGCATTAATCTGGAAGTCCGCGACGCTGGTGCTTTGGCTAGAGATCGTAAAGTCAAACGTGCCGTTGAGCAGCTTCGAGCCTTGGAAGTTGGTCACGTTGGCGATCCGATCGATCGTCTGGATGATCGAATCGACCTGGAGCTGGTTGGCTTCTTTCTCTTCACGGCTGAGGCCCGCGTCGTTGGCGGTCTCGGTGACCAGGCTCTGGAGCTCTAAGAGGAGTGTGTTGATCTCTTGAAGCCCGCCCTCGGCGATGTTGATGACCTGGTCGGCGCGTTCGGCGTTGCCGATTGCTGCATCGATCGAGGCCAGCTCAGACCGCAGGTTCTCGCTGGCGATCAGTCCGGCGGGGTTGTCGGCCCCACGGTTAATGGCGAAACCGGTGCTGAGCCGCTCAAGTGACTTAGTCAATGACTGGTTGTTTTGCCCCAGGATCCGCTGGGCAAGAAGCGAAGATACGTTGGTGTTGATACGACTCATAGTATTTGATCCTCCGTGAGCGTTAGTACGCGTTTGACTTTCTCATTGATGGTGTTGGGCTTCCTGCCGTTGACGGTTTCTCCAATCCCCAGGCGTGTCTGTGTGGGGCCGACTCGGGGAGCAGGCCGGGGCAACCCCGCCTGATCGATGTGCGATGGTGAAGGCGGGTCTCGCCCGGCGATGTCCATGTCCCAGCCGCAGACCTGTGGCTGGTGCACGCGTGATCTGGATTGGGTGGGGTTGCCTCGCCCAGGGTTGGCGGCACGCCCGGTGGGTCGCGTGGTGCGTGTTGGGTTGTAGGGTGCCGCGAGCATGTTTGGGTCTCCTGGGCGCATTGCTTGCCCATCTGACCGGTTGCATCGACACAAACCACTAACCCCTTAAGCGCGTCACAAATGGAATCAGTAGAAAAAGATGAATAATTTACGCAGCCATTAAGGCTGACTCAATCAAAATAATCGCAAGTAACTGTTTTTAAGTGCTTTACAGAACAACCGGCCGGATTGTTAAAAAGCAACCAAGGTGGTGAGGCCCTCGCGAAGGCACAAGAAGCCTAGCGCGCAGAAAAAAAGCGGCCAGAATGGGCCGCTTGGAGAGGCAATATTTGATTTAAACCACGGAGATACCTGAATCTACGAACAGCGCTTGGGGTGGGTATGACAACCCCAAGGCGACCGGTGTCTGCTTGGCTTATCCAAGCAACGCCAGCACGTTCTGCGAGGTTGCGTTCGATAACGACAAAGCGTTGCTTGACGCGCTGACCAAGATCTGGGCGCGCGTCAGTTCCGCGGTCTCTTTGGCAAAGTCGGTATCGCGGATCAAGCTCTCAGCGGCGGTGGTGTTTTCGAATGCGATGTTCAGCGATCGGATAGTGGACTGCACCACGTTGCCCTGGAACGCCCCGAGCCGGCCGCGGAGCTTCGAGACCTGATCGATCGCGGCCAACACAACCGATTGAGCCGCGTCGACATTATCGGAGTCGACGATGGTTAGCGAACCGCCGGTGCCGATCTGGTTGAGAAACCCATCGGCGTTGTTGCCCAGGTTCCGGGCCGCAACGTTAGGCAGCCCCAGCCGGACCTGGTTGGCCAGGGTCACGTCGGTACCGAGGATAAACTTCGCACCCCCACCCGTAACGGTCAGGGCCGAGACGTTGCCCAGCGACGTCGCCGCCGCGCTCTCGAGGGTGATATTGATATCCAGCGCATCGTTGGCGATGCTGACGTCGAGACCCCGGCCACGGGCCTGAACACCGTTGATCGAAGCCCGCACATCCTGGCCTTCATCGCGGATCGCCGAGTTGGCGCTGACAAACGTGGTGAGCGTGCTGCTGTCGACCCCGTTCTCGTTTAGAGAAGACAGGGTGAAGATGCCCGCACCGGCACCGGCGCCGGACGTGGCGTGGTTGATCCCACCGTCGTTGAGGATCCGGATCGACACAAACTGGTCCGATCCAAATTCCGTGCTCTTGAGCACCAGCCCGGTGCCGCTGGCCACAGCCGACACGCCGGTGGTGCTCTTAAACCCGTTGATCGACGTTGCCACATTGGCCAGCGTCGTCCCCGACCCAAAGGTAAATTGACGCGTCCCCCGTTCCCCGGCGAGCTCAAACGAGAACGAGTTGCTTGGAGCCGATAGGTCCAGCTGCGTATCAGCGGCCGAAAGGAACAAGCCCGCGTGCTGCGCCGATTGTGTGACGACCACGTTCACCGGGAGGGTTGTGCCTTCCTCGATCTTCGCACCGTTGATCTCAAAGTCCGTCACGCTGGTGCTCACGCCGCTGACGATAAAATCAAACCCGCCGTTGAGCAGCTTCAACCCGTTGAACGTGGTGACCGACGCGATCCGGTCGATGGTGGAGATGATCTGATCGATCTGCTGCTGGTTGGCTTCTTTTTCGTCGGGGCTTACGCCGGCGTCGTTGCCGTTCTGGCTGACCAGGCTCTGGGCTTCCAGCAACAGGGAGTTGATCTCAACCAGCCCGCTCTCGGCGATGTTGACCACTTGGTCGGCGCGTTCGGCGTTGCCGATCGCCGCCGACAGCCGTGCCTTTTCAGAGCGAAGCCGCTCGCTGACGATCAGGCCCGCGGGGTTGTCCCCGCCTCGGTTGATCGCCAAACCGGTGCTTAGCCTCTCTAAAGACTTGGACAGCAGCTGGCTGTTCTGCTGCAAGACGCGCTGGGCGGTCAGAGACGTGATGTTGGAGTTGATCCGACTCATTTGAGATAATCCTCCTGCTACGGAACATGGGCTTGGCTAGGCTTGGGCGGCTGGGTTTTTCCCCTTAAAGCCGGCGTGTATGAAGCAGGGCCAAGCAATGGTGATGATGCTGGTGCTAGTTCTCCTATGAGCGTTACCAATCTTCCGTCACGGCCATCACGCCAAGCCATGGCCGGGGACACACAACGATTTCACCGGTGAAGCCTCACACACCACGCAGCGATTACCACGCGGTACTTTGCGACCCGGGATCACTCATGCCTTTGACCAACCCAAGCCATCTAGCCGCGGTTTGGGGGATCCATGGCTTGGGCTGGCCCCAGTGTGATCGGGTGGGGTTATTGAAAAGATGATCAACAGCTCGATTTAAATGTAAATTGATTTATAGACCGGTGTTATGCTTGCCACAGGCGACACAAATCGCACATCTATCCCACCCGATTTTGGCAGGCCAAATGCGCAGAGAGCACAAAAAAAGTGCAGAGGCGCCACGCCCTACGCACGGCATGAATGGGCTTAAGCGATACAGACCGAAGCCTGGGCCAGGGGGTACACCGGATCGGTCGGGGAAGGGGCGTATCGCACCACAGCCTGTTTGACGTGTGAAGCGATGTGCTGCCAAACGGCGCAGTGTGGTCATCGCCAAAGGGGTGTTTGAAAGGGCTCTATTATTGATGGCGTGTACGACAAGCGGGTAGGCGCTGCTGTACGGCGTTAGCCGCTTCGATGTGCAGCGGGCCTCATTCGTACCGTCAGACCATGGGCCCCGCCCCAGGCCCATCATCGTCGGATCCCGGGTCGGGTCGCATGCCTGAATCCGTCATCGACCCGGTGCTGCGGCCCTCGATATCTTGGATATACGCCACCGTCCGGTCTAGCTCACGCTTCAGGTGGCGGATGCGCAGCAAAGACTTGACCCGGGTGATCAGCTCCAGCTTATTGACCGGCTTGGTTAAAAAATCATCGACCCCCGAC
Organism: Phycisphaeraceae bacterium; assembly: GCA_965223655.1. Taxonomy (GTDB): domain Bacteria; phylum Planctomycetota; class Phycisphaerae; order Phycisphaerales; family Phycisphaeraceae; genus CBDCXC01. Next base: position 177,411 of record CBDCXC010000009.1, read on the forward strand.
TCCACGCCACGCTCGATATCGCCTAACTCGTTCAACGCGGTCACCATCATGACCGGGATGGATCGCGTGGCGGGGTCTTCTTTGAGCTTGCGGCAAACCTCAAACCCGCTCATCCGAGGCATCATCACATCCAGCAGGACCAGGTCGGGCACCGGGTTGGACGGGTCTTCAAAGTATTGCACCGCTTCGAGCCCGTTGCTGGCCGTGAGGGTCTTGGGGCCAAGCACCTCCAGATAAGCTTGAAGCAGCTCCACGTTCTGGGCGTTGTCATCGACGATCAGGATCGTGGATTGAGTGAGGTTCATCTGCTGGTCGTCGTATGGCAGCCCATCGGATACGCCCCTTCCACCAGGAACCCCAGCGCTTGAGCTTAGATCGGGTGTGCTCATAAGGAAACATCCTGTAAAAGCTGGTTCAGTTTCGTACGCAAGCGGATCAGGGCCGGCTCTTGGGCCAATTCAAGTCGCTGGCGTAACCCCATAACGTCCTGGGGGTGATCGATGTCACCCCACGGGTTGAGGGGATGGACCCTTAACCCGGCCTGCTTGGCCGCGGACACGGTCTGATCGTACACGCTGGGGGTCCCCCAGTCGATGCCCATCAGCAGGCGTGGCTCAAATCGGCGGGCGGCCAGCGTCCAATACCCCCCATCGCCGGCCGGGCCAAGCACAACATCGGCGTCATCTAGTGCAGGCAGGATCGCACTCAACTGCCCAACAGGGATGTCTGGGCAATCCGCCCCCAAGAAGACCACCGCTCCACCCCCCACCGCCTGCCAGACATGGGTCAGCCGGTCGCCCAGGTCGCCCAGGCCTTGGGGTATGCACACCCAACCCGGCGGGATCTCTACCCCGATCGCCTGGGGTCTTAGCGGCTTGTCCAATCGGGTGTCATCCAACGCCAACACACGCCCAACCAACCCACCGCCCCAAGGGTGACCACCGACTCGTTCCAATACGCAGGCCAGCATCGCCGCATGTATCCCCGCAGCGACCTGCGGCGGGGCCCAGCCTAGCAGCCTCGTCTTGACCCGGCCCGGCACAGCGGGCTTGGACATCACCACAATATGGGTCGCTTGGGCCATCGGCTGAGGCCTCATTTGTATGAGAGGAAGTGTGCCACTGGCGGCTTGCCCGCCAGTGTTTTAAACCTGCGCCTAACGCACTGGCGGGCAAGCCGCCAGTGGCACACGGGGGGCACCTGTATGTTTCTCACGCTGCCCACCCATTTCTTCATCGATAACCCCGTGCACGCGCCATCACCTGCTTGGTCGATCGCTTCAACGATCGGCGAGCGTCTGCTGGTAGAGCTGGGCATACCCATCATGCATCTGTTGCTGGGTAAAACGTTCCACAAGCCGCTCCCGGCCGGCCCGGCCCATCTGCTCACGCAGCTGCGGATCGCGGCAGAGCGTGACCATGTTTCGCGCTAACCCCAACACATCACCCCGGGGCGACAATAACCCCGTCTTGCCGTGCGCCACAATCTCCGGGTTGCCGCCCACCTCGGTCGCGGCGATCGGCAAGCCACACCCCATCGCCTCTAATAATGTCACCGATACCCCCTCGCTCAAGCTGCTAAGCAAAAACACATCCGACCCAGCCATCAATCGCGGGATATCCTGACGCACACCCAGGAACCGCACCTGCTCTTGAACCCCTAGCTCTTGAGCCAACGCCTCGCTGTCAGCCCGCAACTGGCCATCCCCAACCAAGACCAGCACCGCGTTGGGGTACTGCCCCACTGCTTGGGCAAACGCACGGATGGCGGTGGCGTGGTCCTTCACCGGGTGGAACCGCGCTACCTGGATTAAGACTACCTGGTCATCGCTAACCCCCAGTTCTTGCCGCACCGCCGACCGGGTGGTGACGTCCTGATCATCCACCGAAAACTTCCGGGGGTCGATGCCGTTATAGATCACCTTGATGCGGTCGGCCGCGATCCCCTCGTGATCCACCAATGCTTGCTTCACAAACCCGCCCACCGCGGTCACCCGGTCGTTTGCACGCAGCAGGAACTTGTTGGCGATGACCCGCTTGGTGCGGCGGTAGTCGGGGTAGTGCCGCCCGTGCTCAGTAAACAGGATCCGCGGCCAGGCCGACCAGCGCCGGGCGACCGCAGCATAAAAAAAGGGCGTGTACTGATGGGCGTGCAGCAGGCCCACATCCCGCTTGCGGATCTCCTGCCTCAGCCGCCGCGCCACCGACCAGTCCACCCCCGGCCGCCGGGCCAAATCGACCACCTCAAACCCCTCTCCGATCAGCTGCTGACCCAACGGGCCGATCTCGTCTAGGCAGAGGAAGATAAACCGGTGTTGATCACCCAGCTGACGCGCCAAATCCGCAGCCAGCACCTCGGCGCCAGCCAGGTACAACCGATGCAACACATGGGCGACCACGCCATCCCTACGCGACATGCGGGCCGATTATACCCAGCCCATCTGAAATTGCGGCACCGCTTCATCAGGGGCGAGTCTGGGCATTAGGCTCTGTCTAAAAACATGATGGGTGTGCCACTGGCGGCTGGTCCGCCAGTGCCGAATGCCTAGAGATACACTGGCTGACAAGCAGCCAGTGGCACACAAGCCGATCGGCAAAATGCGTTTTGAGACAGAGCCTAGATCGCGGGGCCCGATGGGTTGATCGGCCCGCCAATCGTTGGCGTAAACTCACCGACATAGCCCCAAATGAGTTCGTTGTTATGGGTGGCTGAACGGATGCGGAGTTGATACGCCATTTTCGGGGTGAGATTATCAATGGTTACGCTGTGAGATAGACTAAGCGTGTCATTTTTGTCTTCTTGTTTAAGGTTGTACCTATCGATCTTTATCACTTTACCTTCACTATTTCGGATTCGTTTCCCCCACCAGTTGTTTCTCGGTCTATTGGTACATTTGGGAAAATCATTTGCACCGCTCTTCGGTAACCAGCTCACACTACGGTTTGTTTTAACTCCGTTGGTTGTCCAACTGATGGTCACACTGGCCCCATCAGGCATCGAAGTGACTCGAACATCTTGGATCTCTTGGTACCATTCCGGCGGCCAGGTGATATCCGGATTAACTTGTTTATTCCCTGTAGCTTGCTACAGGGATTCCGTTAAGGGAAGAGTAGAGAAACCGTAGGTGTCTCATAGCAACGTCGTTTTTTCCTTTTCGATACCCCGCAGCTTGCTGCGGGGAGCTTCATTAGGGGTTTCTCGTCCAGATTTCTCCAAGGGTTCCAACCAAACAACCCAAACCTTCTGCCAAGCCACCTCAAAACATTTTTTGTGCATTTCTGAATGCTCTGAACATGGGTTGCCTCCCTGTAAAAGAAAAAAAATTGAAACCTGGACCCTGCCTCTCTGGCGGGAACATCAATAACTAGAACCTATCCGTAAACCTCGAATTCGAGTGATCGTTTGTTTGTCAACGCCTCTATTCATCGATGTAAAACCCAATTTCTGAGAGCAGAATAGATCTCGCCACAGGTTTACGGATAGGTTCTAGCCCGTAATAACCCGTAACCAGCCGCCTCAATGGGCTAATAAACCACCACCGGCTCACCGAGCCGGGGCGAATGTGTGCCAGTGGATCTAAAACCGCGGAGCTGGGGCGCCCCAACCCGCGGGGCTCTTATTTTTTGCTGGCTTGCTGGGGCTTGGGGGCGGGCTTCTTGGGGGGGCGTGGGCGCGCGGTAGCCAGCCACATCGTGCGGTCGGCCGCGTGCCAAATCCCTTGACCATACGATTGGTGCAGCGGGCGCACACGGACAAACGCGACCTCCGCGTCTTGGCAGATATCGCAGATCTTCCCGGTCAGATCGCCATTCAGAGTCGTCACCGTATCGCCAACCGAAATCGTTCGGCCCGACACATCCGTTGTCTTTTTGATCTTTCGTACCACGTGGACTCTTCATACTCCCTTAATCGAAAAGCAATTATAGACCTGGCAAAGGCTTATGTCAATGCCGCGCAGCAAAAAAATAGACTTGTCACAAGCCGAATCGCCATAAGGGACGGATGTTTTAGGTATAGAGCCCTATGCGATCGTGATGGTCTCGTCCAAGTACACATCCTGGATCGCGTGCAGCAGCTTGGCGCCCTCTTTCATAGGTCGTTGGAACGCCTTGCGGCCAGAGATCAGGCCCATCCCGCCGGCCCGCTTGTTGATCACCGCGGTCTTTACCGCCTCGGCTAGATCACCCTGCCCTGAGCTGGCGCCGCCCGAATTGATTAGCGGCGACCGGCCCATGTAGCAGTTGGCGACCTGGTAGCGGCAAAGCTCGATCGGGTGATCCTCGGGCGTCAGCTCGCTGTAGACCTTCGGGTGCGTCTTGGCGAACTTGATCGCGGTAAACCCGTGGTTGTTTTCGGGTAGCTTCTGCTTGATGATGTCGGCCTGGATGGTCACGCCCAGGTGGTTGGCCTGGCTGGTCATGTCGGCTGCGACGTGGTAGTCCACCCCATCCTTCTTATAGCCGCTGCTGCGCAGGTAGCACCACAGCACGGTCACCATCCCCAGCTCGTGGGCACGGGCAAAGGCGGCTGAGACCTCCTGGATCTGCCGGGTCGATTCTTCAGACCCAAAATAAATCGTCGCACCCACCGCAACCGCGCCCATCTCAAACGCCTGCTCGACCTGCCCGAACATGACCTGATCGTATTTAGTGGGGTAGGTCATCAGCTCGTTGTGATTGAGCTTGACCAGGAACGGGATCTTGTGCGCGTATTGCCGGCTCACCGCCCCCAGCACGCCAAAGGTTGAAGCCACCGCGTTGCACCCGCCTTCGATCGCCAGCTTTACGATGTTCTCGGGGTCAAAGTACAAGGGGTTGGGCGCAAAGCTGGCACCGGCGGTGTGCTCGATGCCCTGATCCACCGGCAGGATCGAGACGTACCCCGTCCCCGCCAGCCGACCCGTGTTGAGGATCAGTTGGAAGTTCCGCAGCACCGCCGGGGGCCGATCGCTGCTGGCTAAAACCCGGTCTACAAAATCCGAACCCGGCAGGTGCAGGTCATCTTTGGCAAAACCCCGGGCGGTATAGCCCAGCAGGGCCTCGGCTTCAGAGCCTAGCAGGGACACGATCTGATTGGTTTCGGTTGCCACCGCCATCGTTAAGTTCCTCATTCAAAATGATCTATAAAAATAGATTGTGAACCCAATAACGCCAAGAACAGCCCCACCCTAAGAGGCCGATCTCGGGTGCGAGTTGCTTGGAAAAGGTCTATTGTACCCGCATGTGCCCGCGGCGTCCTGCCCGTTTGAATTAAACATACTTTTGGCTACAACTCCAACTATGACCCCAAACACAGAAAAAAGCATCACCGCCCCCCGCGGGTTCAGGGCGGCTGGCGGGGCGTGCGGGATTAAACCATCGGGCAAGCCGGACCTGGCGCTGATCCTTGCCGACCACCCCTGCGCCGCAGCGGGCGTATTTACCACCAACAAGACACTTGGCGCCCCGGTCCAGCTGGCCAAGCGCTACCTCCGATCGGGCCGGGCCCAAGCAATCCTATGCAACAGCGGGATCTCCAACTCACTGAGCGGCCAGACCGGGTACGACAACGCGGTACAAATCAGCCAATGTGTTGCCAAGCAGGCCGGCGTGGAAAACGACAACGCCAAATTGGTGCTGCCCGCGTCAACGGGTCTGATCGGCCCGCAGCTGCCCATGAAAAAAATCCACCAGGGCATCGCCGACCTGGTGCCCAAGCTATCGCGTGGCCCCGCCGCCGACGCCGACGCCGCCCAAGCCATCATGACCACCGACCTGGTCCCCAAGCAGGTGTATCGATCGGTGCGCCTAGGGCCCAAGCCGGGGAAGCTCGTGCACCTGGGCGCGATCGGCAAGGGAAGCGGGATGATCGCGCCCAATATGGCCACCATGCTCGTCTTCATCACCACCGACGCCAACATCACCCCCCCCATGTTCAAGGCTGCGCTCAAACACGCGGCCGCCCAGAGCTTCAACCGGATCAGCGTCGACGCCCATACCAGCCCCAGCGACATGGTGCTGGCGCTAGCCAGCGCTCGCGCAGACCACCCCTTGATCACCCGCCCCGGGCGCAACGCCACACAATTCCAAGAAGCACTAACCGACTTATGCCAAGACCTGGCTTACCAGATCGTCCAAGACGGCGAAGGCGCCACCAAGGTCTTCCGCGTGCGCGTGGTCGGCGCGAAAACCCAACGCCACGCCGACCGCGTGGCCAAAGCGATCGTCGACAGCCCACTGGTCAAAACCGCGGTGCACGGCGGTGACCCAAACTGGGGCCGCATCATCACCGCGGCGGGCAATAGCGGCGTACCGATCAAACTCGAAAAGCTATCGCTGCGCATCGGCGCCGCACCGAAAAAGAAAAACCAACGCGGCGCCATTAAAACCAACAACGGCGTGTGCGTCTTCGCTAACGGCCACCCTATCGACCTCGACAAGCCAACAACAAAACAACTCAACCAAGCCATGGCCAGCCGCGAGGTTGTTTTTACAATCGACTTAGCGCAAGGCAAAGCCCACACCGAATGGCTCGGCTGCGACCTGTCACGCCAATACATCACGATTAACGCAGATTACACGACGTAGGGTATAGGTTCGGGCTTACTGCTGCTCACACACGAGGGGGACAAACCGCCATCAACATTTTGCTAGGTGATGCCAGGATGTGACGGTATAATGCCCCCCTGTTTACTAATGACGCTACCGCCAGGGCATACGGATACTGCGTGTGGATCCCGCCTGCGAGGAGCGAAACCAAGGCATCCTCGCTTTTGTTCAGCGGTCATTCGGTTAAACCACGCCCAGCCCACGCATGGAGCCAAACAAGCAAGAGGAGTTGCGAGATGTCGATCAAACAGGAGATGCGCACGAGTGGGATGTGGCCCAGGTGCCTGGTTGGGGGGCTGCTGGCGGTAGGGGTGGTGCCTCACTTGGCGTGGGGGAAAACGATCACGATCGCGAAGATCGACGACCCCGCCCCCGGTGCACCCGAAGGGGCGGTGTTCCGTGGGTTTGGTTTCCCCTTGGTCAACAACGCAGGGCAGGTCGCGTTCGGCGGCACGCTCCGCACCGGGTTGGGCGGGGTGAACTTCTCCAGCGACGTAGGGATCTGGCGCGACGACACGCTCGTGGCCCGGGAAGGGTCGCACGCGCCCGGCACCCCCACCGACGCGGTCTTCGACAGCTTGTCTGATTTTACGTTCAACAACGCGGGGCAGGTCGGTTTTGAGGCGGACCTGCGTACCGGGTTAGGAGGCGTTGACGACACCAACGACGAGGGGATCTGGCTCGACAATACCCTGGTGGCTCGCGAAGGCTCGCAAGCCCCCGGCACACGCCCGGGGATCATCTTCGGCGAAGCTATCCTCAATATCCGTTATTATACCCCTCCCGATCGATTTTACGGGTCAATCTGTGCCGCGGGAAAAATTGTTGAGGTTACCGGTCGTTGTCCGATCTGAAGGGGTATGGCTGGGTTGAAGCTTTCACCTGAGGATATCGAAGAGCTGCGTGCGGCACATCGCAGCGTGTGTGACAAGCGAGAAGCGGACCGGCTCAAAGCGATCATCCATTTGGGTAGCGGGTGGACCGAGCAAGAAGTCGCCGAGGCGTTGCTGCTGGATGCCGACACGCTGCGTCGGTTTGTGAAGCGTTACCACGAAGGCGGTGTGGAGCGGCTGCTCACGTTCGAGTACCGCGGCGGGATCGCCAAGCTCACGGCAGAACAAGAAGCTCAACTCAACGAACACCTATCGCAACAAATCTACCTACGGGCGGCCGACATCACAGCGTATATTCAAACGACATTTGCCGTGACGTACTCAGTCAACGGCGTGACCGATCTGCTGCACCGTATGGGTTACGTGTACAAAAAGCCGAAGGTCGTGCCGGGCAAAGCCGACCTTCAGAAGCAGCGGCGATTCCTGGCCAAGTACAGAAAACTACGGAAAAACAAGGGCCAAACCAATCCGGTCTACTTCATGGATGGCGTGCACCTCCAGCACAACACCGTTGGGGCGCACGGCTGGATCAAGCGTGGCGTGGCGAAAACGATCGCGAGCAATACCAACCGGCAACGGCTCAACATCAACGGCGCGATCCACATCGATTCATTGAAAACCGTCACCCGCACCGACCCAAGCGTTAACGCTCAATCGACAGTTGCGTTGCTCCAAGAGATCCAACGCAAGCACCGCAAAGCCAAAGCCATCCACGTGATCTGCGACAACGCAAGGTACTACCAATCAAGAATTGTCAAAGCGTTTGTCCAAACATCCAAGATCAAGCTGATGTTCTTGCCACCCTATTCGCCGAACCTGAACCTGATTGAGCGGCTATGGAAGTACACGCGCAAGCAGATCCTGTATAACAAATATTACAACACGTTCGCTGAATTCAAGTCACAATGCCAAGCGTTTTTTGAATCACTCCACGAGCACCGAGAAACGCTAAGCACCTTGCTGCGCGAAAACTTCGAAATCATCCGGCCCGATACCCCGTAAACCTGGCTGAAATGGGTATACCAATATATCTCTGCCAGAGTTGGCAGGACTCATCTGGGAAATGTTGGAAGACACAAGCCCGATAGAATGCAATCGATTTCGACACATCCTCTGTGATGTGACATAACGGAGAGACGACAAAATACCTTTTCGCAACCCACTCAAGAAAACCTATCGAAGTGCTTTATGCTATACGCTTATCAACCCACCCGTTCTACCACGCCCCTGATCGGATTACTCGCAGTAATAGCCGTAACCGCTCAAAGCTCACACGCACTGCCTAGATTTGTCGACACCTTCCTATCAACCGAGGTCACTGCCCCCAGAGATATTGCGGTCCACGTCCCCACGGGAAATGTCTATATTACCGAATACGGCGGCAACGGAGCCGTCAAAGTTTTCTCTCCATCAGGATCACTCATTAAATCATTTGGAGCCGCCCATCTCCGGGAACCGTCTGATATTGCGATATCTGAAAACACGGTTTATGTCCTGGATAAATACTATGCTCTGATCAGTCCTGAACATAGTTGGTGGGATGTTACAGTTTTCTCTTCCTCCGGCTCTCAACTCGATAGGGATGTTGTAGGAGAATTCTCGGGTCCTAGGGTCATCGTCGGCCCTAAGGACATCGTCTCATCCTCCACATCCTTATATATCCCCACATGGTCTGAAGATAATACCTTCATCCAACAATTCGACACCACAATACCCATTTTAAAACGACCCCACTTCGGTGTAGGACTCAGCTACCCAGACCAAATCGCGCTCAGCCCCACCGGGGACGTTTTTGTCTCAGTCAACCAAGACAACGGCGTTCACATCTTTCAGTATTCCAGCAATGGAAATTTCCTCACATCGTTCAATACCAAGATCAGTCTCTTCGGCATCTCCGACATGGCATTCAGCCCGTCTGGCACCCTCAACCTATCCGACCGCCATTTAGGATTGATCAAACGCTTCGATGTCAGCGGTGCCGAATTACCTTCCGTGGATGTTGGGCTTATCAGCCCCGGTGAAATGGCCTTTACAAATTCGGGAAACGGCCTGCTCTACATCATCGACGATACCGGCAACGGCGTCACCGTGAAACGCCTCTTTGATGCCGACGAATGGACTACAGGCACATACCCCATCGCCAACGACCTGATCATCCAGGCCGGATCGCCCGTCGACGACCACCTCTTCATCGGCCCCGGCAAAGACCTCAACGTCACCAGCGGCGTTCGTCCCGGGAATTCAGCAAACGGCTCATTAACCATCGTAGGAGGCAAGCTCACGAGCGGCTTCGGGATCATCGGTAACACCGCCAGCGCAGTCGGAAACGCAACGATCACCGGCCCAGGATCCACCTGGACAATGACACCATCGATCCTGGTCGTCGGCCAAAACGGCACCGGGCACCTCACCGTCAACAACGGCGGTCAGGTCGTTAGCGACGGCGGCATCATCGGGCGTTACGCCGGATCCAGCGGCACCGCTACCATCGACGGTCCAAACTCTTCGTGGTCCATGCCCGACCGCGACCTCCAGGTCGCTGCCGAGGGCAACGGTTCGCTTTCAATACTCGACGGCGCGACCGTGTCCAGCATCGATGGCTGGATCGGCATCGACCCAGCCGCTAGCGGCAACGTTCTCGTCAAGGGCTCTGGTTCGACATGGGACCTCTCATCAGAGCTCACCATCGCCAACGAAGGCACCGGTTCACTGCTCATCCAAGACGGCGGGGACGTCACGAACAAACATCAAGCCAGGATCGGGTGGCGGGCCGGGTCTGTCGGATCGGCCACGGTACAAGGATCCGGCTCCACATTCGTAAACGACAACCACCTGTTCGTCGGCGACGCCGGCACCGGCTCGCTCTTGATCAACGCTGGTGCTTATGTCTCCAACTCAGACGGCGTCATCGGTAACGCCACCACAGGACTCGGCACCGTCCAAGTAACCAGTGGTGCAACATGGCAAAACAGCGGCACCTTGATTGTTGGGGACGAAGGAATCGGCAACCTGGACCTCTCCGACGACGGCTTCGTAGCCAGCCAGCTAGCATTTATCGGCTTACAACCCGGCAGCCACGGCACCGCCACTGTCGACGGCGCCTCAACCTTGTCCATCGTCACCGACCTAAGCGTTGGCCACGACGGCCACGGCTCCTTAACCATCAGCAACAACAGCAGCGTGTTCGTATCGGCAAAAGCGTTCATCGGCACCACCACCGGCACCGGCGTCGTGACGGTCAACGGGTCCACTTGGCACAATTCGGACAATCTCGAGATCGGCCGCGACGGCCACGGCACACTCTTGATCACCAATGGTGGCAACGTCTCCAACACCGATGGTGGCATCGGCCTTTTCCCCACCGGCAACGGCTCCGTGAACGTTAGCGGTGGAGCCTGGACCAATACGGGTTCTCTCGAAGTTGGCGTCGCTGGTGTCGGTACATTGTCAATCCGTAACGGTGGCCGTGTGTTTTCAGGCGACAGTTCAGACATACGGCTCGGAGGTTTGGAGGCCGGCCGTGGGGATATTCATGTGTCGGGGATCGACTCGCTATTAGATATTGGAAGAAACATCGTCGTCGCCAATCTAGGATCTGGGTTGCTTACCATCGCCGAGGGTGGTGTTGTGCTCGCTGAAGCCGGCACCATCGGGTTCGAACCCGGCTCGTCCGGCACTGTCACCGTTGATGGTGCCGGCACAACTTGGAATAATTCATTACAGATATTCGTTGGGCGTGCAGGCGACGGCAACCTGATAATCCGCAACGGCGCCCTGGTCGAAAACCTCTCCTCCACAGCAAACTCGGTCCTCGGCAACCTATCCGGAGCAACCGGCCACGTGATTATCCAAGACCCAGGCTCACGATGGCTTAACGCCGCAGGGCTCCGAGTGGGACTATCCGGCAGCGGGCGACTCGACATCGTCAACGGCGGCTTGCTCCAAACCCAAACACTCGCCACCATCGGCAGCACAACCGGCAGTGACGGAACCGTCCTCGTCGACGGCACAGGATCTACTTGGGACCACCACAGCGATCTATTGCTCGGCAACAGCGCCGCGGTTGGATCTCTGACCGTCAGCAACAACGCCTCCGTCACCATACTCCAGGAAATCACCATCGGAGACTTAGGCACTTTAACGATCAGCAACGGCTCCCTTACCGCCGACCAAGCGACCAACGCCAACCAAATCAACTTGATCGGGGGATCACTCACCCTTGCCAACGGCGGCACCAACAACCCCAGCGCTCAAATCAACGCCATCAACGCCACCCTCGATTTCGGTACCGGCCTCACCAACAACGGCGAACTGAATCTCATCAACACCACGGTCTTAGGCGACGTGGCCAGCCCAGTGGGCTCATCGATATCAGTTGTGGGCACCACGTCGTTCATGGGCGCAATCACCGGAGACGCCGACTTCACCGGCACCGGCACCGTAATCATCGAGCAGCAATACAGCCCCGGAGACAGCCCTGGCGCGGTCAACTTTGGCGGCAACCTGCACTTCGGCGATAACGCTACACTCACCATCGAACTTGCCAACCCAGCCACCGGCCCAACCACCACCCCCGATCCTGGCAGCGATCACGACCAGGTCAACGTCACCAACAACGTCACGCTTGACGGTACGCTCGACATCACGTTGCTCGACGGCTTCACTCCAACCTACGGCGACACGTTTGAGATATTCACCTACGGAGGTATACGCAGCGGTACGTTTTCGAAAGTGACCGGTCATTTCCTCTCACCCGCATTAGCCCTAGGACAGTTCTATGACACCATCACCCCCAACACGCTGACCCTGCTGGCCACCGCGCCCGGCGACGCCAACGGCGACCTGATCGTCACCATCGACGACTTCGGCGTGCTGGCGGGCAATTTCAATCAACCCGGCACGTGGGAGACCGGCGACTTCGACGGCGACGGCATGACCACCATCAACGACTTCGGCTTGCTGGCGGCCAACTTCAACGGCGACTTCAACGATCTAGCTGCGGCGGCTGAATCATTTGGCATCACCATCCCCGAGCCGGGTGTGGCGATGCTGCTTGGACTGGCGACGATTGGCTTCGTCATACAACGGCGTGAACGAAGCTTGGGTGCTACACCTCTCAACAGCAGGGTATCGTTTGAAAGAAGTGTGTAGGGCCGGGCCTGCCCGGAAATTTCAACCCCAAACGTCTAGCTCATCCTGTTAGTCTGGGCAAACCCGCATCGAATGTCCACAGCATCGCAATAGATCAAGCAGCCCATTTCAGCGCGCATTAATGTATACTTTTTCCTCAACCATCCCCAACCTAGGAACGGAGATGCACTCTAATGCAAACCGCTCACCGCTGTCGGACGTTGCGCTCAACTGTATTCATCATTCCACTGCTGGCTCTGCTTGTGATCGTTTCTATGGTCCAGGGTGGCACGACCAAGGTTGTCATCACCGGCGACCCAGCCCCGGGCGCGCCCGAGGGGGCGGTGTTTACCCAGTTCAGCAACCCCCTGCTCGACGACACCGGGCAGATTGTGTTCCTGGGTTCGATGCAACCAGATGTCGGCGGGGTGGATTTTTCGAACAATCATGGGATCTGGCGGGGCGACACGCTGATCGCGCGCGAAGGGTTCCACGCCCCGGGCACCCCGGCTGGGGCGGTCTTTGGGAATCCGCTTAACATCGTCCCCGGCTTTGATAACACTACCCCTTTTAGTGCCCTCTCAGTCAACAACTCGGGACAGGTTGCGTTTCGGGGTGATCTCCTTCCCGGGTTGGGCGGGGTGGAGGATTTTTTCACCGACCATGGGATCTGGCGGGACAACACACTCGTGGCCCGTGTCGGATCGCAGGCACCAGGCACGCCCGAGGGGACAGTCTTTGGCGGCTTCCAGTTCGTACTCAATAATGCCGGGCAGGTCGCGTTTCGGGGTGATCTCCGCACCGGGGGCGGGGTGACTAGCTCCAACAACAGCGGTATCTGGCGAGATAACACGTTGGTCTTTCGCGAAGGGACACAGGCCCCCGATGCACCAGCGGGAGCGCTGCTGCGCACCTTCAATGACTTCACTGTTGGCGACACGGGGCAGGTTGCATTCCAGGCAGCCATTGCGGGGGGCGTTGTGAATCCGGGCATTCATGGGCTATGGCAAGGCGATACCCTGTTATTTACCGAAGGGTCGCAAGCACCAGGTGTAGAGGATGGGACCGTTTTCAACGGTACTTTCTTTGATCTCACGCTTAACAATACCGGACAGCTTGCATATACAGCCGAAATCAGCAACGGGCCCGGCGGGACAAGCGGCCCCAACACCGGTATCTGGCGAAACAATACGCTGGTAGCGCGTGAAGGGACGCAGGCTCCGGGCACGCCCGAGGGAGCACTTTTTGGCCACTTCGGCGGCAGCTTAAGAAACCCCGTACTCAATAATGCAGGGCAAGTTGCATTTTTTAATACCCTCAAAGCCGGGATCGGTAATCCCGGTGGGGTGGATACAAGCAACCAACAGGGGATCTGGTTCGAAAACACACTGATCGCTCGCGAAGGATCACAAGCCCCGGGCACGCCCGAGGGGGCGGTCTTTAACCAATTCACACACGCCCCGGTCCTCAACGACACGGGGCAGGTCGCGTATATGGCGAACCTCCGGCTCGGAGAAGGTGGGGTGGATTTCACCAATGCCCTAGGCATCTGGCTCCACGGGTCGAACGGCGATGCAATGTTAGTCGCCAGAACAGGCGATCAGATCGATGGGCGGACATTCGAATCGCTGGGCAATGTGGGGCTTGTACTTAACAATATGCCGATTAGCCTCAATAATTCCGGGCAGGTGGCTTTTCGAGCCTTGTTAGACGGCGGTCTCGATGAAGCCCTCTATTTGTTCACACCCGATGTGCGCTGGATAGGCACAGACAGCGGCAGCTGGGACGATACGGGCACCGACTCGGGCTGGACACTTGGGCTGCTGCCAGGCGCCGTCCACGATGTGGACATCAGCCCCGATACAAACCTGACCATCACCGCACCCACAGGGTCTACTACGGTTAAGTCGCTTACCCTCGACGGGGGAGCGGGTGAAGCAACCCTGCGATTCGAATTGGATAGCTCGGATGTGGGGGCCAGCGATCGCCGCATCAGCGCGCTGGAAGCATTGTCGTTAGACGGGAAGCTGGACCTCATATTAGCCGCCGGCTTCACACCCGATTACGGAGACACATTTGACATCCTTGGTTACGCCACACGCGACGGCGTGTTCCAACAAGTCGCCGGGCACTTTATTTCACCCGTTTTGGCGCTGGGCCAGTTCTACGACGACACCAACGGCGTGCTGCAGCTCCTGGCCACCGCGCCCGGCGACGCCAACGGCGACCTGATCGTCACCATCGACGACTTCGGCCTATTGGCGGGCAACTTCAACCAGCCCGGCACGTGGGAGACCGGCGACTTCAACGGCGACGGCATCACCAACATCAACGACTTCGGCCTGCTCGCGGCCAACTTCAACGGCGACTTCAACACCCTCATGGCCGCCGCCACAGAGTTGGGCATCACCACCATCCCCGAGCCGGGCACAGCCACGCTGATTGGGTTGGTCGTCTTAGGCGTGACCACCAAGCGGTTGAAGACCGACTATTGAACATTAAATACTCCAATCCATATCATCTGTCTTGAAAATCCCTATGGCCCCGCTCCCTCACAGTCGCGGCTCGTTGAATGGTGTGGCGTGCTCCTGCTGATCCATGATCCTCAAATCGACCCCCATCCCCTAGCCCCCAAGTTCATGGCCGGCCATCCGTGAGATTCGATGCGTGCATGTCAACACCACCGGGTTTTCTGGTTTGACCGATACCGGTGGTTGGGGCCTTGGGGTGTGGCCGGGTGATCCGTATGTGCGGGGGGGGGTTTAGGCCGATCCAGGAAGCAATGGGGGTTGATCCTCGTTAAACTCTGAGGATGATTGGGGCTCAGCTGTCGTTCGTGGGACAGAAGTTTACCGGCTCGGTCGAGGGGTTTGGGCGGTTTACGCTGTTCTGTGGGTCGGTATGCCGGTGGGTGGTGTACGGATTTGGTAAGTGGGCTCGGTCGCACCTGCTGGTCCCTCAGTTTTTTCAGATCGGCACGCGTAGCATCCCGGTGGTCATGGTCGTGGGGATGTTTGTGGGGATGGTGCTGGCGGTGGAGATGTTCGACCCGTTCGCGGCGATCGGTCAGGAGACGCGTCTGGGCGGGATCATCAACATCTCGGTGTTGAAACAGATTGGTCCGGTGCTGGCGGCGGTGATGCTGGCGGGTCGGATCGGGGGGTCGGTCAGCGCGGAGCTTGGCACCATGCGGGTGACCGAGCAGCTCGATGCGTTGCGTGTGATGGGGTCGGACCCGGTGGCGTACCTGGTGGTGCCGCGTGTGGTGGCGTGCGTGGTGATGATCCCGATCCTGACGGTGTTTAGCGACCTGTTGGGGATCTTCGGGGGCTACCTGATCACGGTGCGTGGGTTTGGGGTGAATGCGGAGTCGTACTGGGAGTTCTCGGCCCGGTTCGTGGCGTTGTATGACATCTTTACGGGGTTGGTTAAGAGTCTTTTCTTTGGCTTGTCGATCGGTTTGATCAGCTGTTACAAGGGTTTTTACTGCCGCAGCGGCGCCGCGGGCGTTGGGCGGGCGGCGACGGACGCGTTTGTGACCAGCTTCATCGCGATTATTGTGTCGAACTTTTTTTTGGCGAAGCTACTCAACGACCTGTATTACATTTTGTATGGGCACGGGACGATCAACGCGTTTAGCGGGTAGCGGGGTGCCAGGGCCCTGCCCGCGGTTGGATTCACGGTGTTGTGGCCACGGATCGACTCACGCCATGCGTTTAGAGACAGCGCTTGGCCCTTGAAGCACCATGCGGATCGACGATCCAACTTATTTTGTGGTCCAGGAGCTGGGTCGGATGCCCTATGACACAGCGGTCGCGGTGCAGCGCCGCGTGCACAGCGCGGTCTTAGCCGGGCAGCAGCCTCAGGCGCTGGTGCTGGTCGAGCACGAGCCGGTGATCACGATCAGCCAGAGGCGGGGCGCAAGCAAGCATCTGCGTGTGAGCCGGGGTGAGCTGGCTAGGCGCGGGATCGATGCCCAACCCACGGATCGCGGCGGGGGGGTGACCTACCACGGTCCGGGGCAGCTGGTGGCGTACCCGATCCTGAGGCTTGGCGCGCTGGGGCTGAATGTGGGGCGGTATATGCGGCTGCTGGAGCAGGCGGTGATCGACACGGTCGCTGCGTTCGGCATCCGGGCGTATCGCGACCCGGGGCGGACCGGTGTGTGGGTCAACCCCACAGCGCAACACGCTGCGACCGGTGGGCGGATTGATCCCTATGAGGAACCGCGGGCTTCGTTAGACGGTCGGCCGGCGAAGCTGTGTGCGATGGGGATCCGGGTACGGCGAAATGTGACACTCCATGGGTTGGCGTTGAACGTGACCACCGACTTAGCGGGCTTTGAAGTGATCGTGCCTTGTGGGTTGACCGATTGCTCGGTCACCAGCATGTGGCAGCTGTTGGGGCATCACACGCCGGCGATGGAACAAGTGAAGGATCAGCTCGTGGCGTCGATGCGGGGGCGCCTGGCGGCGTGTATCGCCTCACACCAGGCGGCGGTGGCGCCGTGACGCCTAAGGCGGTGCTGGGGGCGTTGAGAGCGGTGAAGCCGCAGCGCTCAGCGCCGATCGTGGGATGGGTGGTGGTGGCCCTGGTTGGTGGGTTTGCCGCGGCGATGGCGGGGATCACGATCGATCGGCACAACCCAGATGCTGGGCCGGCGAACATCCAATCCTTGTGGCGGTATTGGTTGTGTTTCGGGGCGCTGTGGGCGGGGCTTACCGTGTTGGTGTGGCGGTTGAGTCGGTTACGCACAACTCACGGCCAGCCGTGGGAGCGGGGTGTGGCTGGGGTGGTGCTGGGCGTGGCGTTGGCGGGGCGCGTCACCACGGTGGTCATGAGCGGGCCGCAGCTGAGCGACGACCTGTGGCGGTACATCCACGACGGGCGGCAGTTGGCTGCTGGGATCAACCCCTACGAGCGAACGCCCACAGAATTGGGCGCCGGCCGGGGGGTCGACCCGATCCTAGATCGGATCAACCACCCCGAGCTGGTGACGATCTATCAGCCCACCAGCCAGTATGTCTTTGCGGTGCTTTGGTGGGTGCACCCAGCGGGTTGGGACCCGCTGGGTGATGTGACGTTTCGGTTGGGGTTTGTGGTGTTTGATTTGCTCGTGGTAGGGCTGCTGCTTGGTGTGTTGCGGCGTCAGGGGCGGTCGGCTTGGTGGGCGGCGTTGTATGCGTGGCACCCGCTGGTGATCGGCGAGGTCGCGGGCAGCGGGCATCAGGATGTGATTGGGATCGCGCTGATGCTGGGGGGATTGACATGCGTGGCATGGGGGCGAAGTGGGGTGTCATCGAAACCCATGGCGATCGCGGGTGGGCTGTTGGCAGCGGCGGCGGCGGTGAAGCCGATTGTGTTGCTGTTGGTTGGTCCGATGGCGTGGCGGTTGTGGCGGGGGGGGCATGGGCGGTCGCTGGTGTGGGCGGGTGTGGTGCCGTTGATCGTTGGGGTTGGGTTGTACCTGCCTTTTGTGACGCTGGGCAGCGGGATGGGTCGGCTGTTCGAGACCGCCTCGGCTTTTGTCAGCGGCTGGTCGTTCAACGGCTCGTGCCACGGGCTGTTGGCCTACGCCACGGGTTCCAAGATCCTCGCCGATTGGGCCGCCGCGGGTTTGTTGCTGCTGCTGGTGGTGTGGCGTGCTGGTTTTAAAGAGCGTGAGCCATGGCGGATGGCGACGGCGTTGCTGTTTGCGAGCCTGCTGGTATCCAGCACGGTGCACCCGTGGTATCTGCTGTGGGCGTTGGCGTTGGTCCCGCTGGGTTTCAATCCGGGCGTTTGGGTCTTTAGCCTCACGATCAGCTGGAGCTATGCGGTGCTAGGCAACCTCGAGACGTGGCGGTTGCCGTTGTGGGTGAGCTGTGTGGAGTACCTGCCGGTTTATGCCGCGGTGATCGGCCAGGTTGTTTGGAGAAAGAAAGCACCCTGATCGCCCTGCTGGGGCAGGGGAGTATGCGAGGTTTTGTGTTTTCAACGCGGCATTTTCATACACGGTGCGTGCTGGTTCTGGGGCACGCTGCGCTTAGCCCCAGGCACCTACCACACCCTGCTACTGTGCCACAAATTGGGACGACACCCGGCCGGTTCAAACGCATCCAGGAGGCCTATCGCCTGGCACCCGTCGCCGCCGATTGGCGATTGCCATCGCGAGGCAGGCCCACACCCCCACCGCGCCCGGCTGGGGGATGGTGGTGATGCCCGAGGCCGCTGCAGCCGCAGCGAGATCGTTGAAGTCGCCGTTGAAGTTGGCCGCGAGCAGGCCGAAGTCGGTGATGTTGGTGATGCCGTCGCCGTTGAAGTCGCCTTGCTCCCACGTGCCGGGCTGGTTGAAGTTACCCGCCAGCATGCCGAAGTCGGTGATGTCGACGATCAGGTCGCCGTTGGCGTCGCCGGGCGCGGTGGCCAGCAGCGTCAGGGTGTTGGGGGTCAGATCATAGAACGGCGCTAACGCCAACACGGGTGAGAGGAAGTGCCCGGTGACTTGCTGGAACACGCCGCCGCGGCTGGCGTAGGTCAGGATGTCAAACGTATCGCCGTAGTTTGGTGTGAAACCGTTGAGCAGTGAAAGGCCGAGCGTGCCGTCGAGCGCAACACCCTGTGTCGCGTTGACCTGATCGAAATCTGTCCCGGGTATGGCATCACCCCCAAGTGTGGGCGTTGCGAACTCAATGATCAGCGTCGCGGTTGATGCGTAGGCCGCGTTGGGTTCTATGCTGACCGCATCGATACCGTCCCCCGGGCTGTGCTGGGCGTTGAAGAACACCGTGCTTGACGTGCCGATGTCCTGGATCTGCCCCGAGCCCGAGACCCGGCCGTGAAAGACCGCTTCGGTCTCCACCCCGATCGTCGATCCCGCGGGGCTGTGGACGGGGCCGTGGATCTGGGTCTGACGCAAGGTTAGGTCTTTGGCGTTGGTCAGCCCGGTGCCAAAATCCAGCTGCGACTCCGAGGCGTTGATCTGATTCAGGTTGGTAGCCGACCCGGCGTGGAGCGAAGCGCCGCTGATCTCCACCACGCCGTTGGCGCCGATCGCCAGGTTTTGATGCACGTCGAGGCTGGCACCGGAAGCCAGCGTCAGCGTACCCTGCCCGCTTGGGGCCACCTCCAGGTTGCCTGTGTTGATCACTTGTGACTCGTTTTCAATCCGCAGCAAGCCGGTGCCGCGGTCGCCCACAACCCAGTCTCCATTGTTTTCCCACCGTGTGGTGGAGCCGTCGACGATCACCTCGCCCGACGACCCCGAGTTCCCGGCTATTGAAGTTGTCGTGCTTGAGACCGATGCCCCGCCTTGGAGGGTGAGCGTGGCCTGGCCGCTATCGGCTACGACCAAGTCCGAGGTGATGGTCCATGATGTACCGGAGCCTTCAACGGTGGCGCTGGCTTGGGCGCTGCTGCCGTTGGCCAACACCACGCTGTGGCTAAAGACCGAAGCTTTATTTTCGATATCGACGGTCGCGCTGCCGTTGTCGGCGATCTCCAGCTCATCGGTCGTGGTCCAAGAAGTCCCTTGGCCCGAGACCGTCATCCACCCAGCCGATCCGGTATCGTCGCCCACCGTCGCCTTGTTGCTGGTGACCGACCCGCCGTTAAGAAGATTGAGCGTCCCTTCGCCGGTGTTGCCCACAAACAGCGAAGACGTATTTTCCCAAGCCGCGTTTGGCCCATCGACGGTGACCAAACCGGTGGCGGTGCTGCGGTGGCCAATGAAGCCCGAGGTGTTTGTGACCTGTCCCTCGGTGATCGCCACGGTGCCCATCCCGTCGAATCCCGCATACAGCCGGCCGTCGATGATGGCTTGGGCGTTGCCTTGGATATTCAGCGTTTCGTGGGTGGGGTCGTCGATCGAAAAATTGGCACCCGTGGTCAGCTGTGATGCCGCGGGCCCGTTGAGTGTCAGCGTGCCGCTATCGAGGTTGAGATCAGCATTGGCGGTGTTGTCAATCGCGTGGGCGATCAGGTGCCCACCCGTGATGTGGATCGCCGAACCCGCTTCCATGGTCACAGGCTGGGCCAGCGTGATCGTCTGATCAGTCAAGACATTGGCGGTCGAACCAGACTCAAAGACCGTGGGCGCATTGATGGTGCCGCTGCCGGTCAAAGTGGTCGCAGCCTTGAAAGTCGCCTGGGTTAAAGCGGTCAGCGTGGCGTCGGGCTGAAGCTGGAGCGTCGCATGGCCGGTTGACCCGCCGACCGTCAGCGACCGGACGGTGGTGTCCGCAGCCGGCCCAGCCACGGTCAGGCTGACCGACGGGTCCACAAACACATCATGGACATGCGCCGGCTGTTGTGAGATTGTCCAGCGGTCCGCGTCACCCCAGTTGCCCGAGCTGGTGCTGCGCCAGTGCAGGTCGGGGGTGAACAGGAACACACCTCGGCCGCCGCCACTTAGCGTAGCGCTGTAAGCCAGCTGGCTGTGGTTATTCAGGCTCCCGGGCTGACCATTGGAATCCCCCGAGCCGGTGGCGTGCTGCAGGTCGGTGATGGTTTGGCCGGCTAAGGCGTCGCCTTTCCGGGCGACCAGCAGCGTATCGCCCTGGGGCCCGACGATCCAAATCCCCGCGTCGTTGGCCTCCGTCACGCCCGTGCCGACCAAGGCGGTCCGGTAGGCGATCTGCCCATTTGCGTTTAGCGCGGGCCTGGTGACAGGCGTTACAAAAGGCCCCAACTGAACACCGGGGCCCGTACCCGCAGCCGGATCACCCGCGCGCACGACCAGTGTGTCATCACGCCAGATCCCCGTTGCGTTTGAGCTGGTTACCCCCGGGCCCGACAGCTCCGCTTGGTAGACCACCTGGCCGGCGGTGTCGATCGCGGGCTTAGCCTCAAAACGCTTGAATAGCGTGCCTGCCGACGTACCGGGAGCTGGCTCGGCCTCACGCGCAATCAGCGTGCTGTCACGCCAGACCCCGGTGTTGTTGGTGTCGGTCACCCCTGTGCCGGTGAGGGTCGCGTGGTACGCCACCTGGCCCGCATCGTTGAGCACGGGGTCGGTGAAGAAACCAAAGCTTGTCCCACCCGAGGTACCGGGAGCGGGGTCTCCCGCTTGGGCGATGATCGCGTCGTCACGCCAAATCCCAATGTTGTTTGAATCGGTGATCCCCGTGCCGGTCAGTTGGGCTCGATACGCCACCTGCCCGGCATTGTTCAGCCTGGGGTCGTGTAACAAGAAGAAACTCACGCCCTCTGGCGTGCCAGGGGCGGGTGTGTTGGTATGCGCGATAAGGCCGTTATCGCGCATGATCGCGAAATCCGTAATTGTGGCGTTTTGGGCAATGAAAACCAGATACGCTACCTGCCCGGCATCATTTAGCCTGGGATCACTGAAGCCAAATATATTCCCCCCGGGCATTGGACCGGGGTCGGGGTCGCCCTTACGGGCGATAAGGGTATCGCCCAACCAGAGGCTCAAGTCGTTGGTGTCATCAATCCCCGTTCCGGTGAGGATGCCGTGGTACGCCACTTGACCGGCGCTGTTGAGTGAAGGCGTGCCTAAGCCGGCAAAATCAACTTCAACCATCCCCGGGGCGGGATCACCTGTTCGAGCCATCAGCGTTTGGTCTCGCCAGATCCCCGCGTTATTGGCATCGGTTATTTCCGGGCCGGCCAGGAGTGCTCGATACGCCACCTGCCCCGAATCGTTGAGTATCGATGCGCGTTCAACATGACTAGGGAATGAGCTACCAAACACAACCCCCGCTGGTGTCCCCGGCGCCTGCTGGCCGGTGACCGCGACGGTGTCTGTCCTGCCTTGGGCGTTAACCTGAGCCGTAGCCAACCCCAACCCCGCCGTGACCGCCATCGAATAACAAACCCAAGACAACCGGTATCTGTAACGATTCATGCTATCTCCTCTTCTTCTTTACAGAAATGATCCTGCATTGATCGAACATCGTGTTGGTCACCACGCAACAACCATCAGAAACACAGGGTAGATTCAAACAGCTATACCCATTAGGTATGGGTTTGCCGCGTGGGAATCACAAAAACGCTGAAGATTTCCCTCCCGCGGGCGAACCAGACCCCGTCAACCTGATTGGGGCTGGTATATACCATTATACTTGCTTGGCACGCCTCACCCATCAAAAAAGTGAGCCAGAAGCGTAAAAGAATCGGAGATGACCCTGCTACAGAGTCGATGGATGACCCCAAAGATCATCTGCCATCGGTGAAAAATGGGGCATTCGGATATTTTGCACCAGCGGACTCACCGCCTGGCCCATGCATCTGGATTTACCGTGGCCGTCAGGGGGTGGGTGGCTTTGATCATCCGTTTCGATCACGGGTCACCCCAGGAGGCCCTAGTAGCACACCCACACGCGTGGCCCGACAGGCATTAATCGAACTCACCCAGCACCATGTCGTCGACCGTCTTGCCAGCCGGGAGCATGGGGTAGACGTGTTCGTGCTTCTCGACCATCGCGTCCATCACCGCCGGCCCGTCGTGGGTTAAGAACGCTTCCATCGCCTTGGGCAGGTCGGCCTTCTTGGTGCAGCGGAATCCTTTGCAGTTCATCGCGTCGGCCAGCTGCACAAAATCGGGGTTGTGCATCTGGGTGTGGCTGTAGCGCTCCTCGTAGAACAGGTCTTGCCACTGCTTGACCATGCCCTGGAAGTCGTTGTTGAGGATGATTGTTTTGGCTGCGATCTTGTATTGGGCCGCGGTCACCATCTCCATCGCGGTCATACAGAAGCTGCCGTCGCCGTCGATGTTGATCACCGGCTGGTCGGGTCGGCCCAGCTTGGCGCCGATCGACGCGGGCACCCCAAACCCCATCGTCCCAAGCCCACCGGACGTCACCCACTGCCTGGGGTGGCGGAAGCGATAGAACTGAGCGGCCCACATCTGGTGCTGACCCACACCGGTGGTGAGGATCGCATTGCCCTGTGTCTGGCGGTGCAGCTCCTCGATCACCGCCTGGGGCTTCATGTGGTATTCACGATCATCGTTGTTGTACCGGAACGGATACTTGGCCTTCCATTGATGGATCCGCTCAAACCATTCGGTGCGGTCACTTCGTTCTAGCAGCGGCAGCAGCAGCTCCAGGTTCTTACGCGCATCGCCCTCCACGCCGATGGTGACCGGGATGGCTTTGTTGATGTTCTCGGGTGCGATGTCGAAATGGATGATCCCGCCCTGCCCCGCGCGCTCCGCCGCCCGGGCGCCGGGCGCGAACTTAACCGGGTTCCCCGTAACCCGATCATCGAACCGTGCACCGATACAGATCACACAGTCTGCGTCTCGCATCGCCCAATTCGCATACGCCGACCCGTGCATCCCCAGCATGTGCAACGCCATGGGCGAGTGCTCATCGAACGCACCCAAGCCTTGGAGCGTGGTGGTCACCGGGATGTTCCCCTGCGTGGCGCAGCGTGTGAGCACCCCGTGTGCACCCGATAGGATCACGCCCTGCCCACAATAAAACAATGGGCGCTTGGCCCGGTTGATCATGGCTGCGACACGCTCGATCTCCTTGCTGGTGCCCAGTTCGCGGATGTGATACCCCGGCAGGTGGGGCTGGGTGTCCACCGACTGCTTGACGACCGTGGCGGTGATGTCTTTGGGCAGGTCGACCAGCACCGGCCCGGGCCGACCGGAGGTCGCGATCTGGAACGCCTCGTTGATCCGACGCGGGATCTCACGCACGTCCTTGACCAGCACGTTCCACTTGGTGCACGGGCGCGTGATCCCGGTCACGTCGGCTTCCTGGAACGCGTCGGTCCCGATCGCTGCGGTCGCGACCTGGCCCGAGAAGACCACCAGCGGCGTGCCGTCCATCAACGCGTCCTGCAGCGGCGTCACCGTGTTGGTCGCGCCCGGCCCGGAGGTAACCAGCACCACGCCCGGCTTGCCCGTGACGCGCGCGTACCCCTCAGCCATATGACCCGCGCCCTGCTCGTGACGCGTCAGGATGAACCGGAAGTGGGGGCTTTCGTGGATCGCGTCAAACACCGGCAGGATCGCGCCGCCGGGGTAGCCAAAGATGTGCTTCACCCCGTGCTGGCGCATCATGTCATGGAACACCTGCGCCCCGGTCATGCCGATAAATTGATCCGTGGGCTTGCCGCTTGACCCAAAAGGGATGTCGTGTGTGTTGAGGCTCTGTTTCTTACCCATGGGGTGCTCTCCTTGCGGGTGTCGTTCCTACCCGCCAGCCCAGATCCGCTACGGGCGGGCCTGCATCGATCTCAATTTATAGTCGCTAAAATAATGGGTTGCGAGGCACACAACCGATTTATCGGTTCGATTGTGGTTCGAAAGGCCAATGATTCAGGGGGGGTGCGGGCCGGCCGCTCACCTAACGACGACCCCAACGGGCAACGCCCGAGGCAGGAACCGTGATACAGCCACCGCCGCCAAGCTCGCCAGACATGTCATCAGGAGGGTGGTGGTTGCCATCATCACACTCGATTCTATGGCTGCCCTTGGCTGCGAGTCAATTAACCCCGCCTTGGCTGCTTTCATGCGTTGGGTGAACCCCAAACAGCGCCATCCTTACACCCGCGGCTGCGTGATGCCTTCCCACTTGTGGCTACCCACCGCCTCGACCACCCGCTGGGCGATCTCGACCGCTTCGTAACCCGCCGCCCCATCCACCGCGGGCTTCGCGCCGCTGCACACACTGCCTAAGAAGCTCTCCAGCTGCGCGGTGAGCGGGTCTTGCGTGTCGGGTGAACCCGCCATATTAAGCTGCTCGACCTGCACGATCTGCGAATAATCCAGATCTGCCAGGTCCGCCCCCTCAGCCAGCTGCTGACGCAGCGCCTGCAGCGCCTGGGCGTTCTCCGATTTGCGGATCACCAACCCGTTGTGCTGCGTGTAATCGAGGGTCACATACGTATCCTCACTAAACACCCGCATCTTCCGCTGGGTCTTAAGCGCCAACCGGCTAGCGGTAAGGTTCGCCACACAGCCCGAGGTAAATACCAAGCGCGCGTTGGCCACATCTTCGTGTTCGCTAAGCACCGACACACCGGTGGCCTCGACCCGCTCGATCCGCGACTGGGCCAACATCAGCACAATGTCTAGGTCGTGGATCATCATGTCCATCACCACCCCGACGTCCAACGAGCGGAACGTCATGGGGCTCACCCGGTGGACCTCGATGAACCGTGGGCAGACCCCCATCCCCGCCACCGCGACCACCGCCGGGTTGAACCGCTCGGTGTGCCCGACCTGCAGCAGCGCGCCACGCTGCGTAGCGAATTCAGCCAACGCCTTGGCCTCGGCCACGGTCGGCGCCAGCGGCTTCTCCACAAGGCACGCCACCCCCCGCTCAAGCAGCGGGCGGGCCGCCGCAGCGTGACAGGCCGTGGGCACCGCAATACTCGCCGCCGCCACGCCCCGGTGCGCCTCAAGCAACGCCTCAACGCTTGTGTAGTGACCACATTCAAACGTGTCGGCCGCAGCCTGGGCGCGGTCAACGTTGGCGTCCACCACCGCCACCAGGTTCGCCTGGGCCAAACCCTGGTAGATCCGTGCGTGGTGGCGGCCCATCCGACCCACCCCCACCACCGCGACATCCAATGGCGTTGAACGCTGACTCATGGACCCCGTTATACCAATCCCCCCCCCAATTGCGACGATCCGCCCGCAAGCTGCGGGGGAAAGACCTTGGCCCGGCGGTCTTCAAGCCTGCTTAGCGCTGAGCCGTAAACACACTTGAGATTGGTATACAATAACCCTCATATCCAACCACCATGGATGGCCTGTTTGTCGAACCGCTGCGAGGAATCATCCGTACCCTGCTTGACCGGTCAACCTTTTTAAATGAACGCAATACGTAGGGATAGGCTTAAGATGACGCAATGGGTTGCCTCAAACAGGGTTACCTTACCCGCTATGCGCTGGCTGTGGGTTTTGGCGGTTGTGCTGGCGGGGCTGGGGTGCCAGCCAAAGCCGGGCCCAGCCGATTCCAGTGCAGCAGGCCCGCACGCCGGCGATTCGAGAGCCGCAGCGATTATCGATCACAGCGTGCCCTTGCCCCCGGGGCTGGCCGCTGAAGAAGTTGGGTTGCACCAGGGCGATGCATTGCAACGAGCACAGATGCCGTTGGAAACGATCCTGGCCGACCTGCCCCGCCCCGATTACCTCCCGCCCTTGACCCAACCCCAAACTAGACCGCAACCCAAACCCGCCGATCAGAACCACGACATCGGTGGCAACAACCCCGGTGACCACACAACCACCAACCCAACGGATGACCCCACCGACGATACTGTAGACGACTCGGCAGACGCAGTTGACGACCCACCGATCGCCGCTCAGCGCGCGTATCTGGCTGGCCGGATGGCGTGGTTAGAGCGAAAAAATTATGAAGCCATCGGCCACCTCCAAGCCGCACTGCGTTTGGTCCCTCATTCGCCACGTGTGCTGCGGCTGCTTGGCCAGATCTACACCCAATCGGGCAACAAGATCCGAGGCGGGGTGTACCTGGAAAAAGCCGTCACCCAGCAGCCAAACGATATCGACAGCCTGTACCTGCTTGGCCGGTTGGCCGGCGAGCAGGGGCGGTGGTCGAACGCGATCGCCACGCTGGCCTACGCCGTGAGCCTACAAAAACAACACACCGACCCGGCGTTGCCCGCGCTGATGGGGTATTTCCTGGGGCACGCCCTGACACACGAAGGCTATGAGCAAGCCGCCGTCGAGCAGCTCACCCGCTACCTCGAGCTGCCCACCCATTTCCGCCGCACCACACGCATGGTGCGCGAACTGGTGCTGCTTAGCCGCCAGCGCAGCGCCACATGGGAATCGGTCGGCGACGCCTACTGCCGGCTGGGCCAACCGGCTCAGGCGTTAAGCGCCTACCGCCAAGCGTTGGGGGGGCAACATGAGCTGTCGATCGGCTTAACACGCCGGATGGTCTATGTGTGCATGCAATTGAAGCAGCCGGACCTGGCGTGGCGCACCGTGCTCAAGTACATGGACCGACGCGACGCCGACGCACCACTGCTGGACCTGGTGCAGTACCTGAGCCAGCAAGGCGTCGAGCGGTCAAAGCTCGCCATGAGCTTACGCAAAGCCTACGACCGCGGCGATCACCCCTCGTCGTTGGCGGTCACCATCGCCGACCTACTAGAGCCAACCGCCGCAGGCCAATTCTTACACACCCACCTGCAAGCCAAGCCAGCGGACCGAGCCGCGTTTGCGTATCTCACCCGACGCCTGCTTGATCCCCAGCGGCTGGCCGATCCACAACAGCGGGCCAAGCAAATCGATCAGGTGATGGCCACCCTGATCGAAACCCACCGGGTGCTGCCCAGCGCCACCGAAGAATACACCGCGCTGCTGATCCAAGCCGCCGGTGGCAACACCCAACCGCTGCTAGACGCCATCGACCAGCTTGCGCCAGCGCTACAGGGGGAAGCGGTCGTCCGGTACGTGGTCGGGGTGGCGCTGGGGAAGATGGGACGGGTCGATGACGCGGTCGACCAGCTCAAGCAAGCGCTGCTTGGCGGCGGTGATGCCGGCCTGCTGACGGTTCGGATCGAGCTGGTACGCCTCCTGCTTAGCCGTGGCGATACCCAGGAAGCCAACGAGCTATTAGCAGACATCGCCGATGACACCGACCACCGTGTGGTCAAGCTGCGGTACCAGATCTTAGTCCAGCAGGGCCAGGCGGTCGAAGCATTGAAATACCTTGATGGTGTCTTGGCGCGCAAGCCGGCGGACCCCGTGGATCTGACCGTCGAGAAAGCCAAGCTCCAGCAGGCCATGGGCGACGCCGTGGGCGCCAAGCAGACGCTCGAAGAATCGCTGCAAGCCTACCCACGCGCCGGGCCGCTCTATGAACAGCTGCTACAAATCTACCGCACCAACCGGGTACCCGATGCGGAAAAGCTCTACCAGCAACTGGTTGAGCAGATGTTCAAGACGATCCCCCACGACCGGGTGGCACGCCGGGAACGCGCCCAATTGTTGGTCGCCGCCGGCCGGTACGAGCAAGCCGAGCCGCTGCTGCGGTCGCTGTTAGAAGAAAACCCCCAAGACCTGCGCGTGCTCGACCCGCTGCTGACCCTGCTGGTGCGTACCGACCGCCAGCCCGAAGCCCAGCGGATGCTTGACGATCGGCTCAACCGCTCGCCCCGCGATCGGCACCTGTTGACTGTGGCGCTGCACCACAGCCAGCGGACCGAAGACCAGGCGCAGCTGGTGCGGGTGGCGTTGACGCTGCTGGACCTGCTGATGGCCGAACCGGCCAAAGACGCCAGTTCACTCGATACGCTGCTGGACATCCTCACCCAAGCCGATCAAACGGATCAGGCTACGCAATGGGTCGAGCGCCACCTAGCCGACAACCCCAAAGACCGGGTCACGCTCGTCTTGGCTCGACGCCATTACCAGCGGGTCGACCAACCCCAGCGGGTGTTCGAGGTGACCAAGCAGTTGTTATTGCTCCAAGCGCCAAGCGTGTCGCGCACCCAATCGCTGGCGGCGTTGTACCTCCAACACGATCAGCCCCAGCAGGCGATCACGGTCATCACCCAGGCCTTAGAACAGCCCAAGGAAGGCGACCACCACGGCGTGCTGGTTCGGCTGCTTGGCCAGGCGCTGGGGGCGCTGGACGCACCGGCACAGATGGACCAGCGCTTCGCCCAAGCGATCCAGCGATTCCCGCAGCACGCAACCGACCTTTCCTTGTCGTGGGCGCTGCAATGCGAGCGACGCGGCGCACACCAGCAATCGGAACAGATCTTGACCCAGCTGCTTGAGGCCAACCCAGACCATACCGAAGCCAACAACGCGCTGGGCTACGCCTGGACCGAACAAGGCAAAAACCTCGACCGGGCCCAGGCCATGATCCAGATCGCGGTCGACACCGAGCCCGACAACGCAGCCTACCTCGACTCCATGGGCTGGGTGCTCTACAAGCAGGGCCGATTCAATGACGCCGTGACCTGGCTCCAGCGCGCCACCGCGGCCCCCAACGGGGAGTACCCGGTGATCCTCAACCACCTGGGCGACGCGCTGTACCGCGTGGGGCACCACAAGCTGGCGGTCACCACCTGGCAGCAGACGCTGCGCGAACTCAAGAAGTACCCCGACAGCGACGACTACGAGTTGGAAGGCTTGGCCCAGCAGCTACCCGAAAAGATCGCCGCGGTTGAAGCCAACAAAAAACCACCGGTCGCCGACGCACCGGGCCTCAACGCCGACCCCAAGGCCCCGCCCGCACAAAACGATCATCCCAACAACGGCGATGGTGGCGACGACGACAACGGCGAAAACCCGACAAAACCCCAACAAGAAGACCCGCAGGAACCAACCATGCCCCAAGACCCCAACCCGCCCGCGTCACCCCAGCCCAACCCGCCCATCGAAACAACACCTCAACCCATGCCCGAGGAGGGCAGTGCGTTTGATCGCCCCAATGTCCCTCCACGCACGCCCCAAGAGCCGCCCGCGGAAGACCCACCCGAAAAGCAGCCATAACGCCAATCGTGTGGGGATGAACTCGCTAAGCGGCTCCCCCCAATACCCCCCAATGGAAGGCCACGGACGCTGGTGGGCACCACCATTTTCAGGTAAAATTATCCTGCTTTTAAGCCCGTTACCGTGCGCCCGTTTATCGGGCCCACGCGGTTGGATTGACCCTGATTTTTAAGCGGCAAGCACCGCACCGGCCGCCGCTTGCTTGATCAATCGGAAGCCTCCCCCCTATGGAAGACACAACCTCCGCTGCATCACCCGCCCAACAGGGTATGCCCCGCTACACCGAAGCCAACATCAAGGTTCTGGAAGGGTTAGCCGCGGTGCGCAAGCGCCCGGGGATGTACATCGGCGACACCACGACCCGTGGCCTGCACCACCTGGTCTACGAGATCGTGGATAACGCGATCGACGAGCACATGGCCGGGCGGTGCAACAACATCCGGGTCAAGATCGCGTCAGACCGCTCCATCTCAATCGCCGATGACGGCTCGGGCATCCCCGTGGGGCCTTATAAGCACGACAACCCCAAGCTCAACGGCCGGCCGACCGTCGAGATCGTCATGACCACGCTCCACGCCGGCGGGAAGTTCGACCACGATTCCTATAAAGTCTCCGGCGGCCTACACGGCGTGGGCGCTAGCGTGGTCAACGCGCTAAGCGAGTGGCTAGAGGTGGAGGTCGCACGCGACGGGAAGCTGCACGCGATGTCGTTCGAGCGGGGCGTGGTCGCCGACCCGCTACGCGTGATCGGCAGCCGCACCAAAACCGGCACCAAGATCAGCTTCAAGCCCGACCCGGACCTGTTCCCCGATACCGAGTTCCGATACGACACGCTGGTCGGGCGGCTGCGTGAGTTGGCGTACCTCAACCCCGGCCTGAGTATCGTGATCGAGGATGAGCGGGTCGAAAAATCCCAGACCCTAAGCTACCCCGAGGGGATCATCGCGTTTGTCCAATCACTCAATAGTGGCAAGAACGCGCTGATCGACCCGCCGATCTATTTCAAGATCGAAGACGAAAAAGCCAGCCTCGTCTGTGAGCTGGCGATCCAGTACAACGACTCCTATAACGAGTCGCTGCTTTCGTTTGCCAACAACATCAACACGATCGAAGGTGGCACGCACCTGTCGGGGTTTAAGACCGCCCTGACACGCACACTCAACGCCTACGCACGCAACAACAACATCCTCAAGAACGACACCGCCCCCACCGGGGATGATCTGCGTGAGGGGTTAGCTGCCATCCTGTCGGTCAAGGTGGGCGAACCCCAGTTCGAGGGCCAAACCAAGACCAAGCTGGGCAACGCCGAGGTCGAATCGTTTGTCAGCTCGTCGGTCGGTGAGCGGCTTGGCGCGTGGCTCGAAGAACACCCCGCCGACGCCAAGCGGATCTGCATGAAAGGCATCATGGCCGCCCAAGCGCGCGAAGCGGCGCGCAAGGCCCGCGAATTGACACGCCGCAAAGGCGCCTTAGATAGCGGCGGGCTGCCGGGCAAGCTCTACGACTGCACCTCCAAAGACGTCGACAGCTCCGAGCTGTACCTGGTGGAGGGCGACTCCGCGGGCGGGTCGGCCAAAGGCGGCCGCGACAGCAAAACACAGGCGATCCTCCCGCTCAAGGGCAAGATCCTCAACGTCGAGAAGGCCCGGCTAGACAAGATCCTGGGATTCGAAGAGATCCGTACGATCATCCAAGCGCTCAACTGCGGCATCGGGGCCGACGACTTCGATATCTCCAAGCTGCGGTACGGCAAGATCATCATCATGACCGACGCCGACGTCGATGGCTCGCACATCCGCACGCTGCTGCTGACGTTTTTCTTTAGGCAGATGCCCGAGCTGATCCGCCAGAACCGGATCTACATCGCCCAGCCACCGCTGTTCCAAATCACCCGGCATAAGAAGAGCCAATACGTCCTCAACGAAAAAAACCTGCGGGTCATCCTGTCCAAGCTTGGCCTGTCGGGCGCCGCGTTGGTCATCAATGATCCACAGGGTCAGCCGCAGCGCCGCATCGAAGGCGATCGGCTCCAAACCGCGTGTTCGCTGCTCGAATCGCTGGAGCAGCAGGTCGCGATCGTCACGCAACGCGGGATCAATTTTCAAGACTTCCTGCGGCTGCGCGTGGCCGACCCCGACGGATCGGGCCGCCTGCCGCGGATCCGGCTGCAGGTCCCCCAAGGCGCCGGGGCCGCTGGGGGCGACCACTTCTTCTGGTCTGAACAGCAGGAAAAAGACTTTTGCCACCGCCACGGGCTCAATGAGACCGACCCCGAGCTGGATAAACTCGCCGATGCCCAGACGCCAGCCGACCGGGAAGCCGGTGAATCAGCCCACCCCAAGAAGCCCTCGGGCGCGGTGCGGCGTGAGCTGCACGAAGTCAAGGAGGTCGAGCGGCTCATCGGGGGGCTTGAAGCGCTTGGCCTATCGATCGAAGACTACGAGCCAGCCCCTGAGTCAGGCGGTGGCGCGGGGGCTAACGGGGATGCTGCTACAGCCAGCAGCGGTGAGGGTGGAACAGACGCTGCGACCAGCCGGTTTGCACTGGTCACCCAAGACGGCAAGGGGCAAGAGCGGGCCACACCCATCCACAGCCTCTCCCAGGTCGTCACCGCGGTCTTAGAAGCGGGCAAGCATGGCGTAGACATCAAACGGTTCAAGGGCCTAGGCGAGATGGACGCCGACCAGCTGTGGGAGACCACGATGAACCCCGCCAACCGCGTCCTGCTGCGTGTCACGTGGGACGCGGCCAGCCACGCCGAGCAGCTGTTTAGCCTGCTCATGGGCGAGGTCGTCGAGCCCCGCCGCCGCTACATCGAAGAACACGCATTGGAGGTGAAGAACCTGGATGTGTGAGTACGATAAAGTGCACTTAGTCCGGTGTATCACACCGTAGCTGCGGTCCTTGTTCGCGGGGGAGATATATTGATTGTGCCTTGCCCAGCAGCCAGGCTTGTGACCCTCTCCCCAAGCTCCTCCGGGTTTTCTCCGTACAGGAACAGGCGTGCCCACAACTCCAAGCCCACCAGCCGAAAAGAAGCGGTTGAATTTTGTGCGATCTGATTGATCAACCGGCGTTCTGTATCAGAATCCCATTTGAGCAACTCTGAAACAATCCCTTTTTTTAGGATCGGTACGGCCGGCGAGAAAAAACGGGGGTTGAATTGGAACCCCGCTTTTCGTGCGGCAACGGTCTGGTGAGGGAGCAATCCTTTGGCCACCTTTTTGAGGCTCCATTTCTCGGTGTCGCCTTGGTATTTGGCTTTTAACGGCATGTGCATGCCTAGGCCGATCAAGTTATTTTCGAGGAACGGCACACGGCTTTCGACCGACATGCCCATGGCCATCCGGTCATTGCGATGCAGCAGGCTTTGAAGGTGTCCATACAGGTGTTCAAGCGACCTGGCAAGGAAGGCTCGGTCTTCCAGCGGTTCGATCGGAGCAAGCTTTTCAAACAGCCTAGCGCCGAGCGTGTTTCGATGGCTATCTAAGATGCACGACCGCAAGAGCAACTGGGTGTGTGCCTGGGGAGGGACGCCATCAGCAAAAGGGTAGTTTTGAAACGCAGAGAGGTTTAACGGAAACAGATGGGGGTATCTCCGGCTTAACGATCGAAACCATTTCATGTTGGGGGTCAGCCGATGGCGGATGCGCACCTTCCGCCAATAGCGGTAGGCTTGACGCTGTTGATCATACCCTCCAAATAATTCATCAGAACCCTCGCCGGTCAGCAGGACCTTGATACCGTCATCTCGACAGCGGCGGGCAACCGCCAGAAAAGCCACATCGTGGTTATGGTAGTTCAATTGGTCTGAATACCAGATCGCCCATGGCCACAGCCGCAGGGCATCGGTTTGCTCGCAATCAACCTGGCGTATCTCGACTCCGGTATGTTCCCCAACGATACGGGCTTTTGCCCCTTCCGATACAGCGATCCCTTTGACATCGGCGACATAGGCGGCGATCAGATCGGGTTTATATTGTTTGGCCATGGCGGTGACCAGGCTTGAGTCAAGCCCGCCGCTGCACATCGTGGCCAACGGCGCATCACTGGCCAGATGGATGCGCACGCTTTCCGATAAAGCCGCCTCAAGGCGTTCGACCCATGCCTGGGGTGGGTGTTGTGAGGCCTCTACCAGCCGGTCGGTATCCAATTCACGCAGCACGTCGAAGTAGGTCTCTTTTTCGACGCGCTGATGCGTGACTTTCCAAATCTCACCCGGTGAGATGGCTTCAATCCCTTCAAAGGGTGCCCATTGATTATCTAACCGCCCCTCCAGGATATTCATCACCAAGGCCCGCATGTCGGGGCGACAGAGGATTTCACCGTGGGCCAGCAGCGCCTTGATCTCCGAGGCAAAAACAAGATTGCCTTTGGGTTGGGCCACATAGAGCGGCTTGATGCCCAAGCGATCGCGAGCCAACCAAAGGGTGTGATCTCGACGATCGAGGTACCCCAACCCAAACATGCCATTGAACCGCGGGATCGCCTTCTGGGGCCCCCACGTGTGCAGCGCCTGCAGAACGACCTCCGTATCGCTGCGACTGGCAAACACAACACCTTGAGATTCCAGCTTCTTCCGGAGCTCCCGGTAGTTGTAGACCTCGCCGTTGTAGGTCAGCACCCCTTGGCCGTCTTGCGTCAGAAAGGGTTGGTGCCCCTTCGGAGACAGGTCAAGGATGCTGAGTCTCAGGTGCCCAAACCCGATCGGCCCTTGGGTCCAGACGCCTTCATCGTCTGGGCCGCGGTACCGGATCGGCTCCATCATCGGCTTGAGGTCTGCCGGCTCCACACGCCGGTCATCGCGGTTCCAGATCCCAACAATCCCACACACAGCAGCAACCTTTCAAACAAAGCAAGTCGGATGGGTAGAGCACAGCGCAGACTACCATCGAATGTCGTTGGGGTAACATCGGTGGGTTTTGCTTTGTTCTACCCACCCTGCTGGCTGTCCCCGGCGCGTGATACCCCTCCGATTGATTGAGTCGATCTCAAAACCGGAGAAACCCGCTCCCTAACGGTCGCGGCTCGTCGCGATCGACTCAGGATTTATCCAAGTGCGTATGATATGGTGGACAACACGCGACGCCGTGGCCAACCACATCGCCTACGATTCGTTTGACAACGTGATCAGCCCGACCGCCGGATCAAATGTGCGCCACTCTTATGAAGCCGGGGTTGTCAAGTGTTGTCCGTGAATATTTGTTCTCTCCTAGCATTTTTTACCCCTCAGGTCCCTCACCCACTCAGGGGGAGCTGAGGGGTAAAAAAGGCTTTCCGATTCCGCTGCCCGTTGGGCACGTCGTATCTACGCAGCGAACGGGGCCCCGCCAACCGGATCGGGGCTGGTAGAACGACTACACCCATCCAAGTCAATCGTCTCCACTCCGCTGAAATCACAGACTTTTGTATGACGGCTTGTTTGCCGTGGGGCGGGCATCTTGCCCGCCAACAAGCAAGCCGTAATCCCAGAGCATGTGGAGATGATTGACTTGAATGGCTCTATTGTGGGGCCACCGAGGCCGAGCCGCCAACCATGCTTACGATCAGGGCGATGCTGGCCGCCCAGCCAGCCAACGCGATCCAGAACAGCGGTTGGCGGTGCAGGGGGATCGGGTTCTTGGGCTTGGGGGGTGTATAGGGCAGCAGCGTAGGCATGGTCGGTGCACCGGTCTGCTCAACCTCTTGGTGTTGCTGGCGGATCAGCGGGTCGTAGCGTTGGTCGGCGATCAGGGTGGGGCGGCCTTGGGCAACGGCTTTGAGGTCTTCAAGCAGATCATAGGTGCTGGGGTATCGCTGGTTGGGGTCTTTGGCCAGGCAGACCTCGACGATCGATGCCAGGCCTTGGCTTAACTTGGGGTTGCGCAACAGGGGAGGGGTGAGTGGTTTTTTGAGGTGTCGTTGCATGACAGCCGAGGGGTTGGGTCCCTCGAAAGGCACCTGCCCGGTGACCATGTGGTAGAGGGTAGCGCCGAAACAATAGATGTCGGCTCGGAAGTCGATGTCCTGCTGGCCGCGGATCTGCTCGGGCGAGATGTAATAGGGCGTGCCAAAGGCTTTGCCTTTTTCGGCTTCGGCTTCCTCGCGGTCGGTCTGCAGGCGGGCCAGGCCCATGTCGGCCAGCTTCGCCACACCCTGGGGGGTGATGATGATGTTCTTGGGCTTGACATCGCGGTGTATCAGCCCGGCTTTGTGTGCGTGATCCAGGGCGCTGGCGATCTGGGTGGCGATCTGTAGCGCTTCTTGCTCGCTGTAGCGTTTGTATTCGATCAGGTCGTCTAGGACGGTTCGGCCTTCGACGTACTCCATGACAAAGTAGTGGAATCCCCCCGCCTTACCCACGTCCAGGGCGCTGACGATGTTGGGGTGGTTGAGCTTGGCTGCGGCGCGTCCCTCGGCGTAGAAGCGGTTGACGAATTGGGGGTGGTTGGTGTGGCGGGGTGGGAGGATCTTGATCGCGACCATCCGGTCGAGGCTTAGCTGCTTGGCCAGGTACACGGTCGCCATCGCACCAACCCCAACTTTTTTGATGATCTGGAAGCCGGGGATCTGCTGGGTCCCGGAGGGCGTGAGCAGGTGCTTGTGCAGGCGATCCAGCTGGCGTTGGGTGAGGATCCCGTTGCTGACCAGCAGGTCACCGAGGCTCTGCTGGCTGATGTCTTGACGGTGGCTAAGCAGCTCCCGCTGGAACTCTTGGCAGTCGTAGACCTCTTCGGCGGTGGCCAACCCGTGTTGAACAACCAGCTTGCCCAGCAAGGTGTCTTGGTTGTCTGGTTTGGTCTTGGTCTTGGTCATGGTCGGAAAATGGCTTATCTATGATAAGCCTTACAGGATTCGCTCCCCTCTGTTGACGGTATGGGGTGAGCCGGCGCAGGTCAACTCATCGCGGCGACTGCGGGCCAACCCGATCGGGTTGTGCAGGGCCCAAGCGGTGTCGGTAGAATAAGACCCGTGTCGGGTCCCGGGTCGGTGTTGGTCGATGGAGATCCAATCGCATGCTCCTGTTAGCGCACAGCGACGATACGGCGATCTGGCAGCGGCTGGCGCCTTATTTAGAGGAGGTTGAGGCCCGCTTCTCGGCTGAGCTGATCAGCGACCTGCCATGCGTCAACCAGCTGGTAGCGCACGTGGAGCGGTACCGGGGCAAGATGCTGCGGCCGACGCTGGTGCTGGTGGCCGGTTTGGCCGGGGCGCCCAAGCGGATGCGGCTGACCGATGAACACCTGGTTGTGGCCACGGTGGTCGAGATGGTACACATGGCCACGCTGGTGCACGACGACATCCTAGACGAGGCCCAGATCCGCCGGGGTGGTGAGACGATCAACCACCTGCGGGGCAACGAAGCCGCGGTCATGCTGGGTGATTATCTGATCAGCCACGCGTACCACCTGTGCTCGAAGCTTGGCAGCACGCTGCCTAGCCGGATTATCGCCGACACCACCAACACCGTGTGCGAAGGCGAGCTGTTGCAGCTATCGCACCGCGGGGATGTGGCGTTGGATGAGCGGACCTATTTTGAGATGATCCGACGCAAGACGGGCAGCCTGTGCGGTGCTTGCTGTCGGCTGGGGGCGTTGCTAAGCGGGGTGAGCCAGCCGGTGGCCGATCGCTTGGCGGAGTATGGCGAGAAGCTGGGCGTGGCGTTCCAGATCGTAGACGACCAGCTG
Source organism: Phycisphaeraceae bacterium (assembly GCA_965223655.1). Classification (GTDB taxonomy): domain Bacteria; phylum Planctomycetota; class Phycisphaerae; order Phycisphaerales; family Phycisphaeraceae; genus CBDCXC01. The sequence goes on from CBDCXC010000009.1 coordinate 215,125, forward strand.
GACCTGGTTGGATCGGCAGACACCCTGGGCAAGCCGCTGGGCAAAGACCTGCAGAAAGGCAAGCTCACCCTGCCGCTGATCCATTTTTTCCGATCCGCCCCGCCCCATGACCGGGCCCAGATGCGCGCGCTGCTGCGTGCCACAACCCATCAAGAAGACACCGCGGTCGTTGGCATCCCTGGCCGTGGCGCCCCAACGCCGTGGGCCGATCAGATGAAGCAGGTGTGCGATCTGATCGTCGCTAGCGGCTCGGCCCAGTACACCAGCCAGTGGGCCAGCCGGCTCGTTGAGCAGGCCAAGGCCACGCTAGACGCCATCCAAGAATCACCCGTGCGGTCGCTGCTGGAGGTCATGGCGGATACGGTCTTGACCCGGAAATTCTGAACCCCCCGGTGCCGCAGACCGATAAATGCACCAGCCGTGTCTTTTTTGTACCGGGATATCGGCCCGCGGGGTTGACATCCCGGTCGGAGTGGGCATAGGAATGCAAAAGACATGTGGTTGGTTGAATCCGGTCATGTTGCATAGGCAGGGGCGCGTCACAAACCCATGAACGAAGACCATCGGTCACGGATCCTGATCCTGGGTGGGAAGCTGACCAGCCAGCACCCGGTGGCCCAGATGCTATCGCAGCATTTTCACGTTGAGGTATTCGGGCGGATGGAAGAGGCGATGGCGTCGCTGCGGGATCGGTCGTACGACGCGGTATTCGCCGACGTGGGGGATTTCTTGCCGCTTGAGCGTTGCCTGGCTACCCAGCAGTCGAGCCTGGTGTTAAACACGATCGGCGAGGGCGTGTGCGTGGTGGATCCCAAAGGCGCTTGCGTGTGGTCGAACAACCGGATGCGTGGGTTTTCACCCACGGTGTTTGAGAAGGTCAAGCAGATCTGCGTGCAGGCCAAGGCGATCTTCATCAAGCAGGTGGGGCCCGGCACGGACCCCAGCCAGCCGCCGCACAAAAAATTCTCGCTGGTCGCGGACGGTGATCGGTACTATGAGCTGATGACCTCACCGGTGGTGGACCACCAGGGCCGGATCCAGCAGGTGGTCGCGGTGGTGTGGGACGCCACCCAGGGCCGGCGGCTTCAGCAGAAGATCGAGGCGATCGACGCGGCGGGCCGCGAGCTGTCTAAGCTTGAGAGCGAGGCGATCGCGAAGCTGACCCCCAGTGAGCGGCTGGGTCTGCTGCGTGACAAGATTATCCATTACAGCCGGGACCTGCTGCACTTCAACCACTTCGCGATCCGGGTGTTGGATAAGCGGACCAATAAATTAGAGCTGGTGATCGCCGAGGGCCTGCCATCGGAAGCGATGGACATCGACCTGTACGCCCAGCCCGAGGGCAACGGGATCAGCGGGTATGTCGCGGCGACCGGCCGCAGCTACATCTGCCACGACACCGAGAAAGACCCGCGCTACATCCTGGGCATCGAGCACTGCATGAGTTCCTTGACCGTGCCGCTGCGGCTGCACGATCAGGTGGTGGGTGTGTTCAATATCGAGTCGGAAAAGGTGGGGATGTTCAACGAAGACGACCGGCAGTTCGCGGAGATCTTTGGCCGATACGTCGCCCTGGCGTTGCACATCCTGGACCTGATGGTTGTTGAGCGTTACACGACCAGCGGCAAGCTGGCACAGGGGGTGGTGCAGGAGATGGCCCAGCCGCTAAACGACATCATCACCGAGGCCCAGAGCCTGATGGAGGATTACATCGGGGACGATACGATGCGGACCCGGCTGAATCAGATCACCAGCAACGTCGAGGCGATCCGCCATATCATCCGGGACGTCGCCGCGGGCCCCAAGGCCGTGTTGGGTGGTGACGACGTTGAGGTGGGGCAGGCCGACCCGGTCTTGGCCGGTAAACGGGTCCTGATCGCCGACGACGAGCTGAACATCCGCAAGACCATCGGTGACATCCTCGGCAAGCACGGGTGTGTGTGCACCATCTGCAAAGACGGGTTGGAGGCGGTGAGCCTGATCGAGCAGCAGGCGTTTGACCTGATCATCTCTGACATCAAGATGCCCCACCGCAACGGTTATGAGATCTTCGCCGTGGCGCGCCGCCGCGAGGAGAACCTCCCGGTGCTGCTGATGACCGGGTTTGGGTATGACCCCCACCACTCGATCGTTCGGGCCAGCCAGGAGGGGTTATCCAGCGTGCTGTTCAAGCCGTTCAAGGTCGACCAGCTGCTCGAGCAGGTCCGCAAGGCATTGGCGGGCAGCCCCGATACGGGCGTGACCGATCCCAAGTCATCCCAGACGCCCGCTCCGTAGCCCATGGTCAGCCGCACGCCAGCACGCCCCACCGCGAGGTGGGTGGTGGCCCAGGCCCTGGCGCAGGCCGCAAGCCGGTTCCCCAACCTCACCGCCCCGACGCTTAGCACCCACCTGCTGGCGCCGCGTGAAGCCCGGCTGGCGACCGCGGTCTACCGCACGGCGATGCAGCGGTGGATCACTTTGGAATACCTGTTAGATCGTTGCCTGAATCAGCCCGTGCCCGGCTTGGAGCCAGCGCTGCGTGGTGTGCTCTTGGCTGGCGGTGCTCAGATTGTTTTTTTCGATCGCTTGCCGGTCCACGCGGTGGTGGATGAATCGGTGGATTTGGCGCGGTCGATGGTGCGTGCCGGTGCGGGTGGGCTGACCAATGCGGTGTTGAGGAGATTAAGTCAGATGATCCACCAACGCAGCATGGGCCAGCCCTGGGCGCCCGCCGCCGACCGCTTGCCGTATGAGGCCGGTTGCGTCACGCTGTGCGGCGAGGCGCTGCCGGCCCCCTCTCCCAACTACGCACGGTACCTCAGCGTGGCCACAAGCCACCCGGTGGCGCTGGTTCGGCGGTGGGTCCAAGCGTTTGGTCAAGAGCGGGCAACCCGGATTTGCTGTCACGGCGTGCTCACGGCCCCGACCCTGGTGGCGATGGAGCGATCAAGCGAGACAATCTATGGTGATCCCCTTGGCGCCTCGTGTGGCCAGGCCCACGCCCAGCGGGGGTTTTGGCTGTGGCAGGGTCGGGGCGGTGAGCTCGAAGTGTTTTTAGATCGGCACGCCGATCGGCGGGTACAAGACCCCGCCTCGGCCAAGGCGATCCAAGCCACCGCCACGCTGTCGCCGCGGCGCTGTGTGGACTGCTGCGCCGGGCGGGGGACCAAGACCCGTCAATTAGCGGCGCTGCACCCCCAGGCACAGATCATCGCCACGGATATCGACCCCAACCGTTTGGCGCAGCTTGGCCAGGTGTTCCATGGCCACCCCAGGGTGACGGTCGTGCCGCTGGATGCGGTGGAGGCCGCCTGCGGTTTGCACGCTGCAGACTTGGTGGTGCTGGATGTGCCGTGCTCGAACACCGGTGTCCTGGGGCGGCGGCCAGAAGCCAGATACCGTTTCAACCAGCGGGCATTAGATTCGTTGGTGGTGTTGCAGCGGGAGCTGATCCAGCAAGCGGCCAGGCTGCTGGGGCCCAACAGCCACCTGCTCTACAGCACGTGCAGCCTAGAGCCCCAGGAAAACCACGACCAGGCCCGTTGGGTAGCGCAGCGGTACGCCTCACAGCTGGTTGCCGAATCCCAGCTGTTGCCCGGTGGGGCGGGCACGACCTATCATGGCGGCAGCTATTTCGCGTTGCTGCGGTGGGGGGGTGGATGATGCATCGGATCGGCTTGAGTGGTGAGGTTGTTGGGGCGCTGGTCAGCGGGCTGGATTTGGTGCACACCGCAGGCAGGAGCAGGCCCCTTATCGGGGCTGGTCTACCCATCGGGTATGAATTTGCCGCGTCGGAAACACAAGAACACCGGGTATTTCCTTGCCGCGGCCGGCCGATACCCCGTCAACCGGATCGGGGCTGGTATATCGCCTATGATTGAGGGCAATCGGATCGTCCACCTCAATGGCGGGCTGTGTGTGTTGGGTTTGGCGCTGCGATAGGGAGGTTGGTCATGCCGATCCAAATGGAACTTGCACGCGTGCTGATTCGGGAGACCGATGACACGCACGTGGTGGAGCTGCGTGAGGTCGACGGCGAGCGGATCTTCCCGATCGTGATCGGGTTGTATGAGGCGATGGCGATCGAGCGGCGGTTAATGGATCAGCAGCCGCCCCGGCCCCAGACCCACGAGCTGTTGGCTAGCGTGATCGAGCACTTGGGGGGGCGGGTCGAGCGGGTGGTCATCTGCGACCTGAAAGAACATACTTTCTTTGCGCGGCTGCTGGTGCGCCAGGGCGATCAGCTCAAAGACATCGATTCACGCCCCAGCGATGCGATCGCGTTGGGCGTAGCCACCGATGTGCCAATCTACGTTGAAGAACATGTTTTAGACGAAGTCTGCCAACCCTGACATCTACGGCGTGCCCCATCGGGTATAAGAGCACACCATGCGTAGGCTTATTGGGGGATCTCAGTGGTTGCAGGCGTTGCTGCACCGGTGGGGGCGGGTATTGCTGGGGGTGTATTGGCCTGTGTTGGCGGTGGGGACGCACTGGCCGCGGTTGCAGCTACCCAACCCGACGATCGCGATCATCGACTTTGACAAGATCGCTCATTTCTGTGGGTTTGGGCTGCTTGGGGTGTTGCTGATCCATGCTCGTTTGGCGGGGCGACGCCGGGGGTTTGATCGCAGCATCATTGTGGGTGTTGTGGTAGCGCTGCTCTATGCCTTTGTCGATGAGCTTACCCAGCCGTTGTTTGAACGCACCGTGTCGGTGCGGGACCTGGTGGCGGATCTGTTGGGGATCGCGGTGGCGTCGGTAGGGGTGTGGCTGTGGTACCGGGCGGATGGGCGGGGTGTATCGGTGTCGACTGGTGTGGCCAAAACAGAACCCGCTCAATCAAGTCTGGAGGGACCCGAGAACCCCTCGGCGTTTGTGGGGCACGCGGTGCTGGTGAGCGTGCTGACGTTGGGGTCGCGGGTGATGGGTTTGGCGCGTGACGCGGTGCTGGCGGCCTGCTTCGGGATGACCACGGTGACCGATGCGTTTTGGATCGGGTTCGTGGTGCCCAACCTGTTTCGGCGGATGTTCGGCGAGGGTGCGTTTGCTGCGGCGTTTATCCCCGCGTACACGCGGCTGAGGCGTGACAACCCGGCGGTGGCGCAGCGGCTGGCGTGGGTGTGTGTGGCGTTGCTGGTGATTGTGCTGGGGGGAGTGACGGTGGTAGGAGAGTTGATCTTGGCTGGGTGGTTGAGGTGGGGGGCGGGTACGACGGAGACGCGGCTGGCGGTGCGTCTCACGATGGTGATGCTGCCCTACATGCCGATGGTGTGTGTGGTGGCGTTGCTGGGCGGGGTGTTGCAGGTGCGGGGTCGGTTTGGTGCGCCGGCGGGGGCGCCGATTTTGCTTAACGCGGTGATGATCGGCGCGACGCTGCTGGCTGGGGCGATGGTGCAACCCGCTGCGGGTGCGCGTGGGGCGATCTTGGTTGTGGCGTTGAGCGTGGTCGTTGCGGGTGTGTTGCAGCTGGTGTGGCTAGGGGTGGCTGCGGCGCGGGTTGAGCCGGTGACCCTCAACACCGCCGGCACGGGCCCGGCGTTGCGGTCTGTGATGCTCACGATGGGGCCGATGATCCTGGGGTTGGCGGTGTTCCAGATCAACACATTGTTGGACAGCCTGATTGCTTGGGTGCTGTCGCCCAAGCCCGGCGGTAGCGCGACGCTAACGATCTTGGGTCAGCAGGTGGCCTACCCGGTGCAAGCCGGGTCGGTGACGGGTTTGCAGCTGGCTCAGCGGCTGTATCAGTTCCCGCTGGGTGTATTTGGGATCGCGTTGGCGACCGCGATCTTCCCTGCGCTGACGCGAGCGGCGGCGGGGAAGCGCGACGATCAGCAGCAGCCCGATGCGTTTCGTACGATCCTCCGGCAGGGGTTGCGCCTGACCATGTTTATCGGGTTGCCGGCGAGTGTGGGGTTGATCATGGTGCGGCTGCCGTTGGTGCGGGCGATCTTCGAGCAGCGGGCGTTTACACTGGCCGACTCGGCCCGTGTGGCGGCGATCCTGGCGGGGTATGGGTCGGCGGTGTGGGCGTACGCGATGACGCACGTGCTGACCCGGGCTTGCTACGCGGTCAACGATGCGCGCACGCCGGTGCGGATCAGCGTGGTGACGACGGTGTTGAACTTATCGCTGAACCTGTCGCTGGTGTGGTACCTGGGTGCGGCGGCATTGGCGTGGTCGACGGCGATCAGCGCGGTGGCGAATGTGGTGCTGCTGCTGTGGGCGGTGGGTCGGCGTGTGGACCGGCCGGTCGATCGGGGGGTGTGGGGCAGCTGGGCGAAGTCGGCGTTGCTGGCTGGAGTCATGGCGGTGGCGTTGGTTGTGTGTACGATGGGCTACGACCCCGTGGGTATGACGCGCGTTGGGGCGGGGCTGCTATTGGTCGTGATGGTGGGCCTGGGGATGGGGGTTGTGTTTGGGGGTGCGAAGCTGATGGGGGTTCAAGAGCTGGGGTGGTTGCTGAGGCGTCGGGTGGAGGGGGAGGCGTGAGGTGTTTGTTGGTTTGATTGAAATCAAGTGCGCCATACCCGCTCCCTGACGGTCGCGGCTCGTGGTGGGCGGGTAAGGGTCGTTTGAACACGGTTTTTTTATGTCGGAAGCATCCACGCATCAACGGTTCATGGCGATTGCGTTAGACGCCTGCCATCGGGGGATCAAGGGGGGGCAGACGCCGTTTGGGGCTTGTATTGTGCGCAACGGGGGTGTCGTGGTAGCCACGCACAACCACGTCTGGGCTCAGACCGACATCACGGCTCATGCTGAGGTGTGCTGCATCCGGCAGGCGTGTCAGGTGCTGCAATCCATTGATTTGTCGGGCTGCACGATCTATTCGACGACCGAGCCTTGCCCGATGTGCTTTAGCGCAATCCATTGGTCACGGATCACACGGATCGTGTTTGGCGCGTCGATCCAAGACGCCAAAGCGTTTGGTTTTCAGGAGCTGGAGATCTCGAACGAACAGATGAAGCGGCTTGGTGGGACGGCGACGGAGATCATCGATGGGGTGATGCGTGATGAGGCGTTGGTGCTGTTTGACCAGTGGCGGTCGCGCGGCGGGGGGCGTGCTTACTGATATCGATTCGTTTGCCCTACCTTATCTCTGTACTCAAGACACAGGGTTTTCGGCCCGCGGCAAGATGTCGTGGCTATAGTGCTATGTTATGGTTCGAAGAATACCAGCTGCTCTTGCTGGGGTCGGGGCTTCTTCATGGGGCGGTGCTCGTGTTGGGCAAGTAAACGTTGTTCGATATCGCGTAGGAAGGGCGAGGGTTCCATGGGTTGCGGCTTGCCGCGCCAGCGTCGCTTGGCGGTGTGGGTCAGGATCAGGCGTTGTTGGGCACGGGTCATGCCGACAAAGAACAGGCGTCTTTCTTCGGCAGGATCGATGGTGTCCTGGCTGGCTTTTTTTGTGCCGCCCCAGGCCAGCGGGAGGATCCCGTCTTCGCAGCCGACCAGGAATACGACGGGGAACTCCAGCCCTTTGGCTGCGTGTAGCGTCATGAGTGAGACACGGTCGGCCCGGGGGTCCCAGAGGTCGATGTCGACCCCCAGCGTCAGCTGCGCGATGAACGCTGACCGATCTTGGCCATGTTGCTTGGCTAACGGTTGCAGGGCGGGCGTGTAAAGATCGGCCAAGGGTTCGGCGTCGCGTATCGCGGCGGCGGCTTGGTTGAGTTGATCGGTCAGCGGGTCGGCTTCAGACGTGTCGTTAAGTGCCGCAACGAGTGCCTGGACTACGGGTAGCTCGGCGAGCGGTTGGTGCGACCGTTTTTGGAACGGGATGCCCGACCGGGTCAGCGCTTTGACCAGCGTATCGGCTTGGGCGTCGGTGCGGTAGAGCACGGCGAAGTCGGCGAACGATAGGTCGAGGCCTTCGTACGATTCGGCCCGGCCGCTATCCATTGAAAAGAATGTGGTGCCTCCGATCATGCGCTCGATCGTGTGGACGACGAACTCCGCTTCGCCCCGGTCGGTGGTGCATCGGTGGATCTCGATCCGGTCGGGGCTTTCGATCTGAGCGACACAGTCGCGGTCGGCCACCAGGCTCACGGGGCGGATCAGCTGTGACGAGGCCTCCACGATCATGCGGGTCGAGCGGTAGTTGCGGGTGAGCCGCACGGTTTGAGCGGTGGGGTAGTCGTCCTGGAACCGCTGGAAGTATTGCACGTCGGCGCCCCGGAAGCCGTAGATCGCTTGGTCGGGGTCGCCGATGGCGCAGAGGTTGCCATCGGGCGGGACCAGCAGCTTGATGAGTTGGTATTGGGCGGCGTCGATGTCTTGGTACTCATCGATGCAGACCCACCGGTAGCGTGCGCGGTATTGGGGGATCAGGTCGGGGTGGTTGTGGAGCAGCTCAAGCGGGAGGTGGACCAGGTCGTCGAAATCAACCAGGCCTTGGGCGTGTAATTGTTTGGTGTAAGCCTGAAACGCATCGGCCACAGCGGGTTTGGTTTGCTCGGTGATGCCTTGGCGTCTGGCCAGGGATATCTCTGCGAGCAAGCGGGTGGCTTGCCGCGGTGTGACGGAGGATACTTGTTGGAGCAGATCGAGCCGCTGGGCCAGGCTGGCGACTTGCAAGTCATGGGGTAGGCCTAGGCGTTGGCCGTGTTGTTGGAGGATCGACATCCCCAACCCGTGGAAGGTCATGACCGGGACCGTGTCGGCTGTGCTGGGTAAGAGTATGGCGAGGCGTTGGGCCATCTCGCGTGCGGCGCGGTTGGTAAACGTGATGGCTAGGCATTGCGTGGGTGGCACGGGGTGGTCGATCACCAGGTGCGCTAGGCGGTGGGTGAGGGTGCGTGTCTTGCCCGTACCGGGTCCGGCGATGATCAGCAGCGGGCCTTCGGTGATCTGCGCCGCGGTGCGTTGATCGGGGTCTAACGCGTCTAAGAGACCTTGTGGGGTATTGGGCGGTGTATCTGTTTTGATTGGTGGGGTATCTGGTGCGGGGTTAGGTGTTGGTATTGATGCGGTTGGTGGGGGTGGGGTTGGTGGTTGCTGGGGTTGGTCGCGTAGGTTAAATAGCAGGCTCACGCTGTTGCGGTCTTCCAGCTCGTGCTTTTCAAACAGGCGGATCACGCCGTATTCGCCGTCGTAGCCCGATTGTCGGATCACGCGGCCGGCCCGCATGCGTGCCAAGGCTTCGGCTACGAGGGATGAGCTGACGCGTTGGACCTCATCGAGCGGAGCGTGTTCGAGGATAAACAGCTCCGAGCCCAGCTTGGAAACGATTTGTTCGTACCGGTGTTGGACGCGTTTGCTCTTGGGTCCCACGCCTTCGATCTCGGATAGCAGCTCGTTGAGCGGGACAAAGCTGCGGTACGCCGCGGCCCGCGGGGGTAAAGCAGTCGGTTTCGCTTCAGGGTCATGTGGTGCGGTTTGGCCGACCGGTGTACCGGTTGCCGTGGACAAATCTTCCGGGGGTGGTCGGTCGGCGAGTGCTTCGACGCGGTGCATCACGCCCAGTGTCATGGGCTTGCCGCAGGCGGGGCACAGGCCGTTGTGTTGACGGGTCTCGCCCGGCGAGAGGCAGACGCCGCACTTGCGGTGGCCGTCGAGGTGGTACTTGCCTTCCTCGGGGAAGAACTCGACGGTCCCCTGGTAACCCTGCCCGGTTTCGAGCGCCTGGCGCATGGCGAAGTAGCTTAGCTCGGTGTCGAACACGCACGCCTCGCGCCCGATCTTGGGCGGTGAGTGCGCGTCGGAGTTGGACACCAGCGTGTATCGGTCGAGGCTGGATAGCCGCCAGTTCATCGCCGGGTCGGACGACAGCCCGGTTTCGAGCGCGAAGATCTCGTGCGTGAGGTCGCCGTAGCAGTGATCGATCGAGTCGAACCCGGACTTGGAACCCAACACCGCGAACCATGGCGTCCAGATATGGGCGGGGATGAGGTAGCAGCCGGAGCCGGCTTCGAGCGTGATCTCAAGCAGGTTGCGGGAGTCCAAGCCGAGGATGGGTCGGCCGTCGGAGGCGATATTCCCGATGCGGGCCAGCTGCTGGTTGATCCGCTGGGCCTTGTCCAGGTCGGGTGCGTAGATCAGGTGGTGGACCTTGCGGGTCTTGTCGTCTTTTTTGTAGATCGTGGAGATCTCAACCTCGAGCATGAACCGCACGGGCTGTCCGCTTGGGGCGCCGTCGAGCCACTGATCGACTTGTTTTTCTAGGTCGGGTCGCAGCCGAAACAAGCCCGGCTCAGCCGGTACGAGCTTGGTCTGGATCTCTTGGAACCATTGGGGGTGTGTGAAGTCGCCGGTGCCGATGACCGTGACGCCTTTCTTACGCGCCCACATCGCCATGTGCTCCAGGTCGCAGTCACGGCTGGTGGCGCGGGAGTACTTGGAGTGGATGTGCAAATCGGCGTAGAACACGTCGCGGCGGGCCTCCGGGTAGACGATCAACGGGGATGCGGTTCATCGCCATGATATCTCAATCCAAGAAAGGGTGTGATGCGCCTCTGGATGATTTGGTGGTTGGTACCCCCCTGCAGTAGGCCCGCTCCCTCATGGTCGCGGCTCGTTTCGGACGACCAAAGATTGATCTATAGGCGGATAAGGCATCGATTTATACGCATTGCGTATCGTTTGCGCGCGGCGAATACTCTGTAACTCTTCGAAAATCAACACTCGCGTGCGATAGCGATGCGTACAAACGAAGCCTAATTGGTATTACTCGAGGCCGCCCTTGAGTGGTTTGGCCGGTTTCTTGCGGGCCTTGCCTTTGGCGGGTGGCGCTGCAGCTGAGGCGGAGCTGCTACCTGAGGTTTTGCCAGATGAGCTGGCTTCGCTGGGCGGGTTGGCTACGGCTTTGAGCGATAGGCTGATGCGGCGCTGAGCCTCATCGACTTCCAGCACACGGAAGGTTTGTTTCTCACCCACTTGCAGGACATCTTCGACCCGGTCAACCCGGTGGTCGGCCAGCTGGGAGATGTGGACCAACCCTTCGACGCCTTGCTCAAGCTCGACGAACGCCCCGAAATCGGTGATGCTTTGGACGGTGGCGTCGACCAGGCTGCCGGTTTTGTATTTGAACTCGGCGCCGGTCCACGGGTCGCCCTTAGCTTGCTTGTGGCTTAGGGAGATCCGGTGTTTCTCTGGCTCGATGCGTTGGACGACCAAGGGGATCACATCGCCTTCTGTGACGATTTCTTTGGGGTGATGGACGCGTTTCCAGCTTAGCTCGTTGATCGGCACCAATCCTTCGACACCGGTGGCGACCTCGACAAAGACCCCGAAATCGGCCAACCGCACCACGCGCGCTGAGAGCTGATCGCCTACTTTGAGCCGATCGACCACGCCCGCCCACGGGTCGGGCTGGGCCTGCTTCATCCCCAGGCTGATCCGCTGCTTCTCGTGGTCGATCTTGAGGACCTTGACTTCGACCTGCTGGCCGACTGTAACCAAGTCGGCGGGTTTTTCGACGCGGCTGTAGCTCAGGTCGCTGACATGCACCAACCCATCCACACCGCCCAGGTCGACGAACACGCCGTAGTCGGCGATCCCGCTGACGGTCCCTTGGAGCACCAGCCCCGGCTGGAGCTCTTGCCAGAGCTTGGCTTGCTTGGCTTGGCGTTCGGCTTCGAGCAGCTGGCGCCGGCTAAGCACCACTTTTTTGTGCTGGAGGTCGACCTCATGTACCTGGGCGCGTAGTTTTTGGCCCACGAATGCGTCGAGGCTTTCAACGTAGTGCAGGTCGACCTGGCTAGCGGGCATGAACGCGCGGATCGCCCCGGCCAGCTCCAGCTCCAGCCCACCCTTGTTCGTGCCCACCACGCGCGCCTCGACCGCCATCCCCCGGCGCAGCTGATCCCACGCGGCCCGGCTGACCGCGCCTTCGCGTGACAGGTGGACCAGGCCTTGGGCGTCGTCGCGCCGATCGACCACAAAGTCCATGATGCTGCCTATCCGGGGCGCGCGGTCGAACTGTGTCAACGGGACCACGCCCTGGTTCTTGGCGTCTAGCCCGTGCAGATCGACAAAGACATCGTCGCCGCGTACCGCGGCGATCCGGCCTCGGATCATCTCCAAGCCGATGGCGTGATCCTGATCGGTCGCCGCAGCGGGGCCCGCCGAATCAGGCGGAGCGGGTGTCGGCGTAGCGGCCGCGGTCTGTTCCATCAGCTGCTCGATGCTCTGCTCGCCCAGTGCCTGGGATAGCTCTTGCTCGACCTGGTCGTCGATCCGTTGGATAAAATCGGAAGCGTCGCTGTTGTGTTGGCTCATGGTGGGTACAAACGATTCGTCAACGGGGTTTCTCTTGTCTGCCTCAAGTGATCTAGTTTACCCGCTGGCGGGTATGGGACCAAAAGATTTTATAGGCTGATTACCGCCGGAGGCATCGTTGCGGCGTTAAAGACACAAAAAAAACGAAAATTTCATGAGCCTCAGCATAGGGCGGGGCAAACGCCATCGGGGCTGGTATAGTGAAGGGGTTAGAGATCCGCCGTTATGGAGAGGATGGTAGACGTCAACAAGGAGCGTCGATCCGATGAAAATTATCCTGGCCAATCCGCGGGGCTTCTGTGCGGGGGTCAACATGGCGATCCAGTGCGTGGAGGAAGCGTTAGGGATCGTGGGGGCACCGCTGTACGTCTACCACGAGATTGTCCACAACCGCTACGTGGTTGAACGCTTTGAGAAGCGTGGGGTTACCTTTGTAGACACGATCGATGAGGTGCCCACCAACCAGACCGTGATCTTTAGCGCCCACGGCGTGAGCCCGGAGGTGCGTCGCAGCGCCAAGCAGCGCGGCTGCACGATGATCGACGCCACCTGCCCGCTGGTGACCAAGGTGCACATGGAAGCGATCCGCTACGCCAAGCAGGGCTACAAGATCCTGCTGGTCGGCCACGCCGGACACGACGAGGTCGTGGGGACGTTCGGCGAAGCGCCCGATGCGATCGTGATCGTCGAGTCGGCCGAGGATGTGCAGCGGCTATCGTTTGGTGACGGCGAACCGCTGGTCTACCTCACCCAGACCACGCTGAGCATGGACGACGCCAACATCATCATCGACGCGATCAAGAAGAAATACCCCCACGTCAAAGCCCCGCCCAGCGATGATATCTGCTACGCCACGACGAACCGCCAGCACGTGGTGCGTCGCTTGGCGCCACAGGCAGACCTGGTGCTGGTCGTGGGCTCGAAGAACAGCTCCAACTCCGTTCGCCTCACCGAGATCTCTCAGAACGTGGGCACGCCCGCCTACCTGGTCGATGACAAGAGCGAGATCGACCGCCGCTGGCTTGAGGGCGTCGGGACCGTGCTGGTCACCGCGGGCGCTTCGGCGCCAGAGTACCTGGTCCAAGAGATTGTCGCGGACCTGGTCGCTCATTATGACGGCCGGGTCGAATCGGCCCACGGCGTGGAAGAGGACATGCACTTCGAGCTGCCCCTGTCGCTGCGCGTGCTGCGCCAAGGCCGATCCACACCGGTCAACGCATAAACACACATCCGCTTAGCCCCTGCCCCGACCCGACGCATACACCCGCATACCTTGCCGCGGTGCGTATCGCCTGGGCACGCAGTGCCCGGCTCTGTTGAGATGGGTATGGGTGCGCGCACCGGTGGTGTGTGTGCAAGCGGGTGGTGTGGGCATCTTGTTGGCCATTCCTGTGCACAACAGGCGGGCAGGGTGCCCGCCCCACCCGCCGGATGATGTGGGTGGGTGTTGACTTCAAATTTTGAAGCCGTTTGCGGTGACCGGTGCCGCGTTGTCAACCGTGTGCCGCTAGGGGCGAGGTCATGGGCACACGAAGGCCCGGCCTACGCGTCGCACCGTTGCGGTGTGGACGCATGGCCATTATTGGGCAAACGCTTGGCCGGCCCGTGTGGCTGGGGGGCTGCTGCGGCGAATCCTCGCCCTGTGAGTCATCCGCAGGTGAGGGCCAGCCTCGACACGAGAACCGTCAAATCGGCACCCCCGGGAGTTTGGTTGCGGCACCTTGAAGGTGATGCAGCGTGGTTCCGGGGAGAGTTGAAGCCACGGTTTTTAAACGCGGCCTCTACCATAAGGATGAAGGGTCGGGTTTGTGCGCATATCTTTGGCGGGCAGGATGCCCGCCCCACCAAGAGGGTGTGGCTATGTGGAGGGTAGGTATGGGTTTCCAGGTTGGAAAATTTTTTTCAATCGGGTATTGGTGCGGTGTGTGGAGCGATTTCGTGATGGGGTGGCTGGGGCTACGTTCATCGAAGATGGATATGCCCCAGGACAGGGGTTTCTCGACTGGGGCACGCTTCGCTTAGCCCCAGGCACCCGGGGCCACCTGGATAGGTGCCCAGCCCCTGGGGGGGCAAGTAGGCAGAAACCATGATTTTTGAGCACGGCTTCTATAGAGGGGTGGGGGGTCACGTTTGTGCGCACACCGATGGCCACCAGGCATCGGGGTGCGCGGGTCGCCATGAAAGAGGTGACGGTCCATGACGGTGTGCCCATCTCTCGAATTGATCCGAACCGGGCTTTGTGAAACCCGCCCCGCGTGACCGCCGGGTTAGGCTCAACATGCTTGATCGGCTTGGGCCAAGCAATCAACCATACGCCCATTTTGTGCTGGGGTTATACCAATCATAGAAAGTAATGACCTAGCGTCTCTTGTACGCGGGGTTGTGTTTTAAGAAGTTAGGTGATCTTGACGCGGTCATAATATACGCAGATGCGTATTAGTCGGTCGCGGTTTGCTCGATCATCCGCTGAAAGTACCGCAACGCGTTGAGCTCTAGCCGGATCCGGCTTAATAGGTCGTCACGCTGATCGGGTGGCTTGGCGTGGGCTTGTTCGAATAGCTGAGCGATCGTGGCCAAGCGCTGCTGGTGTTGGTCGCGGGCCTGCTGGGTGAGCTGCTGGCGTTGATCGTGATCTTTTGATGCTGTAGCGTCTTCCATGGCCTCACGCATCTCCATGACCTCCATCAACAGGTCGGGTGGCAGGGAAGAGTCGTCTTCTTTGGCGGGTCCGCCCCATAGGGCCAGCAGTGCGTTGGCGCGCGCTTCGGGGTCTTTCAACACGCGATAGGCTTCGTTGATCTGGGCCGCACGCCGGGCCGCGTCGGCTTGCTCTAGCGGGTCGGCGAACCGATCCGGGTGCGTTGCCGCCGACGCCTGGATGTACTGTTGATGGAGCGTTTGCTGGTCTAAGGCGTACCGGGCCGACAGGCCGAGCGTGGCGAATGGGTTGCTCATCATGACCGGTAGTGTATCCCCATCGCAGGCCATCTTGCCGGGTTGGGGACACAACCATGCCGAGGGTTTCCCTGGCACAGGGGGGGGGCGGCGTCCGTCCCACGGGATCGAAGCGGGTACCCCAACGCGCCATAGGCCAATAACCCCATCAAACCGTGCCGGGGATGTCCGCTGTAAGGCTGGTGCCGGTTTGCCGGGTTGTGACAGCTGGGTTCTTGGGTAAATCCCTTGGGCCGATACGTCTGGCTTATGCGGGCGCAATAGCGCGACGATACCTGATCCAGCATTGTGCCGAGCCCCCCCCCAGCTGTCCTGGAGGCCAGGGAAGAGTTTTGCAAGCATGCCCCATGGAGAATTGAGGCTGTATGGAACTTGACATGATCCTGCGAACCGCGGTGGAGCTTAACGCGTCGGATATCCATCTGATCGCGGGCCACCCCCCCATGATCCGTTTGCACACGGTGATGACCCCGATGGACTACCCCGTGATCACGCCGGAAAGCGCCAAGCGGATGCTCCACCAGATGACCAGCAACGAGCAGCTGATGGCGCGGTTCGACAAGATCAAGGACGCCGACTTTTCGTATGAGATCCCGGGCGTGGGCCGGTTCCGTGTCAACGCGCACATGCAGCGTCAGAGCGTGGGGATCGCCCTGCGTGCGATCAAGGAAGACATCCCCCCGATGAGCGACCTGAACCTGCCCGATGTGATCTCCAAGCTGACCTACCTGCCCCGTGGGTTGATCCTGGTCACCGGGGACACCGGTTCGGGCAAGTCCACGACACTGGCGGCGATGATCCAGTCGATGAACGAGCGTTACCACAAGCACATCATTACGCTCGAAGACCCGATCGAATACCGGTTGGTCTCGAGCAAGTGTGTGATCGAGCAGCGCGAGCTTGGCGACGACGTGCCCAGCTTCGCCAGCGGGTTGCGTCACGTGCTGCGTCAGGACCCGGACATCATCCTTGTAGGTGAGATGCGTGACCTGGAGACCACCGCCGCTGCGATCACCGCCGCCGAGACCGGCCACCTGGTGTTCTCCACGCTCCACACGGTCAACGCGTCGCAGACCGTCGAGCGTATCATCGATATGTACCCCGCCGATCAGCAGAACCAGATCCGGTCGATGCTGGCCAACACACTCCAAGCGGTGATCAGCCAGACGCTATTCAAACGGTCGGACAAGAAGGGGATGGCCCCCGCGGTGGAGATCATGCTGTGCACGCCCGCGGTGCGCAACCTGATCCGGGAAAGCCGCACGTTCGAGATCCCCAACGTGATCGAGACCAACCGCTCGATGGGCATGAACAGCCTGGACAACGCGATCGCGGAGATCTACTTCAACGGGATGATCACCAAGGAAGACGCGATCGCTCACGCGGCGTACCCCGACAAGCTTGAGCGATCGCTGGCGGCGTAAGGGAGTCGCCCTCAGAGAGCGGCGGCGGATCGGCTGCCGTTAGATCGGCCTGGATGGAACAGGATTAAGCGTTTATGCCTGAGTACCGCTATCAAGCCCGGACCCCCAACGGCCAGACGTCGGTCGGGGTGCTGTCGGCCGAGAACGCCATCGCCGCTGCCCAGGCCCTGCGCACCCAGGGCAACCAGATCCTCCAGCTGACCCCGGTCAGCGATAGCGTCAAGACTTTTGGCGAGCGGCTCAAGGCCCTGAACCAGACCTCGGGCCCGTCGGCACGCGATATCCAGCAATTCACGTCTCAGCTGGCCGTGATGGTGCGCGCGGGGATCTCCTTGCGCGTGGCGATCGAGGGCATCGCCGACCAGGCCGACAATATCCGCTTCAAGAACATGCTGATCCAGATCAAGCAAGACCTGGAATCGGGCAAGCAGTTTAGCGAAGCGCTAAGCAAACACCCCAAACACTTTGGCCCGCTCTATGTCAACATGGTCCGGGCCTCGGAGATGTCGGGCAGCTTCTCAAAGATGCTCGATCGGATCGCGGCGTACCTGTCCCAGCAGATCGAAACTCAGGCCATGGTCGTTGGCGCGATGATCTACCCCGTGGTGATCGCGGTGCTGGCCGTGGGTGTGACCATCTTCCTGCTGACGTTCGTGCTGCCTAAGTTTGCCGGTGTGTTTGCCGGCAAAGAGGCGGCCATGCCGTGGCCGACTAAATTTTTGATGGCGTTGAGCGCCTTTATGGTCGAGTGGTGGTGGGTCATCGTGTTGATCATGATGGGCATCGCCCTGGGGATGTATTTGTTCCTGCGGACCGACGTGGGTCGGCGGTGGTTCGACAAGACCAAGCTGACCTTCCCCATCTTCAAAAAGATGTTCCGCGCGCTGTATATCAGCCGGTCGCTGCAAACCATGGGTGAGCTGATTAACGCCGGCGTGCCCATGCTTGATACCCTGGTCATCACCGGTGACATCAGCGGCAACTGGTACTTCAAGCGCATGTGGCGCAGCGTGTACCGATCGGTCAAAGAGGGTAAGAAGATCTCCCAGCCGCTCCAGAAGGGGCCGCTGCTGCCCAAGGCCGTCGTGCAGATGATCAGCTCCGGGGAAGAATCCGGTAAGCTGGGGGAGGTGCTCGACGAGGTCAGCTCCTTCTACTCCAAGCAGCTACGCGAGGTGATCAAAACCGTCACCTCGATGATCGAACCGATCATGATCATCATCATGGGCAGCATCGTGGGCTTCATCGCCATGGCGATTATCCTGCCGATCTTCAAGCTGTCGACGCTGGTCAAGTAAGCGATTGATCGGCCCACCGGTACCCGGTCAAGGCCGTCCCGGTGGGTCCAGTAATTTTTGGGCTTGTCTCGGGGTAGCCCCCTAGCCGCCCCCCGATACAAAAAAAAGTAGGCGTTGGCCATTTTCTATTGTTTATTTTAGGAGCAGGCCCGCCTCGATGCGGCGGGCCTACCCGAGGCGGTGCAACGGGGCGGAGGGGAAACGCTCCAACCGCAACCAAGCAAGGGGCGCTTAGCCACGCCTTGTGCGGCTAGGTTTGGGTGGAGGGCACAAAAACCGGAGCAGGCATTGATGGCCCAGAGGAATCGGCAATACCGACACGCAGGCTTTACCCTGATCGAAGCAGCCCTGACCACGGTGATCGTAGGCACCGGGGTCTTGGCGATCCTGGCAGCCCAGCAGGCCTTCCACATCAAAAACGACTGGGCCCAGCGCTCCGGCACCGGGATGCTGCTGGCCAACGAGCTGCGTGAGCTGACCCTGACCATGCCGTTGTTTGACCCCTTTGAAGGACGCGACAGCGCCGGGCCCGAGGCCGGCGAGGCCACGGTGGCAGACTTCAACGACCTCGACGATTTCGCCGGGCCGGTCGACGCCAGCGGGTACGGAGCCGGCATGACCATTGACCCACCCATCAACGCCCTACGCCAGCCCATCGCCGGCCTGCCGGGGTGGAGCCAACACATCGATGTGGTCAACGTCACCAAAAGCAACATCGGGCTGATCCCCCCCGCTACCGGTGCCGACGTCGCCCTGCCGCTGATACCCAGCGATCCCGACGGCCAGTTGCGACGCGTCACCGTCTCGGTCCGCTACCAGCCCCCCAACGCCACGGACCCCTTGACGATTACTCAGCTAACCTGGGTCGTGGGGCAGTAGCGATTGCTTGACCGACCCAGGCTATGGAGATTTGGAGCATGCCAAGTTCACAAGCGAACCCCGGGCCACCACGCCAATCGATTCGGCATCACAGACACCGCCAGCGCGGCGTGGCGGCGATCTTATCGATGATGTTCCTGGTGATCCTGGCCTCGCTGGCCGCGGCGATGGCGATCGTCTCGCAGGGCAACATCGCCACCGCAGACTCACACATACGTATCAACCGCGCATTGGCCGCAGCCGAAACCGGCATGGAGTTCATCATCTTCCGCCTGCGGCAGGCCACGCTGAGAGTCACCACCACCGATGGCCTCGTCGACGCGTCCAACGCCGAAAACCTATGGGATCAGATCCGCGACGAGCTGCTGTTTGAGTTTAGTGCCGAAGAGCACAACGATGTCGATGAAAGCGGCAACCCCGCCGGCGAGCCCTCTGTCATAGATGGCTCGATCCTACACGTCGGGCCGATCCGGTTAGGCGAAGGCGAGCCCAAGTTCAGGGTCACCTTCACCCCACACCCCGACCTCGAGAATGAAGACTACGACGCACCCTACTACCAGCGGCCGCCCTACGACAGCATGGACCCCCCGGTCTCCAGCAGCAACCCCCTAGACCTCACCTGGATCCGCGTCCGCGTCGAGGCCTGGGACGGGCCCCAAGACCGCGAAATTGTCCGGTCGATCCAGATGGACTTCAGGATCGAGAAAAAAATACGGTATGCGCTGCTCTCCAGCAGCCGCGTGATGATCGGCCGCAACGTGATGATCGACGGCTCGATCGGCAGCCGCTTTACCGAAGTCCACCTCGAGAATGGGCACCCCATCCAGATGGTCAGCGACTTCCGGGGCCTCAACTCGTCGCTGGATACCGATCTGAACGTGCTGATCAACACCCTGGCGCTCAACGATAAGAACGGCGACAACCGGCTCAACCTTGAACACGAAAGCGAGGTCGACGGGATCGACAACCCCGAGGCGCTGGATCGCAACAGCGATGGCTACATCGACGACTACGACTTTTTCCTCAAGCATTTTGACGCCAACGCCGACACCATCCTGACGCCCATCGAACTCGATACCGCCACCAACGTCCACGCCGCGCAGCTGCTGGAGCTGATCGATACCTTCGGCGATCCTACCCGCCCGGGGTACAACGACGGCGTGATCGATAACGACGACCGCTACACCAAGATCCGAGGCGAGATCGTCCTCACCGCCAATCAACAAGATTGGCTCGACGGCGCCGCCAACGATCAGTACCAAGACTACCTCCAAGGCCCGGTCATCGCCGAGCACGACAAAGCACCGCTGACCTTCAACGCCACCGACAAGGAAATCCAGACCTTCGGGCCCGGCGACTTCGATGTCTCCTCATTCCGGTCCATGGCCACCGGCGACCTGTCCAATCAGGCCACCACGCAATTTGGCGCACACGACCCAACCGACCCGGCCTCGCCCAACATGGACACCTCCGGGGCTTGGCGCGAAGAGGTCCCCTATGGCTCGGCGCACCCGTACGACTATTACGACCGGCCCGTGTACGAAAACATGACCTTTGAGAACGTCACCATCCCCAAAGGCACCAACGCCTTGTTCAAGAACTGCACGTTCAAGGGTGTCACCTTTGTCGAAACCACCACCGGCAACGCCGACGCCGACTACAACTTCGCCGGCGTCACCGAGGCCGACGGCACGCTCAAGTTCCCCGACCTACACGCCGTGGTCGATCTGGGCGCCGGGCCCATCGCGATCAACGACACCAAGTCCATCTCCAACAACGTCCGGTTCGACGGCTGCACCTTCGAGGGCAACATCGTCAGCGACACCACCGAGCGGTACACGCACATCCGCAACAAGATCACCTTCACCGGCCGGACACAGTTTAAAATCGAAACTTCAGAATACCTCAACCAATCCTCGAACGACCATCTCAAGCAGGCCGCCCAGCGCAGCACCATCCTGGCGCCACACTACTCGGTCGAGATGGGCAGCTTCACCGACCCGACCAGCACCACCGAAACCGTGAACCTCTCGGGGACCATCGTCGCCGGCGTGATCGACATCCGTGGCCAGGCCAAGCTGCGCGGGACCATCCTCACCACCTTCGAGCCCATAAGCTTTGAAGCACCGGTCATCGGTGAGACCAGCCCACAATTCAACACCACCCTGGGCTATTTCCCATCCGGGGATGGCGATCTGGAAGCCGAGCTGCCCTCCACCGGCGTCGGTGTGATCCAGATCGTTTATGACCCGACCCTGGCGCTGCCCGATGGCATCGTCGGGGCGGTCGACTTGACACCATTGGTCGCAAGCTACTTTGAAGGCGGGGCGCAATAAACCATGGGCAGAACAGACCAGCCACACCGCCGCGGCCAAGCGCTTCACCACCCGCCACGCACGGCCCACCGCCAACGCGGGTTGAGCCTGGTGGAGCTGATGATCTCCCTGGCGATCTCAGCCACGCTCTTGGTGGCCACCATGGTCGCCCTGGACGTCAGCTTCCGCGCCTACGCCATCGCCGCCGAACAAGCCAGCTCACAGGCCACCACGCGGATGATCATCAACCGGCTGCTGACACTGGTCCGCACCAGCACCGCGCACGGCCCGCTGCTGCCCGACGACGCCGCCGTGCCGCCGATCACCCTGGCCGGCAACGTCATCAGCAGCAACTTCCTCCAGCTGATCAACCCCAACGGCGAGCTGATCACCGTGACCTACAACGCCGCGGATCAGCAGCTCGACCTGACCATCGACACCGGCGATGGCACACCACCCCAGACCTTCCCGATCCTCGGGGGCGTCACGGACGCTCAATTCTCCCTCACACGCCGCCTCGATGACGACGGGATCTTGGTGCTCGACCGGGGCACCATGGACTTCACGGTCGAGGCCGGCGCCGACGCGACGATCGCGATCGAAAATAAAGACACCCCACCCATCCGGGTCATCGCCTCGACCAAGCCACGCAAGATCCCCTGATCACCGCTACCACGCCCGGCGCCACAACCCTCGATCGGATCCATCCACCCAGACGCATTCGGATCAATCCCGAATCGATCACGGCAAACCGCGACCGTGAGGCACCAGGATTTCCCGGCCTTGGGGTCGACCCAAGATCTATACCAATCCCGATCGAGTTGACGGGGGCCCGTTCGCCCGCGGCAGGGAAATCCTCGGCGTCTTGGTGATCCCGACGCGGCAAACGCATACCCGATGGGTAGATCCGTACGCCCGTTCGGTTGGGTCGTGCCGATCAGGCAAACCAATCACCTTACATATTTCTTGGATTAGCTGGCCGCCTCTAGGGTTAAATCGTAATTTTAAATCGGCTAGGTAAGATCCCCGCCATGTCGCCCCATCATCGGGGCGAAACGGCTTGCACCGGACGCCTCTCTAAACCCGGGGCGATATCGATAGACGGCAGGAGGTAGCCTGCACCACCGGGACCCATCAAACCCCGGCAGGGGCCGCCTGAGTTTCAACACGTGTGGTTCACTTTTGATGGAAAGGATTTTGGAATGCTTCAACGATGGATGTGGACGGCCGCGGCCGCTGGGACGCTAGGCATAGCAGCCCAGGCAACGGCACAAGACGAATCAATCAACGATTACACCTTGTATGGTATCAGCAACGCCACCGGTGAACTCGTCAGGTATTCCTTCAACAACAGAGAGTTCCAAGCCGTCGACCAGGTCTACCTCAAAGATGTCGGGCACATCACCGGGATCGAAGGCTCGGCCCATATCCCCGGGCATTTGAACATCTACGGGTTCTGGACCAACCCCGACGACAACAACACCCAGATGCTCTACATCAACAGCCAGTCCGGCGAAGCCACCGCCGTCGGCAACGGCTTGGGCGTCGGCCAGGTCACCGGCGCCACCATCGCCGGGCTGGATAATTCCGGCAACATCGACAGCTCCGAAGGCACCGTCGCCGGGGCGATCAACGTCAACCCCAACAACAGCCCCAACATGGAGCTGACAATCTGCAAGTACGACGGCAAAACCATCTCGCACGAAGACCTGCTCCGCGCCACCCTGGGCGCCAACGGCGTCTACTACGACGGGACCTGCCACTACATCCGCTTCGCGCCCAAAGGCCCGGGCGATCAGAGCGGCCTGACCCTCGACGGCGCCGCCTACACGATCGAGAACAACAAGGCCTACCTGATCATCGGCAAAGACATGCACGTCAAGCTATGGAACGACCACGTCCACGCCAACGGCTCAGCCATGGGCAAATGGCATCTCGATGTGTCGGAAACGCCCTTTGTCACGGTCCGTGACGAGACCAACGGCGGCGTGTTCGCGCTGCAGACCGTCGAATCCACCGAAGACACACCCGTGCCTTTTAAGATCGTCGACGGCAAAGTCATCCCCGAAGATACGTTCGCGGTCAAGGCCTCCGTCTTAGGCGCCGCGATCACCGACAGGGGCGCCTACGACATGCCCGTCACCCTCGCGGTGACCGCGGGCAGTGACGCCTACCAGCCCTTCGGCTCCTTTACCCTACCGGTCGACGGAAACGTCAACGACGGCCTGAACCCC
This sequence comes from Phycisphaeraceae bacterium, assembly GCA_965223655.1. GTDB lineage: Bacteria > Planctomycetota > Phycisphaerae > Phycisphaerales > Phycisphaeraceae > CBDCXC01. The sequence goes on from CBDCXC010000009.1 coordinate 238,434, forward strand.
AGGAAGTTTATCCTCCCAACCCTCCACGACGCCGGCACGCCCATCAGCATCTCGGCCACCTCTTGGGAAAAGGTTAACTCCTCCTTCTCCGGCAATGCCAACAGCCACTGGACCCAGTACTTCAGCTTCAACGCCGCCACCGGCACCCCGCAAGCCAAGGTGCTCCGCAACGGCGACCCGGCCCCGAATATCCCATCGTTCTTGGATCAAAACGAGATCCTCGACTTCATCCGGGACTACGTTGATCAAGAATCCGGCACCATGGTGCTCGATGAGAACCAAGCCATCTACCTCTTCGAGCTAGGCACGACCGACCTCAGCTCGTCCGCAGCCGACTTCCAGGACCTGGTGGTCTTGATCACCCTGGCACACAACGCCGTGGACCTGCAAGAAAACGAAGATGACGACGACGCCGCGGGCCCGTCTAGCCGCCTGCTCAAGGTCAACCACAAGACCGGCGGGTTCGAGCAGGTCATGACGCTCGACCGCGTCTACGACGGGCTGACCGTGTCGTCGACCGGTGTCTTCTACGCCACCCACGGCAACACGCTCTACGAGCTGGACCCGATCGCTCAGACCGAAACCGTGGTGGGCAACACCGCCCACTCCGACGTGCTAGGCCTCGAAGCCGCGGGCCCCAACTTCTTCGGCTTCACCCTACAAGCCGGGCAGCTCACCCCGATCGATATCCTCACCGGTGAGCAGGTCGGCCATTCCGTCTCCGTCGGGGCCACCGACCTCAAGACGATCGTGTTCATCAACCACCAGTTGTTCTCCAGCCAGTACGACTGATCATCACAGTTGACCACCGTCATTCGACTCGCGGTGCCGCGTGCCTTCCGGGGACGCGGCACCGTTTTTTTTCAATCACACCGCCGCAGATCACCTACCCCGTCACAGCAATCAGATGAGCGTGACAACACCCCTCACCCCGACCCGCTTAACCGCCGAACCGTCTGATCAAAATCCTTCACCAGCGTCAGCTGGATCAGGTACACCACCAACCCATAGCACCCACCGGCGATCACCGCCGAAACCGCCAACCCCACACGATCCCAAACCGGGTCAGCACCGAAACCCACCACCCGCTGCCATGGGTCCAGCAGCAGCATCGTGTGCGTCACCGGGCTTAACGCCCCCAGCACCGGCCCGACCAGCGGCAGATTCTGAGCCGCGCCATAACCACACACACCCGTCACCGCGACAAGACAACCCACGATCCCCACCGCCGGCACCACCGCACCCAACACCCCGGTTGACTTGAGGCTCCACACCATCCCCACCATCACACACAGCGCGACAAACGGCACCAGCATCCCCGCCAACAGCAGCGGTGATTCAGGCAGCACCAGATCCACTGACACAGGCCCCAACACCCCACCACCACCCAACCCCGCAGGAACCACCGCGCCCGGCCAACCCACGCCTTGGCCTATCAACGTGTACACACTCACCACACCCAACGTCAGCACGGGCGCCAACAGAAGCACCACCAAAAAACTCACCAGCCCACGCAGCTTGCCCCAGATAAATTGACGCGCTGTCACAGGTGTCATCAAAATCAGATCCAGCGTACCCTCTTCCCGCTCGCGACTCACACAACCAGCGCTTAAATAGATGGCGACTAACACGATGACCGCCAACTGGACCAGCAACATCGCCTGCAACCCCAACCGCAGCACTTCGTGGGGACCAAGCGTGCCGGCTTGCAGCGGATCAGGGATCGTCGGCAACACGCCGCGGTGGTAAGCCCACAACAACAAACCGATCGCACCCACACTCAACACCACAGACCCCAACCGACCCAACACCCCCCCCACACGGTTGCTACGCGTCTGCGCCTCACGCCAGGCCACGGGATTGGCCCACACCCCCCGCGGCCGACGACGGCGCAGCTGGGCACCGCCACCGCCTGCACCACGAAACCCCAGCCCCAACTTCAACCGTTGCACCAACCCGCTAACCCAGCTTACCCGCCCCTGACGCCGACCGATCCGACGCAGCGCCACGGCGCTCCAAACCGTGAGCACCACGCTCACACACCCGCTAAGCAACGCAAACGTCGCGAACGGGCGGCTCAAGTAAAACCGCGCCCAACCGGGGTACGCGCCCAGCTCGTCCAACGACGGCGCACGGTACGTCACGCTGTTGAGCGAGGCCTCTAACACCAACAACGGGTGCAGCGGCGTCAGCCACGTCGTCCCCAACCCACCCAGCCCCGCGACCACCGGCGCCATCTGACGCAGCACGAACCGATCCAAGGTATACGTCGCCACCAGATACGCGCCCGTGAGGATGATGAACCAGTACACCGCCTGCCGCCCCCCCGATCGCACCACCGACAGCGCCACCGCCACCGACCCCACCGCACAAGCCGACAGACCCGCTACACCAAAACTCACGAACACGGCCCGGATCGGCACGCCACCGAAGATCAGCAGCACCGCGAACAGCGGCAGCCCACTGGCCAGCAACGCCAGCACAAAAAACAACCGACCACCCAGTGAGCCCAACACGATCTGCAGGCTCGACAGCGGCGTGGTCAGCAAAATGTCATAAGTGCGCCCAACCTTTTCCTGTCCGATGGCCCCAGCCATGAACAGCGGCGCCAGCAGGCAGATCAGCAACACCTGCCCATAGCTGATCATCGTGAAGATCTGGGCGCCGGCCTTGGCCAGGTCGGTCAGCGTGACGTTCTCATGCATCCCGCCACCGGCCAGCAGCCCGATCGTCACCATCGCCACCAACGCACCGAGGTAACCCATCCGCACCCACTGATGCCGCGACCGACGCGACCCACCCTGCACCACCCGCACCAGCAGGGGGTTGCCCGGCAGCAAGAACCACAGCCAACGCAATAAGGTCGCCATCTATTACCAATCCCGATCAGGTTGACGGGGTCAAGCTCATCCGCGGCAAGGAAATCCTCGGCGTGTTTGTGTCCCCGACGCGGCAAAATCATACCCAATGGGTATGCCCGTCATTCTATGGGCCAACCCGATATCATGGGCCCCATGTTCATCCTCAAGGCCGACGACCTGGTCAAGCGATACAGCGGGCGCACCGTGGTGGACAAAGCCTCTTTCGACGTCTCCGAAGGCGAGATCGTGGGCCTGCTTGGCCGCAACGGGGCGGGCAAAACCACCAGCTTCCGCATGACCGTGGGCATGATCCGACCCGACGGGGGGCGCGTGGTCTTCAACGGGCAAGACGTCACCCAGCTGCCCATGTACCAACGCGCCAAGCGCGGCATGGGGTACCTCTCCCAAGAGCCCAGCGTGTTCGGCCGGCTCACCGTGCACGACAACCTCATGGCCATCCTCGAGACCCAGCCTATGTCCCGCGCCCAACGCCGCCAACGCGCCCAAGAGCTCATGGAGCAGTTCGACCTGGCCAAGCTCGCGCACCAGCTGGCACGCACCCTCTCGGGCGGCGAGCGACGCAAGCTAGAGATCGCACGCGCGTTGATCACCGACCCGTCGCTGATCCTGCTAGACGAGCCGTTCTCCGGCGTCGACCCCGTGGCCGTTGAAGAGCTCCAGGCCGAGGTCCGCCGCCTACGCGAAAACCACCACATCGCCATGCTCGTCACCGACCACAACGTCCAACGCACCCTAGAGATCGTCGACCGGGCGTATGTCATCTTCGAAGGCAAGGTCTTCGCCGAAGGCACGCCCAAAGAAATCATCAACAACGAACAGGTCCGCAAGCTCTACCTAGGCTCAACCTTCCGCGGCGACGAGTTCGATGGATAACGCGTCATGCATCCCTAGGCAACCACAACGAGCCGCGACCGTCAGGGAGCGGGTTTCTTCTGACACCCACGGCATACGAATCAACATCGAGGCATATAATCCACCATGCCCCACACCACCAGCCAACCCCGTCCCACACCCACTACCGCACCGGAACCACACACCGACGCCTCGCGTGGAGAACGGCTCCACAAGGTGCTAGCCAACGCGGGTGTGGCGTCACGCCGGCAGTGCGAGCTGCTGATCACACAGGGCCGGGTCACCATCAACGGCAAGTGCGTCAACACGCTGCCCGCATGGGTCGACCCCGCGGTCGACCGCGTCGCCGTCAACGGACAGCCGGTCCACACCCCCCGCAGCGACCCCAACGCCCAAAAAGCATACATCCTCCTCCACAAGCCCAGACGCGTGGTTTCGACCAGCCACGACCCCCAGGGCCGCCGCTGCGTCACCGACTTGGTCTCATGGCCGACGCGCTTGTTCCCCGTGGGCCGGCTGGACGCCGACTCCTCGGGCCTCATCCTATTGACCAACGACGGCGAGCTGACCAACCAGCTCACGCACCCCCGCTACGAGGTGCCCAAGCAGTACCGCGTCTCGGTCCGCGGCCACGTCACCCAGCAAGACCTCCAAGCTTTGCGAGAGGGGCTGTACCTGGCCCACCTCAAGCACACGCCAGCGCCCCCATCGCGCAACCGGCCCGATCGCCACGCCGCCCGACCCGTTAAAGGCCGCGGCCCAACGGTGCAGACCAAGCTGGCCACGATGGCGCAGGTCAAGCTCATCGGGTATGGGCGCGACCGGTCGCGTGGCGACCGGACCACGCTCCTGGTCACCCTGCGTGAGGGCCAGAACCGCGAGATCCGCCGCATGCTGGCGCGCCTTGGGCACAAGGTCCGCCGGCTGGAGCGCATCGCCATCGGTTCGATCACCCTCAAGGGCTTAGCCGTAGGCGCGTGGCGGCCGCTGACGGCTTACGAGGTCCGATCGCTGCGCCACGCCGCCGCACGGCCCACAACCCGCCGATCCAAACCCCGCTTCACCAAACGATCACCCGCCGCACCACCTGCCAATACGCGTTGAGCAGCGGGTTACCCACACACCGCAGCAGCGGGCTGTTGAGGGGTTCAAAATCAATGGTTCCCCCAAAGCGGGCCACGCACCGCCGGTCGGGTTGTGTGCGGCGGCGCTGGGTATCGCGGCGGCGGCGCCACAACGCGCGCAGGTTGCGGGGCCGCCAAAAGTAGACGTAGCTGCGCAGCTTCGCGCACAGCTGCCTGTGGCGAACCGCAAACCACAGCTGGCCTAGCTCCATCACCAGCAGCGGCGGGGCCAGCAGCACCAGCGTGGCGGCTTTGTAGTATGTCAGCAGCATCAGCCAGCGGTTGCGCTCCAAGTAATAGTAATGCTTGAACGGCGCACCGGGGCTGTACTGATGGTACACCACGCTGCTGGGCACAAAGCAGGTTTCCAGGCCGATCTGGCGCAGCTTCCACGACAGGTCCGCGTCTTCCAGGTACATAAAAAAAATGTCGTCGAACAGGCCGACCTGTTCCAACACCGCGGTGCGCACCAGCATGGCGGCGCCGGAGGCGAAATCGATCGACCGGGTCTGATCGTATTGGCCGCGGTCGGTTTGGCCGTAGCCTGTGACGAACCCGAAGCCCAGGTAGTGTGACCGGTTGCCCGCGGTGTTGATCTTGTGGGTCTGGGGGTGCAGCAAGATCTTAGGCTGGGCCACCGCCACATCAGGCCGCTGATCGAGCAACCCCACCAACGGCCCTAACCCATGGCGGGCGACGATCGCGTCTTGGTTGAGCACCGCCAGGTACGCCGCATCGGGGTAGGCCTGGCGCGCGTAGCGCCACCCCGCGTTAGCGCCCCCGGCGTAGCCCAGGTTGGCACCGGGTGTGAGCAGGTCGACCCGCGGGAAAGCACGCGCGATATAGTCGGCGCTGCCATCGGTCGACGCGTTGTCAACCACCACAATGTGGGTCACCACACCGGGGTCGTCCGAGCCTAGCAGCGCGTTGAGGCAATCATCGAGATACGCCCGGCCGTTGTAACACACGATCACCACCACAACCTGAGTCACACCCGGATCGCTGGGTTGGGGGCCGGTGGGTGGATCGGGTTGATTAGCCGGTGGCGTCATTCACGAGGTGCCGTGTTGGGTGTGGGCCGCGGATCAGATCGCCGATCCCGCACACGATAGAGCGCTAGGGTGTCTTGGCCTTGCGGTGGGCCTGCGCCAGGTGTTGCGGGCACACGCAGCAACGGCTCGCCCAGCAGCAGCTGCACACGAGGGTGGGTGTGTTGCGCTACGGCACTGGGTGAGGCCACCACATAGACACTGGGCTGGGTCGCCAGACGCCGATCCAACACACCGATCAATAGCGTGGCGTCCATCGCTTGCAGGTCAAGGCCTTGGGCGACCCGCCGGCGGGTGAGGTAGTGCAGCTCCCGGCCGGGCTGGTTCACGAGGATCAGCGCGTCGTCTTCCACCAGCGGCTCTAGCTGCTGGCTGAGCTGTGTCAGGGTGTGGTACCGGCCGGCTTTGTAGGTCTCAAGGAACGGCGTGGCGCGCTGCTCGAGGATGAAATTGACCACACGCCCCAGGTTGGGACCGATCCACAGCACCAGCAGGGCGACCGCGGCCCTGCGGTTGTGCGGTGAGGGGAGCCTGCGTGCGGTGTACACGATCAAACGCCACCACCCCCCACGCGATGAAAGGGATCAGCGGCAGCACGTAGCGCACCACCGGGTCGACGGCCAGCATGGTGAAAACGGTAAGCCCAAACCAGCAGCCCCACAGCGTGCGGGCCCGCAGCAGCCACACGCCCAGCGCCAGGATGACCAGCCCAGCGAGCGTATTGAGCCCGGGTCCCAACTCGATGCCGAAGACCGCCTCGGCTAAGTGCGGCTCAAAGAAACGGGGGATGTTGTCGGTCAGGATGGTCAGGACCCGGTCGACCGGGTGGTGCAGCTGCAGCCTGGCCCAGGCTTCGTAGCTCTGCTCGCCGCCCCGCTGCCAATCATCGGGGACGGTGGCCCCCTGGCGTGGGTCGAGCCAAGCGAACAGCCCCAGCACCGCCACCGCCGTCCCGGCCAGCGCCAGGTGTACCCGCGGTTGGTCTTTGACGATCAAGGCCCACGCCACGGCCAGACCCACCGCCCCGACCAACACCCACATGGTTGGGCGGGTCGCGACCGCGATGCCCAGGCCTGCGGTCATCAGCACGGCATCCCCGACCCAGGCCCACCCCGCCCCACGCGGTGGGGCGGGGTGGGGGTGGGGGTTGCTTGAGTCGGCCCTGCGCAACGCTTCGTAACCAGCCAACGCAGCCAACACCCCAACCATAAAAAGCATGTCGGTGAGGATCTCAAACGCGTACCGGTAGAAGTTTTCCGCCACAGCGGTCAGGCAGACCACGACCACGGCGGCGGGTCGGCCGGCATGAAGGGTCAACAACCGGTAGACCAGCCCCAGCGCGGTGACCCCCAGCAGCCACACCGCCAGGTGGGCCGCCAGCCATTGATCAGGGCCACACAGCCTCCAGATCAGCGCTAAGCCATACGGCAGGCCGGGGTAGGCCATCGTGTGCGGCTGCCCTTGATAGGTGTACCCAGCGCCTTGGGCGAGGTTGCGCCCCAGTGCGGCGTAGAGCGACGTGTCGCTATCGAGCCGCCACTGGCCGTTGAAGCCCAAGGCGTACAGCAGCCCGATCGCGGCAAAGCACCACCACCGGTGCCGGTCGGCCCAACCCAGCAGCCGGTCGGCATACCCCGTGGGGATGCACGGGCGCCCACCCGCCGCCCGATCGTGACCGGCCGCGGTGCGTGGTGGTCTGGCATGGGGTGTTTCGGTGTTCATCAGGTCAGGCGGGTGGTCATCGGTCATCCGCGTATGGCGTGGCAACGCGCGGGTGTCGGGGTACGCATCGCGTATGAAAATGCCCCAGCTAGCGGATGAGTCATGCGGTTGTATCCCAGTGCATGGCTCAAGACTCTAGCATAAAATGTGCGGTTTCTATGGTGGCCCCAACCGTAGAGGGATCTGCAGACCGCGGCTCGTCCGCGGTTGGAAAACCCGGGATACCCCCATGGGGGATAAGCCTGCCGCAACCGGGCGATGCCCCGTCGATGCGATCGGGTCGGGAACCTTTTGGCGTCTTCCCCGCGGCTAACCCCTATGATCACTACCGGGCCCGCAAGCCCGGGCAGAACGGGTTCTCGACCAAGCCGCTTGATCGAGCGTTAGGCAAAACCGATGCCGATGAGTTCCGACGAACTGCTGATGACGATCGTGCTGCTGACGCCGCTGGTGGTCGCGCTCCACGTGGGGCTGCTGATCATCGGCCAGCGGCTCAATGTCTTGCCGATCTTGGGGGCGATGTTCCTGCTGCTGGCCCCGTTTTCGACCGCGATCGAGCTGCCTTTCTTTGTGGGGTTCAAGTACGCCCGGGTCTATATCTCGCTGCTGCTGCTGGCGGTGGGCTGGCTGGTGTACCGCTTGTTTCGTTTCCGCAGGACGTCGCTGACGTTCCTGGTATTTGTGAGTTTTTACGTGTTTGCGGGGGTCTGGAGCGATTACCCCTTCCAGGCCGTCCGAGACAAAACCCTGCTGCTGATCACCTTTATCGGGGGGGCGCAGATCGCTTTGAGCCTGCGCAGCTCCTGGGATCTGTGTGTGTGTATGCGGGTGATGCTGGTCGGGTGCGTGGTGTATACCGCGTTGGTCTTCTTGTATCTGATCACCCACCCGGGCCAGGTGGGCCGGCTCCAAGCCTGGGGGATCAACGCGAACCTGGTCGGCTCGGTTGCGGCGATGATGCTGCTGATCAGCGGCACCACCGCGCTATACGACCCCCATAAAAAATGGAAGCTGTGCGGCTATATCACCGGGTCGCTGCTGGCGTTGATCCTCCTGGCCACGGGCAGCCGAAGCTCGCTGGGGATGGCCGCGATCGGGTGCCTGATCTTGGTGCTGCCCCTGACGCGGCGGCCGGGGCTGCTGATTGTGTTGTCCTGCGTTGGTGGGTTGGTTGTGTGGGGGTCTTTGGCGTGGGTTGAGCAGAAGACCGTTGAACGCCTGACCGAGTTTAACCTCGATAACCGGCAGTACGTCTGGGCGTACGCCAAGAGCCAATTCCTGGAATCGCCGTTTATCGGCCAGGGCTGGGTCTACACCCCCAGGCCGGGCGGGCGCGTGGGGACATCCGGGCTTCACAGCATCTACATGAACGTGGCGGCCGAAGCCGGTGTGGCGGGATTGTTCCTGTTGGCGGTGACGCTGCTTGCGATCTTCGTCACAGGCCTGGCCATGTACCGGGCGGCCAAACGCTACCGATGCAACGTCTGGGTCGCCCACCTGGCGTTTGCGCTGGTCGTTTCGCTGCTGGCGCACGGGCTGGGCGAATCCGCGACCATCATGGGCAGCAACGTCAATGCGCTGATGCTGGGGATCGGCATCACGCTGCTGGATCAGAATCGGCTATGGATCAATCAATATACGCATCGCGTATGAATGGCCGCGTCGGAGACATCAAAACACCGGCCATTTCCCTGCCGCGGACAGACGATGCCCCGTCAACTCGATCGGGACTGGTATATTGGACAAGGGCAGACACACGGGGCATAAATCGAGCGTGGCATGACATGAATAGACCGCCCAAGGCACCACCACCGCGGGGAGGTGACCCGCGAACCCGCGGCACGCCGATTCCCATAGGGGGCCATGATGCGCATGGGGTTGCCTGATTCGGTCCGCGTCCGGCTGCTCTCGGTCCCGATGGGGTGGCTGCCTTACACGCGGTGCTTCGGCCTCAAGCGGTGGCTGATGCGCGCCGCGGGGTTGGAGATCGCCCCCGGTGTCCGCATGTTCAGCGATGTGCGGTTCCTGCTGCCACAGGTCTCGATCGGGGCAGACACATGGATCGGGCCCGCGTGCTTCTTCGTTCCTGCGCCCCAAGCGCCGATCCGGGTCGGGGCGCGGTGTGACATCGCGCCCCAGTGCACGCTGATCACGGGCACGCACGACATCGGCCCGCCCCACCGCCGAGCCGGGGAAGGCAAGATCTTACCCATCACCATCGGCGACGGCACATGGGTCGGCGCCCGGTCGTTGATCTTAGGGGGCGTGACGATCGGCACCGGCTGCGTCATCGCCGCCGGTGCCGTGGTCACCCAAGACATCCCCGACAACACGCTAGCCGGCGGCGTACCGGCCAAGCCCATCCGGCCGCTCGACGCCTAACCGCCACAAGCATGGATACCCCTGGGTGGTGGCGTGTTTTGGGCCAACGCATCCGTGTCACCGTGCTGCGCTGGGTGGCACGGACAAGCCCTCTTGCCAGTGGGGGGGACCCGAAGTCACTGACAAACAAGTTTGTCAGTGCCACCCGCCGGACCTGCCCACCGTCCACGGAATACCGGAAGGTTCATTGTGGCCGTGACGGCCTCATGTTGCCCTGTTCAATCTGTGTGCCACTGGCAGTTGACCTGCCAGTGTGGTGGACGCACGGTTGAAGCACTGGCGGGCAAGCCGCCAGTGGCACCCCGACACCCCGGCGGCTTGCCCGCCGGTGCTCAGAACGTCAGAATTTTCACATGGTCTATCGCAAACGAGTCCGTCACTACGACCACCCGGGCCAAGCTCACGAATTAACATTTTCCTGTTACCACCGATGGCCACTTCTGGAACGAGACGAATTCAAGACGATGCTGTCGATGAGCATCGCCAAAGCCATCGACCAGCAGGGTTTCGAGTTGGTAGGGTTCGTCTATATGCCCGAACACATCCACCTTCTGGTTTTTCCAACCGCCGGTGATGCTCAGATATCGGCCTTGCTTTATGCCATCAAACGGCCCCATTCTCACCGGGTTAAACAATGGACGCTTGAACACGAGGATAGCTGGCTAGGCAAACTGACGATTCGAGAACGTCCAAGCAAAACCACCTTCCGATTCTGGCAAGAGGGCTCGGGTTACGACCGCAACATCGAGTCGAGTCAAGTGCTGCTGGCCTCGTTGGAATACATCCACGCCAACCCGGTCCGTCGAGGGCTCTGTGACCGGGCCGATCAATGGAGATGGTCCAGCTGGCACCATTATCACAACCCCGGCCATGCTGACCCGGACCTGCCCACCGTCCACGGAATGCCGGAAGGTTCATTGTGGCCGTGACGGCCTCATGTTGCCCTGTTCAATCTGTGTGCCACTGGCAGTTGACCTGCCAGTGTGATGGACGCACAGTTGAAGCACTGGCGGGCAAGCCGCCAGTGGCACCCCGGCCAATCATTTTTCGAGAAGGTCCGCAGATAGCAGGCCCTTGTATCTCAGTGGACAAAGACAACTGCGGAAAGAAGTTCTCGAATATACTATCTATGCTATGACAATGAATCAGGCAAGAATACCTGGGGCCATAGGCTATGACACAGGGAGGGGTTCGGCAGGCTCGGTGTTGAATGGCACACCGATTTCTTCTGGCCGGGGACCAATCGGTCTGTCGGTGCTTCCACGGCATGCGATAGCGAATAGGATAAAGGGTTTCGGCCCTTTGGGTCATAATACAGTGGGCTTTCCTAACCGTGGGCCAATGGGTTTCTCTGTATTTGTGGGGCTCTCTGAGTGGATACAACATCAGGCCAACAAAGTTGCCGAGCAGGTCGATGAAGTTATCGAGCAGTCTGTTGAAAAAATAACTGAATTATACTTTGAGACCAAAGTCAAGAACTGGCGTCTTTTTTTTGACAGCCCTCCCGATGAGGGTATTTCACAGGAGATGTGGGAAGCTGCTCTAATCTCGCTCCAAGGCCATATCGAGAACCCCAGGCTTCAGCGGCCTCATATTATGACCTTGGTCAATTTTGATTTGAGAGCAGATCAACCTCGCCTATGGACGGTCAACCTCGAGGAAGGGAGCGTACTTTTTAATGTGATGGTTTCTCATGGAGGGGGAATAGGCAGAAGAAGGAACCCCTTACTCGTCTGTCGATTTGTTGGGAACATTCCGGATAGCGAATTGTCAAGTATCGGGGCATTTGCGACCGCGCTGACGTCACGAACTTCCACTGCGGGATCACCGGGACACACCAGAAGCCGTATCGCCCTTGAAGTTCATGGTCTTGACCCCACAAACAACAATGCATTTGCTCGGCATATCCTTTTCCATGGAGCCCACTATGTGAACCGCAGAAGGGCAGGCCGAAGCGAGGGGTGCTTTGCCACCGAAGACGCTATCAATCAAGAGCTTATTCCTGTGATCCGCGGTGGCAGTTTCGTATACGCGTACAAAGAACACCCCTAAACAAGTGATGCCGTGGTGCCACACAGCATGCTGGAGGCTGCTGTGTGCAGACGCGCTGTCAACCTGATCGACTGGTATACAACGGGTCAAGACGCATCACGCCCGGTACACCGCTTGGCAGCCCGGGGCTTCGGTGACCGAGGCGCTGACGAATCGCACGCCTTGGGGCAACCGCTTGGCGACCTGCGTCCCGATCCACCACGCGACGCGTTCCGCGGTGGGGTTGAGCCGGTCGTTCGCAAACGACGGGGTGTCATTGAGGTTGCGGTTGTTCAACGCCTGGATCTGCTGATCGACCAGCTGCTCGAGCTGGTGGAAGTCCATCACGGCTTCCCAGTTGTTGAGCGCGTCGGCGGCGACGGTGACCTGGGTCTGCCAGTTGTGCCCATGGATCGGCTCTAGCGACCCGTCGGGCAGGCGGATCGCGTGGGCGGCACAGAACGTCTTGGTCACGGTCACTTCATACATCGTGGTGTTACCCCTGATTTCGAGTGTGACTCGCCCGCATCATAGCCGCGATGAGGCTAAACTTTCTCGCTATGGCAGCACAGGCCCCCACCCAAGCGATCAAGCCTGGCCCGATCATCGGCATCGACCTGGGCACGACCAACAGCCTGGTCGCGTACTGCGACGAGAAAGGCCCCAGGGTGCTAGATGACCCCCATGGTCGGGCAATCCTGCCCAGCGTGGTACGGTTCAACGATGCGGGTGATGGGGTTGACGCGATCGGACACGACGCGCTGACACACGCGATTGAATACCCCCACCAGACCGTGTTTAGCATCAAGCGGCTGATGGGCCGCAGCGTGCAAGATGTAGAGGCCCAGCTGCCGTACCTGCCCTACCGGGTGGTCCAGGGCCCGCACAACACCGCGCGCGTGCAGGTAGGCGAAAAAATCTATTCGCCCCAAGAGGTCAGCGCCATGATCCTGCGTCGGCTGCGGGACCAGGCCTCGGCGGCGCTGGGGGAGCCGGTCACCCAAGCGGTGATCACCGTGCCGGCCTACTTCGACGACGCCCAGCGTCAGGCCACGCGCGACGCCGGCCGCATCGCCGGGCTCAACGTACGCCGGATCGTGAACGAACCCACCGCCGCGGCGCTGGCTTACAACCTCGACCAGCGCCACGACGACGCGACCGTCGCGGTGTTCGACCTGGGTGGGGGGACGTTCGATGTCTCGATCCTCCGGCTGCACCACAGCGACGCGGGCATGGTCGACCAGGTCCTAGCCACCGCGGGCGACACCCACCTGGGTGGCGACGACGTGGACCGGATGATCATCGACCTGATCCAGCGCGAAGTCTGCGAGCAATTCGGCTTGCCATCGGGCTTCCCCCCCAGCACGCTCCAGGCGTTGCGCAACCTAGCCGAGGCAACCAAGCGGCGGCTGTCCGACGACACCGCCGCGACACTGGAGATCGAAGTCGGGCCCAGCCAGGTCTACCGACGCGTGCTGGAACGGGCCGAGCTTGAATCGATGATGCAGCCTTGGGTCGAGCGAGCCCTGGCGTGCTGCAAACAAGCGCTACGCAGCTCCGGCCTCACGCCCAAGCAGATCGACCGGGTGATCCTGGTTGGCGGGTCGACGCGGATCCCGCTGGTGCGTCAACGCGTCGAGGCGTTCTTTGGCAGCGCCCCCTACACCGCGTTAGACCCCGATCAGGTCGTAGCATTGGGCGCTGGGGTGCAGGGCTCGATCCTGGCGGGGGTGAACCGGGAGATGCTGCTGCTAGACGTGATCCCGCTGTCGCTGGGCATCGAGACCCTGGGCGGTGCGGTGGCGAAGCTGATTACCGCGAATTCAACGATCCCCGCACGCGCTACGGAGATGTTTTCGACTTCGGTCGACAACCAGACCAATGTCAAGATCCACGTGTTGCAAGGCGAGCGGGAGCTGGTGGCGGACTGCCGCTCGCTGGGGCAGTTCGAGCTGCGTGGCATCCCGCCCATGCCCGCGGGCCTGCCCAAGCTGGAGGTGACATTCCTGGTCGATGCCAACGGGATCTTGGATGTCTCGGCTGTGGAGAAGCGATCCGAGAAAGCCGCCCACCTCCAGATCGTGCCCAACCATGGGCTGACCCGGGAAGAGGTAGCCCAGATCGAAGCCGACAGTTACGCCCACGCCAAGGAAGATATGCACCAGCACCGCTTGATCGATCTGCGCAACCAGGCGCGCATGGATATCCGGGCGATCCAGCGCCAGCTGGCGAAGCTGGGCGATGCATTAGACCCCGGCTACCGCCGGCAGATCGAGCAACACATTGCGGCTGTTCAAAATTACATCGATGCCCCCAACCCTGACGCCGATGCGTTCCATCAAGCCCTGCACCGGATGGACCAAGCGACCGTCAAGCTGGCTGAGCTTGCGATCCAAAAAACGTTGCGCGAAGAAGACGGCGGCAAGACAGGGTGATGGGGTGTCAAGAGGTGTGTACCGCGGCCCGGTCATGACCAGCTGCTATGCAGCGGATCACCCCATTGTGTGTGGCCATGCTCGTCGAGCATCGCTAGGTCGACCGCTTCGCAGGCTGCGGCTTGGTGCTGCCAGAACTCGATGCACACCGGGCAGGTTGGTTTGTGGAACCACGCGCTGGGCTCGCCTTCCCGGCCGCAGCCGCAGCGGTCAAAGGGCAGCGATTCACGCTGGGGCATCAATTTTAAGATGCGGCGATACCGCTCGATTTGTTTGGTCATCGGTGGCAGTGGGTCCGTCGGTGGGGGTGAGGTCGTGACAGGCTGATGGGGACGATCTGTGGATCGATGGCCTGTCTCTTTGAGGAAAAGGCAAACACAAGAGACACTATCGGTCCCAGGCAGCCCGTGCTTAAACAAAACTTGGTGATGGCTTTGAAAAGCCAGGCATTGGCGTGATTGGCGCCAGGGCCCGATGCGGCGTTGTCATACGCGGTGTATGCTGGTTAGCCACATGAACCAGACCCCCCAATACCAGAACGCGACCGATCGGGTAGAGGTGGTCACCGGGGACATCACCACGCTGGCTGTTGACGCGATTGTGAACGCAGCCAACACCACGCTGCTGGGCGGCGGCGGGGTGGATGGCGCGATCCACCGGGCCGCGGGCCCCCAGCTGCTGGAAGCCTGCCGGGCGCTAGGCGGCTGCCCCACCGGGGGGGCCAAGATCACCCCGGGCTTCAAGCTCAAGGCCAAGTTTGTGATCCACACGGTCGGCCCGGTCTGGCGCGATGGGCGGGCCAACGAAGACGCGTTGCTGGCTTCGTGCTACCGACAAACCCATCAGATCGCGCATCAAAACAACATCCAAACCATCGGCTTCCCCGCGATCAGCACCGGGGTGTATCGGTTCCCCAAAGAACGGGCGGCCAAGATTGCATGGCGATCGACCTTGCAATGGCTTGCGGATAACGACACACCCCAACGCGTGATATTCTGCTGCTTCAGCGACACCGATGCAGCGGTCTACCAGGCTGTGATTGCAAGCGGGGTGGCTGATGTACAATAATATTGAAGATTGAATCATCCATTCCACGAGCCGCGACCGTAAGGAAGCGGGGCCATAGGGGTTTTCAAGGCAGATGATGTGGATTGGAAGATTCAATGTTCAATAATGTAAGCCACCCAACCGGCCACAGCAGCCAGAGCACCGAGGCCAGCACGATCCACAACACCTTCTAACGAGGAGGCATCCCCATGGACTATCTTGATGAACTCTCCAAGCAAGCGATCCAGCTCACGATGAGTTACGGCCCCAAGCTCCTGCTGGCCCTGGTCACGCTGCTGATCGGCTGGCACCTGATCAAACGGTTACTCCGTGTCTTCGACAGAGTCATGGATCGCCAAAACGTTGACATGACGCTCCAGCGTTTCTTGCTGAGCCTCATTGGTGTGCTGCTTAAGGCGCTGCTGCTGGTCAGCGTCGCGTCGATGGTCGGGATCGAGACCACCTCGTTCATCGCCATGCTGGGCGCCGCGGGCCTGGCGGTAGGCCTGGCGCTGCAGGGCAGCCTGGCGAATCTGGCCGGGGGGATGCTGATCCTGTTCTTCAAACCCTTCAAGGTGGGCGACGTGATCGAGGCCCAGGGTTTCTTGGGGCGCGTCCAAGAGATCCAGATCTTCAACACCATCCTGCTGACACTAGACAACCAAAAGGTGGTGATCCCCAACGGCCTGCTGTCCAACGGCTGCCTGAAGAACGTCTTTTCAGAACCCATCCGGCGTGTTGATCTGACTTTTGGGATCAGCTATGGCGACAAGATCCCGCACGCCAAAGGCGTCATCCGAAAGGTGATCGAAGCCAATACGCTGATCCTCCAGGACCCTGCATCTGAGATTTATGTCTCCGAACACGCCGACAGCTCGGTGAACCTGCTGGTGCGGGTCTGGGTGAAGTCGGAGCACTACTGGGAGGTCCACTTTGGCATGATCGAAGCAATGAAGCTGGCGTTCGACCACGAAGGCGTCACCATCCCGTTCCCGCAGCGGGATGTGCACCTGTTCAACCCCGCCGCCCAGCCGGCGACGGGGTAAGCCCCCGCGAGATCGATACGCGGATCCAAAGCCGAGCCCGCTGCGTGTTAAGGCGTTGGGGTGGGGGCGGCTTGCGACAGCTCAACCAGCTTCTTTAGCGCCCAAGCCGCCTGCCCCGAATCGATCGCTTGGGCCGCCAGCCGGATCCCTTGGCCAAGGTCGGCTGCAACATCGGCCACTACCAGCGCTGCCGCTGCGTTGAGGCAGACGATATCCCGAGTCGGCCCCGGCTGGCCCGAGAGCACCCGCTGGATCACTTCGGCGCTGGCTTGGGGGCCATCGACCGACAGGGCCGACAAATCGGCCTGGGCAAACCCGAACGCCCCAGGGTCTAGGTCATAGGTCTGGATATCCCCGCCACGCAGGTGGCTAATCCGGTTCATGCCCGCGGTGGTCAGCTCATCCAAGCCGCCGCCACGACCGGTTGCCCCAGGGGGTTGCCCGTGGACGACCATGGCCTGGACCGAGCCCAGTGATTGGAGCACCTGCGCAATCCGCTGGGTGAGTCCCGGGTCAAACACGCCGATGACCTGCCGCTTGGCGTGGGCCGGGTTGGTCAGCGGGCCAAGCAGATTGAACAGCGTGCGGAACCCCAGCTCTTGGCGCAGCGGCGCCACGTGCTTCATCGCGGGGTGGTGCGCCGGGGCGAAGCAGAAACAGATCCCCGCTTCGTCCAGGCAGCGGGCCAGTGTCGCGGTTTGGACCCGGAGCTTGACGCCCATCGCTTCGAGCACCTGGGAGCTGCCCGATCGGCTGGTCACCGACCGGTTGCCGTGCTTGGCCACCGCCACGTTGTGGGGCCGACCCGCCCCAGCGACCACCAGGGCGGATGCGGTGGAGATATTGAACGTGCCCGCGGCGTCGCCGCCCGTGCCGCAGGTATCCACCACGGTCAAGCCCGCCGGCACCGCCACCGCCGCGACCTTGTCTCGCATCACACGCGCCGCGCCAAGCAGTTCTTGGGTGGTGGCGCCACGCTGTGCGATCAGCGCAAGCATCGCACCGACCTGAGCCGGGGTGGCGCGCCCGGTCATGATCTGCTCAAACGCGTGGACCGCCTGATCGGCGTCGAGCGATCCGCCTGCGACAAGCTGTGCCAGCAATGACTTCATGGCCTGTGCTTCGTTGGGGTTGTGCGTTTGGCAACTCGAATAGCGGTCGGGCGGCAGAGATTCAACCCACAAGGGTGATCCGTCGCTTGGGCCTATACCAGCTCGGTGATCAGCCACAGCAGCGATGCGGTCGCCACCATGAACAAGACGATCTGGACCGTCAAGGAGACCACCGCACGGGGCAGCTGCGCGATGTCCTCTAGCTTGATCGTTTTGTAGACCACCGCGATGGCGATCACCAGCGGCAGCAGCAGCACCAGCCAGTGGTCGTCCAAGGGCAAGGGCTGAAAAAAAGGGCGGAACGCCAGCCCGGCCCCACTCAAAATCATCGCGCTGTCAGGGTTCATGGCTGTCGGCTTGTGTGGGTGGTTTGATCGTGTGTCGTATCGGCGGCCAGGCGGGCGCTGGGGTCGCAGTAGATCACATCGATCATCACATAGAGGTTCAGCAACCCCGCTAACGCAACATACAAGACCCCTTGCTCGTTCATCCGGCCGTAGCTTGGCTCGTAGAGATGGGGCCGATCGGGTTTGGGCGGGTGGTGGGTGGGCGGTTGCTTGAGTCGCTGCTGGTAGTAATCGACTCCCAGCGTGGGGGCCACGAGTGCCTGACCCAAAAACCATAGCTTCACCTCCTTGCGGTCACACACGCTGATCCCCCCGATCAGGATCCCCATCAGCCACAGCAAACCGATGCTGGACCCGAGGATCACCCCGCGGGTTTTTTGGCCCAGCAGCCAGTGCCCCAGCCCCGGCACGGTCCACGCCGCAACAGCCTCCGGCACGTGCCACCGGGGCGTGCTGGGGTGAGGCGGGGATTGAGGCAACACCGATCGGCTCGTGGTCATTACAATACTCAAACCAGGGCTGTCAAGGAACGAGAAGAGAATTTGTTCAACCGACCTAAAAACCCATTGACAAAACCGGAAAGACAGATAGTGTAACCGCCAGCGGGACACAGGCCAATCCAATCGCTTCGTGTTCACCCGCGGGCCTGGATCGTTGAAACCATGAGCATCCGATTTTGGAGACAACCGATGCCAAACTTCACCAAACACCCCGAGGTGATCCCGTCCCGGTCCGATAGAGAGCCATGCCTACAGGCCGCCCAGACCCTACAACCCTTCCTGTACGACGACGATGACCTGGAGGACGACGATTTTTTTGACGATGAAGATATCGAGGATGACGACCTCGATGACGACGAGTATTTCGATGACGAAGACGATGAAGACGACGACCTCGACGAGGACGAAGACGAGGACGATTACTTTGAAGAAGACGATGAGGGTGTGTAACCGCCCCACTTATTCCTAAGACGCCCTTGCCTGCCGTGACACGGACCGGTAGCGGGCGGGTTTGCTTGCGATTGAAATGGGATCAGACTGGCCACCCGAAAAAGATCGGCGCAAAGGCCCGCGGCGGAAGTCCGCGGTCGAGCGGCGCACGGTTCGTGGCACGGGCCTCGAGCGGCGCCGCGGACCGGGTCGGCGGCGCAGCGACTTCATGAAAGCGGCTGAAGAAGGCGAGATGACCAGCGAGCAGTTCCTGTTCGTCATGGCGATCGACGCCTACAAGCGGGTCAACAACCAACCCTACCCCACCTGGACCGAGGTGCTCGAGGTGATCCGCAAGCTGGGTTACCGCAAGACCTGCCCGATGCAGCTGAACCTGCCCAGCTGTGAAGACTGGACCGAGCCCGCAGACGCACCCCCATTCACCTCCCATCAGCCAGCTTCAGAATAGCCCCTCAACAGCGCGCCACCAGACCACCCTTTTAACGGATCGACGCCCACGCCTGAGCCACCGCGGCCTCCGGGGTGCCCTCGACAACCGATACCGCGCCCATCTGTTGTGGCAGCACCAGGCGCAGCCGACCCGAGGCGACTTTCTTGTCCAGCCGCATCGCCGCCATGAGCTGTGGCGTCGAAGCCAGCCGATCGCTGCGCGTGGGCAGCCCGATCCGGTCTAACAGCTCCGTTAACCGCTGGGCCACCGAGGGATCGCACCGCCCCACGGCGGCCGCCAGCCGGGTCCCAGCCACCATCCCCAGCGACACTGCTTCGCCGTGGTGATACCCGCCCGGTTGCCCATACCCGCACGTGGCTTCGATCGCGTGAGCAAACGTATGCCCGAAGTTCAGGTGCGCGCGTTGCCCGGCCTCCTTCTCGTCGGCCATCACCACATCGGCTTTGATCTGCACGTTGCGCGCAACCAGTTCAGTCATTGTCTGGGGCTCAAGCGCAAAGATGGCGTCGAGGTGGTGTTCGATCCAATCAAACAGCGATGCGTCCCGGATCACCGCATGCTTCACGCACTCAGCCAATCCGCACCGCAGCTCCCGGGCCGGCAGCGTCTGGAGTGTCTGGGGGTCCGCTACTACCAAAGACGGCTGGTAGAAGCTGCCCACCAGGTTCTTGCCCTGGGGCAGGTTGACCCCGACCTTCCCGCCGACCGCTGCATCGACCATCGCCAACAGCGTGGTGGGGCACTGCACAAACGGCACGCCACGCAGATACGTCGACGCCACAAAGCCAACGGTATCCCCGATCACCCCACCGCCCAACGCAACCACCGGGCTCTTACGCTCCAGGTGCGCGCCTAACAATAAATCATACAGGCTGCGTACCGTATCGAGGTTTTTGTTTTCTTCCCCGCCCGACACGCGGTCTGCAATCACCTCAAACCCAGCCTGCTCAAGCGAAGCCTGCGCCGCAGGCCCATAAGCCTCAAACACCCCCGCGTCAGCCAGCAACGCCGCCCGATCGTGCTTGGCTACCTGCCCCACCCACGCGCCAAGATTCGTCAACGCACCGGGCTCGATGCGGACCTCATACCGGTGATGCGGCAGCTGAATCGTGACGGTCGCCATCGGTGTTCCTTATATGACGGTGTGGATCAACGAACCGCAACGTTTCATCGATCCATTCCCCAGCGGTTCATCCCGGTCGATCTTCTTGCCCTTCTTCATGCGCATGCTGCTGCGACAACGCATCGAGCGCTTCGGCTGGGTCCTTGGGCAGGTCATCGATGACCGGGTCATCCAGATCGGCTTCATCGTGATCTTCACCCCGCAATGCCCGCCTGGCCTGATTTGCCCCCGGCTTGGGACGCAGCATCCGACGCACCACATACCACCCCAACCCCAGCACAACCACCATACCCAGCAGCGGCGTGATACCGGGGGTTGATCGGCCACCGATTTCCTGACCACCCAACACGCTGGCGCTACGCCCTACGAATAACAAGTAGTTCGTAGGCTTGGGCGGGCGGCTGCGATCAAAATCCTCGAGCACCTTAAAGAACCGACCCACCAGCCGGACCTTAGCGCCCGCAGCAGGCGGCGGGGGTGGGTCAACCAAATAGACCACTACCACCTCATCCCGCTGGGCATCAACCACGATACCCCACCACACCAGCTGATCGTCCCACGGCCCGGGCCGGGTCAGCCGCCGCACCTCCGACCCACCGCGGGGGGTGCCCGCGAACAAGCCCTCAATTAAAAACAGACCGCCTCGATAATCACCTGGCGACTTCATGATCGCCTCATAGTCGGGGATCATCGCCCCAGCCTCATCACCCTCGGGCCACCGCAGCGCATCCTCAAGCAACGGGTACAACGCCCCCTCATCAAATTCACGCACGAAATCGGTCGCGGTATCGACCTGCGCCTGCTGATCCGGGGTCAAGGGTGGGACCCCTTGCACCACAGCGAACAACATCGCCACGAGCACCTCATTCATAAGGTCAGATTGTAGCAATAGAATATTATTGATCGTTGAATATTCCGGTCAACGAGCCGCGACCGTCAGGGAGCGGAGCCATAGGGGTTGTCAAGGCAGATGATGTTGACTGGAATATTCAACGATCAATAAGGGCCGCAGTAGGATAGATCAGCCCCACCGGGTTGCTCCCCATCACCATGTGCTCGTGCTATGATCCCTATTCACCCTGCGATTAAAGGCCTGATTGGATGCCCCACACCACAACCCAACCCCAATCCACACCACAGCAGCCCGCGGCCGACCCCCTAGCCGACCTGCCCCAAGCCATGCGCGGCCAGGTGGTCCCGATCCTTGATTTCGGCTCCCAATACGTCCAGCTGATCGCCCGGCGTGTACGCGAAGCGGGTGTATTCAGCCTGCTGGTGGCCCCCGATACACCCATCGAGAAGCTGGCCGCGATGCAACCCAAGGGGTTGATCCTCTCGGGCGGGCCCGCCAGTGTCTATGAGTCAACCGCCCCGGCCTGCGACCCAGCCCTTTTCGACCTGGGTGTCCCAGTCTTGGGGATCTGCTACGGCATGCAGGCCGCCTGCCAGCAACTGGGCGCCAAGGTGCACCGTTCCACAGCGCGCGAGTATGGGCGCACCACGCTGACGATCCAGGACGCCACCGATCTGCTGGCGGGCATCCCCGACCACACCACGGTCTGGATGAGCCACGGCGACCAGGTCGACGCCATGCCCGACAGCTTTACACCGCTGGCCACCACCCCCACCTGCCCCTACGCCGCGGTGCGGCACAAGCAGCTGCCGTTCTATGGCATCCAGTTCCACCCCGAGGTGACACACACCCCCCACGGCACAGATGTGTTCAACAATTTCTTGTTCCATATCTGCCGCTGCCGCCCAACATGGCATATGGCGGACTTCTTAGAATCGCAGCTGGACCACCTGCGTCGGCAAGCCGGCACCAGCCGGGTGGTCTGCGGCCTGTCGGGCGGGGTTGACTCCTCGGTCGTTGCCGCCTTATTAGCCAAAGCCATCGGCCAGCAGCTGACCTGCATCTTTGTCGACAACGGGCTGCTACGCAAAAACGAACGACAGCTGGTCGAATCCACATTCCGTGACCACTTTGACGTCGACCTGCGTGTTGTGGATGCAAGCGATCAGTTCCTGACAGACCTGGCAGGCATCGACGACCCCCAGGCGAAGCGCCGTCGCATCGGCCACCGCTTCATCGAGGTCTTTAAGCAAGCCAGCGATGACCTGCACGATGCGCGTTACCTGGCCCAGGGCACGCTCTACCCCGATGTGATCGAGTCCGGCCACGGCCACGCTGGTACTGCATCCAATATTAAGCTCCACCACAACGTCGGTGGCCTGCCCCAAGAGCTGGGGTTTGACCTGATCGAGCCGCTGCGCAGCCTCTTCAAAGATGAGGTGCGTGCGTTGGGCCAGGTCTTGGGCCTGCCCGATCAGATGGTGTGGCGTCACCCGTTCCCCGGCCCGGGGCTGGCCGTGCGTGTCTTGGGCGCGATCACCCAAGACAAGCTCGACCTGCTGCGCGACGCCGACGAGATCCTCTTAGAAGAGATCATCGCCAACAACCTCTACCGCAAGACCGCGCAGGTCTTCGCCGTGCTGCTGCCGGTCAAGGCTGTGGGCGTGATGGGCGACGGGCGCACCTACGAGCGGGTGGTGGCGATCCGCGCCGTCGAGTCCCAAGACTTCATGACCGCCGACTGGGCGCGCCTGCCCTACGACGTGCTGGCCCGGATCAGCAACCGCATGATCAACGAGGTGCGGGGCGTGAACCGCGTGGTGTACGACATCTCCAGCAAGCCCCCGGCCACCATCGAATGGGAATAGGAGCCCAAGCCCACCATGAGCTACGACGTCGCCCTCATCGGGGCCGGCCCCATCGGGATCGAGCTGGCTGTGGCACTCAAGCAGGCCGGGGTGAACACCCTCCACCTCGAAGCCGGCCAGATCGGGCAGACCGTGGTGCGCTACCCCAAGTCGACCCAGTTTTTTAGCTCACCCCAGCGCATCGCGATCGCCGGCGTCCCGCTGCATACCACCAACCAAGCCAAGCCTACCCGCGAAGAATACCTGACCTACCTGCGCAGCGTGGTTCAGCAATTCGAACTGGATATCCATACGTTCGAGCGTGTCACCCACGCCGAAAAAAGCCCAGACGGCTTCACCCTCCGCACCAACGCCAGCGGCGAAACACGCCAATACCAGGCCAACAACATCGTGCTGGCCATCGGCGATATGGCTTTCCCACGCCTGCTGCACATCCCCGGTGAAGACCTCGGGCACGTCAGCCACCGCTTCGATGAGCCCCACCGCTACTTTAAAAAGCGGCTGCTGATCGTGGGCGGCAAGAACTCCGCGGTGGAAGCCGCGATCCGATGCCACCGCGCCGGGGCCCAGGTCGCGATCAGCTACCGACGCGACCGGTTCGATCCACGCCGTGTCAAGTATTGGCTGCTGCCCGAAATCGAGGCGCTGATCAAGTCAGGCGAGGTCGGCTTCTACCCCAACACCGTGCCACGCACCATCACGCCGACCCACGTCACCCTGCATCCGATCAAAGCCGGCACGGGTGATCCCTTTCAGGTCGAAGCCGATTTTGTGCTGCTGCAGACCGGTTATGTGATGGACACCGCCTTGTTTGAGATGCTGGGGGTGGAGCTCGCAGGCGAAAACGGAGCTCCGGATATCAACCCACGCACCATGCAGACCAACATCCCCGGGATGTATGTCGCGGGCACCGCCGCCGCGGGTACGCAGGTGACGTTCCGGTTGTTTATCGAGAACTGCCACATCCACGTCCCCCGGATCGTCGCGGCGTTAACCGGCCAGCCCCCACCGCCCGAACCCGAACCTCAACCGCAAGACCAAGACCGGCTGGAAAGCTAACGCATACCACATGAATAGCCGCAATGGGTTCCATCCATGGCGACTCCGGTGGGGCGGGCATCCTGCCCGCCGCGGCAAACTCATACCCGATGGGTATATGATCCACTCCCACCATGGCAACCCAACCACCCCGCATCTTCTTCACTGCCTTTGAACCCAGCGGCGACGCATTGGCAGCGCCGATGATCCAGCAGCTGTTGGCGTTAGACCCCAGCCTACAGATCACCGCGTTTGGCGGCCCTAAGATGCAAGCCGCGGGCGCCCAGCTGATCGAAACCACCACCGATCACGCCGCCATGCTCACCGCAGCGGTCGCTCAGCTCCGCGCCCACCGCAGCCGGCTCCAACGCCTTACCGTTTGGCTTAGCGAACACCCGATCGACGCGCTGGTCCCGGTCGACAGCCCCGCCGCCAATTGGTCGATCTGCAAGCGGGTGCGTCAGACCCACCCCCAGGCCAAGATTGTCCACCTCGTGGCCCCTCAGCTGTGGGCCTGGGCGCCCTGGCGGATCCACAAGCTGCGCCGGCTCACCGACCATGTTTTGTGCTTGCTGCCCTTTGAGCCTGATTGGTTCGCCCCACGCCAAGTGCCCGCAACGTTTGTGGGCCACCCGCTATTCGATCCCATCCATAGCCCCCCCCCTCATACGCCCCCAACCGATCCGTTCCCACAAGGCCGGCCCAAGCTGGCGCTGCTGCCCGGGTCACGCCACGGCGAGATCCAGGCGAACTGGCCCACCATGCTCCAGGCCTGCATGTCACTCCAACAACAACACCCAGCCCTGCAAGCGATCGCCGCAATAAGCAAACCCGATCAACAAGAACAGGTCCGTAGCCTATCAACGCCTCACCTGGGTTCGCGCAGCTGGCCAAGCTATCTCGAGATCCAGGCCGACCAGACCGGAGAGGTGTTGGACTGGGCTGATCTAGCACTGGTCGTATCGGGCACCGCCACGCTCCAAGCCGCCGCCCACCGCACGCCCATGGTGGTGCTGTACAACGTCAGCCCATGGGCCTGGCACCTCTGGGGCCGCTGGCTGGTCCACACCCGGACATTCTCGTTACCCAACCTCGTCTTGGCTGCCCACGGCCAGCACCAGCCGGTCCCCGAGCTGGTGCCACACTTCGCAGCAGTCGCGCCGGTGGTTGACGCGCTGAATCATTTGATCCGCGACCCCGCAGCCATGGCCCAGCAGCAACAGGGCTTTGATTTCATCGCGGGCCTGTTCGCCGATCGCCCCTTCTCGCACACCGCCGCCACAAAGCTGCTCGAAACGCTCGATCACGCCCGTCTACCCGTGGTCAAGGGTTCTACCCAATCAGGATGACCCGCAGGGTGCCGCCCAACGCTGTAGCCTATCGACGGTTGAATCCTCCATTCCCACCTCAAGCTGACCGTTAGGTGAACATCTTCCAAGATCAGCGTCTTGGGTCCGGGGCATGGCTGCTTGCCGCGGCCCCGACCTAACCCCCCTGCTGTAAACGCATCCGGTACGGGTAGACCCGATGGGTATATATACCCCTCCCGATCGATTTTACGGGTCAATCTGTGCCGCGGGAAAAATTGTTGAGGTTACCGGTCGTTGTCCGATCTGAAGGGGTATGGCTGGGTTGAAGCTTTCACCTGAGGATATCGAAGAGCTGCGTGCGGCACATCGCAGCGTGTGTGACAAGCGAGAAGCGGACCGGCTCAAAGCGATCATCCATTTGGGTAGCGGGTGGACCGAGCAAGAAGTCGCCGAGGCGTTGCTGCTGGATGCCGACACGCTGCGTCGGTTTGTGAAGCGTTACCACGAAGGCGGTGTGGAGCGGCTGCTCACGTTCGAGTACCGCGGCGGGATCGCCAAGCTCACGGCAGAACAAGAAGCTCAACTCAACGAACACCTATCGCAACAAATCTACCTACGGGCGGCCGACATCACAGCGTATATTCAAACGACATTTGCCGTGACGTACTCAGTCAACGGCGTGACCGATCTGCTGCACCGTATGGGTTACGTGTACAAAAAGCCGAAGGTCGTGCCGGGCAAAGCCGACCTTCAGAAGCAGCGGCGATTCCTGGCCAAGTACAGAAAACTACGGAAAAACAAGGGCCAAACCAATCCGGTCTACTTCATGGATGGCGTGCACCTCCAGCACAACACCGTTGGGGCGCACGGCTGGATCAAGCGTGGCGTGGCGAAAACGATCGCGAGCAATACCAACCGGCAACGGCTCAACATCAACGGCGCGATCCACATCGATTCATTGAAAACCGTCACCCGCACCGACCCAAGCGTTAACGCTCAATCGACAGTTGCGTTGCTCCAAGAGATCCAACGCAAGCACCGCAAAGCCAAAGCCATCCACGTGATCTGCGACAACGCAAGGTACTACCAATCAAGAATTGTCAAAGCGTTTGTCCAAACATCCAAGATCAAGCTGATGTTCTTGCCACCCTATTCGCCGAACCTGAACCTGATTGAGCGGCTATGGAAGTACACGCGCAAGCAGATCCTGTATAACAAATATTACAACACGTTCGCTGAATTCAAGTCACAATGCCAAGCGTTTTTTGAATCACTCCACGAGCACCGAGAAACGCTAAGCACCTTGCTGCGCGAAAACTTCGAAATCATCCGGCCCGATACCCCGTAAACCTGGCTGAAATGGGTATACTCACCCACGCAGATGCACACCCTCACCCGCCAACAGGTACGCCAAGTCGATCGCCTCGCGATTGAAGCCTTGGGGATCCCCGGCGTGGTGTTGATGGAGAACGCCGGCCGCAACGCCACACGGGTGATCCTCGATCTGATCCGTAACAACTTGGGTCTATACCAGTCCCGATCAGGTTTACGGGGTCCCGTTCGCCCGCGGCAGGGAAATCTTGGGCGTTTTTGTGATTCTGACGCGGCAAACTCATACCCGATGGGTATAACACCCGATTCGGCCCGTGTGGTTGTGTTGGCAGGCAGCGGGAACAACGGCGGGGATGGGTATGTCATCGCCCGGCACCTGCACAACCAAGCAGTCGGGGTCGCCATCTACACCACGGCCGACCCCGCCCAGCTCAAGGGCGATGCCGCGATCAACCACGCGATCTGCGACAAGATGGGCCTGGCGATCCATAGGGTGGGCCACGGCCAGGCGTTGGCGGACCAGGCCGCGGCGTGGGGCCGAGCGCATGTGGTGGTCGATGCGCTGCTGGGTACAGGGTTTATGGGTAGTATCCGCCCGGCGCTGGCCAAGGTGATCGAATCGTGCAACACCCTGCGTGGGCCGAAGGTCGTGGCGATTGATATCCCGTCGGGCTTGGATTGTGACACCGGCCGGCCCTCCAACGCGACGATCCGGGCTGACCTGACCGTGACGTTTGTGGCCACCAAACCGGGCTTGGCCAACCCAGCGGCACAGGCGTATGTGGGCCAGGTGGTGGTGGTCGATATCGGATGCCCACCGCAGCTGATCCGCGAGGTGCTTGGCCAACCGGGTTGACCCCGCGGTGGGGTTGCATAAGAATACGGCACCTCAGAAACCGCCACCGTGAGCCCTAGGGCCAGTGATAGTGAGTGAAGCGATGCTCGATCAGATCAAGCCAGGCAGCCAAGTCAAAGTCCAAGTGGTCAAGCGGCCCACCAACACCGCGGCACGCAAGACGCTGGTCCGCGTGTTGAGCAAGGACCCGGCCATCCAAGCCGAGCACAAACGCCTGCGCAAGGTCCGCGCCGCACGCTACAACCCGCAGATGCGGGGCGGGCGGTTGTACGGCGGGCAGATGATCAAGCTCCACCCGATTAAAGGTGAGCTAGGCGACAGCGGCAGGCTCACCGCAACCGTCGACGTGCTGACCGATCTGCGTAGTGTCCAGCGGTTTGTCGAAGTCAAGCCCGCCTAAAGCCCACCGTCCTTGGTGTGACGGCCTACCCCCTTCAATCACCAGCCATCCGCTAAGCCGGCTCGGTGCCTGGTGGCACCGCGAGCCCCTTCGCGCGATTGAGGGTTGCTGCTGGAAACGGGCGGTCCAGAACGGACTCACAGGGCTTTCTTTTTGCAGCGTTGTTCGATTTTTTTGGCATACACCGCCTTCACCTTCGTGCCATGCACCAATACGGTATCCCATCAGCGGCGAGCTTTGAAAGGTGTCGGTTCATCTCCAGCCTCTATTGAGCATTGAATATTCCGATCAACGAGCCGCGACCGTTAGGGAGCGGAGCCATAGGATTTTTCGAAGCGCCCCGCAGCAAGCTGCAGGGAATCAACAAGTTGAAAACTCCAAGTCACCGAAAATTTCCACCCTATAAGCAGACGAAATGTCGCAATTCCGTCTACAATCCCCGTGTATTTGTATCTGCCCAAGAGACACACAAGTGATTCAACACCAACCAAACTTAACACACCTAATCGACATCGACGCCGTCATCGTCGGCCAAGCCCGCCTGAGCCCCGACCAGGCGATGGCGCTCTACTACGACGCGTCGCTGCACGACCTGGGGCGCTGGGCGGCCGCGATGTGCAACCGCATCCACGGCGACCGGGTGCGCACCTACGTAATCGACCGCAACATCAATTACACCAACGTCTGCTCGGCCAAGTGCACGTTCTGTGCGTTCAAACGCGACTTGGGTGATCACGATGCTTATACGCTCTCGACCCAGCAGCTCCATGACAAGGTTCAGGAGCTGCTGGACATCGGCGGCACGCAGACCCTGCTGCAGGGCGGGATGCACCCCCAGCTGCCCATCGAGTTCTATGAGCAGATGCTGCGTGGCCTCAAGGACCGGTTCCCCGGGTTGCACCTCCACGCGTTTTCCCCGCCCGAGATCGTCGAGTTCGTCGCGGTCTTTCAGATCGATGGCTACCCCGTCACCCCGCCGGGCCACAGCGATGAGCTGCCACACGGCATCTGGCTAAGCAAGCTCGAAGTGATCCTGCGCCGCCTGCAAGAGGCTGGGTTAGACTCCATCCCAGGCGGGGGCGGCGAGATTTTTGCGCCACATGTGCGGCGCCGCATCGGGATCGGTAAGGCCACGGCCGACCAATGGCTGGACGTCATGGCCACCGCCCACCGCCTGGGAATGCACACCAGCGCGACCATGATGTTCGGGCATATCGAAGGCATCGCTGACCGCATCGATCACATGAACCGCATCCGCGACGCGCAAGACCACGCGATCGACCAGGGCTGGCCGGGGCGGTTCGTGTCGTTCATCAGCTGGCCGTTCCAGCCCGAGAACACCCCCCTGGGACGCCTGCCGCTGTGGGACCCCGAATCGGGTGATCCGTTCCCAGGCGATCAGCTCGCTGTAGGCGACCGACACGAACAAGCGGGCAAGCGGCTGCGCCTGGCCGGGGCGACCGAATACCTGCGCATGCAGGCGATCAGCCGGCTATTCCTAGACAACATCCACTCGATCGGCAGCTCGTGGGTCACCATGGGGCCCAAGATCGGGCAGCTGGGCCTGTTCTACGGCGCCAACGACATGGGCAGCGTCATGATGGAAGAAAACGTGGTCAGCGCCGCGGGCACCACCTTTTGCTTAAACGAGCCGGTGATCTGCCGGCTGATACGAGACGCCGGCTTTGTCCCCGCCCAGCGCGACAACCGATACCAGCTCCTCAAGACCCACGCCGGACCCGATGCACCCGATCTCCAGGTCACCGATTGGTCCCATCACCGCATCGCCAAGCTCGATCAAACCCACGACGAGCCTGACGCAACCGACGCTGCTTCTAACGACACACTTGTCTCCCTACCCGTCACCGGGCCGTCGGTCTAAGATTTGTCATCAAACCCCGCCAACTCACAAAGCTGCGCATACACCCCCCCCACCGCCTCCGGCACCGTGCCCTGCGCCGGTGACCGGTTCAAGCCTCGATCGGGAAATGATCGGTCCACCGAGCCACCCACAAACCCACTCAACCGATCCAGCCCCGCATCGGTCAAGGCCTGATCGTAATGCAGGAACAGCCAATCGCCCTGGTGGCGGTGGATTTCGAGCACGTGCCGATACATCAGCGACCACAGCTCTAGGCCTTGCTCACACGATAGGGTGACATTTTTTAAGTAGGCCGCAGCCTCGCACTCTTTGAGGATGCTGCGGACCGTCGCTAGTGGGTGGCGGAAGACACAGACAAACCGGGCCCGCCTCAGGTATGGCCGCCACACCGGCAGGGTATAGCAGAACCGCGGATCCTTGTAGCAAAATGGCACACGGGCACAGGCCTGGGCGATCCGCTGGTTGATTGGCTCGGTGCCGCGGATCGCTGTGCCCAATGGGACCTGCGCTAGCCACAGCTGCCGACGCTCTAATCCCCAGCCCGGTGCGTTGGTCGGCGGCGGCATGGGTTGGTGTGAGGGCCCCGACGCGATCAGGATGTCTTCATTAAGGCGGTTGATCCCCCGGTCCTCATAAAACCCCTTGGCGTTGCTGGCCCTGGCTTGGACCAGGTCGTCACCCATGAAATAGCCCGCCCCAGCCAGCGTCCCCGCGACCATGCTGGTCCCGCTACGACCCGACCCGAGGATGATCACATTCTCCAAGGCTTGTGCTCCGATAATGGGGCCGGCGGTTTATGGCTGTTTATAGAGCCTCGCTTAAGACCTATCCGATATAGACAGCACGCTGTGTACCCGTTCCACGCACCACCCGGCTTTGGGGCTGCCCGATGACCAATGAGAAGCGGATCACCCTGATCACCTTTGGGTTCAAGTACGGGGCCCCCAACGCGAACTATTACTTTGACGTTAGCTTTTTAACCAACCCCGCGCGTGAAGCAAAGTGGGGGCTGTTCGCCAAGCCATCCCCAGAGATGCGAGACTACGTCCTCGAGCAGCCCAGCTGCCAGCGGTTCCTCGACCGGCTGGTGCCGCTGGTGGCCACCTTGGTTGAACTCGACGACGACGCGCGCATCGGGATCGGCTGCTCCTCTGGGCGACACCGATCTTACATCGTGGCCGAAGAACTCAAACGCCGGTTAGAAGCTGGCGACGGTATTGCCAACTCACCAGACAACCCCTCGACTGGCCAATCCTCGCTGCAAACGCACACCCGCGCCAGGGATTTCTTAGGCTCTGACGAGTCACCCAACAATGGGCACGGCACCGCGGTGGTGCCCCGCGCTAGCCTACGCGTCCGGCTGCTCCACCGCGAGGAGGCATACTTTTGAGGCTGGCTATCCTGATCGCAAGCCGCAATCGGCCTGACCTGGTCGACGATATGGTCGACCGCTTGAGCCGACAGGTCCAGGTTGAGCACGAAACCATCGTCGTGGAGTGCGGCACGGACACCGACAAGCTTTCACCCCACAGCACGCTGCGATACGACGACCCTGATTTTCAAGGCAAGTGCTTCGGGCACAACCTCGCGCTGCAATACGCCAAACTCCGCGGGCCATTCGATTATTACTGGGTCTTGATGAACGACCTGGTCTTCGAGCAGCCCGGAGACCCCGCCAAGACCCTGATCGACACCATGCAGGCCAACCCCCGCTTAGCCGCCCTATCGCCGATGAACACCGACGGCGGCTACCCCCAGGGCCACGCCGAGTCAGCACGACAGTGGCACCCAGTCGCGGTCTGCGATTACTTGGCGTTGATGGTCAGGGCCGCTGCCGTCGACGAGGTCGGCTTTCTTAACAGTGCATTTAAGTACTGCTGGGGCGCTAGCCACGAGTGGGCGTTTAAGCTCTACCGCCAAGGCTGGGTCACCGGTTACTGCGATGCCGTTTCGATGAAGCACCTCGGCGGCTCGACCTACGGCGCAACCAACACCAAGACAATCTCACGCACCCAGTACCAACGCCAAGCCAAGCAATTCGCCCATGACTACTTCCGAACCCACTGGGGTGAGAACTGGGACGAGGTTTTTTGGCAGGCGGCCAAGCCTTATGGGGTTGAATTCAACACCTACGCCTACCACAAGGACTACTGGGCCCAAGCGCTTACCCCAGAGCAACAAGAGCAGCAATCGGGCCAGCTCGACCAAGCCCGGCAGCGGTGCGGGGTGGTCCCTGCGGCGGATAAGAACGGTACGCCTCCTGCCACCACAAACGCCCCCCACGCGGCTGCATCACTCAACAACCCCGACATCGCCCAGCAGGCCAACGCCCTGCACCCATGGTTCTATCCCGTCCAGCTAGGCGGGGTACGGGTCGTCCCGGGCATCGGGTCGGATTGGAACGCGAGCACATTAGCCAACCGCGTGGCCTGCCGACAGACCCTCCTGGTCGACCAGGTCATCGATCAATATGACTTCCAGGACAAATCGTTGTTAGATCTGGCGTGCAACTGCGGGTATTGGTCGGCCCACTATACCCAGCACGGCGTTTCACGTGTATTGGGGGTTGAAGGGCGCGACACGTTCCGAGAACAAGCCGAGCTCTATTGGCGCACCGGCCGGTTCCTGCCATGGGGTCGCGCCAAGTTCATCACCGGCGATGTGGCTGACGAATCGATCTGGCCGACCATCCGCCACCACGGCCCGTTCGACATCACCCTGTGTGCCGGCATCCTCTACCACGTGCCCAACTATGCGCAGATCCTCAAATGGGCCACGCAGGTCACACGCGAAGCCATCATCATCGATACGCGCGTGGGCGATGCCCACGAGCCGCTGATCGACGAGCCGGGCGACTTGTGTTTCAACGCAATCGAAACCTCGCTCCAGAAAACCGTACCCAACCTCGACAAGCTGGTGGCCTGCATCCGGTCGCTGGGGTTTGAGCCCCAGGTGTTGCCCGCGACGTTCGAAAGCCCGCCCGGCTTACAGAATGTCGACGACTACAACCAGCGGCGTCGCGTAGCGATCCTGGCGCGGCGCGTGCGAGCATGGGTCGATATGTCACCCGGGTCTGATGACGATCAACCGCTTCGGTTGCACCTAGGCTGCGGGACCGATTTACGTCCCGGGTGGGTCAACGTCGACGCCAACCCAGAAAACCAACCCGATGTCGTCGCCCAAGCCCAAGACCTTGGCACATTCGACGACAACACCGCCGATACGATCGAAGCCTGCCACCTGTTTGAGCATTTCACGTTCGATCAAGCCTGCCAAGCCCTGCGTGAGTGGCACCGGGTACTCAAGCCTGGCGGCAAGCTCTGCCTGGAGCTACCCAACCTCGAAGCGTGCATCCGCACGCTAGGGCAGCACCCCGACCCACACGGGTACGACCTGGGGCTAATCGGCATCTTTGGGTTCCCGCCCGCGATCGCCAAAGAAGGGCTGCTCCAGGCACACAAATGGGGCTGGACGCCCCAGAGCCTTACACAGCAGCTTGAAGAGACCGGCTTCGACGCAGTTACAACGGAACCCATCACCCAGACCTGGCGGCACGCAGCCAAGATCGGCCGGGACATGCGGCTCGTTGCGGTCAAACCCACCCCCCAGCCTGTGACACGCCTACCCCACAGCAGGCCAGAGAGGGTCAAAAACTGAGAGATGATGCAGCGGGATCGGTGGGGTGATCCAATCGGTGGTGTGGGCCTTGCCCGCCGGATGCGGGGAGTTTGACACTACGCTAGGCCATAGAGAGGCGAGGAGCGGTGATGGTGGGTCTGGGGGATGGCCGATAGATATCCGATGGGTTGAAGGTGTTCGCCCGGTGGCATGAGGGGGGGCAGGCCGTTTTCATGATTCAAATCGTTGACAAACCTAATCTTGAGATAATCCAAGAAGTTACGGCTTATTTGGCGGGATTGTCGGACGATGCGGGTGTATGCGGGGAGCACGATCCGCGTTGGCTTGGCGTGTTCCGCGAGGCGTTGGGGCATCGGCCGATGATGCTGATCGCCCGTGAGGGTCGGGGGCAATCAGAGGATGATCAGCAAGAGGCCCGTCGAGGCCTGATCACGGGTTACTTGCCACTCTGCTTGGTCTCGAGCTGTTTATTCGGCCGGTTCTTGGTTAGCCTGCCCTATCTCAACCGGGCGGGCGTTGTGGCAGATGGCCCAGAGACCGCCACCCAATTGGCGCAGGAAGCGGTGGCGTTAGCTGGGCGGCTGAAGGTCCGATACCTTGAGCTGCGTCATTTTGGCCCGGCATTGGATTGGTTTGGGCAGGGCGATTGGGTCAGTGCGGTCCGTGATGATAAACAGCGGATGGTTTTGACGTTACCCGATAACGACGAGGCGTTATGGAAATCGGTTGGGCCCAAGGTGCGCAACCAGGTGCGCAAAGGCGACAAGCACGAGCTGGGTATGCGCTGGGGTGGCCAGGCATTATTAGAGGATTTTTATGGTGTGTTTGCGGTCAATATGCGGGATCTGGGCACACCAGTGTACCCCAAGCAGCTGTTTGGGTTGATCTTAGAACGTTTTGGGTCTGATGCGGAGTTGGCGGTGGTGGACTATCAGGGGCGGCCCGTGGCGGGGGCGCTATTGGTTCACGATGGGCGGGGTTCAACGCAGGTGCCGTCGGCTAGCAGCCTGCGTGAGTTCAATACCACGAATGCCAATATGTGGATGTATCATCGTTTATTATTGCGTACGATAGAGAAAGGTGGTCGGGAGTTTGATTTTGGGCGATCCAGTGTGGACTCTGGGACGTATCGATTTAAGAAACAGTGGGGGGCCCAGCCCCAGCCGACGGTATGGCACTACCATGTCTATCGAGGTGATATCAGCGGCATGAGACCCGACAGCCCGCAGAACCAGCGGCGTGTGGCGATGTGGAAGAAGCTGCCGCTGTGGTTGACGCGGTGGGCGGGTCCGATGATTGTGCGAGGGATCCCATGAGCGAAACGAACCCGACGACGCCCGACCCGGCGTCTGATTCGGCAGCCCCGCCGGTTGGCACTCCTGGGGGTGGTGGGTCGGGTGCGGATCGCGATCCCGAGGCGCAGCTGCACCAGGCCGAGGCGAAAGTCGATGCGATCGAGCGTGCGCGTGGGCAGGCTCATCCGGGTGCGTTGAGCGCTTCGATGAGGTTGGGCCTACTGGCGGCGGTGGGTCTGCTGGCGGTGGGGTGGCACCGGACGTTTTATGAGATGTGGTTCCGTTGGTTCCCGGCGTGGCGGTCGCAGGGATCGATGGGCTTGATGGAGCGTTTTACGGAAGGCGATTCGTATTACTCGCACGGCCCGCTGGTGCCGCTGACCAGCTTGGTGATCGCGTACTTTATTTTTAAGCGGGTGGGTTTCCCGATCCGCCGAAGCCGGGGCGCGTCGGTTTTGGGTTGGGCGTTGCTGCTTGTTTTTTTAGCGTTTCACCTGCTAAGCGTGTCGCCTAGCGCGCGGGTGATGTTTGTTTCGGGTTATGCGTTGATCGGTGTGCTTGGCGGGCTGATGCTGGTGTGGGGCGGTTGGCCGCTGGCCAAGGCGTATTGGATGCCGGTGGTGTTTTTGGTGTTTATGGTCCCGATGCCGGAGGTGGCGATCGTGGACTTGAATTTCCGGCTCAAGTTCCTCGCGGGTCGTGCGGCGTTGTGGCTGACGAACCATGTATTTGCCGTGCCTGCGGTGATGGACGGCAGCTACGTGTACCTGACCCCGGATGAGCTGGGCAACCCCAAGATGCTGGTGATTGAGAATGTTTGCAGCGGTCTGCGCAGCCTGATCTCGCTGGTGTGGTTTGCGTCGCTGTTTGCGATGGTGTGCCGGGTGAAGGGGCTGTGGCGGTTGGTGATGCTGGCGATGGCGGTGCCGGTGGCGGTGGCGTGCAACGTGGTTCGGATCACGTCGCTGAACATCGTGGCGCACTATTTTTCGGTCGATGCCGCGGGCCCCAAGAGCGCGTTCCATGACCTGTCGGGGCTGCTGGTGTTTGGTGTGGCGTTGGGGATGTTGTTTGGTCTTGAGCAGCTGGTGATTGTGTTGAATAAATGGATGAAGCGCGACTGGGTAGACCACCGTCTGCTGGGTTTTTTGGAGTCGATGTCGCGGCTGGAGCGGTTCAGATCGGATCGGCGTCAGTGGGCCCCGCTGGCGGTGCTTGGCGTGACAGCGGGGCTGAGCCTGTATTGGGGGATCACCGCCTGGGGCGGGGACGAGAATCAGAAGGTCGCGGCCGTGGTGCCTGAGACGATCACGGTCGAGGGTCAGACGTTCGTGGGGCGGGACCACAAGCTCGATGAGAAGTCGCTGACGATTCTGGAGTACCCCGATTACCTGTATCGGCGTTACACAGACCCGCAGACGGGCCAGAAGCTGGATCTGTTGATCGTGTTCAGCGCCAATAACCGGAAGGGCACGCACCCGCCGGAGGTTTGCATTGAGGGTGGCGGCAGCCAGATCACCGAACGTCGGCTGCAGTCGATCACGGTGGGTCAGATCGGTGAGTTGTCGTTCCAGGAGTTGTTGGCGCAGCGTTCCCGTCGTCAGGATTATTTTTTGTATGTGTACAAAGCGGGTGGTCGTTATACGCCCAGCTTTTTTTCACAGCAGTTTTGGATTTTTGTTAATGGATTAATGGCGCGCAGCACGGCGGGAGCGTTGATCCGATTGAGCGTGCCGGTGGGGTCGTATGAGCATGAGGTTGGGCCGTCGCGTCAGCTGGCGATGTCGGCGGCGGCGGTGCTGCTGCCAGAGATCCACGAAGGGCTGCCGTAACGGCTGGTCAGGGTCGGGCCGGTGGAGGTAGGTTGGGCGGGGCGGGTTAAAAGAGATGCGTAAGCGGCTGATCGTAATAATTGCACTGCTGGTGGGGGCGGTGGTGTTGGGGGGTTGGGTGTGGGTGCGTCGCCGCCAGGCGGCGCTGACATCGGATCTCCAGACGTACTACCAGCAGCTGCATCACCCCGACGCGCGTGTTCGGCTGCGAGCGGCGGAGGGTGTGCTTCGGATCGACCCGACGCACCCTGAGGCGTTGCCGATCCAGGCCGATGCGTTGATCACGCTGGGGCGGTTCTCCCAAGCGCGGTGGGTGCTCAACGAGTTGGCCCTGACGTTTAGCCATCCGGGTCAGGAGCGGGTGTTGAGGCTGTACGCCGAGAGCTGTTTCCGAGAAGTCGCCGATTGGGTGAGCAACAGCACGCTCAACGCGGTGGATCAGACCCAGCGTCATTGCGAGGCGTTGCTGACGGAGGCGGGTCGGATCTTAACCACGCTGGAGGGTTTGCCTAACACCGAAGCGATCGTAGCGCAGTTCCGCGCCCGCCGGGCGTATGCCCGGGTGGGGCTGATGCGGCTGGAGCTGCGGGTGCAGGCGCAGGGGTATGAGAAGGCTAAGGCGGTTGGGCACAAGGAGCGGCTAGCTGAGTTGGAAGGTGTGGTATCGGGGTTAGCGTCGCGGGTCGAAGCGCTTGAACAGCGGCTGCTGGATCATTGCCAGCGGCTGATTGAGATCGACCCGCAGGACCCGCTGCCGCGCCAGCTGCGGTTTGAGATGTACATTGATGCCCGGTTGTTCGATCGGGCGCGTGAGGTGGCCCAAGAACTGGCGGGGTTGGATCGGCTCGATGCGTCGCTGGTGGGTGCGGTGGGTCACACGCTGTTGAATTTAGATACCCGGTTTGCCCAGTGGGTCACGCCAGACGATGTGGCGGTTGTCCGTTCGCTGGTGGAGCACCCCGATCTGATCGGGGACGATGATTTAAATTACCGTTTGGCCCAGACCCATTTGGCGCTTTGTGATGAGGATTACCTTAAAGCGGAGCAGCTGGCAAAACGGCTGTTGAAGGGTTCGTGGTTTCACCCTAAGGGGATGTGTCTTTTGAGCCTGGCCTTGGTTAAACAGGGCTATGCCCAGGAGGCGGTGGAGCTATTGATCCCGTTGGACCAGAAAGTCAAGACGCCGATGGTGAAGTATACGCTGGGCGTATCGTTTCTCGGTGCGGGTCAGACAGAGCAGGGGCATGAGTGGTTGAGGCAGTGCATCGAGCTTGAGCCGCGTTACCTGCCGGCCCGATTGGCCTTGGCGCAGTCGTTGGTTGGCGCGGGTCATGTTTTAGAAGCGGAACCGGATATCACCCAAGCGATCGAGCTTAGCCCCAACCACCCTGCGGTGATTAAGCTCCAGATCCAGCTATTGATCGAGCAGATGGACCGGCGGGGGTTGCTGGCGCTGCTGGAGGACCGGTTAAGCCGTGTGGATACCGATCCAATCCAATGGCAGGACGTGGCCATGGTGGGTGCGATGGCGTTAGATGAGGTGGGCTTGGTCCAGCGGTTGGTTGATCAGCGTCTTGAAAACGACTCGGGTGAATGGTTGGCGGTTCTGGGGCGGTGTTGGTTAGGGGCTTACCTCGATCAGCGGCTGGAGGTTTCGGCGTTGGTTGTGCGGGTGCTGCTTGAGCATGTTGATCGTGATCCGATGCAGTGGCCGATGGCGGATTTCGTCGCGGCGGTGGCGGATTCATCAGCTGGCCATTTAGAGGCACAGGCCGCATTGGATCGGCCCGGCATCAGCCGATATCTTCCTTCAAATAAAGAACTTATGTTAGATTTGGTGGAAGTGTCGATGCTGGAATGGCCCCAAGCACCGATGCTGGGGGACTTAGCGGCGCGGCTGAGTTTTTGGCTGGGTGAGCATGAGCGAGCCCAGTGGTATATCGATCGATTGGTAGGGGAAGCGGGGCAGCTATCGGCACCGATCCAGCGGATGCGAGCCTACTTCAACAAAACGAAGCTAGAGCTCCCACAGGCTCTAGTTGGGTTAACCCAACTAGAGCAGGCCAAGGGCTCAACGTATCGGCTGATTGATTTGGCCGATGCGTTGGATCGGCAAGATGATCGCCAGGTGAAGCAACACATTATGGCGATGGTGTCTGAGCAGGGTTGGCCCCAATTGGCGGTGTGGTGGGTGATTCGCGATGCGTTGAGGAAAGGGCTAAGCCAGGAAGCCCTGGTATGGTTGGGGACACTCCAGCATACGAACCCTAAGCTTGGATTGATTTCACAGGCACAGCTGAATTTGGCGATCGGTCAACCGGTCGATGCGATGCATGATTTAAAGAGCCTCTTACAGGAAGAAGATCGGGCATCCGAGGTTAGCCGCATCGCCACAGAGCTGCTGGCGCGGGCGAATGTGCGTGTGAATCAGCGGGATATTGCTGCGGGTTTGTTCGAAGACCTGGTGTTATCGCTGCAGAGCCAGCGGATCGCGGTGCAAGTAGCGGCTTTGGATGTGCTGCTAGAAGCACAAGAGCACAGCGCTGCGGTGGCGATGGTGAAGGTGCTGCTCGATGATGCGGATCTGTCGCAGCGCTGGGTGGATCGGTTGCTGGTGCGTGCCCAGTCTGTGATGCAGCCGGATCGGCTCCATACGCTGCTGGATCAGCTGATCCAGCGCAAAGGCCGTATGCCACTTCTATTATGGTATAAAGCCCATTACGCAGCCGATGTTGGCGACTGGTTGCAAGCCGGTGAGATCTTGTCGCAGGTTTTAGAGGTCCGGCCTCTAGCGCCCCGGGCGATCATGTTGCAGGCCCAGATAGCGACGGCACAAGGCCAGCTCAAGGAAGCGGCTCACGCTTATAACCGCTTATTGAAACGAGGCGGCTTCGTGGGCTGGACGGCTTATCAACAGCTTCAGGGGCTGGCCAAAACCAAACCCTCCACATCTACGAAGCCAGCGGTTGCGGTTGGGCAGGCTCAGTGAGTGAGGATGTCCACGCCAGCCTAAGCGGGATTCACGTGATGTTTTGTTTGTTGGAGGGTTATTTTTTCTGTTATAGCCACCGCGATGGCGTATAAGCACCGTATAATTATACTATTATACGCGAATGAATGGGTGGGTCGACACAAAAATCTGAGAAACCCGTTTGCTTACGGTCACGGTTCGTTGCGGTTGATTCTGGATCAATCCAGATGCGTATGATAGGGCGTTCAGATCGGCCCGGAAAATGGAGTGATACAGGTTGCGATTGAACGATATTCGAAATCAGCGTGTGTTGAGGGTGTGGCTGTGGGTCGGTGTGTTGTGGGTCGGGGGGGGGCAGGCTGTGTGGGGTCAGACCCCGCCTGTGGTGGCGGTCGATCCTTATGTGGCAGCGGTGCGTCAGGCCCGCCCCAGCACCGCTGCGGTGGGCAGTTATTTTTTTAAGGATAAGCCAACGGTCAAGTACATGGGGACGGGGTTTGTGATCGGCGATGGCAACACCGTGGCGACCAATGCGCACGTGGTGGATGGGGTGAAGCGCAAGAAGCGGATCAGGCATATGCGTGTGTT
The DNA here is from genome assembly GCA_965223655.1 of Phycisphaeraceae bacterium. Taxonomy (GTDB): domain Bacteria; phylum Planctomycetota; class Phycisphaerae; order Phycisphaerales; family Phycisphaeraceae; genus CBDCXC01. Next base: position 278,851 of record CBDCXC010000009.1, read on the forward strand.
TTTCCCGGACGACAGGCCAACGGAGGGGCGCAAGGCGTGGGTGCGAGGTTACGATGCGGGTCACGATGTGGCGATCCTGCGTTTTGAAGGGCCGCCTGTCCCAGCCCTGACTCTGGAGCTGACCGAGCCGGCACAGGGGCAATTGATGGGGGTCTTAGGCTATCCGATTGGGTTGCGGTTGGGCCTGGTGCCTGCGGCACACCAAGGTGTGGTGGCTGCGGTGGTGCCTGCGGTGTTGCCGCTGCCGCCGGGCAAGAGGTTGACTCCTCAGTTGGCAGCGGCGATCCGCAAGCCTTATAACTTGTATCAGTTAGACTTGGTGGTCTACCCGGGTAACAGTGGGAGCCCGCTGTTTGATGCGAAAGATGGGCGTGTATTTGGGATCATCAATAAGACGCTGGCGTCGAAGACCCGGGAGCACCTGCTGACAAAGCCCAGCGGGATCGCCTATGCGGTTCCATCACGATGGATCCACGCGTTGCTGGCCCACTGTGAGGCCATTTCCGATGAAGACCGCAAAGAAGAACTCAAACGCCTAGGGTTGCTAGGAGATCAGTAATGCCAACGCACAGTGTAAAACGTTTCTTGATTTGCGTGGCCGCGGTATCGCTCCTGACGGGTTGTGGCGACAGCCCGGAGCTGCGGATGCAGCAGGCGCAGATCGCGATGTCCAACGGCAAGCCCGACAAGGCATTGGAGACCATCAACAAGGTGCTCCAAGAGAGGCCCGGCGATGTCAAAGCGTTGAAGCTCAAAGCCAGGGCGCAGATGCTGCTGGTCCACCTCGATGACAGCCGCGAAACCCTGGATCAGCTAATCAAAACCAACTCAGACGACGCCGAGTCCAGGCAGCTGCTGGTGGACTGGACATGGTTCCGGATCCGCAACGTGCTAAGCCGGTCTGATTTTTTGACCAACCCCAAGTCGCAGACCCAGTTTGAAGAAGCCATGTCTACAGGCCAGGCTCAGGCCGAGTGGCTGGCGGTGCACGAAGGCCGGGTGGCGGATTCTCATTATTACCAGGCCCGCTACGCGAACTTCGATGCCTCGAGGCTGCGCGTGTTGCTTCAACAAGAAGAGAAATCGATCAGCAATGTTAGCTTGGATTCCTACGAGCAGACCGGTAAAAGTATGGTATCCCAGCGGCTCAAAAATCAGATCGAGGTGCGCCTCGACGAGGTGCAAGCACACCTGCAGCAGGCGCTGGAGGCCGATACCAAACACTTCAAGTCAGCCGAGATGTACGCGGGGTTGTTGATGCAGCGCAAGCGCTGGTCGGACCTGTGGGTCTTTGCGGGTCAAGTCGCGGCGATGCAAGAGATCCCCGCTTCGACCGGCGAGCGTGTGGTGACGGCGTTGTTATCGATGCCATCGGCCGAGCAGCCCAAGCAGCGGCGGTTGGAGATGGGTCAGCAGATCCAAGAAGCAGTCAAGAAAAGCCACCGTGATTCATCGACATGGAAGATGGCCAGCGCCAAGCTGCACCTGGTGGCGGCCCAGTGGGACAAGGCTCAGCCGCTGCTTCAGGCCGTGCTTAAGAACCAGCCAAGCAACATCGAGGGGCAGTACTTCCTCGCCCAGAGCTTCTATGGCATGCAGGAGCACGAGAAAGCCAAGGCGATCCTCGAGAAGTTGGCCACGCGTGCCCCGAGATCGCCTCAGATCCAGACGCTGTACGGCTTGGTGTTGATGCAGACCGACGAGGACATGACCCTGGCCAAAGAAGCGCTGCGGTCGGCTACGGAATTGAACCCCGACGATGCGCTGGCGCGTGAGGCGTTTCTGTCACTGATGGCTCAGGAGGGGCACATCGAGCAGGCGCAGGGCGATATCGATGAGTACCTGAAGCGTAAACCCAGTGATCCCCGCGCGATCCGGTTCAAGCTGCAGTTTGAGCAGTCTCGGGGGCGCCAGGATGAGGTCGAGCAGCTGCTGGCTCGCACGGAGAACATCATGCCGCTGACCGATGAGCACCTGCGGGTGCTGATCGATGGGTACATGATCGTTAAGAAGTTCGACAAGGCCCAGCGTTTTGCCCGCCGGCTGGTCCGCAACAGGCCCGATTCGATCGACAGCCACCTGCTGCTGGCTGAGGCAATGCTGATGCAGGGCAAGGACGATCAGGTGAAGCAGATGCTGGTCGAGTTGCGTCAGCAGTTCCCCGATACAGCCAGCGTCAACCAGATGCTAGGCAAGCTGTACCTGCAGCGGCAGTCGTATGACCGGGCGATCGAGCTGCTTGAGAAAGCGGTCGAGGCGGAGCCTGGCAACAACCAGGCGCGGGTGATGCTGGCTCAGGGGTTGGCCAGCCTATCGCTAGTCGATGAGGCGCTTGAGCAGATCGATAGCGTGCTCGAGCAAGACCCGGGAAACGTTTCGGCGCACGCGTTGGCGTCGCGGATCAACCAGTTCATGGGTAAGACCGAACAGGCCAACCAGCACCTTGCCCAGATCGACGAATCCCGGATCAACGAGACAACCAACCCCGCGCTGTTGGCGCAGATCAAGCTCAAGAAGGGCGACATCGGCGATGCCGAAGCGGTGTGCAACCGTGCGATCGCCGCGGGCAACAGCGACCCTGTGCTGCGGATGCTTTTGGCGGGGATCTCCATCCGCAAGGAAGACCTGATTCAAGCCGAGGGCCACCTGCTGGCGCTGGTACGCAGCCAACCGAAAAACCGTCAAGCCTTTGCGTTGCTAACGCGGTTTTATCTCGAGCAGAAGATGATCAACAAGGGCCTCACGGAGCTGATGGAGCTCCAGGTGATCAACGAGCCGTTGGCGCGATTGGGGCAGGCTTCGTTGCTGCGTGGGGTCGGCCAGTTCAATGAGGCTTTGGAACGGATCCAGCCAATCTACGAGCCGCTGGTCCGTGAACGGTCACCGATGGCGATGATGATCGCCGACGCCATGGCACGCGTGCACCTCCAGCGGAAGGACCGTGAGGCCGCCTACGGGGTATACCAGCCGCTGATCGAGGCCGACCTCAACGCACCCACCGCCATGCTGCGGCAGATCGACCTGGTGGGGCCGATCCAGCCGGCGGAAAAGACGGTTGAAGCCCTGAACAACCTCGAGGCTAGGCTGACCCCCGATCAACGCCGCATGCGGTACCAGGTGATGCGGCGGTTTGCCGGGCTTGGCCGCAACGACCGGGCATTGGAGATGGTCAATGGGTGGATCGATCAGCAGCCCGATCAGCCCACGCTGCTGCGTTGGAAGGGCGAGCTGCTGGTCCAGATGGGCAAGCCGGCTGAAGCGATCAAAGCCTACCAGCAGGCGGTGGGCATGGCGCCTGAGAGCATGACGATCCGGCTGAAGCTGGCCCAAGCGCACGTGGCGCGGTTCGATTACCCCAGCGCCGAGGCGGTGTTGGTCGAGGCAGCGGGGCTTGACCCGGGGTCGAAGATCGTGGCGTTGGCCTCGCTGGGTCGGATGTATGTCGGCATCGGGTTGAACCACCAGGCTGCCGCCACATTCGACCAGCTCGAGCGTGTGGGTCGGCCAAGCGACCCGCGGGTGATCTTCGCCATGGGGCAGGCCTACGCAGCCCTAGGGCAAGACGACCTGGCACGGCAGCGGCTGGCTGATGTGCCTCGGTTTGCCCCTCAGTACAGCCGGGCTCAGTTCCTCTTAGCGCGGATCGAGCAGCGCCAAGGCTTGGTCGAAGAATCCAAAAAACGCCTCTCCGATCTGGCACGCAACCCACGCACCGCGATCAGCGCCATCCAAGAGCTGGTAGCGGCAAAGATCCGCAACCGCAGCGTGCAGGATATGATCAACTGGAGCGATAAGGCCTTGAGCATCGAGTCGCTGCCCGATCCCCTGCGGTTCCGATGGCTGCGGGTGCGCATCGGGATCGCAGCCAACGACAGCAATTGGCAGGCTGTGCTCGATGCGCTTGAGGAGATGCAAAAGCTTGAGCCCGAATCGCTGGGGGTTGTGGCGTCGCGCATCGCGGTGATGATCCAGCTAGGCCAGCCCGAGCAAGCGCGTCAGCTTTACCGCGCCACGCCCAAGCTGGCCGAGTCGATCGCTGGGCCCCTACTGGCCATGAACCTGGGTGAAACACCGGCCAAGGTTGAGGGCCAAGCCCCCATCCCACTGTTCCTACAGGCCCTGGCCCAGGGCGACCTGGACGCCGCCCGGTCCGCAATCGAAGCGATCGGACCCCGCAAGACACTCTATCGCACCGACATGCTCGCTGTGCTCGATCGCCAAGACGCCCAATCGTCTAACATGGCTAAGGCATGTAAGTTATTGGGATTAGCGCAGGTCGCACACGAATATTGCAGGCTACCCCATTTGGCAGAAGAGCTTTGCAAACAGGCAATCCAGCTCCAGCCTGGGCTTAGCGTTGCCTACAGCCTCTACACCCAAGCGCTGGTTGCCCTGGAAAAACCGACCGACAACGCCTTTGCCCAGGTCCGTCGCGCTATACCCAACTCCGTCTTGGCGCTGTTTTTGTCAGCCCGCGATAAATCTCAGGCCCTGGACTTTGAGGGTTCCGCCCAAGACCTCCAAAAACTGCTTGAACGCGAGCCGGGCAACTACCATGCCCACTACAACCTGACCCAGGTCATGCAAAAAGCCGGCCAGACCGACCAAGCGATCGCCTCGCTCCAAGAGTTCGTCAAAATCGATAGCCCTTTCCAGATCGCCGCTTCAAATGATTTGGCCTACCTTTTGGCGGAGAACCGCCCTGACAGCATGGACCAGGCCTACCAATTAGCTAGCCAAAGCTTTGAAAAAGCACCCACCATGACGCCGCTGCTAGACACGATCGGCTGGATCGAGCACCTGCGTGGGGATAACGCCAAAGCCTTGGCACACCTTAGCCGGGCGATCGTTGGCCTGTCGGGCATCCACGAGGTTCATTATCACCTTGGTGCGGTCTACTTAGCGCTAGACAACCCCGCTTGGGCCCGCTACCACCTCCAGGAAGCCGCCCAAGGCCCCGCGGACAAACCCGATGTCCAAAAAGCCAAACAGCTGCTAGCCAAAGTCAAAAAATAATTTAAACCCACTCTCCCAAAAGCACTTAACGCACACAGCGAGCCTCACCCGTCAGGAACCGGGTTTTTCTCTATCTCCCCGCTCACGACACTCCCACTGCGCATCGCGGTGGCAGGTTCCCGCAAGCCGGGTATCCCGCTGGTGCGGGCACCCTGCCGGCCCAAAAGGGCCACCCCAACCGTCCACATACATTTTTCCACATCCTTTCCCAAAACCCACAAAGCAACACCAATCAAGCCATTACGACAAAGACAACATTTTTTTTAAAAAAATCCATTTTGCCCCTTCTCCGACTTGCAATCTCCACCCATTCTGGTTACATTGTGTCTAGTACATCTCCATAGGACCTTTCTTTTAGGGATGGGTGATGGAGTAAGCAGACAGATTGGGAAGCGGAGCAAGGCGAACCTTTCTGGTACAAAGCAAGAGGCCGAGGCACACAAAACAACAGGTAGTAAAACCAAAAGACACCCATAGCGAGCCGCGACCGTGAGGGAGCGGGCCTCAACAGATCGTAAGAATTCCATCATGAAATGCGTCAACGGACGCAACACAAAAAACGCCATAACACCTCAAAGCGAGGGAAAGCTATAAGACGTCTGGGGCACAGCAAAGCAAGCTAAGTCGAAAGGAGACGCTAAACAAGAGACGCAAAATAGATATCAAAACGGAGGAGCCGTTTTTTACTAAGTTGCATGTCAAACTTTATTCACGATTCACTTTACAAGGAGACGAATCATGACAACGGGACGGAAGTTTCTAATAGGAATGTCAGCAGTGGTGGGGGCGGCGAGTGCGGCCAATGCATTTAACCTGCCCTTAAACGAAGATATGGTGTTTGACTTTATCGATCGAACCAGTGCGTTTAATGGACCCAATTCAGGGGTCCCTTCGGGGGCGGTAGGGACACCTAAGGGCGTAGGTACTCCAATTAACGTAGGGGATAGGGATCAGAGTATTTTCGGGGTCAATTCGATTCACTTAAATAGTAATCCGCCACCAAACAATCCCCCATCGGCTGGCCCCATCATCGGTGGTTTGAATCTGGGTTCTGGTCCCGGCACCAACCAGTTGACGGGGACGCTGACAGGGCTTGTGGTGACACAGATTGAAGTTTTCCCCGGACCCAATGGTGTTTTTGGTGATGTGAATACGCCTGGGATCCCAGGGACAGGCGATGATTTGACCTTTATCGGGATGGGGCCTGACCCAACGCTGCTTACCAGGGCTCCCGGTGATGTGATTGGTGGACCAGGCAGCAACACCTGGGCGGATCTGGATGGCGATGCGCCCGCTGGTTCCGGAGCAATCGTAGAGCTTTGGCTCGACGAAGACAGCGACGCAGGTGCAACAGCTTGGGGTCCGGAATTCATCGCCGGAGCCGCAGGCCCAAGCGGGTTTACGACAGGGACCGTGCCTTTGGGTGATCCTTCTCTGTCAGACCACCTAGAGTACATCGCAGCCAGCGGAACCGCTGACCTCCAAGATGGGACGCTCTACCTAACCGGTGTTGCAACGCCGCAGGACCAGGACAATGATATCGACACCTTCTTCGGAATTTCCGGCGGTTTGGGGGACGCGGCTGCAAGCCATAGCATTATGGACACCGATTCGTTAGGTCCTATTCCTTTTGCTCCGGTTCCTAATACAGCTCGTGGCTCAATTTATGCATCTCTAGGCTCTAATTTAGAGACCGTCTTTATCCAGTCGGTAGAAAGCTCTAATCTCCGCGGCGATTTCCAGTTTTATGGAAACTTCATCGGTGGCAGCAACATCGATTTTATGGCAAGGGGCCTCTACGACAACCCAGGCCTTGGATTGTTTGGGCGTGACCTCCTATTCATTGGACAAAACAATGTGGACGATCCGTTTGATGGGATCGTCAATGAATTCCAAGGCTGGCAGCTGGATAGCACCGATCCGGTTGGGTTTGGGACAAGGCCACTTGAAGTGCCAGAACCTCTTTCGGCTTCAATGAGCATTATTGCTTTGAGTGGTTTATGTGGTTACATTCGTCGAAGGTAAAGAGCGAATTCTTAATAAAAAAAGAAAAGGCGTCTCTTATCATGATAAGAGACGCCTTTTCTTTTTAATTAGAAGATCCGATTAGATTAGAGTAAATATTTTCAATCTGTTCCCCTATTTTTACTGTGCTAAATTTAGAGGACATTGCTTTACTTTTTGATCCCATCTTTTTTCTTAAAAAAGGATCATTATATAATTGATCTAACTTATAAGCTAAATCGTGAGGATTTTTATGGTTAACAATAAACCCATTTACTTCATTTTCTACAAGGTCGTGAGCAGAGATAATTTTATCAGTCACAATTATTGGTAATCCACAATACATAGCTTCTATGGCGGCCATGCCCTGTGTTTCAACAAGAGAAGGCAGTACAAACAGATCTGCATTTGCATAATACTCAGTTAACTTAGTTTGTTCTATGTGACTCCAAAATTTCACATTTGCGGTAATTTTGAGTTTATAGCACTGTTTTTTAAGTTGATTTTTCAACGAGCCGTCACCAATGATCCATAATTCCGAATCGTTGTTGAAATATTGATCTCTGAAGGATTTAAATCCATTGATGAGGTAAGAAACATTTTTTTCAGGATGTAGCCTGCCCACATATAGTACTTTAAATCGATTGTCAGAAGTCTTGCGGTGTGTGATCAGCCTATCATCAAATCCGACTGCGTTGCTGACATATTCCGTTCTGGTTTGTATCTCTCGCGATTGGATTTCATCAATCAACTGGTGTGAGGGAACCATGATGAGGTCGCAGGCATTACAAAATTTGATGATTGATTTAGAAATACTTGAGGAAAAGCATTTCATGAGACACGATCCTTGGGTGAGGTGTTCCACAGTCATGTTGTAAGTGTACACTTGTCGTAAACCTAGCTTTTTGGCAACTGCGTATGTCTGTTTGAGAAGAAAGCCGAGATAGTGATAGTGGACTACGTCAATCCGGTTATCCATAAGGATTTGACGTATGGTCGATTTCCTAGGGACGGCAACATGAAAATCTAGGACCTTAATGCTAAATAGCCGGTATACCTTAACCCCTTCCCATTCTTCGAATTTGGGTTCCCCCTTACGTCGCGTCGTAATAACCACGACTGTGTGCCCTCGGGCGACAAGCTCTTTGGAGATATGCTTGACATGTACGCCGACCCCAGTTTTGCAGGGGATAAAATCGTCTGAGATCATGCATATATTGAGTGGCGTGGGCATATTTGCGAAGTCATAATTCAGGCCGGTTAGCGTCATGAAACTGTTAAAGTATTCTCAAAACCGGGTTCGAAGTTGGCGCTGTTAAGTATGTCTCGGATTTTAGTCATCAGAAGTGCGCAGGGTTTGCCATTCATGAGTCGTCGGTCGAAACTCATTGTCAAATAAAATGTCTTTGCGGGAATGACATTGCCGTTACGTATGACGGGGCGTTCTCTAATGGCACCGAACCCAAATTGTAAGCAAGCAGTTTGAGGTAGTGTGAGTTGATAGTCCACGCCAAATTTCCCTACGCTTGTAAGTGAGTAGGTTCCACGATACTGTTTGCGTAGCTTAGGGAAGGTGCGACTACTCCATAACATAAATTCCTGAACTAAACGTGGCGCGCGGTACAGAGAGTTGTAATTTTGCTTCTCTTTCGTGTCAGTTGTAAATTGTTCGGATAAACGTTTAAGTTGAGCCGTGATTTGTGATAATGGAGTGACTTCTGGGTTTTGAATTATTCCTTGTGCGACACGATCATTTCCTTCAATCTCTTGGGATATCGCTACCCCTGCGTTAATCTGTTTGAATGTATGAATGGTCTTCCAGCCCAAGAATCCTGTAAGCATGGAATTGATTTCAGGATATGTGATTGATACTTGTTGAATTCCCATTGCGATGGCTTTAATTACCATGGCAGTATAAGAAGGTGGAGTTAGACCTGCATTCTTGTGATCATTTCGCAATTCATCAAGTTTATCAGTTTCAATTTCATTGCAGAAATGGATCTGCCAACTCTTTTTTAGTTCACGGTGGAAAATATGAATAATGCGATGGAATCCAGTGTAACGCATAGATAGTCATTATTATCTTTAATATGTGACGTCAGTGTTCTGCACAACCGCCACCGGAATCAGCGCTACGCACAGCCAATCGAACCATGTCATCTTGGTCGTGTCCCTGTTGGGGGTGATTCATTCCAGGCGGGCGGTTGGTTACCGTGTTCTTTAACGAGCCGCGCGTGTGAGCAAGCGGGTTGCTTGTTTGTCATTGAGGCCCGCTCCCTGACAGTCGCGGCTCGTTAAGCGGCGGGCCCTATATTCTAACGATACTCGTCCCAAACGTCCGCCACCCGCACAGCACTTCATCTCCAAGGGGTTTATCGGTTATTGTCGATGGGTATATACCGATAGCCGCGGATCATGAGCGAAAGCTAGCCCATGCCACCCCAACCACCCGAACAACCCCACCCCAACCCCCAGCTCCAGAATGCGATCGACGCCTGGCAACAGGCGCTGGGGCCGCCACACGTCGCGGTCGACCCCGCTGCGTTGGCCCGCTACGCCCGCACCACCGCCCCCGGAATCCCCCAAAGCCCCGCCCCACATCCAGGGCCAGATTCAGGACCAGGGGCGATCCTGTTCCCCGATTCAACCGCGCAAGTACAGGACATTGTTCGGATTGCAGCCCAGTATGGCGTGCCGGTCTACCCGATCTCCCGTGGCAAGAACTGGGGCTACGGCGATGCCAACCCACCGACCCCGGGCCAGGTCATCGTCGACCTGCAGCGCATGAACCGGATCATCGAGGTTAACCCCGAGCTAGCCTACGCGGTCATCGAGCCAGGCGTCACCCAGCAGCAGTTATCGGATTACCTGACCCAGCACGGGCACGACCTGTGGATGGACAGCACCGGCGCAGGCCCTCAGGCCAGCCTGGTCGGCAACACGCTCGACCGCGGGTTCGGGCACACGCGGTACGGCGACCATTTCCTAAACACCTGCGGCATGGAGGTGGTGCTCGCGGACGGGCGCATCCTCAACACCGGGTTTGGGCACTACCCCAACGCCCAGGCCCACCGGGTTTACCGCTACGGCGTGGGACCGTTCCTCGATGGGCTGTTCGGGCAATCCAACTTCGGGATCGTCACCCAGATCGGGCTGTGGCTGATGCCCAAGCCAGAGGCGTTCTGCGCCTACTTCTTTAGTGCACCCAACGACGCGGACCTGGCGGACCTGGTGGATCACTTGGCCAAGCTCCGGTTAGCGGGTTTGCTGCAGAGCACGCTACATATTGCGAACGATCTGCGTGCCGTGTCGGCTCGGACGCGGTACCCCTGGGACCTAACCGGTGGCCAGACCCCGCTGCCACGTGCGGTGCGCCTGAAGCTTCGGCAGCAATATGGGTTGGGCGCGTGGAACGGGATAGGCGCGGTCTACGGGACCGCTGAATCGGTACGCGTGGTGAAACAAGCGGTCCGGCAAGCGTTACGTGGGTATCGGGTGAAGTTTCTGGACGACCGCCGGCTGAGTCACGCCAAGCGGCTGCGATCGCTGCTGGGCAAGATCGGGCTGGGCAGGGGGCTGGGCGAGCTGATCGACCTTGTCGAGCCGGTCTACGGGCTGCTGAAAGGTGTTCCCAGCGACGAGCCGCTGGCGGGTGTGAGCTGGCGTGTGCGTGATGCGGGTCCCCCCAAGCCGATCGACCCGCTGGATCAGCACGCGGGCTTGATGTGGGTCTCGCCGGTGCTGCCCACCTCGGGCCAAGCCGCACAAGAGGTCGTGACGCTGATCGAGCCGATCTACAAGAAGCACGGGTTCGAACCCCTGGTGACGTTCACCATGATCACCGATCGGGCGATGGTGTGCGTGTCGAACCTGTCGTTTGATCAGCGGCAACCCCAAGAGACTCGCAGCGCACAGGCTTGCTACGATGAGCTGATGGCTGCGCTGATCGCCAATGGCTACATCCCCTACCGCACAGGCCCTGGGGGGTATGCGAAGCTGGTGGGTGAGGGCTCGGTCTTTTGGTCGGTCGCGGGGCAGCTCAAAGCGATGTTAGACCCGCACGGGATCATCGCTCCGGGTCGGTATCTCCCAGGCGGGTCGTTCGGCGGTGTGTGAGCAGGCCGCGTGACACCTATCAGGTACGGATTTGCTGCATGGGGAAACCCAAACACCATTTGCAAATACGCTGGCCGGGTCGCTGCTGGCCACAGCATGAACCGTGGGGAGGCTGCGGTGGGGTGCCGCTGGGCACGCAGTGCCCGGCTGGGATGACAAGGGTAGGCTCAGATGATCGGGGTGGTTGGTGGGTGCGTTGATCATGTGTCTGTGGCGAGCTATTCTCGGAGCGTGATCCAAAACGATATAGATTGCGCTCGTAGCTCAGCAGGATAGAGCAACGGTTTCCTAAACCGTAGGTCGGAGGTTCGAATCCTCCCGGGCGCATGGGTGGTCGGTCTGGGGGGGTGGAAAGGGGAAGTGGAGCCGAGCGGGATCGAACCGCCAACCTCTGCATTGCGAACGCAGCGCTCTCCCAATTGAGCTACGGCCCCATGGCGAGTTATTTAATTGTAAATAAAGATCTTAAATCGATTTTAAGCATTTGCAGGGGCCCGTTTGGACCCACTGGATGGGCCACAGAGGATATCTCTAACTGCTACGATTAAGCCAAGAACGGTACCTAGGAGTCGTCAATAAGTATTATATATCGGCTTGAGAGATTGGCAGCAAGACGGAGGTCATCATCAGCCTTTGGGGTGTGTCTAACTACACTGGCTAGGCGATCGGGGCACGCTCTTGGGGAACTCATGCCTAGATCTAGCCGTATTTAATATATACCCATTGGGTATGAGTTTGCCGCGTCGGAATCACCAAAACGCCCAAGATTTCCCTGCCGTGGGCAAACGGGACCCCGTCAACCCGATCGGGAGTGGTATAGATTGCCACATAGCTGCCTACTGCGGCGGTGGGAATGGGAATAGAGGCCTGAGTATCACCCTGTCTGGCGTAGGTCAAAGCCAAGCAATCCGTTAAGATATGCGGTAAACTAAGGCGAAGATAGCTAGGGTATAGGCCGTTACGATTGGGCAATCGTTGACCGATAAGATACGCATCGCATATGAAAACACCATGTTGGGGACACACAAGCATCGGTCGTTTCCCTGCCGCGGGCAATCGGGTTACCGTAAACTTATCCGGGACGAGTAAACCAGTGGAGACCAAAACAATCGGTAGGCATGCATTGGTCAGGTGCTTGGATCACCGTCATGACTAGGGCAACGAGGCAGAGGGCGGTCGGGACCTGTTGCGGTGTCAAGAGCCGAGTAGGGCTTTGGCTGCGATGGCTGGTGGCATGAACGAAAGACTCTAGGATCCTGTTCGTCATACGTTTGTGGTCATGGGGGGCAGTCGTGTTGGTAAGAGGGTGACTTCGATGCCGCAAAGCAATGCAAGCTGGGGAATCGAAATCGGCTCCAATGCAATCAAGGCGGTGCGCCTGGTGCGGCAGGGTTCGCAGATCCAGCTCGATGATTACGATGTGTTGCCGTTTAAGAAGATCCTAACCACCCCAGACCTCCCCGTTGATGAAGCGATCCGGGATAATCTCACCAAATTCTACACCCGCCACGATACCCGCCGTTCTACGGTGATTGCCTCAGTCCCGGGCAGCGCCGCGTTCGCCAAGTTTGCGAAGCTGCCGCCGGTCGACCCCAAGAAGATCCCCGATATCGTCAAGTTCGAAGCCGTCCAGCAGATCCCGTTCCCCATCGAGCAGGTGGAGTGGGATTACCAGGTGTTTACTCAGCCCGACTCGCCCGATGTAGAGGTGGGGATCTTTGCGATTACCAAGGAGCGTGTGGATCAGTTCTTGAACAATTTCCACGCGTTGGGCCAGAGTGTGGACGGTCTGACACTGTCTGCTTTGTCGGTGTACAACGCCTTGGCGTACGATCGTGAGTTAACGCCTGATTCGCCCGGCGTGATCTTGATGGACATCGGCACACTCAACACCGATGTGATTATCATCGAAGGCGGGAATATCTGGCTGCGCACGCTGCCGATCGGGGGTAATCACTTCACCGAGGCATTGGTGCGGGCGTTCAAGCTGGGTTTTTCCAAGGCGGAGAAACTCAAGCGTGAAGCCAGCACCAGCAAGTACACGCGTCAGATCTTCCAAGCGATGCGGCCGGTCTTCTCGGATCTGATCCAAGAGATCCAGCGCACGCTCGGGTTCTACCAGACGATGAACCACCACGCCGATATCACCAAGCTGATCGGGATCGGTTCGTCGTTTCGGCTGCCGGGGATGAAGAAGTTTTTACGCCAGCACCTGCAGATCGAGGTGACCCGGCTAGAGGGCTTCAACCGTATCGCGGTTGAAGGCAAGAAAGCGGCTGACTTTGCCGAGCAATCCTTGTGTCTTGCCACGGCGTATGGCCTAGCGTTGCAGGGGCTGGGTCAGCAGCGGGTACACGCCAATATCCTACCGCCCCGCATCATGAAGCAGCGGCTGTGGCGCGCCAAGCAGCCGTGGATCGCGGTCGCCACGGCGATGTTGTTGATCGCGTCGGCCTCGGCGTGGGTGAAGCTGGCCTTAGATCAAAACTTATACCGGGCTTCCTTGGCCGATAGCCAGCCTCAGATCACGCAGATGACCAACCAAGCCAATCGGTTTGTGACACAATGGCGCGATATCGAAGGCGGCTCAGATCCGCGCAGCAAGATCGAGAGGCTGCGTCGGATCCTCGATTACCGAGACGTCTGGCCCAAGCTGATGCACGACCTGACCCTTGCGGCGCGTGCCTTGGACCCCCAGCCGCCGCTGCTCACTTCGGATTACCCCACGATCAAAGATATCCCACGAGACCAGCGGCGGCGGCTGTATATCGAGTCGATCTCTGCGCAATACCGTTTTGCCGGCCATGAGAATAGCGGTACCCGCACACACCACCATCAGCGGTATACGATCGAAGAGATCTGGGGCAACGGACGCCCCGGGGTCGGCGGCGCGGCGGGGCAGCCGGGGAACGGGGCTCCAGGAGGCGGCCCGGGTCAATCCCCAGAAGCGGGCCTACAGCCCCCGGCCTTTGTCGTGACCATCAAAGGGACCACCCCCTACCAAGATGGCCCGAAGCTGATCAGCCAGCACTTTATCCAATGGTTAGAGCAAAACCATCGCCGCGGCGACCGGCCGTATCGGATCGTCGTGACGAAAAAAGCATTGCGCCGGATCGAGAAGATCCGGGCAGCTGGGTTGGCGTTAAACGCGGGCAGCGGGTTGAGGCCGGGACGACAGGGCGTATCACCGGCCCGGGGTAATCAGGCCAAGGGGCGCCGCGCCAAATCCGATCCGCGTGGCGCACTGACCGAGTCGAGCTGGACATCAAAGGGCTTTGGTGAAGAACTCGACGCCCTGCTGCCGCACCGCCCGTTGCACGAAGAACCGCGTATCGGTGACTGGTCGTTTGAGATCGAGTGGACGCTGCAGCTGCTGCGCCCAGAAGAAGCCCGCAGCGCCGAAACGCCCACCGCGGCGGCTACGCCGGTCGAAGGCGACGCGCTCTACACCGATGTGCCCGCCCACGACGCTCCGCAGGGGGTCATCCGATTCGATGATATCGGTGGGGGTCGGCTATGAAGATCGTGCTTGATTGGATCAGATCAAACCCCGTCACCACTGGGGCAGCGGTTGTCGCGCTGGCTTCGGTGCTATCGCTGTTGGTCTTGAATAACCAGGGCAGCGCTTTTATCCAGCAGATGAACGGCCGCGGCGCTGAGATCCGCCGCATCCAAGGCCTCCAACGGATCGCGGTCAAGATCCCACCGGCCAAACCCGATGCCCCCGAGCGCCGGCTTCAGATCGCCGTGAACCAGGCCGCGATCGATCAGCTGGCCTTGGTGTATCACCGCATGAACCGAGAGTACGCCGAGGTCTACGGATTGGCCACCCAGTTCAATCGACGCGGCCACCGCCCGATGATCAAGGGTTTGTTCCCTGAGCCCATCGACGCGTCAAAGCCGTTTGAGGTCCGGGATACCTACCGCGCCGTGTTTACGCAGATGTTGGCCGGTTATGAAAAAGACACGCCATACCCCCGGCTCAACGCCTCTGGCCCACCCAGCCCCAAGCAGATGGAGGCCCTGCTGGAGAAAACAGAGCTGCATTTTCTGCGGACGAATTTTTTCCCGCCCAAAGAAAGCGTCAAGGACCTCACCGAAGCCCAAGCCCAGGAGCTCAAGCAGCTCAAAACCAAGCACCTGATCGAATCGCTCCAAGACCACGCCCGCTCGATCCACCTCTACGCCGACACCGATATCGAATCGCCGGGTTTTGCCTTTGATGTGGGCCCGTGGAGCAAGCCCGGGCTTCGGCCACCGATCGCTGAGATCTGGGAAGGCCAGCTGGGGCTGTGGATCCAGCTGGACATCGCCCAGGCCATCGCGCACACCAATCTGGTGCACGACACGAACTCAAACGTGATGAACGCCCCGATCAAGCGGCTGCTGGGGATCCAAGTGGTGCCCGGTTACGTGGGCATCCCGATAGAATCCGATGGCGCCCAGCCCAGCGGCCGATCGCGTGCCACACGCGGCCAGCCAACCGGCGGGCCCGACAGCGGGGAAGGCCCGCCCGACGATTTTGTGGTTTCCCCCTCGGGCCGACGCAGCAACGCCATGTACGATGTCCGTCACGCCAAGGCATCGCTGATCATCGACGCCCAGGCCATGCCTCGGTTTTTTCAGAATCTCCAGCGGGTCAACTTCATGACCGTGTTGCACATGGAGGTCACCGACATCGATGAATACGCGGCGCTGCGCCAGGGGTATGTGTACGGTTCAGGCGATGCGGTCCAGGTGGAGATGCTGATCGAGACAATCTGGCTACGCGGCTGGACCCAGGAGTACATGCCAGCCGATATCAAAAGGCATCTGGGGATCGGCTCGGCCGAAGCATCCGGAGACGACAAGCAAAACCACAGCTAACCCATCGATTCTGCGACGCCGTGGGCGTACCAAAAATTGAGATCCCCCCAGGCCATGGCAGGGTGGCCACACACCGGTTAAGCCATGAAGCGAAACGAAGTCAACTTCTTCCACAAGCACGTCGAGAAATTGATCTTGGTCGTCGGGTTGATCGGCCTGGTCGCGGTGGTGTGGGTGTATGTCCTCAACAACCCGTACGCGGTGGATGTCGGTCACCAGACCAGCGTCCAACCAGCCCAAGTCGAGCAGCAGGTGCTCAATGAATTGAGGCTGTTGCGCCAGCAGATCGCCCCGGGCACACCAAGCCCGCTGCCGGAGATGGCCGTGCCCGCTTACACGGCGATGTTCCGCCACCGGGTCCAGCTGACCCCGCTGCCCCAGGCCGCGTTCGACCCGCTAGGTGCGCTTGGCTTGGCGCACGCGCACGTGCCCAATGAGCCCCCGCCCCAGCCCGGTGCGTTTGACCCCCCTGTGCCGCCGGCCCCGCTGCGCGTCGAAGCCCACCCGGGGTTTGGGGTGCTGTTAAACACCCAGCAGCTCGCCCAGCAATACACCGAATCGGTGCTCGATCAGCAGGGCGACCGACGCGCCAAACGCTATGGCCAGGAGATCGCTCGGGCCTATGGGGCGATGGTCCAAGACAAGCCGCCCCGTGACTTCCGATACGTCACGGTCGTGGGTTACTACGACCTTGAGGCTTGGCGCAAAAAACTAAGCAGCGGAGCCGGGACCATCCCCGAAGAGTGGTGGCAAGACATGCTGGCGTTCACGGATGTGATGCTGCGGCGAGAGGCCTTTGACCCCGTTACAGGCCAGTGGCAGGCCGCCACGGTGATCCAGCCCTTGCCCGGGGCGCTTAGCTTCCGGGCCTCGCCTCAGAGCTGGACCACCATCCAGGCCCAGGACGCGGTTGAGGCGATCAAGCTCGAACAAGATAAAATCTTGCGGCCGCCGTTTGCCCCTATGACCCAAGAGGTGGTTTGGCACGCCCCCCAAGAGGCGCCCATCGAACTATCGGAAGAAGACCGCCAAAAAATCGAGCAGTTCACCACCCAGATCAACCAGCTTGAACAGCAGATCAAGTCGATCTCAAACCCCGCGCAGCCCAAAGAACCATCCCAAGAGGAGCTTTTTGAGTTGGGCGACCAGTGGCGGCTGGGTGGGGCCGACCAAGAGCAGCAGCCCGACTCACCCACCGATCAAGATCTCCAGCAGCTCGAGCAGCAGCTCAAGGAAAAGAATCAGCAACTCAACGACCTGCTGGATGAACTGGGGGTATCCCGAGGGGACGGGTCGCTGCCGATTGCAACCGGTGAGCCCGGTAGCCACCCCAGCTGGTTACGCATCTGGGCACACGATATCACCGCCAAGCCGGGTGCGATCTACCGCTACCAGCTGCAGGTGTCATTGCTCAACCCCTTGTTTCAAAGAGCCCAGCTCACCGGCGAGCAACGCCAGCGGTACTTCCACCAGCTCGCGGTGAATTCGGCGCCAAGCGCGTGGACCAAGCAGGTCCCAATCGAGCCGGCGTACCGCTTCTTTGTGGTCGCCGGTTCCGGGGTTGAACAGGAAGTCACGGTCGAGGTTTGGCGCGTGTTTAACGGCCAGCCGCGCATGGCCGAGTTCCGCGTCCACCCCGGCGACCCCGTGGGACGGCCGGTGGTGATGCAGGCCGCGGGGCAAGACGTTGAGGTCGATATGCGTGTCGGGGCGCTGGTGGTCGACCTCACCGACGTCCCATCAACCCAAGACTACGGCGCTCGCACCACCCAGATGCTCTACCTGGATGTCGCCACCAACCAGCTGCATGAACGCACCGTAGAAATCGACCGGGCCTCACCCCACCGCGCCAAGCTGATGAACCAAGACGCCCTAAAATCCGCGGTGGCCGAAGCGGCCGGGCTGGCGGGGAGGCAGTAGCCGATTCTGCACCCTGTCGTGCTTCAGAACAGAGAACAGATCCTCTCTCAAAGTGGCCCTCCCAATCCCACTAAACTTCAACTAAGGGCCCCTTTTAGGGGCCTTCCTCATACCACCGGCTCTGCCGGTGGTCATGATTCAAATAAACATAAAAAACGGCATGAGATGTTGACATCGTACATAGACTGATTATGATATTTAGTCGAGGTGGAATGAAGAAAGTATTCCTCCAATCAGGTTTGTTCCGCACTTGCCTCACTGCAGCGATTGCACTGCAGTTTTCCTATCTCACGCGATACACCTACGTCCAATTCAATCTAGCGCCTACTTGTCCTGTTTTAGGCTCGATCGGCCCTGCTGATAGCTGCCACCCATCAAACCCCGGTGCTGCCATCAGAGAAATGCCTCATACCGCGACGTCTGCGGACGCATCCGATCGCGTGCCACCGCCTTCTCAAAAGACAAGTGAAGATTGCCAGACTTGTCAAAAAATGGCTGTCGTCGGTAAATTCGCGGATCTTTTTGGGCCTCCGGTACAGTTGTTGGCTTCTCCGACCTACTTGATTCAATCCAGCCAATCTCAATTGCCGCATTTCCATCGATTCAGCTCAGCCCCGGCCCGGGCCCCGCCTTTTTCTGCTTAAATTCTTAAGCGGCTTCATCGTTCATATTGAGTTGTGGGTATCCGTTTGGATGGTCGGCATCACCTGCACGTGCTGTAGGCATGCTGTGAACACCGTGCACCTGCTTAATCTTGGCCAGACCTGATGGGCTGTGCATCAGTCGGATCACGCAATCAGCAACCCAACGGCCAAGCCTCAGCGTGCATTGAAGAACCCGACGGACACCCTAAAACAGAGCTCATTTGGCTCCGAACTTGAACGGTTCGCCATCCATTCATCTGGGGTTGATCGCCCCAACTGTAGCGGCAATAGCCACCTATACCCTTAAACGGTCATGATGACACGCATATTAACCATCTTGCTGATCCCCGCACTGCCACTGTTCGCGATGGATTTGGCGTGGGTGCAGCAGTGCCTGTGTGCAAACGATGGGGGTGCGACCACAACACGGCAACACGCCATTTCGGCTAATGCGGGTACAGGGGGCCGATGCTGTTGCTGTGAGGATGACCGTTCACAACAAAATCAAGAAACATTACCCTCTAATCCAGAGCATGTGTGCTGCAATTCACCACAGACGAACCAGCCCTCTTCACAAAATAAACCGCCCGAACCGCCGACGCCGGGGTCAGATGGAGACACACCCAAAAAGTGTGAGGGGCGTTGTGTGTCCTTGGTGTCCATGACCAATGTAAAAGGGATGGCCGCTCAAAACAGACCGGTTTTTCACCACACCACGTTGATCCCTGTGGGTACTGTCACACCCCTTGAATCCCAACAACCAACCATTCAAAGCGTGACCAATCCCTCGACCCGCGCCCCCCCACCCCCGCCCTACTGAGCAAACCGACGGGCGTACCCCCTCGAACTTGATGGGAACAAGGGGGCACGTACCCGCCGATTGGTGTCTTTTTCACTAAGGCATTTTCAATAACTAGGTTGTGACTTGTTCAATTGTATCCAATGGTTGCCGTTTTGGCACCAACAAATATCCGGTTTCTTGCGGCCTGACCATGGTCCACAAGGGACCCATGATGGAGATAAATTGTGAATGATTCAGCTTGTCTTATTCGTATTTCTACCGCTGCAGCTGTGCTGCTGGCGGCCTCGGTTGTTCACGCCCAGCACAGCTACCTGCCGGTTCAGGATAGCTCGGGCAAGATCCACACATTTGTCGACCCAGACGGCAGCGGCGATCTGCCGTTCGTACCGGACCGGCTGGTCTCAAACGCGTTTGATCCCACCCGCGAGGTGATCATCAACGGCCCGGGCGATGATGAGATCATTTTCTTGCCCCAACCCGATTACACCCGTGCGGGTGGTCCCTCCGCGTTTGCCAAGGCCAGCACCGACTCGGTCTTCGACCACACGGACGACAACGAGCCCTTCCTGGTCGGGTTTAGCCCGCTGCCAGGGGGTTCGGATCTGATCATCAAAACCCCGGTCCTCTCCGACCCGCATTTCAGCGCGACAGGCAACCTGCTGTACTGGGATGGGTCGGGTGAGACGCCAGATTTTGGGGCGGTGCCCACAGATGTGAAGATCATTCTTCGGCGTCAGGATGGCCCCCCCGAAGGGAAAGTGAACCCTATTATTACCGATAAGACCACGCTCGACGGCAGCGCGACGGAGCAGCAGTTCGTCGAAGACACACTGCTTGGAGACGGCGGCCGAAACGGCCACTTCCACATGCGGTACGACGTGGTCGGTGACAACGGCGCTAGCACATTCGAAGCACCCGACGGGATCTACCTGTTGGGGAACATCGCCAGTGTTGCCGGCCTGACCGATTCTGAGCTGGTGCTCATCCCCCTGCTCAAGAACGCGGGTGAGTCAACCACACTGGGTGATTCATTTGAGTCAGCCCAAAGCTTTCTGGCAAACAGCGTTGTCCCCGAGCCGGCGACCGGCCTGCTGTTTGTGATCGGTGGTGGCTTGGCGTTGTTCGGCTGCAGCCGCAAAGAGGCCGTGGCTTGATGCCAAGATAACAGGGTTGGTGGGCGGTGCCCAAAGGGGTGCCGCCCAAAACCCTTTGGGTCGGATAGGCGTTGTTTTGTGAACGGTTACTCAACGATCACTCAAACACTCAAACGAATTGGAGAACACCATGTCAAGACGAACACACTGCCTGGGGTTGATGGCCGCGTGCTTTCTGCCTGTCGGGGTGGCTGTGGCCGGGCCAAACGGCGACAGCCCGAGGTGGACCTCGGTCCATGGGTTGCTGAATGTTGAAGTGGATGAAAATGACAAGATCTTTGTCGACAGCGGCCGGGCGGCCTTCCTGAACCCAGCCCGGTTTACGACCAACGCCGCAGGTCAAACGATCCTCAAACACGACCGCGGCGGGGTCGACGCAGACACGGGCGACCCCATCTTGGGCGGGCTGGCGGAGATCGACGGAAACAATGTCCCATCGGTGGCCACCGCGTCATCCACCGTGCTGCTGGGTGACGACCCCGGCTTCATCACCGATGCAACCGGCTTGCCGCCCGAACACCTGCTGCGTGTCAATTTCATGAACGCGTTGCGGTACTTCCCCGCAGGCGGCACCGACTGGATCGCACCGCCCAACGGTGAAGAGCTGCTGATTTTTGATCTACAGCCTGATGCAGGTTTCCCCGCAGCGGATACTCTTTTAACCCTGGATGGGGGCACCGCCGGCACCGTGGGCACGATCAACATCGGCGCTACGGGCGAGGTGTTCCTCGACCCGGTGACCAACGAACCCACGTTTGCGGGGATCCACGGGCACCTGGGTTACCGGCTTTCCCGACCCGATGATGGCATCCCCGCTCCCGGTGCGTACATGATCGAATTCACGCTGTCGGCCCAGGACCTGGGCGGGACCGGCTCGGTCCTCCAGGACTCGGAGCCGATCGTTGCGGCTTTTGACAACCAGCTCAGCAACGCGGAGTTTGCCGCCGCCATCACCGCCGCCGAAGCGCTGCCCGAGCCGTCAACGGCAGCGATCGTGACCGCAGTGGGCCTGGGGTTGGTCGGGATCCGCCGACGGGGAGCCGCCCGTGCTGAAACCCCGTGTTGACAACACCGTGTCAAGCAGACGATGGCCGGCACCGCCCGGCGTCAAACCAGGCGCGTGTCCGCCATGGTCTGTTGGAGTGAATTTCAACTCCTATGAAACCCATCATTCAGGAGCCATACGATGAAACGATCTCTATTCATCTTGATGCTGTTGGTGGTCCAAGCGGGGTTAAGCGCCCCGGCGGTACACGCCGCGGACAACCCACGGTATTCGATCCCGCACGGCATGCTGCGCGTGGAGGTCGAAGACAGCAAGATTGTGGTCAATAGTGGTGAAGCCGATCTGGAAGACCAGGTCACGTTCAACGCCGCTGGGCAGAGCATCATGGCCCACAACGTTGGGAATGCTGAGGCACAGATTATGGGCGGGATCGCCGAACGCGATGGGAGCACCAACCCGAGCAACCCGATCCCGGCCACTTCGACCACGGCCCTATTGTTGGCTGATGACCCGGGGTTTGCCACCGAGCCGAGCCTCCCAGGCCGGTATCAACTCAGCGCCAATTATTTTAATGCGTTGCGGTTTTTCCCAGAGGGTGGCGGCGCGTGGACCCAACCGGTTAGCGGCGAAGAACTCAAGGTTTTTGACCTCAACGGCGCCAACAGCTCCAACGGCCCGCCCGCTGACTTGGTGGTCAACTTTACACAAGACTCCAAGGGGCGGCTGGGGAAGATCAATATCGGGGATACCGACTTGATCGACGACATCATCACCGGCGAAGAAACGGTGGTAGGGATCCACGGGCACGTGGGGTACCTGCTGTCTCGTCCCCTGGATGGCGGTATCCCAACCCGGGGCGCTTACATGATCGAGCTGACCGTGTCGGGCCAATCGTTAGATGGCTCGGGCCCGGTCCTGCAAGACTCAGACCCGATCTTCATCGTTTTCAATAATCAGCTTGATGAGATCGGCTTCGGCGCCGCGGTGTCGGCTGCCGAGGCGCTGCCCGAGCCATCAACAGCGGTGATTGTCACCGCGGTTGGTGTGGGCTTGATCGGGCTGCGCCGGCGGGATTCTGTGGGCTGCGGGCATAGAGCCATTTGAGTGTCATTGACATGGCTTTATCGGAAGATGGCCAAGAAGCAAGACACACCGGTTAACTGATTCAACGTAGTCTTTGGATATTTGTATGCATTCAGATGAGGGTATTGCGATGCGAGATCTGACAATGGTTATCCCCGCAACGTGGGCAGAAAAAAGCCGTGGATTATTATTTTTGTTCTTTTGCAGTTTGATTTTGCTGACGGTGTCTCCAAGGCTATCGGCCGAGCTGGTGAGTGAAGCCCGTACGATCGACGGCACGGGCAATAACGTAGCCGAACCGCTGGCCGGGGCGGCCAATACCCAGCTGATCCGGTTTGGTTACTTCGCGGAGTTCCCAGCCAACGGTTCGGGGGCGACTATGGAATACCCGGATCGCCCCAACGCCCGGGACATCAGCAATCGGATCTCCGCCCAGAATGGGAGTATCCCCAATGCCCGTGGGTTGAGCGACTACATCTGGCAGTGGGGTCAGTTTTTAACCCACGACATCGACCTGACTCAGACCGATCCATCCAATGGCACGGGCCACATCGCAATCAACGATCCGGCCGACCCCATGGGCCCCAACCCTATTGCGTTTAGTCGGTCTAATTTTGATCCGTTAACCGGCACAAGCATCTTGAACCCTCGGGAGCAGGTCAACCAGATCACCAGCTTCATCGATGCCTCCAATGTCTACGGATCCGATCCCGACCGGGCGGATAAGCTACGGACGAAAACCGGTGGCCGGCTTGCGGTGAGTGATCACGATCTTTTGGAGTTCAACACTTTTGGGCTACCCAACGCCAACGACGCCCACCGTGTGCCGGATCATGAGCTTTTCCTAGCTGGGGACATCCGCGCCAACGAGCAGCCGGGTTTGACGGCCATGCACACGGTTTTTGTCCGTGAGCATAACCGGCTGGCGGGCATGATCGCTCAGCAGAACCCTTTTGCCACAGACGAGCAGATCTATCAGCTGGCCCGCAAGATTGTGGGGGCCGAGATGCAGGCGATCACCTACAACGAATTTCTGCCCGCGCTGATGGGCACCGTGGCCCCCGACCCGACCGCGTTTGAATACGATCCTTCCGTTGAACCCGACATCACGCAGACGTTTGCACACGCCCTGTTCCGGTTCGGCCACAGCATGAGCACCTCCAGGTTGCAGCTGGTGAACAATGACGGCAGCTCGGCCGGCACGCTGGAGCTACGCGATGTCTTCTTTAACCCCAAGGTCTTATCCGAGACGCCGGGCAACCTCGATCTGATTGTCAAAGGCTTAGCGACTCAGCTTGCGGAGGAGAATGACCTCAAGATGGTAGACGAGATACGCAACTTCCTATTCGGCCCGCCCGGCGCTGGGGGTGTTGATCTGATGGCGTTGGATGTCCAGCGTGGCCGCGACCACGGGCTGCCCAGCTACAACGAAACACGTGAAACGTATGGGCTGGCTGAAGTCGAAAGTGTCACCGAAATCACGTCTAACCCCGATGTCCAACAAGCGTTGATCGAGCTCTATGACCTCGACGAAGACCCGGAAAATATCGAGAACCTCGACTTGTTTGTCGGTGCTCTGGCCGAAGACCACGTCCCGGGCACGAGCGTCGGGATCCTCACAGCCGTGGTGCTGCGCAGCCAATTCACGCGGCTGGCTGAAGGAGATCGGTTTTTCTACCTCAACGATCTGGATCTCTATCGCGCCGATGGCAGCCTGGAACCGGACATCGCCGAGCTGGTTGACCTAGATAACATCCAGCTATCAGACATCATCCGATTCAACACGGGGGTTACAACCCTCCAAGCGGATGTCTTTTTTGTGCCCGAGCCCACTTCAGCAGCCATTGTGTTGGCTTTTGGTTTAGGGATGATCGGTCTGCGGCGGTGTCAGCGATAGCGATTTGGCCGCCCGCACCATGCAGCCGCCAGTCGGTCGTAACGTTGCCAAGTGTCAGGGGTGACGGGGTATTGGTTATGAGCCAGCTGGCCGGTAACACCACTGCGATTGCTGAAACACCCACCACCCGTCGCCGCATCGCGGCTCTGTATGGGATCTTTTTTTTGTCTGGTGTGGCGGGGCTGGGTTATCAGATGGTTTGGTTACGCATGTTCGCCATTGGGTTAGGGCATGAGATACCCGGTGCGTTGGCGGTGGTGGCGGCGTTCTTTGGTGGGTTGGCTCTGGGTTCGTGGGCGCTCGATGGCCTGATCAGCCGAAGCGAGAAGCCGGGGCATTGGTATGTTGGGCTGGAGCTGATCATCGGGCTATGGGGATTCGCTTCGATCTGGCTGATCGGGTGGTGTAACGATTTAGCGATCCAACTGATCGGCGTTGATCCGTCGGCGGTGTGGCACTGGTCGGTGGCGTTTGTGTTGCCTTTGATCGCGTTGCTGCCCGCCACCGCTGCCATGGGTGCGACGCTCCCGGCCATGGAACGCTACGTGTCACCCTTAACGCCCGATGGGCGTTGTGTCGGCGGCCTCTACGCGGCCAACACCGCCGGCGCCGTTGTGGGGACGTTGGCCAGTGCCTTTGTGATCATGCCGCGGTTTGGCCTAAGCGCAACGGTTTATACTTTGGCCGCGGTGAACCTTGCGTGTGCCGCCGCTGTTATGGCCATCAGGCTGCGTGACACTCCCCGCCCCACTGGATTGTCATTTGCTGCATCAGCGCCTGATACCCCCAGGTGGCGATTGGGGGTGATCGTGTTTCTGACCGGGTTGCTTGGGATCGGATACGAGGTGCTGGGTATCCGCGTATTGTCTCAGGTGCTTGAGAATACGGTCTATACTTTCGCTGCGGTGCTCTCGGTCTATCTGCTGGGCACGGCAAGCGGCGCGGCGCTCTACCAGCGTTTTGCCAAGCACTTCACCTATCAAGCCTTGTTGGGGAACTTGCTTTGTAGCTTGGCGGTGCTGTGCATGCTGGGTCTCTTTTCACTGTCTAGCGCAAAGCTGGTTTACGCATGTGCCCGCAACGATTATTTCGGTGACGGTGTGCTGGGTGTGATGGCGTCGGAGATCGTTGTGGCGGCGATGGTGTTCGCCCTGCCCACGATCGTCATGGGTGCGGTGTTTAGCCACTTGGTACAAGGGTTGAAACGCATCCATGGCGGGGTGGGGCGTGCTGTAGCGATGAACACCCTCGGTGGTGCGCTGGCGCCGTTGCTGTTGGGCGTGGTGATCTTGCCATGGGTTGGCGCCAAGTGGGCGTTAGCGGCGGTCGCCTTGGCTTACCTGCTTCTGATCCCCCGGGGCACTGTGTGGTGGGGGTGGGAGGCGGTGCCGATCGTGCTGGTGCTGGCGCTGCCCCAGAATTTACAGGTCATTACAAAACGATCCGGGCAAGAAGTAGTTGATTACCGTGAGGGTGTTATGGCGGCCACCGCGGTGATCCTTGACGAAGGCGGGTATCTTTCGCTGCGTGTCAACAACCGCTTCCGTATGGGATCGACCGATCCTGAAGGCGTTGCGTTTGAGAGTCTTCAGGGCCAGATCCCGCTGCTGCTGCACCCGGATCCGCAGCGCGCGTTGTTTCTTGGGCTAGGGA
Source organism: Phycisphaeraceae bacterium (assembly GCA_965223655.1). GTDB lineage: Bacteria > Planctomycetota > Phycisphaerae > Phycisphaerales > Phycisphaeraceae > CBDCXC01. The sequence goes on from CBDCXC010000009.1 coordinate 305,012, forward strand.
CAGCGATCACCTTTCGATCGGCGGCATTCGAGCCGGGGCTGCGTGCCGACGGTGTCGAGCTGGTGCCGGAGGTGGTTGAATCGTTGCATCACTTTAAACCGGTCAACCTCCCCGAAGACACCGACGACCGGCAAAAGATTTTTACCGCCGACGCCAGGCGGTTTGTCCAGGCCACCGACCAGCGATACAACGTGATCGTGGCGGACTTATTCCACCCCGGGAGGGATGGGGCCGGCTCGCTGTATACGCTCGAACACTTTCAAGCGGTCCAAGGTCGGTTAAAGCCGGGTGGTCTGTTTTGCCAGTGGCTGCCGCTCTATCAGCTCGATGAGCCGATGCTCAGAGTGATCATCCAGACATTCCTAGAGGTTTTTCCTCATACGCGTGCGTATCTGGTTGATTTTGAGATACAGCACCCTGCGCTAGGGCTGGTCGCCACCACAGCACCGGTCCGGCACCCATCGGATTGGTTTGAGAAACGGGTACAAGACAGCCGGCTGAGGCGTTACCTCAAGGGGCTTCTTGTCAATCATGGTGTGCGGCTGCTGGGCTCGTGTGTTGCTGATACCGATCAGCTGCGTTCCTACGCTGGCGGTGCCCCGATCAATACCGACAATTTTCCGGTGGTCACATTCAACGCTCCGAAGTTTACCAGTCAACAAAATGCCACCAGCTACGGCCGGCTGTTGACGTTATTGGATCACTGCCGACTCGAACCCGATCAGATCCTCACCGAGGCAACGCCAACCGGGTTTGCCAATCGCCTGTCAAGGTTTGTACAAGCCCGTGACACCTATATCCGGGGGACTGTGGCTTTGGCCGAAGGGCGATCACAACAGGCCATCGAGGCTTATATCAAGAGTGCTGGGCTGAGCGTGGATTTCACCGCCGCCTATGCCCGGTGCTTGGCTTGGGGCTACGAACAAGCCAAGACGGATCTGCTTGCGGCAACGACACTGATGACGCGTTTGAGTGAAGCCCAGCCCTCGCGGCCCGAGGCCAAACGCTGGATGAAACAACACACCAAGCTATCCAGGCCAAAAGGGGAATGAACCTGTGTGCTTAGGAAGAACCCTTCTATGAGAGACACAAGGCTATGGGCTGCGATGTTCTTGGCTGCTCTCAGTGGTTGTGCCGCGTTGGCGCATGAGCTGTTGTGGACGCGGCGGTTGGTGGACCTGCTTGGGGCATCGGCCGAATCGAATTCCCGCGTCTTCGAGTGCTTCTTTCTTGGCCTAGCGCTTGGGGCGGCGTGGTCAACGCATCTGGTGAAGCGCGTGAGCCGACCGTGGCGAGCGGTTGGGGTGATTGAGGTAGGCATTGCGTTGCTGACCATCCCCGCGTTGACGCTGCCCGCTTGGACGGGCTGGATTTGGCCGTGGCTGGGCCCCGAAGCCCTGACCAGCTGGGTTGGGCAAACCGTTAAGCTAGTGATCTCCATCATCGTGGTCATCCCACCCGCATTCTTGATGGGGATGACCCTGCCTCTGATGGGGCGTGGGATCCTCAGCGGCGATCGGAGCTTGGGGCGACACGGCACGTGGCTGTACGCCATCAATACCGTTGGTGGGGTCATGGGCTTACTCGTGATCACCACCGTTGCGCTCCACTGGTTGGGTGTGGCTGGGGCGATGGTGTTCGCGACGATATTAAACCTACTCACTGCTTTAGGCTGCATTTATTTGGATCGCATAAGACCGGTGGCGGTTCAACAAGCCAATCCAGCCGATAGCCCGATGACCGAAACCAACCACTTTTCACCGGCCATGTTGCTGGTCGCGTTTGCGTCTGGAGCCGGTGTCTTGGGTGTCGAGGTGCTTGGCATGCATTTGTTTATGCAGGTAGCCCCATCAGCGATCCACGCGATCGCTGCGGTGCTGGCCTCGCTCATCTTGTTGTTGGCGGTTGCCGCTTTCGCCGTGCCGGTTTTAACACCAAAATGGGAGTCTCCATCACACTCACTTGTATCCGTCTTAGCAATCACCGGTTTGGCCACGGCGTCGGCACCGCTGCTGTTTATGTGGATTACGGACAACATGGTCACCATCCAGCCAAGCTCAACGGTAGGCTTGTTTGTGCTGAAGATGACCGGCTATGTTTTGTGCTCGTTCGGCCCTTGCTTATTGCTGGCGGGGCTTGTGCTGCCACTGGTTTTCTCGTGGCTGGGCAGCGCAGGGGGCGACCCGCATGGTCGGCGTTGGGGTTGGTTGTTGGCGGTTAATGGCCTGGGTGGCATTGTTGGCGCCGAAGCGGCGCAGCGCCTGGCCATGCCTGTTGTCGGGATGCACGGGGCCATGGTTGTGTGGGGCTTAGGGTATGCGGCTTTAGCAGCGGCCTTAGTGTTCATGAATACAGGGTGGCGGGGAGTAGTCGGACCGGTTTGGCGACCGGTGGGTGTGATGGGCATGATCGTCGCGCTGGGGTTGTTTTGGGTGCTCCGGCTGCCTCTGATCCACCCCAACCCAACCAAGGAGATCCAATTCAAAACTTTAGATGTGCAGGCCGGCCCTGAAGGCCTGATCGCGGTGACCCAAAGTGAGGAATTGGGCCGGGGCATCGTGATGTTTAACCAATACGTGCTGGGCAGCACCGCGGGGATGGCCGATGAGCGGCGGGCAGGCGCACCTGCCGATCACGCTGCACCCTGCACCGCGTAAGGTAGCGATGATTGGGCTGGCGACGGGGATTACCGCCGGCGCCGCGCTGCTGCACGATCAAGTCGAGTCGCTGACCGCGATTGAGCTTTCCCAGCTCGTCACTGAAGCTTGCAAGAAGCATTTTGGGCCATTCAATGGCGGTATCTTTACCGATCCACGGGCACAAGTGGTGGTTGAAGATGGTCGCACTTACATCGCTTCCTGTGTTGATCGATTCGACGTGATTGTCGGGGACCTGTTTCTGCCGTGGCGGCCCGGGGTCGGGCGGCTGTACAGCCTGGAGCATTTCCAAGCGGTGCGCCGAGCCCTGCGCTCGGGGGGGTTGTTTTGCCAGATGCTGCCCATGTACCAATTCAATCGAGACCAACAAGAAACCGTGCTGGCAACTCTGCTACAGGTGTTCCCTGAGGCCCACCTGTTCCGCTTGAGCTTTAACTCCAGGATGCCCGTGTTAGCGATGGTCGTGTTCCGTGAAGGCGATCTAGATTGGAGCGGTCTCAAGGCAAGGTGTGACCAGATACGCACAGCCGACAAGATTAGCGACATCGTGATCCGCCACCACGAAGCCATCGCGATGCTCCGCAACTACTACAGCGCCGGGGCCTATGGCTCACCTGCGGAGATGTTGGTTGAAAAGGCCGATTTGCTCACCCTGACGGTACCCGAAATGACCGTACTGTTGGGCGGTATGCGCGCCCTGACGCAAATGCCGGGGGCGCCAGTCACGGCGTGTTCACAGACAGGCCCGGTACCCTGAGCAATGACTTCTTCGTGAACCTGCTGGACATGGCCACGGTGTGGTCGAAGTCCGCCGAGGAGGGAGTTTACGAGGGCAGGGATCGGGCCAGCGGTGAGTTGAAGTACACGGCCACGCCGGTGGACCTGATCTTCGGGTCTCATTCAGAGCTGCGCGCCCTGGCGGAAACCTATGCCTCCAGTGACGCTGGCGAGCAGTTCATCCGGGACTTCGTGTCAGCCTGGACCAAGGTGATGTCGCTGGATCGCTTCGACCTGAAGTAAACCCGCGCTGATTTCGGCCCCACCGCAACCGGGCGACTCGAAGGAGTCGCCCGGTTGCCCGTCCCGGCGGGCTGTTTCCGGAGAGCGGGGCCGGCTCCACCGCCAGCAGGGTCGGGCGTTGGTGCGAACCGGCCCGGTTGGCCCAGCCTCCCCACACGCCAACCCACCCCGGTCAGACGGGATCAACTGATCCGGCGCGTTACTGGAAAAACCGGCTGTTTTCAAGGGACAAAGCCAGCAGGGCCTCGCATACTGCTCGCCTGGGTGTATATGTATAAGGCTCTACACTGATAGTAAGTACTTACTGTTGAGTTTCCGCCAGCTTATTGAGGCGTCCCGCGAGACAAATCAGTTATTATGGGCGCCTCGAATTTCCGGCCTGAGTGGACCCGATGTACCAGGCAAGTTACAACCCGCAGTTGCACCTTCTGCAGGAGGCGCAGAGCGATGACGCCACCATCAAGGGCTACGTCATCGACAATATGGAGGGGGCGGTCGACCAGGCCACCTTCCTCGCCCGAACCGATATACCCATCGCGGTAATCGGCGCCCGCGGCACCGGTAAAATGTATATCGCAAAAATTGTCCACCAGGAGAGCTACGGCCTGGACGGACAGATCGTGGCCATCGACTGCCGCGAATTTCGCAACCGGGAAGAAGCCATGGCCCGGATTGGTCGGGAACTGGAGCGGAGCGAGGGCAAGACCCTGGTGTTCAAGTCACCCCAGTTGATGAACCCCGAGGCGCAGAACAAACTGGCCCGCCAGCTGAGCACCCGGGTGCTCGCGGACGTGCCAGCCCGCCCCGCTACCTGCCGCAGGGCCAAGTACGTGGCCCTGTTTTCAGACAGCATCGAGCACCTGCTGGAGCATCGCGGCGGCTTGACTCCGCAGGCTGGCCAGCGTGTTCGCGGGCTACCCCATCCACGTTCCCGCCCATCCGCGATCGCAAGCAGGCGGTGATGCGCTGGGCCCACAAGATCCTGGGACAGGAGTGTGAGCGACCGCCTGCGCAACATGAAGGGATTTCACCCCCGATGCCGAAAAGGCCATGTTGACCTACGAGTGGCCGGGCAATATCACCGAGATGCGCCAGCGCATCGTCGCCGCCCTGGATGCCACCGACAAAGAGTGGCTTACCCCGGTGGACCTCGGTATCTATCAGCGGGGAGCGGGAGGTCGTCCCCGATGCCTGCTCTCCGACGCGGTCAAACGGCCGTTTCTGGAAGAAGTGGAGAAACAGGATACGACCGGAGGACGAGTATTCAGCCCTTCGGCACTGGAGGAACTGGACACCGCCCTCGGGGAGGCTGTCAACCGCGGTGATTAGCGGACGGTAGTCCTGCCTGCCCCTTGGGTGCCTGGCTCTCGGACGAGGTGGTCCTGGCGGTGACGGAGCGCTATCGCGACGACATGCCCCCGCCGCCGCCGAGTTTCTGCATACCCGGCTCGCGCAATATCAGCTCGCTGGATGCCGCGGATCGAGGAGCGAAGCGAGCAGCGCCTGGCCAGCCCCCTGTGGCGAGATTGCCGCCGACTCGTCGGGCGAGTGGATACGGGAGATCTCCCGGTGCCGGATCGAGTCCCACCCCAGGGGACTGGCGTAGAGGAGTTGTTGATCGGCGCACCTCGAGCACTCGTGCGGAACTCGGGCCAGCACACGGGAGCGATCGCAGATTATGGGCGTCTCTGATCCCCACCTACCAGAAAGCGCCTGAAGCAGAGAACGGAACAATGGCTGAAGCGATGGCGGACGAGTTGGGTGTACAGAAACGCAAATCGGTACAGGAGTACGCGGCCGAGTTCCAGCGCAAACGGCAGAGAAGGAGTTGCCGCCAGCCCTGGGTTTTTCGGCCCGCCTCAACATGCTCTGGGACCTGTCCGGCGCCGCGCCGCCGCAGACTGAGGGGCGCATCACCAGCATCACCGCCATCAACAGCGAGTGGCGCGAGTCCGATGTGCGCAAATGGCTGCAGAAGGACATACTGCCACCGCCCCTGGACCTGCACAATATCGTCAAGTTCCTGGTCGCCCAATTGCAGGGGCAACCAGGACCTGCGCCACTGGGAGGCGTTTCTGGTGTACGGCTCCCCTGTGGTGGCCTCCCCCGTGAACCACGTGATGTACCGGGAGGACCAGACCCGGCGCAATATTGCCACGATGATCTTTGCCCAGATTACGGACAAATACGAAATTCCCCCTTCCGCCTACCAGGCGGACGAGGTGTTCCAGCGCTGTCTGACCTTTATGCACAAGTTCAATATCTACGAGCTGCAGGACTTCCAGCCCGGGCATATGGAGCCGTTCAAAAACTATATGTTTCCCAAGTGAGTGATATGCCCCCCCGTATCGGCCTGGTACTTGAGGGCGAGGCCCGAGAGCCCCTGCACAGGATTCTTGTGCCAGTCGGGATATGAAGTGCACGTGGGGGAGAATGCCCCGGCAAGTGTCTTGTCCATGGCCAGAGGCCGGTCAGAATGGACGCATGGCTGATGTGCGTCAAGGAGGAGGCGCTGCTGGGCTCCCCTGTTGGCCACGGGCAGGTTCGTACTGCCGGCAGAGAATCCGCCCGCCGGTGCAGGAGCGCGACGGCGAGTTCGGGGAATGGGCCATGGGACTGATTGCGCTGCTGGATGCGGCACTGTGGGACCGGCCCGGCAGTCGGGCTGATCCCCGGCGAGTCAGCGCCGACTGGTCCCGGGTCCAATCGGTGTGGCTGATCGCCGGGTTCGACCGGCGCCACCGGCGGCGCTGCAGGAATTCCTGAACGCCCTGCGAGCGTCCGCCACCAGTCGCATTCCTGTTCGCCCAGCACTACGACCCCCACCGGCAGCACCAGTTGCAGGAACTGACACCTGGAAAACAGCGGCCTTCAGCGCTGCAGACTGGCCAGACGGGCACTGCTCGGCTCTGCGCATCGGGGCCGGGTGTTGATGGTTCCGCACCCAGGAGCAAGATCAGCATCGAGCAGATTCGGGGCGAAGTCGCCGTCCACCCGCTCGACCCTGGGCAGCCGGGACTGAGCCCGGATACCTAAACGAATTGCTCGTGACCTTCGCCGCCGCCGGCCTGCCCTGCCCCGGGAGTCGATCGTGCTCAGTGGTATGGGCTAGCGACGGTGTCGGCTGCGCTTGAGGTGCTCGCCGCCGAGCGGCGTTCCGAATCTGGGCCCAGTCGCCCCACCTCGGCGGTCTGCGGCGAGTATGCCGCAGGCGGCCATCGATACCGGTCTGGTCGATCGCAGTTGGTTCACGCCCGCCGAGTTGGCCCGCGCCCTCGTCCGCCCTCTACCCCGCCTCCCCGGGTGTGAGCCGTTTCACGGCTCTGCCCACGCGAATTTCCGCTAAGTGCCCAAGCATCGAACCGGAAAAGTCCGGTTTCTATGGAAATGTCCAGTTTTTCCTTGCAGGGAATACCCCCCAACGAAAATACTGTGCTGGCAATCCTGGAGAGACGCCGGCGACGGCAGGAAACATTGAGAGGTCGAAAATGACGGAACAGACTGAAGAACTGGATATCAGCGGAGTGAAGATTGCGATCGTGGACGATGCAAAAACCATCCGCATGATGATGTCCCATACCCTGCGCGGCATGGGCTGCGAGGTCGAGTGCGCCGAGGACGGCTACAAGGCGCTGGGCATGCTGCGCCGCTTCAAGCCGGACCTGATTTTTCTCGATATCACCATGCCGGAACTGGACGGCTACCAGACCTGCACCCTGATCCGCAATGCCGAGGACACCCGCAATACGCCGGTGGTGATGCTGTCCTCCTCCGACGGCATCTTTCGACATTGCCAAGGGGCAGGCCCGGGGCGCCACCGCGCACGTCACCAAGATTCCGCCGGAATCGGTGCTGCGGGAACTGATCTACAACTACACCCAGGCCCGGAAGGCCGCCTGAGTCATGGCCGTTACCGCACTGCAATCCCTGCATCTTGCTGGAGCGGCACTACAGCCACGAGTCGGTGGCGCCGCCCGCCTTCTGCGGAACCGGTCATGCAGTGGGCCGGCACGTCCGTATCGATTGCGGGTGTGCCACTGCTGATCGGCGAAGGGAGAGTTGGAGGAGATCGTGGAGGTGCCGCCGGTGACCCCCATCCCGGGTACCAAACCCTGGGTACTGGGTGTCGCTGCACACAAGGGCGGACTTGCTTGCCGATCATCAGTGGCGACGTGTTATTCAGGAAGATGCCCTACTCGGGCCGGGTGCGCGAATACTGCATGGTGATCCGGCGTCACGGGTTTCCATCTGCGGCATCACCCTGAGTGAGATCGAACGCAACCTGCGCTTCCCCATAGAAGAAGCGCGACATGGAGCAGCGCCATAGATCCAGGATTTCAGCGAATTCTGCCTGGGCGGCTTCCATAAAGGGGATAGATTTCTAGCGGTACTGGACATAGACAAATTAGTAGTCCGATGCGGATTTTGCCAACGCATCGGCCGCGGAAGCGGATTCAACCGAGGGGCTAGACCAATGAGCAACAAAATCAAAAGCGCCGCATCACTGTGGGTCAGCGTTATTACCACTTGGCATACTCGCTTGCCTGGGCGGGGTGACCTATACCGTCATCATGATACAGGAGGAGGCGGGGCAGGAGAGCGAGTATCGCGTCATCGCCAACGACCTCCGCCTGCTCTCGCAGCAGGTCTGCGATCAAGGCCCGGGAGACCGAGGCGGGCGAGGAGTCGAGCTTCGCCGAGATGCGGCAGCTGCTGAAGGAATTCAATGCCAATTTCAGCCAGCTGCACCCCGTGGGACTGGACCGGGAGCTGTCGGCCATCCAGAAGCAGTGGGTGCCGATCTCCGAGGCGGCCAAAACCCTGGTAGAGGCTGGCCCGCGCATCGCCTTTATTAACGGCGTGTCGGCGGAGTTGGAAGAAAACATCAAGCCCATCCAGAGCGAGTTCGCCGCGGTGGTCCGATATTCTGCGGGATGAAAAAGTGTCCGCGGATACGATTGCGGCCGCCCAGAAGACCCTGTGGTTGACCGAGCGTATCGCGCGCAATATCGACAAGATTCTGGCCGGTGGCAGCGAGAGCCAGCTCGCTGCGGACGAATTCCGCAGCGACGCCGCCAGCTTCATGCAGATCATCGATGCGCTGCACAACGGCAACCGGGTGATGGGCGTGCAGAAACTGGCAGACCCGGACGCAATCGCCTCGCTTGATACCGGCGCCGAGCTGTTCCAGGTCGTTTCCGCTTCAATTGACCAGATTGCGGAAGCCTCCGCAGAGTTGCGCAAAGCCGCATCCGCCAGGCAAACGGTGGTGGAATCCGGCGCCCTGCTGACCGGCCGATTTCCGACCTCGGACCGGCCATCGACATGCTGACCAATGCCAAATTGTATGACCGCGGAACCCTGATGGCCCTGTTCGGGGCCCCGGCCTTGCTCGCGGTGGGCCTGTTGGTGGTGATGTATCGCAGCCAGCGTCGCCGGGTGCTCTACACCGAGCAGGGCGTGGAGGAGATCAATGGCGCCCTGGTCAAGATTGCCGAGGGTGACCTGACCGTCAACGTACCGGAAGACAATACCGTGACGCGGGAAATCGCCCGGGAGATCAACGCATCGACCGAGCGCCAGCGGCAGCTGATCCGCAATATCCGCAATCCGTTTGAAATCTCGGTGGAGGAGATCAACAAGATCGGCAAGTCCGCGCGGGGCCAGGTGACCAAGGGCAAGGAACTCACCCGCTCGGTGGTCGAGTCCACCACGGCCGCCACGGAAATGGTGCGCACCAGTGAGGAGATCCAAGAGTTCCACGGTGAAAGCCGCCCAGACCTCTGAACACAACCGCGAGAAGGTGGCTCACGGTTACGAGCTGACCAAGGATATGTCCAAGGCCTCGGCCGATGTGCGGGAGTCAGTGCAGAAGACCTCGAAGTCCGCCAAGCGTCAGGGAGAGCTGATCCAGTCGGTAACCACCGCGGCGGAGTACATCCAGGCCCTGAACACCAAGATTTCGGTTGTGGCGATCAACACGCGGATCGAGGCGGAGAAGGCGGGCGAGTACGGGCGACCGTTCTGGGCATTGCCGAGGCGATTGGCGACCTGCTGAGAGAGGCCGAAGAAGAGGGGCGCAAGATCATCTCCGAGGTCCGAATGCTGCAGGATATGTCGGCGGAAAACCTCAGCAGTATGGAGAACACCGTGGGTACGGTGGTAACGATCCTGGAGTATATCGATCGCCTGGATAATTCCCTGGAGGACATCAACTCGGGATCGGATGCGATCACCTCGATCATTACCTCGGTGGACGACGCCGCGGGCCAATCGGCCGACAGCGCCCAGTACATGAACAGCTCGATGGCGCGCATTCGCGACCGCAACCTGGAGATCAGCGAATTCAGCGAGTTCACCCAGATCGGCGTGAGTGCCCTGCAGAAGTCGATGCGCGATGTGGCGGAAAACCTGAGCCAGTTCAAGATTGGCGACAGCGACGAGGTGGCCCGTCAGGCTCCCGATGAATCATCGGAGCTGGAGCCGATCCAGGTGGCCAGCCAGGTCTACGCCGAGGAAGAAATGAGCGCGATGGAAGCTGCCACCGAGAGCGAGAGTGAGAGCCAAGTATCAGTATGAGCATGGCAGTGGTTAGCAATCAAGGGCCTATTACCAACCGGCAGATGCAGTTGCTCATGCAGCAACTGCGCAGCCAGGCTGGCATCAGGATCGAGACACCCGCAGCGTGATTGAACGAAATGTTCAGGACCGCATGGCCGCGCTCGGCCTGGGTAGTCCGGGTGAA